>CAWCQB010000012.1:0-157595 GCA_963797505.1 uncultured Actinomycetota bacterium | reverse complement strand
CTCGTGCTCCATGTCTATTGGTCTCTCGAGAAGCCCAGGCGTAACGCTCTTTCTCGTGCGAGGACTCACCAGGGACGAAATCCGATCGAAGGACAGGCATGGACATCAGCATCGAGGAGCTCGAGGGGTCGCACCGCGAGGTGGCGTGGTCGTTCCGCGAGGCGGAGGACTCCGAGCAGCTGCTGAACAGCTACATCGACCTCGGCCGGGTCTGGGTCTCCGTGACCGCGGCGGGGGAGACGGTCGGCCATCTCCAGGCGGTGCCTCGCGACGGTCGGGTCTGGGAGGTCACCAACACGGCCGTGGCCGAGAGCCACCGTGGGAGAGGTGTCGGGCGTGCCCTGCTGGCGCGCGCCGTGGACGAAGCACGTGCCGCAGGGATGAGCCGGCTGGTGCTGGCGACCGCGACCGCAGACATCGGCAACCTGCGCTTCTACCAGCGCTGCGGCTTCCGAATGACCCATGTCGTCCAGGACGCGTTCGGACCTGCGCAGGGCTACCCGGCGGGTCTGCAGGTCGACGGCATCCCCCTGCGCGACCAGGTCTGGTTCGAGCGCGCATGCTGAGCGATCTCGAGCTGTACGAGCGGGGGATCCGGACCGCGGTGGCCTGCTGGTCGTCGTACGCCCGGACGATCGCGGGCGGTGCGGTCCATCACCTGCCGGGCGTCGAGGCCGCTCTGTTCACCGAAGGCCCGGAACGCGACGTCTTCAACAACGCGGCGCTGGGTCACGGGCTCCCAGCTCGGCAACGGCGTGCGGCTGTGGACGCGATGAGGGCGGTGTACCGCGACGCGGGCGTGACGTCGTACGCCGCCTGGGTGCACGAGAGCGACACCGCGATGCTCGAGGACCTGACCAGCTCGGGGTTCGTCCACCAGGAGACGACCTGGGCGATGGGCCGGCAGCTCGAAGCCGTGGCTCCGGCCACCGACCCACTCGATGTCGGGCTCGGCGACTGGGAGGAGTACCTGGGGGTGCTGGAGCTCCCGCCAGGACTGCTCAGGGACGCCGACCCGCACGACTTCCACGTCGTCGTCGGCCGCCTGGACGCCGAGCCCGTGGCGACCGGCATGAGCTTCGACCACGACGGCGACTGCGGGATCTACAACGTCGGCACCCTGGAACGCGCCCGCAGGCGAGGCCTGGGGTCGGCGGTCGTCGGCTCGCTGCTGCGACGGGGCCGCGTCGCGAGGCTGCACCACCGCGACGCTGCAGTCGACCGAGATGGCGCGCCGTGTGTATGCCGGCCAGGGGTTCCGCGACCTCGGACGCATCATCGAGCTCGGGCCGCCGAGTCGTGAGTCGACTCCTGAGACCCGTGTGACGGAGTTGTCCACAGGACGCAGATCGGTGGTTTCCGTCTCGCAATTCGAGGGGTAGAGATGCCCCATGTCGGTGGACGTCTCGGGAACTCCGTCGGTCGATCTCGTCGGTGAGCTCGACCAGCAGGTGCGTTCCGTCGTACGCCGCGAAGGGGTCGACCCGCAGCTCGACGTGACCCGGGTCCGCCGCATCGCGGAGGAGGTCGTGCGCGCCCACGACGAGCGCAGCCTGACCGGCGTCGTCACGCCGGTGCCCGACCCGGTGGCCGTGATCGGCGAGCTGGTCGCGCGGGTCTCCGGCTTCGGTGCGCTGCAGCGGTTCCTCGACGACCCCGAGGTCGAGGAGATCTGGATCAACGACCCGAGCCGGGTGTTCGTCGCACGCAACGGCCGGCACGAGCTGACCAACGTCATCCTCAGCAAGGCCGAGGTGCAGGAGCTCGTCGAGCGGATGCTCAAGTCGAGCGGCCGGCGCATCGACCTGTCGCAGCCGTTCGTGGACGCGATGCTGCCGGCAGGGCATCGGCTGCACGTCGTGCTCGAGGGCATCAGCCGCGAGTTCGCGGCCGTGAACATCCGCAAGTTCGTGCTCAAGGCGGCGCGGCTCAGCGACCTCGTGCGGCTGGGTTCGCTGCCGACCGGGCCGGCGCGGTTCCTCGAGGCGGCGGTGCTGGCCGGCCAGAACATCGTGATCGCCGGCGGCACCCAGGCCGGCAAGACAACGTTCCTGAACTGCCTCGCCGCGGCGATCCCGGGCGGTGACCGCATCGTGTCGGCCGAGGAGGTCTTCGAGCTGCGCTTCAACCACCCCGACTGGGTGGCGATGCAGACCCGGCAGGCCGGGCTCGAGGGCACCGGCGAGGTGTCGTTGCGCGACCTGGTGCGCGAGACGCTGCGGATGCGGCCGACCCGGATCATCGTCGGCGAGGTCAGGGCGGCCGAGTGCCTCGACCTGTTGCTGGCGCTGAACGCCGGACTGCCGGGCCTCGCGACGTTGCACGCCAACAGCGCTCGAGAGGCGCTGGTGAAGCTGTGCACGCTGCCGCTGCTCGCGGGCGAGAACATCTCGGCGCGGTTCGTCGTCCCCACGGTGGCGAGCTCGGTCGACCTCGTCGTACACCTCGGCATCGACCACGCGGGCGTACGACGCGTCAACGAGATCGTCGCCGTCCCGGGCCGGGTCGAGAACGACATCGTCGAGACCGAGCCGGTGTTCCTGCGCAAGGGCGGCGACCTGGTGCCCACCGGCGGGATGCCCACGCGGCTGGAGTCGTTCGAGCGGGCCGGGATCGACGTACACCGCATCCTGCGCGAGGCGGGCTGATGGGTCCGGTCCTCGGGTTGCTCTTCGGCGTCGGGATGGTGCTGATCTGGTCGTCGTTCCGTGAGCCGGCGCAACGGCCGACGCAGCGCACCTCGCGTCTCCGGCCACTGCTCGCGAGCGCCGGCCTGGGCGAGGTCAGCGTCGCCGGCTTCCTCGTCGTCTGCGCGGTCTGCGGGTTCACGGCGACCGCGGTCGTGCTGGTCGCGTCGCGGACGGTGCCGGTCGCGCTGGTCTTCGGGGCGATGGGTGCCTACCTGCCGGTGGCCGTGCTCAACGGCAGGGCGCGGCGGCGGCAGCGCGAGTTCGCCGAGGTCTGGCCCGAGGCGGTCGACAACCTGGCGAGCGCCGTCCGCGCCGGCATGTCCCTGCCCGAGGCGCTCTCGGCATTGTCGGAGCGCGGGCCCGAGCCGTTGCGCGCAGCCGTTCGCCGGCTTCGCGCTCGACTACCAGGTGAGCGGGCGGTTCGGTGACGCGCTCGACCGGCTCAAGGACCGGCTGGCCGACCCGGTGGGGGACCGGGTCGTGGAGAGCCTGCGGGTGGCGCGCGAGGTCGGCGGGGGTGACCTCGGGCGCCTGCTCCGCAGCCTCTCCGGCTTCCTGCGCGACGACGCCCGCACCCGCGCGGAGCTCCAGTCGCGGCAGGCGTGGACCGTCAACGGCGCCCGGCTCGCCGTCGCGGCGCCCTGGCTGGTGCTGCTGCTGATGTGCTTCCAGCCCGAGGTGATCCAGCGCTACTCCACCGGCGCCGGGGTCGTGGTGCTCGTCGGCGGAGCGATCCTGTGCGCGTTCGCCTACCGCGTGATGGTCCGCATCGGCCGGCTGCCGACCGAGCGCCGGATCCTCTCGTGAGCCCGCTCGTCGGAGCCCTGCTCGGCGCGGCGCTCGGGCTCGGTGGCTGGCTCGTGGTGACCGCGGTGCTCGACGCTCGTCGTACGCCGATCGCGGTGCGGGTGCTGCCCTACGTCCGCGACCTGCCTCGGCCCGACACGTTGCCGGCGCCGGTGTCCTCGTCCAACGCCTTCGCCGGGGTCTTCGGCCCGTGGCTGTCCGCCGCTGGGCAGGTCGTCGAGCGGGTGCTCGGCGGATCGGCCTCCGTCCGACGCCGGCTGCAGCGCGCCGGCCTCGAGATGGACGTCGCCCAGTTCCGCGTCGAGCAGGTCGTCTGGGGACTGGTCGCCTTCGCGATCGTGGCCGTCCCGTCGGGGCTGATCGCCGCGTCGTCGCCGGAGCGCTCGGTGCCGTTGCTGATCTTCTGCGTGATCGCGTTCGTGCTCGGCGTGCTCCTCCGGGAGAACCGGCTCACCGCCCAGGTCACCCAGCGCGAACGGCTGATCCTGCAGGAGTTCCCGACCGTCGCGGAGCTGCTCGCACTCGCCGTCGCGGCGGGGGAGAGCCCGGTGGCCGCGCTCGACCGGGTCGTACGACGCACGCAGGGCGAGCTCTCCGCCGAGCTGGCCACGGTGCTCGCCCAGGTCCGCACGGGTACGCCGATCGCCCGCGCCTTCGACGAGCTGGCCGCCCGCTCCGGGCTGGCCGTGGTCTCCCGGTTCGCCGAGGGCATCGCGATCGCCGTCGAGCGAGGCACCCCGCTGGCCGACGTGCTCCATGCCCAGGCCGGCGACGTGCGCGAGGCCGGCCGCCGCGCACTCATCGAGTCCGGCGCCCGACGCGAGGTCCTGATGATGGTGCCCGTCGTCTTCCTGGTGCTCCCGGTCGTTGTCGTCTTCGCGTTCTGGCCCGGCCTCGTCGGCCTGCGGCTGGTCGTCCCGTAGCTGTCACCCCGTCGTTCAAAGGAGGAATCACCATGAGACACCTGATGCACCGCCGGGTCCGCGGCGAGCGCGGTGACGTGCCCGGCTGGGTGCTGATCACCGTCATGACCGCCGGCCTCGTCGCCGGGCTCTGGGCCATCGCCGGGTCACAGCTCGGCACGATGCTGCGTGAAGCGTTGGCCTCCGTCTCCGGCTGAGCGCCGCCGCGACGAGCACGGGGCGGCGGTCGTCGACTTCGTGCTCGTCAGCCTGGTGCTGGTGCCGCTCGTGCTCGGCCTGATCCAGGTCGGGCTGGTGCTGCACGTCCGCAACACGCTCGCGGCCGCGGCGACCGAGGGAGCTCGGTACGGCGCGACCATCGACCGCACACCGGAGGACGGTGCCGCGCGCACCCGCAGCGCAGATCGACGACGCGATCGCCGCACGCTTCGCCGACGACGTGTCCGCCCGTCGCGAGACCGTCGACGGCGTGCCCACGGTCGCGGTGACCGTGCGCGCGTCCGTGCCGGCGCTCGGGCTCTGGGGGCCGGCGGTCGACCTGTCCGTCACCGGCCACGGCGTGCAGGAGACGGCGCCATGAGCAGGAGGCGCGACGAGTCCGGCACCGCGATCGTCGAGTTCGTCTGGCTGGCGATCCTGCTGATCGTGCCGCTGCTCTACATCGTGCTCGCGGCGTTCGACACCCAGCGCGCGGCGTACGCCGCCTCGGCGGCTGCCCGCTCGGCCGGCCGCGCCTTCGTGACCGCGCCCGACCAGGCGACCGGCTACCAGCGCGCGCGGGAGGCAGTTCGGCTCGCCTACCGCGACCAGAGGCTCGAGTCCGTGCCCGAGGTGCGGATCACCTGCCGGCCCGACCCGCGCAACTGCCTCACGCCGGGTTCGGTGGTGCGCGCCGAGGTGCACTCGGCCGTGGCGCTGCCGCTGATGCCGGCCGCCCTCGGCTCGAACACCCCGACCATCCGGGTCGACTCCGAGCACGAGGCGCCGTACGGCACCTTCCGCGAGGCCCGCCCGTGAGCGCCCGGACGCACGCGAGGAGGGATCGGTGACGCCGCTGATCATCGGCTTCGCGGTCGTGGTGGCGATGCTGGTCGGCGTGGTCGTGGACGCCTCGGCCGCCTACCTGCGTCGCCAGGGCCTCAACTCCGCAGCCGACGCCGCAGCGCTCGCCGCGACCGACGGGATCCAGGGCGAGGAGGTCTACACCCACGGCCTCGGCAAGCGTGCCGAGATCGACCCGGTCGCCGCGCGCCGCTACGTCGAGGACTACGTCGCGAGCAGCGGCATCCGACGCCGGTTTCCCGGTCTCGACTACTCCGTCGAGACCACCACCAACACCGTCGTGGTGCGGATCGTCGCGCCGATGGACCTGCCGCTGCACGTGCCGGGCGTCGGCACCGACGTCGACGTGAGCGGTACGGCGGCCTCGGTGGTGGTCGTCTCCGACTAGACCTCACCCAGATCGGATGAGGCGGCGCCGCGCGCTGCCGCCGATGGTGGAGGCGTCAGTTCGGCTCCAGAGAGGGGTATCGACGTGTCCGAGTTCGGTCGACCAAGCGGCGGTATGAGCCAACCCAATCTCGCGGACGAGTACCACGGCCAGTCCGGGGCCTCCGGCTGGACCGGTTGGGTGGTGTTCGCCGGAATCATGATGGTGCTGCTCGGGGTCTTCCACGCCATCCAGGGGCTCGTGGCCCTCTTCCAGGACGACTACTTCCTGGTCGGGAAGAACGGTCTCACCCTGCACATCGACTACACGGCGTGGGGCTGGATCCAGCTGATCGCCGGCGTCATCGTGTTCGCAGCCGGTCTGGCCGTGTTCGTCGGGCAGGTCTGGGCGCGCAGCGTCGGCGTGCTCGTCGCCATGCTCAGCGCGATCGTCAACGTCGGCTTCCTCGCGGCGTACCCGATCTGGTCCACGATGATGATCGTGCTCGACGTCCTGATCATCTGGGCGTTGGTCGTCCACGGGGGCGAGCTGAAGGAGTGAGCGTCGTGGCGAGCGGCGTGGCGAGCGAGATCCCTCCGCAGGGAGGTCCTCAACCGCGCGCGTGGCCGCACGTCGACGAAGGCGTCGGCAACCGGCAGGCGCAGGTACGCCGGGGCAAGAACGCGCGATCGGCCGTCCCCCGGGCCAGCCACGGGGCGTGGCAGCCGGAGATCGGCCGGGCCGACCCGGTCACGATCCTGATGGACCAGGCGACCACGCGCGTGCAGGAGCTCGTCCCGCTGCGCAACGCGCGGATGCTGGCGTCCCCGTTCGCCTTCTACCGCGGGTCGGCGGCGATCATGGCGGCCGACCTGGCGCACACGCCGCGCACCGGGATCAGCGTCCAGCTCTGCGGTGACGCCCACCTGTCCAACATCGGTGGGTACGCCGCACCCGACCGGCAGCTGGTCTTCGACCTCAACGACTTCGACGAGACCCTGCCCGGACCCTGGGAGTGGGACGTCAAGCGGATGATGGCGAGCCTGGCCATCGCCTGTCGGGAGGGTGGTTTCGAGGACCGCGACCGTGCCGGCGTGGTGCGCTCCGCGGCCGCGGCGTACCGCGACGCGATGCGCGAGTTCGCCGCCATGGGCAGCCTGCAGGTCAACTACGCCCGGATGACCGTGGCGGACGTCCGGGCGAGGTGGGGCGACGCGGTCGACAAGAAGACGACGCGAGCCTTCGAGCGCAACGTCGAGAAGTCGATGACGAAGGACAGCGCGCGGGCCGCGGCCAAGCTCACGCACAACGAGGGCGGCTCGCCGCGGATCGCGAGCGATCCGCCGCTGGTCGTACCCGTCTCCGAGCTCCTCGGTCCCCACGACGCGCACGCCTTCGAGGAGATGGTCGAGCAGACCCTGCGCAGCTACCGGGCCAGTCTCTCGACCGGGAGACGGCACCTGCTGGAGCGCTACCGCTTCGTCGACGCCGCCCGGAAGGTCGTGGGGGTGGGCAGCGTCGGCACCCGCGCCTGGGTGGTGCTCATGCTCGGCATCGTCGACGACGAGCCGCTGATGCTCCAGCTCAAGGAGGCGCAGCCCTCGGTGCTGGCCGACTTCGCCGGCCGGAGCCGCTACGAGAACCAGGGACAGCGGGTCGTGGTCGGCCAGCAGACGCTGCAGTCGGCGTCGGACATCTTCCTCGGCTGGACCCGGATCGCGGGCGTGGACGGGGTGGCAGCGCGACTTCTACATCCGGCAGCTGTGGGACTGGAAGATGTCCTTCGACGTGGCCGGCCAGAGCCCGTCGACGATGCGCATCTACGCCCAGCTGTGCGGGTGGATCCTCGCGCGGGCACACGCCGCGTCGGGGGACCGGGTGGCCATCGCGGCGTACCTCGGCCAGGGTGACGTCTTCGACGTGGCCATGGTCGACTTCGCCGAGGCGTACGCCGACCAGAACGAGCGCGACTACAACCGGTTCGTCAACGGCGCGCGGGAGCACCGCTTCGAGGTCGCTCCGGACGTGTGACCCGGCTCAGCCGAGCCCGAGGGCGCTGTCAGATGGTGATGCGGCCGGTCCAGAGCCCGACGACCCCGGCGATGCCGCCGGCGACGATGATGGCGAAGAGGCCGATCTCGGCGGGGCTGAAGAGCCGTTTGCCGTGCTCGCTGCGGGCCTTGACGTAGAGCAGGGCTGCGGGGGCGAGGAGCACGGCGGCGAGCAGGAGGAACTTCATGCCGGCGGCGTCGAAGAGGAAGAGCGTGTAGGCGGTGGCGGCGCCGGCGAAGATCGTCTCCTTGCGCCGTGCTCCGGCGGGGACGCCTTCGTAGCTCTCGCCGGTCAGGCCGAGCTTGAGGGCATAGGCAGCGGCGAGGAAGTAGGGCACCAGGGCCAGGCTGGTGGACAGGTCGAGCATGAAGTTGAGCGCGTCGTCGACGAACATCGTCAGTGCGAGCAGGGCTTGGACGCCGAGCGAGGTCACGACCAGTGCGGTGATGGGGGTGCCGTGGGCGTTCTCCTGGCCGAGGAAGGCCGGCATGTCGTCGGCGCGGGCGGGGATGTACATGACCTCGGCGGCCATCAGGGTCCAGGCGAGGTAGGCGCCGAGCACCGAGACGATGACGGCGACGCTGATGAACACCTCGCCCCAGTCGCCGACCACGGACTGGAAGACGCCGACCATCGAGGGCTGCCGGGTCTTGGCGAGCTCGGGCTGCGGCACCACGGAGTAGCTGGAGAGGGTCACCAGCGCGAAGATCGAGAGCACGCTGAGGAAGCCCAGCACGGTGGCCTTGCCGACGTCCGCGCGCTTCTTGGCGTAGCGGGAGTAGACGCTGGCGCCCTCGATGCCGATGAACACGAAGGTCGTGATCAGCATGGTGTTGCGGACCTGCTCGTTGAGGTTGCCGAGCTCGCCGTACGACGACGCGGTCCAGTTGTCGGCGAACACGCCGGCGTCGAAGGAGATGAACAGGACCACGATGAACACCAGGATCGGCAGGATCTTGAAGATCGTGACGATGCGGTTGATGACCGCGGCGTCGCGTACGCCGCGGGCGATCAGGATGTGGAAGAGCCACACGCCGACGGTCGACACCGCGACGGCGAGGAAGGTGGCGCCGTCGCCGAAGCTGTCGAAGAACGCGCCCAGGGTCGCGCCGATGAAGACCCAGTAGAAGGTGTTGCCGGCCACCGAGCTGGCCCAGAAGCCGATCGCGGAGTTGAACCCGGCGTAGTCGCCGAACCCGGCCTTGGCGTAGATGAAGACACCGGAGTCGAGCTCGGGCTTGCGGATGGCGAGGTTCTGGAACACGAACGCGAGCATCAACATCCCGGTACCGGCCACGGCCCAGGCGATCAGCGAGCCGAGGATCCCGGTGGCGACGCCGAACCGGGCCGGGAGCGAGAACACCCCTGCACCCACCATGCCGCCGACCACCATCGCGGTCAGCGTGGGCATCGTCATCTTCGCGACGCCGCTGGGCGCCGACTCGGCGACCGGGGGTGCTCGTCGTAGCTCATCGTGCCCACGACCGTAGGGGGAGCGCTCGCCGCGCACCTTCACCCGAATGGGGTGGTCAGGTTCGTTCCACTCGGTTCGAACATGTGTGCGACCATCGGTCCATGCGCGGCGGCTACGGATCCGGGGAGCACGGGACCCTCGCCGAGCGTGTCGCCGGCACCGCGCCGCAGCAGCAGCGACCGCCGACGCCGGCGAGCCCGGCACGGCACTGCTTCGTCGACGGCGAGCCGAGCCTGCTCGTCGAGTGGCGCCGGGCCGAGCGCGGGTGGGAGGGCCGGGTGCTCACCCTGCTCTGGGTCGACGCCGTCGGCTGGGTGACCATGGAGCGCTGGCTCCCGGCCACCGAGATCACCCCGCGGGGCGCCGTTCCGCGGTGTGGAGCCGCGACGAAGAACTCCGTGCCCACCAGCGCCGGAACAGCTCGGTGCCGAGCATCTCCTCGAGGACGGCCGTCTGCGACGCGTGCGCCCGCAGGACCTGGTACTTGAGGTCGAGCAGGTCCTCGTCGCAGTGCAGCTCCAGGGCCAGCTCGGAGGCGGGAGTCACGGCGCCGACCTCCTCGTCGATCAGGATGCCGAGCTGACGGTGGAGGTCTTCCCACTCCGCCTGGAACTCCGGAGTGGTGGTCGCGTACCAGAGGACGCCCGGGCGGCCGGCGCGCCGCCAGGCCTCGGTGACCCAGGCCGAGACGGTCTGGTGGTCGGGATGGCCGGTCATGCCGTCGGGTCCGAAGGTGACGATGACGTCGGGGCGGGTGCGCTCGATCAGCGCGGCGACCTGGGCGACGCCGGTCTCGAACGGTACGTCGGGCAGGGAGCCGTCGCCGTGCCCGAGCCACTCGTGCTCGTCGACGCCGATCAGCGCCAGGCTGCTCATCAGCTCCTGCTCGCGGATCCCGGCCAGCGTCTCCGGCGGCCAGGTGTCCGGGTCGGGGGTGCCGTGCTCGCCACGGGTGGCGGTCGCGACGGCGACCCGTCCACCGGACCGGCGTACGGACGCCATCAGCGCGGACGACAGGTACGCCTCGTCGTCGGGGTGTGCCCAGACGCCGAGCAGCGAACCGATGTCGGGGATCGGTGGTGTTCATCAGGTGCTCCGTCACGATTCTCACTCCACTCGGGCCGGCTTCCCCGGTCCTTCCCGCCGTCTGCCACGCGCGCACGGGAAGGCCGTGGGAAGCCGGTCGCGGCAGACTCCGGAAGCATGAGCACACATGTGGGCGCCGTCGCGCGCCGTACCAGGAAGATCAGCCACCGCGACATCGAGCTGTTCACCGAGATCAGCGGGGACCGCAACCCGATCCACTACGACGAGGACCTGGCCGCGCAGTCGCGCTTCGGCAAGGTCGTCGTGCAGGGCGGGGTCACCTCGGGCCTGCTCAACGCCGTCGTCGCCGAGGAGCTGCCCGGACCCGGCAGCGTCTTCCTCGAGGTGTCCTGGAGGTTCCGCGCGCCGGTCAGCCCGGGCGACGAGATCACCGCCGAGGTGACGGCCACCAGCGTCCGCGAGGACAAGCCGATCACCACCCTCGACTGCGCCATCACCAACCAGGACGGCGTCGTGGTGCTGGACGGCACCGCGGTCGTCTGGCGCGACCCGGTGGTTGCCGAATCCGTCGAATCGGGCGGTTCCTGACAGCGGAATCCGCAGGGAAGGCTGCGGGAAGGCTCGGTTTCTAGCGTCCTCCGTGACACATCAAGCAGGCCGGAACACCGGCCGTCACAGGAGGAACACCCATGAGCGTCACCACCGAGAACCCCAGCATCAACGGCGTCGACGTCGCGACCCTGTTCGCCACCCTCGACGCGGTGAAGGACCAGCACGAGATCGCGAAGTTCCAGTTCCGCGCCACCACCAAGTGGGTCAGCGGGACGCACAGCCGGTCGACGTACTCCGGCTTCTTCGGCGCGATGCAGGAGATGCAGCACGCCACCGAGACCGAGGTCGTCTCCGACCACCCGGCCGTGCTCGTCGGCACCGACATCGGCCCGACCCCGGTCGAGTACCTGCTGCACGCCATCTCCGCCTGCCTCACCTCGGGCATCGCGAACATCGCGTCGGCGCGCGGCGTCAAGCTGAACAGCGTCTCCTCGACCGTCGAGGGCGACATCAACCTGCTCGGCATCCTCGGGCTGGGCGACGGCTCGGTGCGCAACGGCTACGAGCAGATCAAGGTCACCTTCCACATCGACGCGGACGCGGACGACGAGACGGTGCGCGGTCTGGTCGAGCAGTCGCGCAAGCGCTCTGCCGTGTACGACGCCCTCACCAACCCCACGTCGGTCGTCATCGACGTGGTCACGTCCTGAGCCCTCCCCAACGGATCGAACAGGACCATTCCCATGACCACCGTCGACACCGTCGTCATCGGCGCGGGCCACGCCGGCCTGGCCGTCAGCAGGCTGCTCAGCGCCGCCGGCCGCGACCACGTCGTCCTCGACAGGGGACGCGTGGGCGAGCGCTGGCGCACCGAACGCTGGGACTCCCTGCACCTGCTGACGCCGAGCTGGATGACGCGTCTGCCCGGCTGGAGCTACGAGGGGCCCGACCCCGACGGGTACCTCTCGGCCGGAGCGTTCGTCGACCACCTCGAGGCGTACGCCGCCTCGTTCGGTGCCCCCGTCGAGGGCGGTACGACGGTGGAGCAGGTCCGCGTCTCGGGTCGCGGCGGCGGCAGGTACGCCGTCGCGACGGACCGCGGGACCTGGCAGACGGACAACGTCGTCGTCGCCACCGGCCCGCACGGCATCCCCGCGCGTCCCGGCCGGTCTGGCGCGCGACGACGTGTTCACCTCCAGCGAGTACCGCAACCCCGACCAGCTGCCCGACGGCGGCGTGCTCGTCGTCGGGGCCTCGTCGTCCGGCGTCCAGATCGCCGACGAGCTCAACCGCGCCGGCCGCAAGGTCGTCCTCGCCGTCGGTCGCCACACCCGGATGCCGCGCCGCTACCGCGGGCGTGGACATCTTCTGGTGGCTGGAGACCACCGGCCGGCTGGCCCGCGACATCGACGACATGCGCGACCCCGTCGCCGCCCGGCAGGAGCCCTCGCTCCAGCTGATCGGGGGCGCCTGCACGGAACGGTCCGCGCCCGACATCGACCTCGGGCTGCTCCAGTGCACGTGGAGTGCGGCTGGCCGGACGCCTCACGAGGGTGTCCGGCCGGATGGCCGAGTTCGGCGACGACCTCGCCGACAACGTGGCCGCCGCCGAGCAGGCGATGCACCGCGTGCTGGACGCGGGTCGACGCCTTCGTCGAGCGCTCCGGGCTCACCCGCGAGGTGTGGCCCGGGCGTCTGGCCGACGCCCGTGCGCGCCGGCTCCGCGCCGACCCGGCTCGACCTGCGCGCCGAGGGCATCGGCTCGGTGGTCGTCGCCGCCGGCTTCCGGCCGCACCACCCCTGGCTGCGGCTGCCGGTCACGGGACGCGGACGGCGGCATCCGCCAGTACCGCGGCGTCACCGACGCGCCCGGCGTCTACACCGTCGGCCAGCGCTTCCAGCACCGCCGCGACTCCGGCCTGATCGACGGCGCCCGGCACGACGCGCGCGACGTCGTCGCAGCACCTGCTCGGCGACGACGGCCGACTGCCGCTCGATCGAGGAGTCGCTCGGCATGAGCACGCTACGACGTCGTCGTGGTCGGCGGGCGCGTGGCCGGGGCGTCGACCGCCCTGCTGCTCGCCCGGGCCGGCGTCCGGGTCGCCGTCGTCGAGCGCGCGCGCCGCGGCGTCGACACGGTCTCCACCCACGGGCTGATGCGCGCCGGCGTGCTCCAGCTCTCGCGCTGGGGCCTGCTGGACCGGATCGTCGCGGCCGGCACGCCACCGATCACGCGCACCGTCTTCCACTACAGCGACGGCGACCAGGTGCAGGTCTCGATCCGCCCCAGCCCCGGTGTGGACGCGCTCTACGCGCCGCGGCGCACCGTGCTCGACCGGATCCTCGTCGAGGCCGCCGAGGAGGCGGGTGCCGTCGGTGCTGCACGACACCGCGGTCGACTCGCTGCTCCGTGCGTCCGGACGGCCGGGTGCGCGGCGCGTCGACCGCACTGCTGCTCGCCCGGGCCGGCGTACGGGTCGCGGTCGTCGAGCGCGCGGCCGGGCGTCGACACCGTGTCCACCCACGGGCTGATGCGCGCCGGCGTCCTCCAGCTCTCCCGCTGGGGGCTGCTCGACCGGATCGTCGCGGCGGGCACGCCACCGATCACGCGCACCGTCTTCCACTACAGCGACGGCGACCAGGTCCAGGTCTCGATCCGCCCGCAGTCCCGGCGTCGACGCGCTCTACGCGCCGCGACGTACCGTGCTCGACCGGATCCTCGTCGAGGCTCGCCGAGGAGGCGGGCGCCGTGGTCCTGCACGACACCGCGGTCACCTCCCTGCTCGCGCGGCCCGGACGGCCGGGTCCGCGGCGTCGTGGCGCAGGACGCGCGCGGCTCGCGGATCGAGCTCGAGGCCGCGATCACGGTCGGCGCCGACGGCATCCGGTCGGTGGTCGCCCAGCAGACCGGCGCGCCCGACGATCCACCAGGGGAGTGCGGCGAGCGCGGTGCTCTACCGCTACATCCGCGGACCTCGACGCCGCCGGCTACGAGTGGGCGTACGGCGACGCGCGCCGGCCGCCGGACTGCTGCCCACCAACGACCACGCCACCTGCGTCTTCGTCGGGACCACGCCCGAGCGGATGCGCCGCCTGCGGCGGTCCGGCCGCGAGCAGGCGTTCGCCACCCTGCTCACCGCCGGCGGCCCCCGCGCTCGTCGACCGCGTGCTCGACACCGTGGACTGGAGCCCGATGAAGGGCTGGGCCGGCATCCCCGGCCACGTCCGTCAGTCCTGGGGCCCGGGCTGGGCGCTCGTCGGCGACGCCGGCTACTACAAGGACCCGATCACCACGCACGGCATGTCCGACGGGCTGCGCGACGCCGAGCTGCTCGCCGACTCGGTCCTCGACGTGCTCGCCGGCAGCGCCCGAGCCGATCGCCATGGCGGCGTACCAGGACGTCCGCGACCGCCTGTCGATGCGGCTGTTCGCGGCGACCGAGGAGGTGGCGCGCTACGACTGGGACTGCCTGCGCGCGCGCGGCTGCTGCGCACGGTGAGCTCGGCGATGAGCGACGAGGTGGACCACCTCCAGTCGCTGCCGGATCGTCGTCTCGGACCCGGTATCGCCGCTTTCATCCCGACTGACAACGTCGATCGGGCTGGCTAGCGTGGGCACGGTCGGAAAGGACGGCTCGCCGTGACCATCGAACTGCGGCTGCTCGGGGGCTTCGACGCCACCGTGGACGGCGTCCCGGTCGCGCCCGAGCAGTGGACCCGCCGGCAGGCTGCGTCGCTGGTCAAGGTGCTGGCGCTCGCGCCCGGCCGCAGGCTGCACCGCGAGCAGGTCATCGAGGCGCTGTGGCCGCGGGCGAGCGTCGAGGCGGCCGGTCCGCGGCTGCACAAGGCGGCCCACTACGCGCGTCGTGCCCTCGGCGGCGACGGTCCGCGGTGCTGCTGCGCAACGACATGGTCGCGCTGCTGCCCGACGGCGACGTGCGCGTCGACGTCGACGAGTTCCGCGACGCGGGCGGCCCAGGCGCTCGAGGTCGGTACGCCGGAGGCGGCCGACCGCGGTGCTCGCGGAGTACGACGGGCCGCTGCTGCCCGACGACCTCTACGAGTCCTGGGCCGAGGATGCCCGCGACGTCGTGACGGCTGACGCGCGTCGAGCCTGCTGCGCCAGGCCGAGCGCTGGGACGACGTGCTCGCCGAGGACGCGACCGACGAGGCCGCCCACCTCGCTCTGATCAACGGGCACGCCGACCGCGGCGACGTACGCGCGGCGCTGCGGCAGTTCGAGCGCCTCGACCACGCGCTGCTCCGCGAGCTCGGCACCACGCCGAGCCCCGAGGCCGAGCGGCTGCGCGCGCGGCTGCACGCGCGAGCCGGCCGCACCGAGCACGCCGACCAGGGCGTCCGGCTCGTCGGCCGCCGCACCGTCGGCGACCAGATCCGCGAGGCGATGGCGCGCGCCGACGAGGGCCGGGGCACGCACGCTGCTGTTCTCCGGCCCCCCCGGCGTCGGCAAGACGGCGGTGCTCGGCCTCGCCGAGGCGCTCGCCCGCCAGCGCGACTGGCGCACCGGCCGCGGCACCGCCTCGGCCGTCGAGGGCCCGTGGCCCTACGCGCCCGTGCTCGAGGCGTTCGGCGAGCTGTGCCGCAAGCACCCCGCGCTGCTCGACGGGCTCGACGACCGGTTCCGGCTCGAGATCGAGCGCGCGCTGTCCGGCCGCGACGTCAGCTGGACCGGCGAGTCCAGCCACCAGCGACTGTTCGTCGCGGTCGCCGAGCTGATGCGCCTGGCCGCGACCGGCCACGGGCTGCTGCTCGTCGTCGACGACCTCCAGGACGCCGACGAGGCGTCGCTGCGGCTGCTGCACTACCTGTCGCGGTGCGCCGTGACCGAGCCGGTCGTGATCGCGGTGCGCGCACCGGCCGCGGGTCAGCGAGACCGCCCAGCAGGTCGCCGAGAGCCTCGTACGCCGCGGCGCCGGCACGCGCATCGAGCTCGGACCGCTCGACCACGCCGCCACCCGGCGGCTGCTCGCCGACCGCTTCCCGGACCTCGTCGCCCGCGCAGGTCGAGGAGATCTGCCAGCTCAGTGGCGGCCTGCCGTTCTCCGCGCTCGAGCTGGCCGGCAACCCCGAGCACCGGCGGTGCCGTGCTGCTGCCGCCGCTGCCGCGCGGCGCCGCCGAGACCTTCCAGCGCGCTGGCGCTGCTCGGCTCGGTGTTCACCACCGACGAGCTGATCGCGCTCTCCGGCGGCGACGAGGACACCGGCTACGACCAGCTCGAGGCGGCGCTCTCGGCCGGCGTGGTCGAGCCGCTCGGACGCCGGCTACCGGTTCCGGCACGCGCTGGTGCGCGAGCGGTTCGTCGAGACGATCCCGCCGCACCGCGCGGGCCGAGGCGTGGCGTGAGGTCGCCGAGCGGATCTGCCGAGCTCGGCGGCCCTCCGGCGCGGATGGCGCACCTGTTCGTCGCGGCCGGCCTGCCTCGCGGGCCGTGCCCTACGCGCTGCGTGCCGTGGAGACCGCCGGTGCGCTGGGCGCCTACCGCGACGGGCTCGGCGATGATCGACGCGGTCCGCGAGCACGCCGGCCCCGACGAGCTGCCGCGTCTGCTCGCCCGTCGAGGCGACCTGCTCAACGCGCTCGGCGATCCCGGGTGCCGTGGCGGCGTACCAGGAGGCGGTCGCGGTGACGACCGGCACCGAGCACCGGCTGGTCCGTGCCCGGCTCGCCCGCGCCGCTGCGTTCGCCGGCGAGCTCGACATCGCCCGGCGAGGCGCTGGCCGGGCTGGAGGTCGAGGGCGACGCCGCCGACGGGCCGATCCTGCTCGCCCGCGGCAACCTCGCCTACTTCAGCGGCGACCTCGACACCGCGTGGGAGATCGCCAACCAGGGCAGGGCGTTCCTGAACTCCCCCGACGACCCGTGGCAGTTCATGGACCTGATCTCGCTGCAGGGGCTGGTGCTGCACAACCGCGGCGAGTGGTTCGAGCGGTTCCGGATGGAGCTGCGCCGCACGCGCGGCAAGCAACGCCTCGCCACCGCGCTGTTCGACGCCCACCTCTGCGTGGCCGAGTACCTCCTCTACGGGCCGGTGCCCTACCAGGAGGTCATCGACGAGTCCGAGGACCTGCTCCGGCACGCCGACCGGGCCGGTGCGCTGCGCGGCGTCGCGTTCGCCCGCGCGCTGATCGGCGAGGCGGCCCTGCTGATGGGCGACCTCGAGCGGGCCGAGCGCGAGCTGGTCGAGGCCGTCGACCTGCACCGCGACGTCGACGCGCCGGCGGGGGAGGCGCACAGCCTGCAGCGCCTGGCCGAGGTGCGCCTCGCGCAGGGCGACAAGGAGGAGGCCCGGCGGCTGCTCGAACGGGCCCTGCCGCTCGCGCGCTGGTCGGTGGTCGCCATGCACCTGCTGCAGCGCATCTACGGAACGATGATCCTCGCGGCGCCCGACGCCGCAGTCCGCCCGCGCGCTGGTCGACCAGGCCGAGGCGACGCTGGGGGAGACCGACGCCTGCAGCTTCTGCGTGGTCATGCTCGCCGTCCCCTCCGCGATCGCGTGCGCGCAGGTCGGTGACCTCGACGCCGCACGGCACTACGCCGCTGGTCGCCGAGGGGTCGGCGCAGCGCTGGCCCGGCACCGCCTGGGCCGCGGCGGCGCAGGAGGCGCGGGCGCACATCGCCCGGGCCGAGGGTGACCCGGCCGAGTCCGAGCGGCTGCTGTCCGCGGCCGCGGCGGGGTTCCGGGCCGCGGGACAGCCGAGCGACGTCGCCCGCTGCGCCCGGCGCTCGACGAGCTGCGCGCGACTCTCGGCTAGACCGCCGCTACGCAGCCGAGGGGCGGGTACGACGGGCGGCGTACCGCGCGAGCCGCTGGTTGAGGCTGGCCCGCTGCTTGGCGAGGTCGCGGTCGTAGGACTCCGCGGGGCTGAGGCGACGGCGTGACGCCGTCGGCCGCAGGTCGCGGTCCAGGTCGTCCATCCGGGTCTGGGCGACGGCGAAGGTGAGCATCGGGTGGTACATGGCGATCTCCTGGTGGTGGTTGTTCCGTGAGGTCCACGCTGCTCCTCGCACCTTCCGCGGGACTTCCCGGCGACTTACCGGTGACTGTCAGCGGTGCGGCAGGCGAGGAAGGTCGCCGGGAAGGAAGGCTCCCGCGTCGCTCCGGACGCGTCGGCCACGTAGCCTCTGTCCTTGTGGCAGCCACCGACTTCGACTCCGAGATCAAGCAGCTCCAGGCGACGATGAAGACCATCGGGTCCGTCCTGGACCTCGACGGCATGCGCAAGGAGATCGCCGACCTCGGCGAGCAGGTGGCCGCACCCGACCTGTGGGACGACCAGGCCAACGCGCAGCGGGTCACCGGCCGGCTCTCCGCGCTCCAGCACGACCTCGAGCGCTTCGAGAGCCTGCAGGGCCGGCTCGACGACCTCGAGCGTGATGGTCGAGCTCGCGGCGGAGGAGTCCGACGCCGACGCGGCGGCCGAGACCGAGACCGAGCTCAAGCGGCTGATCAAGTCCGTGGAGCAGCTCGAGGTGCGCACCCTCCTGTCCGGGGAGTACGACGCCCGCGAGGCGATCGTCAGCATCCGGTCGGGAGCCGGTGGCGTCGACGCGGCCGACTTCGCCGAGATGCTGATGCGGATGTACACCCGCTGGGCCGAGCGCAACAAGTACCCCGTCGAGGTCTTCGACACCTCCTACGCCGAGGAGGCGGGCCTGAAGTCCGCGACCTTCGCGATCCACGCGCCCTATGCCTACGGCACCCTCAGCGTCGAGGCCGGCACCCACCGCCTCGTGCGGATCAGCCCGTTCGACAACCAGGGCCGCCGCCAGACCAGCTTCGCCGCGGTCGAGGTGGTGCCGGTGCTCGAGCAGACCGACGAGATCGACATCCCCGAGGAGGACGTCCGCGTCGACGTCTACCGCTCGAGCGGTCCCGGTGGTCAGTCGGTGAACACGACCGACTCCGCCGTACGCCTCACGCACATCCCCACCGGCACCGTCGTCTCCTGCCAGAACGAGAAGTCGCAGCTGCAGAACAAGGCCAGCGCGATGGTCATCCTCAAGGCCAAGCTGCTCGCGCTGAAGAAGGCCGAGGAGAAGGCCCAGCTCGACGCGCTGCGCGGCGACGTGCAGGCCAGCTGGGGCGACCAGATGCGCAACTACGTGCTGAACCCCTACCAGATGGTCAAGGACCTGCGCACCGAGTACGAGGTCGGCAACCCGCAGGCCGTCTTCGACGGCGAGATCGACGGCTTCCTCGAGGCCGGCATCCGCTGGCGCGTCGGCGCCGAGATCGCCTCCGCCAACTAGCGGCCTACTCCGGGCGGGGTGAACTGGCTGGCCGTGAACACCGCGCCCTGCGGGTCGCGCAGGGTGACCTTCCTGGTCCAGTCGTCGTCCTGCCTGACCGAGCACGGTCGCGCCGAGCGACTCGGCCAGGGCGGCCGACTCGTCGCGGTCGGCGACGCTGAAGGTCACGTGCCAGTGCGGGCCCAGCTCGCCGGCCGGGGTGATCCCGCCGATCACGTCGGCGAACCCGGGCGGTGCGGTGGCCTGGCGCTCGTGGATGTCGGGGTCGCTGGTGGCGGCGAGGTGGTCGCCGTAGCCCGGCACCTGGATCATCGTCGCGAACCCCAGGTCGGCGAACACCCAGCCGAAGACCTGCTCGTAGAAGCCCTGCACGGAGGCCGGGTCGCCGGTGTGCAGGTCGCTGAAGTTCCAGGCGCCCGGCACGTTGGCGAGCTGTACGCCGAGCCGCGACCGGGCCTGCCAGAGGCTGACCTCCACGCCGGCGGGATCGAGCACGTTCACCCACCTGCCGGCCTGACCGGCATCGGCCGGCTCGTCGACGACCTGCCCACCCGCCCGCTCGACGGCAGCGCAGGTCGCGTCGATGTCGTCGACGGCGACGTAGGTGCGCCAGACCGCCGGACCCGGCTCTGCGAGGGCTCCGCGGGACCGGTGAGGCCGGCCACCTCCTGGCCGTCGAGCGTGGCGATGACGTAGGCGTAGGGGAGGCCCGGCGGAGTGGCCGTTTCGAACGTCCAGCCGAACAGGCCGCCGTAGAAGTCCTGTGCCGCGGGGAGATCGCCGACCTCGACGTCGATCCACGACGTGACGCCGTGGGGAAAGGTGCGTGCTGCGCTCATGTCGCTCACGCTAGGCCCGGCCACCGACAGGGCGTGTTTCCGGATGGTTGAAGTGGGTAGGAGACGTGATCGGAGTCACATCGCCTGACATCGGCAGGAGACCGAGATGACGCTCAACCCGCAATCGCTGGACGCCTCCACAGAGGTGCAAGGCACCGGCGAGCAGAAAGGCCTGATCCGCAGGGCCGCGCTCGCCAGCACGGTCGGCACCACCATCGAGTGGTACGACTTCTTCCTCTACAACACCGCCGCAGCGCTGGTCTTTCCGGCGTTGTTCTTCCCCGAGTCCTCGACGTACGCCGGACGGCTGGAGTCGTTCGCGACCTACGCCATCGGCTTCGCCGCGCGACCGGTCGGAGCGTTCATCTTCGGCCACTGGGGTGACCGCATCGGCCGCAAGGCCACGCTGATCGTCACGCTGCTGATGATGGGTATCGCCACCACGCTGGTCGGTGTGCTGCCCGGCGCCGACTCGATCGGCAAGGCAGCCCCGTTGCTGCTCGTGCTGCTGCGCCTGGTGCAGGGCATCGCCGTCGGTGGTGAGTGGAGCGGCTCGGTGCTGCTCTCGATGGAGTGGGGCGACCAGAAGCGACGCGGGTTCATGGCCAGCCTCCCGCAGCTGGGAGTGGCGTTCGGCCTGATCCTCGGCACCGGCTTCCTCTACATCATGAGCTGGCTCCTCACCGACGACCAGTTCACGTCGTGGGGCTGGCGGATCCCGTTCCTGTTCAGCATCGTGCTGGTCGGCATCGGTCTCTACATCCGGCTCCGCATCCTGGAGACCCCGATGTTCGCCCAGCGGCTGAAGGAGAACAAGATCAGCCGGCTGCCGTCGATCGAGGTGATCAAGGATCACTGGAAGCCGATCCTGCTCAGCGCGTTCGCGCGGATGTCGGAGCAGGCGCCGTTCTACGTGATCACCACGTTCACGCTGACCTACCTCACCGAGGAGCAGGGCTACACGAAGACGTTCGCCCTGGCGGGCATCCTGTCCGCAGCCGGCGTCGAGCTGATCGCGGTGCCGTTCTTCGGCCACCTCTCCGACACGGTCGGCCGCAAGAAGATCTATCTCGCCGGCGCAGCGCTGACCGGCGTCTACGGGTTCGTGCTGTTCGCCGCGCTCGACAGCGGGGTGGCCGGGCTGGCCTTCCTCGCCATGTTCATCGCGCTGATCCCGCACGCGATGCAGTACGGCCCGCAGGCCTCGCTGATCGCGGAGTCGTTCCCGACGTCGCTGCGGTACGCCGGCGCGGGACTGGGCTACCAGCTCGCCTCGGTGGTGGCCGGTGGCCCGGCACCGCTCGTCGCGACGTACCTGCTCCAGCACACCGGGTCGGTCTACTCGATCGCCTGGGCCGTGCTCGGCTGCTCGGTGATCACCATCGTCGCGGTCGCGCTGATGGCCGACCGGAGCCGGTCGGACATCAACCTCGACGAGACCTACGCCAAGGTCTGAGGACGGAGGCTCAGGCGGGCTACTGGGTCGGGTCGGGCGAGACCCGGACCAGGAGCTTGCCGAAGTTCGCGCCGGTGAGCAGGCCGCGGAACGCCTCGGGTGCCGCGTCGAGTCCCTCGACGACGTCCTCGCGGTAGCGCACCGAGCCGTCGGCCACCCAGGCCGACATGTCGCGGACGAAGTCGCGGGTGTGGGACTTCACGAACTCGCCCTGGATGAAGCCGCGCACCTGGAGGCTCTTGGTGAGCACCAGTCGCATGAACCCGGGCAGCCGGTCGCGGCCCTCGGGCGCGCCGGCGGCGTTGTAGTCCGCGACCAGGCCGCAGACGGGCATCCGGGCGTAGAGGTTCACGTGCCGCAGGACCTCGCGGGTCACCGGTCCGCCGACGTTCTCGAAGTAGACGTCGATGCCGTCGGGCACGGCCGCGGCCAGGTCGTCGGCGAACGTGGGGGAGCGGTGGTCGAGGGCGACGTCGAAGCCGAACTCGTCGAGCAGCGCCTGGCGCTTCTTCTCGCCGCCGGCGATCCCGACGGCGCGGGCACCCTTGACCTTGGCGATCTGGCCCACGGCCGATCCGACGGGGCCGGTCGCGGCCGCCACCACGACGGTCTCGCCGGGTTGCGGCTTGCCGATCTCCAGCAGTCCGGCGTACGCCGTGAACCCGGGCATGCCGAGCACCCCGAGCGCCGTGGAGATCGGCGCGCTCGACGGATCGAGCTTGCGCACGTGGCCGGCATCGGCGATCGCGTGGGTCTGCCAGCCGGAGTAGGAGAGCACCACGTCGCCCACGTCGTACGACGGATCGCGCGACTCCTCGACGACGCAGACCGTGCCGCCGACGATCACGTCACCGATCGCGACCGGGTCGGCGTACGACGCGGCGTCGCTCAGCCGGCCGCGCATGTAGGGATCCAGGGAGAGGTAGACGACGCGCAGCAGCAGCTGGCCGTCCTCGAGGTCCGGGAGCTCGTGCTCCTCGAAGGCGAAGGTGTCGTCGGTGGGCTCACCCTCGGGTCGACGGGCGAGCCGGACCTGGCGTGACGTGGACATGAGAACTCCTCGGGGAGGGCGAGCTGGGGGAGTCCCCCAGCATGCCCTCCCCGAGGAGTGAGCCGATCAGTGGCCCAGCACGGCCTTCTCGGCGTTGATCATCCCGTAGCCGTCGACCGGGGTCCAGCCGTGCCCGAGCTTGTTGCTGCAGCATGCCGGTGATCCGCGTGCCGTTGGCCAGCTCGGCGACGTAGGTCAGGCCGTGCGTGTCGGCCGTGCCCTGCGGCAGGAACACCGCGCCACCGAGCTCGTCGGCGCGTTGCCCTCGTTGGACCCGCCGTAGCCGGAGATCGCGAGGTCACGGTCGATGCCGAACTGCAGGCCCTGGCCGCTCTTCAGCCCGGAGGCGAAGTTCAGCGTCAGGTGGCGGTACTGGCCGGTGACCGACTGGCCGCCGCCCGGCACCGAGTAGACCGGCGTGACCGAGCCCTTCGAGAGCCCACCGGAGACCGACCCGATCGTGAACGGGAAGCCCTGGCCGCCGTACGGCGGGATGCCGGTGTAGGCGCCGCTTGTCGAAGACGATCCCGTCGGACTTGCCCGCGGTACGCGTGCCGAGCGCCGTGGGGCTGGCGGTCTCGCCCTTGAAGGTGAGCGCCTTCAGCGGGGACTTGCCGGAGTAGGTCACCGTGAAGAAGTTCGGGTCGTTCAGCGAGCCCGGGTCGGTGTCGAGCATCTCGCGCCCGCCGGACCCGAACGCCGTGATCTTCAACCCGCTGGCGACCGCCGTGGCGGTCATCGGGTCGAGGTCGTGGTCGAACGTCGCGGCCTCGAGACGCGTCCGCAGCGCGGTCGGGCTCAGCGACTTCGGGCCACCGGCCTTCTGCAGCACCAGGGCTGCGATCGCCGCAGCGTGCGGTGCCGCGGCGCTGGTCCCGCCGAAGTTGAGGAAGTTGTCCGGGTCGCGCGGGTCCTCGTTGGAGCCGAAGAAGGTCGAGTTCGCACGGTCGGTGCTGGCCACCTGCGGCGCCGTGCGGATCTGCGGCTTCGCGTAGCGGTTGCCCGCCGAGTCGAAGTAGGATCGGCAGCTTGCCGCCGGGCGAGGTGTACGGCTCGGGCAGGTACGGCTTGAACGGGTCGTACGCCGCCACGGCCGTCGCGCCCTTGGCCAGCACGTGCCCGTACAACGCCGCGGACAGCGGGTCGTTGTACTCGACCTGGTAGGCGTCGCCCTGCCAGATGTTGCGCAGCATGGTGGCGCCGACCGGGCCGGTGCCGGAGCGGGAGATCACCATCTGGATGTCGCCCGGCACCGCCGATGCCCGGCGATCTCGTAGGGACGCCCGCTGAGCGGGTTGTTGTCGGCCGAGGCGCCGAGGTAGTTGCCGTCGGCGTCGAACAGCAGCACGTTGAAGTCGGTGCTGATCCTTGGAGGGCGACAGCACCTGCCGCACGGTGACGATGAACGGGCCGGTGGCGCCGTCGAAGCCGGTGACGGTGATCTTGTAGGCGCCGGCCTTCGGGCATGGTCGTCACGAAGGTCTCCGGCGAGGTGTCGGTGTCGATCTCGCCCGCTGCTGTTGCCGTCGGGGTCGGTCACCTCCAGCACCAGGTCGGTGGTGCCCGACGGGACGCCGTCGGTGCGGAACTCCAGCTGCTTGCCGACCTGCGCCGACGGTGGCGTTGTAGGTGTAGGTCTTCGAGGACGTGGCCGTGGTCAGCTCGCCGTTGGCGGTGAACAGCGGGTTGCCGTAGGTCGCGCCGTCGACGTCGTAGGGGTCGTCCCACTGGAGGTTGAACTGGGCGCCCTCGTCGCTGTCGCCGAGCCGGATGGTCTGGGCGACGTCGGTGCCGGAGCCGGGGTTCATGTCCTGGAGCCCGCCGTCGTAGAGCGCGGGGTCGACCTGCGAGAAGTCGAGGTTGGTGCCCTTCAGGCCGGTCTTGGCGGGGATGAGGTGGACCTTGGAGTTCCAGGCCATGTCCTCGCCGTCGTTGCCGGCGGCGGTGAAGTAGTGCACGCCCTTGGCGGCCACGTCGTCGATCGCGTCGCCGACCATGCCGTCGGAGAACATCGGCTCGTCGGCGTAGGCGACGTCGTCGACGATGACGTCGGCCCCGCACTTGCCCTTCTTGTCCGCGAGCTTGCGGATGTTGTCGGCGAAGCCGGTCTCGCTGTTCCACGCCGTGGCGAAGCAGAGCTTCGCGGCCGGGGCCATGTCGTGGATGATCTCGAGCATCGCCCGGCCCTCGTCGAAGACGCCGGTGCCGTCGTCGTCGGCGTCCTCGAGGACCACCACGGGTGACGGGTAGGCCGCGTTGCCCTTGCCCGGCAGGTCGCCGGACTTGACGTTCTGGGCGGCGTGGATCGTGAGCGGGGTTCCCTGGTGGGTGAACTTCGCGAGGTCGTAGGAGTCGGAGAGCACGCCGATGGTGATGCCCTTGCCGGTGATGTTCTTGCCGAGGACCTTGTCGACGCGCTGCTGCACGACGCCCTGGCTGGTCACCTTGCCGACGCGCGTGATGGGCCGGACCGACTGGGCCATGGTGCCGGTGCCCTTCAGCGCCGCCACGTCGTTGACCGAGTCGAGCGGCAGGTAGCCCTCGATGGTGCCGGTGTCGCTGTCGACGCCCTCCACGGACATGCCCTGGGACTCGACCTGCTTGCGGAACGCGGCCCGGTCGACCCCGGCCTGCGGGGTGACCTGGACGAGCACCCGGCCCTGGTCGTCGCGGACGGCGGTCGCGTTGGGGTCGAGGTGGACGCCCTGCGGTGCGGCGAAGGACTTGGCGCGAGGCGCCTCCGACTGGGCCGCCAGACGGCCGAGGCCGCCGCCGAGGGCGCGGTTGCCGGCGTCCTTGGTGGTGGGGGACGGCGGCGGTGCGGCCGTGGTCGGTGTGCCCGGCAGGACCGCGGCGCTCCCTGCCACCACCAGTGCTCCGGCGATCCCTGCTGCCCAGCGTCGTCTCGTCATGCCGAGGTTCCCTTCCCCACAACGATGCGGCGCCCGGCGGCACCGCACGGGGAAGGTTATGCCCGGCAACCGAGATCGGACCAGAGTCAGATTTCCGGCAAAACATGACAAAAGGGGAAAATAGCAATTGATTGCGATAACAGTTCGATGAACTGTCCTAGTCCATCACGGTCTGCCCGAGTCGTGACGTTTGCGTCAGCCGCCGGTGTTGAGGGCGTTGACCACCTCGACGCACCACTGGTCGGCGCGCTCGCGTACGGCGGGCACGCCGTCGGTGGGGTCGGCCACCTCGCAGCTGAGCCAGGTCTGGCCGAACAGGCCGGCGTGCCGGACGCGGGTCGAGCCGTCCGGCTCGCGACAGGTCTGGGTCACGCTGGGTTCGCCGTACGCCGGACCGTCGGCGACCCGGCACCCGTCGGTCTTCCGGCTGGACGCGATCGCCGCGCGGGCGAAGGCCGCGTCGACCGGTCGCGCGAACACCCAGGCGCGGGCCGCGGCGCCGTCGTCGGTGCTCCAGGAGCAGCCGATCTCGTGGACCACCTCCTTGCCGACGTCCGGGCACGTCGACCTCGTCGCCGTTGCGGTACGACGAGGAGGAGTCCGGCTTGGCGCCCAGGGCGTCGTGCACCGCTGACGTCCGGGACGAGCTTGCAGAACTCGATCCTCGGGATCTCGATGGCGGCCGTGTTCAGGTTGGCCAACGGGGTCGGTGACGGCTTCGGCGGCGTCGTCGTCGTCCTCGGAGCAACCCGTCGCGAGGAGGAAGGCGACGGCCACACAGGCGAGGCGACGGGCCGACGTTTCCAGCATGCGCTCAACCGTAGGGCTGCTCACCTATGCTCGCTAGCGGCCGGACGCGAACGCGTTTCGCGTGCCTTCCCCCATCCCCCACACCGGCCAGGCCACACGTGATCAGATTCGAGAACGTCACCTCGACCTATCCCGGCCACACCAAGCCGGCGCTGGTCGACGTGACCGCTGACATCGACAAGGGCGAGTTCGTCTTCCTCGTCGGCGAGTCCGGCTCCGGGAAGTCGACCTTCCTGCGGCTGGTGCTGCGCGAGACCAGGACGACCCAGGGGCACGTCTTCGTGGCCGACAAGGACCTGAACCGCCTGCGCAGCTGGAAGGTGCCGGCGCTGCGACGTCAGATCGGCACCGTGTTCCAGGACTTCCGGCTGCTGCCCAACAAGACCGTGTCGCAGAACGTCGCGTTCGCGCTCCAGGTGATCGGCAAGCCGCGCGCGCACATCAACCAGGTCGTCCCCGAGACCCTCGAGCTCGTCGGCCTCGAGGGCAAGGGCCAGCGGATGCCCGACGAGCTCTCCGGCGGCGAGCAGCAGCGGGTGGCGATCGCCCGCGCGTTCGTGAACCGGCCGCAGATCCTGATCGCGGACGAGCCCACCGGCAACCTCGACCCCAACACCAGCGTCGGGATCATGAAGCTGCTCGACCGGATCAACCGCACGGGCACCACCGTCCTGATGGCCACCCACGACGCAAGCATCGTCGACCAGATGCGCAAGCGAGTGATCGAGCTCGACGACGGTCGCGTGGTCCGCGACCAGGCGCGCGGCGTCTACGGCTACCAGCACTAAGAGGAGCTTCTTCCCCCCATGCAGCTGCGATATGTGTTCTCCGAGACCGGCACCGGACTGCGACGCAACGTGTCGATGTCCATCGCCCTGATCGTGACGATCTTCGTCTCGCTCACCCTCGTGGGCATGGGCCTGCTGCTGAACGCGCAGGCCGACAAGGCCGAGAAGTTCTGGGGGAGCAAGCTCCAGATCACGGTCTTCATGTGCAACCAGAACAGCAAGGTGTCGAACTGCACCGGTGACGTGACGCCCGAGCAGAAGGCGGCGATCCGCGGGATCATCGACAAGAACGCCGAGGTGGCGTCGTACTACCACCAGAGCAAGGACCAGGCGTTCAACACCTGGAAGCGCGTCTACATCGACAAGGACAAGTCCGAGCAGGAGATCTACTCCACGGTCACCGCCGCGGACATGCAGGAGTCCTACTGGGTCAAGCTCAAGGACCCCAACAAGTACCGCGGCGTCGAGACCGCACTCTCCAACACCCAGGGCGTCGCGGCCGTCCGTGACCTGCGCCAGGTGCTCAAGCCGATCTACTTCTGGATCACGGTGATGAAGTGGGGCGCCATCTCGATCGCGGCGTTCCTGCTCGTGGCCGCGATCCTGCAGGTGGGCAACACCATCCGGCTCGCTGCCTTCGCCCGCCGCAAGGAGATCGGCATCATGCGGCTGGTCGGGGCCTCCAACCTCTACATCTCGCTGCCGTTCCTGATGGAGACGCTCGTCGCTGCCCTGGTGGGCATCGTGCTGTCGTCGCTGGCCGTGCTCGCGTTCATGGAGTTCGTCATCTACGGCAAGCTCAGGCCGAGCTCCAACATCGTGGAATGGGTCGACTGGCAGGACGCCTTCGTGGCGATCGGCGGCATCGCGATCATCGGCGTGCTGCTCACGCTGATCCCGACACTCGTGATGACGCGCAAATACCTCAAAGTGTGACGTCCGTCGGTTACGGTCAAGCGGTTCACTTCCCCATACTGAACGGCTTCCCCGGTGCTCCGACCCTTCCCCAGAGTCACCAAGAATCCGGCCCGGTTCCGGATGGTGGCTGCCTGCACGGCACTCGCCCTCGCGGCCGTCACCGCGGCGATGCCGCTCGCCGCCGCTGACGACAAGCTCAAGAAGAAGCAGCGCCAGGCGCACAGCCAGGTCCGCAGCGCCATGGGCGACCTCGACGAGTCGAGCAAGGCGCTCGTGGCCGCGGCGAAGCGACTCAACAGCGCGCGTACGGCGCTCACCTCCGCGCAGCGCCGCCTCGCCGTCGCGCAGAAGGCCGCCGACGCCGCGGCCCGGGTCGACGCCCAGATGCAGGCCAGGCTCCAGGCGGCCGAGCACCAGCTCGCCCTGGCACGCGCGGCCCTCGACACCGCACGCCAGCGCGTGGTCGACCAGCGTGCGGCGATCGGTCGGCTCGCGGCCAGCAACTACGCCAACGGCGACCCGGCGCTGATGGGTCTCTCGGTGATGCTGACCTCGCAGGACCCCGCCGAGGTGACCACGCAGATGAACACCGTGACCTCGCTGATGTCGCGGCAGACCACGCTCCTCGACTCGCTCAAGACGGCCCGTGCCCAGCTGGCGGCCCAGGAGACGAAGGTCGAGCAGATGCGAGCCGCGGTCGCCGTGCAGCGCCGGGCCGCGGCCGAGAACCTCGTCCGCAAGGAAGGGCTCGAGCACTCGGCCGCCGAGGCCCGTGCCGCGGTCGCCACCCTGGTCGTGCGGGCGCGCGCCGCGGAGGCCGCGGCCACCCGCGCCCACCGCGCCGACCAGCGCCAGCTGCGGGTCGCGAAGAAGCAGGAGAACCGGATCCGCCAGCTGATCATCGAGCGGTCACGCCGCCAGCACGGCGGCTACAGCGGCAGCACGGGTGGCTTCCTGTTCCGTCCGGTGCCCGGGTACGTCACCTCGCCGTACGGCTGGCGCGAGCACCCGATCTACCACTACTGGGGCCTGCACGACGGCACCGACTTCCACGCCCCCTGCGGCACCCACCTGCGCGCCGCCGGTTCCGGCCACGTCATCTCCGAGGTGTGGTCCGACGTCTACGGCCACCGCCTCTACCTCGACCTCGGTCGCGTCAACGGCAAGAACATGACGGTCGTCTACAACCACGCGACGTCCTACCGCGTCGGCACCGGCGCCCACGTCCGCCGCGGCGAGACCCTCGGCTACGCCGGCACCACCGGCTGGTCGACCGGCTGCCACCTGCACTTCACGGTGCTGCTCGACGGCAACCCGGTCGACCCGATGCACTACATGTGAGGGCGTCGGTTCCCCGGCTGACCGGGGAATCATGGTCGATCGGGCCGTCTCGCAACCACCCGAAAGTGCATGAACTGCCACCCGCGAGTACGCGGCGCTGAGCAACCGCGGTTGTCCTCCTGAGAGGATGGCCGGCATGCCGAAGGAGCAGGGGCGCAAGCTGGTCGCGCAGAACCGCAAGGCGCGGTACGACTACCACATCGACGACACCATGGAAGCCGGACTGGTGCTCGTCGGCACCGAGGTGAAGTCGTTGCGCGCCGGTCGAGCGACCCTCGTCGACGGGTTCGCCGAGATCACCAACGGCGAGGCGTTCCTGCACGGCGTGCACATCCCGGAGTACACCCAGGGCACCTGGACCAACCACGAGCCGCGGCGGGTGCGCAAGATGCTGCTCAACCGCCACGAGATCGACAAGCTCGAGAGCCGCGTCAACGAGCGCGGCTACACGCTGATCCCGATCTCGCTCTACTTCAAGGACGGCCGGGCGAAGGTCGAGCTCGCCCTGGCCCGAGGCAAGAAGACCTACGACAAGCGCCACGCGCTCGCGGCCAAGCAGGCCAACCGCGAGAAGCAGCAGGCCCTCGGCCGCCAGCTCAAGGGCATGGATTGAGTCCAGCCGACACCGAGCCCGTCGAGGAGACGCGCGCCTTCTGGCAGGACCTCGGCCTCCCCGGCCTGTTCGACGTGCACGTGCACTTCCTGCCGCCGAACATCCAGAAGCGCGTCTGGGAGCAGTTCGACCTGGCCGGCCCGAAGATCGGTCGCGAGTGGCCGATCCGCTACCGCGGCAGCCACGAGGAGCGCGTCGAACAGCTCCGCTCCTTCGGCGTACGACGGTTCAGCGCGCTGCCCTACGCCCATCGCCCGGGAGTGGCCGCCTTCCTCAACGACTGGGCGCGTGACTTCGCCGCGGACGTGCCGGAGTGCCTCTGGTCCGCGACGTTCTACCCCGAGCCCGAATCGGCCGCCTACGTGCGGGCGCTGATCGACGACGGCGTCGAGGTGTTCAAGCTGCACACGCAGGTGGGGGAGTTCCGCCTCGACGACCCGCTCCTCGACGAGGCCTTCGGCGCGATCGAGGACGCCGGCACCCCGGTCGTCATCCACGTCGGCTCCGGCCCGGTCGGCAACGAGTTCACCGGCCCGCAGCACCTCGAGCGGCTGCTCGAGCGGCACCCGCGGCTGACCGCAGTGGTCGCCCACATGGGCGCGCCGGAGTACGCCGAGTTCCTCGCGCTCGTCGAGGCCCACGAGAACACCCGGCTGGACACGACGATGGTGTTCACCACGTTCTTCGACTCCGAGGCGCCGTACCCCGACGAGCTGCTGCCGCGGCTCGCCGACCTCGGCGACCGCGTGCTCTTCGGCAGCGACTTCCCGACGATCCCGTACCCCTACCTCGAGCAGCTCGACGGCCTCGTCCGCGTCAGCGAGCGGCACCCCCGGCTCGGGGAGGACTGGCTGCGCCGCGTCTGCTGGCACAACGGCGTCGAGCTCTTCGGTCGTCCCGACTGACGCCTCAGCACCACTCGCGGACGCCGTGCGGTGTCAGGTCCAGGTCACGGAGCACGACGGGGAGCTGCGCGCCGAAGTGGTCGCAGGTCCACCGGAAGTCGACCCGGCGGTACTCGATCGACAGCACCCGCCGGCCGTAGTGCGAGGTGTAGGAGCTGCACTCGCGGTAGCGGCCGCACTCCTCGGCGATCGCGAAGTCGTAGCCCACCGTGCGGCCGTTGAACTCCGCGAAGTTCTTCTGGCCGGCGGACAGGCCCGCGTTGTGCGCGGCCCGGACGAGCAGCCGCGCGTAGGCCACGGCCTGGCGGCGCTTGAGCAGGTGGTGGCTGCGGGTGAACGAGTCGAGGTTGTCGAACTCGACGGCGTCGTACCCGTGCGCGGCACACCCGCGGACCCAGGTGCGCATGATGCCCGCCAACCGCTGCCGCTTGTGCGGCGTCCGGATGTCCAGCAGCCACTCGCCCCACGCACTGTCGATGACGCGGTGTCCGTGCCGCTTCAGGATCAGCCCCGGGCGCTTGTTCCAGAAGCGGCGCTCGTCGGTCTGGGTCTGGAAGCCGTTCACGTAACAGACGTTGTAACGACCGGCGACCGGAGGCGCCTTGCGGTCGCGCACCACGATCCCGACGTTCGCCGGCACCGAGCGGGCACCGCCGAGCTGGTAGTCGAGGTCGGTCCCGACCGGCAGCGGTTCGCGCGCCGACGCGGGCGCGGCGAGCGCGAGCAGGAGCAGCGGCAGGAGGACGAAAGGGAGGAGTCGGTACACCGAGCCAGAGTAGGCCCAGGACGGCCTCGCGAGGCCGTAGATTCGCACCCGTGCGAGTACTGGTGCTGGGTGCGGGATTTGGTGGACTCGAGCTGTCGACGCGGCTCTCCGAGCAGCTCGGCGACGAGGTCGAGGTGGTGCTGATCGACCAGGCCGAGGGGTTCGTCTTCGGCTTCTCCAAGCTCGACGTGATGTTCGGGCGTACGACGGCCGCGGCCGTGCAGCACGCCTACCGCGACGTGATCAAGCCCGGTGTGCAGTTCGTGCAGACCACGATCCGGTCCATCGACCCGCAGGCCCGTCGGGTCGAGACCGACGCCGGCGAGTACGACGGCGACGTCATGGTCGTCGCGCTCGGCGCGGACCTGCACCCCTCGGCGACGCCCGGGCTGCTCGAGGCCGGGCACGAGTTCTACACCGTGGCCGGCGCCTTCGCCGGACGGGAGGTTCTCGAGCGCTTCGACGGTGGGCACGTGGTGGTCGGCGTCACCTCGACGCCGTTCAAGTGCCCACCCGCGCCGAGCGAGACGGCCCTGCTGGTCCACGACCTGCTCACCCGGCGCGGACTGCGGGACCGCAGCGAGATCTCCCTGGTGATGCCGCTCGGCCGTCCGATCCCGCCGTCTCCGGACGCGTCGCAGGCGCTGCTCGCCGCCTTCGCCGAGCGCGGCATCGCCTGGCACCCCGAGCGGATCGTCCGCTCGCTGGACCCCGGCCGGCAGGTCGCGGTGCTCGCCGACGGCGACGAGATGCCCTTCGACCTGTTCCTCGGCGTCCCCGTCCACCGGGCACCGCAGGTCGTCCAGGACTCCGGGCTGTGTGTCGACGGCTGGATCCCGGTCGACCAGCTGACCCTCGAGACGGCGTACCCCGATGTCTATGCCGTCGGCGACGTGACGAGCATCGGCACCCCCAAGGCCGGGGTGTACGCCGAGCGCCAGGCCGCCGTCGTGGCCGAGCGGATCATCGCCCGGCACCGCGAGGACACGGCCTCCTCGACGTACGACGGTCGCGGCACCTGCTACCTCGAGTTCGGTGACGACCGGGTCGCCAAGCGTCGAGGTCACCTTCCGCAACGGGCAGGCGCCGCACGGAGAGTTCGAGGCGCCCTCCGACCTGCTCGTGGCCGACAAGGCGGAGTTCGGGTCGAGCCGGATCCGGCGCTGGTTCGGGCGCGAGTGGAGCAACCACTGACCCTCTGACGCGGTGACGGGCGGAGTGCACGTCAGACCAGCTCGCGCGCCTTTCGGGGCAGCAGCCAGCCGATGACCCACGCCACGGCGACGAGTCCGATCACCAGCAGCAAGGTGTCCTCGGCCGCCACCAGGTGACGTCCGCTCGTCATGGCAGCGACGGGTCCGCCGTCCTCGAGGGCCAGCTTGTCGAAGAACAGGGTCCCGAGGGCCGCGACCCCGAGCGAGGCGCCGAGCTGCTGCAGCGACTCGAGCAGGCCGGTGGCCGAGCCGACCTCGTGGTCGTCGACCTCGCCCATGATGATGCTGAACAGCGGGACGAAGATCATCCCCATGCCGGTGCCGAAGAGGAACAGCCCGGGTGCCAGCGTGAGCATCCCGACGTCGCCGTCCGAGGCCCGCAGCGAGACGTAGAGCACGGCCGACCCGAGGGCCATGATCGTCAGCCCGATGTGCAGGATCGGCCGGCCGACCGCGGTCGCGGCCCAGGCGCCGACACCGGAGCCGACGAACGCACCGACGGCCATCGCGGCGAGGTAGAGGGCCGCGTGCATCGGACCGAAGCCCAGGCCGATCTGCAGGAACAGCCCGGTGGTCAGGGAGAAGCCGACGATGCTGCCGAAGAACACCAGCGTGAACACGATGCCGGAGACGTAGGAGCGCTTGCGCAGCACGCTGACCTCGACCAGCGGCGACCGGCCGTCGCGCAGCCGCGCCCGCTGGTGCACCACGAACACGCCCAGCATCGGCACCGCCGCGGCGAGCAGCACGAACATCCAGACCGGCCAGCCCTGCGTGCGCCCGTCCACCAGCGGGAAGACCAGCAGGAAGCTCACCGTCGCCAGCAGCGCCGTGCCGACACCGTCGAGCCGCAGACCCGCGTGGGCGGGCGGGTTGTCCGGCAGCACCCGGCTGCCGAACACGACCGCGAAGACGCCGACCGGCAGGTTGATCAGGAACAGCGCGCGCCAGTCGCTGCCGAACAGGTCGGCCTTCATCAGCAGCCCGGCCACGACCGGACCGAGCACCGTGGAGAGGCCGATCACCGGACCCAGCGCGGCGAACGCCTTGCCGATCTGCTGGGCCGGGAACACGTCGCGGATGAGCCCGAAGCACTGCGGCACCATCAGCGCGGCGGCGAGTCCCTGCACGGCACGGGAGGCGACGAGCACGTCGCCGGACCACGCGAACGAGCAGAACGCCGAGGCGGTGACGAAGCCGACCAGGCCGATCATCAGCATCCGCTTGCGTCCGAACATGTCGCCGAGCCGGGCTCCGCACATCAGCCCGATCGCGAGGGCCAGGGTGTACGCCGCGGCGACCCACTCGAGGGCCGCCGTACTCATCGAGAAGTCGGCCTGGATCGACGGAGCCGCGACGTTGACGATCGTCGAGTCGAGGATGTTGAGGATCAGGGCGGAGAGGATCACCGAGAAGCCGGCCCACATCAGTGGCGGGGCCGGGGTCTCGGTGCTCGTGGTCGAGGTTGCTGACCGGGGGTTCGAGGAGGGTTGTCATGACGCTCACGCTAGGAGCGCATCAGGAACGTTTCCTTCCTGATGATCACCTATTCTCGAAGACATGTCAGAGACTTCCGGACGGCTGCTGCGGCTGCTCTCCCTGCTGCAGACACCGCGCGAGTGGCCCGGTCCCGAGCTCGCCCGCCGGCTCGGTGTCACCCAGCGAACGGTGCGCAACGACGTCGAGCGGCTGCGGCAGCTGGGCTACCCGGTGCTCGCCAGCCGCGGCTCGGTCGGCGGCTACCGCCTCTCCGCCGGCGCCGCGATGCCGCCGCTCCTGCTCGACGACGACGAGGCCGTCGCGGTGGCGGTCGCGCTGAGCACCGCCAGCGGGGGAGCCGTCGACGGGATGGAGGAGACCGCGCTGCGCGCGCTGACCAAGCTGCTGCAGGTGCTGCCGAAGCGGCTGAGCGGACGCGTCGACGCCCTGCAGGCGCACACCGTCCGGGTGGCCGGTCGCCGGCGCGGTCCCGACGTCGAGGGCAAGCTGCTCGCCATGGTCGCGGCGGCCGCACGCGACCGCGAGGTCGTGCGGTTCGCCTACTCCGACTACACCGGCTCCGCGACCGAGCGACGCGTCGAGCCCTACCGGCTCGTGAACTGGGGGATGCGCTGGTACCTCGTCGCCTTCGACCTCGAGCGCGACGACTGGCGCACCTTCCGCTGCGACCGGATGAGCCAGACCCGGTCGGTCGGCCATCGCTTCCGGCTGCGCGAGCTGCCGGCCGAGGACGTCGCGGCGTACGTCGCCAGCAAGACCCGCCAGGTGCAGATGAAGGTCACCGGTCGGGTGCTGGTCCACGCGCCGGCGTCCTTCGTCGAGCAGCGGATGGGCTCCTGGACGCAGGGGTCGATCGAGCCGCTCGGCGAGGACCGCTGCCGCGTGCAGATCGGCGCGCGCACTCCAGCCGACATCGCCTTCTGGCTCGGCGCCCTCGACGCCGACTTCGAGGTCGAGGACTCACCCGACCTCGCCGACGCCGTACGCCGCATCTCCGAGCGCTACGCCCGCGCCGCCCAGTAGGTCGGAGGATCTGGACACCGCCCGGCACCCCGGGCAGGCTGACCCCACCAGCCGAAGGAGCAATTCATGGCACAGATGCACGGCACCATCGAGCGCCCCCTCGACGAGACCGCCACGGAGATCAGGCGCGTGGCAGCGGAGCAGGGGTGGGTCGATCTCCGAGCACGAGAGCGTGCCGCAGCAGCTCGTCTTCACGAAGGGCATGTCGGCGTTCTCGTGGGGTTCCCAGCTCACGGCGGCACTGACTGCCTCGACCCCGACCGAGACCGGGATCCAGGTCAACACCAAGGAGACCTTCTCCCTCGCCGACTGGGGCCGCGGGAAGCGGCAGGCCGTGCAGCTGCTCGAGGGCGTCGGAGCCGAGCTGATCTGAGGTCAGCCGAAACCGGAATGAGTTGGCCGGTCGAGACCGTTAGACTGACTGGAACAACTCAAGAGGGGCTGATTGGTTTCGACTGGGGACGTTGGTCCCAGGAGAAGCGGGTCGAGAAGCCAGCGTCATCTCGTAAACGTTCGCTGGAAACCACAAGTGCCGACTCAAATCGCACTGACTTCGCTCTCGCTGCCTGAGCAGTGATCGAAGGGTCAGACCGGGCATCCGTCTCCGTCCCGGAACCTGATCTCATTTAGGGGACTTGCTGGTCGACTCCTGTCAGGAGGGTCGACCGGGACTTCATCCTGACTGGGCCTGTCGGCAACCTGTTCGTGGGAGTGCCGAGGCCGAGAAACGCGACATCACGAACTGCACCCGGAGAAGACCTGGTACGGCGCCACAGGACGCGGGTTCGATTCCCGCCAGCTCCACCACCACCACGGGGTCTTCGCGATATTCCGAAGAACTCTTCGCGAAAATGCACAGCGGCTCAAGGGGCACGTGGACCGGCGCTTGGGGTTCGCGGGCATTGCTGCCGTCTCAGCTGCTACCCGCTGACTCGAGGGGTGCTGGCTGAGAGGCTGTACCGGTGCGCGCCGTTGTCCTGGATGCCGTTCGAGCCCAGCCGGAGGTTCGAGAGGTGGCCGACCCCACGGCCCCGGTCGGCGGCGTGGTGGTCCGGGTGATGGCGACGGGAGTGTGCCGTAGCGATTGGCACGCGTGGGCGGGACACGAGGAGATCGTCTTCCCGCACGTGCCGGGTCACGAGCTTGCGGGAGTGGTGGTCGAGGTCGGTGAACAGGTCAGCCGATGGCGCGTCGGGGACCGGGTGACCGTCCCGTTCGTCTGCGGCTGCGGTCGCTGCGAGTGGTGTCGGGCCGGAGACGCTCAGGTCTGTCCGGCTCAGCACCAGCCAGGCTTCACGCACTGGGGATCGTTCGCCGAGTACGTCGCCCTGCACGCAGCAGACACGAACGTCGTGGGCCTCCCGGAGCAGGTCGACTTCACCGTTGCGGCCAGCCTCGGATGCCGGTTCGCCACGGCGTACCGCGCCCTGGTCGGGCGTGCACGGGTCACCGAGGGGGAGTGGGTGACCGTGGTCGGTGCCGGCGGCGTGGGGCTGAGCGTGGTGATGATCGCCCGTGCCCTGGGTGCCCGGGTGGTCGCTGTGGATCGGAACCTCGAGGCGCTCGCCGTTGCCTCTGAGCTCGGCGCGGAGCACACGGTGCGTGCCGACGGCAGAGACATCCCGGCGGCTGTCGCCGATGTGACGAACGGTGGCAGCCACGTCACCGTCGATGCGGTAGGCGGCGAGCACGCCTGCGCTGATGCGATCCTGAGCCTTCGCCGTCGGGGTCGCCATGTCCAGATCGGGCTGCTGCCGCCGGTCGAGGGCCACCCGCGGCTACCGATGGCCAGGGTGATCAGCTGGGAACTCGATGTCCTCGGAAGTCACGGGATGGCCGCAGCCGACTACCCCGCCATGCTCACGCTCATCGAGCAAGGCATCCTCCAGCCGCAACGCTTGATCGAGCGCACCATCGGACTCGACGATGCAGCCGCACTGCTGCCCCACTTCGATCGGGTGACAGTCGCAGGCATGACCCTGGTCGACCCCACGCGCTGACCGGTCCTCATACGCCACGCCTGTGGGTGGATTCTCGGCCGAGCGAGGACCGGAAGGCACGCCCAGGCGTTGGCAGGGCATGGCGACCGCCCGTCGTCATGCTGAGTCGTCGGAGGGCTCGGATGGCCCCGCCAGGGTGGCCACGACCGGGGTGGCGATCTGCACTGTCCGGCCGACCGTACAGAGCCGATCGTTGGACCGCTCCACCGCCATCGGGAGGGCGGCGCGGGCGGCGTCACCCCCTGCTCCCTCGGGGTAGCGCAGGTCAAGAATGACCTTGAGGTCGACGAGGTGGTTCCCTGCGCCGTCGCGGACCTTGCGACCGCTGGAGCTGAGCCGGCCCGACTCGGCCTCGGCCCGCTTGCCAACGATGTAGTCGACATCCATCGCAGTGCAGGCAGCGAGGGCGGTGAGCAGGAGCTCGACCGGCGTGAAGGCAGCGTCGTCGCCCTCGCCGACCTCGATGGACCCGCCTCGGCGGTTGGTCGCGACGTAACGGGCCTTGCGCTGGCGCGTGAGCTCGACGTACCTCAATGCGTCAGGATTGGTGGCCTCGGTCGGGTACACAGTCATGGATCGAGCCTACGAGCCTGTTGCATTGGGCGAACCAGTCGTTCTAGTGGCTTCTCCGGTCGCGCTTTACGCCGCACGAGCACCTTCTCGAGCACTGAACCGGGTGCCCCGCAGTTGACGTTGAGGGGACGCCCAGTCCGGAGCGCGCAGACGCGGCGGTAGGACTGCAACGGACATGGCCCCTCTACCTAGCCGCTCGTGAGCATCGTCGCTAGCGTGAGGGAGGACTGGATCCCTGCTCGAAGGAGTGCCGATGCCCGAATTACGCGTGGTCGCCCAGCTCACTACCAAGCCTGGGTCTGAGGAGATCATCCGCGAGGCGCTCTCCAGGCTGGCCTCGGCCACCCAGAGCCACCGTGGTTGCGCCGAGTTCAAGCTGTACGAGTCCGCAGCCACACCTGGCACCTTCGTGACCGTCGAGACCTGGGAGAGCCAGGACGACCACGACGCCCACATGCAGACCGAGGACATAGCGGCCGCGCTCGCAGCAGCGGAGGGTCACGTAGTCGGCGACATCGCCATCCACCCACTCCGGCCGGTCTGAGCCAACCCGGGGAGCGCGGCCTCCCCGGGCTGCCCCGCTACGACGTGCTTCACGCCGACTCAGTCCTCCACTGGGACCTGGCTGTCCGCGAACTCGGCCGGGTCCAGCACAGTCACTCGCTCAGCCTCCGGGCGGTAGCCATTGCGCGGCTTCCGCAGAGCGCTGATCGCGGCTGCATCCGGGCGTCGCAATAGCGGCGCTGAGCGAAAACTCTTCGGGCATCGGCCTTCTTGGCTGGAGCCGCCCCAGTTTTGGGATTGGCCAGTCCTTACGGGCGAATGTTGATGATCGTCTTTCCCTTCAGCCGTGCGCCGGAGTGGAAGGTTGCGACGGCGTCATCGCGCGGCGCTCGTCTTCGACGGCGACGACTGCGTCGGTTGGGCCCAGTTCGGCACACTCCGCCGAGCTGCCGAGGATCAAGAGCCTCAAGGCATACGAGAAAGGACTCGGCGAGCTGCCCGACTGGCGTATCGCCTGCTGCTACGTCGGCAAGGGCCACCGCAGGGCCGGGGTGTCGACAACTGCGATCCGAGGTGCCTGGACCTGATCGCCGAGGCGGGTGGCGGCGTGGTCGAGGGATACCCGAGGACGGGACGCAGGTGCCCGCCGGCTTCCTGTTCAACGGCGCCCTGTCGACCTACGAGCTGGCTTCACCCGCGACCGCCAGATCGGCAAGCACCGCTGGGTGGTCACCAAGGTGGTCACCGCCGCCTGAACATCGGCCGATGGCTCGGAACCGCCTCGACAGTCGCCCTCGCTGCGGCATGTCCGGATGGCCGCAGCGCACGCGATCTGCGGCAGATGGGGATACCGGGTCGCCTCGACTCTGCCGAGGATGCAGACTCCGTGCATGACTGGAGCGATGTCTGTAGAGCACGCACTGACGCTTTACGAACTGCTCGACCAGAACGGCGTCAGGTGCTGGGTGATGGGCGGCTGGGGCGTCGACGCCCTGCTCGGACGGGTGACGCGAGCACATAAAGACCTGGATCTGCTCGTCCGGATCTCCGACCTTCCACGCTACTCAGAGATCGTTCAGAGTCACGGCTTCGCCAGGAAACTCGAATGGTCTGAGAGCCAGCCGATCGTCGTTGACGCTGTGCAGTTCGACTCGGCTTTCGTCGATGCCCACCGAGACGGGCGTGAGATCGACGTGCACGTGATCGACGTCAGCCACGAGGGTGGCGTCGTCCAGTTTCACACGGACCCTTGGCCCCTTCCTCCGGACACGATCTCCGGGGTGGGAACGATCGAAGGAGTAACGGTGCGTTGCGTTTCTCGAGCCGCCCAGCTTGCGATGCACTCCAGCTACGACCTGCCCGAGAAGCTCCGCGGGGATGTCCGGCTGCTGGGGGGAACGGCCTGACGGAGAGCCCGCACATCGGCATGTCCGACGACCCCGACGCGTCCGACAGGCGGCGGTAACCCTCGTCCAGCACTGACGGATTGGCGCGTGTGGGAGCGCCAGATCATTGCCGGAGCTCGAGGGCAGCCCTGAGATTCGTGACGACGCCATCGAGCGCGGCCAGGAACGACCGTTGTTCTTTCTGGGTCATTCCCGCGCACGCACTTCGCGCAGCGGCCGCCCATGAACCCTCGATCGGGCCCACGAGTTCAACGGCCCGTCGCGTGGGCAGTACGAGCACCTGGCGGCGGTCACCCGGCACGGGCCGGCGGGTGAACCACCCTTGGTCGTCGAGGCGGGCGAGGCTGCGAGTGACACTCGGGCCGTCCAGGCCCAACTGTTCGGCAATCTGCCGGACTGTAAGACCGTCGGGATGACGGCCGAGCAGCCAGATCACGACGTCTTGACCGGGATGCAGGCCATGAGGAGCAAGCTCTCGCGCCCGGACCGCCCGCACCAGCTGACTAACCTTGCCCAGCTCGCGAGTCAGCCGCTCCGCGTCCTCCTGCTTCACACGAGCACCCTACGGGGAGCGATCGCCAGGCCGTGACCAAATTTCAATAGCCGGTTATTAAATAACCGGTAAGGTAAATCCATGGATCTCCAGCTGAAGGACAAGACCGCACTGGTCACCGGCGCCACCGGCGAGATCGGCGCAGCCATCGCCCGCCGACTTGCCGACGAAGGTGCCGCCGTTTTCCTGGGCTACCACACGGACGCGGAGGGTGCCGCGTCATTGGCATCGGACATCGTGGCCAGTGGCGGGAACGCGCGACCGTTGCCAGCTCCTCTCGACGGTCCAGTCAGCGACCTGACCGGCGTCGACGTGCTCATCGCCAACGCGGTGCAATGGCCCCGCCATGAGGATGATCGTCACCTGATGACGGCTGCCTTGGCCACCAACGTCGCTGGCACGTTCGCCATGGTCGACGGAGTGCTGCCGGGTATGCGCGAACGAGGATGGGGACGCATCGTGATCATCTCCACCGACATCGTCGTCCAGCCGATGCCGGGCGGCTTGACCTACCCGGCAGCGAAGGGAGCCGTGGAGGCGGGCGCCCGCGTGCTCGCGGTCCGCGAAGCTCGCCACGGGGTGCTGACCAACATCGTCCGACCAGGGTTCACCCTGTCAGCCCGCGCCCGAACAATGGTGGGCGCGGTCGAGTCAGAAAGCTCCCGCACCCCCACGGGACGGATCTGTACGCCGCGAGACGTCGCCGACGTAGTCGCCTTCCTCGGCTCATCGGCCCACAACCACGTCAATGGCGAGACGATCTCGGTCTCAGGGGGCCGCGAGCTGACGAGGTGAGGCGCCAACTGGCGGCTACTAGGCGATTGCCGTAGGACCGGCGTCTGACCAGACTCGGTCCAGGTGTCCGGCGGGAAGCTCTCCAGGCGGCTGCTGAGAGACGCGGGGTGCCCATAGCGCACCGTGCGCATGAAGCACGGGACTTGTTGTCGGTGAGTGATGTCAAAATGGTTTCGTGGCATCAGACTCCCGCATGGTGGCTTTAGGCTTCGGCAAGTTCGCGCGTGCGGACCGCATCTTTGCCCTTGAGCGCATCACGGGCGAGGAGCGTGGGGATGGGCGGCGTACCAGAGTCTGGATCGATGGAGTCGCCGATCCGTTGATCGCCTCGCGAACCGAGGTCACGATTCTTCGCGACATGGGCCAGGAGTCCGCCATCGCGGCTCCTGAACTCGACGAGGCACTGGACCTGGCTGCGCGTTTGGCGGCTGCCGCCGACGCTGGTCGGGTGGACCTGAGCGACCTGGGGCGTCGGGCACGACGCATTCTGGCCTCGACGACCTCATCCGCATAGCGCCCGAGGCTCACCCGAGGAAACTGGCGGTGGAAAGAAGGGACCGTGCCAAGGCGGCCAGTGTGCATCCGTTAGTCCGCCGCCTCAAACGACGTTGCTAATCCTCCTGGTGCCATGAGCCGCCTTCATTCGTCCAGCGACTGATGTGCTTTTCAGGGACCGATCCGTCGTCCTCTACCCTCAGTTCGCGGCTCTGCTCGGGTGGGGTTTGCTCAGCCCAGGCGTCAGACATGTGCGGTGGGCGCTGGGTCGGACCGATTTCCTCAGAGGGCTCGGGTTCCATCGTGGCTCCATGGCCGAAGTCGAGCATCAGCATGCCCAATGAGGGGCACCACCTGGCCACTGATCATCTCGCAGTGCCTTCTCGTGGACCGTGTCCTCAGCGGATCACCGCGACCGGACAGCAGGCCTCGTGCAAGAGGTGGTGGCTGACCGATCCCAGCAGCAGCCCGGTGAATGCGCCTCGCCCGCGTGATCCAGTCACGACGAGCGAGGCGTTGACCGAGGCTTGGGTCAGGGCATGCTCGGGAGCCAGCGCAAACGTCTCCCGTTCCACTGGCACTTCGGGATGGTCGCGCTGCACCCCAGCGACATACTCGGAGAGCGAGGCTTCGGCGTCTTGCGCGCGTCTGCCCAGGTCTCGTGGGAGCTGCCCGTATCGGTCCAACTGCACGGGGCCGGACTTCCAGGCGTGCACCGCCACCACTACCTCCCCAGTGAGTTTCGCGCGCTGGCAGGCGAACTCCAGCGCCGCGAGACTCTCTGCGGATCCGTCGACGCCGACGACGATGCGGGCAGCGTCGGGGCGAGCAGGCCTTCGCATGACGACCACTGGACAGGGCGCATGCCGGGCAAGGTGCTGGCTCACCGACCCCAAGAAGGTCTCCGCAGCCCACCCGAGCCCACGGCTGCCCACGACGAGCATGTCCGCCGCGCCGGCCTCCTCAAGAAGGAGGGAGACCGGGTGCCCCGAACGCAGCGCGGCAACGCCGTTGACCCCCGCTGCGACCAGTAGGTCCTCCGCCCGCGCCGTGATTGGGTTTTCGGGCCCAGATCCCGACGGGGGGGCTGACGGGCTCTCTTCTTGATTCACCGTGACCGAGCGAACAGTGCGTCCGTCCAAGATTGCCGTCTGCGCGGCCCATTGAAGCGCAAAATCGGCCTCGGGAGAGCCGTCGTAGCCCACGAGTATGGTTCCTCGGCCTTGGTTCATCGTTGGACCTCCGAACTCGAACGGGCGGCATGGCTGTCTTCGACTGGCGTTTGAGCCTACCCGGCACGCGAACAAGTTCTTGCAGACTAGACGCCCTTCATGTCGGGGGGAACAGCCTCCGTGAGGCGCTGGCGCCGCGCCCCCGAGCTGCGGCGATGCGAACCACACACCACGAGACCCGCTTCGGCAGCTTTCATCCGTCCTCGGCGGGTGTCCACTCACTTCGGCCAAACTAGTTCCAGGTAGTGGGGTAGGCGCGGAAGAGCGATCGGGACTCTGGTGGACGCTGCCCCGTCGTTCGTCGGCGCGGGTGTGCAAGATGTGCCTGCGGCGTGTGCAGACGCCTGGGGGCTCGGTTGTCAACGGGCCTCTGAGCCGCACGTTCTGATTTCACCAAGACCCACCACCACCATGGGGTATTCGCGAGTGAGCGTGAAACGCCTTGTGAAATGACGGCCGCTCGACGCGTGTGTCGAGCAGGCCCAGCCCGCCGTTGCTGCTGTTCCGCCGTATCTCGTGCTGAGGGGCCGCCTCGTCATGTCATGGACCCTCACGAGGAAGGGGGTGATGATCTTGAGAAGGACCGACTGACGGGGAGCCACCCGATGACACACGTTGAAGACGGCGTCGCATCGGAGCCAGGCAAGCACTACGACGCGTTCATCTCCTACTCCCATGCCGCAGATGGGCAGTTCGCGCCAATGCTGCAGCGTGCGCTCCAGCGTTTCGCCAAGTCCTGGAGGCAGAGGCGTGCGCTCGAGGTGTTCCGCGACAAGACCGGGCTCGCCATCAGTCCCGACCTCTGGGCCGAGATCAGCAGATCCCTGGACCGTTCCAGCTGGTTCATCTACCTGGCATCCCCGGCAGCGGCGGCTTCTGAGTGGGTCGGGCGGGAGATCGCACGATGGAAGGCCACCAAGGACCCGGAGCGCATTCTCGTGGTGCTCACCGACGGTGACTGGACTTGGGACAGCGCCGTCGACGGCTTCGACCCGTTGTCCTCGACTGCCATCCATCCCGAACTCCGGCATGTCTTCCCCAGCGAGCCGTTGGTCCTGGACATGCGCTGGGCGCACGCGGCAGAACGGCTGACCCTGCGAGACGCGCGGTTCCGCGACGCGGTGGCTGAGATCGCGGCACCCATTCACGGGCGCGCCAAGGACGACCTCGAGGACGAGGACACCCGCGCGCAGCGGCGGGTACGTCGTATCGCTCGTGCCGGAGTGGTGCTGCTGGCCTGTCTGCTCGTCCTTGCACTTGTGGCAGGTTGGGTTGCCCTGCAGCAACGCGACTCCGCGCGCAGTCAGCTGCGGGTCTCCGAGGCGAGGCAGCTGGCCGCGACCTCCGGGGCCAGCCTCACCACTCAGCTGGGTACCGCCAACCTTCTCGCGGTCGAAGCGTATGCAATGAACCCGGACCAGCAGACCCGGCACGCGCTGTTCGAGGCGGTGACGGCCAGCCCTCGGCTAGTGCGATTCCAGGACGCGGGGGCCACGGTGACAGCACTGGCGTCGTCGGGGGACGGGCGCACGGTCGTTCTCGGACTCGACTCCGCGAAGGTGCTGATCTGGCGACCCGATGGCACCGTGGCGCCGAGACGGGTGATGCGTCTCGGCAATCCGGTCTCGGCAGTCGCGGTCGATCGCGCCGGTGGCGTCGTGGCTGCGACCGACGGTCGACGGGTCGAGCAGATCGGCGTGCCGTTCTCCTACGAGGTACCGGACGGACTGAGGGCAACGGACGTGGCGGTCTCGCCCTCGGGTGCGACCACGGTGATCTACGAACAGGGCGATGCGTCGCCCGGCCGCCTGGTCGTCGTGAGTGGCGGTCAAGCGGTGCCTGTGGCCGACGCCGACAATGGCCCGGGCGACCAGCGCATTACGTACTCGGACGAGAACACCGTCACGCTGTTCAATGCGGGTGGTCAGTGGAAGCGGCTCGAGCTCGCACCTGTTCCCGAGGTGATCCAGGAGCGCAGTCTGGGCTTCGGGGTCCACGACTACGCCGCGGCCATGTCGGCCGACGGCGACACAGTCACCTACACCAACAGTGCGGCGCATGTCCCGTTGTGGCATCCGAGCAGCGGCGTCGGCCCGGTCGACTTCGACCGTCCCGACCTGATCGGGGAGTCCGCAGGGCGCTCACCCAACGGAATGGCGCTCAGTGCGGACGGAAGCATGCTCGCGGTCGCGGACGGTGGCACGATCTATGTTTCCCAGACGCACTCGCCGACCACTGAAGGGTCCCCGCCCGAGGCACTGACCGGGAACGCGGTGCTCGAACCTGGCCTGATGGAGTTCCTGGGGTCACAGCCTCGTCTGGTCTCTGCCTCCGGTAGGCGGGTGGCTCTGTGGGACATGCAGCAAAGCTCGCGGATCAGCTCGTCCTACCGCCTTGTCGTGCCCACGAGCTGCACAGCGTGCCGGGGTCCTGTCGCCGACGTTGATGCGGCGGGGGAGGCTGTCGCGGTCGCATCTGCCGAGAACTACGGCGGCTACTACCTGCAGCATCTCGGAGACGGCAAGCCGGTGGCGAGCGTCAGCAACGACTACCAGACCTTCTGGGGTCCACCTGCCTTCAGCCACGACGGAAGGCTGTTCATGCCCTCGTCCGAGGACCGGATCGACGTTCGCGACGTCGGCACCGGCCGTTTGCTCGCGCGCTGGCGGCTCGGCCTCGCACCTGGCCTCGTCGTCGCCGACGGTGTGACGCTCGATGGGAAAGCTCTGGTGCTGGTCGCTGGCACCGGCGTGGTGCAGACGCGCGATGTGCGAACCGGGCGCGTCATCGCCACCCGGACGGTGGCCCGGGTGGCACCGGACGGGGAGTCGTCTCGAGTTCTCGCCCTCAGCCACGATCGCCGGACCGTCGCCATAGCGGACGGACACAGTGTTCGGCTGCGAAGCGTGTCGGGTTCCGAGGATCGCGTGCTCCACCTCGGCGTACTCAGCGATGTGGAGATGGCCGCCAACGAGATCGCTGGCCAGACCGCGGACGGGTCGCCACGCGTGTGGAGCACGCACCACGGGTCGGGTGCTGTGGCGCCCGTCGACGACCGGGCGTGCGCACGCGGGACCGTTCCTGAGTCCCAGCGGGAAGTTGGTGGCCGTCGAACGCGAGGACGGCACCGTGGTGATCAGCGTGGTGACCACCGGCGCCGAGCTGGCTCACTTCTCGCTCCCGTCGTCCGTGGAGGGTCTGCGCAGCACTCTGGAATTCGCCGCCGACGACTCTCGTGTCTACGCCGTGAGCGAGGGCATCGAGGAAGCTGACGGACGCATGGACGTGTGGGACATCCGTCCCGACACGTGGGTCGCGACAGCGTGCCGGACCGCTGACGATCAGCTCTCGGACGACCAGCTCTTCGCGCTCACGAGGATTCATCGGCTCGACGTGTCCTCATGTGCCTACCGACCGTGATCACTCCTCAGGTTGAACCCACTTCGTGGGGCCGACCCGCAGGCGCGAAGGCCATGAGGAAGACGCCGAGGAAAGCGATTCAGCTCGGGAGTCGGATCTGGCTCATCCCGCCGTCGACGCCGAGCAGGGTGCCGGTCGTGGAGGCGCTGAGCGGGCTGGCGAGGTAGACGATCGCGTGGGCGACCTCGTCGGCCTCGACCAGTCGGCCGATCGGTTGCCGCGCGCGCAGTGCCTCGGCGGCCGCGTCCGGGTCGTCGGCCTGGTCGAGGAGGCGACCGATCCAGGGGGTGGCCGCGGTGCCGGGGAGCACCGCGTTGACGCGGATGCCCTCGCGCACGTGGTCGGCGGCCATCGCCATCGTCAGGGCAGCGACGGCGCCCTTGCTGGCGGAGTACAGCGCGCGTTGGGGTACGCCGACAGCGGCGACGACCGAGCTGACGTTGACGATCGCGGCGTGCTCGGACGCGCGCAGGTGGGGGAGAGCGGCGGCCGAGACCCGGGCCATGCCGACGACGTTCACGTCGAGCAGGTGCGCCCACTCGGCGTCGTCGTTCTCGGACACGTCGCCGATCGCGCCGATGCCGGCGTTGTTGACGAGTACGTCGATGCCGCCGAGGCGCTCCGGCCGCCTCCGCGACGCTCGCATCGACCGCGGCCCGGTCGGTGATGTCGCAGGACAGCTCGAGCAGCCCGCTGTCACCGGCGAGGGCACGGTCGATGATCGCGACCTGCGCGCCCCTCGCAGTCAGCAGTCGGGCGGTCGCGGCGCCGATGCCGCTGGCGCCTCCGGTCACGAGGGCGGTCAGTCCGTCGAAGTCACTCATGTCATCTCCTGGAGTCGTCGGGTCGACGTGGATCTTGGGAGCGGAGGTCGCGGCGTCGGGTCGCCATCCGGCCAGCGCGTCGTGCGCCTGGTCAAGACGTACGACGGCGGCGACCAGCGGACTCGGGTCCACCGCGCCGGAGGCGTACGCCGAGATGGTGCCCGCCAACCCGGCGGAGGCGCCGAGGATGCCGACCGCGGTCACGTCCTTGAGCGCGATCTCGCGGGAGTCGACGAGGCTCGGCTCGGCGGAGAGGCCGATGAAGACCACCCGACGCCCGGGCTCGACCAGGTGCACCACCCGGGCGGGGACCGTCATCGCGTTGGACGCGTCGATGACCGCGTCGAAGGGCAGGTCGGGCAGGTCGTCGAGGGTGGAGGTGTCACCGAGGCCGCAGCTCGCGCGCGAACTCCAGACCCGGCCCCGCGACCCCGGCGAGGTGGACCTCGACGCCGTCGGCGCGGGCGAGCTGCGCGGCCAGCAGGCCGATGGTGCCGGTGCCGACGACGAGCAGTCGCTCGCCGGGCGCGACGGCGGCCGCCTGGACGGCGCGCAGCGCGTTGCCGCCGGGTTCGACCATCGCGCCTGCGGTGTCGTCGACGTCGTCGGGCAGCCCCAGGAGCGCGCGCGCCGGGACACGGAGCTTCTCGGCGAGCGCGCCGGGATAGCTGCCGCGGATGCCGATCTCGGACCGGTTCTCGCAGACGTGGTGACGCCCGCCGAGGCAGCGTCGGCACGCTCCGCAGCCGAGCATGGTGTCGCCCGTGACGCGGCGGCCGATCCAGCCCTCCGTCGACGTCGGCGCCGACGGCCGTGACGGTGCCGCACCACTCGTGGCCGGGGGTCAGCGGATAGGTGGTGTGTCCCTGTCTCAGGTACTCCATCTCGCCGCTGAACAGCTCGGCGTCGGTGCCGCAGATGCCGACGCGCGCCACGTCGACCACGACGTCGTCCGGCCCGGGCTCCGGGTCGGGAACCTCCTGCACTTCGGACCGGCCGGGGCCGGTCAGGACGAGGGCGTGCACCTCAGCGTGGCGCGATCACGGTCTGGCGCTGGGTCCCGAGGCCGTCGATGCCCAGCTCCATGACGTCGCCCGGGGCGAGCCAGACCTGGGGGTCCTGCCCCATGCCGACGCCGGGCGGGGTGCCGGTGTCGATCAGGTCGCCCGGCTCCAGCACCATGAACTGGCTGAGGTGGTGGACGATGAAGTAGGGGTCGAAGATCATCGTCGCGGTCGACCCGCGCTGGCGGCTGACGCCGTTGACGTCGAGCCGCATGCCGAGTGCCAGCACGTCGTCGATCTCGTCCGGCGTGACGAGCCAGGGCCCGGTCGGGTTGAAGGTCTCGGCCGACTTGCCCTTCGACCACTGGCCGCTGCGCTCGAGCTGGAAGGCGCGCTCGCTGACGTCGTTGACGAGCACGAAGCCGGCGATCGCGTCGCGCGCCTCCTCGACCGAGTCGAGGTACGACGTACGCCGGCCGATCACGATCCCGAGCTCGACCTCCCAGTCGGTCTTCGTCGAGCCCCGGGGGATCCGCACGTCGTCGTACGGGCCCACGATCGTGTTCGGCGACTTGGTGAACAGGATCGGCTCGTCCGGGACGGCCTGCCCGGTCTCGGCGGCGTGGTCGCTGTAGTTGAGACCGATGCAGAGGATCTGGTGGGGCCGGGCGATCGGCGCGCCGATGCGCTCGCCGGCGAAGGAGTGCACGCGGCCGATCGTCGTACGCTCCGCGACCAGCATCCGAACTCTGTCCAGGCCGCCGGAGCCGAAGAACGCCTCGTCGTAGTCGGTGACGGCGTCGGAGACGTCGACGTACGTCGTGTCGTCGATGCGGACGACGGGGCGTTCGGCGCCGACGGGGCCGAGGCGCATCAGCTTCACGGGGTCTCCTGCGGGGTGAGGTGTCCGGACCAGGGATGGGTGGCCAGGCCGGTGCAGCCGGGCCGGGCGAGGAACAGGCTGCCCGACAAGGGGAACTCCTCCTGCTCGGCCGGCGAGAGCTCGCCGCGAGCAGTGGTGATCAGCAGCTGGTCGAGCTCGGGGCCGACGAACGCCAGGCTCGTCGTGTGCGGCGCCGGCAGCTCGATCACGTCGAGCAGGTCACCGGCGGGGGAGTAGCAGCGCACCTGACCCTGGCTCCACGCGGCCAGCCAGAGGTTGCCGGACGCGTCGAGGCACAGCCCGTCGGGCACGGCGTCCGTGAGCTGCAGCGCCGGGCGCCGTGGGCCGACGGCGCCGGTGGCCTGGTCGTAGTCGCGCACCCAGACCTGACGGCCCGGGACGCTGTCGATGCTGTAGAGCAGGGAGTCGTCGGGAGAGAACGCCATCCCGTTGGCGAGGCCGAGATCGTCGTCGAGCACCGTGGTCGTGTCGCCGTCCGTGCGCAGCAGGCGCTGCGAGTGCCGCGCTCCCGGGATCGACGCGGTGCCGACCAGGAAGCGTCCTGCCGCGTCGCACACGCCGTCGTTCCACCGGTCGTCCGGGTGGTCGGTGAACAGGTCGGGTCCGGAGGTCCGCGAGCCGTCGGGGGCGATGCGGGTGAGCCGGTGGTGCTCCGCCACGACGAGAGCCCCGTCGGCCGCGGCCGCGACCGCCCCGACGTAGGAGTCGAACCGGTGCTCCTTCTCGACCTCGACCGAGCCGGAGCCCGAGTCGCCCCTCGAGGACGAGGCCCTGGAGGATGTCGACCCAGAGGACGCGCTCGCGGGGCGCGTCCCAGACGGGTCCCTCGGCGAGCTCGTAGACGGGGTCGGTGACCTGCTCGGCAGTGCTCACGCGCGAGCAGAGCTCGCGGTAGCGTCGATCACGATTCCAGATGCTAGACCTCAGTTTCGAGAAGTGGAACCGATGACCTCACCGCGCAGCAGCCAGTGGTACGCCGGGACCGACCGCAACGCCTACATCCACCGGGCCTGGATGCGCCGCGGGCTGCCGGCCCACGCGTTCGACGGCCGGCCGCACATCGCGATCGCGAACACCGCCTCCGACCTCACGCCCTGCAACGCGCATCTCAACGAGGTCGCCGAGAGCGTGAAGCAGGGCGTCTACGAGGCCGGTGGGATCCCGCTCAACCTCCCGGTCGTGTCCCTCGGGGAGACCTTGGTCCGCCCGACCGCGATGCTCTGGCGCAACATGGCGGCGATGGCGACCGAGGAGATGCTCCGCGCCAACCCGGTCGACGGTGTGGTGCTCCTCGGTGGCTGCGACAAGACGATCCCCTCGCTGCTGATGGCTGCGGCGTCGGTCGACATCCCGGCGCTCGTCGTACCCGGCGGCCCGATGCTGACCGGCACCTTCCGGGGTACGCCGCTGGGCTGCGGCACCGACGTGTGGCGACTCAGCGAGGAGGTGCGTGCCGGCACCCTCTCCGAGGACGACTTCATGAAGTCGGAGTCGTCGATGATCCGCAGCCGCGGGCACTGCAACACCATGGGCACCGCCTCGACGATGGCCATGGTCGCCGAAGCGCTGGGTGCCACGATCCCGGGGATGGCCGGCACGCCGGCACCGGACAGCCGGCTGCTCGAGGGCTCCCACGCAGCAGGTCGGCTGGCGGTCGAGATGGTCGCGGCCGACCGCAGGCCGAGCGAGGTCTTCGGCCGCGGCTCGTTCCTCAACGCGATCGTCGCGCTCGCGGCGGTCGGCGGCTCCACGAACGCCGTGGTCCACCTGCTCGCCATCGCTGGTCGGCTCGGCATCGAGCTCTCCCAGGACGACTTCGACCGCACCGGTGCCGACGTACCCCTGCTCGTCAACCTCCAACCAGCAGGCACCTTCCTGATGGAGGACTTCCACCGCGCTGGTGGGCTGCTGGCCGTGCTGCGCCAGGTCGAGGACCTCCTCGATCCTGACGCGATCACCGTCACCGGTCGGCCGCTGGTCAGCTACGTGGGCGAGGCCGAGATCTGGGACCGCGAGGTCATCCGCCCCCGCGCCGAGCCCTTCCAGCAGCACGCAGGCATCGCCGTGCTGCGTGGCAACCTGGCGCCGACCGGTGCGGTGATCAAGCCGGCCGCAGCGACCCCCGCGTTGCTCCAGCACCGAGGACGCGCGGTCGTCTTCGACTCGATCGAGGACCTGCACGCTCGAGTCGACGATCCCGACCTGGACGTGGATGCCGACTCCGTGCTCGTGCTCCGCGGGTGCGGCCCGCGCGGCTACCCCGGCATGCCCGAGGTCGCCAACCTGCCGTTGCCGAAGAAGCTGCTCGAGGCCGGTGTCCGCGACATGGTGCGGATCTGCGACGGCCGGATGAGCGGTACGGCGTACGGCACGGTCGTCCTGCACGTCTCTCCCGAGGCAGCCGCTGGCGGACCCCTCGGCCTGATCCGCACCGGCGACGTCATCGTCCTCGACGTCGCGGGCCGACGACTCGACGTCGAGCTCTCCGACGAGGAGCTGGCCGCGCGTACGCCGGCCGAGACCGCGACCAAGGCGTTCGCCGCTCCGACGCGCGGCTGGGAGCGCCTCTACGTCGACAGCGTGCTGCAGGCCGACACCGGCGCCGACCTCGACTTCCTCGTCGGGTCCAGCGGCGACGCCGTGTCCCGCGAGTCGCACTGAGGTCCGCATCGCTCAGGGTGCGGGCGCGGTGGAGGAGCGTACGACGAGCTCGGTGGCCAGCTCGACGTGGTTGGCGTCGACCTTCTCGCCGGCGACCAGGCGCAGGGCGGTGCGCAGGGCGACGGCACCCATCTCCTGCAACGGCTGGCGCACGGTCGTCAGCGGCGGCGAGGCGATGCGGGCGATCTCGGTGTCGTCGAACCCGACGATGCTCAGGTCGTCGGGCACGGAGAGGCCGAGCGAGCGGGCGGCCTCGATGGCCCCGCACGCGAGCTCGTCACTCGCCGCGAAGATCGCTGTCGGTCGCTTCGCGAGCGACAGCAGTCGCGGTGCTCCGTGCAGACCGTTCTCGTAGAGGAAGTCCTCGGTGCTGCGCACGTACGCCTCGGGCAGTCCCGACACCGGCCCCCTCGAGGGCGGAGCGGAAGCCGGCCAGGCGCGCCTGGCTGCACTCCGCCGCCGCCCGGCCGCCGAGGTAGGCGATCCGCCGGTGCCCGAGCTCGACGAGGTGCCGGGCAGCAGCCTGGCCGCCCCGGAAGTTGGTCGACCCGACGCTGACGATGTCGCGCGAGGGCACGTTCATCGGGTCGATGACGACCAGTGGCAGCCGCAGCCGCGCGAGTGCCTGGATCTCGTCCTGCCCGATCTCGTCGGTCACCGCGATGACGGCGCTGCGGCCGTTGACCGCGAGGTTGCGGGCCCAGGTGGCGGCCTCGATCCGCGCCGAGGGCCGCTGGTCGACCGACTTCACCCCGACCGTCACCGCGACACCCAGGCTGGCGGCGGCGACGGCGACGCCCTGGACGATCTCGGAGGAGTAGGCGCCGATCTTGCCGCGGAAGGTCAGCTCGATGGTCGGGTGCCGCTCGATGGTCTTCAGCCGGCCGCCGTAGTCGTGGGCGCGCAGCATCTCCTGCACCCGGGCGCGCGTCGCCGGAGCGACGTCGCGTCGGCCGTTGAGGACCTTGGAGACGGTGGCGATGGAGACGCCCGCGGACGCGGCCACGGTGGCCAGCGTGGTGCGGGGTTCCGTCGTCGACATCTCGCGTCCTCTCTCCTGCCGGGTGCCTAGTGTGTCGGCCGGAGCTCGACGCGCACGGGCGTGTCCAGTCGACGGTCGTGGCCCACGATCCGGGTGGCACCCGTGAGCTGGACGGGTATCCGGGCCTGCTCGTCCGTCGCCGAGGTGCCGACGATGAGCTGCACCTCGCCGGTCTCGACGATGCGGTCCATGGACGGGCCGGTGTAGGCGGTCCGGTCGGCGTGGACGTCGAAGACGACCTCGGCCGAGGCCCCCGGCTCGAGATGGACCCGCGCGAAGCCGATCAGCTGGCGCACCGGCCGGGCGACTCGCGCCACCGGGTCGTGCAGGTAGAGCTGGACGACCTCGTCACCGGCCCGGTCGCCCGTGTTGGTCACCACGGCGCTGAGCTCCACCGCCCCGTCGGTGCCGATCTCCTCGGCGCTGGCGCGCACGTCGCCCACCTGGAAGGAGGTGTACGACGCGCCGTACCCGAACGGGTAGAGCGGGCTGGAGTCGACCGTGGTGATGCCGGCGCTCTCGATGCCGCCCAGCGGCGGCTGGAGGTAGGTGCTCGGCTGGCCGCCCGCGCGAAGGGGGAGCTGCACCGGCAGCTTGCCGCCGGGGCACAGCCGTCCGGAGAGGACGCCGGCGATCGCCGACCCGCCCTCCTCGCCGGGGAAGAACGACTGCACCAGGCCCGCGAGGCGTCCGCGGAACGTGCCCAGCGCGTAGGGGCGACCCGAGACGACGACCAGGACCACGGGCGTCCCGGTGGCGATCAGCTCCTCGACGAGGTCGGCCTGGACTCCGGGCAACCGGAGGTCCTCGGCGTCGCATCCCTCGCCCGAGGAACCGTGACCGAACAGGCCGGCGAGGTCGCCGACGAAGGCGAGGCAGAGGTCGGCGTCGCGCGCGGCGGCCACCGCTGCCGGGAAGCCGCTGCGGTCCTCGCCCAGCACGGCACACCCGGCCTCGTGGGCCACCTCGACCTCGCCCAGCTCGGCCCGCAGTGCATCCAGCGCCGTCGGCACCTCGATGCCCAGGCCCGCACGCGGGTGGCGCGGCAGCACGTGGTTGGGGAACGCGTAGCAGCCCATGAAGGTCAACGGGTCGTCGGAGGTGGGACCGACCACGGCCACCTTCCGTGGCAGCGGCTGCTGGTCACTCCGGATGGGCAGCGCGGTGCCGGCGTCGAGCAGGACGACCGAGCGCTCGGCGATCTCGCGGGCCAGCTCGCGGTTGGCGGTCGAGTCGAGGTCGACCTCCGCTGCGTTGGCGACGGACGCCTCGGGCGTCCACCCGGCGTCGAGCAGGCCCAGCTGGGCCTTGGCGAGGAGCGCCCGACGGGCAGCCCGGTCGACGACCTCCTCGTCGAGAGCACCCGAGCGGACCAGCTCGACGAGTCCGTCGCCGTACCCGAGCGTGTCGGGCAGCTCGACGTCGATGCCGGCCTCGAGGGCCAGTGCGCCGGCCTCGGCAGGCCCGGCGGCGACGGAGTGCATGGTGGCCAGGAACGGGACGGCCCAGTAGTCGGAGACCACCGTGCCCTCGAAGCCCCACTCGTCGCGCAGCACCTCGGTGAGCAGCCACGGGTTGGCACCCGCCGGGACGCCGTCGACGTCGGAGTAGGAGTTCATCACCGAGCCGACGCCGCCGATCGCGACGGCCATCTCGAACGAGGGCAGGATGACGTCGCGCAGCTCGCGCGGGCCCATCGACACCGGCCCGTGGTTGCGGGCGGCACGCGAGGCGGAGTAGCCGGCGAAGTGCTTCAGGGTCGCGATCACGCCGGCGGACTGGAGGCCCTGCACGTAGGCGGTGCCCAGCGTGGACACGAGGTAGGGGTCCTCGCCGATGGTCTCCTCGACGCGACCCCACCGGTAGTCACGCACGACGTCGAGCACGGGGGAGAGGCCCTGGTGGACTCCGAGCGCGGCCATGTCCCGACCGATCGTCGCGGCCATCCGGCGCACGAGGTCGGGGTCCCAGGTCGCGCCCCACGCGATGGCGGCGGGGTAGACCGTGGCGCCGTACGCCGTGAAGCCGGTGAGGCACTCCTCGTGCACCAGGGCGGGGATGTCGAACCGGGAGTTCTCGATGACGATGCGTTGCTGGTGGATCAGCTCGTCGGCTCCCTCGGTGACGGAGACCGGCTCGCTGCCGTAGACGCGGGTCAGGTGGCCGAGGCCGTGCCGGCTGGCCTCCGCGAGCGACACCGTCCCCGACGCGGCGAACACGTCCTGCATCGGCGCCACCTGCAGGTCGCTGCCCTCGACGCCGGGCTCGCCCGCCAGGTTGTTGCCCACCCAGCGACTGCCGAGCTGGCCGACCTTCTCCTCCAGCGTCATCGCTGCGAGGAGCAGCTCCACCCGCTCGGACAGGGAGCGCGTCTCGTCCTGCCACGCCCGGTCGGACTCGGTGTCGGACTGCTGGGTCACGGCTCCTCCTGGGGGTCGATCATCGCCCGAAACATGCCGAAATATGTTTCGACAGGCCCGAAAGAGCGGGGCGACGCAGGGGCACAGTACCGCCACTCCCGGCCGTTGGAAATGCTCGAAGGGGATCAGTCGATCCGCGCTCTAGTCACGGAATGAAAACGTTTGCATGTGACGCTTGACACTCTCCGGGCGCGGGCCTAGCCTCCCTTCAACTTGACCTTGCCCGGACCGAAACTTATTTCGATCCGACGCTCTCGCCGAGTGGTCGCCCACCGATGTGGCGACGAGTCGCACACGACGAGCCGTGGTGGTCGCGGCCGTCGACGTGGAGGTGGAAGATGGAACCGATGAACACGACCCGGCGCAATGTCCTTCGACTCGTCGGGCTCGGCGTCCCCGCGAGTGTCGCTCTCGCGGCATGCGGCGGCTCACCGAGCCAGACCGGCGCTGGCGGCGGCTCAGGCAGCGGCAAGGGAGTCGCGTCGTACTGGACGCTCTCCGGGAAGCCCCAGGAGGACATCCGCAAGGACACGGTCGCGCGCTTCGACAAGGCCTACCCGAAGTCCTCGATCGACGTCACGCTCTTCGCCAACGACGCCTACAAGCAGAAGGTGAAGACCGCGATCGGTGCCGGCAAGGGCCCGACGATGATCTGGGGCTGGGGCGGCGGCGGCCTGAAGAGCTACGTCGAGGCCGACCAGGTGGTCGACCTGACCAGCTGGTTCGCCGAGAACCCCGACCTCAAGGACAAGCGCTTCCCGGCGACGTTCGGGGCGGCCACCGTGGACGGCAAGCTGTACGCCGTGCCGATCGAGACCGTGACGCCGATCGTCCTGTACTGGAACAAGAAGATCTTCGACCAGGTCGGTGCCAAGCCCCCGCAGTCGTGGGGCGACATCATGGACCTCGTCCCCAAGTTCAACGCCAAGGGGATCGCTCCCTTCTCGCTGGCCGGGCAGTCGCTCTGGACCAACATGATGTGGCTGGAGTTCCTGTTCGACCGCATCGGTGGTCCCGACGTCTTCCAGGCCGTCTTCGACGGCGAGAAGAACGCCTGGAGCAACCCGTCGGCGCTGAAGGCCCTCGCGGAGGTGCAGAACCTCGTCAAGGCCGGCGGCTTCCAGAAGGGCTTCCAGTCCACGGTCGCTGACCAGAACGCCGACCAGGCGCTGCTGTTCACCGGCAAGGCCGCGATGATGCTGCACGGCGCGTGGACCTACGGATCGATGAAGGCTGATGGCGGTGACTTCGTCACTGGTGGCAATCTGGGGTACATGAACTTCCCGTCGGTCGATGGCGGCAAGGGCGACCCCACGGACACCGTGGGCAACCCCGGCCAGTACGTCTCCATCTCCTCGAAGGCCAGCAAGGAGGCGCAGGACGCCGCCAAGAAGCTGCTGACGACGACGATGCTCGACGACACCGAGGTCAAGAAGTGGGTCGACAGCGGCAACATCCCGGTGGTGAAGAGCGCGGGAGACCTGATCTCCGGCGTGTCTGACGCCAACGACAAGGCGTGGCTGCAGTTCGTCTACGACACCTCGAGCAAGGCCTCGGTCTTCGCCCAGTCGTGGGACCAGGCGCTGCCCCCGTCGCAGGCCACTCCGCTGCTGGACAACATCGGCAAGCTCTTCCAGCTGGACATCACGCCGAAGCAGTGGGCCGACAACATGAACAAGACCATCGGCACATGACGACCGACGCTGCCCCGCTCGCGCCGCCCCGAGCCAAGTGCTCGGGGCGCGCGGGCGGGGCAGAGCGGGTCGGTGGCCTGGATGGCCCTGCCGGCCCTGGCGATCTTCCTGGGCTTCGCGGTTCTCCCTCTCATCGGCGTGCTGGCGTTGAGCTTCACCCGGTGGGACGGGCTCGGAGCGATCCACCCGATCGGCATCGGCAACTGGGGGTCGGTGCTGGCTGACCCCGACCTGCTGCACTCCCTCTGGGTCACCTTCGAGGTGATGCTCTACTCCTGGCTGGTGCAGACCCCGATCGCCCTCCTGCTCGGCGTCTTCATGGCCGGCCAGCACCGCTACCGTGCCGTGCTGGCGGTCTTCTTCTTCGTCCCGCTGCTGCTCAGCGCGGCCGCGATCGCGGTCACCTTCAAGGCGCTGCTGGACCCCAACTTCGGCCTCGGCCCCGGGCTCCACTCCCAGCTGCTGACGCAGAACTGGCTGGGCGACCCGATGCTCGCCATGGGCGTGATCATCTTCATCGTCTCCTGGCAGTTCATCCCGTTCCACGCGCTGATCTACCAAGGCGCCGTACGCCAGATCCCGTCGTCGTTGTACGAAGCCGCGGCCCTCGACGGGGCCGGCCGGATGCGCACCTTCTTCAGCATCACCCTGCCCCAGCTGAAGTACACGATCATCACCTCGTCGACCCTGATGGTCGTGGGGTCCCTGACCTTCTTCGACCTGATCTTCGTGCTGACCGCCGGTGGGCCCGGGGACTCCACGAGGGTCCTCGCGCTGGAGATGTACCGGCGCGGCTTCGGGGCCAACCAGATGGGTCCGGCCAGTGTGTTCGCGGTGATCCTCGTCCTCGTCGGCCTGGCGATCGCCCTCGGCCTGCGCAGGCTCGGTGGCTACTGCCGACGAGAGCCAGCTGGAGGGAGTCTGAGATGACCGCCCTTCTCGGTGCGACCCTCGACGAGCAGACCGAGCACGCCACGCCACCCGCCTCGCGGCCGGCGGGGCGCCGCGGGTGGTCCGGCTACAACTGGCTGGCCGGCCTGGCCGGGTGGTTCTGGCTGGCGGTGGTGCTGATCCCGCTCTACTGGATCGTGATCACCAGCTTCAAGGCGCAGAGCGACTACTACCAGCAGAACGCCTTCGCGCCGCCGGGAAACCCGACGCTCGACAACTACCGCCTGGTGCTCGAGAACGACTTCGTGCGCTACTTCTTCAACAGCGTGCTGGTGGCGGTCGGCACGACGGTGCCGACGGTGGTGTTGTCCCTGATGGCGGCGTACGCCATCGTGCGCGGAGCGCACAGCCGGTGGCTCAGGCGGGTCCAGGGCCTCTTCCTGATGGGCCTGGCGATCCCGCTGCAGGCGGCGATCATCCCGATCTACCTCGTGATCATCAAGCTGGGTCTCTACGACAGCCTGGCCGCCATCGCGATCCCGTCGATCGCGTTCGCCATCCCGCTGGCGGTGCTGGTGCTGAGCAACTTCCTGCGCGACGTACCCCGTGACCTCTTCGAGTCGATGCGGCTCGACGGGGCCAGCGAGTGGACCATGCTCTGGCGACTCGCCTTCCCGTTGACCAGGCCGGCGATGGTGACGGTGGCCGTCTACACCGGCGTCACCGTGTGGAACGGCTTCCTGCTGCCGCTGGTGCTGACCCAGAGCCCGACCGAGCGCACCATGCCGCTGGCGGTGTGGAGCTTCCAGGGCCAGTTCCAGGTCAACGTCCCGGCCGTGCTGGCCTGCGTGGTGCTCAGCACCGTGCCCATCGTGGTGCTCTACACGATCGGCCGTCGTCAGCTGGTCAGCGGACTCAGCGAGGGCTTCAGCAAGTAGTCGGTCAGCCCACCCGCGCGGTCGTACCCCGGACGATCAGCTGGGTGGGCACGATCGTCTCGACGGGGGACGGCCGGGTGTCGGCGTGCAGGGCGTCGAGCAGCATCCGCGCGCCGAGGCGACCGAGCTCCGGGGCGGGTTGGGCCATGGTGGTCAGGTCGAAGTACTCCGAGAGCTCGTGGTTGTCGACGCCGATGACCGAGATGTCGTCGGGGACGCTTCAGACCCGCCTCCCGGATGGCCCGGGACGCGCCGATGGCCATCTCGTCCGACCCGGCGAAGATGGCCGTGGGCCGGGTGCGTGCGGTCAGCAGCTGTCGGCACGCGGTGAGTCCGCCGCGTGCGGTGAAGTCGCCGGTCACCTCCCAGCCGGGCTCGATCGGCAGGCCCGCCTCCTGCATCGCCATCCGGTAGCCGACCAGCCGGTCACCCGGCGCGGAGAAGTCCAGGCCGGCGTGCTCGGGGTCGGGTACGCCGTGCAGGTGGGCGATGCGGGTGTGGCCGAGCCCGATCAGGTGGCGTACGGCGGTGAGCGCGGTCTCGACGTCGTCGATGCGCACGCTCGACCAGCCGGGGACCTCCCCACCGACCACGACCGTGGGCGACCCGGTCTCGGTTCAGTGCCTCGACCTCCTCCGGCGTCGGACGCAGCGCCAGCACCATCACCGCGTCGACGCGCTTGCTGAGCAGGTGGGTCGAGAAGAGTCGCTTCCGGGACGGCGGGGTCGGCGATCACCGTGTAGAGCAGGAGGTCGTAGCCCTCCTCGCGCAGCAGCTCCTCCGCGCCGTGCACGACCGAGCCGAAGAACCATCGCGTCACGTTGGGGACGACGACGCCGATCGCCCGGGTCTGGCCGCTCGCCAGCGAAGCAGCATGTGGCGAGGCGACGTAGCCCATCCGGCTGGCGACCTCGAGCACCCGTTCGCGGGTGTCGGGGGAGACCCGCGGAAGGCCACGCAACGCCCTCGAGACCGTTGCTGTGGAGACACCGACCTCGCGGGCGACGTCCTTGATCCCGGTCATGGGCAACAACTTTCTCAGGCGGGGGTGACGGCGCACCCTACCGCGCTGATTCCGGCTCAGCGCCCCCGTTGACGCACCAGGTCGGCGAACCAGTGGTAGGACCTCTTCGGCGTACGACGCAGGGTGTCGCGGTCGACGCTGACGAGCCCGAAGGTCTTGGTGTAGCCGTGGGACCACTCGAAGTTGTCCATCAGCGTCCAGACCAGCCAGCCGCGTACGTCGGCTCCCGCCTCGCGGGCCGCGTCGATGGCCGCCAGGTGTGACTCGAGGTAGTCGATCCGGTCGGCGTCGTCCACGGTGCCGTCGGCCAGCACCGTCTTGTCGGCGTACGCCGCGCCGTTCTCGGTGACGACCAACGGCAGGTTCGTGCGGTGATGGGTGTCGACGAGCAACCGCTCGAGGCTGCCGGCGTCGACCTCCCAGTCGATGTCAGTGCGCGGGTGGCGAGGCGCGAACCGGAAGTCCTCGACTCCGGGAAAGGCGGCGAGGTCGCCGTCTCCTCCGGTGTCGTCGGACACCAACTCTTCCGTGGCCTTCGCCACCCGCGCGGGGGTGTAGTAGTTGACGCCCAGCCAGTCGGCTGATGCCTGGACGAGCTCGAGGTCACCGGGACGGACCAGGTCGGGGTCCTCGAGGACCGGGGCGACGCGCAGGGTCCCGGCGTCGTACTCCCCGTCGACGAGCGGTCCGAGCCACACCCGGTTGCGGATGGCGTCGACGCCGTCGGTCGCCTCGGCGGCTGCCTCGGTCTCGGGAAGGACCGGGGTCAGGTTGAGGACGATGCCGACGCCCTCGGCTCCGCCTTCGTGCATCCGAGCGGCCGCGAGGCCGTGACCCAGCAGGAGGTGGTGAGCGGCGCGGTGCGCCTCGCCGCCGACCTGCTTCCCGGGGGCGTGCCGGCCCGAGCCGTAGCCGAGGTAGGCCGAGCACCACGGCTCGTTGAGGGTCGCCCAGAGCCGCACCCGGTCACCGAGCACGTCGTGCACGGCCGTCGAGTAGTCGGCGAACCGTTCTGCCGTGTCGCGCACCAGCCAGCCGCCCGCGTCCTCGAGCGACTGCGGGAGGTCCCAGTGATAGAGAGTGGCCATCGGCGTGACGCCGCGCTCGAGCAGCCCGTCGACCAGCCGCTCGTAGTAGTCGAGCCCCTGCTTGTTCACCTCGGTGCCGCCGTCGGGCACGATCCGCGGCCACGAGAGGGAGAAGCGGTACCAGCGCACACCGAGACCGGCGACGAGCTCGATGTCCGGTCCCGGGTCGGGATAGGAGGCGCACGCGACCGAACCGTCGGAGGCGTCGTCGATGGCACCCGGGCGCTGCGTGAAGGTGTCCCAGATCGACGGCGTCTTGCCGTCTGCCTGGGGAGACCCCTCGATCTGGTAGGACGCGGTCGCGACCCCGAAAGCCAGACGGGAGCCGTCCGGAAGCGCGTGTCTCATTCCCCCATGTAAGCGTTTACGCAGGTGTCTGTCAACAGCAGCGGCTCAGGATCGGGACAGGGGGCGGGCACTCAGCCGTTGGAAGTGGCGGCGGAGTAGATCGCGACGTAGATCCAGAAGACGGCGGCGGCCGCGATGCCGATGATCGACCAGAGCCTGGCCTTGCCCGAGGCGCTCCTCGCCCCGGCCAGGTCGCGAGCGGCCAGCTTGGCGTTGACCTGGGTGGCGTAGACGATGCCGACGATGCCGAACGGGGGACAGCACAGCACCGTGGAGATGATCGAGAGCACCAGGTAGTTGGGGATGTTCGGCGGCGGAGCGACCTGCGGAGGCGGTGGCGGCACGGGCGCCTGCTGGGCGTCGTAGAACTGCTGCGGCTGCTGCGGTGCTGCGGTGGTGGCTGCGGGGGTGACGGTGGTGGTCGGCTGCTCGCTGGTGGGTGCAGGCTCGGGTGGGGTCGGCGGCTGCGGCGTGCGCCACTCCGCGCCCTCCGTGCCTCCCCATCCGTCGTCGTCGGGCGGCGGGTTGGTCGGATCAGACATGTCGCTTCCTTCCTAGCTGGTGGCGCTCTCGAACCTGAGCCAGTTGCTCGTGCCGGTGTGCCACATCCAGCGGCCCGGCTCGACGCCCGCGTCCCAGGACAGGGCCTGCTGGTACGCCGCGGCGGGGAGATCAGCGGTGAACAGGAACTGGGCGCCGGTGGTGGTGGACTCGAAGATCACCACGTCCGGTGCCCGGGCGGCGGAGGCGGCGTGCTCGGGGCTGTCCCGGCCGAAGAGTCTCGCGACGAAGCGTTTCAGGGCGGTGGTGGCGCTCTCACCGAGGCGACCGAACGTCGCCTGGAGGATCGGCTCCAGGGTCGTGGTGGTCATCAGCACGAGTACGGCGGTCTCCGCGCCCCGGCGTACGGGCTGGATCCGGCAGGTGGTCTCGATCCCGGCGGCACTGAGCTCGTCGGCCGCGTCACCGAGACGGTCCTCGGCGAGGCCCTCCGGCCAGATGATCTCGACCTCGGTCACGCACTGCCCCGTTCCCAGGTCTCCACCACACCGGTGCTGCTCGCGGTCACGGCGTACTCCTTCGCGACCCCGACGCCCACCGGCTTGCCGTCCAGGACGGCCGCTGCCTGCTCGACCCCGTCGGTCGACCAACGGGTGAGCCGTCGGTCGGTGGCCGCCGTGACGAGGGAGGTCCCCGCGGGGTCGAAGGCCATGTACTCGATGCGGGACGTCTCGGAGCGACTCACGGGCCGGCCCTCCCAGTCCCAGAGCCGGAGCCGGCCGTCCACCGAGCAGGTGGCGAGGCGGGTGTCGTTGGCCGCCAGCCCGCAGACGGGGGAGGCGCTCGGCCACGAGGTGACCAGCTCACCCTGCGGGTTGACCCGCACGACGGCGCCGTTGTTCGACGCCACCACCAGATGACCCTCCGGTCCGAAGACGCTCGGACCCACGCGTTGGTCGGCCGAGCTCCAGCTCAACGCCGGGCCGGCCGGCAGCGGGAGCCTGAGCCGCTGGCGGCCCTGCGCGTCGAACACCTCGACGGTGCGGTCCTCTCCGACGACGGCGAGCCAGCGGCCGCTGTCGCTGAACGCCATCGACGCGACCTTGGGGCACTCGGGCCGGATCAGGCGTAGCGGCACCTCGAGCTGGAGGTCCCAGACGACGATCGTCCCGTCGTCGTTGGCGCGTGGCGACGTGACGCGGCCAGGGCGTCCACGCCAACGTGACCGGCTGCACGCCCTGCTTCAGCTGGCAGTGGGCAGCCCACCGCGCCTCGGCCACGTCCCAGGCCCGCACCGACCCGTCCCGGCAGGCCATGGCCAGCAGGTTCCTCGGGCCGAGCGCTGCCCGGCGGCAGTCGGCCAGCGGACTGGTGCCGGCGAGGCGGGTGATCTGCGGCAGCTTCGGGTCGAGGTGCGGTGCCGCAGGCGAGGCGGCTGGTGCGGCGACCACCGGTTCGGGTCGTGGAGCCCGTGGGCTCGGTACGTCGGCCACCGGAGCCTTGACGTCCCGGTCGCCGAGCAGCGTGGTGAGCCGGTCGACGAGTCCGGACTTCCAGGTCGCGTCCGACTCGGTCTGGGCCGGCGCCCGGCGGCAAGACCCGTGGCCGGGCCCGCCGTGGGCGCCGGCTGGGACGGGATCGCAGCGGCTGCCGGGGCGGACGGCGTGGCGATCTCGAACAGCTGGGTCTCGTCGGAGGCGAGGAAGAGCACCGGGGTCGCCCACTCCAGGCTGTTCTGGGTGACGCTCAGGATCTCGCGGGCCTTGGTGACGGCCTGGTCGACGGGCTTGCCGCGCGCCAGTGCCTCGTAGAAGCCGGCCGCGAAGGCCAGGGCCGCGGTGTCGGTGATCTCGTACTGCATGGCCACGACCGCCGGGATGCCCTCGCGCATCAGCTTCGCGGCCGTGCTCGAGAACGCACCTGCTGCGCCGGTGGTCGCGGAGTCGCAGGCGTTGACGACCACGAGCCGCAGGTCACCGCTGCTCGCAGCCGCAGCGCCGATACGGGTCGCCGGCACCGGCAGCGCGTCCCCCTGCTCGTCGGAGAGCACGAGGAACCCCGAGCCGCTGTCCTGGTCGAACCCGCCGTGCCCCACGAAGTGCAGGACGTGCCAACCGCCCGCGCCCAGCGCGTCGGAGAGATCGCTCCAGCGATCGCCCGGCAGCCAGTGCACGTCGACCAGGTCGGAGCTGAGCGACGAGAGGAACGCCAGGCTCTCCTGCTCGCGTGCGGCGTCGAGGGCCGGCAGGTTGCGCGGGTGGGCGTTCACGGCGAGCACCCGCAGGGGTGGCGTGACGCTGAGCGGCGGCACCGGTGTCGAGACCCGGAGGTGTCGGGCCAGTGCGACGCGCAGCGCGAGGTAGTCGTCCTTGATCTTCGGGTCGACGGCGAACTCCCACGGGATCCGGGAGACCGCGGCGCCGTTGGTCTCGATGAGCACCCGCACCTGGCCGCCGCTCTCGCGGGCGGCGCGACGGCACTGCTCGAACGCGATCAGGGAATCGCCCTTGAGGAGCACGTCGACGAGCCGGGCACCGAACTGCAGCGCGATCGAGTCCGGCGAGACGGTACGCCGGGTGATGGCCTTGGAGTAGGAACGCACCAGCGAGGTCTCGAGCTGGTGCAGCAGCCCGGTGAGCTCCTCGGAGGTGAACGGCGACGGCACCCGGACCGACGTACTGCCCTCCGGCGAGTCCAGCGCGAGGATCCACTCGGTCGTCGTCTCGAACACGGTGATCTTCAGGTTGTAGTCCGTCACGGACCCACCCCCAGACCCCAGCCGATGCTGCTCCCCGTGCACTCGATTAAATCCCTCTGATGAGGCGTGAGGAAGGTGCACAGATACATCGCCGTGGCCAGACCCGTCCTAAGCATCCGATTTCGCGCAGGCCAGCGGGCCGTTGACCCCGCCCCGGGGTGGACGGCACCGGCAGGATGTGTCCATGGAGTACGACGCATGAACGAGGTCGTGTCCTTCACTGCGATGCAGGACGGGACCGCCGAGGACTACCAGCTGCTCGAACGGATCGACGCCCAAGCGATGCAGTCGTTCCCCGACCGGGTGCTGGGCTGGCTGCTGACGATGGAGGACTCAGCGGGCTACCAGGTCACTCGCCTCGAGCACTCCCTCCAGGCGGCGACCCGGGCCCACCGCGCCGGTGAGGACGAGGAGACGGTCGTCTGCACGCTGCTGCACGACATCGGTGACCACCTCGCGCCGGCCAACCACTCCGAGGTCGCCGCGGCCGTGCTCAGGCCCTACGTCAGCGAGAAGAACTACTGGATCGTCAAGCACCACGGCGTGTTCCAGGGCTACTACTACTTCCACCATCTCGGCCTGGACCGGAACGCACGGGACCGCTGGCGCGACCACCCCTACTACCAGGCAACGGTCGACTTCTGCGCCGACTACGACCAGAGCTCGTTCGACCCGGCGTACGACTCCGAGCCGTTGAGCTTCTTCGAGCCGATGGTGCGCCGGGTCCTGGACGAGAGCCGACGCGGCACCTGGGCCTGATCAGCCGCGATCAGTGGTGGCGTTGACGACGATCGTGCTTCGACTGGGCGCGGCGACGTTTCCGCTCCTTGCGCTGGGCACTGCCCGAGGGCGTCCGGGACGCACCCGCCGTGCCGTGATGCACGGGCGACTCGGCGACACTCTTCGTGCGCTGGTTGCGGACGAGCACGACGACCACGAGCAGGATCGCGATCGCGGCAAAGATCAGGATGTAGAACACAAGGCACTCCGTTCGTGGACCGGCAAGCGGGTCCCCTCGGTCAGTATCCGGTACCGGACGTCCGGCGACGACATGAGAGTGTCGGCGCATGACCGAGCCAGGGAGTGCGCCACCTGACCCGCACGGGGACGGGCCGACGCCCGGACCGTTCTCCGCACTGCTCGGCTTCCGCTACATCAGCGTCGATGCCGACGAGGCCGTCGTCGAGGGCGATCCCGGACCGGAGCACTGCAACGGCAGCGGGATCGTGCACGGCGGCTTCATCGCCTCCCTGCTCGACACCACCACCGGCTGGGCCGTGCACGCACGGGTGCCGGCCGGTACGGCGGCGCCGCACGTGCAGCTCAGCGTCCAGTACGTCCGGGCCGCCGTGCCCGGCACGCCGCTGGTCTGCCGAGCCCGGTGCCTCAACGTGGGCAAGCGGATCGGGTCGACCGAGGCCGAGCTCACCCAGGACGGCGTCCTCGTGGCCAAGGCGTCGGGGACGCACGCCGTGCTCTCGCGCTGATCGTCGGTACGCCCACCTACGCTGCCGCCATGGTCGAGGTCCATCAGCTCTCCCGTCGCGACGCGCGCCGCATCGCCGTACAGGCCCAGCTGCTCACCGAGGCAGCGACCCACCGACCTGGTCGAGACGGTGCGGCAGCTCTCGCTGCTCCAGATCGAGCCGACCAACGCCGTCGCGCCGAGCGCCGAGCTGGTGCTGTGGAGCCGGTTCGGCTCGTCGTTCGCGGCCCACGAGCTCTGGGACGCCGTCGACGAGCAACGGCTGATCGAGGTGCACCAGTCGCTGCGCGCGCCCGAGGACATCGCGATGTTCCGCGCCGAGATGGACCACTGGCGCGAGTCCGACGAGCTGTCCGGCTGGCAGCGCTCGGCCATGGAGTGGGTGTCGGCCAACAACGACTGCCGGCGCGACATCCTCGAGCGGCTCCGCGCCGACGGGCCGCTGCCGAGCAGCGAGCTCCCCGACACCTGCGTGGTCCCGTGGAAGTCGTCGGGCTGGAACAACAACCGCAACCTGCGGATGCTGCTCGACCTGCTCGTCCAGCGGGGCGAGGTCGCGGCCGCCGGCGGCACCGGACGCGACCGGCTCTGGGACCTCGCCGACCGGATCTATCCCGACGACGCCGGTGCCCTCGCTCGAGGAGGCGCAGCAGCTGCGCAACGAGCGCCGGCTCCGTTCGCTCGGCATCGCGCGGGCACGCACCACCAAGCTGCCCTTCGAGCCGGTCGACGTGGGGGAGACCGGGGAGCCGGCCGTGGTCGAGGGCGTGCGCGGGGAGTGGCGGGTCGACCCGGCGTACCTCGGTCAGCCGTTCGCCGGCCGGGCCGCGCTGCTCTCGCCGTTCGACCGGCTGCTCGCCGACCGCAAGCGGATGGCCGAGCTGTTCGACTACGACTACATCCTCGAGATGTACAAGCCGGAGGCCAAGCGGCGATGGGGCTACTACGCCCTGCCGATCCTCTACGGCGACCGGCTGGTCGGGAAGCTCGACGCCAGGGCCGACCGCACGGCCGGGGTGCTCGAGGTGACCGCCGTCCACCAGGACGAGCCGTTCGGCAAGGCGATGTCAGCCGCGGTCGACCGCGAGATCGAGGACCTGGCGCGGTGGCTCGACCTCGAGCTGCTCCCCGCCCCGGCTGCGGGATCAGCTGGCTGACCCCCGAGAGAGGGTGCCCGCAGTTCCTGCGGGCACCGCTGGTCAGACTACCGGTCCGCGTAGACGTGGGCCGTGGGCGCGGCGCTGGTGAGCCGGTCGAGGAGCACGCGCAGGGGCGGCCAGTCCTCGCGGCCGAGTCGCGTCACGGCGTACGCCGTCATCACGACCGCCGGGTCGGCGAGCGGCAGCACCCGAACGCCTCGGCCGGTCGGCCGGTCGAGCGGCAGCAGCCCGACACCGTGGCCGGCGACGATGAGGTCCTCCACGAGGTCGAGGCTGTCGATCTGGTGGCTGATGTGCGGCCGGAACCCGGCCATCGACGCGAGGGTGCGCACGGCCTCGACGTCCGCGGTGTTGCGGGAGTTCACGATCCACGGCCGCTGGCCCCAGAAGGCGAGGTCGGCCGGGCCGCCGGCCTCGGGCGCTTCGTCGGACGGCACCCCGAGGCCCCACTCGGTCGTCCACAGGGTCCTGGCCACGAGTGTCGGGCCGGGGGAGGCCGGCGCCAGGTTGTAGTCGTAGGTCAGCGCGACGTCGAGGTCGTCGTCGGCGAGCATCGCGAACGCCTCGAGCGGCTCGTACTCGTGGATCACGATCTCCACCTGCGGATGCTCCTCGGCCAGCCTCGCGGCGACCGGCAGCAGCGAGGCCCGGATGGCCGTGGCGAAGCCCCCGACGCGGAGGACGCCCGCGGGCTCCGCCTCCGGATCGAGGTCGAGCCGCGCGGCGTCGACCGCGGCCAGGATGGTGACGGCGTGGTCGGCCAGTCGCCGACCGGCCGGGGTGAGCCGCACGCGGCGGCCGTCGGGCTCCACCAGGGTCGCTCCCGCCTCGCGTGCCAGGGCCGCGATCTGCTGGGAGACGGTCGAGGTGGTCAGCCCGTGGGTCTCCGCCACCGCCCGCATCGAGCCGAGTCGCGAGAGCTCGAGGAGGAGGTGCAGCCGGCGTACGTCCATGTCGGCATTGTTCATGGATCACGAACGGTTCGTCCACTCAATTCACGTGGACGCGAACGGTTCTCGCCGACTTCACTGGAGCCATGACCACCGCCACCACCGTCTCGAGGACCCACCGTCAGCCGCGCCCGCACCGGCGCGCTGATGGCGATGGGCTCGATGCTCTGCGTCCAGATCGGGCTCGCGGTCTCGGTCGGGCTGATCGACCAGATCGGCGCCGAAGGAGCGGCCTGGCTGCGGCTGCTCTGGGCCGGGGCACTGATGCTGGTCATCGGCCGTCCGCGCCGCTCGGACTTCACCCGGTCGGGCCTCGTGGCCAGCGTGCTCCTCGGCATCGTCATCGCCGGCATGACCCTGCTGTTCATGGCGGCGGTCGCGCGGCTGCCGCTGGGCACGGCCAGCGCCCTGGAGTTCCTCGGGCCGCTCAGCGTCGCTGTCGCCCGGGGTCGCGCGGGTCGGTTCGTCTGGCCGCCGATCGCCGGGGTCGGCGTACTGCTGCTGACCGAGCCGTGGACGGGTACGGCGGACCCGGTCGGCGTCGCCCTGGCCCTGGGGGCGGCGGTCTGCTGGGCGGCGTACATCCTGCTCACCCAGCGGGTCGGCGACGAGGTCGCCGGCATCACCGGCCTCGCGGTCTCGATGCCGGTGGCCGCGCTGGTCGCCTCGCTCGCCGTCGGTCCCGAGGCCCTCGGGCAGATGACGCCGGAGCTGTGGCTGATCGGGCTGGGCCTGGCCGTCCTGCTGCCGGTCGTCCCGTTCACGCTCGAGCTGCTCGCGCTGCGCCGGCTCACCACCGCTGCCTTCGGCACCCTGATGAGCCTCGAGCCGGCCTTCGCCCTGGTCATCGGACTGGTGCTGCTCGGCCAGGTGCCCGGCGTGTTCGCGATCCTGGGCATCGGCGTTCGTGGTGACCGCGGGTATCGGTGCCGAACGGACCGGTGGTCGCGAGGCGGAGTCGCCGGATAGTCCCTCGCTGCGGCTTCCGCAACACCAGGGACGAACTGGTGTAGATCAGTCAACGGACCTTGCTGACATATCGGACGGAGCGGTTTTCACCGGTGCTTCCCGGGACTAAAAACACAGAATCGGGCGTACGGGATGTCGGGGATTCCGGCGCACTTTTCAACCCGGGGGCAAGATGCGTACGACGCGACGCTGGCTGGCGCTGGCCTTGGTGGCCGGCTGGTTCGGAGCGGCTGTGCTGATGGCCTCGCCCGCCTCGGCCGACGTGAACTGTTCCGACCTCGGATCGCAGGCCGCCGCCCAGACCTACTTCGACGGTCGCACCGGCGACCTCGACCACCTCGACGGCGACGGTGACGGCCAGGCCTGCGAGGCCAACGCTCCGCACACCGGCGGCACCTGGACGCTGATCCTCCTGGGCGTGCTGTTCGCCGCCGGCCTGGCGCGCTACACCACCTTCACGAAGGACACCGAGGTGCAGAGCGCCGAGGCACCGGCGCCGGTGGAGGCCGTCAGCGTCGGCGCCGCTGGCGCTGCCCGAGCAGACGGCTGTCGGCGCTGCTGCCCCTGTGCAGCGCCGGCTGACCGTCGTCAAGGTCGCCGTCACCGGTTCGGTCGAGCGAGCTGGCCCGCGCGCTGCGGATGGTGAAGTACAGCGAGCGGATGCGCGTGCTCGAGGAGCACGCCGCCGCACACGGCTCGTCCCCGCGCGACGTGCTCGACGCCCTCGCGCGCGAGCACCACCGACCTCGAGCTCCAGGGCTGGGCCCTGGCCGGCTACGACCCGCCCTGGACGGTCCGCGTCATGCGGTGCTCGTGCGTCGACGGCCTGCGCAACTTCCAGCTGAGCACGGCCGACGACGGCACCCGCTACTGGGCCTGCGCGAGCTGCCACCAGCCGGTGCGCACCACGTCCTGAGCCAGGCAGCAGGTCAGCTCAGGCGGCCTGCGCCGGGACCGGCTCCCGCTCCTGCTCGCGACGGCGGACGACCGGGATCGTGGCCGCGATGGCGACGCCGAGGAACGCGGCCGCGGCACCGACGACGAAGCACAGCTGGAAGGCGCCCTGCGTGGGCAGCTCGAAGGAACCGATCTTCGTGGTCGAGCTGGTGAGCAGGGCCGCCATCACCGCGGCGGCGACGCTGGTGCCGACCGAGCGCATCAGCCCGTTGATGCCGACGGCCGAGGCGGCCTCGGTCATCGGCACGGAGTCGAGGATGAGGGTCGGCATCGCGGCGTACCCGATCCCGACACCGGCCGAGGCGACGCACGAGGCGACGCAGCAGCTGCCACGGGGCGTCCATCAGCTCACGCGCGACGAGGTAGCCGATCCCGAGCACGCCGGCGCCGATCATCAGCGTCCGCTTGGGCCCGATGCGGGTCATCAGCCGGCTGGACACCGGGGCGAACACGAGCATCATCAGACCGCCCGGCGCCATCCAGAGCCCGGCCTGCAGCATCGTCTGCCCGAGCCCGAAGCCGGTGGCCTTGGGGATCTGCAGCAGCTGGGGTACGACGATCGCCTGCGCCATCATGCCGAAACCGACGGCGACGGCCGCGAGGTTGGTGAGCAGCACCGGTCGCTGCACGGTGACCCGGAGGTCGCACAGCGGGTCCTTGGTGCGCAGCTCGTAGAAGGCCCACAGCGACGAGCACGACCACCCCGCCGGCGAGCAGCCCGAGGGTGCGGGCGTGGCCCCAGCCCCACTCGTTGCCCTTGGAGATCGCGATCAGCGTGCCCAGCAGCCCGACGGCCAGCCCGAGGGCGCCGACGATGTCGAAGCGACCGCCGTGCGCGTCGTGCACGTGCGGCACCAGGAACGCCACGCTCAGCACCATCAGCGAGGCCAGACCGACCGACATCCAGAACAGCGCGTGCCAGTTGAAGTCCTCGGCGACCCAGGCCGACAGCGGCAGGCCGATGGCGCCGCCCACGCCGAGGGTCGCGCTCATCGACGCGATCGCGGTGTTGGTCATCGCCGGCGGCGTCACCTCGCGCATCAGCGAGATGCCGACGGGGATGAAGCCCATCGCCAGCCCCTGGAGCACCCGGCCGCTGAGCATCGGCAGCAGCGAGTCGGAGAGCGCGCAGATCAAGGAGCCCAGGACGAGCAGGATCGAGCTGCCGAGCAGCACCCGCTGCTTGCCGAACATGTCGGCCAGCCGGCCGGCGATGGGCATCGCGACCGCCCCGCCGAGCAGCGTGGCGGTGACCACCCAGGAGGCGTTGGCGGGGGAGGTGTGCAGCAGCCGGGGGAGCTCGGTCTGGATCGGGATGACCAGCGTCTGCATCAGGGCGGCGCTCATGCCGCCGAAGCACAGGACGATGACCGTCAGCCGGGCAGACGCGGGCGCCTGCGTCTCGGTGGTCGGGTTCGAGCTCACGTGGGTCCTTCCGGATCCGGGGAAAATCGTTGCGTACGTCAACGATATGGCCTCGGCCACGATGACGCGACCGGTTCGGCTGTGACGTACGCCGCAACTAACCTCGTGCCGCCATGAGTGCCGACTGCCTCTTCTGCGCCATCGCGTCGGGCGAGACCGAGGCCGCGATCGTGTGGAGCGACGACGACTTCGTCGCCTTCCTCGACATCCGGCCGCTGTTCAAGGGGCACACCCTGCTCATCCCGCGCGAGCACGTCGTGACCCTGCCCGACCTCCCGGCCGCGCTGCGCGACCCGTTCCTCGCCGCGGCCCAGCGGCTCGCCGGCGCGATGGTCACCGGGACTGGGTGCGCAGGGGTCGTTCGTGGCGATGAACAACGTGGTGTCCCAGTCGGTCCCGCACCTGCACTGCCACGTGGTCCCGCGGACGAAGGGCGACGGTCTGCGTGGGTTCTTCTGGCCGCGCACGAAGTACGCCGACACCGCCGACCGAGACACCTGGGCCGGGCGGATCACGGCAGCGTTAGATTGACCGGCGGCACGTTCGACACAGCAAGAGCAGAGAGGACGACGACATGGGTCGTTTCGACGGACGGGTGGCCATCGTCACCGGTGCAGCACGAGGCATCGGGGCCGGCATCGCCAAGCGCTTCGCCGAGGAGGGCGCCGCCGTGGCGGTCCTGGACCTCGACGAGGAGCAGGCCGCGGCCACGGCGAAGGGCCTGGGTGGCAACGCGCCCGCCATCGGCGTGGGCTGCAACGTCTCCGACGGACCCTCGGTCGAGGCAGCCGTCGCGCGCGTCCTCGAGGAGCTCGGCGGCGTGCACATCCTCGTCAACAACGCGGGCATCACCCGCGACAACCTGCTCTTCAAGCTCTCCGAGGACGACTGGGACTCGGTCATGGGCGTGCACCTCAAGGGCGCGTTCCTGATGAGCAAGGCCGTGCAGAAGACGTTCGTCGACCAGAAGTACGGCAAGATCCTCGGCCTCTCGAGCGTCTCGGCCAACGGCAACCGCGGCCAGGCCAACTACTCCGCCGCGAAGGCCGGCGTGCAGGGCTTCACGCGCACCCTCGCCCTCGAGCTCGGCAAGTTCGGCGTCAACGTCAACGCGATCGCGCCGGGCTTCATCGCGACCGAGATGACCGACGACACCGCCCGCCGGCTCGGTGTCGAGGTCGAGGAGTTCCGGAAGATGAACGCCGAGGCCAACCCGGTCAAGCGCGTGGGTCACCCCGAGGACATCGCCGCTGCTGCTGCGTTCCTGTGCAGCGACGAGGCGTCGTACATCACCGGCCAGACGCTGTACGTCGACGGCGGCGCCAAGATCTGAGCCGTAACACACTGAATTACTCGTCAACATGCGCGGGCCCTGCCGGAATCGCAGGGCCCGCTTTGTCATGCTGGGCCGCATGTCGTCACCCTTTCCGCGATCCACTCGAGTCGCCGCTGTCGCAGCGGCCTTCGCGCTGAGCCTGACGCTCGCTGCCTGCGGGGGCGGTGACGACAAGTCGAGCTCCGGGACGCCGGACTCCCAGCCGGTCTCGGGCGGCACCAAGCTCGCGGCGCTCTGGCCGATGACGGGCGAGCCCGTGACGGGGAGTACGCCGAAGCGCCCGGTGCTGGTCACCAAGATCGACAACAGCTCGGCCAGCCGCCCGCAGGTCGGGCTCAGCAAGGCCGACCTGATCACCGAGGAGCTCGTCGAGGGCGGCATCACCCGGCTCGCGGTCTTCTACTACCAGCGCCTGCCCGGGACCGCCGGGCCGGTGCGCTCGATGCGCGCCTCCGACATCGGCATCGTCAAGCCCGCCCACGCCGACATCGTGGCCAGCGGCGCCGCCCCGCCCACGCTGCGCCGGCTGCAGGCCAACAACATCACCTACTACGACGGCGGTGGCCCCGGCTACTACCGCGACTCGAGCCGGATCGCGCCGCACAACCTGATGGTGCACATGAAGGAGCTGGCCGCCTCGCTGAAGAACAAGAAGGCGGTCGTCCCGGCGAGCTACCTGCCCTGGGGCAAGGAGCTCCGACTTCAAGGGCGTCGCGAAGGCCACCAAGATCAACGCGACGTTCAGCCGTTCCTCGACCACCTCGTGGAGCTTCCAGGGCGGCAAGTACGTCAACACCAACAGCAACGCCGCCGACGGAGACAAGTTCAACCCCGACAACGTGCTCGTCCTGCGGGTGCGCGAGGGCGACGCGGGCTACCTCGACCCGGCCGGCAACAAGGTTCCCGAGACCCTCTACTTCGGCAAGGGCCCTGCGCTGCTCTTCCACGACGGCCAGCTGGTGCGCGGCACCTGGACGAAGAAGTCGCGCAGCCACCCGGTCTCCCTGAGCACCGCCGCCGGCCCGCTGAAGGTGCCGGCCGGGCACACCTGGATCGAGCTGGTCCCGGTCGACAAGGACGGCGGGAAGGTCACCTTCCAGAAGTAGCCGTCCGCTCGCTGAGCGGCTCGGCTCAGTCGCCGCGGCGAGCTCGGCCGCGACGGGATCGGTCAGGGTGATGCCCTGCTCCGCGAGCGAGCGGATGCCCTCGAGGATGAACAGGATCGCGGCCTCGATGCGGACGACGGCCTGCTTCGGGTCGTCCGCGGTGGAGACGCTCTCGCCGGCGGCCGACATGGCGCCGAAGAAGATCCGGCTGAAGGTCTGCTTCATCGCGTCGTCGAGCTCGTACGTCGACGCCTCGAGCACCGACCCGACGATCTCCTGGACGATGCCGTAGCTGGAGCGCTCCTCCTGCTCGCGGAACCGCTCGTAGCCGAGGATCGCCGGGCCGTCCTGGATCACGACCCGCTGGTAGACGGGGTCCTGGACGATCTCGAGGAACTCGCGCAGGCCGGCCCGCGCCTTCTCCCACGGGTCGGTGGCCCCCTTCAGGGCGGACTTGATCTTCTTCGAGGCGTCGTCCTCGACGCTGGCGAAGACCGCCTCGAAGACGCCCTGCTTGCCGCTGAAGTGGTGGTAGAGCGCGCCCTTGGTGACCCGGGCCCCGGCCACGATGGCATCGAGGCTGGTGCCGCCGTACCCGTGCTCGCTGAACTGGGCCGTGGCCACCTCCACCAGCGCGCGCTTGGTGGAGGCGGAGTACTGCTGCCGACGCGAGGCCCCGGGAACCTTGGGGAGGCTGGTGAGCAGCTTCTCGGCGTGGGACCTCGGCATCCCACCACTCTATTGCCGGGGGAGCGCCGGTGTGGGTGACGTCACGCAGCGTGGTGTTGGTGTCTGGGCGGACCGTTACATACTCTGAGTACGTACTAGCGGTATGTGAACCATTCACGAGAGGTACAGACCATGAGTTGGACCGCCTTCCACAGTCGTGGGGAGACCCTCCACGCTGTCGTCGACGCCGCGAACGCCAACCGCGACGGGATCCTGCCGATGCAGGTGCCCGGCGTGACCGAGAACTTCACCGACGAGATCGACCTGGTCGGTGCGCTGCTGCTGAAGTGGCACGCCCGCCTGTCCGGCAACATCGAGCGCGCCCTGGTGCGCGAGCCCATGAACCTCGAGGCCGCCGTCGCCTCCGCCTGGCGGACCACCGCCGAGCAGCTGCCCGGCGTACGCCTCGTCGTCGACCGGTGCACCCTCTGGCCGCAGACCCCCGAGATGGAGCAGGCGATGGAGCGCGCCCGCGAGCGCGAGTGGGTCCGGCTCGCCACCGCGGCCGGGCTGGCCAGCGGCCAGAGCCCTGCCGCGGTCGCCGCCGGACGCCGGGTCGAGGAGCTGGCCCGCGAGGGACTCTCCTCCGAGCTGGTGCTCGACGCGCCCGAGACCGATCGAGACCGAGACGACCGAGACCGAGACCGACACGACCGAGTCAGCGCCGACACGCCGACCTCGACCGAGTCGTTCGTGGACCGGATCAAGGCGGTTCTCGCCGCCTGATCCCCGAGCTGACGAACCCCAGGCCACCAGGGCATGCGGCCCTCCCTCCGCATCCCTCCCTCCCACCCCGGCCTGGGGTTCGTCATGTCGACCGGGAGTTACGATGCATCGGTGAGCAGCCAACAGTCAGCGGGGTTCGGGACCCGGGTCCTGGAGGACACGCGTCTCGACGAGCGCACCCAGACCACGGACAACGGTGACCACGAACGTCTCTCCCACTACGTCCCCAAGGACAAGCTGACCGAGGCCATGGTCAACGGCACGCCGGTCGTGGCGCTGTGTGGCAAGGTGTGGGTCCCCAGCCGGGACCCCCAGAAGTTCCCGGTCTGCCCTGAGTGCAAGGAGATCTGGGAAACCATGCGTGAAGGGGATTCCGAGTGAGGCTGCTCCAGCGTGCCGCACTGTCCGTGCTGGCCCTGGCCCTCGTCGGCCTGCCCGCAGCCGTGTCGAGCCCGTCGGTCGCCGCGGTCAGCGGTTCCGCGGCCGCAGGCGTGCCGTGCCTGAAGAACACCGCGGCGACCGCGCGTGCCGAGGCGCCGAAGTGGCGGCGCTACGCCGACACCTCGCCCGGTCACGGCCAAGGACCTCGCCGCACTGCCCCCTGCGCGAGACGCGCCGTTCCTTCGTCAACCGTGAGGTGCGGCCGTCGCTGGCGGCCCGCATCACCCTCCCGGTCTACGTGCACGTCATCAAGGGCAAGCACCGCGGCGAGAAGAACCCGGCCGGCCGGGCGCGGGTGCGCCAGCTGATCGCGACCCTCAACGGCGGGATGGCCGGCACTGCAGAGCGGTTACAGCACCCCGCTGCGCTACCGCTTCGCGCTGAAGCACATCGACTACACCAAGAACGACGGCTGGTACCACGCCTACCTCTTCGGCAAGCGCGACGTGCAGGAGAAGCGCAAGCTGCACCGCGGCGGTCCCCGCACCCTGAACCTCTACATCAGCGGCGGCGGCCCGAGGGGCACGCCCATCCTGGGCTGGGCCCGGTTCCCGTGGCAGTACGCCGCCGCGCCCAAGCTGGACAGCGTCACCGTCAACGTGGCCGGCATGCGCGGCGGGTCCGCGCGCGGCTACAACCTCGGCGACACGGTGATCCACGAGACCGGCCACTGGCTCGGGCTCTACCACACCTTCCAGGGAGGCTGCGGCGGTGGCGGCGACCTCGTGGCCGACACCCCGGCCGAGGCCGAGCCCAGCTTCGGGTGCGACAACTCGCGCGACACCTGCGCGGCCGATCCCGGGCAACGACCCGGTGCACAACTTCATGGACTACTCACTCGACGCCTGCATGATGCGGTTCACCGCCGGCCAGGTCCAGCGCATCGACGCGGCGTTCGCGAAATGGCGGTAGGGCTTGCCTGACGGACCTCCTCCGCCCCGCTCCCTGCAGACCGAACTCGCTCCACCCGCTCTCGACCTCCCGCCGGCCTACCCCGACCGGGCGGCGTGGGGGACGGCGACGCGGCTGCGCGCGTGGCAGACAGCGGCGCTGACGGCGTACTTCGACGACGAACCCGCGCGACTTCCTCGCGGTCGCGACCCCGGGCGCCGGCAAGACGACGTTCGCGCTCTCGGTGGCCTCCGAGCTGCTCGCGCGGCGGGTCGTCGACCGGATCACCGTGGTCGCGCCGACCGAGCACCTCAAGACCCAGTGGGCCGAGGCGGCCGCGAAGGTCGGCATCCCGCTCGACCCGAGCTACTCGGCCAAGGGCCGCAGCAGCAGCGACTTCGTCGGCGTCGCGATGACGTACGCCGGCGTGGCCGCGAACCCGCTCGCGCACCGGATCCGCACCGAGCGCTTCAACACCCTGGTGATCCTCGACGAGGTGCACCACGCCGGCGACGCGTTGAGCTGGGGCGAGGCGGTGCGCGAGGCGTTCGAGCCTGCGCGTCGGCGGCTCGCGCTGACCGGCACGCCGTTCCGCTCGGACATCAACCCGATCCCGTTCGTCACCTACGCGCCCGACGGCGACGGGGTGCCGCGTTCGGTGGCCGACTTCACCTACGGCTACGCGCACGCGCTCGCCGACCACGTCGTACGCCCGGTGCTGTTCATGGCCTACAGCGGGCAGATGCAGTGGCGCACCCGCGCCGGCGACGAGGTGGCGGCGCGGCTCGGCGAGCCGCTGACCAAGGACATGACCGCGCACGCGCTGCGCACCGCGCTGGACCCGAAGGGTGCCTGGATCCCGTCGGTGCTCGAGGCCGCGGACCGCCGGCTCTCGGAGGTACGCCGGCACGTGCCCGACGCCGGCGGGCTGGTGATCGCCACCGACCAGGAGTCGGCCCGCGCCTACGCGCAGGTGCTCGCCCAGGTGTCGGGGGAGAAGCCGACGGTCGTGCTGTCCGACGAGAAGGCGGCCTCGAAGAAGATCGCGAAGTTCACCGACGACGGGTCGCGCTGGATGGTGGCCGTGCGGATGGTCTCCGAAGGTGTCGACGTCCCGCGGCTCGCCGTCGGTGTCTATGCGACGACGACGTCGACGCCGCTGTTCTTCGCCCAGGCGATCGGCCGTTTCGTGCGCGCGCGCAAGCGGGGTGAGACGGCGTCGATCTTCGTCCCGTCGGTGCCGATGCTGCTGGCGCACGCCTCGGAGATGGAGGTGGAGCGCGACCACGTGCTCGGCCGCAAGATCACCGACGAGGACGACATCTTCGCCGCCGAGGACGACCTGCTCGCTCGGCCCAGGCAGGGGAGGGGGCCAGCGACGAGGAGCTGGGCTCGTTCGAGGCGATGGGCTCCGAGGCGCGCTTCGACCGGGTGCTGTACGACGGCGGCGAGTTCGGCCACGAGGGTGAGGTGCACGTCGGGTCGGAGGAGGAGATGGACTTCCTCGGGATCCCCGGCCTGCTCGAGCCCGACCAGGTGCGCGACCTGCTCCGTCACCGGCAGAGCGAGCGCGCGGCCCGTCGTACTCCTGCGCCGGAGGCCGCGCCCGAGCGCCCGGCCACCACCCACGAGCAGCTCGCGGTGATGCGCCGCGAGCTCAACGGACTCGTCGCGGCGTGGTACCACCGCACCGGCCAGCCGCACGGCGTCACCCACGCCGCGCTGCGCAAGGAGTGCGGCGGCCCGGCGGCCGCGGCGGCCAACGCCGTCCAGCTCGAGAAGCGGATCGACCTGCTCCGCGAGTGGGCGACGCGCGGCTGAATCGGGTCTAGTCGAAGATCCCCGAGTAGGCGTTCAGGGCCGGCTGTCCGCCGAGGTGGGCGTAGAGCACGGTCGAGTCGCGGCCGATCTCGCCGCTGGTCACCAGGTCCACGAGTCCGGCCATCGACTTCCCCTCGTAGACGGGGTCGATGATCATCCCCTCGAGCCGGCCGGACAGCCGGATCGCCTCGACCGTCGACTCGACCGGGATGCCGTAGAGGTCGCCGGCCCATCCTTCGAGCACGGTGATCTCGTCGTCGCGCAGGTCGCGCCCGAGCTCGATCAGGGCGGCGGTGTTGCGGGCGATCCGGGCCACCTGGTCGCGGGTCTTCTCCAGGGTCGCCGACGCGTCGATGCCGAGCACGCGGCGCGGTCGACCGGTCAGCTCCTCCAGCGCGGCGAACCCGGCGATCATCCCGGCGTGCGTCGAGCCGGTGACCGTGCAGACCACGATCGTGTCGAAGAACAGGCCGAGCTGCTCCTCCTGGGCGGCGACCTCGAAGGCCCAGTTGGCGAAGCCGAGTCCGCCGAGCGGGTGCTCGGAGGCGCCTGCCGGGATGGGGTACGGCGTACCGCCCGAGGCCTCGACCTCGGCGATCGCCTCCTCCCAGGACTGCCGGATGCCGATGTCGAACCCGTGCGGGTCGAGGCGTACGTCGGCGCCCATGATCCGCGAGAGCAGGATGTTGCCGACCTTGTCGTTCACCGGGTCGTCCCAGTCGACCCACTTCTCCTGCACCAGCCGGCACTTCAGGCCGAGGTGCGCGGCGACGGCGGCGACCTGTCGGGTGTGGTTGGACTGGTAGCCGCCGATCGAGACCAGCGTGTCGGCGCCCTTGGCCAGCGCGTCGGGAACGATGTACTCCAGCTTGCGCGTCTTGTTGCCGCCGTACGCCAGGCCCGAGCTGACGTCCTCGCGCTTGGCCCACACGGCCGCGCCACCGAGATGGGCGGTCAGCCGCTCGAGGGGGTGGACCGGGCTCGGCCCGAAGGTGAGTGGGTGGCGGGGGAACTCCTGGAGCCTCATGGGCTCAGCGTGTCACCCGCCGACCGCCGAGCCCAGCAGTGGCAGCACGCGGTGCGGCACCTGGGTCTCGAGGGCGATCACGGTCGAGCAGCGGGTGATGCCGTCGTGCGCGAGCACCCGGTCGATCACGCGCTGCAGGTCGGTGTTGGAACGGGCCACGACCCGGCACCACATGTCGCCGGGCCCGGTGATGGTGCAGGCCTCGAGCAGCTCGGGGATGGTCGCGAGGTGCTTGCCCGACGGCGTCGTGCCCGCCGACCCCGCCCGGCCCCTGCCGGATCTCGAGGGTCAGGAAGGCGGTCACCGGATGGTCCAGGGCGGCCGGCTCCAGCTGGGGTCCCCAGCCGGAGACGACGCCGCTGGACTGCAGCCGGTCGAGCCGCGCCTGGACGGTGCCGCGCGCCACCCCCAGCCGGCGCGAGGCCTCGAGGACGCCGACGCGGGGTTCGGCGGCGAACAGTTCGAGCAGGGTGCGGTCGAGCTGGTCCATGATCGGGCTCCTGGGTGTGCAAGTTGTCCAGTGTGTCGACGCTGCGTTGCACACATTGTCTCCCATCGCGATCCTTGGCGCATGAGCTCCCTGACTCCCGAAGAGATCCGCGCCGACCTGACCCTCGACCAGCTCAAGCAGCTGGTCGGCCTCGTGGAGTACGACGAGGAGCGCGACGTCTTCCCGGTGACCGGCTGGGACGCGATCGTCTTCGTCGTCGGCAACGCCACCCAGACCGCGCACTACTACCAGTCGGCGTGGGGGATGGAGCTGGTCGCCTACTCCGGTCCGGAGAACGGCAACCGCGACCACAAGTCGTTCGTGCTGCGCTCGGGCTCGATCCGGTTCGTGATCAACGGCGCGGTCGACCCCGACAGCCCGCTGGCCGACCACCACCGTCGTCACGGCGACGGCGTCGTCGACATCGCGCTCGAGGTCCCCGACGTCGACCGCTGCATCGCCCAGGCGCGCACGGCCGGTGCGACCGTCGTACGCGAGCCGGAGGACATCACCGACGAGCACGGCACCATCCGGATCGCCGCCATCGCGACGTACGGCGAGACCCGGCACACCCTGATCGACCGCTCCCGCTACGACGGCCCCTACCTGCCGGGCTACGACGCGGCCGAGTCGACCTGGGTCAAGCGCGAGGGCGAGCCCAAGCGGCTGTTCCAGGCCCTCGACCACATCGTCGGCAACGTCGAGCTCGGCCACATGGACGAGTGGGTCGAGTTCTACAACAAGGTCATGGGCTTCACGAACATGGCGGAGTTCATCGGCGACGACATCGCGACCGACTACTCCGCGCTGATGAGCAAGGTCGTCGCGAGCGGCAACCACCGCGTGAAGTTCCCGCTCAACGAGCCGGCCATCGCCAAGAAGCGCTCGCAGATCGACGAGTACCTCGACTTCTACCGCGGCGCCGGCGCCCAGCACCTCGCCGTCGCCACCAACGACATCCTCGCCTCGGTCGACGCCCTGCGCGCCAACGGCGTGGAGTTCCTCAACACGCCGGACTCCTACTACGAGGACCCCGAGCTGCGCGCCCGCATCGGCAACGTGCGCGCGCCGATCGAGGAGCTGCAGAAGCGCGGCATCCTGGTCGACCGCGACGAGGACGGCTACCTGCTCCAGATCTTCACCAAGCCGCTCGGCGACCGCCCCACCGTCTTCTTCGAGCTGATCGAGCGCCACGGCTCCCTCGGCTTCGGCAAGGGCAACTTCAAGGCCCTCTTCGAGGCCATCGAGCGCGAGCAGGACGCCCGCGGCAACCTCTGAGTCCGATAGTCCAGTACGAAAGCCGCTGCATCACGAGATGCAGCGGCTTTCGTACTGGACTACCCGCAGCCGAGCTTCACCTTCGCGCCGGGAGGCAGCGCCTCCACCAGCCGCTGGCGGGCCAGCGCCGGGTGCTCGTCGAGCAGCTTGGCGCCGTTGGCCAGCGACCGCAGGGCCGCGGTCTCGGCACGGGCCGCCTCGAGCTTCGCCTGGCCGCGGGTCCGGGCCGTCGCCAGCTCGGCGTACGACGCACGCAGCTCGGGCGGCAGGATCACGTCCTTGACCACGACCTCGCGCACCTCGATGCCGACACCGGCACCCGCAGCACGAGCCGCCTCGGTGAGCGCGAGACCCACCGGACCACGCGACTCACGCACGGCCCGCTCGACGTCGTAGCCGGCGAGGGCCTCGCGCAGCGCGACCTGGACAGCCAGGTAGACGATCGCTGCGGGGTCCTCCGCGACCTCGACGAACAGGCGCGCGTCACCGACCGCCCACCGGGTTGCCGTCGACACCCGGACGGTCACCCCCTCGGAGGTGAGCACGTCCTGCGGCGACAGCGTCTCGATGCGCTCCGGCATCCAGACCCGCCGGTACAGCGCGCGCCGCTTGCTGCGCCGACGGTGGCGGCCGGGGCCGATCACGCGGGTGAAGCGGCCGTCGACGTACTCGACGACCCGCTGCTCGAGCGGGACCTGCAGGGTGCGGAAGATGGACATGACTACCTCCTCTCGTGTGTGTGAGTCAGTCCTCGGACAGGTGTGAAGTTGTGGGGGAACAGGACGAGCGGGTGGTGGCGCGGCACGCCGCGGGGCGCCGGCCGTCGTGCTGACCGGCCGGACCGCTGGCGACGTGCCGCTCCTGCCACCACCCGCCCACCCATGAGCGGGAGTCGAACCCGGAGCGCTGAACAGGCGCACGCCTCAACCCTGGCGTGGGTACGGCGGAGAGGTACGACGCGCGGGACCGAACCACTGGGAACTCCCGATCCGGCCGCTGATCTCCTCGCCTCGAGAAGGGTAGGAGAGCACGTCGTCCAGGGCCACCGGTTTTCGCGCGGGGCGTGTGGGACGCTTTCGCACATGTCTCACCCGCCCGGCTGGTACGCCGACCCGCAGTCGCCGCCCGGCCTCGCGCCCGGCGTCCGGTGGTGGGACGGGCAGCGGTGGACCGACCACGCGTACCCCGCCGTGCACACGACGGTGCCGCCGGGTGCGACGGCCTCGAAGTACACCACCCCCGACGGTGAGCCGCTCGCCGGCTGGGGCATCCGCTTCGGCGCCTACCTGATCGACGCCGTCATCGTCTCCGCCGTCGCCGCGATCGTCGGGGCACCGTTCGTCGCGAAGATCGTCAACGCCTACGGCGACCTGTTCCGCGACTCGATCCATGCGGCCGAGACCGGGTCGGCACGACCGAACCAGATGGACGTCTACAGCCAGATCTGGCTGCCGCTGATCGGGATCGTCGTCGTCTCGATCGTGCTCAACTTCATCTACCAGGTCGGCTTCCTCCGGTGGCGCGCGGCGACGCCCGGCAAGCTGATGCTCGGGCTGAGGGTGCGGCTGCGTGAGCAGCCCGGCCCGCTGGAGTGGAGCACCATCCTGCGTCGCTGGGTCTCCCAGTTCGGCCCCAACCTGCTCAGCCTGGTGCCCGTCCTCGGCCTGATCGCCGGCCTCTACCCGTGGGTCGACGGGCTCTGGCCCCTGTGGGACGAGCGTCGCCAGGCCCTGCACGACAAGTTCGCACGCACGAACGTCGTGAGGACCCGGCGACAGGCCTGACCGGCAGGGTCAGTCGAGGTCGCCCACCAGCACGGCCTCGGCCTCGTTCTCGGCCTCGACCGCGGGGTCGGCCTCGTGCCGGGTGGTGCGCGAGACGACGCGTGCACCCGCGACCAGGATCAGCACGCCGACGAAGACGCTCGCGGCGCCGAACGCAGAACGGTGCGTGCACGTGCACGTCGGGTGCCTCGCCGAACAGCTTCAGTGCGACGTACGGGCCGATGGCACCGCCGCAGAACCGCACGAAGGAGTACGCCGCGGACGCGACCGGTCGCTCGACCGGGGCCGCACCCATCACGGCCTCGGTGATCAGGGTGTTGTTGTTGCCGATGAAGGCGCCCGAGACGATGATCCCGATCGTCACGACGGTCGGGTTGTCGGCCCAGATGGCCATCACGGTGAGGTCGGCGGTGAACAGCACCAGCGTCGCGATGATCGCCGGCACCGTGCCGATCGCGCGCTGCACGATCGGCGCGACGACCACGGAGACGAGGGCGACCAGCAGGCCCCAGCCGAAGTAGATCCAGCCGATCTCGATGATGCCCGACTTGGGCAGCGCGAACGGCCCGGCCGCCAGGATCGTGAAGAACCCGATGTTGTAGAAGATCGCCGTCAGCGCGAGCAGCAGCAGCGGCTTGTGCTTGAGCGCCCGGAACGGGTCGGCAAGGGAAGTACGCCGGCCCGTGGGGGGAGTGCTCGGAAGGAAGAACGTGGTCGCGACCAGGGCGATGATCATCAGGACGGAGACACCGAAGAACGGCGCCCGCCACGAGTGCTCACCGAGCAGCCCGCCGATGAGCGGGCCGGATGCGATGCCGATGCCCAGCGCCGCCTCGAACAGGATGATCGCCTGGCCGGTCGAGCCACGGGCCGACATCACGATGGTGGCCAGTGCGGTCGCCACGAACAGGGCGTTGCCCAGGCCCCAGCCGGCGCGGAATCCGACGATGGCGCCGACCGAGTTCGACGAACCCGCCAGGGCGGCGAAGATGATGATCAGGACGAGGCCGGACAGCAGGGTGCGCTTCGGGCCGATCCGGCTGGAGACGACACCGGTGATCAGCATCGCGACACCCATGATCGCCATGTAGCTGGTGAACATCAGCGAGACCTGGCTGGGCGTCGCCTGGAGCTGGGCGGCGATCGACTTGAGGATGGGGTCGACGAGGCCGATCCCCATGAACGCGATGACGCACGCGAACGCGACGGCCCAGACGGCACGTGGTTGCTTGAGCATGCTGCTCCTTCGAGACAGTTGGTTCGGCTCAGTCGTGGCTGAGCAGGTCGGACAGGACGGCCACGGCGGTGGCGAGCTCCTCCTTGGAGCGACCGGACGACTCGATCCGCTGGGCCACGAGGGCGGCGTTGCGACGGCGTACGGCGGTGAGCTTCTGGCGGCCCTCGGCCGTCATCGAGACGAGTGCCGAGCGGGCGTCGTCGGGATGCGGCTGGCGCTGGAACCAGCCCTTCTCGACCAGCCTGTTGACCAGGCCGGTCATCGTGGGCTGGCTGCACCGGTCGGCCACGGCGAGGGCGCCCACGGTGCTCGGGCCGAGCTCGTCGAGGAGGCTCATCAACCGGGTGCTGGCTGCCGGCAGGTCCACCGAGTTGCGGCGTACCTCGCGCACCAGCCGGGCGCTGAGCACGACCAGGTCGTTGCTCAGCTCGCGCACGGATTGGTTGTCCATGTCCACCACATTACATAGGCAACCTATGTAATGTCGAGTCCTCGGATGTGGTCGTCGTCACGTGCGCAGAACGACCCACGACAGGACGTATCAGGCACTGGTCCATACGCCTCCTCCGATTCGCAGTCGATTCGTTGACACGCCGGAGAAAGCCCTGCCAGCGTGAAGGAATCGCCACGCGGAGGTGCGTCGTGGAGAGCATCACGGGAACTACACGGACGGGAATGTCCGCGATCCGTGCCCGACTGCGCCCTCGATCGCTCTCGCGCTGCTGACGGCCACCGCTCGCTGCCGGGCAGCACCTGCCTGGTCACCGGGGCCTCGGGCGGCCTGGGCGCCACCATCGCGCGGAGACTGCACCGGGAGGGCGCACGACTCGTGGTCAGCGGACGCCGCCTCACCGAGCTGACCGCGCTGGCCGAGGAGCTGGGCGGCGACACCACGCGTCGTCGCGGCCGACCTCGCCCGGCTCGAGGACGTGCAGCGGCTGGCGACCGAGTCCGGCGCCGTCGACATCCTGGTCGCCAACGCCGGCCTGCCCGCCAACGGCGAGCTCGCCGACCTCAGCGTGGAGGACATCGCCCGTGCCGTGGACATCAACGTCCGGTCGACCCTCGTCCTGACCCGGCTGCTGCTGCCGAGGATGCTCGAGCAGCGGCTCGGGACACGTGCTGCTCATCGGATCGCTGGCGGGCCTGGCGCCGACACCGCGCTCGTCGGTCTACAACGCCAGCAAGTTCGCGCTGCGCGGCTTCGGGCACGCCCTGCGCGAGGAGCTGCGCGGCACCGGCGTCGGTGTCTCGCTGGTGAGCCCGACCTTCGTGTCCGACACCGGCATGTGGGCCGACACCGGCATCCGCGCGGCGCACCGCGAGGCCACGCCCGACCAGGTCGCCGAGGCGTGCGTGTCGGCCATCACCAAGAACCGAGCCGAGGTGCTGGTCGCCCCACCCGACCAGCGGCTCGGCGTACGCCTGGCCGGGCTCTTCCCCGAGCTGATGCAGCCAGCGCTCCGATCGTCGGTCGTGCCTCCCGAGGCCGTCGCCGCGCAGAAGTCCAAGAAATGACACCTCTTCGAAAGTCAGGCCACAGATGAGCACAGCAACCGTCAAGAACTGGTTCGGCGGCATCACCTCCTCGCCGCACACCGTCGTCGAGGTGACGCAGCGTCGAGCAGATCATCGACATCGTGAAGGACACCGAGCGCTATCCCGCGCCCGTGCGGGCGATCGGGTCCAACCACTCGACCACTGCCGTGCGGCACGGCCGACGACGGGACCATGATCGTCACCCGCAAGATGGACAAGATCCTGTCGTACGGCGAGGACACCGTCACCGTCCAGGCCGGAGCGCTCTACATCGACGTGAACCAGGAGCTGGCCAAGCGGGGCAAGCAGTTCTACGTCAACGTCGAGCTCGGCAACCTCACGATCGGCAGTGCCTGCTGCGGTGGCACCAAGGACGCGTCCATGCCCGGCGAGTTCGGCCAGATCGCGTCGTACGCCGTCGGCATCAAGATGGTGCTGCCCAACGGTGACCTGTTCGAGGTCGACGAGAGCGACCCCGAGCTGCTCCAGCTCGCCCGGTCGAGCTACGGACTGTTCGGCATCGTCTACGAGGCCACCTTCCGGGTGCGCAAGCTGGCCGCGATGGAGGTGCACCACGAGAAGTTCTCGCTCGACGAGTTCGCCGCGCCAGCTGCCCGAGCTGCGCGCCGCGACGAGTCGATGATGCTCTACATCAACCCGTTCAAGGACACCATCACCGTCGAGTTCCGCCGCTACCACGAGGCGAGCTCCGCCGGGGCCTCAGCGACCGTGGCAGTGGAAGCTGCGCAACGAGGTGTGGAGCCACTTCGCCCCGCTGTGGGGGCACAACGTCAGCCGGCTGTTCCCCTCGAAGTGGATCCGCTCGGCGCTGACCGACTTCTACAACGGGCTGATCGTGCTCGCGCTGACCAAGGTGATCAAGGGCAAGCGCCACGCTGCCGATCGCGCAGCAGATCCGCTACCCGGAGGTCTCCGGCAACGACCGCTACCTGTTCAGCATCTGGGCGTTCCCCGAGGAGCAGCTACATCGATGCCTGCGCGCCTACTTCGAGCTTCTCCAAGGAGCACTACGAGCGCACCGGCTACCGGCTCGACCTGCTCAGCGTCGGCTACCGCATCCTCGCCGACCAGAGCTCGCTGTTCTCCTACAGCTTCAACGGCACGTCATCACCTTCGACCCGGTCTCCACCGGCACCTTCGGCTGGGACGCCTTCCTGCGCGAGTACAACTCGCTGTGCAGCGACCTCGGCGGCACGCCGCTGTTCAACCAGACCAACCTGCTGACCCGCGACCAGGTGGAGCACGCCTTCGGCGAGCGCGTCGACCGGTTCGAGAAGTAGCGGCGGCACTACGACCCGACGAACCGGCTGCTGAACAACTTCTTCGCCGAGCTGCTCGGCTCCCGGGACGGTGACTGAGATGGCGGAGATGACCCTCGACGAGGTCAAGGCCGTCGCGATGCGGTACTTCGACGAGCTCACCAACAAGCAGAACGTCGGCTACGTCGACGAGCTGTTCACCGACGACATCGCCTTCTACGACCCCGCCAACGTGCCGGACGGCGAGGCGCACGGGCACGAGGAGGTCAAGCAGTTCTTCACGATCTTCTTCAAGGTCTTCCCGGACGTGCACTTCGAGATCAACGACTTCTTCGCCGAGGGCAACAAGGTCGCGATCCGGTTCACCTGGACCGGGACGCACAAGACCGAGTTCCTCGGGATCGAGCTCAAGGAGCGACACGTGTCGGTGCCGGGCATCGACATCTTCCACGTCGAGGACGGCAAGATCGCCGAGGTCCGGGTGGCCTTCGACCGGGGTCACCTGATCGAACAGCTCGGCGGCATCCACCACCCGTTCTGAGCGACATGACCCATCAGGTCGCGTTGACGTTCAGCGCCCGGGTACTGCCCGGGCGCCGTGAGGCACTCGCGCGCCTCCTCGGCTCGATGGCCGGGGACCCGGGCGGCAACCAGGTGATCCCGTTCGGGGAGATACCGCACACCCACTTCGGCCGGGTCGTGCTCCTCGACGCCACGCCCGCGGACGAGGGCGCCGCCGACCCTGCTCATGACCCTCGACTGCGATGCCACGGTCGGACAGCGCCTCGACGACCTGGTCGAGGCCGCCGGCTCCGGGATCGACGAGCTGTTCGGCGCCTGCGTCGACTACCCGGACGCGCCCACGCCCGACCGGAGGCTGGCGTACCTGCGCGCGCACCTGCGCGACTCGCGGGTCTTCTACGCGCACGCCGTGGGTCGGACGCTGGAGCAGATCCGCGGCGAGTCACGCCTGCGTGCCGCACTCGAGGACCATCTCGATGCCCGGATCGACCACCTCGCCGGACTCACTCCGAGCGAGGTGCGTGACGCCCTCCGCACGTACGTCGCGTCCGACCCGGCGCTGTCCTGGGCCCTCGAGCCCGCGCCGCAGCCTGAGCTGGCCTGGCGGCTGCAAGGAGAAGCTCCACAAGATCGCGGTGCCGGCACTCCTGGTGGTCACCCTGCCGATCGGCATCCCGGCGGCTCTCGTCTGGCTGGTCGCGCTCCGGTGGCACGAGAAGGTCGACCCGTTTCCCGAGGTCGAGCCCGATGCGGAGCGGCTCCGCTCGCTCGGCGACGCGGAGGACTTCCTCGTCCAGAACGCGTTCACGAGCCGCGCACCCATCCGGCCCGGCGCGCTTCTGGAAGCTGACCTCGCGGCTGACCGAGCTCGTCGGCAACTACACGGCACGGCACGTCTTCACGACGGGCAGCCTGTCCGGTCTCACCACGGTGCACTTCGCCCGCTTCATGCGCGTGGGGCCCGACGAGCAGGTGCTGTTCACGAGCTACTACGACGGCAGCCTGGAGAGCTACAACAACGACTTCGTCGACCAGGTCGCCTGGGTGCTCAACACCGTCTTCGGCCAGCAGGCCGGCTATCCCCGCACTCGCTGGATGGTCCACGACGGCGCGCACAACGAGCGCTGGTTCAAGAACTTCATCCGCGGCCACCAGGTGCCCACGCAGGTCTGGTACTCGGCGTACCCCGACCTGCCTGCCGTGACGATCGACCAGAACGCCAGGCTCCGCGCGGGCCTGAGCGGTGAGCTCGAGGGAGAGGCGCTGGACGCATGGCTGCGAATCCTCTGAAGAAGAAGGCGGCCGTCGACACGGCCGACGTGCAGGGCCTGGTCCTCCAGGGCTACGGCAAGCACCGTGCCGCGGCGTACCTCGTGCTGGAGGTCACCGACGACGCTCGCGCGCGGGCCTGGCTCGGCAGCGTGCTCCCCGAGGTCACCCTGGGCGAGGGCCGGCCCGCCGGCGCTGCGGTGAACCTCGCGCTGACGTCCTCCGGGCTGGCGAAGCTCGGCCTGCCGTCCACCACGTTGTCCGGGTTCTCGCTGGAGTTCCTCGAGGGGATGACCAGCGCGCACCGGAGCCGGCTGCTCGGCGACGAGGGTGCCGCTGCCCCCGCGCACTGGTCGTGGGGTGCGCCGGACGGACCCGAGGTCGACCTGCTCCTGCTCGTCTTCGCGAGCGACGCCGAGGCGCTCGCGCCGGTGCTCGAGCGTCACCGGACGGGCCTGTCGGAAGGCGGACTGCGCGAGGTCGCGACCCTCGACACGCGAGGACATCGGCCGCGGCGAGCACTTCGGCTTCCGCGACGGCCTCTCGCAGCCGGCGATGTCCGGCGTCGGCAGACGCGGGCCGGCGCGGCACACCGTCGCAACCGGGGGAGTTCCTGCTCGGCTACGTCAACGAGCACGGGCAGTACGCGCGCTCACCCCTCGTGCCCAGCGCCGAGGACCCCGCGGGTCTGTTGCCGCCGCGCCCGACCCGACCGGCCGGAGCGGTCGCGCCGGTGCCGTCGGAGCTGGAGGACGCGCACGACTTCGGACGCAACGGCAGCTACCTCGTGGTGCGCACGCTCGTGCAGGACGTCGGCGGATTCTGGGGCTTCGCCGACCGGGCGACCCGGCGGCCCGACGGCGGGCCCGACCCGGACGCGCGTACGGCGCTCGCCGCCCGGATGGTCGGACGCTGGCCGAGCGGCGCGCCGATGACGCTCTCTCCCGAGGCGGACCGGCCCGAGCTGGCCGAGGAGAACGACTTCGGGTACGACGCCGACGACCGTGACGGCCTGCGCTGCCCGATCGGCGCGCACGTGCGTCGTACGAACCCGCGCGACTCGCTGCCCCCGAAGCCGGGGACGCAGCGAGTCGACCGACGTCGGCAAGAGGCACCGGCTGGTCCGTCGGGGACGGGCGTTCGGACCGCCGATCGACCCCGACGCCGCACTCGACGAGGACCCGGCACAGTCGCCCGAACGCGGACTGCACTTCCTGGCGCTGTGCTCCGACATCGCCCGCCAGTTCGAGTTCATCTCGCACACCTGGGCGATGAACCCCAGCTTCGCCGGACTGCTCGACGACGCCGACCCGCTGCTGGGTGGGCACATCGCGCGCGGCACGTCGTTCACCGTCCAGGGCGAGCCGGTGCGCCGTCGCCACCCAGGGGTGCCGGCCTTCGTCACGCCGCGGGGTGGCGCCTACTTCTTCCTCCCGGGAGGGCGCGCCCTGCGCTACCTCGCCGGTGCGTGAGTCAGAACGGCGGGCGTCCGGTGCCGGCGATCCGGAACCGACCCCACGGGTCGACGTCGGACAACCGGCCCTCGGCCTCGCCGTGCGGGGTGACCAGGGTGACGGTGCTGCCCGAGGAGTGCTCGGCGTCGAGGCGTTCGTCGGCAGCGATCCGGCCCCACCAGTGGAAGCGGCCGTCGATCGGCTCGAAGTGTCCGCGCAGGAGCACCTCGACCTCGGTGTCGGCGATCCGTGCCGGTCCGTCGTACTGCTCCTCGGGCTCGTGCACCATCACGCCTTCCTTCCCGGCAGCAGGCTGAGCCGCCCCGACACGTCGATGCGGACGCCGTTCTCGCGGGCGATGCCCTCGAAGGCGTTCCAGATGAACGAGCTCAGGTGTCGCGAGACGGCCGCCTTGCTCATGGTCCGGCGGCGCAGCCACCACTCGCCGGTGGAGAGCCCGAACCCGAGGACGCCGTACGCCCAGGGCTCGGCGCCGGACGCGTCCACGCCGAGCTCGGACAGGCCGTCGTTGAGGGTGCGCGCGAACGCCGCGGCGATCATCTCCTTGCCGTCGGCGAACGGGTCCTGGTTGTTCGGGTGCTCCACGAGCAGGAAGAAGACGTTGGGGTGCCGCGAGATCAGCGTGAGGTAGTGGCTGCAGGCGCGCTCGACGCGCTCGCGCAGCGGCCGCTCGTCGAGCAGCGTGGGCACGATCGCCTGCACGACCTGGTCGGCGCCCCAGTGCCCGACGGCGCGGTAGAGGTCGTCCTTGTCGGAGAAGTAGCGGTAGAGCACCGGCTTGCTGACGCCGGCGCGACACGGCGATGTCCGCGATGCTCGCCGTCGGGCCGTGCTCGTCGATCGCCGCGACCGCGGCCTCCACGAGCTCGGCGCGGCGGGCCTCGCGGTGGCTGTCCCAGCGCGAGTCGCGACCGTCCTTGACGAGGAGAGGCATGTGATCCACAGTAGCCGATAACCGTTACTAGAAGTAACAGATACTCCGATTCACAGGAGGCCGACCATGACCGCCACCGCCGAGCGCCTGCTCAAGTCCTCAGCACGCCAGTCCTACGACCCCGAGGTCGACATCGACTGGGACGCGCCGGTCGACCCGACCCTGTGGGGGATGCAGCCCGAGCGGATGTCGCTCTACGGCACCGACCTCTGGGACGGCCTCACCGAGGAGCAGCGGATCACCCTGTCCCAGCACGAGGTCGCCTCGATCGCGAGCGTCGGCCTCTGGTTCGAGCTGCTGCTGATGCAGATGATGCTGCGGGACCTGTACGACGACGACCCGACCGGCGCGCACATGCACTACGCCCTCACCGAGGTGGCCGACGAGTGCCGCCACTCGACGATGTTCGGCAAGTCGATCGCGCACTTCGGCATCCCGGCGTACGGCCCGCCCAGGAAGATCCACCGCCTCGGCCGGCTCTTCAACCACGTCGTGCGCGGGCCGAGCTCCTACGCCTCGATCCTGGTCGCCGAGGAGACCCTCGACACCTGGCAGCGCGAGCTGATGAAGGACGAGCGCGTGCAGCCGATCACCCGGATGGTGGCGCGGATCCACGTGCTCGAGGAGGCGCGGCACATGACCTTCGCGCGCGACGAGGTGCGCCGACAGCTCGAGGGCCTCTCCAAGGCCCAGCTGGTCGTGCAGCAGAACCTCACCGCGCAGACCTGCCTGATGGTGGCCCGGTCGCTGGTGAACCCGAAGGTCTACCTCTCCGTCGGCATCGACCCGCGCGAGGGCCGCCGCGCGGCGCTCGGCAACCCGCACTACCGCGAGACGATGCAGTGGATGGGCGAGAAGCCGCTCGCCTTCCTGCGCGAGAACGGCCTGCTGCCGAAGAGCCAGGAGCGCGTGTGGAGGGCCTCGCTGCTGCTGGGGTGAAGGGTGTACTGATGGGGTCGTGAGTGCCTGGCCGGTGGAGGGAGTACGTCGACGGATGGGTCGACGGCTGGACGCGTTCGCGCGAGGCGCCGCGACCCGAGCCGGTCGACGGCGGTTGGTACGTCGCCACGCGCAGTGCCACGCGAGCACGGCCGGTTCGTGCTCAGTGAGCCGACCCCCGAACGCCTCGCCGCGATCGTCGAAGCAGGACAGCCGCCGCTGCACCGGCGTGAAGCTCCCCGGCGACCCGGAGCGAGTGGCTGCCCCGGTTCGGCGAGGGCTGGGAGCCCGACCACGCGGGCTGGTTCATGACCCGCGCGCTGGGCCAGCCGCCCGGTCGACGGGCGCCGCATGGGCTACGAGGTCACCCTCGACACCTCGCCCTGCCTCGCGGTGGCGCGGGTGCTCGCTCCCGAGGGCAACGAGGTGGCCAGCGGACGGATGGGCCTCGGTGCGTCGTACGCCGTGGCCGACCAGATCGTCACCGACGAACGCCACCGGCGACTCGGCCTCGGCACCGTCGTGATGGCCGCCCTCGAGCGCTACGCCGTCGAGGCGGGACTCGAACGCGCGGTGCTCGGCGCGACCGACGACGGTCGTGCCCTCTACGAGCGGCTCGGCTGGGACGTCGGTGCGCCGCTGACCGCCGTCTACTACCGGCCGGGCTGACCCGCCGGGAGGATCGTGCCGGTGACCTCGCCGAGCGCGATCCGGCCGCCGAGTGCGCCCGGGGGCGGTGGCCCGCAGGGTCACGGTGTCGCCGTCCTCCAGGAAGGTGCGCCCGTCGCCGAAGGGCTCCTTGCCGCCCCAGCTCAGCTCGAGGAACGACCCGCGCTGCTCGCGCTCGTCGCCGCTGATGGTGCCGCTGGCGAAGAGGTCGCCGACGCGCAGGGAGGCGCCGTTCACGGTCAGGTGCGCGAGCATCTGCGCGGGCGACCAGTACATCGCGGCGTACGGCGGCCGGCTCACCACCTCGCCGTTGAGCACCACCTCGAAGTCGATGTCGTAGCCGGCCGGTCCCTGCACGCGCAGGTAGTCCAGCGGCGCCGGGTCCTGGCCCGGCAGGTCGACCCGGGCGGCCTCGAGGGCAGCCAGCGGCGTGATCCACGGGCTGATCGAGGTGGCGAACGACTTGCCGAGGAACGGCCCGAGCGGGACGTACTCCCAGGCCTGGATGTCGCGCGCCGACCAGTCGTTGAGCGGCGTCACCCCGAACACGTGGTCGGCGAACGCCGAGGTCGGCACCGACTCCCCGAGGGACGTCGCGCCTCCGACCACGAAGCCCAGCTCGGCCTCGATGTCGAGCCGCCTGCTCGGCCCGTAGGTGGGGGAGTCCTCGTGCGGTGCCTTGCGCTGACCGCTCGGGCGTCGTACGTCGGTCCCGGAGATCACCACCGTCCCGGCGCGACCGTGGTAGCCGATCGGCAGGTGCTTCCAGTTGGGCGTCAGCGCGTCGCCGTCGGGACGGAACATCCGCCCGACGTTGGTGGCGTGCTGCTCCGAGCAGTAGAAGTCGACGTAGTCGGCGACCTCGAACGGCCGGTGCATGGTGACCTCGCCGATCGGCACCAGCAGCGGCTCGACGCGCTCCTGGTGCACGTCGTTGCCGAGCACCTCGACGAGCCACTCACGGGCGATGTCCCACACGGTCCGTCCCATGGCCAGGAACCCGTCCAGCCCCGGCTCCGCCCAGACCGGCGCGAGGTGCGGTCCCTCGCCGGCGTCGCCGCCCAGCGCGGCGACGGCCGAGGCCTCCATCACGAAGTCCCCGATGCGTACGCCGACCCGCGGGTCGGTGCCGGGGGTCGAGAACACGCCGTACGGCAGGTTGTCGAGGTCGTACGCCGAGCCGGCGGCTCCGGCCACCCAGCTCACAGCAACCCCAGCTCGACGAGGTCCTCGTGCGCCTCGAGCACGCTGCACGACCCGAAGGAGGTGAACCAGCGCCTCGTGCGCGCGGCCTCGTCGGGATCGGCGGAGAGCCGCTCGGCCAGCGCGGCACCGTCGGTCTGCTCGAGCACCTGGGCCACCTCGTCGGGGGTGCCCCCGTCGAGCGAGGCGCGCGTCGCCAGCAGCACGTTGAGGAAGCCGTGGTGCTCGAAGCCGGTCTGCTCGTCGCGGTGCCGCACCGCGTTGTGCAGGCCGGCCGTGCACTTGAACGGGAGCTCGCGGTCGAGGGCCGCCTCGATGCAGCCGGCGAGCTGCCCGAGCGGTCGGGAACAGGTCCTCGGTCGCGCCGCCGGTGCGGAACTTCAGGTGGATCTCGCGAGCGGCGAGCTCGTCGAGCGCGGCCAGCCAGCCGTGCGACGGGCTGCCCGGGGGGATCGGGGGCTCGGCGAAGACCACGACGTCGTCGAGCTGCTCATCGAGCGAGTCGACCACCTGGATCAGGCGTTGCGCGTTGTGGGCGAGGTCCTCCTCGTCGCGCAGCGCGAACTCGACGGCGCGCAGCGACAGGCCCTCCGAGCGGGAGACCCAGGTGACGGCCGGCTCGATCGCGCCGGCGCCGCCGGTGACGACGAGGTTGACCTCCAGTGGTCTCGACTGATCACTCGCTGGCGCTCGCTGCTCGACCACCACGGCGAGCGAGGTCGGCGATCTTGACGTCGCTGACCACGAAGCCGCCGACCAGGTCGGCGTACTCCTCGTCGCGGTGGTCCACGTGGTCGGCGACGGCCTGCTCCAGCGGTGCGTTGCCCGGCGGGAAGATCGCGGCGTCGTCCACGAAGCTGTTCAGGAAGGCAGGAATCGTCACGGTTGCCACGCTAGACGACAGCGACGAGAAGGTGGCGCGTGGCTTACTACCGACACGTGGGGGACATCCCGCGCACCCGACACACGGCGTTCCGCGACGACCAGGGCGCGCTCCGCTACGAGGAGCTGATGGGGGAGGAGGGCTTCTCCTCGGACTCCTCGCTGCTCTACCACCGCGGTGTCCCCTCCGCCGTCGTCGACAGCCAGCCCTGGGAGCTGCCCGACCTCGCGACGACGCCGAACCACCCGCTGAAGCCGCGCCACCTCAAGCTGCACGACCTCCCGGCCGGCGGAGATCCGGTCACCGGGCGCCGTCTGGTGATGGGCAACGGCGACGTGCGGATCAGCTACGTCGTGACCGACACGGTCTCGCCGTACTACCGCAACGCCGTCGGCGACGAGTGTGTCTACGTCGAGTCCGGGTCCGGCACGGTCGAGACCGTCTTCGGGGTGCTGTCCTACCGCACCGGCGACTACGTGCTGGTCCCGCGCGCGACGACGCACCGCTGGCTGCCCGTCGGAGCAGAGCCGGCTCTACGCCATCGAGGCCAACAGCCACATCGCGCCGCCCAAGCGCTACCTCTCGCGGTTCGGCCAGTTCCTCGAGCACGCGCCGTACTGCGAGCGCGACCTGCACGGTCCCGCCGAGCCGCTCGTCGAGGACGGCACCGACGTCGAGGTGCTGGTCAAGCACCGCGGCAACGGCCCCTCGGGCCTGGTCGGGTCGCGCCTGACCTACGCCACGCACCCGCTCGACGTGGTCGGCTGGGACGGGTGCCTGTATCCCTACACCTTCAACGTCGAGGACTTCATGCCGATCACCGGCAAGGTGCACCAGCCGCCGCCCGTGCACCAGGTCTTCGAGGGCTACAACTTCGTGGTCTGCAACTTCTGCCCGCGCAAGGTCGACTACCACGAGCAGTCGATCCCGGTGCCCTACTACCACTCCAACGTCGACTCCGACGAGGTGATGTTCTACGTCGGCGGCGACTACGAGGCGCGCAAGGGGTCCGGCATCAACATCGGCTCGATCTCGATCCACCCCGGAGGCCATGCCCACGGCCCCCAGCCCAGCGCGATCGAGGCGTCGATCGGGGTGGAGTACTTCGACGAGCTGGCCGTCATGGTCGACACCTTCCGGCCGCTCGAGCTGGGGGAGGCCGGCCGCGCGGTCGAGGACCCGGCGTACGCCTGGACCTGGGCTGGTCGAGGCCCCGACGACGACGGTGGTCCGGCCGTCTACTCCAACTCCTGAGGACGTCATGCCGACCTTCATCGCGTTCCTGCGCGCCGTCAACGTGGGCAAGCGCAAGTACCCCATGGCCGAGCTCCGCGAGGCCCTCACCGCAGCGGGCTTCGAGGAGGTGGAGACACACATCCAGACCGGCAACGTGCTGCTGCGCACCAACCTCCGCTCGAAGAAGAAGGTGATCGACGCGTTGGAGAAGGCGATGCTCGCCGATCGCGGCTTCGAGGTGCCGGTCGTGCTGATGACACCGCAGGAGCTGAGTGAGCTGTACGACGAGGCCTGCGACTTCGGTGGTGGCAAGAAGCTGCAGGGCCACTACCTGACCCTGCTCGCCGAGCCGCCGACCAAGGAGGGCAGAGTGGCCGTCGAGGCGCGGTCGGGCGACGGCGAGGACGTGAAGGTCGGTGCTCGCGCCGTGCACCTGATGCTGAGCACGCGTCCGTACCACGAGGCCACCACCGGCAACGCCGAGGTGGAGCGACATCTCGGGGTGGCGACCACCCGTAACCTGACCGTCATCACGAAGCTGGCCGAGAAGTGGGGTTCATGAGCGACAAGACCAACGCCGCCGCCTGGTGGCGCGACGCCGTCATCTACCAGATCTACCCGAGGTCCTGGGCCGACTCAGACGGGGACGGGATGGGCGACCTCCCCGGGATCACCTCGCGGCTGCCGCACCTCGCCGACCTCGGCGTGGACGCCATCTGGCTCTCGCCGTTCTACACGTCGCCCCAGAACGACGCCGGGTACGACGTGGCCGACTACCGCGACGTCGACCCGCGGTTCGGGTCGCTGGCCGACGCCGACGCGCTGATCGCCCGCGCCCACGACCTGGGGATCCGCGTCCTGGTCGACCTCGTCCCGAACCACTCCTCGAGCGAGCACCCGTGGTTCCAGGAGGCCCTCGCCTCCGAGCCGGGCAGTGCGGCCCGTGCCCGCTACGTCTTCCGGGACGGCCGTGGTGACGCCGGCGAGGAGCCGCCGAACAACTGGCTCAGCGTCTTCGGTGGCCCGGGCTGGACCCGTGTCACCGAGGCCGACGGGAACCCCGGCCAGTGGTACCTCCACCTCTTCGACGTGACCCAGCCCGACTTCGACTGGACCAACTCCGACGTCGTCGAGGAGATGGAGTCGGTGCTGCGGTTCTGGCTCGATCGTGGCATCGACGGCTTCCGCATCGACGTCGCACACGGCCTGGTCAAGGAGCCGGGACTGCCCGACGCCGCCCACTCCTACGCGGACTCGACGCGCACCGACGACCTGCCCATGTGGGACCAGCCCGGCGTGCACGACATCTACCGCCGGTGGCGCAAGATCACCGACTCCTACGCCGTCGACGGACAGGACGCCGACCGGATCCTGTGCGGCGAGGCATGGGTGGAGCCGCTGGACGCGCTCGCTCGCTACGTGCGCACCGACGAGCTTCACCAGTCGTTCAACTTCGCCTTCCTGATGGCGCCGTGGATCGCCGGCGAGATGCGCAAGGAGATCACCGAGTCGATGGCGGCCGTGGCGACGTACGACGCACCGCAGACCTGGGTGCTCTCCAACCACGACGTCGTCCGGCACGCCTCACGGCTCGGCTACCCGCCGGTGCCCGGCCAGCTGCGGATGCCGGGGATCGGGGCCGACGACCCCCAGCCGGACGCCGAGACCGGCCTGCGACGGGCTCGCGCGGCCACGACGCTGATGCTGGCGCTGCCCGGCTCGGCCTACCTCTACCAGGGCGAGGAGCTCGGCCTGCCGGAAGCGACGCAGCTGCCCGACGACGTGCGCCAGGACCCGACGTGGGTCCGCTCGGGGCACACCAGCAGGGGTCGCGACGGTTGCCGGGTCCCGATCCCGTGGGAGGGCGACGCGCCGTCGTACGGCTTCGGGCCCTCGGAGCAGAGCTGGCTGCCGCAGCCGGACGTGTTCGGTGACCTCGCCGTCGACCGCCAGACGGGCGTGGAGGGTTCGACGCTCGAGCTCTACCGCACCCTGCTCCGCCTGCGACGGGAGCTCCGCCTCGGTCGCGGCGACCTGTCCTGGGTCGAGCTCGACCACGAGGGTGCCCTGGCCTTCGATGTCACCACCGAGTCCGGGACGCCCGTGCGCGTGATCGCCAACGTGGGTGGGGCAAACGTGCCGCTGCCGGCCGACGCGGAGGTGCTGGTGTGCAGCGAGGACGTCGACCTCAGCGAGGGGCTACCGACTGACTGCGCGGCGTGGCTTCGCTGACCTGCGCGGCGCCCTGATCTCTCCGGATCCGCGCTTCACCAGGGTCGTCGGGACCACCTCGATGCTCGCGGGGGAGTCGTTCCCGTCGAGCCTGGCGAGGAGCCGGTCGAACGCCTTCGCGCCGATGGCGTGGGTGTCCTGCCGGATCACCGTGACCCTCGGCTGGACGAACTCGCCGATCGCGACCTCGTCGAACCCGACCAGTGCCACCGTCCCGGACAGCGAGAGCTGCTGGAGCGCCAGCACGGCCCCGGTGCAGATCACGTTGCGCGCGGCGAAGATCGCTGTGGGCGGGTCGTCGAGGCCGAGCACCTCGTGCGTGGCCCGGGTGGCGTCCTCGTGCGTGCGCAGGTCCATCCGCTCCAGGTCCGGGTCCTGGCGGATGCGGGACGCTCGCAGCGCCATCCGGTAGCCGTCGCGTCGTTCTGCCGCGGTGGCGATGCTCCCGCTGTCGCCCAGGAAGGCGATGCGTCGGTGCCCGTGCGAGATCAGGTGACCGACCGCCTCCGCCGCTCCGCCCTGGTTGTCGGCCACGACGGCGTCGATGTCCGTGACGAGCGGTCGACGGTCGACGGCGACCACCGCCAGGCCAGAGGCCCGGTCGGTGTCGAGGTAGTCCTGGTGCCGGCTGGCGGGCATCAGGATGAGTCCGTCGATCCGACGGGCGACGAGGCCGTGCGCGGTCTCCCGTTCCAGCTCGGCGTCCTCGTCGATGCTCGAGGCGATCACCACCACGCCCTCGGCTCGCGCGCGATCCTCGATCGCGCGCAGCACCGCGCCGCAGAACTCGTTGCTCAGGTCCTGCACGAGCACGCCGATCGACGCCGTGCGGTGCCCGCGTCGCAGGTGACTCGCGGTGAGGTTGTGCCGGTACCCGAGCTCGGCGACCGCCGCGCTGACCCGCCGGCTCAGTGCCTCGGTCACGCCGGTCTCGTCGTTGACGACACGCGAAACCGTTTTCACCGACACTCCCGCCAGGGCCGCGACGTCGCGCATGGTGGCGCGCCCGGATCCCGTGGGCCTTTTCTGAGGCGTCCGTCTGCTGGCCATGAGGTGCCGCCCTCTCCAGGAGTTGAGCTGGACAACGATGTCATCTTTCGCGATGTGATGCTTGACACACTCCTACCGAACAAGCAAGGTAGCGCTCGGACAACGTTGTCATCCAGTGATCACACCAAGCACAGGAGTCACACACAGTCGATCGGGCTCAGCGACGATCGCCCGTTGCGCAGTTCCCCATCGCGGTACTACGTTCAATCACAGATGTGACTCACGTCACCAACAGGGCCGGTCCGGGTCGGAGGAGACAGCAGCGCATGAGAGCACCGACAACACGCAGGATCCGGAAGCTGACGGCCGTAGCGGGACAGCGTCATCGCCTGCGGTTTCCTCACGGCATGCGGCGGCGAGAGCGGCACTCCGACGATCAACGTCTACGGCAGCACCTCGGACGCGGGGTTCGACAAGATCCTCAACGACTGCAACAAGGCCGCGGCGGGCAAGTACAAGATCGTCCCGAACCTGATCCCGAGCGACGCCGACAGCCAGCGCGAGCAGTTCGTGCGCCGGCTCGCCGCGCACGACGACGGCATGGACGTCCTGGGCATGGACGTCACCTGGACCGCCGAGTTCGCCGAGGCCGGCTGGATCCGCGAGCTCACCGGCCAGAAGAAGGAAGAGGCAACCGCGGGAGTGCTCCAGCCGCCGGTCGACACGGCGACCTGGAAGGACAAGCTCTACGCCATCCCGCGCAGCACCAACGTGCAGCTGCTCTGGTACCGCAAGTCCCTGGTGCCGAACCCGCCCAAGACCTGGGACGAGGTGTCGCCGACAGCAAGAAGCTCAAGTCCGAGGGCAAGCCCTACGTCATCGGCATCACCGCGGCGCAGTACGAGGGCTACGTCGTCGGGCTTCAACACGATCCTCGCCTCGCTCGGCGGCACTCTGGTCAACGACACCAGCACCAAGGTCACCGTCAACGACAAGACGGTCCAGGCGCTCGGCATCCTGCACCAGCTCGCCACCGACGGCCTGGCCAGCAAGTCACTGTCGAACAGCCAGGAGCCCGAGGTCTTCGCGCAGATGCAGAACGGCGAGGCCGCGTTCATCATGAACTGGCCCTACGTCCAGAGCGCCATGAACGCCGCCGACAAGAAGGTCGCCGCCGACCTCGGCGTGAGCAGGCTGCCGGAGTTCGAGCCCGGGAGAGCAGTCGCGAGCCACGCTGGGCGGGCTCAACTACGCGATCAGCAAGTACAGCAAGCACCCGGAACAGGCCTTCGAGGCGGCCATGTGCCTGCGCGACGAGAAGCACCAGCTCGACGGTGCCCTGAGCCCGGCGGGCAACGTGCCGGTGCTGGAGAGCGTCTTCCAGAACCCGCGAGTTCCAGAAGGCCTACCCGTTCTACCCGGACATCCTGGCCGAGCTCAAGACCGCGGTCCCGCGGCCGGTCACCCCGCTCTACCAGAACATCTCCACCATCGTGTCCTCGACGTTGTCGCCACCGGCATCGATCGACCCGAAGAAGACCGCGCAGAAGCTCAAGGACTCCATCCAGCAGGCCATTGACGGGAAGGGGATTCTGCCGTGAGTGTCATCACCGAGCAGGACGAGGGCGTCCAGATCGCGAAGAAGCGCGCGAGCGAGGGCAAGCGCGCCGAGCAGAGGCTGGGCATGATGCTGTGCGCCCCGGCCGTCATCGTGATGCTCGCCGTCGCCGCCTACCCGATCCTCTACGCGATCTACCTGTCGTTCTTCAAGGCCGACCTGCGCACGCCCGACGCCAACGAGTTCATCTGGCTCGAGCAACTACGTGACGGTGCTGAGCAGCTCGATCTGGTGGACGGCGTTCGGCGTCACGATGTTCCTGACCATCATCGGCGCCACGCTCGAGCTCGCGCTCGGGATGCTGCTGGCCATCGTGATGCACCGCACGATCATCGGACGAGGGCTGGTGCGCACCTCCGCTCTCGTTCCCTACGCGATCGTCACCGTGGTGGCCGCGTTCTCCTGGCGGTTCGCCTGGACGCAGGGACTCGGCTGGCTGGCCGGCGACAACGCGCCGCTCACCGAGAGGTGGCCGTCGCTCTGGATCATCTTGCTGGCCGAGGTCTGGAAGACCGTCCCGTTCATGGCGCTGCTGCTGATGGCCGGCCTGGCCCTGGTGCCGGAGGACCTCCTCAAGGCGGCCTCGATGGACGGCGCCACGGCGTGGCAGCGGTTCTGGCGGATCACGGTGCCGCTGATCAAGCCGGCGATCCTCGTCGCGCTGCTGTTCCGCACCCTGGACGCGTTCCGAATATTCGACAACATCTACGTCCTCACGAGCGGAGCGAACAAGACCGCGTCGGTCTCGATCGTCGCCTACGACAACCTGATCCGAGGGCTCAACCTCGGCATCGGGTCGACCATGGCCGTGCTGATCTTCCTGACCACCGCGATCATCGCGTTCATCTTCGTCAAGCTCTTCGGCGCTGCCGCGCCGGGACAGGAGTAGCTCGATGGCTGCCATGACCGAGAGCCCGCGCGCCAAGTTCGGATGGGGACTTGCCAACGTCCTGGTGCTCGTCTACGCCTTCGTCCCGATCATCTGGATCATCTCGCTCTCGCTCAAGGGTGGCGACACCCTCAACGACGGCAAGTACCTGCCGACGCAACCCGACGGGCGAGGCGTACTCCACGATCTTCCAGAACGACGACTTCGTGCGGTCGCTGATCAACTCGATCGGCATCTGCCTGATCTCGACGTTCGTCGCCCTGGTGCTCGGCACGATGGCGGCGTACGCGATCGCCCGGCTCGACTTCCCCGGCAAGAAGACGATCGTGGCGATGTCGCTGCTGGTCTCGATGTTCCCGCAGATCGCGCTGGTCACGCCGCTGTTCAAGATCGAGACCGCGGTCCACATCTTCGACACCTGGCTGGGCCTGATCATCCCCTACATCACCTTCGCGCTGCCGCTGACGATCTACACCCTGTCGGCGTTCTTCCGCGAGATCCCCTGGGAGCTGGAGAAGGCCGCCAAGATGGACGGCGCCACGCCGTACCAGGCCTTCCGCAAGGTGATCACGCCGCTGGCCATGCCGGGCGTGTTCACCACCGCGATCCTGGCGTTCATCGCCTGCTGGAACGACTTCCTGTTCGCGATCTCGCTGACCTCCACCAACCGGGCGAGGACGGTTCCGGCGGCGATGTCCTACTTCACCGGCGCGACCACGTTCGAGAAGCCGACGGCCGCCATCGCGGCAGCCGCCGTCGTGATCACCATCCCCATCATCATCTTCGTCCTGTTCTTCCAGCGTCGGATCGTCGCTGGCCTCACATCGGGAGCGGTCAAGGGCTGAGGCCCTCGACCATCACAGAAGGAGCAACCTCGTGGCAGAAATCGTTTTGGACCACGTCGTCAAGCGCTATCCCGACGGGGCGTTGGCAGTCGACGACTTCAACCTGACCATCGCCGACGGCGAGTTCATCATCCTGGTGGGCCCGTCCGGCTGTGGTAAGTCGACCCTGCTCAACATGGTCGCCGGGCTCGAGGACATCACCAAGGGCGAGCTGAGCATCGACGGCACCGTGGTCAACGACAAGGCGCCCAAGGACCGCGACATCGCGATGGTGTTCCAGTCCTACGCGCTCTACCCCCACATGACGGTCGGCGAGAACATGGCCTTCCCGCTCGTGCTGGCCGGCGTGGACAAGGCGACCATCAAGTCCAAGGTCGACGAGGCAGCCAAGATGCTCGAGCTGACCAACCACCTGGACCGCAAGCCGGCCAACCTCTCCGGTGGCCAACGCCAGCGGGTGGCGATGGGTCGCGCGATCGTGCGGAGCCCGAAGGCGTTCCTGATGGACGAGCCGCTGTCGAACCTCGACGCCAAGCTCCGCGTCCAGATGCGCACCCAGGTCTCCCGGATCCAGAAGACCTTGGCGACGACGACGCTCTACGTCACCCACGACCAGACCGAAGCCATGACGCTGGGCGACCGTGTCGTGGTCATGCGCGGCGGCATCGTGCAGCAGGTCGGCTCGCCGACGGAACTCTACGAGGACCCGACCAACCTGTTCGTCGCGGGCTTCATCGGCAGTCCCTCGATGAACTTCATCCCGGCGACCGTCGAGGGTGACTCGCTCAACAGCGGCCTCGGCACCATCCCGATGCCCGACCGCATCCGACGTGCCGTGGAGCAGCGCAAGGGCAAGGAGGTCATCGTCGGCCTGCGTCCCGAGCACTTCGAGGACGCCGCCCTGGTCGGGGACGCGCCCGGCGCCAGGTTCACGGTGCCGATCGACCTGGTGGAGTCGATGGGCTCCGACATCTACGCCTACTTCGCCGTCCGCGGCACGGCGCACTCCGGAGACCTCGACGACCTGGCCAAGGACACCGGTCAGGACATGGTCGGTGAGGGCACCCAGGTGACGGCACGGCTCGACGCGGCTGCCAACGTGCACCCGGGATCACAGGCCGAGCTGTGGGTGAACACCGAGAAGATGCATGTCTTCGACGTCGAGACCGGCGCGAACCTCACCTCCGGCGAGGCGGCGGCGTCAGCGCCTGAGGGCAGCCTCGATCACGCGGTGACCGACCCGCCGGCACTCGGCCGGCGGCGTCGGGAGCTCTCCGCGACCAGCTGCATCACGTCGCGGTTCCAGTCGTGCTCGCGGATGAGCCGGTAGCGCTCGCCCGCGACCCGGATGTAGGCGTCCGCGCCCGTCTCGTCGCGCCCGCGTACGCCGGCCTCCTCGATCATCTCGAGGACGGGGGTGTACTCCTCGTCGAACCAGCGCCTCGCCATCGCCTGCTTGTCGAAGTAGGCCTCCTCCTGGTGCATCAGGCGGCACGCCCAGGCCTCGATCATCTCGGCGAGGCGGTGGTAGTTGTGGGGGTCGGTGCAGTTGATCGCGGCCCGGCGCTCGCCCGTCAGCGGCACGCGCTTGAGGAAGCGCAGGCCCCAGTTCTTGCCCTCGAGGTCGCGCCGACCGCCGATGCCCTCGGTGTCGAGCACGGTCTCGATCTCGGTGACGTGGGCCTCGATCTCGCGGGCTCCCTGGGCGCGGGCCACCGAGACCCGGTGGTGGCCGTCGATGACGAAGTAGAGGTTGCCGAGCTTGTAGAGGTCGATCGGCGGCAGGTACTCGCCCATCCGGCTCTTCTCGGCCAGCCGCTGCCAGCGCTGACGGCTGCGGTCGGAGGTCGGGCGGAAGCGGCGGTCGAAGTCCTTCACCTTGTCGACCGAGCCGACGATCTGGTCGAGCGGGATCACCTGGATCCCGAGGGAGTGCTCGCCCCGGCGACCGAGGGCGTCCACCACGTCGCTGAACGACAGCGTCTCGGTGTAGGCGTCGGCGTCGCTGCGCATCCAGGAGGCCAGCTTGGACAGGGTCTGGTGCCGGCGTACGCGCAGGAAGTCGTACTCGGCGTCTACCCGAGGGGAACCGGTGTCTCTCACCATGGCTCCATTCTCCCTGCGCTCAGGCAGTGTTCGCTGCCACCGGGGAGACCTTGGGCGTGACGTCCAACACCTTCCACGGGATGACGTTGCGGATGGTGGTGGGACCGACGTGCCGGTCGGGCATCGTCTGGCCGTAGGGGTGGATGTGTCCGTGCAGGTGCCAGGTCGGCTCGAGCCGCTCGATGACGCGGTGCAGCGCCTCGATGCCGACGTGTGGGCCGTCCTCGCCGTCGCCCAGCCCCAGCGGCGGGGCGTGGGTCAGCAGGATGTCGACCGGGCCGGCCGGACCGGGTGCGGCGGAGCAGCCGGCTGGCGCGCCGCTCGTACTGGCGCTGGGTGTACTGGTGCGGCCCGGGGCGGTACTTCACGCAGCCGCCCAGCCCGGCGATGCGCAGCCCGGCCGCCTCGACGACCTGCTGGTCGGCGTTGATCACGCCGTGCGGCCGGGGTGCGTCGCAGGGCATGCCGTCCCGGGTCCACATCCCGTTGCGGCCGCGCTTGGCGTCCGTTGATCTCCGGGTCGTGGTTGCCCGGGACGAACACCATCGGCGCGTCGACGCTGGAGGCGATCCACTCGAGGTAGTCCCACGGCAGGTCGCCCGCGCCGAGGACGAGGTCGGGGGAGAGGTCACGCAGCGTGCGTTCCTGCAGGTTGGGCGCCACTTCGTCGGCGACCACGAGCACGTTGACCATCTGTCGACACTAACGTGACCGTCGTCATCACGCACGCGACGTTGACAGTGAAACTGTCAACGTCTTGGATGGCTCCATGTTCCCCGGTACCTGGGCCCAGAAGACTCCCGACAAGCCGGCCCTGGTGATCGCCGAGACGGGGCAGACCACGACCTACGCCGAGCTCGACGAACGCAGCCTCCGGCTCGCGCACGTGCTTCGCCGACGCCGGGCTGCGGGTCGGTGACGTGGTGGCGATGGTCAGCGACAACGCCCCCGAGGCCTACGAGGTCTACTGGGCCGCTCTGCGCTCGGGGCTCTACATCACCGCGGTCAACCACCATCTCTCCGCGTCGGAGGCGGCCTACATCGTCAACGACTGCGGCGCCAAGGCCCTGGTCGTGTCCGCGGCCAAGGCCGATCTCGTCGAGGCGATGGCCGACCTGGTCGACGTGCCGGTGCGGCTGGCGTTCGGCGGAGCGGTCCCCGGCTGCACGTCGTACGACGAGGCGCTCGCCGCCGCCAGCACCGAGCCGCTGGCCGACCAGCCGCACGGTGACGACTTCCTCTACTCCTCGGGCACCACCGGTCGGCCCAAGGGCATCAAGCTGCCGCTCCTGGACATCAAGGTCGACGAGCCGGGCTACCCCTACGTGATGATCTTCGGGGCCCTCTTCTCCTACGGCGAGGACACCGTCTACCTCTCGCCGGCGCCGGTCTACCACGCGGCCCCGCTGCGCTACACCGGCGTGATCCAGGCGCTCGGCGGCACGGTCGTGCTGATGCAGCGCTTCGATCCCGAGGGCTTCCTCGACGCGGTCCAGACGCTATCGGGTCACCGACACCCAGGTGGTCCCGACCATGTTCGTGCGGCTGCTCAAGCTGCCCGAGGAGGTGCGGGCGTCGTACGACACCTCGAGCCTGAAGACCGTCGTGCACGCAGCCGCGCCGTGCCCGGTCGAGGTCAAGCAGCAGACGATGGACTGGCTGGGACCGATCGTGCACGAGTACTACGCGAGCACCGAGGCCAACGGCGCGACGTACGTCGGACCCGACGACTGGCTCGCGCACCCGGGCACCGTCGGCCGGTCCCTGCTCGGCACCCCGCGGATCTGCGACCCGGAGGGCAAGGAGATGCCGGCCGGCGAGGTCGGGACGATCTACTTCGAGCGCGACGACGAGCCGTTCACCTACCACGGCGACGCCGACAGGACGGCGGCCACGCGACACCCCGAGCACCCGTTCTGGTCGACGGTCGGCGACCTCGGCTACCTCGACGACGAGGGCTACCTCTACCTCACCGACCGCAAGGCTTTCATGATCATCTCGCGGCGGCGTGAACATCTACCCGCAGGAGATCGAGGACCTGTTCAGCCTGCACCCGGCCGTGCTCGACATCGCCGTGATCGGCGTGCCCGACGACGAGATGGGGGAGCGGGTGGTCGCGTTCGTGCAGCCCGCCGAACCTTCCGACGACCTCGCCGCCGAGCTGACGTCGTACGCCCGGGAGCGGATCGCGCACTTCAAGGTGCCGCGCGAGTTCATCGTCACCGACGACCTGCCCCGCACGCCGACCGGCAAGCTGGTCAAGCAGAAGCTGCGCGACCGCTACGCGTCGGGGGCGACGGCATGAGCGACCTCGAGGTCCGGCTGGACGAGGGTGCGCTCTGGCTGACCCTGAACCGGCCCGAGCAGTTCAACGCCCTCACCGGCGAGATGGTGATCGGGCTGATCGAGCAGCTGCGCGGTGCCACGTCGCGCGAGGACGTGCGGGTCGTCGTACTCACCGGGGCCGGGGCGGCGTTCTCGGCGGGCGCCGACCTGGGCGGTGAGAACGCGCAGGAGAACTACGACGCCGGCTCCGTCGACGGCGCCAACATGCTGATCCGCGCGATCCTCGACCTCGACAAGCCGGTGGTCTGCGGTCTCAACGGCATCGCCGCCGGCGTCGGCATGTCCACGGCGCTGGCCTGCGACCTGGTGGTCGCCACCGAGTCCGCAGCCCTGACGCTGGCGTTCACCAAGATCGGCCTGATGCCCGACGGCGGCGCCACGGCGACGGTGGCCGCGTCGGTCGGCCGCGCCCGCGCGATGCGGCTCGCCCTGCTCTCCGACCTGCTCTCGGCCCAGGAGGCGTACGACGCCGGCCTGGTCTCGCACGTCTTCCCCGACGACGCCTACGCCGAACAGCTCGGCAAGATCGTCGGGCGGCTCTCCCGCGGTGCACCGCTCGCCTTCGCGGCGACCAAGAAGGCCGTCAACGCCGCGACGCTGGGCAGCCTCGACGGCGCCTTCCAGCGCGAGCGTGCCGGTCAGTCGGTGCTGCTGCGCACCGAGGACGTCGCCGAGGGGATGAAGGCGTTCACCGAGAAGCGGCGGGCGGAGTTCAAGGGCCGCTGAGCTCGTCGTTGGTGAGCCCACTCACCACGGAACGCGGGTGGTCCTCCGGGTCCCATCCGTCGACGGCGTGCTCGTCGCGCTTGTGCAGGAGCAGCCACTGCTCCCGGCCGGAGGCGTCGAGGTCGGTGCGGATGAGCACGAAGCGACCGCGCAGCTTCTCGCCGTACACCTCGGCGTGCAGCTCGCCGGCCTCGACCTCCGAGGCCGGGTCGTCGCTCTTGTAGGGCTCCCAGGTGCCGCGGTCCCAGATGATCACGTCGCCTCGGCCGAGGACGCCTTCCACGTCGGCGTGGTCCAGCTCGTGGTCGTCGACATGGATCGCGAGGCGGCGTACGTCGGGATCGAGGGTGGGTCCCTTCGGCACCGCCCAGGACGCGAGCATGCCGTCGATCTCGAACCGCACGTCGTAGTGCCGCGCGGTCGCGCGGTGGAGCTGTACGACGAACAGCCGCTCGCTCACGCGTGCTTCTTGATGTGCTCGACGACGGCGGTCTCGATGACGTCGAGGTCCGCGGCGTCAGGAAGGTGCACCCGGCCCTCCAGCGGGATCAGCCTCGCGTCGGGGAGACCGTCGACCAGCTGCTGGGCTCCGCGGAACCCGATCAACCGGTCGCTGCGGTAGTGCACGACCAGGGCGGGCGCCTTGATCGAGGCGAGCTTCTCGCTGACGTCCTGGCGGTACATGTCCTCGAGGTAGTCGGCCGCGACCCCCGGTGACGCCGAGTCGCGGAAGACCTTGGCCAGGTGCCACTCGCCCTCGGTGCTGATCCCGGGCCGGTAGAGGTCGGCGAGGATCCGGGAACCCACGCCCCAGTGCGTGCGCGCGATGTCGACCACGTGCTCACGCAGGGTGACGTCGGGGAACGTCTCCGGTGCGCTGGCGAAGGTGCCGAAGAACACCAGCGAGTCGATCCACTCGGGGTGCTGGTGCGCGAGGGTCACGGCGATCGGGCCGGCGGCGGACATGGCCAGCAGCGACACCGGGGGACCGACGGCCCGCACGACGTCCGCCAGCTCGGCCACGCTCGCGTCCAGCCCGTAGTCCTGCACCGGGCCGGGTGACAGCCCCGTGCCGGCCCGGTCGAACAAGGTGATCGAGAGGTCTCCGGTCAGCCGCTCGAGGAGGGAGGACCGGGGGTCACGGCCCGACGCGATCACGTCGAGGCTGGAGATCCAGCCGAGGATGACGACCAGCTTGGGACCGGAGCCGATGGAGGAGTAGGCGATGGTGTGCCCGGCCCGTGCCCGGAGGTAGCGCACCTGCATGCCGGCGAGGTGGTGCTGGCCCGGGTGCTCGACGGCACGTGTCGTGGACGAGGACGGCCCCCTGAGCACCGCCAGCTGCGCTGCCACCAGCGCGGACGAGGGTTCCAGGCCGAGCTCCTCGGCGAGCTCGCGGCGGTAGTCCTGGTACTGCTCGAGGGCCTCGGCGGCTCGGCCCTCGGCGTGCAGCGCGCGCATCAGCACGATCCGCGCCTGCTCGCGCAGCGTGTGCTCGGCGACGAACGGCTGCATCACCGCGATGGCCTCGGCCGCCCTGCCCGAGTCGAGCAGCGCCACGGCGTACCGCTCCACGGCCACGCGCTGGAGCTCCTCGAGCCGGAGCACCTCCAGTCCGGCGATGTCGGAGTCGCCGAGGTCGCCGTACGGTCGCCCGCGCCAGAGGCGCAGCGCCTCGCCCAGCGTCTCCGCGGCCTCGGCCGACGCCTGGTCACGCGCCCGCTCGACCAGGCTCTCGAAGACGTCGATGTCGACCTCACCGGGCTGCAGGTCGAGCAGGTAGCCGTGCTCGCGGGTGAGCAGCACGTCGCGGCAGCCGGCGCGATCGAGGCTGGCGCGGAGCTTGAAGACGACGCTGTGCAGGGCGGCGGCAGGCCTCTCCGGTGGGTCGTCGAACAACAGGTCGACCAGGCGGTCCACCGAGACCACCTGCCCGCTCCGCGCGACGAGTGCAGCGAGCAGCGCGGGCTGCCGGGTGCCGGGCAGCACGACGACGTCACCGTTGGCATCGACGAGTGACACCTCGCCGAGGACGCGCACGAGCATGGGACCTCCCAGGCTCATTGTGCCTCCGCGCCCACTCCGAGCACGGCGCAGCGGTCGACCCGAGCCGGGTCGGGCAGGCGCAGCAGGCCGTGTCCCTCGAGGACGCCGTCGACCACCTGCAGGGTCAGGCCGACCCTGCGCAACAGGCGCACGGAGGCATGGTTGGCCGGGTCGACGGTGGCCGCGACGTGGGTGAAGCCGTTGGCGGACGCCAGGGTCGCGATGGTGTCCAGCAGCACGCCTCCGAGGCCCTGCCCGTGCCAGTGGTCCACCACCTCGAGCGCGACGTCGACGGTGCGGTGGTCGTAGGCGGCGTACCGGCCGATGCCGACCGGCTCCCCGTCGATCGTCGCCAGCCAGGCGACGTGGTCGCGACGCCCCACGTCGGCGAGCTGTCTGGAGCACCCGCTCGGGCAGGTAGGGCATCCCGGTCAGGTAGCGGCGCGCCCGGGAGAGGTCGGACATCCCGGCGAACACCTCGAGCACGGGCTCGGTCTCCTGGGCGCGCAGGGGTCGGAGCGCGGCCACCTGGCCGTCGTCGAGGGTCACCTCGACGTGGTCACACCAGATCTGGGCTGCGGGGTGGGCGGACATGGTTCCTCCTGGGTGCGAATGACTCGCCCAGAGTCCCCGGAGGCCCTTCCCCCAGCCTTCCTCGGATCAGGTCAGCTCGACCCCGGCCGCACGCATCTCGGTGAGCGCGCGCTCGGTCGACTCGGGGGCGACGCCGGCGCAGAGGTCGAGCAGCAGGCGGGTGCGGAAGCCGTTGCCGACCGCGTCGAGGGCGGTGGCGCGCACGCAGTAGTCGGTGGCGAGGCCGCACACGTCGACCCGCGCCACCTCGTGCGTGCGCAGCCAGTCGGCGAGCGGGGTGCCGTTGCTGTCCGCGCCCTCGAAGCCGGAGTACGCCGCCTGGTGCTCGCCCTTGAGGAAGATCGCGTCGAAGGGCTGCGGGTCGAGGTTCGGGTGGAACGCCTCGCCGTCGGTGCCGACCTTGCAGTGCACCGGCCAGCTGTCCACGAAGTCGGGTTCCTTCGACCAGTGCGCGCCGGGGTCGATGTGGTGGTCCTTGGTGGCCACCACGACGTCGTACGCCGGCGCCTTCGGGTCCTGGCGGGTCCAGTGGTGCAGCAACGCGGCGATGTCGCTCGCGACCTGGGCGCCGCCGGTGACCGGCAGGGAGCCGCCCTCGCAGAAGTCGTTCTGGACGTCGACGACGATGAGCGCCTGCTTCATGGCAGGAGGCTACTCGTAGCCCTCGAAGTGCGTCTCGATCACGGGCTCGCCCTTGGAGAGCTGCCGGGCCACGAGGGGCAGCTCGCCGCGCGAGCGCTGGTGCCGCTCGCGGGCGTCCTCGAGCGGCTCGCGTCCGACCACCTCACCGTCGCGGACGAGCGGGACGAGCACCGACCGGTCGTCGCCGTCGTTCTCGACCGGTCGCCCGACTCCGAGGACCTCGGCCTGGGCGGTGCCGTCGGGGGAGAGGCGGCGCAGGGCGTACTTGCGGCCGCCGACCGAGATCTTGTCCTTGCTCTTCTTCGCGACCCCGACCATCTGACCGCGTCGAGTCCTCGCGGGCCACGAGCTTGTAGACGAACCCGCACGTCGGGTGCCCGCTGCCGGTCACCAGCTCGGTGCCGACGCCGTAGCCGTCGACCGGAGCGGCGGACAGCCCGGCGATGGCGAACTCGTCGAGGTCGGAGGTGACGATGATGCGCGTCTTCGTCGCACCGAGGTCGTCGAGCTGGGCGCGGACGCGGTAGGCGAGCACCGCGAGGTCACCCGAGTCGATCCGGACGGCGCCGAGGTCAGGACCGGCGATCTCGACACCGAGGCGGACGGCCTCGGCGATGTCGAAGGTGTCGACCAGCAAGGTGGTGCCCTTGCCGAGCGAGTGCACCTGGGCGCGGAAGGCGTCGGTCTCGCTGTCGTGCAGCAGCACGAACGAGTGCGCGCTCGTGCCGGCCGTCGGGATGCCGTACTCCAGCCGGGCGCGGAGGTTGGAGGTGGCGGTGAAGCCGGCGACGTACGCCGCCCGCGCGGCCGCGACCGCGGCCCACTCGTGGGTACGGCGCGACCCCATCTCGATGACGGGCCGCTCACCGGCCGCCCACGTCATCCGGGAGGCGGCCGACGCGATCGCCGAGTCGTGGTTGTAGATCGACAGCAGCACCGTCTCGAGCAGCACCGCCTCGGCGAAGGTGGACTCGACGACCATCAGCGGCGAGTAGGGGAAGTAGGTCTCGCCCTCGGGGTAGCCCCAGATGTCGCCGCCGAAGCGGTAGCCGGCGAGGTAGTCGAGCGTGGGCTCGTCGACGATCCGCTGCGCCCGGAGCATCTCGAGCTCGGTGTCGCCGAACCGGAACGACTCGATCGCGTCCAGTGCGCGGCCGACACCGGCGACGACGCCGTACCGACGTCCGCTGGGCAACCGGCGGGGAAAGAGCTCGAAGACCGAGCGTCGGTCCGCGGCGCCCGAGTCGATCGCGGACTGGAGCATGGTCAGCTCGTACTGGTCGGTCAACAACGCAGTCGACCTGCCGGAGGAGTGGGTCACGGCCTCACCTTATTGATGTGCGCACAATAGGGCCGTGTCCACCTCTCCGGTCGAGCTCGACGAGCCCGAGGTCGATGACGTCACGTTGCTGGCGCGGCCCTGGGTGACGATCGTCTGGAACGACCCGGTGAACCTGATGTCCTACGTGACCTTCGTCTTCCAGCAGTACTTCGGCTACTCCAAGTCCAAGGCGACCAAGCTGATGATGGAGGTCCACGTGGACGGCCGTTCGGTGGTGTCGACGGGCAGCCGCGAGGAGATGGAGCGCGACGTACAGGCGATGCACGAGTACGGCCTCTGGGCGACCATGCAGAAGGCGGACGCATGAGCGGCTTCAAGCGGCACCGCCGCAGCGGGGCCAGCGTGGCGACCTTCACCGCCTTCGAGGCCGACCTGCTCCGCTCGCTGGCCGGGCAGCTGATCGAGCTGCTGCGCAACGAGTCGGCCACCTCGAAGAAGGGCGACGCGCTCGAGGACCTGCTCGACTTCTCCGGCCCGACCACCGAGCCCGAGGACCCGGTGCTGGCGCGGCTGTTCCCCACGGCGTACCCCGACGACGAGGAGGCCGCCGGCGACTTCCGTCGCTTCACCGAGAGCACCCTGCGCGACGGCAAGGCCGATGCCGCGGCTGCGATCATCGACACCCTCGAGGAGTCGGGCCTGCCTCCCGAGCCCGTCGACGGCCTGTTCATCGACGTCGAGCTCGACCCGCAGGCCGCGATGACCTGGATGCGCTCCTTCACCGACATGCGCCTGGCCATCGCCACCCGCCTGGGCGTCGAGGAGGGCGACGAGGAGTACTGGGCCTCCCTCCGCGACGACGACCCCCGCGCCCAGGTCCACGACATCTACGACTGGCTCGGCTACCTCCAGGAGACCCTGGTCCAGTCACTCGGCTGAACATCTCAAGATGGTCGAGCAGCGAGCGAAGCGAGCGGATAGTCGAGACCACTCGCCGTACGACGGAAGCGAACCGCGACCCCAGCGGTTCCTGGATCAGGCGGTCGGCCGTGTTGCGGGGCGTGGTCTCGACTGATCGCTCGCTGGCGCTCGCTGCTCGACCACCTTTGTTCCGCCGGCCCCGGCTCCGCCGTACGACGGTCCGCCAGCCGGTCCCGCGCGGGGCGGACGGGGAGACCTCACTACCCTTGGAGCCGTGCTCACCATCTCCACTGCGGTTCGGGACGCGATCGTCGCGCACGCGAAGCGGGACCATCCCGACGAGGCGTGCGGGATCGTCGCGGGGCCAGAGGGCAGTGACCGGGCCGAGCGGGTCGTGGAGATGATCAACGCGGCCGGGTCGCCGACCTTCTACGAGTTCGACTCGGGGGAGCTGCTGACGCTCTACAAGGAGATGTGGGCCAACGACGAGGAGCCGGTGGTGATCTACCACTCGCACACGGCGACCGAGGCCTACCCGAGCCGCACCGACATCGGCCTGGCGAGCGAGCCGGGAGCGCACTACGTGCTGGTCAGCACACGCGAGCACGGGAATAGTGAGGGACCGGTGGAGTTCAGGTCCTACAGAATCATCGACGGCGAGGTGACCGAAGAAGAGGTCACCGTCACGGAAGAGAGTTGAGTCCCATGGCCATCGAGGTCCGTATCCCGACCATCCTGCGCACCTACACCGGCGGGGAGAAGGCGGTCGAGGCATCGGGGTCGACGCTCAGCGAGCTCATCGACGACCTCGAGAGCAACCACCCCGGCATCAAGGACCGCCTGATCGATGCCAAGGAAGATGGCAGAGGACCTGCGCCGGTTCGTGAACCTCTACGTCAACGACGAGGACGTCCGCTTCACCGGTGGTCTCGGCACCGAGCTCTCCGACGGCGACCAGGTCGTCGTGCTCCCCGCGGTCGCCGGCGGCTGATGACCCGCTACGACAACCTCCTCGACTCGGTCGGCAACACCCCGCTGGTGGGGCTGCCGAGCCTGTCGCCGTCGCCCGACGTACGCCTCTGGGCCAAGCTCGAGGACCGCAACCCGACCGGCTCCATCAAGGACCGGCCGGCGCTGAAGATGATCGAGCAGGCGGAGAAGGACGGCGTCCTCCGCCCGGGCTGCACCATCCTCGAACCCACCAGCGGCAACACCGGCATCTCGCTCGCGATGGCCGCCAAGCTCAAGGGCTACCGCCTGGTCTGCGTGATGCCGGAGAACACCTCGGAGGAGCGCCGCCAGCTGCTGCGGATGTGGGGCGCCGAGATCGTCTCGTCTCCCGCGGCAGGCGGCTCCAACGAGGCCGTACGACGCTCCAAGCAGATCGCCGAGGAGCACCCCGACTGGGTGATGCTCTACCAGTACGGCAACGAGGCCAACGCGCTCTCCCACGAGGAGGGCACCGGCCCGGAGATCCTCGCCGACCTCCCCGAGGTCACCCACTTCGTCGGCGGGCTCGGCACCACCGGCACCCTGATGGGCGTCAGCCGCTTCTTCCGCGCGCACAAGCCCGAGGTCAAGATCGTCGCCGCCGAGCCGAGGTACGGCGAGCTCGTCTACGGCCTGCGCAACCTCGACGAGGGCTTCGTCCCGGAGCTGTACGACGAGTCGCTGATCGACTCCCGGTTCTCGGTCGGCCCGCGTGACGCCGTACGACGGGTCCGGGAGCTGCTCGAGCAGGAAGGCATCTTCGCGGGCATCTCGACCGGCGCGATCCTGCACGCCGCCCTCGGCCAGGCCGCCAAGGCGGTCAAGGCCGGCGAGCGTGCCGACATCGCGTTCGTGGTCTGCGACGGCGGCTGGAAGTACCTCTCCACCGGCGCCTACGAGGGCACCGTCGACGAGGCGGAGGACCGCCTCGAGGGTCAGCTCTGGGCGTGAGGACACAGCACCAGTGATCCCCCTCCAGATCGCGCTGACGGCGCTGTGCCTGATCAGCGCCCTGTGGCTGGTCGTGCTGATCGTGCGCGACCGCACGCCCGACCACCTCCTGCTGAACGTGATGGCGGTGATCGAGGTCGGGCTGGTCGTCCACCTCGTGCTGGGCATCGTGCACGTGACCTCCGACGCGCCGTCAGGGGTGTCGACGTGGGAGTACATCGGCTACCTGATCGGCGCCACCCTGTTCGTCCCCGTCGGGGTGGTGTGGTCGTCGGGGGAGAAGACCCGCGGCGGCACCGGCGTACTGCTGGTCACGGTGCTGCTCGTCCCGTTCATGTTCGTCCGCCTCGCCGACATCTGGGCCGGCGGTGCCTGACGCGCAGCAGGCCGGCACCGGCCGCGGCTTCGGGCGGGTGCTGGTCTTCGTCTACGGCATCTTCGCCTTCGCGGCCACCGGTCGCTCGACGCTGCAGCTGGCCACCAAGGCCTCGGACGCGCCGCTGCCCTACACCCTGAGCGCCGTCGCCGCCGTGATCTACATCGTCGCGACCTTCGCGCTGGCCACCAACCGCCGTCGGCTGGCGCTGGTCACCGTCGGCATCGAGCTCGTCGGCGTCCTCACCGTGGGGCTGCTGACCAGCGCACTCGAGCCGCAGGACTTCAAGGACACCACCGTCTGGTCGGACTTCGGGGCGGGCTACGGCTTCGTCCCGCTCGTGCTGCCGTTCGTCGGCCTGTGGTGGCTGTGGCGCCAGGGGCGTCGTGAGGGAAACGTGACCCAAGAGTCATCGTGACCTGAGTCGCTATTGGTCCCGGATCAACCGGCGCTGCGTCTAGCCTGTGGGATTGTGACTGATGCGCCGATCGGGATCTTCGACTCGGGCTTCGGCGGACTGACCGTCGCCCGTGCCGTCATGGACCAGCTGCCCCACGAGGCAGTGGTCTACCTCGGCGACACCGCACGCCAGCCCTACGGGCCCAAGCCGATCGGCGAGGTCCGCGAGTACGCCCTCGAGTGCCTCGACCACCTCGTCGACCAGGGCGTCAAGGCGCTGGTCATCGCCTGCAACTCCGCCAGCGCCGCGATGCTGCGCGACGCCCGGGAGCGGTACGACGTGCCCGTGGTCGAGGTGATCCTGCCCGCGACCCGACGTGCGGTGGCCGCCACCCGCAGCGGCCGCATCGGCGTGATCTGCACGCAGGCCACCGCCCAGTCCCTCGCCTACGAGGACGCCTTCGCCGCCGCGCCGCACATCGAGCTGACCACCCAGGTCTGCCCGCGCTTCGTCGACCTCGTCGAGCAGGGCGTGACCAGCGGACCGGAGCTGCAGGCCGTCGCGCACGAGTACCTCGACCCCCTCGCAGCCGCGTCGACACCCTGATCCTCGGCTGCACGCACTACCCGCTGCTCACCGGCGTGATCTCGCTGGTGATGGGCGACGAGGTCACCCTCGTCAGCAGCGCGGAGGAGTGCGCCAAGGACGTCTACCGCATGCTCGTGCAGCACGGCATCGAGCGCGAGGCCGGCGAGCCCCCCGTGCACCGGTTCCTCACCACCGGCCAGCCCGAGGAGTTCGCCACGCACGGCCGCCGGTTCCTGGGGCCGGAGCTCGAGGCCGTCACGCAGTACGCCGGCGGTCACTGGGTGATCTCTGCATGAAGCTCACCGTCATCGGCAACTCCGGTTCCTACCCCGGCCCCGAGTCCTCGGCGAGCTGCTACCTGCTCGAGGAGGAGCACCAGGGCCGCACCTGGCGGATCCTGCTCGACCTCGGCAGCGGCGCGCTCGGCTCGCTGCAGCGGTACGCCGACGCCCGCGCCATCGACGGTGTCTTCCTCTCCCACCTGCACGCCGACCACTGCCTGGACCTGTGCGGCTACTACGTGATGCGCAAGTACCACCCGGACGGCGCACTGCCGAAGATCCCGGTCCACGGCCCTGCCGACACGGCCCGACGGATGGCCAAGGCCTACGACCTCGACGAGGACCCCGGGATGAACGAGGAGTTCGACTTCGTCCCCTACGCCAACACCGCGCTCGAGTTCGGGCCGTTCACGGTGACGGCGCGCGAGGTGGTGCACCCGGTCACGGCGTACGCCCTGCGCGTCGAGGCCGGCGGCCGCACCCTCGCCTACTCCGGCGACAGCGGCGTGTGTCCCGGTCTCGACGACACGGCCCGCGACGCCGACCTGTTCCTGTGCGAGGCCTCGTTCCTCGAGGGCGCGCCGAACCCGCCCGACCTGCACCTGACCGGTGCCGAGGCCGGCCGCACGGCCGCGGGAGCGGGTGCGCAGCGGCTGCTGCTCACGCACATCCCGCCGTGGCACGACCCGCAGGTCGTGCTCGGCGAGGCCGTCGGGGAGTACGACGGCAAGGTCGAGCTCGCGACTCCCGGCACGTCGTACGACGTCTAGATCTTCACAAATTCGACGCATCCCGGTCCCGTAAATCAGTTGCCCTCTCGGGCATAGTGGGCCGGGTGATTACGCTCGAGAACGTCACGAAACGATACGGCGCGTTCACCGCCGTCGACGATGTCTCCTTCACCGCGCAGCCGGGGAGGGTCACCGGGTTCCTCGGACCCAACGGTGCCGGCAAGTCGACCAGCATGCGCGTGATGGTGGGCCTGACGCCGCCCAACGGTGGCCGGGCCACCATCGGCGGCCACCTCTACTCGCAGATCCCCAACCCGGCCCGGCACGTGGGCGTGCTGCTCGACGCCTCGGCCCAGCACGCCGGCCGCACCGGTCGTGAGGTGCTGCGCATCAGCGCCGACACGATGGGCGTCGGACCCAAGCGCGTCGAGGAGATGCTCGAGCTCGTCGGGCTGTCCGGCACCGAGGCCAAGCGTCGGGTGCGCAACTACTCCCTCGGCATGCGCCAGCGGCTCGGCATCGCCAACGCGTTCCTCGGCGACCCGTCGGTGCTGATCCTCGACGAGCCGGTCAACGGCCTCGACCCGGCCGGCATCCACTGGATGCGCGGCCTGCTCCGTCAGTTCGCCTCGCAGGGCGGCACGGTGCTGCTGTCCTCGCACCTGCTGCACGAGGTCGAGATGATCGCCGACGACATGATCCTGATCGGGCGCGGCAAGATCGTCGCCCAGGGCACCAAGTCCGAGCTGCTCCAGACCCGCGGCACCTACGTGAAGCCGGAGGACCCCGGCGCGCTGCTCCAGGCGCTCCAGGGCGCCGGCGTCGAGGCCATCCCGTCCGGTGACGGCGGGTTCCGCTCCGAGGTCGAGCCGGTCGACGTCGGCCGCGTCGCGGCAGCCGCCGGCGTCGTACTCGTCGAGCTCAAGCCGGCCGAGGGCGCCGGCCTCGAGGAGATGTTCCTCCAGCTCACCTCCGACGACGCCCGCGAGGTCATGACCGCCGAAGGAGTCCAGGCATGAACATCACCGCCCCCCACGGATCGGTCGCCCCGGGCACCATCGACCTGACCGCCGACAAGCCCGTGCCCCTCGGCCGCCTGGTCAAGGTCGAGATGCGCAAGATGCTCGACACGCGCGCCGGCCTGTGGCTGATGATCGCGATCGTCGCCATCACCGCGCCTGATCACGGTCATCTTCTTCTTCGCGGCCAACGACGACGGACAAGACGTTCATCAACTACATGCGGCGTGATGGCGACGCCGCAGGGCTTCCTGCTGCCGGTGCTCGGCATCCTGCTGGTCACCCAGGAGTGGAGCCAGCGCACCGGCGATGGTGACCTTCACCCTCGAGCCGCACCGCGCCAAGGTGATCTGGGCGAAGGTCCTGGCCGCGCTGGTCCTTCGGGCTGATCGCCGTGGTGCTGGCCCTCGCGCTGGCGGCGCTGTTCACCGCGGTCAGCGGCGCGCCCGACGCGTGGAAGAACATCGGCCTCGACGACGTCGGCAAGTACGCGCTGCTGCAGGTCAGCGGCGTGCTGCAGGGACTCGCTTCGGCCTGATCTTCCTCAACAGCGCCGCAGCGATCGTCACCTACTTCGTGCTGCCGATCGCGTTCTCGATCGTCACCTCGATCTGGACCGCCCTCAAGGACGTCCAGCCCTGGATCGACCTCGGCACCTCCCAGCAGCCCTTGTTCAGCGGCGACAGCATGAGCGGCAAGGAGTGGTCGCAGCTCCTCGTCGGCACCCTGATCTGGGTGGTGCTGCCGTTCGCCGTCGGTCTGTGGCGAGTGCTGCGCGCGGAGCTGAAGTAGGCCCGTCGGCCTCGTCACCGGCCGTCGGTAGGGTCGCGGCCATGACTTCTTCCCGCGCTGACGGCCGCGCCGACGACGAGCTCCGAACGGTCAAGCTCACCCGCCACTGGCAGGACCACCCGGCGGGCTCGGTGCTGGTCGAGTTCGGCCGCACCCGCGTGCTGTGCGCGGCCTCGGCCTCCGAGGGAGTCCCTCGCTGGCGCAAGGGGTCGGGCCTGGGCTGGGTCACCGCGGAGTACGCCATGCTCCCGTCGGCCACCAACACCCGCTCGGACCGCGAGTCGGTCAAGGGCCGCATCGGTGGCCGCACCCACGAGATCTCGCGCCTGGTCGGCCGCTCGCTGCGCGCGGTGATCGACTACAAGGCGCTCGGCGAGAACACGATCGTGCTCGACTGCGACGTGCTCCAGGCCGACGGCGGCACCCGCACCGCGGCCATCACGGGGGCGTACGTCGCCCTGGCCGATGCCGTGGCCCACCTGAAGGGGCAGGGTGCCCTCGCCGGCGACCCGCTCACCGGTTCGGTCGCGGCGATCTCCGTCGGCATCATCGACGGCGTGCCGCGTCTCGACCTGCCCTACGAGGAGGACGTGCGCGCCGAGACCGACATGAACGTCGTGATGACCGGAGAGGGCTCCTTCGTCGAGGTGCAGGGCACCGCCGAGGGCGCGGCGTTCAACCGTGCCGAGCTGGACGCGCTGCTGGCCCTGGCCGAGAAGGGCTGTGCCGACCTGACCCGGATCCAGCGGGAGGCCCTGGCCGGTGACTGAGGTCTTCCTGGCGTCGCGCAACCCCAAGAAGATCGAGGAGATGCGCCGCATCCTCGACCGGTCACCTGCCCGGGATCGTGGTGCTCGGGCTCGACGACGTGACGCCCTACGACGAGCCGGTCGAGGACGAGGCCACCTTCGAGGGCAACGCGCTGCTCAAGGCGCGGGCCGGGCTGGCCGCGACCGGACTCCCGTCGCTCGCCGACGACAGCGGCCTGTGCGTCGACGCGCTCAACGGGATGCCCGGGGTGCTCTCGGCGCGCTGGGCGGGTCAGGCCAAGGACGACCACGCCAACAACCTGCTGCTGCTCGAGCAGCTGAACGACGTACCCGACGAGCGCCGTGGCGCGCAGTTCCGCTGCGTCGTCGCGCTGTGCCACCCCGACGGCGAGGAGCGGATCGCCCCGGGTGTGATGCCCGGACGCGTCATCCGCGAGCTGCGCGGCAGCGGCGGCTTCGGCTACGACGTGCTGTTCGTCCCCGACGACCAGGACGGCGAGCTCACCTCGGCCGAGATGACCTCGGAGGCCAAGGACCTGATCTCCCACCGCGGCCACTCGCTGCGCGCCATCGCCCCGTCGGTCGTGGAGCTCCTCGGCTCCTGAGTACGCCCGGCGAGACTCGAACTCGCACTGGCCAGGACCTAAACCTGGTGCCTCTGCCAATTCGGCTACGGGCGCGCGGCCGCCAGTCTAGGGTCCGGTCGGCGAGCTAGGCGAGGTCGAGCTTCAGGTCGCGGCGGAGCTTGGCGACGTGGCCGGTGGCCTTGACGTTGTACTGCGCCAGGGCGACCTTGCCGTCCTCGTCGACGACGATGGTCGAGCGGATCACGCCCTGGACGGTCTTGCCGTAGAGCTTCTTCTCCCCGAAGGCGGCGTACGACGTCATCACCGACCGGTCCTCGTCGGAGGCCAGCGTGATCGTCAGGTGGTCGCGCTCACGGAACTTGGCCAGCTTGGCCGGCTTGTCCGGCGAGATGCCGATGACCTCGTAGCCGGCGCCCTTGAGGGAGTCGAGCGAGTCGGTGAAGTCGCAGGCCTGGGTGGTGCAGCCGGGCGTCATCGCGGCGGGGTAGAAGTACACGATCACCTTGCGGCCGCGCAGTCCCGACAGCGAGACCTCCTCGCCGGTGTCGGTGGGCAGCGTGAAGTCGGGGGCGGTGTCGCCGGGGGAGAGGCGGCCCGAAGGTGCGGCGGGCTGGTCGGTCACGGGTGGTCACTCCTGTGGGGTCGGGGAACGCGACGACGCTACCGCGCCCGCCGATTGGTAACCTCCTGACCTGAAGCGCCCGACCAGCCCCGACAGGAGCCAAGGACCGTGTCCGACCAGGTGACGTCCCTCGAGAGCGAGATCGAGCAGACCCGCGAGCACCTCGGTGCCACGATCGACCAGCTGCTCTACCGGGCCAGCCCCAAGACCATCGTCCGTCGCGAGATCGCCTCGATCCGGGGCTTCTTCGTGGACCCCAGCGGCGCGCCGCGCACGGACAACATCGTCAAGGTCGCGGGCGGTGTCGTCGGCGTCGTCGCCCTGTTCGTGGTCGTGCGCAAGATCGTCACGTGAGCAAGCGCAGCATCGCCGAGGTCACCGAGCCGACAGGTGAGAAGACCCCGATCCAGATGCTGCACGACCGGGTGCTGGTCGCGGTCGACCTCGACCCGGGTGAGCGCCGTTCCAGCGGCGGCATCCTGATCCCGGCCACGGCGGCGATGGGCGGCCGGCGGCTGTCCTGGTGCCGCGTCGTCGCCGTCGGACCGCACGTGCGCACCGTCGAGCTCGGCGACCGGGTGCTCTTCGACCCCGACGACAAGGCCGAGGTCGAGGTCACCGGGGAGCTCTACGTCGTGCTCCGCGAACGTGACATCCACGCCGTCGCGGCCGAGCGTCTCGGCGACGCCCAGACGGGGCTCTACCTCTAGACCTCTAGCGACGCGCCTCGGAGTCGTTGCGGTGCTTGGGCCGCTCGGCGGGCACCGGTGGGTGCGTGGGTGGCGTGCGCGTCGTCGTGCTCGGCGTGGCCCGGTCGACGGGTACGCCGCCCGGCGTACCGCCCAGCGGCACGGTGAACCAGAACGTGGTGCCCTCGCCGGGAGCCGACTGGAACCTGACCTCGCCGTGGTGTGCCTCGGCGATGGAGCGCACGATGTTCAGCCCGAGACCGGTGCCCTGGATGGCGTGCTCGGTGGCGAGCGAGGACCGGAAGAACTTCTGGAACAGCCGGCTCTGCTCCTCCAGCGGGATCCCCATGCCGGTGTCGTGGACGCAGAGCTCGGCCACGTCGCCGATCGTGCGCAGGGTGACGTCGACCTCGCCGCCGGCGTCGGTGAACTTGACCGCGTTGCTGACCAGGTTGAGCACGAGCCGTTCGAGGTAGGCCTGGTCACCCTCCAGGATCACCGGCTCGGCTGGGCAGGTCGACCTTCAACGAGACCCGGCCCTTGTGGGCGGAGTGGGCGACCTCGTCGGTGGCCACGCGGACGGGGCTGCGCATGTCGACCTCGACGCGCTCGAGGGCGAGGTTGCCGTCCTCGACCCGCGCCATGGTGAGCAGGTCCTCGACCAGGGTGAGCAGTCGCTCGCCGTTGCGGTCGATGCGCTCGACGAGCTGCTGCTGCTCCGCGGTGAGGTTCTCGGACATGTCCTCGGCCAGCAGCTCGGTGTAGCCGACGATGCTCGTCAACGGCGTGCGCAGCTCGTGGCTCACCGCGGAGACGAACTCACCCTTGGCGCGGTCGAGGTCGAGCATCCGCTGGTTGGTCTCGCGCTCCTTGTCCAGCGCGAACACCAGGGCCTGCTCGGCGGCGCGCCGGTCGGTGACGTCGCGGACGACGCTGAGGAAGCTGACCGGGTTGCCCTCGACGCCGCGCACCGCCGTGACGCTGACCGAGACGGTCAGGCGGCTGCCGTCCTTGCGCACGTAGGTCCAGTCGCGGGTGTCCTGGTCGGCGCCGTGCGCGACCGGGTGGGTCACCACCTCGTAGCCGGGGGTGATGCGCAGCTTCTGGGCCCGGGAGAGGATCTCGCGGCTCTCGTGGAACGGCATCGGGGTGGTGCGGCTGACGATGTCCTCGGCGGAGTACCCGAGGAGCTGCTCGGCGCCCGGGCTGAACCAGGTGATGATGCCCTCGAGGTCGGTGGCGATGAACGCCGTACCGCTGGCCGAGTCGAGCAGCTGGCCGAGCTGCACCTCGTTGTTGCGGATCTTCCGCAGGGAGTCGCGCAGGTGGATCATCGCCACGGAGAACGCGACCGCGGTGACGGCGCTGATCGCGACGAAGCTCTGCGCGCTCGCGGCGATGTCGGTGACCGAGGCCTGCCCGGTGATGTCCTTGAACGGGCCGCGGCCCATCGTGGTGAGGGCGGCGAGACCGAGCGTCACGCCCAGCAGCTCGAGGTTCGCCCAGCGGCTGGTGAACCGCGCTGCCGCCCACATCAGGAGGGGCAGCAGCAGGAAGGCGACCGGTTGCGACGGGTCGGCGGCGATGCAGGCCAGGGCGCCGAGGGCGAGCAGGGCCAGGTGGGCCATCACCTCGAGCACACGCGGCTGCGCCTTGTGCCGCGACTGGCGCAGGAACAGCGGCAGCAGCACGGCCTGGGCACCCATGTGGGTGACGGCGATCCAGAGCATCGGTCGCCACAGCTCGTGCTCCCCGCTGAGGCCGATGGTGCCGGCGGTGACCACGCCGGCGGCCCAGGCGCCGAGGGTGATCGCGATCAGCCAGCGGAAGTAGTCCGTCCACGAGCGCAGCTCGGGGCGGTCGACCTCGAACCCGGTGAGCCACCAGAGCACGATGACGGCCTCGATCGTGTTCGCCACCGCGAAGCCGACGGAGAACACGGGGTCACGACCAGCCACGAGGGCGGCGACGAGCACGACGAGCGAAGACCACGGGCAGGAGCACGCGGGTGTGCCGGCGCGGTGCCGTCACCAGCATCGCCGTCGTCAGCGCCGTGGCCGGCCACCACCGGGCCACCAGGAGCGGGTCGGGCGACTGCCGCAGCGCGTAGACGGCAACCGCCAGCGCCGACGCAGCAAGACCAGCCGTCATCAGGCCGGTCGATCGGGAGCCGTGCACGGACACGTCCTTGTCGTTCGCCGTCGGGTCGTGACGAATCGCCCGGAGCAGCGCGAAACGTCAGTGCTGACGTTAGGCCAGATACACGGACCGATGGGTAGAAATACCCTAATTCGGACTGGTGTTGCCAGGCGGCCTCGGAGGCTCACCGGGAGGCGAGTGCGCCGTACCCCTGCTCGTCGAAGGTCACGGTGAAGGTCGAGCCCTGTCCGGGCGTCGACCTGGCGCTGATCCGGGCGCCGTGCAGGTGGGCGATGCTGCGGGCGATCGAGAGCCCGAGGCCGCTGCCGTTGACGGCCTCGGTCTGGGCGTGGGTGGCGCGGTAGAAGCGGTTGAAGAGCAGCGAGCGCTCCTGCTCGGGGATGCCCACGCCGGTGTCCTGGACCTCGATCGCGGCCCGCGGCCCGTCGGCGCGCACCCGCAGCGTGATGCGGCCACCGTCGGGGGTGAACTTGACCGCGTTGGTGGCCAGGTTGGAGACCATCCGCTCGAGGTGCTCCTCGTCGCCGAGTACGACGACCGGGTCGAGCGGGAGGTCCACGTCGACCTGGTGGCCGCGCTCGGTGGCGTCGACGTGCACCTTCTGGCCCGAGCGGCGGATCACCTCGCGCAGGTCGACCGGGTGCTTGCTCAGCTGCACGTCGAGCGACTCGAGGCTGGAGAGCGTGAGCAGGTTGTCGATCAGCTCCAGCAGCCGGTGGCTGTTGGCGTCGATCCGGCCGAGTGCCTCGTGCTGGGCGTCCGAGGTGTCGCCGTACGCCCCGTCGATGAGGAGCTCGAGGTAGCCGACGATGTTGGTGATCGGGGTGCGGAGCTCGTGGCTGACGCTGGAGACGAAGGCGTCCTTGGTGCGGTCGATCTCGGTGAGGTGCGCGACCGCGCGGCGCTCGGTCTGCAGCGCTCCCTCGAGGGCGCTCTGCGCACGGACCCGCTCGGTGATGTCCTCGGCGGTGCTGAGGTAGCCGATGACGGCGCCGTGCTTGTCGGTCATCTCCGCGAGCGTCATCGACATCGTGCGGACCTGGCCGTCCTTGCGGATGTAGCGCCAGTCCCGCGGGCCGATCTCGGGGCGTGCGCTGAACAGGGCGACGTCGCCCAGGGTCGCGGGTACGCCGAGGGCGGCGGCCTGCTGGGCGATCTCCTCCTCGGAGTGGAACATGTCCGCCCGCTTGCCGAGCAGCTCCTCCTCGGTCCAGCCGAGCAGCGCCTCCGCCCCGGGGTTGAACAAGGTGATGCGGCCGTGGCTGTCGGTCTCGATGATGGCCATGCCGGTGGCCCCGGAGACGATGCGGCTGCAGCCGCTCGCGCTCGTTGACCACGTCGGCCGCGTTCTGGCGTGACCGGGCCACGGCCATCGCGAACGGCAGGCAGACCAGCGCGCAGCCCAGCAGGAACGCGACCTGGGGCCCGCTCTCGAGCTCCGGCGAGCGTTGCCTTGACCACGTCGAGGGCCTCGAACGGGCCGCGGTCGAACTGGATGAGCGTGCTCGCGAGCGTGGCCACCACGACCAGCTGCCAGAGGGCCTCGCGCATGGGTGCACGCAGGGCGCCCCAGGCGATCAGCGGGAGCACGAAGAAGACCAGGCCGGGTGCCTGGATCGAGATGAACGCCCCGAGCGTGACCACCACGGTGACGGCCCAGCGGATCCACGTCTCCGTCCGGCCGCTCTCGCCCGGGTGGCGGAACTCCTCCATGAACAGGGACAGCAGGATCAGCTGGGAGGCCAGGTGGGTGCCGAACGTCGCCAGCAGGACTTCCCAGGGCACCCCGAAGTCGGCGACGCCGGCCGTGAGGGCGAACAGGGCGGCGCCCGCCGCCGAGCCGACCAGCGCCGCGAGGGTGAAGCGCGCGAGGTCGAGGTCGTCGTTGAGGCGGCGGCCGTAGCCCCACCGGACGGTCAGCACCTGCACGGTGACGAGGCCCTCGACGACGATGGCGACGGCGTACGCCGGCCGAGACCCCGAGCGGGTAGCCGCCCAGGGCGAAGGTGGCGAAGACGAGCGCCACGAAGGCGCCGGCGAGGTAGGGCACGGCCCGCCGTCCGACGTACACCAGCACGCCGGAGACCAGACCCACCGGCCACATCCCACCGATGTGGGTGTCGGCCGGTGCGGAGAGCACCGCTCCCAGTCCGAGGACTCCCGCGAGCAGCATCAGGCCCGCGACGCGCGCTCGCGGCGTAGTCGCCACCGGTCCTCCTGTCCCAGGGAAGGGGTGATGCGGCTCTCACTAGACCAGTTTTGGCCCGCGGATGTGGGCATTGTCCGAAGATTCGTTCCTGGGTGTCGCGCCGCCGGTTGAAACCATTCACTCGCACACGCAGACAGCCGGGTGCCGCCTCCGTAGGCACCCGGCTGCTGGTGGTGTGTGACGACTCCCGGCGGAGTCTCAGACCTGGTCGCGCCGCGCGCGCTCCGCGCTCCTCGTCCACGTCGGGGTCGATGCGGTCGGCCTCGCGCAGGTGGTCCTCCTGCTGCGCGCGGGTCATGTCGTACGACGTGCGCTCGGCCGCGGCGTGGGCCTCGAGCTTGTCGGCCTGGGCGCGCACCCGGTCGGCCTCCGCCTGCGCCTCGCGGGCGCGGGCCTCCTGCACCTGCGGTGGTCGCCGCCGTCGCGGCGGCGTCGGAGCGCAGCTCGCTGGCGCGCTCGCGCGCGACCTGGTCCTTCTTGCGCTTCAGCGCTGCACTGATCAGCACGGCCGCGACGAGCACGACCAGGATGATCACGATGATGCCAAGCCACTTCATGGTTTCTCCCTGATTGCGGCGCCTGCACTGCACAGGCGCCTGTTCCCCCTACCCAGGACCCGTACCCGGTGCGCTCAGCCAGACAAACAGGACAGCGTCGCCTCGTGCGCCCGGTTTGTGGCCTAGCGGGGCGCAGAACGGCAGTCCTAGGCTGAACATCGGTGCCCGGGCGGGGGTGCCACCTGCGGATCTCCGGGGAGGGACATGGACCTTCCGCTGCTCGTGGCCGGCCCGATCCTGCGCCGCGTCGAGCCGACCCTCGTGTCGGTGTGGCTGGCGCTGACGCAGCCGTGCACGGTCGTCCTGCAGACCTGGGAGGGACGGGCGGAGACCGGCCGTCCGAACCCCCTGGCCGAGAGTCCGGCCACCCCGACCCTGCGCGTCGGCGCGAAGCTGCACCTCGTCGAGGTCACCGTCCAGCTCCCTGACACGACGGGGGTCTCCTTCCAGCCGGACTCGTTGTACTCCTACGACGTCCAGATCACCCCCGAGGGCACCTCCACCGCCCAGACCCTGAACACGCTGCACCTGCTGGAGGAGGGGATCTTCGACGGGTTCCCGCGACTTCCGCTCGGGTTCGAGCCGGGCCTGCTGCCGAGCTTCGCGCCGCCGCCCTCGGAGCTGACGAACCTGAACATCCTCTACGGGTCCTGCCGCCGACCCCTCCACCGCGACCCCGACGCGCTGGCGATGGTCGACGACCTGATCTTCGGCGACGACCTCTACCAGGACCCGCGCGCGCGACCGCACCAGCTGTTCCTCGGCGGCGACCAGATCTACGCCGACGACGTGTCGGTGATCCACATGCCGACCGTGATCGAGGTCGGCGTCGAGCTGATCGGCATCCAGGACGACCAGCTGCTGCGTGACCCGGTGGAGCACCTGCCGGTCGACGAGGTGGCGGTGCGGACGATCGCCGATCCCGACGACGTCGATCCCGCGGCACCGTGGCTGGCCTACCAGCGCTCGTCCGTCGTACCCGACGAGGACCACCTGATCCCGGCCGACCGCGGCCACTGGCCCGAGGGGCGCCGGCTGCGCACCACCCTCGTCGACGCCCAGCTGACCAGCACCGACGGCGACTCCCACCTGCTCTCCCTCGGTGACTTCGCCGGCCTCTACCTCAGCGTGTGGAGCCCGGCGATCTGGGGCGAGACGGTGATCGGCGCCGGCTGGGCGCCCGACTCGAGCAAGCCGCAGCAGCAGGAGCCGCTGCGGTGGGACCAGGAGCTCCCGCTGCTCGAGAAGGGCAAGCCGCTGACGGGCGCGATCGTGATGACCGGTGAGCAGTTCCCCGACACCGTCGCCGGTCACCTCTACGACACCCCGGTCGAGCCGCCGAAGCCGCTGCACTCCGGACGAGAAGGAGGAGGCCGCCTACCAACGGCAGAAGAGCCTGCGCAAGGCGTTCGCCGTGCACACCGAGTTCCGCAAGAACCTGCCCAAGGTGCAGCGCGCGCTGGCCAACGTGGCGACGTACATGATCCTCGACGACCACGACGTCACCGACGACTACTTCCTCAACCCGATCTGGCGCCGCCGCGTCCTCGGCCACGCGGCTGGGGCGTGCGCTCCTCGGCAACGCGATGATCGCCTACGCGCTGTTCCAGGACTGGGGCAACGACCCGCTGGCCTACCGCAGCGGTCCCAAGGCCGAGCTGCTCGACCACGTGCGCGACCTGTTCCCGGAGGGTCTGCAGAAGGGACCCGCCCCAGCGCCGTACGCCGAGATCGAGAAGCTGCTCACCCACGACGTGCAGGAGCTGACCCAGACCCCGGACCGGCGGTTCGGCGAGACCAACCCGAAGCTGAAGTGGCACTTCACCGTCGACGGCCCCAAGCACCGCGTGATCGCCTTCGACAACCGCACGCGGCGCAGCTACGCCGGGCAGAACGGTCCGCCCGGCAACGTCTCGAAGGAGGCGATGGTCGACCAGATCCCGTTGCCCCCGCTGCCGGCCGGCCGTGAGGTGCTCGTGGTGATCGCGCCGCTCCAGGTCATCGGCCCGCCGGTGCTCGACGAGGTGGTCGCCCCGCTCTCCTACCGGATCTTCGACGCGGTCGGCGCCATCAAGAAGGACGAGCTGACCGACGCCTCCAGCCCGACCGGTCTGCGTGGCATGACCGGCACCAACCCGGATGCCATCGAGGCGTGGGCCTTCGACGCGGTCACCTTCGAGCACCTGCTGGAGCGACTCGAGCCCTACGGACAGGTGGTGCTGCTCTCCGGCGACGTGCACTACTCCTCCGGCACGGCGATGAGCTACTGGAAGGGCGACGTCACCACCCCGGCACGCTTCGCCCAGTTCACCTCCAGCGGGTTCAAGAACGTGATGCCGTCGATGATCACCTTCGTCGACCCGGCCATCGCCCTGGCCCAGCAGCTGGTCCGGATGAACATCGGCACCGAGCGGATCGCCTGGAAGGAGGTGGCCGACGACCTGGTGCTGCTGCCGGCGGGCGCGAAGTTCGAGGACCTCAAGCCGGTGATGAAGTCGCGCCTGAAGAACGTGCCGGTGATGGTGCCGCCCTGGGGCTGGCCGGACCTCATCACGACTCAACCCGGCGCGCCCGCCGGACTGGCGCTGGCGGGTCTGCCCCTGCTGGACGACCGCGACGAGTCCGAACGGCCGAAGGGCATCAAGCTCCTCGAGCTCGATGCGGACACCGAGGACGTGCTCGCCACACCGGCCACGGTGTTCGAGGGCTACCAGCGACTGGCCGCCCGCCACCAGCACGCGCTCAACCGGCTGCGCAACGCCCGCCAGATCCTGTTCCGCGCCAACGTCGGACGGGTCCGCTTCGAGAAGCCGGCCGACGGCGCACTGAACGCGGTGCACGAGGTGATCACCACGTTCAGCGACCCCGACCTGCCGGCCGAGCTCGACGCCGAGCCGGAGGTCTTCCTCCGGCAGGTCGCCACGCTGACCCGCGTCCCGGAGGAGCCGCCGGGAGTCCTGCGCCAGAAGGCGATCGTCGCCCGGCCACCCGATCCGCCGGGAGGTCCGTGATGGCCGACGACGACCAGGACTTCTTCCAGCACCTGGCGGGGGAGTGCATCGACCTGCTCACCTGGGTGGGGGACAACTTCGGCGACCCGGTGGGCCGCGAGGCCATCCTCAAGGACCTCGGTGGCGCACCGCTGGCCACCGACCCGCCGTCGATCTCGCAGGACAAGATCGAGCGGCTGAAGACCTACCAGGCGACCACGAACGCCTCGGCGCAGGCAGCGGTCGAGGCGATCGCCGACATGGCCACCCTGCTCGACGAGCTGGCGTCGGTCGCCGAGGCGTGGGTCGGCGGCGGGACGAGTGACGCCGCGCAGGAGGCCGGCTCACGCCCTGCTCGAGCTGGCCGCCACGAACTGGTTCCGGGTGCGTCACCCGCGGCTGTTCATGATCCTGCAGGCCGTGTCGACGCTGGAGGAGCTGACCTCGACGTACGGCAGCGTCGGGACGAACACCGGGGTCAACCTCGGCGAGGCCTTCGTGGCCCTGATCGGCTACATCTGGCAGCCCGGTCGCACCCTCGAGGAGTTCGCGACCGACAAGGACAAGACGCACATGAAGCTCGAGCAGGGCGTCGAGTTCCTGATGCGGCTCATCGTCGGGTTCCTCGCGTTCCAGGACAAGGACGGCGACGGCATCAAGGTGATGCGCGACGTGCTGACCGGATGGGACGCACCCGGCATCGACATCGACTCGCCCGACGCCCCCAAGCGCTCGGACATCATCTCCGGCCGGATGACCTCGTTCTCCTTCGGTGCCGACTCCCTCGAGCAGGACCCGCTCGAGAAGGGGCGACTCAACGTCACCGGGGCTCTGGTCCACGAGACCGAGGGCGGCCCGGGGGTGTTCCTCGCGCTCGGGGGCAGCGTCGAGATCGAGCAGAAGACGAGCGACCGGTGGACGTTCGCGTTCAAGGGCCGCGCCGACGCCGGGGCAGCGGTGCTCATCGGAGGGCCGAAGACGTTCCAGGCCGGCGGTCCGGACGGCGGCGAGTTCGCCCTCAGCCTGGGGTACGCCGCCAACCCGCCCGACGCCTCGCCCACCTCCACAGGAGTCTCCGACAAGACCTACACGGTCCGACTCGTCGGCAACACCCGCATCGACATCGGCAACCTCGCCTTCACGCTGACCCTGGACTCGACGGCCGGCGCCGAGGCACTCGTGTCGGTCGGCAACTCCGCGCTGGTGATCGACCCTGCGGACAGCGACGGCTTCGTGGCCGAGCTCCTCGGCAAGACGCCCCTGCGGCTCCCCTTCTCCGTGGTCCTCGGCTACTCGTCGAGCCGGGGACTCGTGCGCGAGTTCTCCCTGCCCCAGCCCGGCACTCCTGCGCAGCCGGCACCGCTGACCGGGGCGGGCAACGTGGGAGCGCCGGTCTTCGCGATCACCGTGCCCATCGGCCGCGCCTTCGGGCCGATCACCGTGCACGAGCTCGGCATCCGCTTCCGCCGCGGTCCGGCCGAGCTGCCACCCGGGCAGCAGACCCAGAGCACCCTGGAGCTGGACACCTCCTTCAGCGCGCAGATCGGTCCGGTCTACATCCGGATGGACGAGCTCGGCCTCGACTTCACCGTCGACAGCGGCAAGCCACCCGCCGAACGCAACCTGCGCCTGGTCGACCTGCACTTCGACCCGAAGTTCCCGCGTGGCATCGCGGTCAACGTCGAGACCCACCTGGTCGCCGGCGGTGGCTCGATCTCCCACGACCCCGACCAGGGCACCTACTTCGGCACCCTCGACCTCGCCTTCCGCGGCGGGCTGACCCTGCAGGCGATCTGCCTGGTCGCGACCAAGCAGGCCGACGGCACCAAGGGCTTCTCCCTGGTCGCGATCCTCACCCTGGAGCTGGCCTCGCCGTGGCCGCTCGGGCATGGGCTTCCACCTCGACGGGTTCGGTGGCCTGCTCGCCCTGCACCGCACCTTCGACGAGGTCGCCGTACGCGCTGCGCTGCCGACCGGCCAGCTGCGCTACGTGCTGTTCCCCTCCGACCCGGTGCACCACACCGCCGAGATCCTGCACGCGCTGCAGACGATGTTCCCGGCGAAGCGCGACAGCCACCTCGCCGGGCTGCTGGCCAAGATCGGCTGGGCCTCGCCGACGCTGATCCAGTTCGAGCTCGGGGTGCTCTACGCCTGGGGCGGCCAGAGCCGGCTGATCATCCTCGGGCGGGTGAGCGCGATCCTGCCGCGCGCCGATCTGCCCATCCTCAAGCTCAACATGGACTCGATCGGCATCATCGACTTCGACCAGGGCAGCTTCGCCCTCGACGCCGTGCTCTACGACTCCAAGATCTGCGACCGGTTCGTGCTGACCGGCGGCATGGCGATGCGGATGGGCTGGAAGGACACCGGCCCCGGCTTCGCCCTCTCGGTCGGCGGCCTGCACCCGCGTTTCACCGCGCCGCCCGGCTTCCCGAGCGTCGCGCGGCTGCAGCTGGCCCTGACCAACGGCGACAACCCGAAGCTGATCTGCCAGGCCTACTTCGCGGTCACCTCCAACACCGTGCAGTTCGGCGCGGACTGCTCCTTGTACGCCGCGGCGTACGGCTTCAGCATCACCGGCGACATCGGCTTCGACGTACTCATCCAGCTCGCTGCCGTTCCACTTCCTCGCCGAGTTCCGCGCGAGCGTGCAGCTCAAGCGCGGGCAGCACCAACCTGTTCAAGGTCTCGGTCAGCGGCGCGCTCGAGGGCCCGTTGCCGCTGCGGGTCTCGGGCAAGGCCTCCTTCGAGATCCTGTGGTGCGACTTCTCGGTCCCGGTCGACGCGACCCTCGTCGACGGGGGTACGCCGAACGACCTCGTGCCGATCGACGTGCTCTCCGTGCTGGTGGACGCGCTCTCGCAGCCGCGGTCCTGGCAGGCGCTGCTCCCCGCCGGTGGCCAGCACGCTGGTCAGCCTGCGCCAGCCCGTCACCGACGGCGTGCTCCTGCACCCGCTCGGCACCCTGACCGTGCGCCAGAACGTGGTGCCCCTCGGCCTGACCCGCGACATCGACCGGGTGGGCACCTCGACACCCAGCGGCGACCGGACGTTCACGGTGACCCACACGGCACTCGGCGACCAGGGACACGATCGCGGCGACAGCGTCCAGGAGCTGTTCGCGCCCGGCCAGTTCTTCGACCTCAGCGACGACGACCGACTGGCGGCCCCGTCGTTCGAGTCGATGGATGCGGGCGTCACGTTCGGCGCCGACGTCTACACGATGGGTACGCCGCAGGCCTCGCCCTTCGACTACACCGACATCACCATCGACGCGAACGGCAACCCGGTCCTCGAGCCGGACCCGCACGTCCAGGTGCTGGTGCTCGACCTGCTCCTGCTGGGCGCCGCCAACCGTGCACCGGCGCGGCGCACCCTCAACCAGCGGTTCGCAGCACCGGTCAGCGGGGCCGCGCCCACGGTGAACCCCGCGGGCTATGCGGCGGCCGAGCCCGACGGCCCCGCTCCGACGGCGACGCACCTGACCTGGGTCGAGGCGGCTGCACTCGCCCGCGACACCGACGCCGTCGTGGTGCCCAGCAGCGGAGCTGGTGGGCTGATGACCGAGACCGACGCCGACCTCGTCTTCTTCCCGTGGATCCGCCGGGGAGCCTCCGCCGCGCTTGCTGACGCCGGACACCAACGCCGCCGCGATGCCCGGACTGACGACGGCCACGGCGTCCGTCGAGATCAACGCCTCCCGGACCGCCTCGACGCCGGTGACCGTGATGGGTCCGGGTCACGTCACGGGACTCGACCGGCGCCAGATCGTGCGCACCGACCCGGCGCCGGGGGCGGTCGCCTTCGAGTCCAACTACTTCCCGCTGATCGAGCTCGACGAGCCGTCGCTGCCGTGGCTGTTCACCCCGGCGGGCGCGAACGCGCAAGGACATCTGCGTCCCTGGCTCTGCCTGGTGGTCGTGCGCCAGCAGGACGGCGTACGCCTCGACCCGCCTGCGGCGGGAGGGCAGGCTGTGCTGCGCATCAGCGGTCCGGCCAAGCCGGGGGACGAGCTGCCCGACCTCGCCGACAGCTGGGCCTGGGCGCACGGCCAGCTGACCGCGAAGACGAGCGACGACCTCGCCGGTCTGCTCGCGAGCGACCCGGCCCGTTCGGTCGCGCGGCTGGTCTGCCCGCGCGTGCTGACTCCCGACACGAGCTACCTCGCCTGCGTCGTACCCACCTTCGAGCTCGGGCGCCGGGCTGGGCTCGGTCTCGACGTACGCCCTGAGGACGAGGCCAAGCTCGAGCCCGCCTGGACCCAGTCGGCGTCGGCGGTCGAGCTGCCCGTCTACCACTCGTGGACGTTCTCGACCGGGGCCGGCGGTGACTTCCAGTCGCTCGCGATGCTGCTGCGCGCCCGTCCGCTGCCCGACGGCATCGGCGAGATCGAGGTCGACGTCGGCGAGAGCGGGCTGCGCTCCGACGTGCCCTCCAGGTACGACGCTGCCGATGCGTGGCGCGCTCCAGCCGGTCGGCAGCACACCGACGAGCTGGGCCACGGCCGTGCTGCGGACCTCGTGGGAGCAGGCCCTGGCCCCGGTCCTGAACGCTCCGTCCGAGGTGACGGCCGAGGACGACCCGCTCCTCGCGCCGCCGCTGTACGGCGCCGCCCAGGCAGGTCTGGACACCGTCACGCCCACGCAGACGACGCGCTGGTTCGAGCAGCTCAACCTCTCGCCGGTGAACCGGGCGATCGCGCGCCTCGGCACGATGGTCGTGCAGCAACGCCAGGACGAGCTGATGGCCTCGGCCTGGGACCAGGCCGCCGAGCTGCGTCGGGTCAACCAGCTGCTGCGGCAGACCCAGTTCGGCGAGCGGGTGACCACCAGCCTGCACACCCGGCACGTCAAGCCGATGGACCCGGCTGTCGGCCTGCAGGTGCTCGCCCCTGCCCAGGCGCGGATGCTCCGGACCTCGCCGGCCCTGACCAACCAGCTGGCCGGCACCGGCCTGGCGCCGACGGCCTTCTCGACCGCGCTGCGACGCGTCGCGCGCCCCCGTGGTGGCCTGAACCGGATGCTGCGCCGGGTGTCGCCCACGCCGATCAAGCTCACGACCACGGTGCTGGTGCAGCTCCAGCCGATCCGGATCATGGCGCGCATCGTGGCCGGTGCCCCCGATACCGGACCGGTGACCTTCGAGCGGGTGGCCGCCGGCTTCGGCTTCGACGTGAGCTGGCTGAGCACCACCGCGCAGGCGGTGACCGACCAGCCGCCACGGCCGTTCTTCGCCTTCGTCCCGATGGGCGTGCCGGTGCCGATGACCGGCGGAACCGGCCCGATCGTCGACCCGTTCCCGACGCTGCCCGTGCATCCCATCACGGGGGAGTTCCACGACGCCGCCCAACCGATCAAGCCGGGGGAGCCCGGGCCGCTGGGACCTCCGGACCCACCGATCGACCCGAACCCGGACCCTGTCCACCCGACGCACCCGCACCCGCATCCGCACCCGGTGCCCCAGGGCGACAGCGCCGCCGCGAAGCTGTTCCGCGAGGTGGCGGCGGAGAACCTCGCGAGGTTCAACCCGGCCCGCATCTCCAAGCTTCCGGGCCCGATGGCGAACGGCGCGCTCGAGACGGTGTTCGCCGAGATGGTGGCCAGTACGACGCCCAGCGAGACCTTCGCGACCCGTGCCCGTGCCAGCTTCACCATCCCCGGACCTGCTCGCACCGACGACATCGCCCTCGACCCGGTCGGGTTGTCGCCGTCGTTCCCGCAGCCGATGGTCGAGCCGCTGACCGAGGTGGCCCAGCGGCTGGTGCTCCCCGGTCTCGAGCTGGTGCCGCCCAACACGGTCGTGCCCCTGGAGACCAACAGCACCTTCGTCGAGTCCTACCTGGTCGGGCTGAACACCGAGATGGGACGCGAGCTCCTCTGGCGCGAGTACCCCGCCGACCTGCGGGCGACGTACTTCGACCGCTTCTGGGACGCCTCCTCCTCACCCGGTCGCCCTCCGGACGTGGCCGACCTGTCCACCTGGGGCGACCGTGCCCTCGGGGTCGGTGCGGCAGAGGAGGACTTCGTGCTGCTGCTGCGCAGCGAGCTGCTGCGCCGCTACCCGGACGCGATCGTCTACGCGATGAAGGGCACCGAGGAGAAGCACCCGATCTTCAGCGGCGGCTTCGCACCCGACGTGCGGTTCTTCGGCTTCGACATCGACGCGGCGACGATCGGTGACTGGAACATCGTCATCCAGGAGCACCCGTCGGCGCCGCGGTTCGGCATCGAGGTCGGCATCGACTACCGGCACGGCCACGCACGTCGAGCCCGCCGGGTCGGATGCCGCGCTCACCGCGAAGGCCGTGCGACAGCTGCCGGTCCGGATCACCATCCCGGCCACCGTGCTGATGAGGGCCGAGTGATGGCGATCAAGGTGCCGGACCTCGGCCACATCCTCGACCACACCGTCGATGGCCCTCCTGGGCTGTTGACCGCCTGCCGGCGACTCGACCGACCCGCTGGCGCTCTTCCCGGTGCGGCTCGAGACGCGGTTCTTCGGCAACGAGCTGAGGGTCCGGGTCTATCCCGACAAGGTGCACCTCGACTCCCACGACCCGTCGCTCACGGCGAACGAGCAGCTGTGGGGCCGCCGCTACTGGGAGCTGCAGTGGCAGGCCGGGTCCGACGACGCGCGGCTGCGCGACGCGTGGCGGATGCTCGCCGGTCGGCTCGGTCCCGAGCGGGCTGCCTGGGTGGTGCGTGCGCTCACGCCGACCAACCCCTCCGACCGACCGGGCGGCACTCCTGCCTTTCCCGACCTGGGCGATCCCGCCGCGGTGGCACGCACCCCGCTGGTGCGGTTGTTGCCGGACCGCTGGGTCGCGACGGCGTACGCCGGGGGACCTGCCGTGGCCGTCGCCATCGGCCGTGACATCCAGCCCGACCTCGCCATCGGTCCTGATCTGGGGGCCGACGTCACGATCGACGACGAGCAGCCCGCAGTCGACGAGGGGATGCGCTGGATGGTCGACTTCGACCGCGCCGAGGAGGTGGGCATGGCGCTGCGCCTGACCCTGCCCACGCCGGAGGTCGACGTACTCCTCGTCGTCGGCACCAGCGACGGTGACCGCTCGAACGACGTCGCCGCTCAGCTCGACGCGCACCACTTCGCCGACGGGCTCGCGTTTCTGCCCGCGGGCTCGCCGACGAACAACACGACCGGCGGGCGGACGCCGTACCAGGCGCCGGACCCGCAGTTCGACCGAAGCTTCGCCGAGGAGCTGCTCGCGGGGGACCCTGCCCCCGGCAGCCGTGCGGAACGCGCCGGAACAGCCTTCGGGGTCGGTGCCTTCCGGAACGCGACCGCTGCAGCGGAGCACGACGAGCCGGCGGCACGGGCGACGGCGAGGGCGCTCTGGCCCGCGACCTGGGGCTACTTCCTCACCCAGATGATCGGCTTCGACAGCACCGGCCTCACGCTCGCGGGCGAGGACTGGGCCCGCGAGCACGCCGTCGACCACCTCCGCCCGGCTGGTCCGCTGCCGGTGCTGCGCATCGGGCGACAGCCGTACGGCGTGCTCCCCGTGACCTCGCTCGACGGATGGACCGACCCGGAAGGCGCTCCGCTCCGTGACGTGCTGGTGCGGATGCGCGACGCGGTCTGGCGTCCGGCCACCTTCGCGGCCCCGCGAGTCGGGCGGACCGACGACGCGAGCGTGGACCTGATGACGGTGCTCGAGGCCGGCGGACTGTCGTCGTCGTACGGCGTCCGCAGCCTGATGGGCCAGCACTTCCTCCAGCACCTGCGGGCGTTCCTCGGCGAGGACCTCCCGCCGTTCGTGTGGCCCAACCTGGTGGAGCTGACCAGCCAGCAGTCGACCCGGGTCGGGCTCGGCTTCGTGCCCGCGCTGGCGCACGCGGCGTACGAAGGCGTCTCCCGAGTGGTCACGACGCCGCTGGTCGGCGATCCGTCGTACGTCGCCGACCTGCTCGCGGCTGATCCCGACGAGCTCGCGGCCATGCCGTCCGAGGCGCAGCCCCTGCTGCAGGTGCTGCTGCGGCATGGCCTGTTGCGCGAGTACGCCGCGGCCGGAGCTCGTGTCCTCGACCCGACCAACCCGGCGCTGCTGCGTGACGCCGAGCTGGTCGACCTCGTGCCCGGCACGTCTCCCACGCCGACCTGGTCGTGGACCCGCGGCCAACCATCGACCGGCGGGACAGTGGCCGAGCTGGCGGAGGACGATGCGCGGCTGGCCGAGATGAAGGAGGCCATGCAGGCGCTGACCGACGTCGACGTACCCACCCTCGAGCGGCACGTCGCGCAGACCCTGGACGCCGCGTCGCACCGGCTCGACGCCTGGGTCACCTCGCTCGCCACCCGACGGTTGGCGGAGATGCGTGCCGACCGCCCGACGGGACTGCGGGTCGGCGGCTACGGCTGGGTGGAGAACCTCAGCGCCGCGACTCCCGGTCCTGCAGTCACCGACATCCCCGACGAGCCCGGCCCGTTGGTCGCTCCCGCCGACGACCCGGGCTTCCTGCACGCGCCGTCGCTCAACCAGGCGAGTGCCGCAGCCCTGCTCCGCAACGCGCACCTGGCCCACGGCGGGGAGAGCGACTCGCCGTACGCCATCGAGCTGACCTCCGCCCGCGTCCGGCTGGCGCGGCACCTCTTCGACGGCGTACGCCAGGGACAACCGATCGGCGCCGTGCTCGGCTACACCTTCGAGCGCAACCTGCACGACGCCGGCCTCGACGACCTGATCGACGACTTCCGTGCGGTCGCACCGCTGCCCGGAGCGTCCACGCCGACCGGGAGTGCGCCGGCTCGTGGTCGACGGCCTCGCCCTCGCGCGGAAGTGGCAGGACGACCCGGAGTCGGTGCTCGCCTCGAGCGACCCGCGGCACGAGGCCGCCAAGAAGGTGCTCGACGCACTCGAGGCCGCCGTCGACGCGGCCGCCGACGCGCTCAACGCCGAGGGCGCCTTCCAGATGGTGCGCGGCAACGTCGCCCGGGCCGCGTCCTCGCTCGACGCCGTCTCGAGCGGGGAGGCGCCGCCGCCCGACCTGGGCTTCGTGCGTACGCCGCGCACCGGCACCGGCCTGACCCACCGCGTCGCGCTCTTCGTCGACGCCGACCCGGCACCGAACCCGGCCGGCTGGGCAGCCCGCGCCTCCTCCCCGCGAGCGACGGCCGACCCGGCGCTCGACGCCTGGGCGGGCCGGCTGCTCGGGCCTGCCGACGGTGTGAGTGCGCACGTCGAGGAGCTCGCCGACGACGGCGACGGTCGACCTCGACCCACGTCGTGACCCTGTCGTCGCTGGGCCTGACCCCGATCGACCTGGTCTGGGCGACCGGGGGAGTCGACGGACCGCCGCCGGAGGTCGTGGCCCGGCTGCTAGCGGCGGCCGGGGTCACCGGGCGGATCGACCTGTCCCGCGCCGCCGGAGGCCTCGGCGACCTGCGTCGAGCTGGCCACCCGTGCGCAGCGGTTGCTGGCCGGCGCACGACCGCTCGACGGCGCCGACCTGCTGGCTCCACACCTCGACCCCGCGCGCGGCCAGGACCTCGACGAGCTCGAACGCCGGGTGGTGGCCGCCGAGAAGTCGCTCGCGAAGGCCCGGGACGCCCTGCGCGAGGCGTTGACCTCCGGCACCGGCGTGCGTGAGGCGATGGTCGACGTCGCTGCCTTCGGGGTCCCCGGAGCGGTCCCCACACCGGAGACCGGCACCGAGAGCGCGCAGGCGCAGGCGGTGCTCAACGACGTGAACCGGCGACTCGACGCCGCCCCGCCCGAGGGCGAGCCGCTGACCCAGCTGCTGGGGCGGCTGCACACCGTCTTCGGCGAGGGATTCCTCGCGCTGCCGCGGTTCACGGCCGCCAACGCCGATGACCTGGCCGCCTCGGTGGCCGATCCGGCGCTCGAGGGGGACGACCCGCTCGCGTCGTACACCTGGCTGACGCGGATGGAGCGTGTCCGCCCGCCCCTGGCCCGGATGACGCGGCCGCTCCAGCACGCGCAGGTGCTCGGTCGGGACGCGCGGCTCGATCTCCGGGTCGCCCAGGTCCCGCACGTGCCCGGCCAGCGCTGGGTCGCGCTCGACCAGCCCGCGGCTCCCGTCGACGGAGCCGCATCGCTGCTGCTCCAGGACGCTCCGGCGACGTTCACCGGCACGCTCTGCGGAGTACTCGTCGACGAGTGGACCGAGCTGGTGCCGAGCCGCGAGGAGACGACGGGCATCGCCTTCCAGTACGACCCGCCCGACGCGTCCGCGCCCCAGGCGATCCTGCTCGCGGTGCCGCCGGTCGTGGGGGAGCCGTGGACCGTCGGGGGCCTCAACCGGGTGCTGCTCGAGACCCTCGACCTGGCCCGGATCCGCACGGTCGGTCCGGCGTTGCTCGGCGACGTCGCGCACTTCCTGCCGGCGACGTACCTCGCCTTCAACGCGCACGGCGACGCGGTGTCCTCCGACCTCAACCTGCTCACCCCCGACCTCGCCGGGGAGGCCTGATGCCGTCCATCACCACCTGGTCGCGGATCGAGCCGCAGACCTCGGACGACTCCGGCTACGCAGCGCGGGTGCTCGACCCGCTGTGGCTGCTCGGCCGGCAGTGGCAGGTGGGGGAGTTCCAGGGCGAGGACTCCGGTACGCCGATCGTGGCCCGCTGGCGTGCGCGCGTCTCGCCGATGACCCGGTTCGTGGCCGGACCGATCCCGATCAACACCCAGCTCGACGCGCCCCGGTTCGACGCCGGGAGCGTGCCGCTGGAGACGCTGGTGGAGCGGCAGGTCGTGGCCGAGGACGGGCTGCGCCGCGCGGTCGAGGACGGCCTGCACTTCCTGCGGCTGCTCGGGTTGCAGACCGTGGCCGAGGATCCCGGACCGGCCTTCGTCTCGGCGTACCCCGTGCCCGACCTGACCGACGACCAGCGCGCCGTCCTCGACCCCGAGGCGCTGGCGTACGCCGAGCTCGTCGCCGGCCGCGCCCTCGACGGCCGCCGTCTTCGCGCGGAGCTCGGCGACCCGGCCGCCCCGCACCTCGACCCGGCCCTCCACATCGGCCAGGGCGACCGCGCCGAGGTCGTCGAGGCCTACCGCGCGTGGGTGACCTGGCGGGACACGCTCTTCAGCGAACCGGGCTCCGACCAGGGCCGTTCCTGGCAGCCGGACCGGATGGAGCACGCCTTCTCGCTCTCCACCCGGCTCGGTGACGACGTCTTCGGCGAGCGCACCCTCACCGCTGACCAGTACGCCGACGGCAACCTCGAGTGGTACTCCTTCGACCTCAACGGCGACATCAACATGGGCACCGGCCAGGACGACCCCGGCGAGGTCGTCACCCGCACCGTGCTCCCGGCCCCGGTCACCTTCCACGGCATGCCGGCGCCGCGGTTCTGGGAGCTCGAGGACGCGCGCATCGACCTCGGTGCGCTGCGGCCCGGGGCGACCGACCTCGCGCAGATGCTGCTGGTGGAGACGCTGACCGGCTTCGGCAACGACTGGTACGTCATCCCGATCGAGCTGCCCGTCGGCTCCCTCGTCGAGTCGCGATCGCTCGTGGTCACCGACACCTTCGGCGTGCAGTCGCTGATCCGGCCCATCGGCGACCGCAACCTCGCCTCTCGCGAGGGGTTCAGCATGTTCTCGCAGGCGATGCCCGTCGAACCCGGTGACGCCAACGGGGTCGCGATCACCAACCTGTTCTTCCTCGCGCCGACGATCCGGCCGATCGACGGACCGGTCCTCGAGGAGGTCATGCTCCTGCGCGACGAGCTGGCCAACCTCGGCTGGGCGGTCGAGCGACGGCTGGAGAGTCCGTTGGAGGTGGGCATCGAGACGGCCCGCGACGTGGTCGATCTCGCACCCGCGCCCGAAGCGCCGCGCGAGGTCCCGGTCTACCGGCTCGCCTCGCCCGTTCCTGCGCACTGGATCCCGCTGCTGCCCGTGCGCGTCGCCGACGACAGTGCCGAGGTCCGCCTCGCGCGCGGTGCGGTGCTCGACCTCTCCGGTGTGCCGCGCACGATCACCTCGGAGGCCCGGTTGCTCGACCCCGGCGAGGGACGGCTGCTGATCCGCGAGGAAGAGGTGCCGCGCGAAGGAGTCGTGGTCCGTCGTACGTATCAGGCAGCGCGGTGGTACGACGGCCGCCTGTTCGTCTGGGCCGGGAACCGCGCCTCGATCGGCAGTGGCGAGGGCTCCAGCGGCCTCGCGTTCGACGACCTCGACGGATAGGAGACCCGATGAACACCTTTCTGGACACCATGCAGCAGGCCCTGAACTCCCACGACCCGCACCGGCTCGCCGCCCTGTTCGCGGAGGACTACCGCAGCGCTCAGCCGGCCCACCCCGGCCGCGAGTTCGTCGGCCGCCCGAAGGTCCTCGAGAACTGGACCGCGGTCTTCGCCGGCGTACCCGACTTCGCCGCCACCCTCGTCTCCGGCACCCAGGACGGCGACACCGTCTGGAGCGAGTGGGCCTGGTCCGGCACCTACACCGACGGCAGCCCCTTCGCCATGTGCGGCGTGATCATCCTGGTCCTGCGCGACGGGCTCATCGCCGAGGGCCAGCTGTACATGGAAGGCGTCGACCAAGAGGAAAGCACCATCGACGAGGCGGTCGAAGAGCTGTACCAGCCGTAGCCTGTCGGCTGGTCAGAGGTGACGGAGCTCTGGTCCCGGGTCCGTCGCCTGGTCGGTGGTTGAGGAGCGACCGCCAGCGAGCGTCTCGAAACCACTGGCCCCGGTCTCCTCCGATGCCGGTGGCCCAGGTGGGCGGTCGCCCGGACGTGGGGTGGCTGGTGTTGCTGCCGTCACCGCTCGGTCGGTCGGGGGACCGGGTTGACGGGTGTGTGGTCGTCGTCCGCGGTGGTTGCGGTGGCGTCCCGACGCGAATGGCTGCCTTGCGGTCGCTCGGCTTCAGGTCCTGTGGTTGCGGCGCTGGGTTCGGAGGGTGGGTCCGTCACTGGTCTTCGGTGGTTGAGGAGCGAGCCCTCGGCGAGCGTCTCGAAACCACGGGATCGAGCTCTGGGCGTGCCGATGTCCCCGGCTGGGGCTGGCCGGGGTGGCGGGGGCTTCAGGTTCTTCGGGGTGGGCGGCGGCTGAGGGGAGGCACTTCGTACTGGTGGCCGGTGGGGCTGGTCCAGATGTAGGTGCCGTCGTCGAGGCGTTTGTAGTCCCAGGCGGTGAAGGTCTTCATCCGGTGGTGGGTCCGGCACAACGGGGCCAGAGTTCAGTGGATTCGTTTGGCCGGGTGGTCCGCCGTCTTCGATGGGGAGGTAGGCGGTGATGTGGTCGAGGTCGCAGGCTCGGGAGTCTCTGCGGCAGCCGGGGAAGACGCAGTGGGCGTCGCGCAGCAGGCAGAGCTCGCGCATCGCGGAGGGTGGGTCGTGCTGGTCCACCGCGGTCGCATCGGACGAGGTCGAGGACGGGTCGGACGATGACCTTGCCGCCGGCTGCGGCGTAGCGGGTGAGCCAGTCGGTCGAGCAGCTGGTCGGTGGCGGCGCCGAGCTTCTCGATCGTGACGGCACCGGGCTGGTCGGGGTCGAGGTGCACGAACAGGTTCACCGCACCCGGCACCCGCGGTGGGTGCGGCGCTTCGCGGCCGGACATGAGGTCCAGGGCGTACTGGGGGTCGGCGAGGATCCCGACCGCCCGTGCCCGGCGGACGTCGACCGGGTCGGTGTCACCGAGCTGCGCCGAGTTCGCCGGCGATGCGGCCGACGGTCTGGTCGAAGAGCAGGGCGTCGGGGGTGTCCAGGGTCATCACGACGTCGGTGGTGGCGGGGTTGCCGCGGTGCCGTAGCCAGACGCCTCGTCGGGTGAGTTCGTGTTCCTCGTCGGCGATGGCGCGGTCGGGGTCGAAGTAGAGCCGGGCTTCCTGGACCAGCCGGGCGGCGTCGACCAGGCCGATCTTCGCCGGTGTGGCGCGATGAGCCGGTCCGCGTAGCGCGACGGCCTCGAGCCGAGAGGTCGTGGGTCTCGCGGGAGATCGCCCGGGCTCGCCACACCGGCACGGCTCCGCGTTCGACGAGGTCGAGGAGGCGGGGGAGTCGGTAGGTGAGCTCGAGGGCGTCGGCGAGCAGCTGCTTGGCGGCTTCCAGGGTGATGCCCAGGGCGGCGGCGAGGGAGGCGGGTGCGAACTCATCGACCAGCGGTGCACCGGGACCGGCCAGGGGTGCACCAGCGGTGAAGAGGCCGTGGTCGTCCTCCCAGCCGGCCGGGTACTCGTCGCGGCAGGGGTGCAGCAGCGCCCACTGGACGGCGAGGTGGAGCTGTTCGACGGCGCGCTTCTGCTCGTCGGTGCGGGCTTCGCGGACACGGTCGATCACCTCGGTGGCGGTGAGGGTCGATGGTGGTGTCCATGAAGAAACTCTAGGCGTCGGCACCGACAGTTTCGACAGTGTGATCGAAGATGTGGACAACTTCTCGCACCCCGTCTGAACCGCCACCACAGGATCTGTAGCCGAGCGACCGGAGGCCGAACGAAGGGGTCGGGACGCCACCGCAACCCCACGCCTACGGAAACCACGACTCATCGATAACTCTGACCAGCGAACAGGCCAGATCACGTGGTTTCGAGACGCTCGCTGGCGCTCGCTCCTCAACCACCGAGCGACGTGTGGTCTCGACTATCCGCTCGCTTCGCTCGCTGCTCGACCACGCTTTGCACTGTTGCGGCCGACAGACCAGGTCACGTGGTTTCGAGACGCTCGCTTCGCTCGCTGCTCGACCACCGACGAACGGCTACTCGGGAGGCCCCTCCACGAGCTCGGCGAGCCGATCAAGCGACTCCCGCCAGCCGGCCTCGTTGTCCTCGGGGCGGACGCCTGCCGGCAGTCCCTCGTGTACGGCGGACAGGTCGGTGCCTCCGTCGGCGTCGGCCAGGGTGATCGTGATCGTCATCGGGCCGGCGAGGTCGGGGTCGTCGGTCTCGAACTCGTCGATCTCGACGACCCGCTCGTCCGGCACGAGCTCGGCGAACCGGCCCCGGTAGGTGTCGGTGTGGGCGCTGCTCTTGCCGGACCGGTCGGGGGCGTCGTAGGTCAGCGAGATGCGGAACGACTCGCCGTCGAACTCGTGCACCTCGCTGGTCATGCTGCGCGGCACCTTCCACCGCGCGATGTCCGCGGGGTCGATGAGGGCGGCGTACACCCGCGAGCGCGGGGCATTCAGGTGTCGGTGGGCCTTCGTCGTCGACATCAACCCATGATGCCCCGAGCGCCGGGATCAGTGCATCTGCGGCCGGCGCAAGGTGACGCTGGGCTGCGGCGTACCCGTCGAGCGTGCCCTCAACTCCTGCATGAGTACGACGGCACCGAGGATGATCGCGACCACCTCGGCTCCCGCCGCCGTCCAGACGGCCCAGCCGGTCCACTGCTCGTTCAGGCCGAAGAGACCCCAGGTCGCGGAGATGATGAAGGCTCCGAGCGTCGAGAGTCCGAAGCCGACGGCGAGCAGCGGCGGCAGCCAGTGTCGCCAGACGACGAGCAGGACGGCGATCACGACGCCGCCGATGGCGTTCGCCATGAACGCGGGCCCGATCTTGTCCAGGTCACGGAACCCGTCGAGCCACAGCTTCAGGTGTACGTACGCCGAGACCAGCACGGCGAGTGCGGTGAGTGAGGTGAGGAGGCGCAACCTCATGGCTTCTCCCTTTCGTGGATGGGTCTCGCGAGAGCAAGGCCTCATCCGGGGAAACGGGAGCAGGGCGCCAGCGGTTCACCCCGGGGGCGGTTCCTGTGTACGCCGCTCCGCGACCCTGGCCTGTACGACGGCCCGGATGCGCGTGGTCAGGAAGGTCGCGGTGGTCGCCACGAACACCACGTTGAACACCATCTGGATGAGCACCAGGACACGGGCCACCTGTCCGACGGCATGCACGTCGCCGGTGCCGATGGTGGTCAGGTTGTTCATCACGAAGTACAGCGAGTCCACGCGAGTGCGCAGACCTTCGACCTGGCCGGGGTCACGTCGGTTCAGGACGTAGAAGGCGTAGGCGAAGACGACGACCACCAGCAGGATCCCGATGATCAGGCCGTCGATCTTCCGGGTGGTGTCGTTGAGCTGCATGCGCAGCTGGCGCACCATCAGCACCGCCAGCCCGACCAGCACGAGGACCGCCACGATCACTCGGACGACGGCGTCCCGCATGGCGTGCCCTGGACACGGGCGTCACGAAGTAGAGGGTCACGATCAGGATGAGGACGCCCGAGAGCCGCAGCCAGCGCACCCAGCCCATCGCCTGCCTCCGTCCGGTAGACCGCTCAAGGGTGCCCGCATCGGCTCGGAGGTCGGGTTCACCCGGAGCGGGTGATCGCCGACGGGCGCTGGGTCGAGACTGTGGACCATGCGCGTCGCTGACCTCCGGGCAGCGTTCGGACGGACGGTCGGACGCGCCCGCGAACTGGCCTACCGGATCCTCGACACCGTCCCGCCCGTCCGGCGGACGGTCGACGAGCTCGTCAGGGTCGAGGTCGTCGACCGCGCGATGGTCATCGGCGCCCAGGCCCTGCTCGCCCTGCTGCCGCTCCTGATCGTGCTGGCCTCCTTCCTGCCCCACGAGGCGATCGCGCTCGCGGTCGATCGCTTCGAGGACGTCCTCGGCATCACCGGCGGCGGCCACGCGGCGGTCCAGGAGGGCGTGTCCAGCGTCGAGGGCTCGGGGGGCACCGGGATCGACGCCGAAGCCGTGCGCAGGACGACCGGCATCATCGGCATCCTGATCACGTTGTTCTCGGCCACCAGCTTCTCGCGGGCGATCCAGCGGATGTACGAGCGCGTGTGGCAGCTCAAGCACCGCGGTGGTGTCGTGGGCCGCCGTCGTTGCCTGTCCTGGCTGTTCGGCTGGCTGATCGCCTCCCAGCTGATCGCGGGCGTCACCTGGGTGGAGAACTCCCTCGACATCCGTGTCCTCGAACCCGCTGTGGTTCCTGCTGGCAGCCGCGTTCAACAGCGTGATCTGGTGGTGGTCGATGCGCGTGCTGCTGTTCAGCCGGGTGCCGTGGCGGGAGCTGGCGTTCCCGGCCGCGGTCACCGGGACGGCGCTGACGATCTACACCGGAGGATCGAGCATCGTGATGCCGACGTACGTCGCGCAGAGTGCCCGGCAGTTCGGCACGCTGGGCCTCGTCCTCGCCGTGGCCACCTGGCTGGTGGGCTTCGCGGGAGTCATGGTGGTCACCGCGACGGTGGGCCGCGTGGTCGCCGAGGACCAGATGATCAGGTCGTTCGCGACGAAGTGGGTACGTCGGTTTCGGCGGGCTCCGGCGACCGCGCCAGGAGCTCCACGACCAGAAGCACGACCGCCGCGACCACCAGCAGCGTGATCGTGTAGCCGCCCGTCGGGTGTGCGGCCATCACGTAGAGCACCACGACCAGTCCGAGCACCACGGCGCGGATCGCGACCTTGGAGCGGCCGAGGCCCAGGCCGAAGGCGCCGGTGTTCAGGCCGGCCCGGTCGGAGCCGTGCCGGACCACGTCGAGGGCGCGGGTCGTGCCGCGGCGTACGGACACGGGGGCGGGTTCCGGACCGCTCACCCAGGCCACGAACGCGATCGCGAGGAACAGCACCAGCAGGGCACGGAGGTTGAGCCGGATGAACCACACCAGCTGGTCGAAGATGGCGGCGGCCGCGTCCGCCGGCAGCTGGTCGCGTGGGTACGGCGTCCAGGTAGATGATGCGGAACAGGTTCAGCGCCGCGCCCAGGACGAGCATCGACGCGGCGACGGCGAGTGCACCGACCATCAGCGTGCGTCGGTGACGACGGGACAGGGCGACCCCCGCGGCGAGGAACAGCAGCGCCAGGATCGGCAGCGTCCGCGCGGTCGCGCTGAGCAGCCGGAAGCCCGTCTGCGCCTTGGCCAGGTCGGCGGACTGGAAGAGCGTGAACGTCGCGGTGACCGTCGGCAGCCGGTCGGCGAGGGTGAAGCCCCGGGCGACCAGACGTTCCTTGACGGTGTTGATCAGCACGGCGAGGTTGAGCTGGACCGAGTTGCCCTTCACCTCCACGGCGTCGCCGGTCTTGCCGGTGAGCACCGCCACCATCTGCGTGTGTGCCTCCCGGTTCGCCTGCTCCCAGGCCGCCGCGAACTCCTTGGACCGGACCAGCTTGGTGACCTGGGTGTGCACGAAGTTGTCGATGCCGTTGTCCAGCGCCGGCAGCAGCGCTCCGAGGCTGGCGGCGGCCCGTGGAGGCAGGCCACGTTGGGCGAGTGCGTCCACCGCCTCCTGGGTGATCTCGTGGACGTTCAGCCGACTGGTGATGGCGTCGCTGATCCGCGTGATGACGACGTCCTGCACGGCAGGGTCGTCGGCCAGGGGCGCGACCGTCTGGACGTAGCGTTCGGTGTCGGACATCGCGTCGTGCGCCCAGGTCGCCACCACGGCCAGCGGTGCGAGTACGGCGGCCAGCAGCACGCACAGGCCGACGAGGAGCTTGCGCCACCACGGCGACCCCGGGTCGGCCGGCTTCGCCTTGCTGGCAGGCGAATCCCCGTGGTCCAGCGCTGCGGCCAGCCGGTCGACCTCAGCCCGAAGCTGCTCGACCTCGGTCTCCGGTGGGCGGCCGGCGTCTCCGTCGCTGGAGGTCATGGCCCTGGGTGCACTGCGTGGATGTGTTCGGTGCGCAGTCGCAACGCTCCGACGATCACGATGAAGCCGTAGCCGAGCAGCCAGACGCAGCTGACGATGACGAGGAAGCCGAGCGACACCTTCGGGTTCGCGACCAGGAAGATTCCTGCGCCGATGCTGACGATCCCCTTGACGAGGTCCCAGATGCGGGAGCCCGGCGTGCTCGGCAGGAAGGCGCCGATGAGGTCGCCGAGGCCGACGACGATCCAGAAGATCCCGATCAGGATGCCGATCACCTTGAGGGTCTGCACCGGGTTGGTCAGGCACAGCACCCCGATGACGACGGCGGCGACTCCGATGAGCCCCACGACCCAGCGCCGGTTCCTGTCGTAGGACGCCGATCCCATGGCGAGGAACATCTGGACGCAGCCCATCAGGATCAGCTGGATCGCCAGCAGGATCGCGAGCACCTTGAGCGTCTCCCCGGGCCACGCGGCCAGCACCACGCCGATGCCGAAGGTGAGCACGCCGTAGGTCAGGACGAGGCCCCAGTGCTCGGCGAGCGTCGTCGTCCTCGTCACCGTGACGAACTCGAGTCCGGGATCGTCGTGCCCGCGACTACCGGTGTGCTCGCTCATGCCGCTCTCCTGACGTGCTCGATCGACCCGCCGGACGGATGCGTCTTCATGGTGTCGCCGCGCTCGGGACTGCTACCTCGCCCGAAACGGGTGGCTCCCTCCGAGCCGTCGGGAGCTTCACAGGAGGTGCAGGTTGCGGGCGACCGCGAGCGCCTCGCTGCGGCGGGTGACCGCGAGCTTGCCGTAGAGGCTGGAGACGTGCGTCTTGACGGTGTTCTCGGAGACGAACAGCTCCGCGGCGATGTCGGCGTACGTCGCACCGCGGGCCAGCTCGTTGAGCACCTCCCGCTCGCGCGCGCTCAACGACGGGCCGCACCGTCGGATCGGTCGCCTGGGTGCGCTCGCGCGGGGTCGCGGTCATCGGCGAGAACACCGAGGCGATGTCGGGCCGTCCCTTCGCCGCGCCGGCGATCTCGTGGATCCAGGCCGTCGGCGTCTCCTGCTCGAGCCGTGACAGCAGGGTCTCCATGGGCGTGCCCTGACGGCTCCAGCCCAGGAACGGCACCGCGTTGCGGCGGATCTCGGTGAGCGTGGCCGCGTCCCGGAGGCGGGCGATCGCGTCGTCGGAACGGCCCATCACGTCGAGCAGCTGTGCCTCGCACGTCAACGCGAGGGCCCGGCTGGCCGGCTGCGAGTAGGTCACGTCCTCCTGGGCGACGGCGTACGCCTGGAGGGCGGCCTTGCGGTCGCTCTCCAGCTCGTGCCGCAGTCCGGTGAGCAGCTGCGCCTCGCCGCGGGCGCCCAGCGAGACGAGCTCGTCGGCCCAGGCCCGCAACGCCTGGGCGTCGCCCGCCAGGCTGGCCAGGAACCCGCGTTCGAGGACCAGGACGACGCGCAGGTGCTCCGGCATCGGGAACCAGGTGGGTGGCACCTCGAGGATCTGCTCGGCGGCCGAGACCGAACCCGCCATCAGCGCCAACCTGGCGTCGCGGAGCCTGGCCCAGAAGCGCCCGACAGGGTCGCCGATGTGCAGCGGCATCGGAGTGTTCGGCGCGGTCGTCGGCACGATCGTCCCCTCCGGCCACGGGACGTCGCAGAGCATGCCGAGCTGGCGCGCGAGCTGTGCGCGGGCGCCGACGTACACCGTTCGACCGTCGGTCGACAGCATCCTCGAGCACGCCGTTGGCGATCTCGATGCAGGCGTTCTCCCGGCCCTGCATGTACAAGGTGAGGGCCAGGTGGGAGAGGCTCGCCGCCGTCAGTCCCGTCAACCCCCGCGCGCGGCTGAGCGTGACCGCGGTGGTCAGGTTGACCTCGGCCTCGGTCAGGTCGCCCAGCCAGGCCTGTGCCATGCCGAGCTCGGCCACCAGCAACGGCAGCAACGGCTCCGGTTCGTTCGCGCGCATGTGCGCCAGGACGACCTTGCGGGCGTGACCGATCGCGGCCACGACCGGCTCGGCACCCATCCGGGCACGAAGCAGCCGGGCACACGCGATCCGTGGGCACAGTGCGTCGCGGTGCTCGAGCTCCTTCGCCTCGGCCATCACGCGGTCCAGCCAGTGCCCGGCACCGCTGGCGTCGTTGTCCAGCCACCGCGTCAGGCCGAGCACGAACCACGTGTCCGGGGCTGACTCCACGATCTCGGGATGTGCGCGGGCGAACGCGGTGATCGCCGAGCCCGCGCCGCGCATCAGCATCGTGACCCCTTCCTCGGCCAGCACCCGCGCGGCCTCGTCGGCGAGGTTCGCGGCGACCAGGCGACTGAACGCGCGGCCGGTCTCGCCCCTGGCCAGGTCGAGCCGGACCGCGCGCAGGATCGTGGCCTGCGCCTGGGCGACGTCCACGCCGCCGGCGACCAGCCGCCGGCGTACGGCCTCGACCAGGAGCGGGTGGATGCGGTAGCGCGAGGACTCGGGAGCCGCGGAATCCGCCGGGACCCGACTGACGAGCAGACCGGTCGTCTCGAGCTCGGCCAGGATCTCGCCGGCCCGCGCGTCGTGGGTGAGGTGCGCCGCCTGCTCGGTGGTGACCACCAGCTCGTTCGCCACGCACAGCAACAGGTGCCGCTGCCGGGACTGCAACGCCGCGAACACCTCACTGGCGAGCCGGTCGGCGATGCTCGCGTCTCCCGTGGCGTAGCGACGCGCGGTCGCCACGGCGTCCGGCGCGGCTGCGATGGCTCGTGACGCGAGCACGACCGCGGCGACCCAGCCGTGGGAGTGCTCGACCACCGACCGGATCACCTCCGGGTGGTCGGTACGCGCGTGCTCGGCGACGAGCGGTGCGCACTCCTCGTCGTCCATCCGCAGGACGTCGCCGCGCAGGATCGAGAAGTCGCCCATCAGCTCCGGGACGAGCCGCGTCAACGACAGGTCCCAGCGTGACAGCAGGACGAGCCGGAGGGTCTCGGGGGAGTTGACGAGCCGGTCGTCGAGCACCCGCTGGGTGGCGATCGGCAGCAGGTGGGCGTCGTCGACCACCAGGAGGTGGGCCGAGCGAGGTTCTCCCTGCGCCGGGTCCGGGAGGAGCTTCTCGATCCGGTCGGGCGACCAGGTCGCGTCGGCGTGGATCCACGTGGTGTCGGCTGCCCGGCCGGTCGTCCGCAGCCAGCCTGCGACACCGAGGGTCTTGCCTGCGCCCACGGGTGCGACCACGAGGGTGACGCCGCTGGACGTCGCGTCCTCGAGCCGGGACCACAGCCGCGCACGCGGCACGTAGACGCGGGGCAGACGCGGGACCGCGGTGTCCTTCTCCTCCGCGCGTTGCTCGGGCAGGTGCGCCGGCGATTCGGGGCGCGGGGACGGCGACGTCTTGGTCCTCTTGCGCACCGCAGGCTTGTCCGGCATGGCCGCTCTCCCGTCCGTGGCCCGACACGGCAACCTGCGAGACCCCTCCAGCTCCGCGGCCGCCCGAGTCGGACATGGATCGATCTGCACTCAGGGGAGAGGCATCTGGCCCCGCTCCTGACTCGACCGTAGGGACACGGCTGGCCCCGCCGCGTCACCCGTCGCGGGTGAGCGGACTTCGGCTTGCCCGAATCGTCGGGTTCAGTCGTTCGCGAGGATCGAGCAGAGCGCCCAGATGACGAAGACGTCGAAGGCGAGGACGGTGATCGCCCAGAACGGGTAGTACGGCATGAACGCGAAGCTGCTCAGCGCGCTGAGGAAGGCGATCACGATGCCTACGGCGTTCGCCCAGGTCTGCTGCGCGAGGATGCCGATGCCCGTGGCGACGGCGATGATGCCCAGGATCAGCAGGATCCAGCCCCACGTGGTCAGGTCGAACTGGTAGACGTAGTTGATGCCGCGCACGTAGACGTCGTCCTTCGCGAGCGCGGCGATTCCCTGCAGCGCCTGGAAGGCGCCCAGTGTGGCCAGCATGACGCCGGCGAAGGCGGCGCCACCGAGCGCCCACGCGCCCTTGGTGGAGCGCTCGTAGTCCCGGTGTGACGATGTGGTGCTCATCTGGTCCTCCTACGTCGGGCGTACGACGGTCCCCGGGGGATCGGGTCCCGTGCCAGAAGATAGGAGCCGGTCCTCGGGAGCGGCCTCACCCGGAATGGGCCAATGTCAGTGCTTTCGCGCGGGGGGAGTCTTGGCGCGCTTGATCGCCGACGCCAGCACTTCGGGGGCGTCCTGGCTCAGCTCGGCGTGGATGAGCACGGAGTCACGCCGGTCGAGGAACGGGCGGATGGCGTCGAGGTCCGCGTCACTGGCGAGCACGATCAGCGCCGACGTACCCGGCTCGAGGGCGTTCTTCACCTCCTCGAGCAGCGAACGGTCGATCCCGGTCCCGCGGAGCCGGTGCGCGACGGCGCCGATCGCGGCCCCTGCGGCTGCCCCGGCCACCGGAGCCAGCACCACCATCCCGATGAGCCCGCCGAGCAGGGTCCCCTTGCCGGCCGCGGCCGTCGTCGCGTGTCGGAGCTGGCCGATGCGCGGCTGTTCCTCTTCCTTCAGCCACGTCACGGTGATGGCGTCGTGAACTCTCAGCGCCCCTTTCTGCTCGAGGTCCTTCAACCGCACCCCGCCCGCGTCTGCTCCCATGGGGGTGTCGTAGCGCCATACGGTCAAGCTCGGCATGGTGGTCCGTTCTCGGAGGTCGGGTTCGGGCGGGCCGCCGACTCAGTCGGCGAACACGTCCCGGAGCGCCGCTTCCTGCTCGATGCTGAGGTTGGTGAAGAGGAGCTCGGCGGGTCGGTGCTCGGAGAGGGCCGCGTGGACCTTGTCGAGCACGGCGTCCGAGGACAGCACGAACAGCGCCGAAGTTCCCGGCGTGACCTGGTCCCGGACCTTGTTGATGAAGCTGTCGTCGATCCCGACGTCGTTGAGGGATCCTGCCAGGGCTCCGGTCGCTGCCCCGATGGCCGCCCCGAGCAGCGGCATGAAGAAGATCATGCCGAACAGCAACCCCCAGAAGGTGCCACCGAGGGCCCCGGCCCCGGTGCTGCTCGCGAGCTGGCGTGTCCGGGGCTTCTTCGTGCCCCGCTCCCAGCTGACCGTCGCAGCGTCGTGGAGCACGACGAGGTCCTGGCGCGCGAGCTCCTGCAACGTCTGCGACGCCTCGTCAGCTCCGCCGGAGCTGTCGAACCTCCAGACAGTCAGTGTCGCCATCTCGCCAGACTCGACGGCCGACGGGTCGTCGGCCTCACCCGATTCCCGTGAATGCAGGGGTCGCCCGAATCCGGTGAGGCGTCGCGACCCGAGCCCGGCCTACGTTCTGGTTCTCCACCCGTCACTGAGGAGTGTCCATGAGGTCCGTCGTCCGGCACTTCCCTCGCGAGGCACCGACGGGGTTGCGATGCACATGACCAGGATGCTCATCCGGGTGGACGGCGAGCTCACCGACGAGCTCGTGAGTGCCTTCCCGCACCTCACGTCGAAGACCCACCGGGCACAGACCACGCTGGTGGGTGACATGACCGATCAGGAGGAGCTGCAGGGCGTGCTCAATCTCCTGAACACGCTGGGCATCGACGTCGTCGACATCGTCACCATCCCGGAGGACTGACCGACCGAGCACTGGCCGGCCGGGGGAGTGCGGCGACTCAGGTCGCCGACGCTCGTGCTCGCCGTCGCGTCTTCTTCGGCTTGGCGATCAGGTCGCTGTTGGCCACCAGGGGCAGCACCCACCGGCTGTCCGGGTCGGCGTCGACCAGGATGGCTCGCACGAGCAGGCTCAACGGGATGGCGAGCACGGCGCCCAGGGGCCCGAGCACCCAGGCCCAGAACACCAACGAGATGAAGGTCAGGGTCGTCGACAACCCCACGGCGTCGCCGACCACCTGTGGCTGGATCACCGACTGGATGACGATGTTGAGCGCGCAGTACACGGCGATGACCGCGAGCATCATCCCCGGCCCGCCCTCGAGCAGGCCGAGGATCGCCGGCGGGATGAGGCCGATCACGAACCCGATGTTCGGGATGTAGTTGGTCAGGAAGGCCAGCAGTCCCCAGACCCCCGGAGCGGGTACGCCGATGAGGGCGAGGGCGAGGGTGTCCAGCACGGCGACGATCAGGCCGAACACCGTCGAGACGACCAGGTAGCTGCGGGTGGCGTGGGCGAAGGTCTCCATGGCGCCGACCAAGGTGGGACGCGCCTCGCGGGCTGCCGTGAGGTGACGGGGGAACTGGCTGCCGTCGATCGTCATGAACAGGATCAGCGTGAGGATGAACACCAGGTTCCCCACGAGGTCCAGCGCGCCGTTGAGGATCCCGGTGATGATGTCGGTGAGCTTGCTCCAGTCGAAGGAGTTCGCGATGTCCTGCAGCTCCCGGGAGCTGACTCCCAGCTTGGCGAGCCAGTCGGTCAGGTTCTGGATCTGGGCGTTGAACTCGTCCTCGTACTGGGGCAGCAGGTGCGCGAACCGCGCGGTCGCGACGATCATGCAGATCGCCAGGACCACGACCATCAGGTAGACGAACAGCAGGCACAGCAGCGACGCCAGCCAGCTGGGCATGTGCCGGTCCATCCACCGACGCATCGGGTACGACGCGATGGTCAGCACCAGTGCGAGGAACGCCGGTCCCACGAGTCCGCTGGCACCTCCTTGCTTCGGTTGCCTGGGGCGCACGACCGGTCCGCTCATGTTCGCGTCGTCACTTTGTATCCGGGGCTCACCCGTCTCGGGTGACGCTGCCGCGCGACGCGCCTCCTAGCGTGCAGGGGTGTCGGAGGGTGCAGCGTGGCTAGCCGGGCTGCTTGCCGCAGCCCTGGTCCTGGCGAACATCGTCATCTGTGTGCTGGCCCTCGGCGTGCTGCCGGGCAACCGGAAACCCTCGACCGCGATGGCGTGGCTGATCCTGATCCTGGCCGTGCCCTACCTGGGCATCGTCGCCTTCCTGCTGTTCGGCAGCACCAGCGTCGGACGCAAGCGCCGCGCCTGGCAGAGCGAGGTGAACGCCCGCGTGCTCGAGGCGGTGGAGGGCCAGCAGGCGGAAGGCCCACGCCCGGACGGCGTCCGCCACAACGTCGACGACCTGACCCGGCTCAACCAGCGGCTCGGTGCGCTGCCGATGGCCTCGGCCAACACCGTCGAGCTGTTGCCGGACTACGACGGCTCGATCGCGGCCATGTGCGAGGAGATCGAGGGCGCCCAGCACTTCGTGCACGTGCAGTTCTACATCTCCTCGTGGGACGACAGGACCTCCGACTTCTTCGAGGCGATGGCCGCAGCCGCGGAACGGGGGGTCGACGTCCGGTTCCTCTTCGACCACCTCGGCTCGCGCGGCATCCCGGGCTACAAGCAGTTCAAGGAACGGCTGAACGCGACCAAGATCCGGTGGGCGCCGATGCTGCCCATCGCTCCGCTCAAGGGTGAGGTACGACGACCCGACCTGCGCAACCACCGCAAGATCCTCGTGGTCGACGGACGCGTCGGGTTCATGGGCTCGCAGAACCTGATCGAGCCGGGCTACGACAAGCCCAAGAACCACAAGGCCGGTCGCGAGTGGGTCGAGCTGATGACGCGGGTCACCGGTCCCGTCGTACGCCAGCTCAACGTGGTGTTCGCGACCGACTGGCGAGCCGAGACGCTCGAGGACCTCACTCCGACGCTCGGCGCGGTGCCGCCCGCACCCGCCCGTCGCGACGCCGTGCGAGACGTGGCCTGCCAGGTCGTGCCGAGCGGTCCCGGGTTCGTCACCGAGAACAACCTCCGGCTGTTCAACTCGATGATCTACCGCGCGCGACGACGCCTGTCGCTGACCAGCCCCTACTTCGTGCCGGACGAGTCACTGCTGTACGCCGTGACGACGGCCGCCCAACGTGGGGTCGACGTCGAGCTGTTCGTGTCGGCGGAGGCCGACCAGTTCATGGTGGCGCACGCACAGCGCTCCTACTACGCGGCCCTGCTCGAGGCCGGCGTGCGGATCTGGCTCTATCCCTCGCCGTTCGTGCTGCACGCGAAGCACTTCACCGTCGACGAGGACCTCGCCGTGATCGGTTCGTCGAACATGGACTACCGCTCGTTCGCCCTCAACTACGAGGTGGTGATGATGATGACCAGCTCGGCCGTCGTACGCCGGATGCGGGTGGTGCAGGACGAGTACCGGTCGTTGTCCCGCGAGCTCACCCTGGAGGAGTGGCGCTCCCGCGGTCGCGGAGCGGCGTACGTCGACAACGTCATGCGTCTGACCGCTGCCCTGCAGTGAACCGCCATCCCGTCCAGGCGAGGACGCCGAGCGGGATCGGCAGCCAGAACGAGAACAACCGGTAGAGCAGGGTGCCGAGCACGGCCTGGTCACTGCTCACGCCGGCGAGGACGAGGATCGAGGTCAGGCCCGCCTCGACGAACCCGAGCCCACCCGGGGTGACCGGCACCAGCGCCAGCGCCAGTGAGAGCACGTAGGCCAGCAGCACCATCGACGGACGCGCGCGACCGCCCACGGCGTACACCGCGGCCACGAGTGCCGAGTAGTCGAGCATCCGGTTCCCGGCCGCGGCACCCAGTGCGCGCGCCCAGTGGCCGGCGAAGGCCGCGGCCACGGCGTCGCGCTGGGCGACCACCTTCTCGGCGACCGCGGCCGCCGAGACCTGCCGTCGGACCAGGTGGATGGCACGCCCGGCCGTGCGGCCGATCACGCCGACGAACGAGTCCCAGTGCAGCAGCGCGAGCCCGACCAGCACGAGCACGACGGCCACGACCAGCGAGACCACGAGCCCGAGCTGCAGCTGCCGCGCCGGCGGTGGCCGGATGATCACGGCCGGCACCGTGAGGATCGGCAGTGCGAGGAGCATCCCGGTCGTCAGCAGGCCCACGCTGCCCAGGGCGGCGCCCACCTTCCCGGGCTGATGACCCGCCCGGACGAGCATCGAGGCCTGGATGACGGTCCCGGT
>CAWCQB010000011.1:0-259192 GCA_963797505.1 uncultured Actinomycetota bacterium | reverse complement strand
CAGGACCGTGCGCGTCGGCGGCGGAGCGACCTGGGGCGCACTCGACGCCGCCACCCAGGAGCACGGACTGGCCGTCACGGGCGGTCGCGTCACCAGCACCGGCGTGGGCGGCCTCGCCCTCGGCTCCGGAAGTGGCTGGCTGGAGCGCTACTGCGGCTTCACCTGCGACAACCTGGTCTCGGCGCAGGTGGTGACGGCGGACAGTCGCATCGTCACGGCCTCCGAGGACGAGCACCCGGACCTGTTCTGGGCGCTGCGCGGAGGTGGCGGCAACTTCGGCATCGTCACCGAGTTCACCTTCCGGCTGCACGAGGTGGGCCCGATCGTCCTAGGCGGGATGTTGATGTATCCCGCGGAGGTGGCCGGGGACCTGCTGCGTTACTGGCGCGACTTCATGACGGACGCGCCCGACGAGCTGGGCAGCGGTTTCGCGTTCATCACCGCGCCGCCGTTGGACTTCGTGCCCGAACCGGTCCGCGGCCAGCCGGTCGTGGGCCTGGTCATCTGCTACGCCGGTGACCCGGAGAGCGGCATGAAGGTGCTCTCGCCGCTGCTCGAGGCGATGCCGCCCGCGATCAACATGGTGCAGGCGATGCCGTACGTCGCGGTCCAGCAGCTGATCGACGGGGCCAACCCCAAGGGCGTGCGCAACTACTGGTCGGCCGACTTCTTCGACAGCCTCCCCGACGAGGCCATCGACCTGCTGGTCTCGCACGCGACGAAGCCGCTCTCGCCGATGACGCAGACGATCGTCGTGGCCGGTGGGGGCGCGATCGCGCGGGTACCCGACGACGCGACCGCGTGCGGACAACGTTCGGCTCCGTTCAACATCCACTACCTGACGATGTGGACCGACCCGGCCGACGACGCCGCGAACACCGCGTTCACTCGCGACATGGCGACCGCGATGAAGCCGTGGACGACCGGACGCGTCTACATCAACTTCATCGGCGACGAGGGCCCCGGTCGGGTGGAGGCGGCGTACGGGCCGGAGAAGTACTCACGCCTGCAGCGCATCAAGCGCGTCTGGGACCCCGGCAACGTGTTCCGCCACAACCAGAACATCCCGCCAGCGCTGCTGGCCCAGCGGCGAGGCGAGCACGAGGCCGACAGCTGACGCAGTGCCATACTCGCCGACATGGCGGGCCTCGGTCACACCCTGCGCGCGCTCGGCGCGTGGCGCGGCCGCCGGTCCCTCGTCCAGCAGATCAGCACTGCGCTCTCCGGAGCAGACGGGCGGGTAGCCGTCCTCGGTCAGGACCCGGAGCTCCCCGGTGTCTTCGTCGTGGACCCGGCGCTGAGTCCGTCCGTCAGGCACGCGCAGCTGGCCGGAGCAGGGCCCTTCGACCTCATCGTCGACGCGACCGCTGAGGCCGAGGGTGAGGTCGACCGTTTCCGGGAGTCCTTCCTGCACGTGCGCACCGGCGGCAGCTATGTCGTCGCTGGCTCTTCCGCGAACACGGGGGAGGGACTGGCGACCCTCCTCGAGGCCGGCGAGAGGTCGGACCTGACCAAGGCCGTGGGTCAGGTACGACGAACCGGCGGACTGCTCAGCGTCGTACGCACGGGGCGGACGCTGGCCAAGCTGCGCGAGCGCGAGATGAACGAGGCGCTGGCAGTGGACCCCTCACGCGGTCGCATCATGAGCAGCATCCCGGGCGCCGAGTTCGACTCCCGGTGCGAGATGCGGGTCAGTCGGCCGCCTCTGCGCGACCAGACCCGAGCGCACTACGAGGCTCCGGAGCTCTTCCTGCGCGAGTACGACGGAGTGACCTGCCGGCCCAAGTCGGTGGTCGTCCAGCGCGGACTGCTGACCCCGGACACCTACCGTCACCACCAGAGCCCGCGGCTGACCCACAAGATGTTGAAGGACTCGTGGCCCCGCTTCGCGGTCACTCCGAAGAACGAGCCGCCCGCACGCCGGCTCGAGGGCACGTACTTCCACCTCGACAACGAGATCCGCGGGTTCTTCGGCCACGCGCTCACCGAGCAGGTGTCCCGGCTGTGGGCGTGGGACGAGGTCGCGTCGCAGTATCCCGGCGTCAAGGTGCTGCTCTCGCTCAACCGGGGGCGGGAGGTCGCCGACTGGGAGTACGAGCTGCTAGCGGCCGGTGGCATCGCCCGCTCCGACGTCGAGGTGATCGGCGAGCCGGTCGTGGTGGAGCGGTTGCTCGCGGCGACGCCGATGTTCTCGATGCCGGCGTACGTCCATCCCCGGATCACCGAGACCTGGGACTCGGTCGGCTGGGAACTGCGCACCGACGCGGGGGAGCGGGAGTACCCCTCGCGGATCTTCTGCACGCGCGAGCACGGCAAGCGGGAGTGCACCAACCGTGCGGAGGTCGAGGCCCTGTTCACGTCGTACGGCTTCGAGGTGGTGCTGCCCGAGAAGTTGCCGCTGCCCGACCAGGTGGAGCTGTTCCACCGCGCGGACGTCGTCGCGGGGTTCGCCGGCAGCGCCATGTTCACCACGCTGTTCAGCGACCGGCCCAAGCACCTGATCCTGGTCAGCCCCGACACCTACGGGCCGAGCAACGAGTACATGATCAGCGCCGTACGCGGGCACCGACTCGACGTGGCCATCGGCCACTCGACCTCGACCGAGGGCGTGGACCCCCTGAAGGCGCCGTTCACGGTCGAGATGTCCGACGAGGGAGCCTGGCTCCGGGACGTGCTGGACCAGCTGTGAACCGGGGAAGGGCTGCCGGACCGGCCGACACGACCGGCCCCGAATTCCTCAAATCCCTGACAGGGACGCGAGGAGTCGTGCACTGTACGTGCGCGCCGACTCACTCGGGGTCAGGGCGCCTCACCGTCTTGGGGATCCGCATGTACGTCAGAACCATCCTGGCCGCACTGGCCGTCATCGTCGCCGGCTTCATCGCGCCGGCCTCGGCGCTGGCCGCCCCGGCCAAGGCTGCGGACGCAGCGCGTACCACCGTTGCCGCCAAGCACGCCTGCACCAAGAAGCCGAACGGCACCTGCATCAAGCGCGGCCAGGCCTGCGCCAAGGCCAAGAAGGGTCGCCTCGGTTGGGACAACCGGGGTCGCAAGAACGTCTGCCGCGGTGCGGGCGCGCACCCGCACTGGCGTGCTCCGGCGAAGAAGAAGACGAAGCAGGACGCGGGCGGAGGCCGTTGCGACCCCAACTACTCGGGCGCCTGCGTTCCCATCGCCAGCGACGTGGACTGTGCTGGCGCAGCGGGAACGGACCCAAGTACGTGAACGGACCGGTCTACGTGGTGGGGTCCGACATCTACGACCTCGACCGTGACGGAGACGGCGTCGGGTGTGACTGACGACGGGCGAACTGATCCGAAGCCCCGGGGGTTCTCGCTGCTCAAGCTGCCGATCCTCGCGGTCACGGCGTCGATCGCGGTGGCAGTCGGCTGGATCGCTCTGGCGGAACATCCTGCGGACACGGTCAGCACCCAGCAGTCGACGACACCGTCGTACCCGACCCCGACCCCGACCGCGGCACCGACAACGGTCGCTCACCAGGGCAGCGGTGGCGCGGCGGCCGACGTCCTCTCGAAGCTCGCCGTGAAGGGCCGTGCCGCGAAGACCGGCTACGACCGCGAGTCGTTCGGGTTCGGCGACGACGTCGATGGTGACGGCTGCCAGACCCGCGACGACATCCTCGCGCGCGATCTCCTCAACCGGACGGTGTCGGCGGACGATCCCTGCGAGACAGAGTCGGGAACGCTGACCGACCCCTACAGCGGCCGCCCGATCGACTTCGTGCGTGGCACGACCTCGGTGGACATCGACCACGTCGTCGCGCTCGATGATGCGTGGGTCACCGGTGCCTTTGCCTGGAACGAGGGCACCAAGGCCAGGTTCGCGAACGACCCGCTGAACCTGCTGGCAGTCGATTACTCGCTGAACCGGCAGAAGGGCTCCGGCGACGCGGCGACCTGGCTGCCACCGCTGAAGTCCTACCGTTGCGCGTACGTCGCCCGCCAGATCGCGGTCAAGGCGAAGTACCGCCTCTGGGTGAAGCCCGCCGAACGTGCCGCCATGGAACGCATCCTGAGCGCCTGCCCCGGCCAGGCGCTGCCGCACAGCACCTCGCGTTCCACGCCAGCGATCGCGACCACCCAGCCCACGCCGTCGGATGACGGCGGCTCCACGCCCCCGATCACCGGACCGTTCGCGAACTGTGACGCGGCCAGGTCCGCCGGAGCCGCACCTGTCCACCGGGGAGACCCGGGCTACTCGTCCCAGCTCGACCGGGACGGCGACGGGACTGGGTGCGAGGACTAGCGGATCGATCTGCTCTCGGCGCCCCTGGCAGGAGTCGAACCTGCGACCTAGAGATTAGAAGGCTCTTGCTCTATCCAGCTGAGCTACAGGGGCCGGGGGTCGGCATCATGGACGGGAGAAACCTGCACACCACCAGTGTGATCCTCTCGGCCACGCCGGCCCCACTCGGGGGAAGTATGCCGCAGCATCCTGATGTATGCGCCTGCGACGCGGTTCGAGGAGGAGACCAGCTGGCACCCAGCCAGGGTCGCCCTCTTGAGCGGTGCCCTGCTGTACACCAGTACGGCTTCATCAAGCGAGCGCTGATGAGGAAGATCGCTGGCGACAAGCCGGGGTCGCTGGGCACCGACACGTCGCGCGACTACGTCTACACCGAGTGGGACGCGTCAAGACGTTCGCCGAGGACTTCCTCGCGGAGCTGGCGTTCTCGATCAGAGTCGCGGACTCCGAGCCGCGAGCTTCGGATGCCATGGAGACCTGGGACGGTGAGCTGAAGACGAGCGCTCGTCAGCCACGGTTCAGCCGGACCCATGCGTACTTGCGGTAGCCGGTCTCCCAGAGGTTGAAGTCGACGGCGTTGACCCGAACCACCAGCGGGCCGCGGGTCAGCCCCTTGATCCACGGGGTCCGCCACTGGATCCCGGTGACGACCGGCGCCTCGATCCCGAAGGGTCGGCACTTGGCGAAGGTCGCGGCCTCGGTCTGCAGGCCCTTGAGCCAGGCCCAGTGGCCCTGACCAGTTCGGGGGTTGGTCATGACGAAGGAGTAGCACCACCAGCGTGCGCGACGCTGTTGGAGCAAGGCGACCTTGACGCTGAGGATCCCGTCCGGCTCGCCCTCGCGAAAGTTGCCGCCAACCCCTTGGTCGAACACGGTGCCGCGGACGCGGCGCCAGGCTGAGACCCGGTGCAGCTTCTTGCGGGCGGGCTTGATCACATGCACAACGGGCGGGGTCAGGTCACGGCGCACGGTGACGATGGGCAGGTCGATCGTGGTGGAGTTCCCGTCCTCGTCGGTGAGTCTCACCTGCGGTGTGAACGTGCCCGGCTCGGTGTAGGTGAGAGAGCACTCGAAACCGTCGGGCGAGCACGGGAACGCTGCGGGGACGAACCCGCTGCCGTCGCCGCGTGACTTCTCCAGCACCAGGTCCTCCGGCGCGGTCTTGTCGTCGCTGAGGTTGCTGGCCGTGATCCTGAACCGTTCGCCGTACGGGCGGTCCTGCTCGCCGTCGATGACGTGGAGGTAGGCAAGCGTGCGATTGAGCGTGAAGGTGCCAGTTGGGGACCCGGGCTCGGCCGCGTGCGCAGGGGTGGCTGCCTCGAGGACCAGCAGGGCCCCGGCCACCGTCACGGCGAGAACGCGAGAAAACGACACGTTCACCACGGTCCCACGGCTTCGGGGGTCCTGCTCACCGGAAACGGGCGAAGCGGCCCACGGCGTCAGCGACCAGCATCGGCGAGGACGGAAGGATCCATCACTGTGACGACCAAGACCGACTTCACCGAGGACGAGTGGACCCGGGTGCTGCGAGCACCGATGGTGGCCGGCATGGCGATCTCGCTGGCTGACCCGGGCGGGCCCATCGAGGCCACCAAGGAGACGATGGCGACGGTCCGCACGGCCACCAACCCACCCAGTCGCGAGCAGCTGCTGACCGAGGTGGCGCTCGAGCTCCAGGCCGAGGTGCAGCAGCACCACAACCCGCTCAAGGGCTTCAAGCCGACCGGCCCCGGGAGCCCGGGTGAGCTCGTGCTCGGCGAGCTACGCGTGGTGGCCGCGATCGTCTCGTCCAAGGCGACGGCCGAGGAGGCTGCGGCGTTCGGGACCTGGTTGGTGGCAGCTGCCCAGGCGGCCGCGGATGCGGCCAAGGAGGGCGGCTTCATGGGGTTCCATGCCGTGCGGGTCAGCGAGCGCGAACAGGCAATGATCGATCAGGTCCGTGCTGCTGTGACTGGGTGACCCAAGGTCGTTGGTTCAGCGTGCCCTGACGGCGGCGGTCCGGGCTGAGGTCGCGTGCACCTTCGCGGCACCGGAGTACGCCGTGACGCGGACCCGGATGTGCTTGCGGACGTCGGCCTTGCTGAGCCGGTAGGTCGCGTGGGTCGCCTTGGCGATCACCCGGCCGTTGCGCAGCCACTGGTAGCGAACCGTCGTCGGACGCTTGTTGTAGGAGCCGGCCGTGCTGCGGAGCACGTGGCCCTTGCGGATGGCGCCGTGGACGACCGGGGTCTTCGTGGCCCGCAGGGTCGTGGGCTGTGACTTGTCCGGGGCGACCGAGGCGGTGCCGATCGGCAGCTCGATGACCTGACCGGTGAAGCTCTCGCCCGGGTGCGGGTTCAGGTAGTAGTCGGGCTCGTAGCCGAGTCCGCCGCCGAGCCAGGCGAAGGTGTCGCCACTCGCGTTGAAGCCCTGCACGCCGCCTTCGTAGACGCCGTCGGCCCGGGCCGGGAGGTAGACCTCGAAGGCGCCGGAGGAGTCGACCTCGGTCGGGTCGGGGAGGAGCGCCTCGCTGCCGCCGTTGGTGTTCACGGTGGGACGCACCCAGCCGGGGACGGACGTGCCGCTGCGGTCGACCAGGCGGCCGGAGTACGAGACGAGCTGGGGGACCGAGAGGTTGATGCCGGGGACGGTCTGGCCGGCCGCCGCGGTCACGGTGGTGGCGCTGGCCGCGGTGAAGGCGTCGTCGTAGAAGTAGCTGTAGTCGGCCGGGCCGAAGGTGACGCCCAGCGCCACGGGCTCTCCCGCCGGGACCTGCACGGAGTACTGGCCGTTGGGGGCGATGGTGGCGGCGCGCGAGGCGTCCTCCGCCCAGGCGCCCTGGCCGTTCTCGCGGTAGACGTGCAGGGTGCGGTCAGTGGGTGCTGGTGGGGAAGGTGACCTTCCCTGTGACGAGACCGTCGGCGACCGCGGAGGCGGACGTGGTGGGCAGCCCGGCGAAGACCACGCCGAGCGTCAGCAGCGCAAGGATCCACCGAAAGGGGTGGATCCGGTGAGGTGCGGGGGACTGCGACATATTGGGAGAGTAGGTTCAAATTCGGACCCTGACGAACGTCGCGAAACACCCGTCTAGTCCGGTGACACGACTCGGGCTTCAAGTGATGAAAAAGGGGGAAAAGTACGCTAGCGCGTCCCGTATATCCCTATTTCAGGCGCGAAGCCGGGCCATCCAGGCCTCGATCTCGTCCGGTTCGCGGGGCAGCGCCTCGGACAGGTTGCGTACGCCGTCCGCGGTGACCAGCACGTCGTCCTCGATCCGGATGCCGATGCCGCGGAGCTCCTCGGGGACGAGCAGGTCGTCCTCCTGGAAGTAGAGCCCCGGCTCGACGGTGAGCACCATGCCCTCCTCGAGCTCGCCTCCGGGGTAGATGCCCTTGTCGGCGACCGCGCAGTCGTGCACGTCCAGGCCGAGCATGTGGCTGGTGCCGTGCAGCGTCCAGCGCGTGTAGACGAGGCTCTCCGGGGAGAGCGCCTCCTCCTGCGAGACGGGCAGCAGGCCGAGCTCGTCGAGACCGCGCACGAGGACCCTCATCGCGGCCTGGTGCGGCGCGCGGAAGGCTGCCCCGGGCCGCACCTCGTCGATGCCGGCCTGCTGTGCCTCGAGCACGAGGGAGTAGAGGTCGCGCTGGAGGGAGGTGAAGGTCCCGTCGATCGGCAGCGTCCGGGTGACGTCGGCGGTGTAGAGCGAGGTCGCCTCGGCGCCCATGTCGAGCAGCACCAGCTGGCCGGGCGTGATCGGGCCGGAGTTCTCGATCCAGTGCAGCGTCGTGGCGTGCCGGCCGCCGCCGACGATCGAGTCGTAGCCGATGTCGTTGCCCATCGCGCGGGCCCGGCGGAAGAAGGTGCCCTCGACCCAGCGCTCGCCGTGCTCGAGCACGCGGTCCCACTCGCGCACGCTGTCCTCGAAGCCGAGCGTGGTGATGTCGCACGCGGTCTGGAGCTCCGCGATCTCCCACTCGTCCTTGACCAGCCGGGCCTCGGACAGCACCCGGGCGAAGTCCTCGTCGCGGCCGTCCTCGTCGCCGACCAGCGCGTCCACCCTCGGGTCGGCGCCACGCAGCAGTCGCGTCTTCGCCGACCCTTCGAGGCGCTCGGGGAGGTCGTCGAGGTGGCGGGTCTCGATGCCCAGCGAGTCGGAGATCTCCTTCAGCGAGGGACGACGGCCGGCCCACAGCTCGCCGTACTGCCGGTCACGGAAGAACTCGTCGGTCTGGCGCGAGCTGCGGGGCCGTGCGTAGAGCACCGACTCGCCGCCCTCGATCACCAGGACGGCGTCGCTGGTCTGGTTGCCGCAGAGATAGGTGTGTGCCGTCTCGGCGCGGAACCGGTAGTCGGTGTCGTTGGAGCGCACCTTGAACCCGCCGGCCGGGATGACGAGGCGCTCGTCGGGGAACTGCTCGCTCAGCCGCTGGCGACGGGCCTGCGCCCACGCGGTGATCGGGTGGGGCGGGACGTCGAGCTCGCGGTCGCCCCAGCCGGTGCGCATGAACGAGGCGTAGGCCTCGGGGACCGGCAGGTCATGGCTCTCGGTGGCTGGCTCGTCCGAGACCAGTCCGGCTTCGGGTGCGGCGTCGGTTCCGTTGTCCATGGCGTCATCCACGCGTCCACTCTACGTGTGGCATCTCGTTACGCTACGCGCATGCAGAGACGCCGGAGCTATGCCGCGTTCACCATCGTCGTCACGGTGGTGATGCTCTTCGGAGCCGCGGGAATGGGCCTCGTCCTGCTGCTCTCCGGAGCCCCCGGAGCCCTGGTGGTGGGCCTGCTCCTGGCCCTGGTCCCGGTCGTCCCGCTCATCTGGGTCTACATGTGGCTGGACCGCTACGAGCCCGAGCCGCGCTCGCTGCTGGCCCTCGGCCTCGGCTGGGGTGCGTTCGTCGCCACGTCCGGCGCGCTGATCCTGCAGCTCTTCGACAGCGTGATCTTCGAGAACACCGACACCTTCGCCGGCGACCGTCGTGGCGCCGGTCACCGAGGAGGCGGCCAAGGGGCTGTTCATCCTGCTGCTGCTGATCTACCGCCGCAACGAGCTCGACGGCGTGCTCGACGGTCTGGTGTACGCCGGGATGGTCGGCATCGGCTTCGCGTTCACCGAGAACATCCTCTACCTGACCTCGGCGTACATGGGAGACGACGGCCAGGCCGGTGGCCTCAGCGGCGCCGTCGGCCTGTTCGTGGTCCGCTGCATCTTCGGACCGTTCGCGCACCCGTTCTTCACCTCGTTCACCGGCATCGGCATCGGCATCGCGGTGAACGCCCGCAGTCGCGCGGTGCGGGTGTTCGCGCCGATCGTCGGCTACCTCGTCGCCGTCGTGTGCGCACGGCCTGTGGAACGCCTCGCTGATGGTCGACGACGGCCGCAACGCGATCACCACCTACGTCTTCCTGATGGTCCCGGGGTTCCTGCTGCTCAGCGGCTTCGCGATCTGGTCGCGACGCCGTGAGGGTGGCGTGCTCACCGCCGCGCTCGGTGACTGCGCCCAGCGCGGCTTCCTCGACCCGGCCGAGATCCCGTGGCTCGCCCGGATCCCGGCGCGCCGCTTCGCCCGGAGGTACGCCGAGAAGGTCGGTGGCCCGGCCGCACGGCGCGCGATGGTCGCCTACCAGAACGAGGCGGTCGAGCTCGGCTTCCTGCACAGCCGCTACCTGCGCGGAGTGGCGCCTCCCGACTTCGCGGCGCTCGGCCAGGAGCACGTCGACCACATGCGCGCGCTGCGACCGGGTCTGGTCTGGCCGCAACCCGCGGAAGGTGGACCGCCCACCCAGCTGCCGGCGGTCCGTGGGGCCGGACGGTGACGCACGCCGGGCACTCGTCGGGAGAGCCGCCCGGTCGGACGCAGTGGAGCGCGGGCTCCGCCCAGATGCTGACGACGCTCACCAGCCTGCGCGAGGCGTTGCAGGGCACCCGCCTGCCGCTGGAGATCCCGGGCGCGGCCGATCACCGGGCGCACCTCGCGGAGATGGTCTCCCAGCTCGAGGACTACGTGCTGCCGCGACTCGTCCAGGTCGACGCGCCGCTGCTCGCCGTCGTGGGCGGGTCCACGGGCGCCGGCAAGTCGACGCTGGTCAACTCGCTGGTCGGGGCGCGGGTCAGCGAGCCCGGCGTACTCCGTCCGACGACGCGTTCGCCCGTCCTCGTCCACCACCCCGACGACGCGGGCTGGTTCGACCAGCAGCGGATCCTGCCCGAGCTCGAGCGCACCACGCGCGCCACCGCCGACCCCGGCTGCGCTGCAGCTGGTGGCCTCTCCGGAGATGCCCCAGGGGCTCGCGCTGCTGGACGCGCCCGACATCGACTCCGTCGTGGAGCGCAACCGCAGCCTCGCGGCCCAGCTGCTCGCGGCCGCCGACCTCTGGCTGTTCGTCACCTCGGCCGCGCGGTACGCCGACCAGGTGCCGTGGGGCTTCCTCAAGCAGGCCGCCGAGCGCAGTGCTGCGGTCGCGATCGTGCTCGACCGGACCGCCCCCGGCGCGCTCGCCGAGGTGAGCGGACACCTGGCCCGGATGCTCACCTCGCGCGGGCTCAAGGACTCACCGCTGTTCACCGTGCCGGAGTCGCCGCTCGACGAGCAGGGGTTGCTGCCCGCCGCGGCCGTGGAGGACATCCGCGGCTGGCTGCACGAGCTCGGCGCCGACGTCGAGGCCCGCAACGGCGTGGTCCGGCAGACGCTGGACGGTGCCGTCCGCTCGATCGGTCGACGCACCTACGACCTCGCCGACGCGGCCCAGGCGCAGGCCGACATGCGCACCCGGCTGAAGCGCGACGTCGACATCTCCTACGACCAGGCCGTCACCGACATCGACACCGGCACGGCCGACGGCACCCTGCTCCGCGGTGAGGTGCTCGCGCGCTGGCAGGAGTTCGTCGGCACCGGTGAGTTCCTCCGTGCGCTCGAGTCGAAGGTGAGCTGGCTGCGCGACCGGATCACCAACGCCGTCAAGGGAAAGCCCCAACAAGCAGAGAAGGTGACGGTGGCCGTCGAGTCGGGCCTGCAGACCCTGCTCATCGAGCACGCCGAGGCCGCTGCCGAGCGCACCGACGCCTCGTGGCGGTCGGTCGCCGCCGGCGCGCAGGTCCTCGAGACCGGCGGCGTCGACCTGTCCCGGGCGTCGCGCGACTTCCGCGAGCGGGCCGAGCGGATGGTGCGCGACTGGCAGGCGGGCGTGCTCGACCTGGTCCGCACCGAGGGCGGCGACAAGCGCACGACCGCCCGCTTCCTCGCGTACGGCGTCAACGGGCTCTCGGTCGCGTTGATGGTGGTCGTGTTCGCCTCCACCGGGGGAGTCACCGGCGCCGAGGTCGGCATCGCCGGTGGTTCGGCCGTCCTCGGGCAGAAGCTCCTCGAGGCGGTCTTCGGCGACCAGGCCGTACGCCGGCTGGCGCTCAACGCGCGCAAGGACCTCACCACGCGGGTGGACGCGCTGCTGGACCAGGAGCGCCGGCGCTTCGTGACCCTGCTCGACGACCTCGACCTGCCCGCGGACTCGCCGGAGCAGCTGCGGATGCTGGCCCGCCGGGTCGACGACCTGCGCCTCGCGCCGAGGCCGGCGTCGTGAGCGGGCTGGTGGCCGGGGCGAAGAAGCTCCTCGGGCGAGGCGCCTCGCTCGACACCCGTCTCGTCGGTCTCGAGCAGGCGGTCGCCGGCGCCCGCGGACGGCTGGACGACTCCGTCGTCGACCAGGCCGCCCTCGTCGTCGACCGGGCCGGTGCCCGGCTGCGGCTCTCGGCCGAGCACACCGTGGTGGCGCTGGCGGGTGCGACCGGCTCCGGCAAGTCGTCCACGTTCAACGCTCTCGCCGGTCTCGATCTCGCCGCCGTGGGAGTACGCCGGCCGACCACGTCGTACGCCACCGCCTGTGTCTGGGGCGAGGACCCGGCCGCCGGCCTGCTCGACTGGCTCGAGATCCCGCCGCGCCACCGCGTCGTCCGCGACTCCACGCTCGACCAGGGCCACCAGCACAAGGGGCTCGACGGACTGGTGCTGCTCGACCTGCCCGACCACGACTCCACCGAGGTCGCGCACCACCTCGAGGTGGAGCGGCTGGTCGGGCTCACCGACCTGATGGTGTGGGTGCTCGATCCGCAGAAGTACGCCGACCTGGCCGTCCACCAGCGCTTCCTCGCGCCCCTCGCCAGCCACCGCGAGGTGATGCTGGTCGTGCTCAACCACATCGACGAGGTCGCGAAGGACGGTCGCGAGCCGATGCTCGCCGACGTCCGCCGCCTGCTCGAGCAGGACGGGCTCGGCGACGTACCCCTGCTCGCCACCTCCGCCCGCACCGGCGAGGGCATCGACGAGCTGCGCCGCGTCATCGGCAAGCGCGTCGCCGACAAGGCGGCGACCCGGACCCGTCTCGCCGAGCGACATCGCGGACGCCGCGGCCCGGATGGCCGCCCAGAACGGCGACACCCAGCCGCGCGAGCTCGCCGGCAAGGACCGGCGCGAGCTCGTCGACGCGCTCGCGGACTCCGCCGGGGTCCCGATCGTCGTCGACGCCGTCCAGCGCGCCACCACGCTCCGTGCCCGTCGCGCCACCGGCTGGCCGCTGACGGCCTGGATCTCCCGGCTGCGCCCCGATCCGCTGCGCCGCCTGCACCTCGACCGGGGCACCAGCGGCAAGGACGTGATCGCCGCCGCGCGGTCCTCGATGCCGGCGGCCGACTACGTGCAGAAGGCGCGCGTCGAGACGACCGTGCGGTCGATGTGCGACGACGTGTCCAAGGGGCTCGCCCAGCCGTGGGTCGCGGGCGGTCCGGGGGGCCTCGACCTCACGGTTCGCCGACCTCGAGGACCGCCTCGACCGGGCGGTCACGACCACCGAGCTCGGGGTCTCCGGCACACCGGCGCTGGTGCCGGGTCGTGCGCGGACTCCAGTGGGTCCTGCTCGCGGCCGCGCTCGTCGGAGCGGTCTGGCTCGGCGTCGCTGGCCGGCATGTCCTACCTCCAGATGCCCGAGCCGAGCACGCCCGACTACGGCGGCTTCCCGGTGCCCACGCTGCTCCTGGTCGGGGGAGTGGTCGCCGGCGTGGTCCTCGCCCTGCTCTCCCGGGTGCTGATCGCGGTCGGCGCGCGGTCGCGAGCGCGTCGAGCGGAGAAGGCCCTGCGCGAGGCGGTGTCCGTGGTCTGCGAGGAGCTCGTGGTCGAGCCCGTGGCGGCCGAGCTGGCGGCGTACCGCACGACCTGGGAGGGCCTGCGTACGGCGCGTTCGTGACCGGTTCGCGTCCACAGCGGCGTCCGCACGGGGTGTCTGTCCACAGCCCGCCCGACTGCTGCTTCCGTCGTACGACGCCCGCCGCTGGACTGGTCGCACATGAGCAGACCAGGAAGGACGGACACATGAACGAGTCGTACGTGACGCTGCAGGGCTGGGTCGGGGGAGACGTGGACCTCCGCGACGTGGGGGAGACCCAGTGCGCGTCCTTCCGGGTGGGGTCGACGCCGCGCTACCTCCGCAACGGCAGCTGGGTCGACGGCCAGACCTCGTGGTTCACCGTCAACTGCTGGCGCGCGCTGGGCCGCAACGTCAAGGAGAGCCTCCAGCGCGGCGACGCGGTCGTGGTCCACGGCCGGGTGCGGGTCGACGTGTGGGAGCGCGAGGACAAGACCAGCTCGGTGACGCTGGATCATCGACGCGACCTTCGTGGGCCACGACCTCAACCGGGGGACGAGCAGCTTCGTCAAGACGGCGCGCTCGGCCCCCGACCCGCGCGAGAACGAGGCGGTGCGCGAGATGGTGCACGCCTACGAGCCGGACGGCCCCCAGCTCGACTCGGCCGGCGAGGTGCGGACGGATCCCACGGCCGCCTGACCCGTTTGGGTCCAACGGGGGAGGCGCGCTTAGGCTGGCCGGACCATGGCTGATTACGTCTTCACGCTCCGCAACGTCCGCAAGGCCCACGGCGACAAGGTGGTCCTCGACAACGTCACCTTGTCCTTCCTGCACGGCGCCAAGATCGGCGTCGTCGGGCCCAACGGCACCGGCAAGTCGACCCTGCTCAAGATCATGGCCGGGCTGGAGCACGCCAACAACGGCGACGCGATCATCGACCCCGACGCCACCGTCGGGATGCTCCAGCAGGAGCCGCCGCTGACCGAGGGCAGGACGGTGCTCGAGAACGTCGAGGAGGCCGTGCACGAGATCAAGGGCAAGCTCGACCGCTACAACGCGATCTCCGAGGAGCTCGCCGACCCCGACGCGGACTACGACAAGCTGCTCGCGGAGATGGGTGACCTCCAGACCGACCTCGACCACGCCAACGCCTGGGACCTCGACAGCCGCCTCGACCAGGCGATGGACGCCCTGCGCTGCCCGCCGCCCGGAGGCGCTGGTCGACAACCTCTCCGGTGGTGAGCGTCGCCGGGTGGCGCTGTGCAAGCTGCTGCTCCAGCAGCCGTCGCTGCTCCTGCTCGACGAGCCCACCAACCACCTCGACGCCGAGTCGGTGCAGTGGCTCGAGGGTCACCTGGCGTCGTACCCCGGCGCCGTCCTGGCCGTGACCCACGACCGCTACTTCCTCGACAACGTCGCCAGCTGGATCCTCGAGCTCGACCGCGGCAAGGCGCACCCCTACGAGGGCAACTACTCGACCTACCTCGAGACCAAGAAGGACCGGCTCAAGATCGAGGGCCAGAAGGACGCCAAGCGCGCCAAGATGCTCGAGCGCGAGCTCGAGTGGGTGCGGTCCAACGCCAAGGCCCGCCAGACCAAGAGCCGGTCGCGTCTGGCCCGCTACGAGGAGATGGCGGCCGAGGCCGACCGGATGCGCAAGATCGACACCTCCGAGATCAACATCCCGGCCGGTCCCCGGCTCGGCGACGTCGTCCTGGAGGCGCACGACCTCGAGAAGGGCTTCGACGGCCGCGTCCTGATCCACGACCTGTCCTTCACGCTGCCGCGCGCGGGCATCGTCGGCGTCATCGGCCCCAACGGCGTCGGCAAGACCACGCTGTTCCGGATGATCACCGGCGAGGAGAAGCCCGACGGCGGCGAGCTCAAGGTCGGCCAGACCGTGAAGATCTCCTACGTCGACCAGAGCCGCGGTGGCCTCGACCCGACCAAGAACGTCTGGGAGGTCGTCTCCGACGGCCTGGACTTCATCAAGGTCGCGAACTTCGAGATGAACTCCCGGGCCTACGTCGCCTCGTTCGGCTTCAAGGGTCCCGACCAGCAGAAGAAGGCCGGCGTGCTCTCCGGCGGTGAGCGCAACCGCCTCAACCTCGCGCTCACCCTGAAGATGGGCGGCAACATGCTGCTGCTCGACGAGCCGACCAACGACCTGGACGTCGAGACGCTGTCCTCGCTCGAGGACGCGCTCCTGGAGTACCCCGGCTGTGCCGTGGTCACCTCGCACGACCGGTGGTTCCTCGACCGCGTCGCGACCCACATCCTCGCCTGGGAGGGCGACGACGAGGACGACGCCAAGTGGTTCTGGTTCGAGGGCAACTTCGCGTCCTACGAGGAGAACAAGATCGAGCGCCTCGGCGCCGAGGCCGCCCGTCCGCACCGCGTGACGCACCGCCGCCTGACCCGCGACTGAGGTCAGCGCGGCGGGCCGGCGTCAGCGGATGTCGGCCTCGTCGGGCTTGGCCTCGCAGCAGGCGGTCGCTGACCTCGTCGAAGATGCGCCCGAGGGCGGCGAAGTCCTGCTTGGAGGCCAGGTCGACGAGGTGCTCGCGCACGCCGCGGACGTGGGTCGGCGCGGCGGCGATCAGCACGCGTCGGCCCTCCTCGGTCATCACGGCCTCGACCCCGCGCCCGTCGGCCCGCGACGCCTCGCGCACGACGAGGTCGGCGCGTTCCATCCGCGCGATGGTGTGGGTCACCCGGCTGCGGGAGTGGGACATCGCGTCGGCGAGGATCGCCATCCGCATCCGGCCGTCCTCGGCCTCGGAGAGCCGGACGAGGATCTCGTACTCGCTGAAGGAGATGTCGTGCTCCTCGCGCAGCTCACGGTCGAGCTGATGGTTCAGCAGCTCGGTGCCCATGATGTAGGCGCGCCACGCCTTCTGTTGATCGCCGGTGAGCCAGCGAACGTCGTTCCGAGATGCCATGGCGGGAGTGTAGGACCCGACTGATTCGAAATTGGTCCCGTCCGGCGGGAATATTGCCTCAATCCGGGTAGTTGAAGCCTGTACTACCGCAGGTGCGAGACACGCACCGCACCAGGACGTGAGGACTGATCTGCATGACGATCACCGTTGACAGCACCTTCGACACCGACATCACCGCCGGTTCGTGGACCATCGACCCGAGCCACTCCGAGGTCGGTTTCACCGTGCGCCACCTGATGAGCAAGGTCCGGGGCCAGTTCGAGAAGTTCGAGGGCACCCTGACGACCGGCGACTCGCTCGAGGACACCCGCGCCACCGCGACCATCGACCTGAACTCGGTCAACACCCGCGACGAGCAGCGCGACGGACACCTCCGCTCCGCTGACTTCTTCGACGTGGAGAAGTTCGGCCAGATGACCTTCACCACCACCTCCTTCGACGGCACCACCGCCGTCGGCGACCTGACCATCAAGGGCGTCACCAAGCCGGTCGAGCTCGAGGTCGAGTTCCTCGGCATCGGCCAGGACCCGTGGGGCGGCCAGCGTCTCGGCTTCGAGGCCAACGGCGTCATCAACCGCAAGGACTTCGGCGTGGACTTCAACGTCCCGCTCGACGGCGGCCGCGTCCTCGTCGGCGACAAGGTGAACATCCACCTCGCCGTGGAGGCCGTGCGCGAGCAGGCCTGACCCCAGCCCGATCACGGGCAGTACGACGAGAGGGCGCATCCGGACCACCGGATGCGCCCTCTCGGCACGTTCAGGGGCGGATCAGCTGAGGCGCTCCAGGATCATCGCCATGCCCTGGCCGCCACCGACGCACATGGTGATCAGGCCGGTGGACTTGTCGTGCCACTTCAGCGAGTTCAGCATCGTGTTCTGCAGCCGGGCGCCGGTCATGCCGAACGGGTGGCCCACGGCGATCGAGCCGCCGTTGATGTTGAGGCGGTCGAGGTCGATGCCGAGGTCCTGGTACGACGGGACCACCTGCGCCGCGAACGCCTCGTTGATCTCGACCAGGTCGATGTCGTCGATGGTCATGTCGGCGTGCTTCAGGGCCTGCCTGGTCGCCTCGACCGGGCCGAGGCCCATGATCTCGGGGGAGAGGCCGGTGACGCCGGTGGAGACGATGCGGGCCAGCGGCGTGATGCCGAGCTCCTTGGCCTTGGTGTCCGACATGACGATGACCGCGGCGGCGCCGTCGTTCAGCGGGCAGCAGTTGCCGGCGGTGACGACGCCGTCGGGGCGGAACACCGGCTTGAGCTGGGAGATCGCGTCGTAGGTGACGCCGGCGCGAGGGCCGTCGTCGCTGGCGACCATGGTGCCGTCGGCGGTGGCGACCGGGGTGATCTCGTTGGCCCAGAAGCCGTCGTTGATCGCCTTCTCGGCGAGGTTCTGGCTGCGGACGGCGAACTCGTCGAGCTCCTTGCGGTCGAGCCCGCGCATCCGGGCGACGTTCTCGGCCGTCTGGCCCATCGCGATGTAGATGTCGGGGAGCTTCCCGTCGTCACGCGGGTCGTGCCAGTCCTGGCCGCCCTGGGCGTACTCGTCGGTGCGCGCGTTGGCCTCGTCGAACTTCGGGTTGCGGGTGTCGGGGATGTGGTCCGAGGTGCCCTTCGCGAAGCGCGAGACCGTCTCGACGCCGGCGGAGATGAAGGCGTCGCCCTCGCCGGCCTTGATCGCGTGGAAGGCCATCCGCGAGGTCTGCACCGAGGAGGAGCAGTAGCGGGTGATCGTGGTGCCCGGGATCTCGTCGTACCCCAGCAGCGTGGCGACCACGCGGCCCATGTTGTTGCCGGCCTCGCCGCCGGGGAGGCCGCAGCCGAGCATGAGGTCGTTGATCGTGGTCGGGTCGAGCTCCGGGACCTTGTCCAGCGCCGCCTTGATGATCAGCGCGCTGAGGTCGTCGGGTCGGAAGTCCTTGAGCGAACCCTTGTTGGCGCGGCCGATCGGGGAGCGGGCCGCAGAAACGATCACTGCCTCGGGCATGTGGTCTCCTGCTCGTGTGGGTGAGCGGCGCGCGGACGCCGCGGGGCACCGGCCAGCCTAGGACACGTTCTACAGGTGTGGCTGTGTGCTCTTCCCCACCATGGCGGTCATCAGCAGCTCGAGGCTGTCGCGCAGGAACCGCGCCCGATCCGTCGGGGTCCTCGCGCACCGCACGCAGCAGCACGCCGTCGATCGCGGCGAGCAGCGTCCCGGCACGGGCCGGGTTGTGCTCCTTGCCGGTGGCCTCCATGGCGTGCTCCACGAGTCGCACCAGCTGGACCCACTGCACCTGGAGGATCTCGGCGACCTCGGCCTGGCGCGAGCCCTCGATGGTGAGCTCCATCCGCACGAGCAGCAGGTCGGGGTCCTCGAGCCAGGAGCGCAGCATCGCGACGGTCTCCTGCACGACGTACCCGTCGACGTGGGCGTGCTGCTCGATCCGCTGGGTGCAGTCGGCGATGTCGCGCGCGAACCTCGAGGTGACGTACTCGGTGAGGCGCGTCAGCAGCGCCACCCGCGTGCGCATGTACGCCGAGCAGCTGCCCTCGGGGAGGCCCGCCTCCGCGTCCACGGCCCGGTGGGTGAGGCCGCGCAGGCCGCTGCGGGCGACGACCCGGGCCGCCGCGGCGAGCAGCTGCTCCTGTCGCGGCGTGAAAGGTATTTCCGGGATGGTCATGGCCCTCCTCCCCGGTGGATCGCAGGTGACGCAGGACACTACCCGGCCCCTTGCCGAGTGCTTCTACACTTGTAGATTCTACAGATGTAGAGACCACGAAAGGACATCATCATGACCTTCGACCTTCCGAACCTGACTCGCGTTCGTGACCGTCTTCTTCGCCGTGGCAGCCATCGCCGTCGCCGTCGCCGTCGGCTCGCTCGCGACCTTCTTCGCGCAGAACCGCCCGGTCCGCGTGCGTCGCCACGAGGGCGTCTTCCAGTACTACGGGAACCTCGTCCTCGGGCACTGACGCTCCACCGAGCAGCTCCTCTGGGACGATCGGCGCGTGCCGCACACCTACGAGTGCCCCATGCGCTGGGCCGACATGGACCTGCTCGGCCACGTCAACAACGTCACCTACCTCGACTACGTCGCCGAGGCCCGCGAGCAGCTGTTTCCCGACAGCCCCACGGGCCGGGCGCCGGTCACCCGACACCGGGTCGAGTTCGCCGCACCGCTGGTCTTCCACCGGCGACCCGTGCTGGTCGACTCCTGGGTCACCGACGTGGGCGAGCAGACGCTGTCCCTGGCCCACGAGGTGTACGACGCACCCGACTCGCCCGACGGTGAGCGGGTCGTGCACGCGCGGGTCTCCACCGAGCTCGCGGTCCGCCCGACGGACTCCGAGCGCGCGCTGGTCGAGGGTCTGCGAGCCCCCGACCACAGCTGGCGTCCGGTCGCCGACGGCACCCGGCCGGGCGGCGACGTCTACCCGCTCACCGTGCGTCGCGGGGACGTCGACGAGCACGGGCTCGCCCGCGACGTGGCGTTCTTCGAGTTCCTCCAGGAAGCGCGGATCAAGTTCCTGATGGGACTGCACACCCGGGGCCAGCACTGGAGCCACCACGTGGTCGCGCGCACCGACGTCACCTTCCTCGAGCCGCTGGCGCACCGCCGCGAGCCGTACGCCGTCCGCTCCTGGATCGGCCACGTGGGCACGCGATCGTTCACGGTCCAGGCCGAGGTGCTCGACGGCGAGCGGGTGCTCGCCCGCGCCGCCGTCGTGATGGTCATCTTCGACATGGAGACGCAGCGACCGACCGACATGGCCGACACCCAGCGCGAGCGGCTGCTCCAGGAGCTCGGTCAGCCCAGCTGAGTGCGTCCGGCCGCGGGGTCCGGGTCGTCGAGCGTGTTCACCATGAACTGGGCGGCGTGCGTGACGTACTCCCAGAACTGCTGGTCCTGCTCCGGCGTCAGGTCGGCCTGGTCGAGCGCCGCCCGGAAGTGGTGCAGCCAGTGGTCCCGGGCCGTGGTGGTCACGGCGAACGGGGCATGCCGCATCCGCAGACGCGGGTGCCCGCGCTGGTCGGAGTACGTCGTCGGGCCGCCCCAGTACTGCTCCAGGAACATCGCGAACCGGTTCTCGGCCGGGCCGAGGTCCTCCTCGGGGTACAGCGGTCGCAGCACCTCGTCGGTGGCGACCCCCTCGTAGAAGCGCTTGACGATCCCGCGGATCGTCGGGCTGCCGCCGATCTCGTCGTAGAACGTCGTGGGCGAGCCTGACGGGGTGGTCATGCGGCCATTGTGCCGAGAGGCGTCTAGCGCAGGTCGGCCAGGTAGCGACCGGCCGTCTCCAGGTTGCGCCGGCGGGCCTCCCAGGTGACGCCGACGACGAGCAGTGCCAGGCCGACCGCGCCGAGGGAGATCCAGCGCGGGACGGCGTCGGCGTACGGCTCGAGGTGGCGCAGGGCGAGCAGCCCGGTGGTCACCGCGCCGAGCACGAACGGGCGCCGCCAGTCGCTGCTGGACACCCACGGCGAGCACGAGGACGCCGGCGGCGGCGATCAGGGCGCCGCGCAGCGAGACCGGCTCGTCGAGGGCGAGCAGGAGGCTGGGCAGCAGCGCGAGCGTCAGGCCGCTGCCGAGGGCGGCGAAGCTGTTCGCGGTCTCGTCGGTCCGCAGCCGCCACGCGCCCATCGCGACCAGCAGGGCCGCCGCCGGCAGCGTGTACAGCTCCGGGCGCCTGCACCTCGAGGACGACGCGCAGCACCGTCGCCAGCCCGAGGACGGCCGCGCCGAGCCAGGAGAACATCTCGCGGTCGCGCTGGGCGACCGCGACCAGGCAGATGGCGCTGCCGACGATGGTGAGGGCCATCGCGCTCGTCTCGGCACGTCGGCCGGGTACGTCGGCCGCGACGGCGCCGACGACGAGGGCCGAGACCTCGAAGGTGATGCGCGAGGTCAGGTGGCGCGTGATCGGCGCGGCGAGCACGGCCACCAGCGCGGCGTACACCGCGAGCGCGATGGCGACCGCGTCATCGTCCGAGCCCAGCTGTGCGCCCCAGGCCACCAGGGCCCAGGCGCCGAGCAGCGTGGCCAGGGCGCCCGGCGACGGCAGCCGACACGGCGCCGCCGGACGCCTCGCGCAGGACGTGCACGGCCAGCAGGCCGACGCACGAGGACGGAGAGCGTCACCGCGAGCAGGAGGTCGTCGGCGGACGCGGTCCGGAGGGTGACGATCGCGAGGTACGCCGTCGTGGCGCGTGCCGACCCAGCCGGCCACGGCGTGCTCGCGCACCCACCAGGCAGCCCCGGCCGCGACGGCCGTCGCCAGGGCGCCGGCGAGGACGCCGCCCCACAGCGGGGGTTCGAGCCGGAGCACCACGTCGAGGGCGCCGAGGGCGAGCACCGCGGGTGCCACGGCCGAGACGCAGCGCGTCGCCAGCATCCGGTCCTGGTCGCGCACCTGCCGGAGAAGGAGTGCCAGGGTCGCGGCGACGCTGAGGCCCACCAGCCCGTAGGTCCACGGGGCGATCCCGGTGTCCCAGCCGACCAGGGTCAGGTCGACGGGGCGCTTCCGTCGGAGGCCTGCCGGGCGAGCACGTCCCAGGGCGCGTACACCAGCACCGCGCCGAGCCCGAGCACTCCCAGCCCGGCGAGCACCGAGGCGCCGAGGGCCCAGGCTCGCGGAGCCGCGAAGGCGATCACACCGAGGGCGAGCAGCGTGACGGCACCGATCGCGAGGTCGAGCGTCTCGGATCCCGGGGTCTGCGGCGCCTCGGCCAGCAGCACGAGGGGGAGCAGCGCGAGGCCGGCCGCGACCGGACGAGCGCGTTCCGGCACCGCCCGGACGTGGACGGCCACGGCCGCGAAGAGCGCCGCGGCCAGCGAGCGGCCAGCCGCGCAGGTCGGACCACCAGGCGCCGAGACCGACCTGCTCCAGGGCCCGGTCCCAGCCGGTGAGGAGGAGCACGACCCAGCTGACCAGGCCGATCCCGCCCACGCCGTACGCCGTCACGGGGAGCAGGCTCCGCAGGGCCACGAACAGCACCGCGAGCAGCGGGATCGCCACGGTGCACGCGATGGCCGGGTTCGCGGCGAACCAGGCGTTGGTCGTGCAGACGAGCAGGGCTCCGAGCGCGGCGACCACCTCGGCGCCGTACAACCGACCGACCGGCTGGCGCTGGGCCCACAGCCCGACGACCAGTCCCGTCACGAACAGGGTCAGCCCGATCGAGTGCGCCGGTGCCGCGCCAGTCGAGTGCGTCGAGCCCGGCCAGCCCGGCCGACTGTGCGCCGAGCAGGTCGACGGTGAGCATCCCGAAGACGACCAGCCACAGGGTCTCGGCCGCTCCGCGGAGCGACCGGCGGGTGACCGCGACCGCGGCCAGCGCGAGCAGGCCGGTGACGCCGAGCAGGACCAGGGTGCGTCCGGTGAGTCCCAGGACGCTCCACGCGACGGCCACGAAGACGGCCGCGGCGACGAGCAGGCAGAGGGCGCCCAGCGAGAGCAGCACGACCGGCACGGACGCGGAGGGCAGCAGCTTCGTGCGCGCCGGCCCGGTGTCGCTCCGGGGGAACGCCGGCAGCCCGATGCTCGGGGTCGGTGCCGGCGTCGGGCGGCGCAGTGCCGGCGTGCGGACGCCGCGGCCCGAGAGCGCGCGCAGCTGCTCGACGACCCGGTCGGCGGCGACCATGCGCTGCCACAGCTCGGCGGCGAGGGGCCCGGTGACCTCGAGCCCGCAGGCCGTGCAGGTGGCCGCGGGATCCAGCAGTGCGCGGCAGTCGGGGCACAGGGTGGGGTCGACCAGTTTGCTCATGTCGACGATCGTCGCGTCGGAGCGGTCCTGCCCGCGTCGTCCGGCGACTCAACTCGTGCTGAGTAGCCCTACTCAGGGCGCTGCCGTCGGGACGCGGCTCTGGCCGGGGCCGGGCTGCCAGAAGAGCCGCTGGGGGACCTGCATGGAGATCCCCTCGTGGTCGAAGCGTGCCTTGATCCGCTCGCGCATCTCGCGGGCGATGCCCCACTGCTTCAGCGGCGCGGTCTTCAGCGTGACGCGGACGGTGACCCAGTCGGGGGTGAGCGCCTGCACGCCCCAGACCTCCGGCTCCTCGAGGATGACGTCCTTGTAGTCCTCGTCGTCCCACAGGCCGTGCGCCACCTCCTGCAGCACCTCGCGGACCCGGCGCAGGTCCTGCTCGTAGCTGACGTTGACGTCGAGCACGGTGCGGGCCCAGTTCTGGCTGGAGTTGCCGACGCGCAGGATCTCGCCGTTGCGCACGTACCAGACGGTGCCGTCGACGTCGCGGACCCGGGTGACGCGCAGGGCGACGTGCTCCACGGTGCCGATCGCCTCGCCGAGGTCGACCTCGTCGCCCACGCCGTACTGGTCCTCGATCATCATCATCACGCCGGACAGGAAGTCCTTGACCAGGTTCTGCGCACCGAAGCCGATCGCCAGTCCGAGGACGCCGGCGCTGGCCAGGATCGGCGCCACGTTGAGCCCGAGCTCGGAGAGCACCATCACGAAGGCGATGCCGAACACCACGGTCGTGGTGATGCTCTTCAGCAGGGAGCCGAGGCTCCTCGCGCGCTGGGCACGCCGGTTGAAACCGTGCTTGTTGCCGGGGAGCGGGGCGTTCTCGGCGCGGTGCACGACGCGGTCGATCGCCTTCGAGGCGACCCACCGCACCAGGACCGCGCCCAGGATGATCACCAGGATCGACAGCGGCTTGCCGATCAGCCAGGTGGCTCCGTGCGCGAGCGTCTCGTTGCCGGTCCAGTGGTAGACCGCCGCACACGTCCAGCTGTCGCTGTCACTGGTCCGGCAGGTGGCGGGCATGTCGAAGAAAGCCTGCACGTGTGCCGAGTGGACAGAAGTCAGCGGAAGCATGTGAGGGAGGCTACGAGGGTCGGGCGACGCTGACCAAGCCGCGAATCGCTATCCTGCGTGTGTGTTCACTCACGACTCGGCCCGTCGCCGCCTCCGCCCCGTGCTCCTGCTGCTCGGAGCCGCCTGGCTCGTGCTCGGCGCGCTGGTCTCGCCCGCCTCGGCCGACACGCCGTCCGCCTGGGAACAGGCCCCGGATGTCTCACCACTCGGATTCCTGATGGTGCTGCTCATCCTGCCGCTCGGCTGCGCGGCGGTGATCACCCTGCTGGTGGTGCTGCCGTCGCTGGCCAGCGACAAGGGCTACGAGCCGGGCCAGTCGTGGCGCGGTGACACCGAGTGGTTCGGCGGCCCGAGCAAGGGCGTCAAGGGAGCCGACGACGTGACCCCCGACCAGATCGAGCAGAGCTCGCAGGGCGCAGGAGGCACCAGTGGCCGTTGGTGACTTCTCCGCCTCCCAGGAGGCCGAGATCGACCGCGCGATCCGCGCGGCCGAGACCGCGTGCAGGTTCGAGTTCTCCGTCTACGTCGGACCGGCCAGCGCCGAGTCGCGCGCGTTCGCGCAGCGGCTGCACGCCTCGCTGTCCGCTCCGGCTCGCAGCGTGCTGATCATGGTCGACCCCACGGCACGCCTGCTCGAGGTGGTCACCGGTTCCGTCGTACGCCGCTCGCTCAGTGACGACGCCGTCCGCCTCGCCGTCGCCGGCATGGAGTCGGCCTTCTCCGGCGGCGACCTCGTCGGCGGGATCAAGCACGGCGTCGGCCAGCTCGCCGAGGCCGCCCGCCAGCCCGTGTCGCTGCACGAGCAGGGCTGAGCCTCAGCGCTCTCCGGCGTCCTTGGCCTGCCCGGCGAGGTAGCGCTCCACGTCGGCAGCGCCCTCGTGCACGTAGCGCTTCGCCGCGGGGTTCGCCGCGGAGTCCTGGAGCCAGGTGGACACCCGGTCGAGGAGCTCACGGGAGGCGAGCGGGCGCGGGAAGAGGAACTCGAGCGCGGTCGACGCCCGCTGGGTGCCCTTGCGCTCCCACAGCGTCTCGGCGACCTCGAGGTACTTCTCGACGTACGGCGCGAGCAGCTCGTCCTGCCCGTGCTGCATGAAGGCGAGCACGACGCTGCGCTGCGTCTCGTTGGGTACGTCGTCCCGGACGACCGCGATCTCCCAGGCCTCTGCCTTCGCCTCGGCCGTCGGACGGGCGGCCCGCGCGGCGGCGGCCCGCTCCTGCCCGGAGATGGTGTTGTCGCGACGCAGCTCCTCGGCGATCCGGTCCTCGTCGGCCCGGCCGGCACGGGCGAGTCCGCCCAGCAGCGTCCAGCGCAGGTCGGTGTCGATGGTGAGTCCCTCGATGACGAGCGACCCGTCGAGCAGCGCCTCGAGGTCGTCGAGGCCCGCCTCGGTGTGGGCCGCGGAGGCGAACGACCGGGTGAAGGTGAGCTGGTGGTCGCTGCCCGGCTCGGCCTCGTCGAGCAGCCGGCGGACGCCCTGTTCCCAGGTCGCGCGCAGCTCTGCCCGGGTGGCCGGGTCGGAGAAGTTGTTGGCGGCCTGGGCGGCGTACCCGGGGATCCGCGAGGAGCCGAAGGCGTCGGTCTCGACCGCGATGTTGCCGAGCACCAGCGCCACGAAGTCGGTGGCGCGCATGTCCGCGTCGCGGGTCATGTCCCAGGCGGCGCCCCAGCAGAGCGCCCGGGCGAGGGAGTCGTCGAGGCGGGAGAGGCCGCCGACCAGGGTCGCGAGGGACCGCTCGTCGAGGCGGATCTTGGCGTAGGTGAGGTCGCCGTCGTTGAGCAGCAGCAGGTCGGGCTGGCGTACGCCGACGAGCTCCTCGATCGCGGTGGTCTCGCCCTCGACGTCCAGCTCGACGTGGGTACGACGGACCAGGCGACCCTCGCACGATCGTCGTACAGGCCGACGCCGATCCGGTGCCGGCGCAGCGTCGGGTGCTCGACGGCGGCGGTCTGGAGCACCGAGAAGGAGCTGTAGTTCCCGTCGGCGTCGATCTCGAACTGCGGGGTCAGGGTGTTCACGCCGCTGGTCTGCAGCCACTCCTTGGCCCACGAGTCGAGCTCACGGCCCGAGGACTCCTCGAGCGCGCTGAGCAGGTCGCTGAACTCGGAGTTCCCGAACGCGTGCTTGCCGAAGTAGGAGCGGAGCCCGACCAGGAAGTTGTCGAGACCCACCCACGCGACCAGCTGCTTGAGCACCGAGGCGCCCTTGGCGTAGGTGATGCCGTCGAAGTTGACCTCGACGGCCTGGAGGTCGTAGTTGTCCGCGGCGATCGGGTGGGTGCTGGGCAGCTGGTCCTGACGGAGCGCCCAGTTCTTGCGGGCGTTGGTGAACCCGGTCCAGGACTCGTCGAACTCGGTGGCCTCGACCGCGGCGTGGTAGCAGGCCCACTCGGCGAACGACTCGTTCAGCCAGAGGTCGTCCCACCACTTCATCGTGACCAGGTCGCCGAACCACATGTGCGCCATCTCGTGCAGGATCACCGAGCAGCGGAACTCGTAGAACGCGGCGTCCTGGCGGCTGCGCGGGAGGTACTCGTCGCGGAGCGTCACCGCGCCGGCGTTCTCCATCGCGCCCATGTTGTACTCCGGCACGTAGAGCTGGTCGTACTTGTGGAACGGGTAGGGGTAGCCGAAGGCCTCCTCGAAGAACTCGAAGCCCTGGCAGGTCATCTTCACCAGCTCGTCGGTGTCCATGTGGGCCACGAGCGACTGGCGGCAGTAGTGGCCGAGCGGGATCTCGCCGTGCTTGCCGCGGTAGGTCGCGAACTCGGCGTGGTACTCGCCGGCGATCAGCGCGGTGATGTAGGTCGACATCCGCTCGGTCGCGGGGAACTCCCACAGCGCCTTGCCGTCGCCCGAGGGGCTGCGGCTCCGGCGTGGGCGCGTTGGACACCACGGCCCAGCCCTCGGGCGCGGTCACGTGGAAGTGGAAGACGCTCTTCAGGTCGGGCTGCTCGAAGGTCGCGTAGACGCGGCGGGCGTCGGGCACCTCGAACTGCGTGTAGGTGTAGACGCGGTCGTCGACCGGGTCGACGAAGCGGTGCAGGCCCTCGCCGGTGCGCGAGTAGGGGCACTCGGCGCGTACGACGAGCTCGTTGACGTCCTGGAGGTCGGTCAACCTGATCCGGTTGTCGGCGTACACCTCGGCCGGGTCGAGCGCCCTCCCGTTGAGGGTGAGCTCGTGGATGGTGGCGCCGACGAGGTCCGCGAACGACTCGGCACCGGGCTGGGTGCAGGTGAACGCGATCGTGGTCGTGGTGGCGAAGGTGGTCTCGCTGGTCGTCAGGTCGAGCTCCACGGTGTAGGAGTCGACACCGAGCAACCGGGCGCGGATCTGCGCCTCGTCGCGGGTCAGGTTGGTTCCGGGCATGTCCGGCATCATGTCATCCGACCGAAGCGATGGCCCAACTCGTGCCGGCGGGAAGCGCCGCCCACCAGATTGTTGTTTTCGGCAACGGGAATGATCTGACCCACCGGTGGGGTTTGACTAGGTATGACCACTCCACATGCTGACTTCTGGTTCGACCCCCGCTGCCCCTTCGCCTGGATCACCTCCCGGTGGATCCTCGAGGTGGAGAAGGTGCGCGACATCGAGGTGCACTGGCACGTGATGAGCCTCGCCTACCTCAACCAGGACAAGGACGTCTCCGAGGACTACCGCAAGGGACTCGAGAAGGCCTGGGGTCCGGTCCGGGTCTGCATCGCCGCCGAGCAGAAGTACGGCGAGGAGGTGCTCGCCCCGCTGTACACCGCGCTGGGCACCCGGATCCACAACGAGAAGCAGGAGCTCGACCGGTCGCTGATCGAGAGCGCTCTCGAGGAGGCCGGGCTGGCCGTGGAGCTGGCCGACGCGATGGACGACGAGTCCCTGAACGATGCCGTCATCGCCTCCCACCACGAGGGCATGGACGCCGTCGGTCTCGACGTCGGCACCCCGACCATCCACGTCAACGGCGCCGCGTTCTTCGGTCCGGTGATCACCAAGGCACCCCGTGGCGAGCAGGCCGGCGAGCTCTGGGACGCGTGCGTGACGCTCGCGTCGTACCCCCAGTTCTTCGAGATCAAGCGCACCCGCACCGGCGATCTCGACTTCAGCTGAACGCGTTCGCGGGCGTAGCGTGCCCGACATGTCAGGCGACGCAGCGCTCTCGGTCCTAGCCCGCTCCCTCGACCAGCTCGGCGACCTGCTGGTCCACGTCAGCGCCGATCGGCTGGACGCGCGGACGCCGTGCTCCGACTGGACGCTCGGCGACCTCGCGGACCACGTCGTCGCCGCGCCCGCGAAGTTCACGATCATGGCGCGGGGCGAGCAGCCGGACTGGTCGAAGGCTCCCGAGCACCTCGAGAGCGGCTGGGCCCCGGCGTTCCGGTCGTCCGCGGACGAGCTGGTGCAGCTGGTGGGCCAGAGCGAGTGCGGGCAGCATGGACCCGAACTGGATGACCGCGGAGTTCGCCGTACACACGTGGGACCTGGCGCACGCCCTGGGCCGGTCCACCAGCGACCTGGATCCCGAGGTGGCCGAGCAAGGGCTGGGGTTCATGCGCGCCAACCTCCGTGCGGAGATCCGCGGCGAGGCCTTCGGCCCGGAGCAGCCGGCTCCCGAGACCGGCGACGCCTACGACGCGATCGCGGCCTTCGCCGGGCGGACCGTCTCAGCCTGAGGTCGCTGCCGTGCTGGCCGTGGCGGCGATGACCGCGGCCGACATGGCGGCCTGCGCAGCGGTGATCGCGTCCTTCACCGCCTTGGCGGCCCAGTCCCCGTCGGCGATCTCCTTGGCGCGGGCCTTGACCTGACGCCTCGGGAGTCCGTCGGGGTCGACCACCTTGTGGGCGAGGTCCATCGCGGAGAGGACCGCGATCAGGGCCGCCGTACGTTCCTCGGGTGAGACGCCGCGGAGCAGTGCGTCGCCGAGCCGTCGGCGTACGTCGGCCTCGTGGCTGCCGTCGGCGGTCGGCCACCGACGGCGCGGGATCAGCCCCAGGACGCGGTCGTCCTGGTGCCGGAGGATCCCGGCGGCCTCGAGGCGCTCGAGCAACGGCTCGCGTCGCCTCTTGCCCAGGCGCCCGACGAGGTCCTGGGCGGTCCGCTCCTTCTCGGCGACCAGGGCCAGTGCCTCGACCAGCACCGGGTCCGACGGAGCGGCGGCACGCGTCGGGCGCACCTTGGCCCGCGCCCACAGGCCGCCGCCCTTGACCACCTCCACGTGCTCCGCGAGCGCGAGCTCGACGAGCAGCGCCCCACCGAGGCCGGCGTCCAGGAAGGTCGCGTTGGTGAGCTTGCCCGACTCGTCGTCGAGCAGCAGGAGCAACAGGTCCTCGGCGATCAGAGTGGCCATGGGTCGAGACTAAACGGCTTCCGTGCCGCCCCTAGGATTCCCCGCATGAGCAAAGTGCTGTCCGCCGTCGCCTGGCCGTACGCCAACGGCCCGCGCCACATCGGCCACGTGGCCGGTTTCGGTGTGCCCTCCGACGTGTTCAGCCGCTACATGCGGATGGCGGGCCACGACGTGCTGATGGTGTCCGGCACCGACGAGCACGGCACCCCGATCCTGATCGCCGCCGACGAGGCCGGCGTGACGCCGCAGGAGCTCGCCGACCAGAACCACCGGATCATCGCCGAGGACCTCGTCGCCCTCGGCATCTCCTACGACCTCTACACGCGTACGACGACCCGCAACCACACCGCCGTCGTGCAGGAGCTGTTCACCGGTGTCTACGACAACGGCTACTTCATCGAGCAGACGACGTACGGCGCGATCAGCCCGTCGACCGGTCGCACCCTGCCCGACCGCTACATCGAGGGCACCTGCCCGATCTGCGACTACCCGAGCGCGCGCGGCGACCAGTGCGACAACTGCGGCAACCAGCTCGACCCGGCCGACCTGATCAACCCGCGCTCGCGGATCAACGGCGAGGTGCCGGAGTTCGTCGAGACCCAGCACTTCTTCCTCGACCTGCCCGCGCTGGCCGATGCGCTCAAGGTGTGGCTCGACGAGCGCGAGGCGACCGGGCTGTGGCGGCCCAACGTGATCCGGTTCAGCCAGAACATCCTCGAGGACATCCGGCCGCGCGCGATGACCCGCGACATCGACTGGGGCATCCCGGTGCCGCTCGACGGCTGGCGGGACAACCCGACCAAGCGGCTCTACGTGTGGTTCGACGCGGTGATCGGCTATCTCTCCGCGAGCATCGAGTGGGCCCGCCGCACGGGCGACGAGGACCGCTGGCGCGAGTGGTGGAACGACCCGGAGTCGCTGTCCTACTACTTCATGGGCAAGGACAACATCACCTTCCACAGCCAGATCTGGCCGGCCGAGCTGCTGGCGTACTCCGGCAAGGGCGACAAGGGCGGCAAGCCGGGGGAGTACGGCGAGCTGAACCTGCCGACCGAGGTCGTCTCGTCGGAGTTCCTGACCATGGAGGGCAAGAAGTTCTCCTCCTCGCAGCGGGTGGTCATCTACGTCCGTGACCTGCTCAGCCGCTACCAGCCCGACGCGTTCCGCTACTTCGTCGCGGCCGCCGGGCCCGAGAACCAGGACTCCGACTTCACCTGGAGCGAGTTCGTACGCCGTACCAACGACGAGCTGGTCGCCGGCTGGGGCAACCTCGTCAACCGCACCGCGAACATGATCGCCAAGAGCTTCGGGGAGATCCCGGCCGCCGGCGAGCTCACCGCCGAGGACCAGGCACTGCTCGACCACGTCGACGCGGCGTACGGCGTCGTGGGTGACCTGATCGGCCGGCACCGCCAGAAGGCTGCCATCGGCGAGGCCATGCGTGCGGTCGCCGAGGTGAACAAGTACGTCTCCGACCACGAGCCGTGGAAGCTCAAGGGCGACGACGAGCGCGAGCGCCTCGGCACGATCCTGCACGTCGTCGCGCAGTGCGTCGCCGACCTGAACCGGATCCTGTCGCCGTTCCTGCCGTTCTCGGCCAACGCGGTCGACGCGGTGCTCGGCGGCACCGGCGAGGTGCAGCCGATGCCCGTGCTGGAGGAGGCCGAGGACCTCGACGGCGGGGCCGGCTACCCGGTCATCACCGGCGACTACACCGGCGCCGCCCGCTGGGAGCGCAGCCCCATCGTGCCCGGCACCCCGGTCGTGAAGCCGAAGCCCGTGTTCACCAAGCTCGACGTGGCCGTCGTCGACGAGGAGCTCGAGCGGCTGGCGAGCGGTTCGGACGCCTGACCGTGCTCGCGGGCGAGCCCAGCAGGACGGCGTTCGGCGCCGCGACCCATCGCGCCGTGCACCAGGACCTCGACGGCGCGAGCGTGTTCCGCGACCCACTGGCCTGGGCGCTGCTCGACGGGACCGCGACGAGGCGATCGCCGAGGCCCAGCGCCGGGCCGCAGCACCTTGCGACTCTTCATCGCCGCCCGCCACCGCTTCGCCGAGGACTCCCTGGCCACGGCGGTCGCCGCGGGACCGGCCAGGCGGTCGTGCTCGGAGCAGGGCTCGACACCTTCGCCTACCGCAACCCGCATCCCGACCTGGTGGTCTGGGAGGTCGACCACCCCGACACCGGTGCCTGGAAGAAGGACCGCCTCGCCGCGGCCGGCATCGACCCGGGAGCCGTCCGCTACGTCGGCGTCGACTTCGAGCGCGACGACCTGGTGCAGCGCCTGCGGGAGTCCGGTCTCGACGTCACCCGGCCGACCTTCTTCCTCTGGCTCGGCGTGGTGCCCTACCTGACGCAGGCGGCCGTCGAGGCGACGTTGCGCGCGATCGCGGGCATCGCGGCGCCGAGGTCGTGCTCGACTACCCGACCGGGGTCGCCGGTCTCGACGAGGAGTCGTTGCGGCGCCGGGAGCGACTGGCGGAGCGGACCGCTGCGGTCGGCGAGCCGATGCTCAGCACGTTCGAGCCCTCCGCGATGGCCGACCTGCTGGAGGGCGCCGGGTTCGACGAGATCGAGGACCTCGGGCGCGCGGAGATCCTGACGCGGTTCTTCGGGGTGCCGCCGGAGCTCGCCACGGCACGATCCGGTGCCGGGTGGCGCACACCTGGTGCGGGGCCGGCGTACGCGCTGAGCTCAGCTCGCGGACGTCACCTGCGCTGCGAGGGCCGCGCGCGAGGACACCCCGAGCTTGCCGAAGGCCTTCGAGAGGTGCGACTCCACGGTCTTCTCGCTCAGGAACAGCCGGGCGGCGATCTCGCGGTTGGTGAGTCCACGGGCGACGAGCTCGGCGATCTCCCGTTCGCGGTTGCTGAGGGCGTCCACGCCGAGGCGGCTGGACGATCGTGCGCCGCCCACGCCGACGCGTCGACCGAGCCGGCGCAGCTCGCGGGTGGCTGCGTCCGCCGTACGACGGGAGCCGCGCCGGTGGGCCAGCCGGTGCGCCTGTGTCAGGTGCGTGACCGCGGCCTCCTTGTCGAGGGCGGCGAGTGCCCGGCCGGCCAGCAGATGGGCCGCCGCCGCGTCGAGCTCGGCGCCGATGGACTCGGCCCGCGCCGCCGCGGCGCTGGCCAGCTCGGCGGACTCGGCGGCCTCGCCACGCGCGCGGCGAGGACCATCGCGTCGGCTCGCTCTGCCGCCGCGACCGCTCCGGCGAGCCCGGTGCCGTCGGCGAGGGCGGTTGCCCGGTCCGCCGCCTGCGGTCGCGCCATCGAGGTCACCGAGGGCGATCCGCGCCTCGACCAGCTGGGTGGCCCACCGGCAGACCCAGCCCGGTTCGACGTCGTACGCCGCGATGAGTGGCTCCGCCAGCTCCGGTCGGCCGTCTGCCAGCAGGACCGAGCCGAGCACCGCGTTGGCGATCGTGACGAGAGCCGACTCGTCCAGCCGGCGCGCGAGCGCGACGCTCTCCTCGGCTCCGCGCAGCGCTGCGTCGAGGTCGCCGTGCTCGAGCAGCACCCAGGCCCGCATCCAGAGTGCCCACTGGACCGACTGGTCGTTCCGGGTCAGCCGCGCCTCCACCTCGGCGCGGTCGGAGACCTCGGCCGCCTCCTCGGTGCGCCCGAGCAGCCCGAGGGTCAGCACCTCGGCGAGCAGGAGCGGCACGGCCGCGGCACCGTTGCCCGCCCGGAGCGCCGCGCCGGAGGCGCGCCTGCTCACGAGCAGTGCTTCGTCGAGATGCTCGACGGCGACCAGCGACCACGCGGTCGCGATCAGCAGCTCGGCGTGCGCCGCCAGCTCGTCGTCGGTCGCGTCCCGCACCGTTGCCACGGCAGCGGCCGACTCCGACTCGGCCTCGTCGAGGCGACCGCTGAAGCGATGACCGAGCGCCACCATCGAGCGCGCCGCGGCGCCGACCAGTCCGTCGCCTGCTCGAGCTGCCCCGGCCCACGACCCCACCTCGTCGTACTCGCCGCGCTCGTAGGCCGACAGCGCCAGGGCAGCCGCGACCTCGGCGGCGAGCTGCCCGGAGAGCGACGGTTCGTCGACGGCACGGACCAGCCGGCGACGGGCCGCCTCGTGCCGGCCGAGCAGTCGCTCCACCGACGCGGCGGACAGGACGAGCCGGACGCGGTGCTCGGCGGAGCCCTGGCCGAAGAGCAGACCCTCGTCGGCGACGGCCAGCGCCTCGGTCGAGCCGACCCGACTGGACGAGCACCTCGGCGAGGTCCGAGAACGACGACAGCTCCGCAGGAGGTGCCGCACGTTTCGCGGCGAGCATCCAGTCCGCCGCGATCGACGGCGCCTGCCCGCGCACCATCGCGGCCGCTTCGCTGCAGCTCGGCCGCGCTGTCGACGTCGCCCGGTTCGGCCACGTGAGCGAGGTGGCGGGCCCGACTCGGCAACGGGGCGCCCACGCTGGCCAGCGCCGCCGCGGCCTGCGCATGCAGCCGGAGTCGTACGACGACCGGCTGGCTCTCGTAGACCGCACTACGGATCACCGGGTGCCGGAAGGCGAGCTGCTTGACCCCGGTCGGCACGCACCAGCCCGCGAGTCGAGGAGGTCGTCGACCGCTGCCCGGCCGGACGACGCACCGAGCTCGGCCGTGACGGCAGCGAGGTCGGAGTCGAACGGGTCGCCGAGCACGGATCCCGCCCGGACCATCGCGAGTGCGTCCTCGCCCAGGGCCGCCAGCTCGAGGGAGACCGCCGCGACGATGCCGCTGGGCACCGCGGCGGCGTCTCCCTTCGCCAGCTCCTCCAGCAGCAGGGGGTTGCCACCCGAGCTCTCGAAGATCCTCGCGCGGTCCTCGGCCGGGCGGTCGGGGCCGATCAGCTGGTCGGCCGCGGACGCGGTCCAGGGAGGCGAGGTCGAGCAGGGTGGTCGAGCGAGCAGCCGAGCGCGCGGCGCCGAGCACCGCGTCCGCCAGTGCTCCCGGACGCGCGGCCACCACGAGCAGATGGGGGCCGCGGGGCGGTCGTCGCACCAGCGACTCGAGGAGCTCCCGCGAGAGCGGGTCGGCCCAGTGCGCGTCGTCCAGCACGAGCGCGAGCGGACCGGCACCCGACAACGACTCGGCCACGCCGCGGAACAGCTGCCAGCGCGCCTCCGGGTCCTCCGAGCTGATCGGCACGAGGTCGGGCATCGCCTCGCGGAACACCGCCAGCGGGATGTCCGACTCGAGCTCGGTGGCCCGACCGGTGAGCACCTCGAACCGCCGCGAGGCCGCCCTCTGGACCAGGTCCTCCAGCAGGCGGGTCTTGCCGATGCCGGCCTCGCCGCGAACGAGCAGCAGCCGCGTCCGCCCGACGCGACGGCGTCCAGTGCGGCGACGAGCTCCGCCGTCTCACGCTCCCGGCCCACCAGGTCCACGTCGCGAGCATCGCACCCGGAGGTTCCAGGGACAGGGATTCCCCCGATGTTCGGGGCCGGCGCAGCGGGCAGCGTCGTACCCGACAAGCCCACCCGATCGATTCAAGGAGAACGAGATGACCACCAGCACCGCCACCTACGACCTCAGCGTCGCCCGCGCCCGCAACGAGGCGACCTGGCGCGCAGCCGGCGTCGCGCTGTACGCCGGCGACATCGAGGAGTTCCTCGCCCACTGGACCGCGGAACCGCGCTACTCGGTGGCCTACCCGGTCGACGGGATCCCGCCGACCGTCGAGGGCCGCGACCAGTTCCGTGCCCTGTTCGGTGGGTTCGGCGCGGCCGCCACCAGCATCGAGGTCCACGACGTGCGCTTCCACCAGACCGACGACCCCGACGTCGCGATCGTCGAGGAGCGGATGGTCGCCGATCTCGTCGGTGGCGGCAGGTACGAGAACCTCCTCGCCATCCGCGTCACCTTCCGCGACGGCCTGATCGCGGACATGTACGAGTACTACGGCCAGGTCGCGCACCAGGCACTCGCCGACAGCCTGGCGGGCACCCAGTGAGCGCCGAGACGACCGGCACGGCGCCGGGCGTGCTGTTCGGGCCGGGACTGACCGACGTCCGGATGATGGTGGTCGCCCACACCAGCTTCCGCCGCGAGCTGCGGCTCGCCGTTCCCGCCGTACGCCGCGTCCGGGCCGGTGACGTACGCCGCGCCGACGAGGTGGCCGACCACGTCGACCTGTGGACCGGTCTCGTCGAGCACCACCACACGATCGAGGACGAGCTGCTCTGGGACCGGCTCGTGCAACGCGTGCCGGACGAGCTCGCGCCGCTCGTGCAGCTGATGGAGGACCAGCACGAGGGCGTCCACCGGCTCCTGGACGGCTGCCCGCCCCTGGTCTCCGCATGGCGCTCGTCGGCGTCGGTCGACGACGCGACGCGGCTGGCCGACCACCTCGCCGCGCTCGCGCGGCGCTCTGCGAGCACCTCGACGCCGAGGAGTCGCGCGTGCTGCCACTGATGGCCCGGCACATCACGCCGGGGGAGTGGACAGGAGTCGCGCGTGCTGCCGCTGATGGCCCGGCACATCACGCCGGGGGAGTGGGAGGAGTTCACCGAGCGCGGGATGGAGTCGATTCCCAAGGGCATGCTGCTGACGGGCTTCGGGATGATGCTCTACGAGGGCGATCCCGAGGCCATCGCGCTGGAGGTCGCCAAGCTGCCGGCACCGGTGCGGCCGATCCTTCCGGTCCTCGGCCGGTGGGCCTTCCGCAGGTACGCCCGTCGGATGCACGGCACGGCCACCCCGCCGCGCGGCACGGACTGACGCAGCCGGGTCCCAGGTGGTCTGCAAGGATCGGTTTCATGCGAGTCCACCTGGGATCCGACCACGCCGGCCTCGAGCTGAAGGACCACCTGGTCGGGTGGCTGCGCGAGCAGGGCCACGAGCCGGTCGACCACGGACCCTTCGTGTACGACGCCGAGGACGACTACCCGGTGTTCTGCCTCCGCGCCGCCGAGGCGGTCGTCGCCGACGAGGGCAGTCTCGGCGTGGTGGTCGGCGGGTCCGGCAACGGCGAGCAGATCGCCGCCAACAAGGTGAAGGGTGTCCGCGCCGCGCTCGCCTGGAGCGACGAGACCGCCGCACTGGCCCGCCAGCACAACGACGCCAACGTGATCTCCGTCGGCGGCCGGATGCACACGCGTCGCGGAGATGACGCGGTTCATCGGCATCTTCCTGCGCACGGACTTCACCGGCGAGGTGCGGCACGTACGCCGGATCGGCATGCTCGCCGACTACGAGTCGACCGGCGACCTCCCGCCGCTGCCCGACTCCGCGCTCGGGCACGATGCCTGAGGGCCACACCCTCCGCCGCCTCGCCGACGACCTGGACGCCGCGTTCGCCGGCCACCGGGTCCGGGTGAGCAGCCCGCAGGGCCGGTTCGCCGCGGACGCCGCCCTGCTCGACGGCGAGACCCTGGTCGGCGCCGACTCGGCCGGCAAGCACCTGTTCGTCGAGTTCCCCGGCGACCGGTTCATCCACATCCACCTCGGCCTGATCGGCAAGTTCGACCTCCACCCGACGCCGGTGCCCGTGCCGGTGGGTCAGGTCAGGCTGCGGCTGCAGGACGAGGCGACGTACGCCGACCTGCGTGGCGCCATCCAGTGCGACCTGATCGGCCGCGACCGGCACGACCAGGTGATCGCGTCGCTGGGTCCGGACCCGCTGCGCCCCGACGCCGACCCGACCCGGGCCTGGGCGCGGATCAAGCGCAGCCACCGACCGATCGGCGACCTGCTCCTGGACCAGGCGGTCATCGCCGGCGTCGGCAACGTCTACCGCGCCGAGGTCCTGTTCCGTCACCGGATGCACCCGCTGCGACCCGGCAACACCCTGCGCGTGGGCCAGTTCCAGTCCATCTGGGACGACCTGGTCGCCCTGATGAAGCGAGGGCGTGCGGACCGGGCGCATCGACACCGTGCACTCGCAGCACACGCCGGAGGCGATGGGCCGCCCGCCGCGGGTCGACGACCACGGCGGCGAGGTCTACGTCTACCGGCGTACCGGCCAGCCCTGCCTGGTCTGCGGGTCGCGGATCAGGACCGCCGAGCTGGCCGGACGAAATCTGTTCTGGTGTCCGCAATGTCAGCCCACGTTCCGGTCGCGGGCCGTACGCTAGGCATTCCACATTTCGGACAGCCCCGGGGAGAAGACCTTGCCGAACCTTGCGCCCTGGCGCGGGTTCTCCCTGCGCGTCCGTCGGGAGATGTCGGTCTCGGACCGTCCGGCCCTGGTCTTCCTGGTGCTGCTCACGCTCGTCAGCACGCTCGGCGGCATCGTCTACCCCGAGTACATCCCGTCGACGGTGCTGCTGCTGCCGATGTTCATCGGCAGCCTCTGGCTCGGCCCACGATCGTTGCCGTGGTTCATCGTCTTCGTGTGCGGGTGCTTCTGCGTGCTGCTGATCGACCAGCCGACGGTCAGCCTGCGCGCCATCGGTCGCGCGGTCGTGACGTTCGCCATCGCGCTGCTGATCATGGCGACCTCGTTCCGGCGCAGCCGGCTCGGCGTCTCGGGCCCACTGGGCGAGTCGATGTTCGTCGACCTGCGCGACCGCATCTCCAAGCAGGGCAACCTGCCGGAGCTGCCCCACGAGTGGCTGGTCGAGTCGGTCGTGAAGTCCGCGGGTGGCACCTCGTTCGCCGGCGACTTCATCGTGGCCCGGCGGTCCTCGGACGAGAAGTTCGAGCTGGTGGTCGTCGACGTCTCGGGCAAGGGCGTCGAGGCCGGGTCGCGGTCGCTGTTCCTCTCCGGTGCCTTCAACGGGATCGTCTCGGCGCTGCCCGGCGAGCAGTTCCTGCCGGCCGCCAACGACTACCTGATGGGCCAGGACTGGGGTGAGGGATTCGCCACAGCGATCCACCTGCACCTCGACCTGGTCTCGGGCGCCTTCGAGCTCCGCAAGGCCGGTCACCCGCCGGCCGTCTGGCTGCACGCCGGCTCCGGTCGCTGGTCGGTGCTCAACTCCGACGGCCCGGCCCTCGGGCTGCTCGAGCACGCCGACTTCGAGGCCATCGGCGGACGGCTCTATCCCGGCGACGGGCTGCTGCTCTTCACCGACGGACTCGTGGAGACCGCGCAGCGCGACATCTCGCTGGGCATGGACAAGCTCGCGGGGCTGGGGGAGCGGCTCGTGCAGAGCGGCTTCGACGGCGGCGCCAAGCTGCTCATCGACTCGATGGAGCAGACCAACGACGACCGCGCTCTCGTGGTGGTGCACCGGCGCTGGAACGGCTCGAACGGTTCCTGACGCCAGTTCGTGACCGCGGGGTGCGCTGTGGCACGATGGTCCCCGCCCTCGCTGGAAACGCATCGAGGGGCGTGCGCGGATGTAGCTCAATGGTAGAGCCTCAGTCTTCCAAACTGATGACGCGGGTTCGATTCCCGTCATCCGCTCTCAGAAGCCCCTGGCAGCGCCAATTGGGGCCTTCTGGCGGGGCGTAGCGTAGTGGCTAGCGCGCCTGCTTTGGGAGCAGGAGACCGCAGGTTCGAGTCCTGTCGCCCCGACTGTCGCACCGACTGATTCCAGACCCGAACGCATCACCGAACTATCAAGGAGAAACCCTGTGAAGAGCGCCGTCGAGACGCTGAGCCCCACCAGGGCCAAGATCACCGTCGAGGTGCCCTTCGAGGAGCTCAAGCCGAGCCTCGACGCGGCGTACCAGGCCATCGCCAAGCAGATCAACATCCCCGGCTTCCGCAAGGGCAAGGTCCCGCCGCCGGTGATCGACCGCCAGGTCGGCCGCGGCGCCGTCCTCGACGAGGCGATCAACGACGCCCTGCCCAAGCTCTACGTCCAGGCGCTGCAGGAGAACGACCTCCAGCCGCTCGCCCAGCCGGAGATCGACGTCACCAAGCTCGAGGACAACTCGCTGTTCGAGTTCACCGCCGAGGTCGACGTGCGGCCCACGATCGAGGTCCCGTCGTACGACGCGATCACGCGTGCAGGTCGACGACGTGACCGTCTCCGACGAGGACGTCGACGAGCAGGTCGAGTCCCTGCGTGAGCGCTTCGCCACCCTCAAGGACGTCGACCGTCCCGCGCAGGACGGCGACGTCACCACCATCGACCTGAAGGCCACCCGCGACGGCGAGGCCGTCGAGGGCGGCGAGGTCAGCGGCTACTCCTACAAGCTCGGCTCCGGCGAGATGCTCGACGGCATCGACGAGGCGCTGCGCGGGCTGAGCGCCGGCGAGGAGAAGACGTTCACGTCCTCGCTCCTCGGTGGCGACCTGTCCGGCGAGGAGGTCGAGGTCAACGTCAAGCTGTCCGCGGTCAAGGAGCAGGAGCTGCCCGAGCTCGACGACGACTTCGCCCAGACCGCCTCGGAGTTCGACACCGTCGCCGAGCTGCGCGACGACGTGGCCACCCGCCTCGAGCGCGGCAAGCGCCTCGAGCAGGCGGCCGCCGCCCGCGACGCGGTGCTCGAGCAGCTGCTCGACTCCGCCGAGATCCCGCTGCCCGACAGCGTCGTGACCGAGGAGCTCGCCGGTCGCCGCCAGGAGATCGAGCAGCAGCTGGTGTACGCCGGCATGACGATGGAGCAGTACCTCGACAACGAGAAGCAGACCGTCGACGAGTTCGAGGCCGAGCTCGAGAAGCGGGTCCGCGACGCGATGGCCTCGCAGTTCCTGCTCGACGAGATCGCCAAGGCCGAGGAGATCGGCGTCGAGCAGGACGAGCTCAGCTCGCACCTGATGCGCCGCGCCCAGCAGTCCGGCCAGAACCCCGACGAGTTCATCAAGCACATGGTCGAGCACAACCACATCCCCGAGATGGTGTCCGAGGTCGTGCGCGGCAAGGCGCTGGCCCGCATCGTCGAGGGCGCGACCGTCACCGACGAGTCCGGCAACGCCGTGGACCTGAAGAACCTGCGCCCCGACGGCAGCATCGGCGACCCCGAGGCCGAGGCAGCGGGGGAGAGCCCGACCGACGTCGTGGAGTCCGTCACCGAGCCCGTCGCCGAGAGCGCGCGACGAGGACGAGAGACGAGCACCACGCAGTCCTGAGCGGCGCGGGTCGTTGACCCGCTCCGCAGTTCAGTGAACACTTGTTCACTGTGAGACGGGACGACGCGAGCACCCTGGACGCCGCCGCGCTGGCGGCCGACTACGTCGAGGACCTGGTCGTCGGCACCGTGCGCGAGGTGCACGGTGCCGTGGCCGGCCGGGTCCACGGGATCAACGACCGGATCAACGGCGGCGGCCCCACGGTCGGGCACCGGCTGCACGACGGCATCGCCAAGGCCGTCTACGGCGGCATCCGGGTCGGCTTCCGGGCCGGCTCGACGGGCTTGCGAGCGGCGAGCCGAGCCGGGCTCGGCGCCGACATCGAGGCGACCTCGCGCGGCCGCTTCGTGCGGGCCGCGGTCAACGGCCTGATCGGGGACCGGTTGCGCGACGAGGGCTCCAACTTCCACTTCGACATGGGCGTCCGGGTCGCCGGCCGCGACGTCGCCCTCGATCGAGAAGGCCTCGCTGCGGCGTACCCCCGCGCGACCGACCGGCTCGTGGTGTTCGTGCACGGCCTCAGCGAGAACGAGGCCTACTGGAACCGCGCCGCCCGCCCGAAGACCGAGGCGCGGCGGGAGTCCCCGGACAAGGTCAGCTACGGGACCCGGCTCGAGGGCGAGGGCTGGACGCCGGTCTACCTGAGGGTCAACACCGGGCTGCCGATCGCCGAGAACGGGGTCGCGATGGCGGCGCTGCTCGACCGCCTCGTGCAGGCCTGGCCGGTGGACGTACGCCGCATCGCGCTGGTGGGCCACTCGATGGGTGGGCTGATCATGCGGGCGGCCTGCGCCGTGTCCACCGACGCGACCTCGCCCTGGACCGACCTCGTGACCGACGTCGTCTGTCTCGGCACCCCGCACCTCGGCGCACCCCTCGAGCGCGTCGTGAACAGGGGAGTGTCGGCCCTGGGCCGGCTGCCGGAGTCGGCGCCGTTCGGCCGGATCCTGGAGTACCGGTCGGTCGGCATCCTCGACCTGCGGCACGGCCTCGCCAGTGACGTGCAGAACCTGCCCAACGCCCGCTACCGGCTCGTCGCCGCGACCCTGACCCGGTCGCCGCGCTCGGTCACCGCCGGCACGATCGGCGACTACCTGGTGCCCTACGCCTCGGCGCTGGGGCGGCCCCGACGGGGCGAGGAGATGTTCCCGGGGGCCGAGACGCTGCACGTCCCACTGGCCGACCACTTCGACCTGCTCAACCACGACGACATCTACGCTGCCCTCCGGGAGTGGCTCGCCAGCGACCCGGCTGACCGCTCCGACCCGCCCACGCAGCAGGAGGCCGCGCACGCATGACCGACGCCGACGCCGATCACCGAGCACCGTCGAGATCCAGGCCACTCCCGACGTGGTGTGGCGGGTGGTCTCCGACCTCGGCCGGATGCCGGAGTTCAGCCCGGAGCTGCGCAAGGCGTTCGTCGTCGGCAAGCCCGGCGTGGGCGCCAACATCATCGGCATCAACCGGCGCAAGGCCGTGGTCTGGCCGACCACGTCCAAGGTGGTCCGCTGGGAGCCCGGGCAGGCGGTGGCCTGGAAGACCCGCGAGAGCGGCGCCACCTGGGTCTACGAGCTCGAGGCGACGGCCACCGGCACCTCGGTCACCGGACGCCGGGTGCTGCCGAGGTTCACGATCGGTACGGCGCTCCTCGGCCCCGTCATCGGCGGGGCCCAGGGCCACGACGCCGAGCTGGCCGAGGGCATCCGCACCACCCTCGAGCGGATCCGCGCGACCGTCGAGGCAGGCGCGGGCCAACCTGAGCGCCCCTGAACCGCTGCTGAATCCGCTGTGGGCGAACACGGGGGGTTTACCCGTGAACAAGTCGGGGGCGCCGTCTAGGGTCGGACCCGTGACTGACAACTCCACCCCCGCGGACCCGACCCTTCCGCAGATGAACGGCGGGCAGGCCGGCTACGGCCTCGACGACCACATCTACCAGCGCCTGCTCCGTGAGCGCATCGTCTTCCTCGGCTCGGAGGTGCGCGACCAGAACGCCAACGCGATCTGCGCCCAGCTCCTCCTGCTCAGCGCCGAGGACCCCGAGGCCGACATCTTCCTGCACATCAACAGCCCGGGTGGATCCGTCGACGCCGGCATGGCGATCTACGACACGATGAACTACATCACCAACGACGTGGCCACCGTCGGCATGGGCCTGGCGGCCTCGATGGGCCAGTTCCTGCTCTGCGCCGGAGCGAAGGGCAAGCGCTACGCCCTGCCGCACGCGCGGATCATGATGCACCAGCCCTCGGGCGGGATGGGCGGCTCGGCCTCCGACATCAAGATCCAGGCCCAGCAGTCGCTGCACATCAAGAAGGTCCTCTTCGAGCTGATCAGCGAGCACACCGGTCAGCCGCTCGAGCAGGTCGAGACCGACGCCGACCGCGACCGCTGGTTCACCGCGACCCAGGCCAAGGACTACGGCTTCATCGACCACGTCATCACCAGCGCCCGCGAGGCGGCCGACGCGGGCCGTCCGGCCCGCAACAAGTGACTCCTCCCCGCCTCAAGAATCGAGCCAACTGATGAACTACTACATCCCGCAGTGGGAAGAGCGCACCTCCTACGGCATCCGGCGCATCGACCCCTACGCCAAGCTCTTCGAGGACCGCATCATCTTCCTCGGCACCCCGATCAGCGACGACATCGCCAACGCGGTGATGGCGCAGCTGCTGTGCCTGGAGTCCATGGACCCCTCGCGCGACATCCAGATCTACATCAACTCGCCCGGTGGCTCGTTCACGGCGATGACGGCCATCTACGACACGATGCAGTTCATCCAGCCCGACGTGCAGACGGTGTGCCTGGGCCAGGCGGCCTCGGCCGCGGCCGTGCTGCTCGCCGCCGGCGCGCCCGGCAAGCGACTGGCCCTGCCCAACAGCCGCATCCTGATCCACCAGCCCTACACCGAGGGGACCTACGGCCAGTCCTCGGACATCGAGATCCAGGCCAACGAGATCCTCCGGATGCGCGAGCTGCTCGAGAAGCTGATCGCCGACCACTCCGGCAAGACCCCGGAGGAGGTCAACCTCGACATCGAGCGCGACAAGATCCTGACCTCCCAGGCGGCGGTGGAGTACGGCCTGATCGACTCCATCCTCGAGTCCCGGAAGGCAGCAACTGTGGGCTGACCTACTCCGGTCGTCGTGTCCTCCCCCATGGAGAGCGATCTCGGAGTACGGTTTTGAAACTGGTCATGAGCAGCGAGTCGGACTCGGATCCGACCTGAAAGATTGAGGGACGGATGGCACGGATCGGTGATGGCGGCGACCTGCTGAAGTGTTCCTTCTGCGGCAAGAGCCAGAAGCAGGTCAAGAAGTTGATCGCGGGGCCAGGCGTCTACATCTGCGACGAGTGCATCGACCTGTGCAACGAGATCATCGAGGAGGAGCTCAACGAGACCACCGAGGTGGGCCTCGACGAGCTGCCCAAGCCTCGGGAGATCTTCGAGTTCCTCAACTCCTACGTGATCGGCCAGGAGACGGCCAAGAAGTCGCTCGCCGTCGCCGTCTACAACCACTACAAGCGCGTGCAGAGCGGGGTCACCACGACCGGCGCGAAGCACGCCAAGGACGACGTCGTCGAGGTGGCGAAGTCCAACATCCTGGTCATCGGTCCCACGGGCTGCGGCAAGACCTACCTCGCCCAGACCCTCGCCCGGATGCTCAACGTCCCGTTCGCCATCGCCGACGCCACGGCGCTGACCGAGGCGGGCTACGTCGGTGAGGACGTCGAGAACATCCTGCTCAAGCTGATCCAGGCGGCCGACTACGACGTGAAGAAGGCCGAGACCGGGATCATCTACATCGACGAGATCGACAAGGTGGCCCGCAAGGCCGAGAACCCGTCGATCACGCGCGACGTCTCCGGCGAGGGCGTGCAGCAGGCCCTGCTGAAGATCCTGGAGGGGACCACCGCCTCGGTGCCGCCGCAGGGGGGACGCAAGCACCCCCACCAGGAGTTCATCCAGATCGACACCACCAACATCCTCTTCGTCGTGGGTGGCGCGTTCGCCGGGCCTCGAGCACATCGTCGAGCAGCGCGTGGGCAAGAAGACCCTCGGCTTCACCGCCGAGATGCGCAGCACCAACGAGACCGAGGCCGACGAGATGTTCGCCCAGGTCCGTCCCGAAGACCTGGTCAAGTTCGGCCTGATCCCCGAGTTCATCGGCCGGCTGCCGCTGATCGCGAGCGTCAACAAGCTCGACCAGGCGGCGCTCGTCCAGATCCTCACCGAGCCCCGCAACGCCCTGATCAAGCAGTACCAGAAGCTCTTCGAGCTCGACGGGGTCGAGCTGGAGTTCACCGACGACGCCGTCGAGGCCATCGCCGACAAGGCGATGGAGCGGGGGACCGGCGCCCGCGGGCTGCGGGCGATCATCGAGGAGGTCCTCCTCAACGTGATGTACGACGTGCCCTCCCGCGAGGACATCGGCAAGGTCGTCGTCACCGGCGAGGTCGTCTCCGACAACGTCAACCCGACCCTCGTGCCCCGCGAGGACGAGCCCAAGAAGAAGAAGTCGGCCTAGGTCGCGTAGACCACCTCTGCCACTCTGACCACGCTGGACTGGACCGCTCGGCGATCAAAGTAGACCAGTAGGGCCCGTAAGTAGACCACCCCGGCAAATCGGGCGAAATGTCCGTATGCTGATACCGGACTTTCGGCCATCGTGGGGCCGATTCTGGTGGGGGAAATCAATGTTGAACGCCGAGCACCGTAGGCCGCTTGCGGCCTTCTTCCTGGTCCTCGCATTCGCCAGCGTGGTGATGGCCAACGGCCTGCGCGACCAGGTCGTGCGGGTCTTCGTCGACTCCGGCGCCCCTCGCCCGCTGATCAGCGCAGTCGTCCCCGACATCGTGCTCGGCCACTCGCTGCACCACACGCCGGCCAAGGCGCCGGTGACCGCCGCAGCCGAGGTGCCGGCCCCGACCGAGACCCAGCTGGTCCCGTCGCAGCCGGTGACGCTCGCCGCCCAGGTCACCGCGGCGAAGCCCGCGCACGCTCGTCCGCACCGCGCCTGCCACGTCAAGCACCACGCGGTGGCCGCGAAGCCGGTGCACGTCGCCACCAAGGCTCCCGTCCACGTGGCCACCCCGTCCGCTCCGTCGACCCCGGCCGCCCCGACTCCGACCACCCCGAGCACCGGCTCCAACGGCGGGGGCCTCGTGCACGGTCACACGGGTGGTACGAACGGCCTCGTCGGTGGCGGGACCTCGCACCACTCCTCCGGCTACGGCCACCACTCGTCGCACCAGGGCCAGTACGGCCAGCACGCCAGCCACTCCGACCACGGGACCCGGGGCGGTTCGAGCACCGGCGGCGTCCGCGGGGTGCAGGCCACTGGCCAGCAACAGCGACCACACGCGACCACGGTCACCGGGGCAGCTACGGCGGCCACGGGGACCACGGCAACCGGGGCGACCACAGCAGCTACAGCGACCACGGCAACCGGGGCGGCTACGGCGACCACGGCAGCGTCCATTCAGTTCCATTATCTTTACTTTTCTTGCTTCTTAGTTTGGGTTTTTTGCTTATTAACGCATCCTTAGTGTCGAGCGTCTTCGCTGCGGCTGTTTTTCTACGTTGTTTTTTTTTTTTTTTTTTTTTTTTTTTTTTTTTCTCTTGAGGACGAGCCCTAGAAGAAGAAGTCTTCTTTTTTTCGTAGACCACTTCTGTGTCTCTGACCACAGTGGACTGGACCGCATATCGGTCTGAAGTAGACCAGTAGGGCCCGGCTGGTAGACCACCCCGGCAAATCGGACGAATTGTCCGTACCCTGAGAACGGACTTTTCGGGCGCACAGACGGCGCCGTCCGTGGTGGGGGAAATCGATGATGAGCACAGAGCACCGGGTACCGCTTCGCGGCCTTCCTGCTGGTGTTCGCGTTCGCCTGCGTGATCATGGCCAACGGCCTGCGCGACCAGGTCGTGCAGGTCTTCGTCGACTCCGGCGCCCCCCGGCCCTCTGATCAGTGCGGTCGTCCCCGACATCGTGCTCGGCCACTCGCTGCAGCGACGCCCCGGCCAAGGCGCCCGCCGAGGCGCCGCCGAGGCACCGCCGAGGCCCGTCACGTCCGCACAGACCCAGCCGATCCAGTCGCGACCCGTCACGCTCGACGGTCCAGGTCACCGCGACGTGGCCGCGGCGCACGGTGGCCAGCCCCAGCACTACGCAAGCAGCACTCGAAGCAGCACTCGACGCACGTCCAGGCAGCGGCCACGCGCCGTCGCACGTCCACCCCGGCCCACCCACCGAAGTCGCCGACGCACCCCGTCACACCCGAAGCACCCCGAGCGTCCGGCCACGCCGTCGACAGCCTGGCGCGCCCACGACCGGCGGTGAAGCCTCGCCCCGGCTCCGCCACGAAGACACGGGTTCACCGCCGGCGGGGGGTCCGGACAGGCCGGGCACCACTGCCTGGCACCGCACCACGCACGGCAGCCACAGCACCACGGCGGCCGCAGCGACCGTGCGAGACCGGCGATGACCGGCGGCAGGCCGCTGGCGCACCACCACAGCGGCTACGTCCGTGGGGCGCCCACGGCGGACGGGACAACCGCGGCCACGGCCACCACGGACAGCTCGAGCAACCACCACGGCGGCTACGGCGAGCTCACGGCGGCCACCAGGACGGCGGCGGCGACCACGGCGACCACGGCAACCGCGGTGGCACGGTGGCCACGGCGGCCACGGCCACCACCGCCACTGAGCCGGCTCAGCGCTTGGGCGGTGGCTCTCCCAGGACCGCCTCGACGAGGACGTCGCTGTCCTCGGCCGCGACGAGCCGCAGCTCTCCGGTGATCGAGCCGACCGCGCGCAGGTCACGCTCGGCGCTGCGCACGGCCTCGAGGGCCGCGGTCGGACCGGTGATCGTGGCCAGCTCGACCGGCGTCCGCATGCCGACCTTGGCCGTCGACTTGGCGCCGCGGACGCCCGCGAGGACGGCCGCGACCGCCTCCAGGGCGTCGGGGTCGCTGCTGGCGGTGTCGCCGAGCTCCGCCTCGGTCGGCCAGGCCTGCCGGTGCACCGAGCCCGACTGCCACCACGACCAGACCTCCTCGGTCGCGTAGGGCAGGAACGGCGCGAACAGCCGCAGCTGCACGTGCAGCGCCGTCGCGAGGGCGGCCCGGGCCGACTCGGTCTCGGCGTTCCCGCGTCTCGCCGTACGCCCGCTCCTTGACCAGCTCGACGTAGTCGTCGCAGAAGTCCCAGAAGAACCGCTCGCTCGCCTCGAGGGCCGAGGTGTAGTCGTAGGCCTCGAAGGCGCGGGTCGCCTCGGCGATCGTGCGCGGCCAGCTTGCCGAGCAGCGCCCGGTCGACCGGCTCGGTCACGGCAGCGGGGTCGATGCTGGTGGCGCCGACGCTGCCGAGCACGAACTTCGAGACGTTGAGGACCTTCATCGCCAGCCGTCGGCCGACCTTCATCTGGGACTCGTCGAACGGGCGAGTCCAGGCCCGGGCCGGGCCATCGCCGCACGCCAGCGGACCGCGTCGGCGCCGTACTGGTCGAGGACCTCGTTGGGCACGACCACGTTGCCCTTGGACTTCGACATCTTCTTGCGGTCGGGGTCGACGATGAAGCCGGAGATCATGGCGTGCGACCACGGGACGGCGTGGTTCTCGAAGTGGGCGCGGACCACGCGCGAGAACAGCCAGGTGCGGATGATGTCGTGCGCGTTGGTGCACAGGTCCATCGGGAAGACCCGCTCGAAGAGGTCGTCGTCGTCGCTCCCAGCCGCCGGCGATGTGCGGGGTCAGCGACGAGGTCGCCCAGGTGTCCATCACGTCGGGGTCGCCGATGAAGCCGCCGGCCTTGCCGCGCTGGTCCTCGGTGTAGCCCGGAGGGCGCCTGCGTCGAGGGGTCGATCGGCAGCTCGTCCTCGCGGGGGAGCAGCGGGTGGTCGTAGTCGGGCTCGCCCTCGGCGTCGAGGGAGTACCAGACGGGGAACGGGATGCCGAAGAACCGCTGCCGCGAGACCAGCCAGTCGCCGTTGAGGCCGCTGACCCAGTTGTCGTAGCGGTGCTTCATGTGCTGCGGGATCCACTGGACCTCCGCGCCACGGGCGAGCATCTCCGCGCGCAGCTCGGCGCCGCGGCCGCCGTTGGTGATGTACCACTGGCGGGTGGCGACGATCTCCAGCGGCTTGTCGCCCTTCTCGTAGAAGTTCGCCATCCGCTGCGTCGGGCTCGGCTCGCCCTCGAGGTCACCGCTCTCGCGCAGCATGGCCACCATCGCCTCGCGGGCGCTGAACGCGGTCTTGCCCTTGAGCTCCTCGTACGCCGCCGCGGCCGGTCCGCTCGACAGCCACTCGGGGGTCTCGCGCGACATCCGGCCGTCGCGCCCGATCAGGGTGCGCACCGGCAGCTGGAGCTCGCGCCACCAGGTGACGTCGGTGAGGTCGCCGAAGGTGCAGCACATCGCGATGCCGGCGCCCTTGTCGGGCTCGGCGGCCGCGTGCGCGAGCACCGGGATCTCCACGCCGAAGACCGGCGAGGTGACGGTGGTGCCGAACAGCGGCTGGTAGCGCTCGTCGTCGGGGTGCGCGATCAGGGCGACCACCGAGGGGATCAGCTCGGGTCGGGTGGTCTCGATCGGGACGGGACCGTCGGCGCCGTGGAAGTGCACGCGGTGGTAGTGCCCGGCGTACTCCCGCGCCTCGAGCTCGGCCTGCGCGACGGCGGTCTGGAAGGTGACGTCCCAGAGGGTCGGAGCCTCCTGGAGGTAGGCCTCCCCGCGGGCGAGGTTGCGCAGGAACGCGCGCTGGCTGACCTTCTGCGCCTTGGGCCCGATCGTCGTGTAGTGCTGGGACCAGTCGACCGAGAGGCCGAGCGTGCGCCAGAGGTCCTCGAAGACCTGCTCGTCCTCGACCACCAGCCGCTCGCAGAGCTCGATGAAGTTGGGCCGGCTGATCGGGACCTGGCGCTTCGGGTCGGGCTTGTCGGGCGGCGTGAAGTCGGCGTCGTACGGCAGGGAGGGGTCGCAGCGCACGCCGAAGTAGTTCTGCACCCGGCGCTCGGTCGGCAGCCCGTTGTCGTCCCAGCCCATCGGGTAGAACACCTCCTTGCCGCGCATCCGCTGGAAGCGGGCGACCAGGTCGGTGTGGGTGTAGGAGAAGACGTGCCCGACGTGCAGCGAGCCCGACACGGTGGGCGGGGGAGTGTCGATCGAGTAGACCTCCGCGCGCGTCTTGCGTGCGGTCGAAGGCGTAGGTGTCGTCGGCCTTCCACTGCGCCGACCACTTGGCCTCGAGCCCCTCGAGCGCGGCCTTGTCCGGTACGACGGCCGCAGGCGCTGCGGTCGTCTCTTCGGACAGGTCGGTGTGAGGGGCGTCAGTCATGGCCCGAATCCTACGGAGCCACCTCGTCCTGCCGACGAGATACCGAGTTCGGCCACCTAGACTCGACCTAGACTCGACACCGACGATGACACGACGACGCCCGTCTCGCCGAGACCTACGCCGAGGTCGAGGACGCGCTGCTGAGCCGCTGGCCCGAGACCAGGCTCGACCCGACCCTCGACCGCATCGAGGCGTTCATGGAGCTGCTCGGCGACCCGCAGCGCACCTACCCGGTCGATCCACCTCACCGGCACCAACGGCAAGACGTCGACGGCCCGGATGATCGAGACGCTGATCGGCGCGCTCGGTCTGCGCGTGGGCCGGTTCACCAGCCCGCACCTCGAGTCGATGACCGAGCGGATCAGCCTCGACGGCGAGCCGATGAGCGAGGAGGCGTTCGTCCGCGCGTTCAACGACGTGGCGCCGTACACCCATCTCGTCGACGGCGAGCACGACCACCCGCTGTCGTTCTTCGAGACCGTCGTCGGGATGGCGTACGCCGCCTTCGCGGATGCACCCGTCGACGCGGCCGTCGTCGAGGTCGGCATGGGCGGGGCCTGGGACGCGACCAACGTGATCGACGCGAAGGTCGCCGTGCTGACCCCGATCGCCGTCGACCACGCGAAGTACCTCGGCGAGACGCCTGCCGCCATCGCCCTGGAGAAGGTCGGCATCATCAAGGCCGGCGCCACCGTCGTGACGGCGACCCAGTCCGACGAGGTGATGGCGCTGATCGTCGAGCGCTGCGCCGAGGTCGGCGCGACCCTGGTCCGGGAGGGCGTGGAGTTCGGCGTCACCAGCCGGGTGCCCGCCGTCGGCGGTCAGATGATCGGGCTGCAGGGACTGCGCGGCAGCTACGAGGACGTGTTCGTGCCGCTCTACGGCGCCCACCAGGCCCAGAACGCCGTGCTGGCGCTGGCGGCGGTCGAGGCGTTCGTCGGCGGCGACGACGCCCTCGACACCGACGTGGTGCTGGAGGCCTTCGCCGAGGTGACCTCCCCGGGCCGGCTGGAGATCATCCGGCGCTCGCCGACGATCGTGCTCGACGCGGCCCACAACCCGCACGGCGCCGCCGCCACCGTCGCCGCGCTGGAGGACTCCTTCACCTTCTCGCCGCTGATCGGTGTGCTCGGCGTGATGTCCGACAAGGACTACGAGGGGCTGCTCGCCGAGTTCGAGCCGGCGCTCGCGCACGTGGTCTGCACGCAGAACTCCAGCGACCGCTCGATGCCGGCCTCCGAGCTGGCCGAGGTCGCGCGCGGCATCTTCGGCCAGGACCGGGTCAGCGAGACCACCTCGCTGGCCGACGCGATCGACCAGGCGGCCGCGCTCGCCGAGGCCGGCGGTGTCTTCGGCGAGGCGATCGGGTCCGGGGGAGTGCTCGTCACCGGCTCGGTCGTGACCGTCGGGGAAGCCCGCGCGCATGCTGCGTTCGCGACGGGAGCACAGCTGATGCAGCGGCGGCTGTGCGCGGCGATCCTGCTGCTCGAGGCGATCGCGTTCGGGCTGTGCACGCCGGTGCTGACCTCGTCGAGGACGTCGGCACGCGACCGGGCTCTGGATCGGGCTGGGCCTCACCGTGTCGTGCCTGGTCGTGGCCGGGCTGCTCCGGTTCTCGTGGGCCTACTGGCTCGGCTGGGCGGTGCAGGTGGCGGCGATCGCGGTCGGCTTCGTCGTGCACCACGATGTTCTTCGTCGGCGCGATCTTCCTCGCGCTGTGGGCCACGGCGTACGTCCTCGGTCGCAAGATCGAGGTCGAGCGGGCGCAGTGGGAGGCGACGGGGGAGTACCCCGGAAGGCCGGGCCAGGTCGGCTCCTGACCGTCAGGCCAGGCCGCGCGCGATGTGGTCGAGCATGACCTCGAGCGTGGCGTTGCGCTCCTCGACCGGTGCCGAGGCCCGGGGCCCGTGCACGTGCAGGGTCGCGAACCCGTGCACGGCCGACCAGCAGATCACCTCGGCGCCGGGTCGGAGGTCGGCGGAGACGGCACCTGCGGCCACGCCCGTCGTCGAGCACCTGCGTGAGCAGGTCGTAGGGGTCGGTGTCCGCGTCGAGCCCGTCCTCGTCGGGGATCGCGGAGAAGGCGACGTCGAAGAGCCCCGGCTCGGCGATCGCGAAGTCGACGTACGCCCGGCCGGTCGCGCGCAGCCGGGCCGACGGCACGGGCCTGCTCGTCGGGGTGGTCCTCGGCGTCGGCGGCGTCGATCTCACGCTGCATGGCGCCGCGCAGCTCCCGCATCGCCGTGCCGGGCGATCTCGGCCGAGCAGCGCCTCGCGGTCGGCGAAGTGGCGGTAGGCCGCGTTGTGGGAGACGCCCGCACGCCGCGCGACCTCGCGCAGCACGACGCCGTCGGGACCCTGGGCGCGGGCCAGCTCGATGCCGGTCTCGATCAGGCTCTCCCGCAGGTTGCCGTGGTGGTAGCTGCTCACGGGCGGCAGTCTAGCGGACCATGTTGACAGTGGTCACATTCCGTGCCACGCTCATGTTGTCACTGTCCACATCGCACCGTTGGAGACCCGCATGAAGGGCAAGCTCGCCATCCTGATCACGGTCTGCGCCGCCGTGCTCGCGATCAACCTCGACACCACGATCGTCAACGTGGCCCTCCCGACGATCTCCGACAAGCTCGACGCGGGCACCCGCCAGCTGCAGTGGATCGTCGACGGCTACAACCTCGCCTTCGCCGCACTCGTCCTGGCCGCCGGCAGCCTCTCGGACCGGTTCGGTCGCCGGCCCGCCCTGATCATCGGGCTGCTCGGCTTCGCCGCGGCGAGCGCGGCCGGCGCGATCGTCACCGACGCCGGTGCCCTCGTCGCGGCCCGCTTCGGGATGGGCGCCTTCGCGGCCCTGATCTTCCCGACCACGCTGTCGATCATCAGCAACACCTTCCCCGAGCGACGCGAGCGCGCGGCCGCGCTCGGTGTCTGGGGTGCCGTCGTCGGCATCGGCGTGGCCGCCGGTCCGGTCGTCGGTGGGCTGCTGCTCGAGCACTTCGCGTGGGGCAGCGTCTTCTGGGCGCTGGTCCCGCTGGCCCTGCTGACGGCGGTCGCGGCGTTCTTCCTGGTGCCGGAGTCGCGTGACCCCGGTGTGCCGCGGCTCGACCTGCCCGGACTGCGCCATCTCCGTGGTGATGCTCGGGACGCTGACCTGGACGATCATCGAGGCACCCGAGCACGGCTGGAGCTCGGCGGCCACGCTCGCCGGGTTCGCGGTGAGCGCGCTGGCCCTGGTGGCCTTCGTGGTCCGCGAGCGTCGTACGTCGCACCCGATGCTGGACGTCAGCCTGTTCCGCGACCCGCGGTTCAGTGCGGCCAGCGGCGCGGTGACGATCACCTTCTTCGCGCTGTTCGGGTTCATCTTCCTGATCACGCAGTACTTCCAGTTCATCCGCGGCTACGGCACCCTCTCGACCGGCGCCCGGATCCTGCCGGTGGCCCTGAGCATCGCCGTGGCCTCCGTCGTCGGCGCGATGCTGGCGCCGCGGATCGGCACCAAGGTGGTCGTGACGACCGGGCTGGTCTTCTTCGGTACGGCGTTCTGGTGGATCTCGACGGTCTCGGTCGACGCGTCGTACGCGGCCGTGATCGTGCCGCAGATGGTGCTGATGGGCCTGGGCATGGGACTGATCTCCACGCCCGCCACCGAGTCGATCCTGCTGGTGCTGCCACCGGCCCGCGCCGGCGTCGGGTCGGCGGTGAACGACGCGACCCGTGAGCTGGGCGGCACGCTCGGTGTCGCGGTCGTGGGGTCGCTGTTCGCCTCGTTGTACGCCGACCACCTCGCGGACGGCGCCTTCGGCCGGCTGCCCGGGCCTGCTCTCGCGCAGGCCCAGGACTCGGTCGGTGCCGCGCTCGCGATCAGTGGCGGCAGCCCGCGCCTGGTCGTCGCGATGCAGGACGCGTTCATGTCGGGCCTGAGCGTCTCGTGCATGGTGATCGGGACGCTGTGCCTGGTCGGCGCCCTCGGCGCGCTGGTCTTCCTGCCCGGCCGGGTGCGTCCCACCCCGGAGGAGTCCGAGCTCCTGGCCGAGGTCGAGCCGGTCGCCGCCTGAGGGACCAGAGGGCTGCTCTAGGGTTTGCCGCATGGCGCAGCGCACCCTGGTCCTCCTCAAGCCCGATGCCGTACGACGCGGGCTGGTCGGCAACATCCTGTCCCGCTTCGAGGCCAAGGGGCTCGACGTCGTCGCCCTCGAGCTCCGGCACATCGACGCGGCCCAGGCCGACGCGCACTACGCCGAGCACGTGGACCGCGACTTCTACCCGCCGCTGCGCGACTTCGTGACCAGCGGGCCGCTGGTCGCCGCCGTGCTCGAGGGCGACGAGGCCATCGAGGTCGTGCGCGCGATCAACGGCGCCACCGACGGTCGCAAGGCCGCTCCCGGCACGATCCGCGGCGACCTGTCGCTGTCGAACCGCGAGAACCTCGTGCACGGATCCGACGGCGAGGAGTCCGCCGCCCGCGAGATCAAGCTCTGGTTCCCCGAGCTCTGAGCAAGCCGCGGCCGGCCTCGATGACCTAGGCCGCCCTCGCACGCCGCGTGTCGTCGCGGGAACTGGACGTTTCGCTCCTAGTCTGCTGTGACAGGTGAGGCGCATGCGTCGTACCTCTTCCCCCATCGATGCACCCTGCGAGGCGAAACGGATGGCCAACAGTCTCATCGGCCGCGACATGGCGGTGGATCTAGGTACGGCGAACACGCTGGTCTACGTGCGCGGCAAGGGCGTCCTCGTCGACGAGCCCTCCGTGGTCGCGATGAACGAGCAGACCCACGAGATCCTGGCCGTCGGTCACGAGGCCAAGCGGATGATCGGCCGCACGCCCGACGGCATCACCGCGATCCGTCCCCTCAAGGACGGCGTCATCGCGGACCTCGACGCGACCGAGCACATGCTGCGCCACTTCATCCAGCAGGTGCACCGGCGCCGCTACTTCGCCAAGCCGCGGATGATCATCTGCGTGCCGAGCGGGGTGACCGCCGTGGAGCAGCGTGCGGTCAAGGAGGCCGGCTACCAGGCGGGCGGCCGCCGGGTCTACATCATCGAGGAGCCGATGGCCGCGGCCATCGGCGCCGGACTGCCGGTCCACGAGGCCACCGGCAACATGGTCGTCGACATCGGCGGTGGCACCACCGAGGTCGCCGTGATCTCGCTCGGCGGCCTGGTCACGACCCTCTCCGTGCGCACCGCCGGTGACGAGCTCGACCAGGCGATCGTGGCGTGGATGAAGAAGGAGCACTCCCTGATGCTGGGGGAGCGCACCGCCGAGGAGATCAAGATGACCCTCGGCTCCGCCTTCCCGCTGCCGCAGGAGCGCCAGGCCGAGGTCCGCGGTCGCGACATGGTCTCCGGCCTGCCGCGCACGGTCACCGTCTCCAGCCCCGAGATCCGGCGCGCGATCGAGGAGCAGCTGCACGCCATCGTCGACGCCGTACGCACCACGCTCGACCAGACGCCGCCCGAGCTCGCCGGCGACATCATGGACCGCGGCATCGTGCTCACCGGTGGAGGAGCGTTGCTCCTCGGCCTCGACGAACGCATCCGCCACGAGACCGGGATGCCGGTCCACATCGCCCACGACCCGCTGACGTCGGTCGCCCTGGGCGCCGGCAAGTGCGTCGAGGAGTTCGAGGCGCTCCAGCAGGTGCTCGTCGCGGACCACAGGCGGTAGCCGGTGGCCAACCAACGACTTCGCAACGTCAAGGGACCCTCCCTGGGTCGCCCCGTGACCGACGACGGTGGCCGGGGCGGCTTCGGCCGCGACCGTGGCGGGTCCTCGAAGGTCGTCATCGGCGTGCTGGTGGCGGCCTCCCTCGTGGTCATCACCGTGGACGCAGCGAGCGGCGACTCCTCACCCGTCGACCCGGCCCGTTCGCTGGTCGGCAACGTCATCGGCCCGGTCGAGTCGGCCACCTCCGAGGCCGTGCGCCCGATGCGCGAGACCTTCGCCTACTTCAGCTCCAACGACCGGCTGCGTGACGACGTGGCCAAGCTGTCGGCGCAGAACTCCAAGCTGCGCTCGCAGGTCGAGCAGGCGCCGCTCGACCGCAACCGCCTCGCCGAGCTCGACGGGCTGACCACCACCGCCAACCAGACCGGCTACGCGCTGGTCGCCGCGCGCGTGGTCGGCATGGGCCCGATGCAGTCCTTCTCGCGCACCGTCACCATCGACGCCGGCACCTCCTCGGGCGTGCACAAGGACATGACCGTGCTCAACAACGACGGCCTCGTCGGCCGCGTGATCAGCGCGACCCGCTCGACCGCCGACGTGCTGCTCATCCTCGACACCGACTCGGTCGTCGGCGGTCGGCTCGGCTCCAACAACGAGATCGGCTTCCTGCGCGGTCGCGGCGTCACCAGCGACCGCGGCCGGCTCGACCTCGACCTGGTCGACCACTCGGTGACGCCGGCCGAGGGCGACGTGGTGGTGACGTGGGGCAGCCAGAACGGTGTGCCGTACGTCGCCGGCATCCCGATCGGCAAGGTCGAGTCGGTGTACTCCACGCCGCGCGAGCTCGCCAAGCACGCCGTGATCGACCCGTTCGTCGACTTCACCTCGCTCGACGTCGTCGGGGTCGTCGTACCCCGCAAGACCCAGGGAGACCGGCTCGTGATCAACGGTCAGGGGAAGACCAAGTGAACGTCTCGCGCATCGGCCTCGTGGCCGTCCTCGTCGTGCTCGCCGTGACCCTGCAGACGGCGGTGTTCAGCCTCTTCTCCGTCAACGGCGTGGTCCCCAACCTCGCCCTGATCGTCGTGGTGGCCGCCTCCATCGCCCGGGGGCCCGCCTTCGGTGCCACGGTCGGGTTCTTCGCCGGTCTGCTGCTCGACCTCGCCCCGCCCGCCGACCACGTGGCCGGCCGCTGGGCGCTCGCCTTCGTGCTGATCGCCGTGCTCGCCGGCCGGGTGCGCACCGACGCGCGCCGCAGTCCGCTCGCCGGGCTGGCCACCGTGGCCGTGTGCTCGTTCGTGGCCACCTCGGTCTTCGCGCTCACCGGCGTCGTGCTCGGCGACCACGCCCTGCCGACGGGCGAGATGATGCAGGTCATCTGCATCGCCCTGCTCTGGGACGTCGTGATGACCCCGCTGCTGCTGCCGGGCCTGATGGCGCTGTTCGAGCGGACCCGACCGGCCGAACTGGCGTATTGACGTGGCGGCAGTCCTCATCCGGCCCAACGCCTCGGAGAAGAGCCGCCTGCGGCTGTTCGTCGTGCAGGCGATGGTGCTCGCGCTCTTCCTGACGCTGTTCGCCCGGCTCTGGTACATGCAGGTGCTCACCGGCGAGGGCTACCGCGCCGCGGCCGCCGAGCAGTCGGTGCGCGACGTCGTCGTACAGCCGGCGCGTGGCCTGATCGTCGACGACATGGGTCGGCCCCTGGTCGCCAACCGCAGCAGCTGGGTGGTCAGCATCGACCGCACCCTGGTCGGCAAGCTCCCCGAGGCCAAGCGCGAGGCGACGCTGAAGGAGCTCGCCCGCGTGGTGAAGGTGCCCTACGCGAAGATCACCGCGCGGACCCTGATCTGCGGCCAGCCGGACTCGCAGAAGGGCACCTGCTGGAACGGCTCGCCGTACCAGCCGATCCCCGTCGCACGTGACGTCCCGCAGCGGGTCGCGGTCAAGCTGCTCGAGCAGTCCGAGGACTACCCCGGCGTGCTGGCGCAGCAGGAGAGCGTGCGCGCCTACCCCTCGCCGTTCGACGTCAACGGCGCCCACGTGCTCGGCTACCTCAGCCCGATCACCGAGGGCGAGCTCGACGAGGCGAAGAAGGACGACGACAGCTCGGTCAACGGCGCCTCGGTGGTCGGCCGGGCCGGCGTCGAGAAGGCGTACGACGAGTGGCTGCGCGGCAAGCCCGGCTACAAGAAGGTCGCCGTCGACTCGATGGGCCGCGTGCTCGGCGACTCCGGCGAGATCAAGTCGACCCCCGGCGACACCCTGGTCACCTCGATCGACGCGGACGTCCAGGCCTACGTGGAGAAGCAGCTCCACCAGGCGATGATGACCGCGCGCGGCACCTTCGACAAGGTGACCGGACGCAACTACGCCGCCGACAGCGGTGCCGCCGTGGTGATGGATCCCAAGACCGGCCGGATCGTCGCGATGGCCAGCCAGCCGACGTACGACCCCGAGGTCTGGTCCGGCGGCATCAGCACCAAGGAGCTGAAGAAGCTCTACAGCGAAGCGGCCGGCGACCCGCTGCTCTCACGCGCCACCCAGGGCCAGTTCGCACCCGGGTCGACGTGGAAGCCGATCATGACCGTCGGCGCGCTCAACAACGGCATGTCCGAGAACACCGAGCTCAACTGCTCCTCCGGGCTCCAGGTCGGCAACCGCTGGTTCAAGAACTACGAGTCCGCGGCCTACGGCAACATCACCTTCGCCAAGGCGCTCGAGCTCTCCTGCGACACCTTCTTCTACCGCGTCGGCCTGCACTTCTGGTAGAAGTACGGCACCGACCCCGACAACGTGAAGGCCAAGGACCCGCTGGTCGCGCAGGCCAAGGACTTCGGCTTCGGCTCCGACCCGGGCGGTGACGTCTCCGGCGCCGCCAGCGGCCGCATCGCCGACCGGAAGTGGAAGCTCGCCTACTGGAAGGCGATGAAGGGCTACTACTGCAAGGTCGACCGCAAGAACACGACCGGCCAGCGCGACTTCCTGCACGTCTTCGCCCACGAGTTCTGCCTCGAGGGCTACAAGTACCACGAGGGCGACGCGGTCAACTTCGTCATCGGCCAGGGCGACACGATGGTCACCCCGCTCCAGCTCGCGCGCGCCTACTCCGCGCTCTCCAACGGCGGCAAGCTGATGGAGCCGCTGGTGGCCAAGGCGATCGTCAGCCCCGACGGCAAGCTGATCAAGAAGATCAAGCCCCAGGTCTCCCGGCGCATCGACTCCAAGAAGTCCGCGCTGGCGTACGTCGACAACGCGCTCAAGGGCACCCCCAAGGAGGGCACCCTGGCGTGGAAGTTCGGCGGCTTCCCGCTCGACAAGGTGCAGATCCGCGGCAAGACCGGCTCGGCCGAGGTCTACGGCAAGCAGACGACCTCGTGGGTCGCGACGTACACCAAGGACTACGTCGTGATCATGATGATCACCCAGGGCGGCACCGGCTCCGGTACGTCGGGCCCGGCCGTGCGCAAGATCTGGGAGCACCTCTACGGCATCAACGGCGAGAAGGTGAACCCGAAGAAGGCCGCGATCCCGGGCACCGTCCCGCCGTCGGGCCTGCCGACCTTCGCCCGCGACGGCTCGATCCTGCCTCCGTCCCGGAAGGGTGACGACTGATGACGGTCCTGCCCATCCGTGGCCTCTCGATCGCCCGCAGCCGGGTCACCGTCCCTCGCCTCGACTGGGTGCTGTTCGGCGCCGCCGGCCTGATCCTCGGCATCGGCACCCTGCTCGTGTGGTCGGCCACCTCGAGCAACGAGATCCTCACCCACGGCGACTCGACGGCGTACCTCCACAAGCACCTCGTCAACATCATGATCGGCCTGGTGCTCGCGGCGGCCGTGATGGCGACCGACCACCGCTGGGTGCGCATCGTGACGCCGCTCGTCTACGTCGGCTCGGTCATCGGGCTGCTGCTGGTCCTCGTGATGGGTACGACGATCAACGGCTCGCGGTCGTGGCTGATGCTCGGCGGGCTCTCCATCCAGCCGGCGGAGTTCGCCAAGCTCGCCGTGGTCATCGGGATGGCGATGATCATCGCCGAGCGCGTCGAGAACTCCCGCCAGCGACGGGTCGGCGCGGTCGACGTCGCCCTGATGGGCGTGATCGCCGGCATCCCGGCGCTGCTGATCATCCTGCAGCCCGACCTCGGCACCATGCTGGTGCTCACCGCCACCGTGTTCGGCGTGCTCGCGGTCGCAGGCGTCCCGCGACGCTGGCTGATCTCGCTGTTCGTCGCCGGCAGCGCCGTCGCGACGATGGCCATCATGGCGGGGGTGCTGAAGCAGTACCAGATCAACCGCTTCATGGCGTTCACCGATCCCGCCCTCGACCCACGTGGCGCCGGCTACAACACCACCCAGGCGCGGATCGCGATCGGCAACGGCGGCCTGTTCGGGCAGGGGCTGTTCGGCGGCTCCCAGACCCGCTCGCGGTTCGTCCCCGAGCAGCACACCGACTTCATCTTCACCGTCGCCGGCGAGGAGCTCGGGCTGATCGGTGCCGGCGTGCTGATCCTGCTGTTCGCCGTGCTGCTGTGGCGCGCGCTGCACATCTCGATGCACGCCGACGACATGTTCGGCCGGGTCGCGGCGGCCGGCATCGCCTGCTGGTTCGCCTTCCAGACCTTCCAGAACATCGGCATGTGCCTGGGCATCATGCCGGTCACCGGCGTACCCCTCCCGCTCGTGTCGTACGGCGGGTCCTCCATGTTCGCCTCGATGATGGCCGTCGGCCTGCTCCAGAACATCGCGATGCGCGGCAGCATGGCCTCGCGGGCGGTCAGACCTCGCTCGAGGTAGTCGCCCTCACGCCTCGGGCAGGGTGAACAGGAACGTCGAGCCGCCCTCGGGGTTGCGGCGGGCCAGCATGTGGCCTCCGTGCAGCGCGACGATCCGTCGGGTCAGCGCGAGACCGAGCCCGGTCCCGGCTGAGCGGCCCTCCTGCGGGCCGCGGTGGAACTCCTCGAAGATCAGCTCCTCCTCGCCCTCGGGGATGCCGACGCCGCGGTCGACGACCTCGACGCGGATCCAGCCCGGCTCGTCGTCGGCCTCGGACCTGATCTGCACCCACGGCTGCTGGTCGGGCGCGGTGTACTTGATGGCGTTGCCGACGAGGTTGTCGAGGAGCTGGCGCAGCAGGCCGGGATCGGCGAGCACGCTGTGCTCGAGGTCGAGGCTGAACTCCGGCTCGAGCCCGCCGGCCCAGCTGGCCCGGCGACCGTCGACGAGCTCGCTCGCGACGCCGAACAGCTTCACCGGCTCCGGACGGAGCTGACCGTTCTGGACGACCGTGTAGTTCAGCCAGTCCTCGATCACCTGGCGCATGCGGCGGCTGGACTCCCGTGCCTTGCGGACGGCGTCATCGACCAGCTCGGCGTCCACGACCGCGTCGCCGTCCTCGACGACCTCGAGCCAGCCGTCGAGCACCGTGAGCGGCCCGCGCAGGTCGTGGGCCACCATGCCGGCGAAGTTGCTCAGCTCGCGCATGCGCGCACGCTGGGCGGTCACGTCGTGCAGCAGCACCATGGTGGATCGCTCGTCGGACGAGCCGATGGGCTGGGCGGTGATGTCCAGGGTGCGCGAGGAGCCGTCGTGCTCGACCAGCACCTGGAGCGTCTTCGCGGGGTCGTCGGCCTCGACCCAGAGCGCGTCATGGAGCACCGCGTCGCTGAGCCGGCCGCCGTCCGCGGCCGACAGCCCGAAGTCCGCCGCCCACGAGGCGGGCGTTCCCGCCGGCACCGGACGACCGAGCAGCTGTCGTGCCGCGGCGTTGTACATCGACACCTGGGCGTTGTCGACGATGACGACGCCGTCGCTCATCGAGTCGAAGACGGTCTCCAGCATCCGGCGCTGGTTCTCCGACTCGACACCCTTGCGGTCGAGCTCGGCGATCAGCGCCGCGCGTTGCTCGCGCATCAGCGCCAGCAGGAGGAAGAACGCGGCGCACGCGATCACGAGCAGGTCCATGATCGACGACGCCGGGAAGGCGCCGTCGTACCCGAACTGGTTCTGGGGGAGGTAGGACATCGACGCCGCGGCGAGGGCGAGGGTGATGCACAGGTAGCCGGTGCCCCGGACCGTCAGGGTGAGCCCGCCCCAGACGCTGGGAATGATCACCAGCCACGACAGGGGGAGCGACGGGTCGTGGTAGCTGCCGTAGACGCAGACGAAGGTCGTGATCGCCAGGCCGATGCGGTTCAGCCAGGACGTGGGTGTCAGGGCGCCGTGGCGCGGTCCGTAGAACATCACCATGAAGGTCACGCCCCCGACGAAGCAGAACACCGTGTTGCGCAGCACCCACCACCACAGGAAGGCGGTCGGCAGGTCGTCGGGGTTCAGCGTCGGGAACCCGCCCACGAGGGCCAGGAGCAGCGAGGAGCTGACGGCCGCGAACAGCAGCGAGGCGACGTCCTGCTGGCTCTCCGGCGCCCAGCCGGTGTGGTGCAGGCGCCGGCGGTACATCCAGGCCATCAGGAACGGCTGGCCCGCCCCGACCAGCGCCATCCACAGCGCCGGTGGCAGGTCGTGCCACATCAGCGCCGCCGTGACGAAGAAGACGAGCGCCATGCAGGCCAGGGTCAGCGCGATGACCCGCCGTCCGGCCCACCAGACCGTGGTGAGCAGCACGAAGCCGACGCCGCCGGGGGGCCACACCTCCGCGATGCGGTGGTCGACCGTGAAGCTGCTCAGTCCGAGGTACGGCGCCGCGAGGTAGCAGGCAGCCGCGAAGAGGAAGTAGGGAGCGGCCTGTGCCCAGGACATGGGTGTGAACGCCCCGGCACCAGTGTGCGAGGGCGCGTGCACTGGTGTCTCGATTACACGTCGCATTTGTCCCTTTTTCCCTGAACGTCAGTCTACGGAGCGAGAGGCCTCAGCGTCTGGACAATGGGGTGATTTAGCGACACCTCGCACAGATGTGCGAAAAGTCGTCACGAAACGCGCCGGTCGCGACGCGGCGTCAGGGCTGGAGGGTGAGCACCAGGAACGCCGCCAGCACGACCAGGTGGACGCCGCCCTGGAGCCTGGTCGCGCGGCCCGGGACCACCGTCAGCACGCTCACCACCGAGGTCAGCGCCAGCAGCACGATGTGGGTCGGGTCCAGCCCCAGCCGCAGCGGGCCGTCGAGCCAGATCGAGGCCACCGCGATCGTCGGGATGGTCAGCCCGATGCTGGCCATGGCGGACCCCAGCGCGAGGTTGAGGCTGATCTGGGTGCGACCACGGCGGGCGGCGTTGAACGCGGCGATCGACTCGGGCAGCAGCACCAGCAGGGCGATGATGACGCCGACGACGCCTGGGGAGGCCGAGCGAGGCCACGGCGTCCTCGATGGGCGAGGACTCGACCTTGGCCAGCCCGACGACGGCCACCAGCGAGATCGAGCAGCAGGCCGAGGCTGATCAGCGCGCGCCGGTCCGACGGGCGCGCGGCGTGCTCGTCCTCCTCGAGCAGGTCACCCTCGGAGGTCACCGGCAGGAAGAAGTCGCGATGCCGGACCGTCTGGGTGACCACGAACATCAGGTACAGCGTCAGCGAGGCGATGGCGACGAAGGCCAGCTGGCTGCCGGAGAACTCCGGGCCCGGTGTGGTCGTGGTGAAGTTCGGCAGCACCAGGCAGGTGGTGGCCAGGGTGACGACCGTCGCCAGCGCCGCCCCGGTGCCCTCGGCGTTGAAGTGGGTGGTGCCGAACCTGATGGCTCCGGTGAGCAGGCACAGGCCGACGATGCCGTTGCAGGTGATCATCACGGCGGCGAAGACCGTGTCGCGGGCCAGCACCGAGGTGTCCTTGCCGCCGCTGACCATCAGGGTGAGGATCAGCGCCACCTCGATGACCGTGACGGCCACCGCGAGCACGAGGGACCCGTAGGGCTCGCCGACGCGGTGGGCCACCACCTCTGCGTGGTGCACGGCGGCGAGGACGGCGGCCGCGAGTACGACGGCGACGACGCTCAGCCCGACCACGCCGGGGTGCCGCCCCCACACCAGCACCAGTGCGAGCAACGAGACCGGCGGCACGACCCGCGGTCCAGCTGAGGCTTCGCGAGTGGGGGTCGGCGCTCATGCGCGCAGCCTACGCAGCGGTCAGGCGCGCGGGAGCGTCACGGTGATCGTGGTGCCGGGTCCCTCGTTGCGCTGGGCGCTGATCAGGCCGCCGTGGCGGCGCACGATGCGCTTGCAGAGCGCCAGGCCCAGGCCGGAGCCCTCGTAGGTGTCCTTGACGGTCGAGGCGCGACGGAACGGCTCGAAGATGGCCGCCTCCTCGCCCTCCGGGATGCCGATGCCGGCGTCGACGATGTAGAGCCGGACCCAGCCACGGTCACCGCCGGAGAAGCTGCGGATGGTCACCGAGGGACGTTCGCCGGGGAGGGTGTACTTCGCCGCGTTGCTGACCAGGTTGACCAGCAGGTGCTGGAGGAGCGTCCGGTCGGCCATCACGGAGTCGGGCGTGCGGACCACGAAGTCGACGTCCGGGTAGTTCTTCACCAGGGCATCGAGCACCGGCTGCAGCTCGACGGGTTCGGGCTGCAGCACGCCCTCGCGGGCGACGTTGTAGGTGAGCCAGTCCTCGATCTCCTGCGACATCCGGTCGGTGGCGTGCCGGCCGCGCTCGAGCGCCTCGGCGGCCATCGTCGGGTCGGAGTCCATCACGTCCTCGGCCACCTCGAGCCATCCCTGGACGGCGGTGAGGGGGCTCTTCAGGTCGTGGGCGGCGACGGCGGCGAAGCTGGCCAGCTCCTCGATCCGGCGCTGCTCGGTGGTGACGTCCCGGACGATGGCCACGACACCGTCGGACCCGGCGTACGTCACCCGCGCCAGCTGTACGGCGAGCATCCGCAGGCCGTCCTCGGACCCGTCGCGGTTGAAGCCGTAGGTGAACGACGGCGACTCCGCCAGCCGGCGCAGCCAGCGCGACGGCTCGGTGGTGAGCTTGTCGCGGCCCAGGATCTGCACGGCCGCCGCGTTGTGGAGCTGTACGACGCCGAGGGTGTCCATCAGCACCAGGGCCTCGTTGATCGACTCGAAGACGGTGCCGAGCAGGCCGGCCTGGTCCATCGCCTCCTGGCGACGCCGGACGACCTCGTTGGCGAGGTAGGCGCGCTGGTCGCGGACCAGGGACAGCAGCAGGACGACGAAGACGAACGCCGTCATCAGGCTGTCCAGCACCACGATGTTCTCGAGGTCGTACTGCCCCGGCAGGCGCGTTCATCACGGTGATCGTCTGGGCGAAGACGACGGCGAGGGTGCCGGTCAGGCTGTAGGCGGCCGACGTCCACGGACCCATCGTGAGGCCCGCCCAGACGGCCGGGAGGAGCACGATCCAGGTCAGCGGCAGGTCGTTGAAGGTGAACACGACGCCGAGCGAGGCGGCGGTGACCAGCAGCTGCACGTAGACGTCGAAGAGCCGGGTCGGGATCGCCTCGCTGCGGGGTCGGCGCTGGACGAGCAGCATCACGCAGGCGCTGCCGACGAACATGTAGGCCGTGCTGAGCGCGCCCCAGGCGAAGACGTCGAAGCCGTCGCTGGTCAGCCAGATGCCGGGAGCCGGCCCGATCGGCAGCGCGACGAGCACGCCGACGACGCTCGCCAGGAACAGCGACACGATGTCGCTCGGCCGGTGCGGGGTGAGGTTGTCGTCACCGATGCGCCACCGGTAGAAGGCGAGCGTGACGACGGCCTGCACCACGGCGGCCGCGCCGATGCGCGAGGCCTCGAGCCAGCCGAGGCCGAGGAGGAACGTGGTGAGGACGTAGGTGGCGAACGCGAGCACCAGGGTCAGCGCCAGGACGCGCGCTGCGCTGGGCACGCACCGGCCACAGCCAGGCCAGCGTCAGCCACAGGAAGACGACCAGGGCGCCGGCACGGATCCAGCTGACGCCGTCGACCTGACGACCGGTGACGTACTGCAGGACCAGCGCACCGGGAGTGAGCACCAGGCACACCAGCCACAGCGACCCACATGGCTCGGGTCGAGAGGCGTCGGGACGGACGCCATGACATGGCTATGTCGCGCACCCGACCCCCCTTGGACGCTCGGGCTAGAGCAGGCATGACAGTGCTGGGCAGCACCCCGCGTTCTGGGCAAACACGTACTCTGGGTCTTCCCCCAAATCTGGAAGGTTCATGCATGCGCGTCTCAACTGGTGAGTCGATCTTCGCCTCGCTCGAGCCACATCTGGGGGGAGTGAGCAAGCCCATCCAGTACGTCGGCGGCGAACTCAACTCCGTCCAGAAGCCGTGGCACGAGGCCGACGTCCGTTGGGTGTTGATGTACCCCGACGCGTACGAGGTGGGCCTGCCGAACCAGGGTGTGCAGATCCTCTACGAAATCCTCAACGAGCGCGAGGGTTTGCTCGCAGAACGGACCTACTCGGTCTGGCCCGACATGGAGTCGGTGATGCGTGAGCACGGGATTCCGCAGTTCACGGTGGACGGGCACCGTCCAGTACGAGACTTCGACGTCTTCGGCGTCTCGTTTTCCACCGAGCTGGGCTACACCAACATGCTGAACGCGCTCGACCTCGCGGGTATCCCATTGCACACCGAGGACCGCACCGACGAGGACCCGATCGTGCTCGCCGGGGGCCACGCGGCGTTCAACCCCGAGCCGATCGCCGACTTCGTCGACGCCGTCGTGCTCGGCGACGGCGAGGAGATCGTGCTCGCGATCAGCGAGGTCGTCCGGGAGTGGAAGGGCGAGGGTTCGCCGGGTGGTCGCGACGAGCTGTTGTGGCGGCTCGCCGCCAGCGGTGGTGTCTACGTGCCCCGGTTCTACGACGTGTCCTACGACGACCAGGGTGCCCTGCTCGCCGTGACGCCCAACCGGCCCGGCGTACCCGACCGCGTGCGGAAGCACACGCTGATGGACCTCGACGCGTGGCCCTACCCGCGCAACCCGCTGGTGCCGCTCGCCGAGACCGTGCACGAGCGGTTCAGCGTGGAGATCTTCCGGGGCTGCACCCGCGGCTGCCGGTTCTGCCAGGCCGGGATGATCACGCGCCCGGTCCGGGAGCGGTCCATCTCGACGATCGGCGACATGGTCGAGAACGGCATCCGCAAGTCCGGCTTCGAGGAGGTCGGCCTGCTGTCGCTGTCCAGCGCCGACCACTCCGAGATCGGCGAGGTGGCGAAGGGGCTGGCCGACCGCTACGAGGGCTCCAACGTCTCGCTGTCCCTGCCCAGCACCCGCGTCGACGCCTTCAACATCACCCTGGCCAACGAGTTCTCGCGCAACGGTCGTCGCTCGGGGCTGACCTTCGCGCCCGAGGGCGGGTCGGAGCGGATGCGCAAGGTGATCAACAAGATGGTCACCGAGGAGGACCTGATCCGCACGGTCGCCGCGGCGTACTCCCACGGCTGGCGGCAGGTGAAGCTCTACTTCATGTGCGGGCTGCCCACCGAGACCGACGAGGACGTGCTCGCGATCGGCGACCTGGCCAAGAAGGTGATCGCGAAGGGTCGCGAGGTGGCCGGCCACAACGACATCCGCTGCACCGTCTCGATCGGCGGGTTCGTGCCGAAGCCGCACACGCCGTTCCAGTGGGCCTCCCAGCTCGACGTGGAGACGACCGACGAGCGGCTGCGCAAGCTCCGCGACGAGGTGCGCTCCGACCGTCGCTACGGCCGGGCGATCGGCTTCCGCTACCACGACGGCAAGCCCGGGATCATCGAAGGACTGCTCTCGCGCGGCGACCGCCGGGTGGGCCGGGTCATCGAGGAGGTCTGGCGCGACGGCGGCCGCTTCGACGGCTGGAGCGAGCACTTCTCCTACGACCGCTGGATCGGTTCTGCGGAGCGAGTCCTGGCGTCGTACGGCGTGGACCTCGACTGGTTCACCACCCGGGAGCGGACCTACGACGAGGTGCTGCCCTGGGACCACCTCGACTCCGGCCTCGACAAGGACTGGCTGTGGCAGGACTGGGAGGACGCCCTCGACCCCGACTCGGTCGACGTCGAGGACTGCCGCTGGACCCCCTGCTACGACTGCGGCGTCTGCCCCGAGATGGGCACCGACATCCAGATCGGCCCCACGGGGCAGACGCTGCTGCCGTTGTCGGTCGTCTAGATCCCCGGCGGGCAGTAGACCTTCGGGTTCCACATCGTGAACTGACCCATCGGGTTGTGCTTCCACACCCAGGCGTGCAGGGAGTAGTACTCCGGGAGCCCGAACCGGTTGCCCGCGAGGGTCCGGTTGAAGGTGTGGCCGAACAGCTTCGGCCGGGGGGCGTTCGCGCCGTGGACCTTCTCCCAGTCGGAGCGGAGCACGAGGTACTCGAGCGCGGCCAGGCGCAGGTGCCCGTTGCGGGCGAACCGGTAGACGAGAGCCTCCGGCTTGCGCAGCTGGATCTTCCCGTCGAGCCGCGAGCCCAGCAGGTAGTGGACGCCCATCGCGCCCATGCCGGGCATGGCGATGCAGGCGATCCCCTTCTTGTCACGCACCAGGCCGAAGCCCTGCTTGATCGCCGGCGCCGGGGTCTGGAAGTGCCGGGTGGCGACCCGGGCGGCGTGCACGTCGTGGCGCGACACCGGCCGTGGCCGGGGGAGCGAGCAGCACTCCCGAGAGGGCGACTCCGGCGGCCAGGGCGATGGCGAGCATCCGTCCCCGCATCACGAGCCCTCCTTGACTTCGAAGATCTCCTCGGCGACGAGGCCGTGCGCCTCCCGGTGCACGGTGCTCGCTGCGTCGGCCGACGGGGCCTCGACCAGGCAGAAGATGGCTCCCTGCTTCTCGTCGACCCAGTAGCGCTGGTAGTCGACGCCGTACTTGTCCTGCGTCTGCAGGTCGGCCATGTGGGCCTTGGCGACGTCGTCGACAGCGACTCCGCCGTCGAGGCGGTGTACGTCCATGTAGAGCGGCATGGCGCTCCTCCTTAGGTGGGTGTTTCGGAACACCTCGACGCTAGGAGCGCGGAGACCTGGGGAGATCCGGAGAACTCCCCATCTTGGCAGCGGGCGTTCCCTATCTGGGGAGCGCGTCGAGCCCGAGGCGCCGGGCCTCGCTGGCTGCCGCGTTGCGCGAGCTCACGCCGAGCTTGCCGAGCACCGCCGAGACGTGGTGGTCGACGGTCTTGACCGAGATCACCAGCCGGCCGGCGATCTCGTCGTTGCGCAGGCCCTCCACGAGGAGCTCGAGCACCTCGCTCTCACGTGGGGTCAGCCCGGCAGGGTGCTCGCGGGTGCTGGCCCGGGCACCGGCCGGCACCGAACGTACGCCGAGCCGTCGGAGCTCTCGCCGGCACAGCCGAACTGCCGCGTCGGCCCCGAGCGCCTCGAAGCCCGCCAGCGCCTCGCGCAGGGACGCCTCCGTGCCGGCGTCGTAGCGCGCCGAGCGCCGCCTCCCACGGGCAGAGCAGCGACTCCCACGCCTCGGCGCGCGGCCTCGTGCTCGCCGCGCGAGGGAGAGCCGCGCCGGCTCGGGCAGGGCGTCGATGTCGATGTCGACGTCGATCGGCTGGCCGAGACGACGCAGCCAGACGGCCACGAGTCCGCGGCGCCAGCCGTTCATCTTCGCGACGACCGGCCACGCCCGCTGGAGGTCGTCCGCGGCCGCGTCGGTGTCGCCCCGCAGCCAGTGGATCTCGGCGCGCTCGGGCAGCGTGATCCCGAGCCATCCCGCCTCTCCGGTGTCGGTCGCCGACTCCACGGTCACGTCGAGGTGCTGCATGGCCTCCGGGTCGCCCCGCCGGCCGAGCAGCTGGCCGAGGGTCTTGTGGGGCGGGATCGCGTTGGCGGGGGAGAGGTAGGGCTTGGCGAGGACCTGCTGGCTCATCGACTCGGCCTCGTCCCAGTGGCCCAGGTCGAGCTCGACCGCTGCCTGCCCGGCGAGCAGGCAGCTGCCGTAGGTGGCGATGTCGTGGTCGTTGCAGTAGGCCATCCCCTCGCGGTACCAGCTCACGGCCTCGGGGAACCGGTGCGCCCTGGCCAGGAGGTCGTGCATGTTGGCGTAGCCGCGCCCGCTCTGGCTGTGCAGCGCGTGCTCCCGGGCGATCTCGATGCTGGTGCGCATCACCTCGAACCAGGCGGGATCCTCCATCATCCCGAGCACGCAGGCCCGCGTGTTGAGGGCGTCGCTGAGCACGTCGGGCAGGTCGAGGCTCCGCGCCAGTCGCTCGGCCCGGTCGAGCACCTCCAGCACCTCCTCGTTGCGGACCTCCTCGCAGAGCAGGGCGGCGAGGTCGGTGGTGGCGCGTGCCAGTGCGGGGGTGTCGCCGAGGCCCTCCGCGGTGAGCGACCGCCTGCTGGGCCAGCGCGAGCGCCTCCTTGCCGCGGTTGAGCCGCCACATCACCCGGCACAGGAACGACTCGGTGCCCGACCGGGCCTCGGCGTCGTCGGCCTCCTCCCAGAGCGCGAGTGCCTGCTGGGCGTGCTCGGCGGCGATGTCCCACCGGTCGAGGAGGGAGATCTCGCGGGCCAGGGCGTCGTACAGCCGGGCGCGGGTGGTGACGGGTTCGTCGTCGGCGAACCGGAGGGCGCGCTCGAGCTGCAGGGCGGCCTCGCGGTGGGAGCGCAGCGCGGCCGCGCGACGGGCGGCCTCGGGTGCGTAGCGGAGCACCGCGGCGGCGTCGGAGGCTCCCTCCGCGTGGTAGGCGAGCCGCGCGTCGTCGGCGACGCCCCGCTCGACGAGCGCGGCGAGGATCCGCTCGTGCAACGGCTGGCGCCGGTGGGCCGCGGTCTCCTGCTCCACCGCGACGCGGGCCAGCTCGTGCTGGAAGCGCAGCCCGGACCCGTCGCCGACCAGCAGCCCCGAGGAGACCAGCGCGTCGAGGGCCGTGGGGTCGTCACCGCCGACCTCGATGAGCAGGGCCGGGTCGATCCGGGTGCCGAGCAGGGAGGCCGCCTCGGCGTACCGCAGGCCGGCGGGAGGCAGCTGCGCGAGTCGTGCCAGCACCGCGTCACGGGCCGACGGCGGGACCTCGCCCGGCACGCCGCGCAGGACCTCGCCGACGTAGAACGGGTTGCCGCGCGTGAGCCGGTAGAGCTCCTCGCCGGACACCGGTCCGTCGACGGCGAGCTCGTCGACGGCCGCCCGCGTCAAGGGAGGTACGGCGATCCGGCGGGTGCCCGGGAGCGAGGACAGGTCACCCAGCGAGATCAGCAACGGGTCGTTGAACGGCAGACCCTGGTCGCGGTAGGTCACCAGCAGCAGGCAACGCGCATCCCGCAGCCGTCGGGCCAGGAAGCGGATCAGGTCGAGGGTGGCCTCGTCGGCCCAGTGCACGTCCTCGACCACCGCGATCGTCAGCGGCCCGTCGGCGAGCTCGTCGCGCGCTGCCGCGAAGAGCGACTCGCGGGGCGCCGCCTCGGCCACCAGCCGACCGAGCGTGCCGCCCGCCTGGACCGCGATGTCCAGCAGTGGACCCAGCGGTCGCGGCGTGAACTGCCCGTCGCAGGCGCCCGTCAGCACGCGGGCGTACGCGCACTCCTCGACGAATGCCTCCACCAGGGCGGACTTGCCGACCCCCGCCTCCCCGGACACCAGCACCAGGCGGCCTCGGCCGTCGCGTGCCTCCCGGGCGTACTGCTGCAAGGCGGAGAGCTGCCCCTGGCGCTCCCTCAGCTCCATGGAGACAGTCTTACCCGCGCCAGGGGCGTGCGTACATGGCGGGCGTCAACCGGAGTGCACCGGTCGCGTCATCGAGGGAGTCGTGTTCGCGGGCTCCGATGCCCGGGCCAGTCGCCGGCCGGCGATGCCGAACGCGAACATCACCGGCAGGGCGGCACTCCCCATGGACGTGACCTGCAGGATGCCGAAGGCCAGCGGGAGCGTCAGGGCCAGCAGCCACGCGCTCGAGCGCGGCACGAACTCCCGGCGCAGCAGGACGATGCCCAGGAGCGTCGAGCCGAGCAGCGTCAACATGAAGCCCGGAAGGGTGATCAGGAAGGCCACGTCGAAGAAGGCGTTGTAGGTGTCCCACTGGGTCCAGTAGTCGCAGAAGACGCCGACGCACGCCAGGACGTAGCCGGTGAGCGCGATCCGCCAGGCCCACTTCTCGAAGCCGACGGGCTGCCGGCGTCGACGTACGACGAAGGCGCACAGGGTGAACGCCACGAACACCGGGAGCCAGATCTTCCCGTAGGTCAGGTAGACGGCGTCGGGGTTCGCCCAGTCGAGGACCGGCTTGAAGAAGTCGCGGGCGGGGTCCGACCAGACCCGCGTCGCCCAGAGTCTGCAGATCCTCCTTGCCGTCGGTGGTGTTGTGGCGGGCCATCGCGTGGAACTGGCCCACGACGAGGCCGACCCACGCCATCACCCAGGCCAGTCGTCCGATCGCTCTCTCGTTCATGTCGTTGCCTCCAGCAGTCGAAGCCATTGCGGTCGTTCCGACGCTAGGAACGCGAGGATGCCGTGGTCGTCACCCCGCAGATGGGACCGATCTCCACCCCCGGGTTGACGGACTCAGGGGTCGCGCCCGTCGTAGCCTGCGGTCGTGGGCAGGCAGATTCCGCCGGGACGCTTCGACGCTGTGCTCGCCGGCAGCATCTTCGTGCTCGGTGCCGTCGAGATGGCGACGCTGCGCCCGGACCGGTGGGGTTGGGGCATCGCCTTCGAGCTCGTGACCGCCGTGCTGCTCGCCTTCCGCAGGCGGGCGCCGCTCATCGTGGGCACACTGGCGCCGTGCGTCCTCCTCGTGATGCCGTACGTCGGACCGCAGCTCGACGAGCCTGCAGTGCCCCTGCTGTTCTTGGCCGTCTCGGTGTACACCCTGGCGCGGTGGATCGCCGATCTCCGCGGGCTGGCCGGCGTCGCCGTGATCGCCCTGGTCGCCTTCAGCGACTACGTGTTCCAGGACGCGAGGGACCACAACTTCTCCGACGTCGTGTTCGTCGCGACGCTGCTCGTCCCGCCGTACGTCTTCGGACGGCTGGTGCGTCGGCTCGCGACGCAGAAGGAGCTTCTCGAGGAGCGCGAGGAGCTGGTCACTCGCGAAGCGGTCAGGGCCGAGCGCGACCGGATCGCTCGCGAGCTGCACGACGTCATCGCGCACTCGGTGAGTGCGATGGTCGTCCAGACGGCCGCGGCCCAGGACCTCGTGCGCACCGATCCCGATCGCGCCGAGAGGGTGCTGCGCGACGTCGCGGACACCGGCCGTCGCGCGCTGGTCGAGACGGGTCGGCTGCTGCACGTGATCCGCGACGACGCCGACGAGCTCGGACTGAGCCCGGCGCCGGGTGTCGCCGACCTCGACCGGCTGGTGGAGGAGTTCCGCGCCGAGGGGCTCGAGGTGGCGCTGTCCGTCGACCAGGAGCTCGCTCCGCTGCCGGCCGGGATCGACGTCTCGGCGTACCGGATCGCGCAGGAGGCGCTGACCAACGCACTGCGCTATGGCCGCGGGACGGCCAGCCTCGAGGTGAGCGGGCTCGGCGACGGGGTCGCGATCCGGGCCACGAACCCGACCGGTCCGGCACGGCCCTCGATGGGCTCGGGACTGGGGCTGAGGGGTTTGGCCGAGCGCGTGGCGCTGCTCGGCGGCACGCTCTCCCATGGTGCAACCGACGGCCACTTCGAGCTGGCAGCGACGCTGCCGGTGGATCAGCCATGACCAGCGTGGTGATCGCCGACGACCAGGACCTGATCAGGTCGGGCCTCCGGATGGTCCTCGAGGCACGTGGGATCGAGGTCCTCGGCGAGGCCGCCGACGGGCGGCAAGCGGTGGAGGCCGTGGCGTCCTTGTGCCCCGACGTGGTGCTGATGGACATCCGGATGCCCGTGCTCGACGGCATCGCCGCCACGCGCGAGATCGCGGCTCGGCGGCTCGAGAGCCGGGTGCTGGTGCTGACGACGTACGACGTGGACTCCTACGTCTACGGGGCCCTGCGGGCCGGGGCCGCCGGCTTCCTGTTGAAGGCGACGGCGCCCGACCGCCTGGTGGCCGGGATCGAGACGGTGAGTGCGGGGGAGGCGTTGCTCTCGCCCTCGCTGACCCAACGCCTGATCGAGCAGCACGTCCGGGGGCCGGCTCCGTCCACCGGTGTCCCCGAAGCGCTCGCCTCGCTCACCGAACGGGAGCGGGAGGTGCTGGGACTCGTGGCAGAGGGGCTCGGCAACACCGAGATCGCCGCGACGCTGGTGGTCTCGGAGGCCACCGTGAAGACCCACATGAACCGGTTCTTCGCCAAGCTCGGGAGACGCTCCCGCGCGCAGCTGGTCGTGCTCGCCTACGAGACCGGTTGGGTCCGTCCGGGGTCGCACACGGCCTAGACCGCGACACGGACATTACGGAACGGGGGCAGACCGAATAGGCGACCCGTCGGTAGCGTCCCGAGAAATCTGGCGGCGGGGGAGGCCGCCGGGCCGTATCGGGACCGCCCGATGCGGTGCTCACATCCCGTGGAGGATCCATGAGTCTGCGCAAGAAGACCCTGATCACGACCACCGTCGCGGCCGTCTCCGCCGCACTGGCGCTGACCGCGTCCGCGACGGCACCGGCGGCGGCCAAGTCCGCTCCACCGGACGCACGCAAGCTCGACTCGTCCGTGCTGGCGCCGTTCCAGATCGCCGTACGCGGCGGCACCGTGTGGTGGACCGACGGCTTCCAGGGCACCATCACGCGGCTTCGCAACGGCCACAAGCAGGTGATCTCGCACGCGGGGGCCGAGGGCGTCGCGGTCTCGGGCAAGAAGCTCGCCTACACCGCCACCCCGCAGAAGAGCTACAGCCGGCTCGTCGTACGCCAGCCCGGGCGCAAGGCCAAGGTCGTCAACATCCGGCACTTCGAGGTCACGCACAACCCCGACGCCAAGGTGCACTACGGGATCATCAAGAACTACAGCCAGTGCGCGGCCGACTTCTTCAACAGCCAGCAGCCCGGTAGCGCTCGCTACACCGGCATCGTGGACTCGCACCCCTACCAGCTCGAGGCGCTCCCGGGCGGAGCCTGGGCGATCGCCGAGGCCGCCGGCAACGACATCCTCAAGGTCACCAAGCGCGGCAAGATCTCCGTGGTCGCGCTGCTGCCCCGCCAGCCCATCACCTTCACCCAGCAGATGGTGACCAGGATGGGGGCGCCCAGCTGCCTCGTGGGCGTGCGCTACGCCTTCGAGCCGGTGCCGACCGACGTCGAGCGTGACGGCCACGGCAACCTCTGGGTCTCGGTGCTCCCCGGCGGTCCCGAGGACCCGAGCCTCGGTGCGCGCGGCGCGGTCTACAAGATCACCAAGCACGGCAGGGTGATCCGGATCCACGGCGGGTTCGCCGGCGCCACCAACCTGGCGGTGTGGAACGGCAAGGTCTACGTCGCCGAGCTGTTCGGCGGCCGGATCTCGACCATCCGCAACGGCAAGATCGTCACGGTCCGGTCCATCAAGGACCCGGTGGCGGTGGAGGCGACGAAGTTCAAGCTGTTCGTGGGCCAGATGGCTCCCGGGGTGCTCGGCCCGACGGGTCCGACCGGTCCGGGCAGCATCAACCGCTTCCCGCGCTGACCGGCTGATCGACCGCGCCGGTGACGCTCAGGATCTCGGGCCTGTGGCGTCGCCGGCGCGGTCGTCGTCCCGGCTGTCCAGCTCGTCCTCGACGTACGCCGGTCGCGACACCGCCAGCCCGAGGAACAGCTGGGGGACCGTCACGACCAGCAGCGCGATCAGCGGCACCGTCCAGCCTCCGGAGAGGTCGTTGAGCTGGCCGATCCCGAACGGTCCGATGCCCGCGATGAGGTAGCCGATCGACTGCGCGAACCCCGACAGGGCGGCCGTCCCTGCCGGTGTCCGGGCGCGCAGCCCGATCAGGGTCAGGATCAGCGGGAAGGTCGTCGTACCGATGCCGACCAGCACCGCCCACGCCCACGCTCCCGAGGCCGGGGCGAAGATCAGGCCGAGGTAGCCGAGCGGGTAGCAGCCCATCACCAGGCACATCAGCAGGGTCTGGTTGTGCATCCGGGAGACCAGCCAGGGGATCAGGAAGGACAACGGGATGCTGATGCCGGTGATCACGCCGAGCAGCAGCCCGGCCGTGTGCGCCGAGAACCCGGCGTCGCGGTAGAGCTCGGCGAACCAGCCGAAGATCGAGTACGCCTGCAACGACTGCAGCCCGAAGAACAGCGCCATCAGCCAGCCGAGCCGGGTGCGGGCGACGTCGAGCAGGCCGATGTTGCCCTTCACCTCCTCGGGCCGGCGGTCGTGGCCGATCAGGGCCAGCCAGGGCAGCACCGCGATCGCGGCGGTCAACGACCACACGAACAGGCCGGAGCGCCATCCGTCGTACGCCTCGCTGATCGGGACGGTGAGCACCGATGCCGAGGTCAGCCCGATCGCGAGGGCGGTCGAGTAGACCGAGGTCATCAGCCCCACGTGGTTCGGGAAGTGCAGCTTCACCAGAGAGGGCAGCAGCACGTTGGCGGTCGCCATCCCGGCCAGCGCGAGCAGGGAGAGCAGCAGGAACACCGTCGGCGAGTCGACCGAGGCGCGCACGCCCAGCCCGGCCACCACGCACAGCAGCGCCACCAGGGTCACCCGGTGCAGGCCGACCAGCCGCGCCAGGCGCGGAGCGAGGGCGCCGAACACGGCGAACGCGAGCACCGGCAGCGAGGTGAGTACGCCGGTCTCGGTGGTCGTCATGCCGAGGCCGTCGCTGACCTCGCCCAGGACCGGACCGACACTGACCGCGGCCGGGCGCAGGTTGAAGGCGAGCACCACGATGCCGAGGATCACCAGCCCGCGCTGGAGGCGGCTGCGGGTCGGTGCGGGCACCCGAGCATCGTGCCGGAGCCGCACCGGCCTGTCGGCGCCGGGTGCGAGGATCGCGGCATGCGCGAGATCTCCGACGGGCAACGGCGTGCGCGGCTCGGGGTCAGGCACGCCCTGGCGGCCCGGGTCGAGACGGTCGAGGCGGCGGTCGAGTCGGTCGCCTGCCTGCACGCGACCGAGGCGCCGAGCGTCTACCTCTCGGTGGCCGCCCGCTCCGACGCCACCCGCGAGGACATCGCCCGGGCGCTCTACGCCGACCGGTCGGTGGTCAAGCAGCTCGCGATGCGCCGCACCATGTTCGTCTTCCCCCGCGACGTGCTGCCGCACGTGTGGGGGAGCGCCTCCGACCGGGTGGCCCAGATGCTGCGCACCCGGCTCGCCAAGGAGGTCGAGGCCAACGGGATCGCCAAGCGCGGCGACGTCTGGATCACCAAGATGTTCAACACCGTGCTCGAGGCCCTCGCCGACGGGCCGGCGACCACCGCCGAGCTGCGTGAGCAGATCCCGCCCCTGGCGCGGCGGCTGCACATGTCCCCGGGCAAGTCCTACGGCGGGCACATGCCGATCGCGCCACGCGTGCTGGGCACGCTCGGCGCCACCGGCGTGATCCTGCGTGGCGACAACGAGGGCGACTGGCGCACCTCGCGGCCGCGCTGGACGCTCACCGAGGAGTGGCTCGGCGAGGCGGTCACCAAGGCGCCGGCGGACGCCGGCTATCGCGAGCTCGTCCGGCGGTGGCTGCAGCGCTTCGGCCCGGGCACCGAGGCCGACCTGGTCTGGTGGCTCGGGTCGACCAAGGCCGCCGTACGCCAGGCGCTGACGGACCTCGACGCGGTCGAGGTCTCCCTCGCCGAGGGGCCGGGCTTCCTGCTGCCCGACGACGTCGAGGACCTGCCCGAGCCGGAGCCGTGGGCCGCGCTGCTGCCGGTGCTCGACCCGACCACGATGGGCTGGAAGCAGCGCGACTTCTACCTCGACCCCGAGGACCGTCCCTTCCTGTTCGACACCAACGGCAACGGCGGCAGCACCGCCTGGTGGTGTGGCCGGGTCGTGGGCTGCTGGGTCCAGGACCCCGACGGCGTCGTGCTCGTCGTCCCTCGTGGCGACCCGGGCTCCGAGGCGCTCGCGGCGCTCCAGGACGAGGCCGAGCGGCTCACCAAGTGGCTGGAAGGGCAGAAGGTCTCCACGGTCTACGCCTCGGCGCAGATGAAGTCGGCGCTGCTGCCCTGACCCGCCGAGCGCGGGTAGGGTCACGCGACGTGCGTGAACAGCCCCAGCAACAGCCGCCGCCCGTCCAGCGGCTGCGGCTGCGGTACGCCAAGCGCGGGCGGCTCCGGTTCACCAGCCACCGCGACTTCAGCCGGGCCTTCGAGCGGGCCGTGTTCCGCGCGCGGATCCCGATGGCCTACTCCTCGGGCTTCAACCCCCACCCGCGGATCTCGTACGCCGGCGCGGCGCCGACCGGGTCGGCGAGCGAGGCGGAGTACCTCGAGATCGCGCTCGCCGAGGAGCTGGACCCGGCGCGCGCCCACGCCGACATCGACGCGGCCCTGCCTCCGGGCCTCGACGTCCTCGAGGTCGTGCCCAGCTCCGGAGGTGCCCTGGCCGACCGGCTGGAGGCCTCCTGGTGGCGCCTCACCATCGACGGCGTGTCCGCCGAGGAGGCCGACGACGCGGTCCGTGCGCTGCTCGCGACCGAGGAGGTCGTGGTCGAGCGGATGACCAAGAAGGGACTGCGCACCTTCGACGCCCGCGCCGCCATCACCTCGATCGACCTGGTCGAGGAACCCGGGGTGAGCCCGGCGATTCGCGGCCCGGTCCGGAGGCGTGTGCGATACTCGACGTGGTCTTGCGACACGGTTCGCCGTCCGTGAGACCCGACGACGTTCTTGCCGCTCTTCACCAGGCTTCCGGACTCCGGGTCACCGCCGTTTTGCAGCAGCGACTGGCCCAGGGACCGTGGGACGAGAAGAACGGCACGGTGGGTGATCCATTGGCACCCGACCGCGACGCGGCTGGGCAGTGAAGGTGACAGCTTCATTGCGCTAGGCAGCCCGGCGACCGCGGTTGGTGCGAGGGGATCACACATGTGACGCGATGCCGCGGAGGGTGTCGTCGCCGACCGAAGGCTTTTGTCGTACGCCGCAGGGCTCGCCCCGACGCCGTACGCCGCGACCAGCACCGTCGCTTGGGTGACAGCCAGGTGATCGTGCACGAAGGGCTCATCAGTGCTCGACAACGACGACACCAACCCAGACACCACCCCCGAATCCACCGCCAGAACCCACCCGACCCGCAGCTGAACCCACCGCCGAAGCGCCGGTGAAGAAGGCCGCGGCGAAGAAGACCGCGAAGGCGCCGGCCAAGAAGGCCGCCGCGAAGAAGACCGGCGCCAAGAAGGCGGCCAAGGCCGCCGAGGCGCCCGCCGAGAGCGCCGAGACCGACGAGCGCCGGCCCGACGGACGACGCTCCCGTGAAGCCGAAGAAGAAGGCCGCCTCCCGCAAGAAGGCCGCGGCCCCCGAGCCCGCCGAGGGCGAGACGACCGACGAGGGCTCCGACGCTCCGGCCGCGCCGATGGTGCTGTTCCAGGCTCCGGAGAAGAAGACCGCCGCGCCCGCGGAAGAAGGCGGCCAAGAAGTCCGCCGCCGCCAAGGCCGACGAGGGCGACCAGGGCCGACGAGGGCGAGGGCGACGCCGCAGGACGACGTCGCCAGGAGAAGTCCGGGACGCCCCGGAAGCGCGCCGCAGCGAAGAAGGCCGACCCGGCCGAGGAAGCCCGCAGCCGAGGACGCCGAGAACGACGAGCAGGGCGACTCCGACGAGTCCGGCGACGGCGAGGGCGCCGCCCGACGCAGGCGCCGCCGCGGAGGCCGCAGGCGCCGCCGCCCGGCCGACGGCAGCGCCGACTCCGACGACGACAGCGACGACTCCGACGACGACAGCGACGAGTCCCGCGACTCGGGTGGCTCCGAGGGCGGTGACGGGTCCGAGGGCACCGGCGCCTCCCGCCGCCGCAGGCGTCGCCGCCGTTCCGGCGACGACTCCGGCGGGTCCGGCGACGACCCGGACAACACCGTCACGCGGGTGCGCAAGCAGCGCAACCCCGAGGACGAGATCACCAGCATCGGCGGCTCCACCCGCCTCGAGGCCAAGAAGCAGCGCCGTCGCGAGGGTCGCGAGGCCGGCCGCCGGCGCGCGCCGATCGTCAGCGAGGCCGAGTTCCTCGCCCGCCGCGAGTCCGTCGACCGCGTCATGGTCATCCGCCAGAAGGACGACCTGACCCAGATCGGTGTCCTCGAGGACAAGGTGCTCGTCGAGCACTACGTCGCCCGCGAGTCGCAGACCTCGCTGATCGGCAACGTCTACCTCGGCCGGGTGCAGAACGTGCTGCCCTCGATGGAGGCGGCGTTCGTCGACATCGGCAAGGGCCGCAACGCGGTCCTCTACGCCGGTGAGGTCAACTGGGCGGCCGTCGGCCACAAGGAGGGCCAGCCCCGCAAGATCGAGTCGGTGCTCTCCTCGGGCCAGACCGTGCTCGTGCAGGTCACCAAGGACCCCGTCGGCCACAAGGGCGCCCGGCTGACCGGCCAGGTCAGCCTCCCGGGCCGTTTCCTCGTCTACGTGCCCGAGGGCAACACCTCCGGCATCTCGCGCAAGCTCCCCGACACCGAGCGCAACCGCCTCAAGACGCTGCTCAAGGAGATCGTCCCCGACACCGCCGGCGTGATCGTGCGCACCGCCGCCGAGGGCGCCTCCGAGGACGAGCTCACCCTCGACGTCGAGCGGCTCACCGCCCGCTGGAGCGACATCGAGGAGAAGGTCAAGGCCGGCAAGTCGCCGCAGCTGCTGTACGGCGAGCCGGACCTCACCCTCAAGGTCGTCCGCGACCTGTTCACCGAGGACTTCGGCAAGCTCGTCGTCCAGGGCGACGACGCCTGGGACCTCGTCGAGAACTACGTCTCGCACGTCGCGCCCGACCTCCAGGAGCGGCTCGAGCGCTTCGAGCCCGGCGAGAACGGGAAGGACCTGTTCGCGACGTACCGCGTCGACGAGCAGATCGCCAAGGGACTCGACCGCAAGGTGTGGCTGCCCTCGGGTGGCTCGCTGATCATCGACCGCACCGAGGCGATGACCGTCGTCGACGTGAACACCGGCAAGTTCACCGGCTCCGGCGGCAACCTCGAGGAGACCGTCACCAAGAACAACCTCGAGGCAGCCGAGGAGATCGTCCGGCAGCTCCGGCTCCGCGACATCGGCGGCATCATCGTCGTCGACTTCATCGACATGGTGCTCGAGTCCAACCGCGACCTCGTGCTCCGCCGCCTGGTGGAGTGCCTGGGCCGCGACCGCACCCGTCACCAGGTCGCCGAGGTCACCTCGCTCGGCCTGGTGCAGATGACCCGCAAGCGCATCGGCACCGGCCTGCTCGAGGCGTTCAGCAACGAGTGCGAGCACTGCAAGGGCCGCGGCGTCGTGATCCACGACCACCCGGTCGAGTCGGGCAGCAGGTCCGACGACGACGAGCCGCGCGGCCGACGCAGTCGCGGTGGCCGCAACCGGGGCCGCACCGGCGCGAGCACCGGTGGCAACGGCGGCAACGGTGGCAATGGCGGCAACGGCGGCAACGGTGGAGCCCACGCCACGCCGTCGCCCGCGGACCTCGCCCGCTCCAAGCCGCCGGAGAAGTCCGCCGACGAGGACGAGACCGCGACGAGGCCGAGGACCAGTCGACGACCAGGCCGACCAGCCGGACCGGCCGAGTCCGACCGAGGACCAGGACGACCAGGGGCCCGAGAAGGCGGTGATCGGCACGCCGTCGACCACCCCGCCCGAGCCCCAGGACGTGCCGTCCGAGGCGTCGGCGGAGTCGGAGGAGCAGCAGGAGGAGGCCCCCGAGCCGACTCCCGAGCCGCCGGCTCGTCGACCAGCACCCGCCGTCGTACGGCGCGACGCCCGGCCGGTCCCCCGGTCGCGGTGAGCGACGCCTCGGCCGAGCCAGTGGCCGTGCCGGTCGAGCCGGCCGCGCTCGGACACGCCCCGACGGACGAGTCCGAGGACGACGACTCCGATCAGGACGACGACGAGGGCGGGTTCTCCCTGGTGCACGTGCCGATCAAGCGCAAGGGCTCGCGCAAGCGCTGAGCCGTCACTCGCGGCCGAGGGCCTCGCCCACCGGCTCCTGGTGCACGAACTTGCCACCGGCCGCCCACGAGGCGGCGGCGCCGACGACGCTCATCAGGGCGGCGGCGGTGAACACGATCACCAGGCCGTGGTGGAACGGCTGCGACATCAGGTGCGGGAAGAAGGCCTTGCCGGTGAGCACGTCGACGTTGTGCTGCGGCAGGTGGTCGAGCGTGCCGGTCGGTCCGAGCAACGACTTGATCGGGTTGTAGCCGAGGAACGACGCGAACAGCGAGCCGACGGGTGGCAGGTTGCCGATGTCCTGGGCGACCTGCGTCGGCACTCCTTGCCCGATCAGGCCCTTGCTCATCGTGTCCGGCAGCACGTTGGCGAGGCCGACGATCATCAGCGAGAAGAACACGCCGATGGACAGCGAGGTGCCGGAGTTGAAGACGGTGCCGCGGATGCCGGAGGCCGCCCCGCGTTCGTACGCCGGGACGGAGTTCATGATCGCCGTCGTGTTCGGCGCGGTGAACAGGCCGCTGCCGATGCCGTTGACCAGCAGGATCAGCGCGAACACCCAGTAGGTGAAGTCGACCGGGATCACCAGCAGCCCGATGAAGCTGGCCGCCACCACCAGCAGCCCTCCGGTGGCGAACAGGCGCGCGCCGAAGCGGTCGGAGAGCCACCCCGAGGCCGGTCCGGCCACCAGGAACCCGATCGTGAGCGGCAACATGTAGATGCCCGCCCACAGCGGCGTGGACTCGTAGTTGTAGCCGTGCAGCGGCAGCCAGATGCCCTGCAGCCAGATGATCAGCATGAACTGCAGCCCGCCGCGGCCGACCGAGGCCATCAGGCCGGCCAGGTTGCCCATCGAGAAGGCGCGGATCTTGAACAGGGTGATCGGCACCATCGGGTGCTCGACGTGCTTCTCCACGATGACGAAGGCCACGAGCAGCGCGATCCCGCCGATCATCCCGGCGAGCACCCACGGGTTGGTCCAGCCGGTGCTGTGCTCGCCGTACGGCTGGATCCCGTAGGTGATCGCCACCAGCAGCGCGGTGAGGCCGAGGCCGAAGGTCAGGTTGCCGGGTACGTCGATCCTCGCCTTGCGTCGCTCCCCGAGCTCGACCAGGGACTTGTAGCCCCACACCGTGCCGAGGATGCCGATCGGCACGCTCACCCAGAACACCGCGCGCCAGTGCCACTCCGAGAGCAGTCCGCCGATGACCAGCCCGAGGAAGGAGCCGGCGATCGCGGAGACCTGGTTGATGCCCAGCGCCATGCCCCGCTGCTCGGCGGGGAAGGCGTCGGTGAGGATCGCGGTGGAGTTGGCGAACAGCATCGCTCCGCCCACGCCCTGTCCGATGCGCATGACGATCAGCCACATCGCGCCGGAGCCGCCCGTGAACGGGTCGACCGAGAGCAGCACGGAGAACACCGAGAAGACCAGGAAGCCGAGGTTGTACATCTTCACCCGGCCGAACATGTCGCCGAGCCGCCCGAGCGTGACCACCAGCACCGCCGAGACGACGAGGAAGCCCATGATGATCCAGAGCAGGTAGCTGACGTTGCCCGGCTCGAGCGGGTTCAGGTCGATCCCGCGGAAGATCGCCGGCAGCGAGATGATCACGATCGAGGAGTTGATCGTCGCCATCAGGACGCCGAGGGTGGTGTTGGACAGCGCCACCCAGCGGTAGTGGGGGTGGTCCTTGTCGAAGCGGGAGACCCTGGGCTGGGTTGATGGTTGCACCACGCAACGAAATCTACTCCAGGCCTCGCGCGGGCTCGTTTTGACCCTGCCACCAGCCAGCCAGTAAAGTTGATCCTCGGTGTGCTGACGCGCGCCCATCGTCTTTTTTCCCCAGGCATTCGCCAACCCAAGGAGAGTGAACCCGCCGTGTACGCAGTCGTGCGCGCTGGCAGCAAGCAGCAGAAGGTTGCCGTGGGCGACGTCATCGAGATCGACAAGGTCGAGACCGGTGTCGGCGAGTCGCTGACCCTCCCGGTGGTCATGGTCGTCGACGGTGACAAGGTCACCGCCTCCGGCCTGGACAAGGCCGGCGTGACCGTCGAGGTCCTCGCCGCCACCAAGGGCCCCAAGATCGTCATCCAGAAGTACAAGAACAAGACCGGCTACAAGAAGCGCCAGGGTCACCGCCAGAAGTACACCCAGGTCAAGGTCACCGACATCACCGTCTGACGTCAGTCAGCCATCACCTCAAGGACAGCTCATGGCTCACAAAAAGGGAGCAGCGTCGACCAAGAACGGTCGCGACTCCAACGCCCAGCGCCTCGGCGTGAAGCGCTTCGGCGGTCAGCTCGTCAACGCCGGCGAGATCATCGTCCGCCAGCGCGGCACCCACTTCCACCCCGGCAGCGGCGTGGGCCGTGGCAAGGACGACACCCTGTTCGCCCTCGTCCCGGGCAACGTGGAGTTCGGCACCAAGCGTGGCCGTCGCGTCGTCAACATCGTCCCGGCGGGGGAGTGAACTTCCCCCGCTGACCAAGCATCACCACCGAGGGCGTTCCTGAGAGCATCAGGGGCGCCCTTCGTGTTCTGGAAAGAAGGAACCCCACATGGCCGTCCCGACGTTCGTCGACCGGGTGACGTTGCACGTCGTCGCGGGGCGAGGCGGCAACGGTGTGGCCTCCGTGCACCGCGAGAAGTTCAAGCCGCTCGGCGGCCCCGACGGCGGCAACGGCGGTCCGGGCGGGTCGATCATCCTGCGCGTCGACCCCGACGTGACCACGCTTGATCGACTACCACCACAACGCCAGGCGCCAGGGCGAGCACGGCGGCCACGGCGCGGGTGACCACAAGAACGGCACGCACGGGCAGGACCTGGTGCTGCCCGTCCCCGACGGCACCGTCGTCACCGACGAGCGCGGCACCGTGCTCGCCGACCTGGTCGGCCCGGGCACCGAGATGGTCGTCGCCGAGGGCGGACGCGGCGGCCTCGGCAACGCGGCCCTCGCCTCGGCCAAGCGCAAGGCGCCCGGCTTCGCGCTGCTGGGCGAGCCCGGCGACGACCTGGTCGTCAACCTCGAGCTCAAGGTCGTCGCCGACATCGGTCTGGTCGGCTTCCCGAGCGCCGGCAAGTCCAGCCTGATCGCCGCGCTGTCCCGGGCCCGGCCCAAGATCGCCGACTACCCGTTCACGACGCTGGTGCCCAACCTCGGCGTGGTGAAGGCGGGCGACACCACGTTCACCGTCGCCGACGTCCCCGGGCTGATCGAGGGCGCCAGCGAGGGTCGCGGCCTCGGCCACGACTTCCTGCGCCACATCGAGCGCTGCGCCGCGATCGTGCACGTCATCGACCTCGCGACCATGGAGCCGGGCCGCGACCCGGTCGGGGACCTCGAGGTGATCGAGCAGGAGCTGCAGAAGTACGGCGGCCTCGAGGACCGGCCCCGGCTGGTGGCCCTGAACAAGATCGACGTGCCCGACGGCCGCGACATGGCCGACATCGTCACCGAGGACATCGCGAAGCGCGGCTGGCCGGTCTTCCCGGTCAGTGCCTCCAGCCACGAGGGACTGCGCGAGCTGATGTTCGCGATGGCCGCCATCGTCGCGACCCGCCGGGCCGAGGCGCCGCACGCGGAGCCGACCAGGATCGTGATCCGGCCGACGTCCGCACGCGGTGGCACCGAGTTCACGATCACCGAGACCGGCGAGGGCTGGCGGGTGCGCGGCGAGAAGCCCGAGCGCTGGATCCGGCAGACCGACTTCAGCAACGACGAGGCCGTGGGCTTCCTCTCCGACCGGCTCAACCGGCTCGGCGTGGAGACACGGCTGGTCGAGCTCGGTGCGGTCGAGGGCGACCCCGTCCTCATCGGCCACCCCGACAACGCCGTCGTCTTCGACTTCAAGCCCGGCATCGACGCCGGAGCGCAGATGCTCGGCCGCCGCGGCGAGGACCAGCGGTTCAACCAGTCGCGCACCGCGGCCCACCGCCGCCGTGCGATCGACGCCGCGATGCCGGACCGTGCCGAGGGGGAGACCCGCGCCGACGTGGCCCGCCGCTACGACGAGGAGCACGGGCTCACGCACATCGACTTCGACGACGAGCCCGAGGACGACCCCGAGGACGACCGGGAATGACCCGCGCGTCGGTCTCCGGCGCGGAACGCGTCGTGGTCAAGGTCGGGTCGTCGTCCCTGACGACGGCGGCCGGCGGGATCGATCCCGAGCGGGTCCGTCTGCTGGTCGACTCCCTGGCCGGCGTACGCCGCAGGGGAGCCGACCTCGTGCTGGTCTCCTCCGGAGCCATCGCGGCCGGTCTGTCGCCGCTGGCCTTCAAGCGGCGTCCGCGTGACCTCGCCCGGCAGCAGGCGGCCGCCTCGGTGGGCCAGGTGCTGCTGGTGCACCGCTACAGCGAGGAGTTCGCCCGCCACGGCCAGGTCACCGGCCAGGTGCTGCTGACCGTCGACGACGTGACCCGGCGCAGCCACTACCGCAACGCCCAGCGCACCTTCGCCAAGCTCCTCGAGCTCGGCGTGGTCCCGATCGTCAACGAGAACGACACCGTCGCCACCTCCGAGATCCGCTTCGGCGACAACGACCGCCTCGCGGCGCTGGTGGCCCACCTCGTGCACGCCGACCTGCTGGTGCTGCTCTCCGACGTCGACGGCCTGTACGACGCACCGCCCGAGCGTCGCGACGAGCCGGCTCATCCCCGAGGTCAGCAACGGCGAGGAGCTCGAGGGCATCCACCTCGGCCGTGCCTCGAGCGAGGGCCTCGGCACCGGCGGCATGCACACCAAGCTCGAGGCGGCCCGGATCGCGACCGGCGCCGGCATCCCCGTGGTGCTGACCAACATGGAGCACGCGCACGCGGCGCTGGACGGCGCCGACACCGGCACCCTGTTCCACCCGACCGGCCGGCGTCGCCCCACCCGGCTGCTCTGGCTGGCGCACGCCACCGAGCCCAAGGGCCGGGTCGTCCTGGACGCGGGGGCCGTGCGGGCGGTCGCCGAGAGGCGGGCCTCGCTGCTGCCCGCCGGGATCACCGGTGTCGCGGGCACGTTCGTGGCCGGTGACCCGGTCGACCTCGTCGACGAGGCCGGCGGCGTGGTCGCGCGCGGACTGGTCAACTACGACTCCGAGGAGCTCCCCGGGCTGCTCGGTCGTTCCACCCGTGAGCTGGCGCGCGAGCTGGGTGCGGCGTACGAACGCGAGGTCGTGCACCGCGACGATCTCGTCGTGTTCTGAGCACACCCGTACACCCAAGAATTTGCTTGAATCGGTGCGATCCGCGAGTGAAATCGGACAGACTGGCCGCACCGGGTGCCGTGCCCGGATCTCCAAGGGGGAGCGCTTGAACACTCTCACGCGTCACTGGCACGTGACGCTGACCCTCGCAGGCGATCCAGTGGAACCACTGATCGTCCGTGCTGCCATGCAGCGGCTCAGCGAACAGCACCAGTTCCTGGACTCCGTCTCCTCCACGGGAGACTCCGCGGAGATCCAGTTCTGGGACGAGGGCGAGAACATGCTCGACGTCGCCTCCCTGGCGATGCGGGTGTGGAACGAGCACCGCGAGTCGGCCAACCTCCCGCCGTGGGAGGTCGTCGGCCTCGAGGTCCTGGAGAAGACCGTCCGGGAGAGCCGGACCTCGGTCGGCCAACGCGCCTGAGGCCGCGCGCGGGCGAGGGCCGACTGCTCGTTACGCTGACGCCATGTCCGACTCCGCGTTTGGCGCCGTGGCGAGCCGCGCCCGTACGGCGGCCACCGACCTCGCCCTCGCCACCCGGGCCACCAAGGACACCGCCCTGCTCGCGATGGCGGCCGCGCTCGAGTCGGAGGCCGAGGCGATCCTCGCCGCCAACGCCGCCGATGTCCGCGCGGCCGAGGAGGGCGGCACGCCGGCACACATGGTCGACCGGCTCCGCCTCGACACCTCCCGGGTCGAGGGCATGGCCCAGGGGCTGCGCGACGTCGCCGGCCTGCCCGACCCCGTCGGTGAGGTCGTGCGCGGCTCGACGCTGGCCAACGGCCTGCAGCTGCGCCAGGTGCGGGTGCCGTTCGGCGTCGTCGGGATCATCTACGAGGCCCGGCCCAACGTCACCGCCGACGCCGCCGGCATCTGCCTGAAGAGCGGCAACGCGGTGCTGCTGCGCGGCTCCTCGAGCGCGCGACGGTCCAACGAGGCGATCGTCGCGGTGCTCCGCACGGCCGCCGCCGGCGCCGGCCTTCCCGAGGACGTCGTCCAGCTGGTGCCGGGGGACAGCCACGACTCGGTCAAGGAGCTGATGCGCGCCCGCGGGCTGGTCGACGTGCTGATCCCGCGCGGCGGGGCCGGGCTGATCCGGTCCGTCGTCGAGGAGTCGACGGTCCCCGTGATCGAGACCGGCGTGGGCAACTGCCACGTCTACGTCGACTCCGCCGCCGACCTCGACATGGCCGAGCGCATCGTGCTCAACGCGAAGACCCACCGCACCTCGGTGTGCAACGCGGCCGAGTCGCTGCTGGTCCACCAGGACGTGGCCGCCGAGTTCGTGCCGCGCATCGTGCAGGCCCTGCAGGAGGCCGGCGTCACGATCCACGGTGACGAGTCCTTCGCCGCCCACGACGGTGTCGAGCCGGCGACGGAGGAGGACTGGGCGACCGAGTACCTCGCGCTCGAGATGTCCGCGGCCGTCGTACCCACCCTCGACGCGGCGATCGAGCACATCCGCCGCTACTCCTCGGCGCACTCCGACGCGATCGTCACCGACTCCCAGCCGCACGCCCAGCGCTTCGTCGCGGCGGTGGACTCGGCCGCCGTGCTGGTCAACGCCTCCACCCGCTTCACCGACGGCGGCGAGTTCGGCTTCGGCGCCGAGATCGGCATCTCCACCCAGAAGCTGCACGCGCGCGGCCCGATGGGCCTCCCCGAGATGACCTCGACGAAGTACGTCGTCACCGGGGCCGGCCACATCCGGTGAGGCTGTTCCTCCTGACCTTCGGGTTCGGTGCCGTGTCGGCGGTCATCCCGATCTTCAACATGGAGGCCTACATCTCGGTGGTGTACGCCAGCACCGACCACTACCCGGCCCTGGCGCTCGCCTTCGTCGGCTCGCTGGGCCAGAACGTCGGCAAGCTGGTCTGGTACTACGTCTGCCGCGGCGCCCTGGACATCCCGTGGCTGAAGCGGCAGATGGCGACCCCCAAGCGGCAGGCGCAGTACGAGCGCTGGAGCGACTTCATCCAGGGACGCCCGGTGATGAGCGGTCTGCTGACCTTCGTCTCGGCCGCGATCGGGTTCCCGCCCTTCTTCGCGATGGCGATGGTCGCGGGCACCCTGCGGATGAACGTGTTCGTCTTCTTCATCTCCGGACTGCTCGGCCGGACGTTCTTCTTCTGGGCCTGGCTGCTCGGCGTGGGCCTCATCTTCAACTGAGGCACGCAAAGGCTAGAGTTTGCGCCATGCCGATCCTCCAGCTGCTGTCGTTGGCCGCCGAAGAAGGGGCCGGGGTCACGCCCTTCCTCGTGGGCGGCGGCATCCTCGTGCTGCTCGTCCTCGCCATGCTCGGCATCCTCGCCTTCGGCAAGGGACGCGAGCACTCCTGAGCACCGCGCCCAGCTCCCGTCGCCGACGTGTCGGCGTGATGGGTGGCACCTTCGACCCGATCCACCACGGCCACCTCGTGGCGGCCAGCGAGGTCCAGGCCTGGTTCGACCTCGACCAGGTGGTCTTCGTGCCGACCGGCGAGCCGTGGCAGAAGTCCGACCGCGTGGTCTCGCCCGCCGAGCACCGCTACCTGATGACGGTGATCGCGACGGCCTCCAACCCCCGGTTCGAGGTGTCCCGCGTCGACATCGACCGCGGCGGTCCGACGTACACCATCGACACGCTGCGCGACCTCAGCGCGAGGATGCCCGACGCGGACCTCTACTTCATCACCGGCGCCGACGCGCTCGCCGAGATCTTCACCTGGCGTGACGCCGACGAGCTCTTCGAGCTGGCCCGGTTCGTCGGGTGCACCCGGCCCGGCTACGAGATGACCGCCAGCATGCTGGGGGAGATCCCGAGCGACCGGGTGACCATCCTGGAGATCCCCGCGCTGGCGATCTCCTCGACCGAGTGCCGTGAGCGCCGGGCCAAGGGTGAGCCGGTCTGGTACCTCGTCCCCGACGGCGTCGTGCAGTACATCTCCAAGCACGACCTCTACGCACCTTCGGACCCGACCCGACAGGGAGTCCTGCTGTGACCGCCACCGAACACGCCCTCGAGCTGGTGCACGCCGCCGCGCGTGCCGCCTCGGACAAGCTGGCCGAGAACATCCTCGCCTTCGACGTCAGCGAGCAGCTGGTCATCACCGACGCGTTCCTGCTCTGCTCGGCGAGCAACGAGCGCCAGGTGAAGTCGATCGTCGACGAGATCGAGGACAAGCTCCGCGAGATCGGCGCCAAGCCCGTACGCCGCGAGGGCGAGCGCGACGGCCGCTGGGTGCTGATCGACTACGCCGAGATCGTCGTGCACGTGCAGCACACCGAGGAGCGCGAGTTCTACGCCCTCGAGCGGCTCTGGCGCGACTGCCCGGTGATCCCGATGCCGGCCGACGTCACCTCCGGCCGTGGCCGCTGACTCCAGCGCGCGGCCGGCGCCTCGTCCTGGTACGGCACGGCCAGACCGCCTGGAACGCCGCCGGACGCGCGCAGGGCCACACCGACATCAGCCTCGACGACACCGGCCGCCAGCAGGCCGAGGAGATGGCCGCCGTCGTCGCCGACCTGCAGCCCGGCGCTGCTGGTCAGCAGTGACCTCGCCCGCGCCCGGGAGACGGCGGCCTTCCTGGAGAAGGCCACCGGCCTGACGGCCGAGGAGGATCCCCGCCTGCGCGAGTACGACGTGGGCATGCGCACCGGCCTGACCCGCGAGGAGTTCGCCGAACGACTCGGCGAGGACGCCTCGCTCGCCTTCGACACCCACGCCCACGTGGAGGCTCCCGGGGCCGAGACCGATCGACGCAGGTCGCGGAGCGGATCGTGCCCGCCACCCGGGAGGCCGTCGAGCGCCTCGCGCCGGGGGAGACCGGCGTGCTGGTGATGCACGGTGCCGCGCTCCGGATCGCCCTCGCCGGGCTGCTCGGCTGGCCGCTGGAGATCGCCGACACCCTCGAGGCGATGGCCAACTGCGGCTGGGCCGTGGTGGTCGAGCACGGCTCGGGGCGGCTGCGGCTCTCGTCGTACAACATCACGGCCGGTTGATGCCTGGAGGCGCGCCCCCCGATTGGCAATCGGTGCGGCCCGCCCGCTAAGATTCCCGGCGTTGCCCGGACACGGGCGGCACCCGATCTGGGGCTGTGGCGCAGTTGGTAGCGCACTTGCATGGCATGCAAGGGGTCAGGGGTTCGAATCCCCTCAGCTCCACCAGAACAGCGAGAGGCACCGGGCCGTTCGGATCCGCGCAGTGGTAGCGGCTTGCCGTTCACAGCGGAAGGCCGCCACTGCAGCCATGCGGCATCCTTGGCTGGTGGGTTCCCTCATCGCCGAGGAAGCGTTTCCAGGCATTCTCGGGCCAGCACTTCGTGCTGCTGGCGATCACGGCTGCGGGCGTGGTCGTGGCCGTGTGGTGGGGCCGCAGCCACCGCGGGACTCCGCGGGAGCTCGCGGTGCGCCGTGGGTTCGCCGTGGTGAGCCTGGCGGTCGTCCTGGGCATGCAGGTGTACTTCCTGACGCCCGATGTCAGGGACGTGCACAGCTCCTGGCCGTTGCAGCTCTCGGACCTCGCCGACTACACCGCTGTCTTCGCCCTGTGGACCCGCGGACCGCGGACAGCCGCCTTCACCTACTACGTCGGGCTCAGCCTGACCCTGATGGCGGTGCTGACGCCCTCGCTGGGCCAGTCCTTCCCGGACCCGCGCTGGTTCGGCTTCTGGATCCGCCACATCTTCGTGGTCTGGACGGCGGTCTACCTCGTCTGGGGCCTCGGCATGCGGCCGACGTGGCGGCTCTACCGGACGACGCTCGTCGGCGCTCCTCGGCTGGGCTGTGGTGGCCTACACCTTCAACGTCGTCATGGACACCAACTACGGCTACCTCGTGCGCACGCCGGCTGCGGCCACCCCGCTCGACTGGTTCGGGCCGTGGCCCTGGTACCTCCTGGCTGCGGTAGCGGTGCTCCTGACCCTGTGGGCGCTGGTCTTCACGCTGCCCTGGGAGCTCGCGAGGCGACGGGCGGCCCCGGACCCGAGCCGGTCACGCTGGACCCGCGATGACTCTCGCGCGGCCGGCGTGGTCCGGTTTGGCGCTGGGTCTGGTCTTCTGGCTGCAGTCCCTCACACCGACCCTGATCCCGCGGCCGTGGCTGACCCAGGGACTGGTCAGCGGCGTGTGCCTCGCCATCGGCTACGGCATCGGCACTGCCGTCGGGCGTCTGGGCGACGGGATCCTCTCCCGGAGATCGCGGCGGCCGTCGCGGCGGCAGCGACGCGGTGCGTGGATCGCCCTGGCCGTCTGCTGGCTGCTCGCGCTCTGTCCTGGGCTCGTGCGCTGTGGCTCGGCTGGCAGCAGGACCAGCTGGAGCTGATGGGCATGCCGAGCGTCACGTTCCTCGACGCCGTGTGGATGACGGTCGTCGGAGCCGCGTCGGCGACCGTGCTCGTGCTCGTGTGCCGGTTGCTCGTCCGGGGCGTGACCGCGCTCCACCAGTGCTTACGACGGCGCGTGCCGACGTGGCTGGCCGCGACCCCGACGACCGTCGGGGTCGTGGTCGCTGGCGTCGGTCCTGGTCGGCGGGCTGGCCTTTGCCGGGCTCAACGTGTGGGCGGACTCGTTCTTCGGAGCGCAGAACGAGCGGACCGAGGCGGGCATCACCCGGCCTTCCTCGGCGACGGTCTCAGGTAGTCCCGCTTCGCTGGTCCCGTGGGACAGCCTTGGTCGAACCGGACGCGACTTCGTCGCCGAAGCCACCTCCGCTGAGGAGCTCGCGCAGTTCCACGGTGCTGATGCGCGACTCGCGGAACCCGTACGGGTCTATGCCGGCGTACGGTCCGCCGACACCCTCCAGCAACGGGCCGACCTCGCCGTGCGCGAGCTGGAACGCGCCGGTGGGTTCGACCGGGCGGTGCTGGTCGTGTGGATCCCCACCGGGTCAGGGTGGATGATCCCCGAAGCAGCGGACGCGCTGGAGCAGCTGTACGCGGGCGACACCGCCATCGTCGGGATGCAGTACTCCTACCTGCCGAGCCTGCTCTCGGTGTTCCTCGACCCCGGTCTCGCGGCCCGGGCCGGCGCGGTTCTCTTCAACACGGTCGCTCGCCCACTGGTCGACGGCTGCCCGAGGCCTCGCGTCCGAAGCTCCTGCTGTTCGCGAAGAGCCTGGGCACAGCAGGGCTGGAAGCGCCGTTCGCGGCCGTCGACGCCACCTCGTCGCTGGGCAACCTGACCGCGCGCACCGACGGCGCGCTCATCGTGGGCGCCAAGTACCACAACCCGATCCTGTCCCAGCTCACCGACGAACGGGACAGCGGTTCGCCGGTGTGGCAGCCGGTCTTCGACGGTGGACACACGGTGCGATTCCTCAACCGGGACCCTGCGCAGCAACAACCCAGCACGTGGGCGCCCGGACCGCGCGTGGTGTATCTCCAGCATCCTTCGGACCCGGTGCCGTTCTGGGGCTTCAGCGTGTTGTGGAGACCGCCGGAGTGGATGGACGAGCCGCGTGGCTACGACGTGCCCGCAGCGGCTCGCTGGTTCCCGATCGTGACCGGCGTACAGGCCGTCGCCGATCAGATCCACCAGCTCAGCCCGCCGCCGGGCTTCGGACACGACTACGCCACCGACTACGTCGAGGGGTGGGCCGCTGTCCTGCCCTCCCGACGGGTGGACCGATGACGACTCCGCAGCGGCTGGAGAAGTTCCTCGACCGTGGAGGAGCGGGCGAGTCCGAGGAGTGAGTTACCGTGGTGGTACAGGACGGAGACCCGCTAGCAGGTCACCCTTCTGAGGCCTTGGTCCATCCAAACCGGCGGTGGCCGGGCCGACCCGGGACAGTGTTGATCCCTCCCGTGAGGCTGGTGCCCAGACCCTGCACCGGTCCCACGCTCTCAGCCCGCGGCGTCGCGCAGCTTGTCGAGCAGGGGCTCGGCGGCCTCGGCCAGGAACTGCTGCTGGGAGTCGCCGCCGACCTGCACGAGGGCGATGTCGGTGAACCCCGCCTCCCAGAACGGCTTCACCGCCTCGACGATCGCGTCGAGGTCAGGCCCGCACGGGATGTTGTCGGCGACGTCCTCGGGGCGCACGAACTGGGTGGCGGCCGCGAAGCCGGCGGTGGTGGGCAGGTCGGCGTTGACCGACCAGCCACCCGCGAACCAGCGGAACTGGTCGTGCGCGCGCTCCACGGCCACCTTCTCCTCCGGGTCCCAGCAGATCGGGATCTGGCCGACCGCCCGCGCCGGGTTGCCGATGGTCGGCGCGCCCTCGGTGGCGTTCCACTGCCGTACGACGTCGGGCAGCGGCTCGACGGCGATCAGGTGGTCGGCCAGCGGCGCGAGCTCCTCGACGGCTCGCTCACCGGCGACCGCGACCGCGATCTCGACCGGGTCGTCGGGGAGGTCCCAGATGCGCGCCGAGTCGACCTGGTAGTAGTCGCCCTGGTGGTCCACGAGGTCGCCGGTGTGCAGCTTGCGGATGATCTCGATGGCTTCGGCCAGCATCGCCTGGCGCTCCTGCAGCGCCGGCCAGCCCTGCCCCACGACGTGCTCGTTGAGGTTCTCGCCGCTGCCGAGTCCCAGCGTGAAGCGCCCGTCCGCCAGCAGCTGCACCGTCGCCGCCTTCTGCGCCACGACCGCCGGGTGGTAGCGGACCGTCGGACAGGTCACGTAGGTCATCAGGTCGACGCGCTCGGTGGCGTGCGCGACGGCACCCAGCACCGACCAGGCGTACGGCGCATGGCCCTGCGCGCTCAGCCAGGGGAAGTAGTGGTCGCTCATCACCTCGAACTCGAAGCCGGCGCCCTCCGCGCGGACGGCGAAGTCCACGAGGTCCTTCGGGCCGGACTGCTCGGTCATCAGGGTGTAGCCGAAGCGGGTCATGCGTCTCCTCTGCTCTTCAGGTAGTCGTTCCAGTCGAGGTCCAGGAGGTCCTCGGGTGCGTCCACGACCAGGACGGCGCCGGCCTCGGTCAGCTCAGCCTCGCTGTACCCGCCGGAGAGCAGGCCGATGCAGGGCAGGCCGGCACGCGCCGCCGCCTCGACGTCGTACGGCGTGTCACCGACCAGCACCGCCCGGTCGACCTGACCGAGCCGTTCGAGCGTCACGCCGATCAGGTCCGGCTCGGGCTTGGACTCGTCGGCGTCCTCGGACGTGGTCAGCAGCTCGATGTCGTCGCCGATGCCGAGCTGGTCGACGGCCTCGCGGGAGAACTCGGGATCACCCGACGAGGCCAGCGCGACCCGGTAGCCGTCCGCGGCCAGACGCCGGACCAGCTCGGCCGCGCCGGGCAGGGGATCGACCTCGGCCTTGAGCTCGACGTACTCCTCGCGCCAGGCCTTGCGCAGGGCATCGCCCAGGCGGTCCTCGACGTCCTCGCCCGCCACCTCTGCCACGAGCTTGTCCCCGCCCATGCCGATGGTGCGGTGGATCCGCCACAGGGGGACCGGTACGTCGTGACGGTCGAACGCGCGCTGCCAGGCGATCGCGTGGTGGTACGTCGAGTCGACGAGCGTGCCGTCGATGTCGAACAGGATCGCGTCGGTCATGCTCCCGCCGGTGCCCAATCGGGAGCCACGCACACGGTCGGTCGTCCCCGTCCTAGGCGTGGTCGATCCGCAGCAGGACGCCGCGGTCGCCGTACGTGCGCAGCTCGCCGGCCGACAGCCCGGTGCCGTCGAGCAGCCCGGTGACCGCCTCCGCCTGCTCGGGCGTGCCCAGCTGGAGCAGCGCGACGCCTCCCGGAGCCAGGTGGCCCGAGATCGCCCGCAGGCACTCGTGCACGACGTCCATCCCGTCGTCGCCACCGTCGATCGCCAGCAGCGGGTCCTCGGGGAAGCGGGCGGTCAGCGCGCGAGGGACCCACGGCGGGTCCGCGATGATCAGGGGGAACAGCTCGCCGCGTGTCAGCACCTCGCTGATCCGTCCGGTGCGAACGCTCACGCGGTCGGACAGCCCGGCCGCCTCGGCGTTGTGGTGGGTGTACGACGCCGCGACCGGGCTCACGTCGACGCAGACCAGACGTCGCGTCGACTCGGCCACGGCCAGCAGCCCGATCTGACCGGCCCCCGAGCACAGCTCGAGCACGTCGCCCTCGGGAAGGTCCTGCAACAGCGCTGCCGCCCACCAGGACTGGGCGGTCGTCCAGTCGCGCGGACGGAGCACCCGTGCGTCGAAGCTGATCTGGAGACCGCCGAAGTCCACGGTCTCGACGCCGGTGCCGACCTCGGTGCCGCTCATCGCGCCTGGTCCGGGACGGCCTTGTGGGTGCTGTCGCACCACGGCTTGCGTCCCGACATGCCGCAGGCGCACACGGCGACCACCGGCCGCGTGACCGGGTGCCGCTCGCCTGCCTCGTCGAGCACGAACTCGGCTCCCCGCACGAGCAACGGGCCTCCCGGGCAGACCCGGACGCTGACCTCGCTCGTCACGAGGCCACCTCGAGCTGCCCGGACCAGCGCTCGAGCAGCTCGGCCCCCGAGAGTGCGGCCAGGTGCAGGCAGCACGCGGCGCCGAAGAGGACGTCGGCCCCGAGCGACGGGTCCTCGGCGACGAGGTTGCCGCAGATGTCGTGCAGCGCCACGTGCTCGTGGACCGCGTCTGCCTCGACGTGCTCGTGGAAGTACGCCGCGACGGCGTCCGGCAGCCCGACCCGTTCGACGCCGGCCGCGATCTTGCGCGAGGGCACCGAGCTGGTGGCCTCGAAGGCCGCCAGGTGCCCCATGGCCGCGCCACGGAGGCGTCGCTGCAGGCCGAAGAGGGACATCACGTTGGCATTGGCCAGGGTGAGCGCCGAGACCTCGTCGATGTAGGCGCCGTAGGTGTCGTCGAGACCGGCGGCTCGAAGCGCATCGGCGTAGAGGGTGGAGTGCAGCCTCTCGGGCCGGCCTCCGCCGTACTCGTCGTACTGCAGCTCGGCGAGGGCGGCCTTCGCCGCTCCGCCGATCCGGGGGAGCACGAACGACTGCGGGTCGGACTCCTTGAGCTGCTGCACGCTGTGTTCCCGCAGGTAGTCCACGATGTGCTCCCGCGACGCGCTGCGGTGCAGGAAGGCCGCCACCGAGGGGCCGTCGTCGGCCGCGATCAGCTCGAGCAGCTGGGCCGACACGTCACCGGCGCCGACGCTGCCACCGACCATCGATCCGACGGCCTGGCGCAGCTCGTGCTCGAAGCGCCGCTCGAGCGTCCTGCGCAGTCCCAGCAGGCCGAGGTCCCACTCGCGATCCTCCTCGACGTCATCGAAGCCGCGGTAGTGCAGCTCGTAGAGGATCCAGAGCGCCAGCTGGGCGTCGTCGTCCCCGAGGACCTCGTTCGCCTCGATGGCGACGGACGACGCTTCGTCCTGGGAACCCCGGAGAGTGATCCGATGACGTGCCGGCTGATCGGCCCTCGTTCGCGGGGCAGCTGCATGGGGGAAACCTCCGGTGAGTGCGGGCGGTCCCAGTACCCCAATGGGGCCGGTGCACATCACCTCAGTTGCGGGCGTCCGAGTCCGGCAGCGCGCGGTGGGTGACGACGTACTCCGCGACCTCGCCCAGCTTGGTGTTGGAATGGCTGGAGTAGCGGCGCAGCAGCTCGAAGGACTGCTCCATGCTCAGCTCGTAGAGCTGCATCAGGATGCCCTGGGCGACCCCGATCATGTGGCGCGTGTGCAGGGCCGTGCGCAGGCCGCTCGACATCCGGGCGGCCGTGAGGGCGTTGGTCGCGTGGGTGGCGTAGACCTCGGCGACGTCGAGGTCATCGCGGGTGAAGGCGCCGTCGGTGCCGGCGTAGAGGTTCAGCGCGCCGAGCACCTCGTCGGCGGTCGACAGCTCGATGCCGAGGAGGGCGTGCACGCCGAGCTCGGCGGCGCGTGGTCCCCAGCGGGGCCAGTCCTCGGAGGTCGCGAGGTGGTTGGAGAGGCGCGGCTCCCCGGTGATGGCGGCCTCGAGGCACGGGCCCTCGCCGAGGTCGTACTGCAGCTGGTCGGCCTGCACGGCGACGTCCGAGGAGGCAGCCACCGTCTCGGTGCGGTTGCGGCGCCGGCGCAGGGTCACGCTCGCCCAGTCGCAGGCCGGGACCACGTCGACGGCGCGTTCGACCACGCTCTGCAACGTCGGCGTCTCCTCGCCGATCTGCATCAGGTCCTGGCTGACCTGGGCGAAGAACGACGCAGACGGGGGTGTGGTCTCCATGGAGCGCGCCCTCCCGTTCGCTCGTGGTGCTCCCACCTTAGTCGCGCGCTACGGGATCACCCACGGAACCCAGGTCCTGCCGGATGTCGCGGAAGATGCGGGTCAGCAGCCGGGAGACCTGCATCTGCGTCACCCCGAGGTCGTCGGCGATCTCGCGTTGGGTCAGCCCCTCGAAGAACCGCAGCTCCAGGATGTGCCGGTCACGCTCGCTCAGCCGTCGTACGACGGGGGCCAGGACGACTCTGGCCTCGGCCGCGGACTGGTCCGTGTCCTCGTCGCCGATGAGCTCCCCGAGCGAGGCCCCCATCTCGTCGCCGACCGGCTTGTCGAGGGAGGTGGGGGTGAAGCAGCCGTGCCCGTCGAGCGCCTCACGTACGTCGTCCGGCTGCTCGTCGAGGTGCTCGGCGAGCTCGTCGAGGACCGGCGGTCGGCCGAGAGTGATCGAGAGGTCGCGCTGTGCCTGGGAGATGCGCGCCTGCAGCTCCTGGATCCGGCGTGGAGGACGCACCATCCAGCCCTTGTCGCGGAAGTAGCGGCGTACCTCCCCGCGGATCGTCGGCACGCAGAAGGAGAGGAAGTCGTGCCCTGCGCTCGGGTCGAACCGGCGTGCCGCCTTGGTCAGGGCGAGGTAGGCCACCTGTTGCAGGTCCTCGGTGGCGACGCCGCGTGAGCGGTAGCGCGAGACCACCGAGTCGGCGATCGGCATGTTGACGGCGGCGAGCTCGTTGGTCAGCGCGTGCCGCTCGTTCTCGTCCACGCAGTACGCGAGACGGGCGACGAGCTCGCGGGTGCGCTCGGTCCGGTTGTGGCGCTCATCGGCGCGGCGAGTGTCGTTGTGGGTGCGGGGTAGTAGGGCAGAGGAGGGAGCGGGTGTCATGGCTCACCAGGCTTGGTCGACTCTCGAGAGACCCGAGAGTGTCGAACCATCCGCCGTCGTTTCCAGCGAACGTCAACCCGGGCGACCTCGCCTCTGCTTCACGCGACCATCCGGCGATTTCAACCTACACCGCCTCAACCGGACACAACAGCCAGCGTCCGTCCGTGTGCCGACGATGGATCGGGGTACTGGCACCTCGTCCACGTGCACGCCAACCACGGAAGGACACAGATGAGACGCGGCGATGGAGATCCGGGTGACCTCGCCGGCGCCCTCGACGCCTATGAAACGGCGCCGGCGATCATGCTGGCCTGCGAGGGCGATGACATGGTGCTCGCCAGTGCCAACGAGGCGGCGCGAGAGGTGTTCGGCGACCGGTGCGAGTTCGGCAGGCCGCTGCGCGAGATCGCGCCGGAGATCGACCACCGCACGATCGAGCTGATGGACGACATGGTCGGCACGGTGTTCGCGACCGGCAGGTCCATCACCAGACCGGCCCACCGGGTGCAGGTGTGGGGCGAGGACCAGTCGTCGTTCGAGGTCGTCTGGGACCTGACCTTCAGTCCGTGGTTCGCCGACGACGGGTCGGTGCGCGGCGTACTGGCCCACGGGCTCGACGTCACGGAGGCGGCACGCGCGGGCAGGACCCCGGTCGGTCACCTGCACGAGCTGGTGGCGCTGCAGGACGCCTTGCTGCCCGAGTACCTGCCGGTGCTGCCGGGGGTCGAGATCGCCGGCCGCTACCTGCTGGCGGAGGACGAGCGTGCGGCAGGCGGGGACTGGTACGACGCCGTCGCGCTCCCCGACGGTCGCGTGGCCCTGGTCGTCGGAGACGTCGTGGGCCACGGGTTCGCGGCAGCCGCGGCCATGGGGCGGCTCCGGTCGGTGGCGCAGGAGCGACTGCGCAGTGGCGTGGGCCTGGAGCAGGTGATGGCGGCCCTCGACGCGTTTGCGCGCTACGTGCCCGAGGCGACTGCCGCGACCGTCTGCGTGCTGATCCTGGAGCCGACGACCGGCGATCTGGAGTACTCCACGGCTGGACACCCCCCGCCCCTCGTCGTACGCTCCTGACGGCCGGTCGCGCTACCTGCCGTCACAGCGGTGCCGCGCCGTTGGCCACCACCGGGGAGATGCCGGTGGCCCGGGATCGCGCCGATCACGGCGACCTGCTCCTCCTCTACACCGACGGCATCCTGGAACGTCCGGGGCGCAGCCCTGCGGGGAGCACGGTGGAGCTGGGCCAGGTGGCAGCCGACGTCGCGACCGGACCGCACTCCCAGGGGTCACCCGGCCCCGCCGAACGGGTGTGCCAGCAGGCGCTCGAGACGATGACGCATCGGAGCGGGTACGCCGACGACATCGCACTCCTGGTCGCCGAGCTGACCCGGTATCCTGCGCCGCTGCACCTGGACCTGGTCGCCGATGTCGGGGCCATACCGCGCGTGCTCGAGGCGCTGGCGACCGTGGCTGGAGTCGATGCGCGTGCGCGAGCTCGACCACATCGTGGTGCAGCACGCCGCCGAAGAGCTGGTCACCAACGTGGTGGAGCACGCCTACGCCGCCGGGGCTCCCGGAAGGCTGACCATCGATGGCGCGCTGCTCCCGACCGGCGTGGTGGAGATCCGCTTCGCCGACGGTGGAGCCTGGGCTGCCGCCGTACCCCGGTCAGGGAGGCGGACGCGGCCTGAGGATGGTGCGCGGGATGGTCGACCGCCTGGTCGTGCGGGCAACGAGGACGGCACCGTCGCCACGGTGCGGCACCGGCTCTCGCGTCCCGCGTGGATGCTGACGGGTGCCAGCAAGCACGGCGGGTCGCAGCGGGCCGACCTGGACGAGACGTTCACCTTCGCCTCCGACGCAGCTGGCCTGCACCTCGCCGGGTCGCTCGATCGCACCGGGTTGGACGACCTGCGTGATGCTCTCGACGACGTCGCGCAGCACGATCGCGTCGTACTCGACCTCGAAGGCGTGACCCGGTTGCCGAGCGCGGCCGTGCAGGCGCTGCACGTGGCGAGTCGCGACGCGGCCGACCGGGGCCAGGACCTGGTCCTCTACGCACCGGCCGGTACGACGGCCCAGCACGTGCTGGAGCTGGTCCGGCTGCCCTACGTGCTCACGCTCAAGCGGTGACGAAGTCGGCGGGGTCGATCTCGGCGCAGCGCTGCTGGTACTCCGCGACCAGTCCCGGCCAGTTGGTGCTGATGCGCCCGCCGTCCTGGTGGTACCAGTTGTGGCAGGACGCCCAGACGCTGTTCCTGAGGCGGTCCTGCATCTCGGTGTCGTAGCGCTCCTCGGCCTCGGGGCGTACGGCGACCGACTCGTGCGCCCTGGGTGTCCGCGTGCCGGAGCAGCGTCGTGATCGCCCCGGCCGCGGCCTCGAGCATGTTGATGATCGAGCTGCCGCCGAGGTTGGTGTTGGGGCCGTAGACCACGAACAGGTTCGGGAAGTCCGGGACGCACATGCCCAGGAAGGCCCGGGCACCGCCCTTCCAGCGCGCGTGCAGGTCGGCCCCGTCGGCGCCGGTGATCTGCATCGGCGCCAGGAACTCGGTCGCGGCGAAGCCGGTGCCGTAGATGATCACGTCGACCTCGTGGACGGTCCCGTCGCCGCTGCGGACGCCCTCGGGGAGCACCTCCACCACCGGCTCGGTCACCACGTCGACGTTGGGCTTGGCGAGCGTGGAGTACCAGTTGTTGGAGAACAGCACCCGCTTGCAGCCGAACTCGTAGTCGGGGACCAGCTTCGCCCGCAGCTCGGGGTCGCGGACCTGCGCGAACAGCTGGGCGCGCCAGCCGAGCTTGACCGCCTTCTTCAGCGGGGTGTTCTCGATCAGCGCCTTGTTGAACTGCTCGGTGATCCGCCAGGTCAGCCCGCGACCGAACGCCTGGGTGCGGGGGAAGCGCTTGAACACCTTGCCGTGGGTGGCGGTGTACTCGCGGTCGGGCTTGGGGGCGACGTACGGCGCGGACCGCTGGAAGACGGTGATCTTCGCTGCCTCGGGCTGGATGCCGGGCACGAACTGGATGGCGCTCGCGCCGGTGCCGAGCACGGCGACCCGCTTGCCGCGCAGGTCGACCGAGTGGTCCCACTCGGCGGAGTGGAAGGCCGGGCCCTGGAAGGTGCCGAGCCCGGGCAGCTCCGGGATCGAGGGCCGCGACAGCTGGCCGACGGCGGTCACCAGCACGTCGGTGTCGATCTGCTCGCCGGTCGAGGTCTGCAGGTGCCAGCTCGCGGTGGTGTCGTCGTACGCCGCCGAGGTGACCTCGACGCCGGTGCGCACCAGGTCGAGGACGCCGTGCTCGCGGGCGGTCCGCTCGATGTAGCCGAGGATCTCGTCCTGCCGGGAGTAGCGGTGCGGCCACGCGGGGTTGGGCGCGAACGACCACGAGTAGAGGGAGGACGGCACGTCGCACGCCGCGTTGGGGTAGGTGTTCTCGCGCCAGACACCGCCGACGCCGTCGGCCTTCTCGAGCACGGTGACGTCGCGGTATCCCGCGCGCTTCAGCTCGACGGCGGTGCCCAGGCCACCGAAGCCGGCACCGATGATCGTGATCGAGGGTTGGCGCATGGGAGGGACCTTAGTGCTGCTCCCGTGTCGCCGGGTCGCGTCTCAGACGCGAGGGTCGGTCATGGTGGCGAGGAGCTGGCGGCCCTGCTCGGCGTACTTGTGCTCGACGAGCACCTCGTAGCGGGTGGCGACCACCTGCGTGACCGAGGTGAAGTCGCGACGGCCGCGGGTGGCGGCGTACCCGGCGAGCGCCCAGACCAGGCCGAAGATGGCGCCGAAGAGCATCGTGCCCAGGATGATCGCGATCGCGCTGCTGCCCGTGCTGAACAGCGAGATGACGAGCCCGACGAACAGGCCCATCCAGATGCCCGAGAGCAGCCCTCCGGCGGTGACCTTGCCGTAGGTGAGCCGGCCCGTGACGCGCTCGATCTGCTTGAGGTCGGTGCCGACGATCAGGCAGTTCTGCACGGGGAACTCGTTGTCGGAGAGGAAGTCGACGGCCTGCTGCGCCTGCTCGTACTTCTCGTAGACGCCGAGGGACAACGGGAACTCGAGGGTGAGCGCCGAGGTGGGGATGCGGAAGCTCTGGGACTGGCTCATGAGGAGAGTCTCTCAAAGTAGCCTGAGCGCATGCTGGTCGCCGCGTGTGTCTTCGCTGGTCTCGCCGCCCTCGTGCACGTCTACATCTTCGTGCTGGAGTCGTTGCGCTGGACCGAGCCCGCGACGCGTCGTGTGTTCGGTACGACGGAGGAGGCTGCGGCCGTCACCGCAGCCGCTCGCCTACAACCAGGGCTTCTACAACCTGTTCCTCGCCATCGGCACCGTCGCCGGCATCGGCATGGTCGGCAGCAACCGTTCGGCGTCCGTCGCCCTGATCGTCTTCGCGACCGGCTCGATGCTCACGGCCGCCCTCGTGCTGATCACCTCCGACTCCTCGAAGGCGCGCGCGGCCGTCGTGCAGGGGTTGTTCCCGGCGTTGGCGCTGCTCTCGCTGCTGGTCTGGGCGATCGCCTAGCCCCGATGCTCAGCCCTTGGCCAGCTGGGCCAGGTGCACGGTGACCATCCGACCGAGCGCCGAGTCACTGTCCAGGGTGTCCGGGTCGGAGACGGCGTAGTCGCCGACGACCTTCAACGTGTACGTGCCTGCCGGTGACTTCAGCGCGCGGAGGTCGATCAGCGCCGTCGACGTCCCCGAGCCGGCCGTGGGCGACTCTGTCGATGTACCGACGACCACACCCTTCGGGTTGGTGACCGTCACGGTGTAGCTGAACAGGTTGGCGCCGACCGTTCCCGCCGAGGGGTGGGCCACGCTGACGAACAGCTTCTCCGTGCTGGCTGCGACCGGGACCGTGTAGGTCTTGGTGTCAGAGCCGCCAGCCGTGGCCCGCGGGGCGTCGTACGTCCAGAAGTCGCTGCGCAGCACCTTCTGGCCGTCGGAGGCCAGCGCCCTGGCGTCGGCTGCCTTGCTGGCCGTGGCGAGGGCGGTGCGCCAGTCGCTGCGTCGTACGAGCGCGACGGCCTTGTCGAGGTTGGCGTATCCGTTGCCGACCTCCCAATAGGGAGCGGTCCCGGTCGCTGCCTTGACCGGCGTCGCGGTGGCCTCGAGCGCCTGGCGCACCTGGGTCGGGGTGAGAGCGGGCTGGGCCTGCTTGAGCACGGCTGCCGCGCCGGCGATGTGGGGTGAGGCCATCGAGGTGCCCGAGGCCGTGGTGTTCTCGCCGGGCGGACACGGGCCGACCAGCGTGCCGGTGGTGTCGCAGGTGGAGGAGATGTCCACCCCGGGCGCCGTGACGTCGGGGTGCACCAGGCCGATGCGGTCGCCGGTGTACGTCGTGTGCCCTCCGGCGCCGATCCCCGTGGCCTGCGAGTTGTCGTAGACGAGGCCGTTGGAGGAGAAGTCGCCGCGGTGCCGGTCGAGCGTGCCCGCTGCGACCGAGATGACCCACGGGGACTGGGAGAACGGGTTCAGGCTGGCCGACACGTCCTCGGCGCCGGAGTTGCCCGCGGCGAAGACGACGGTGACGCCCTGGTCGGCCACGGCCTTGGTGGCCACGGCGACCGGGTCGCGCGGGTCGTACTGGCGGTAGGAGTTGCCCCACGAGTTGTTCACCACGTCGATGCCGAGCATGTCCGGCTGGTCGAGCATGTAGTCGTACGCCGTGACCACGGCTGTCGTGAACAGCACCTGCCCGATCGCGAAGCAGGCGAGGTCCGCGCCGGGGGCGACGCCGTACCTGCTGCCGTCGGTGACCGACGACGAGTCCGCCGCGATGATGCCGGCCACGTGGGTGCCGTGGCCGCTGCCGAGATCGGTGTCGGAGTAAGGGCCCTTGTCGACAGGCACGACCAGGGTGTTGGAGGAGTCGGGCGTGACGTTGGCGTATTCGGCGCTCACCAGCGTGACGTTGTGCTTCACGCGGTTCTTCAGGTCGGGCTGGGTGGCGTCGCACCCGGAGTCGACGACCCCGACCGTGACGCCCTTGCCGGTGAAGGTCTTGCGCAGGTTCGTCGCGGCCGCAGCGCTCGATGACATCGCGTTGCTCGACGGGGTGTCGAGGAGCTGGATGCGCTCGTCGGGGTAGACGTCCTGCGCCAGGCCCGTCGTCACCGCTGCCTTCATGGCGGCCACCGGGCCGGCCACGATCACCAGGGGCAGCTTCTTCATCGGTTGCGCCGTGAGGCCGAGGGTCTTGAGGGCGCTGACGTCCTGGGTGGACGGCACGTGGGACAGCTCGACGATCGCGCGACCCGACGGCGTCCCGTCCGCCAGCAGCGAGGAGAGCCCGGTCGGCAGCGTGACGGTCGCAGGTGCGGGCGTGGGGGAGAGGACCGCGGCGGCTGCGGTGGCGACGACGGCGGCGGCGACGAAGGTGCGCGTGGGCTTCATGGTGCGTCCTCGGTTCGGTGGCGTTGCGCGTACAACGCCGCTTCCGCAACCGGGGTTACGTCAGGTCGTCCGCGCCAGCCACTCCTCGAAGGTCTCGCGTCCCCGCGGGCCGTCGGTGTCGGGGAGCAGGCGCGCCTTCGCGCATCGCCCGGCCCGCCGCTCCCGGGACGTGCAGCGGGAGGACCAGCTGGCGTCGCTTCGTGGCATGGGCGAGGGCGCGCGCCATCGAGACCATCTGTCGTGGCTCGGGGCCGGCGAGGTCCGGCGTACGCCCTGCCGGATCGTCTGGTGGCGTGTGCCACGAGTGCCTCGGCCACCTCCACCGCCGCGATCGGCTGGCTGAGCATGCTCGGAACGAGGGCGATCAGCCGGTCCCGGACGACGTCCAGCCGCTGCAGAGCGAACTCGTGGAACTGGGTGGCCCGCAGGATCGTCCACGGCACCGGACCCGCCGCGACCACCTCTTCCTGCCGCAGCTTGCCCTGGTAGTAGCCACTCGGGACCCGGTCGATGCCCACGATCGACAGCGCCACGTGATGGCGTACGCCGGCCTCCTGCTCCGCCCGCAACAGGTTGGTCGACGTCGTCTCGAAGAAGCCGATCGCCTTGCCGGCCGTCATCGACGTTCGTGCTCAGGACGTCGATCACCACGTCGACTCCGCGGAGCGCCTCGGCCAGCCCCTCACCGGTGACCACGTCGACCCCGAGCGCGCGCGCCATCGGCACCGGATCGTGCCCGGCCCGTCGTACCTCATCGACGACGTGGCGCCCGACCACGCCGGTCGCACCGGCCACCGCGATCCGCATGGTCCGACCGTGGCACAGGTGGGCGGTCGTCTGCACGTAGGCTCGTTGGTGTTGCTGCCGTCACCGCTCGGTCTGGTCGGGACTCTGGGTTGACGGGGTGTGTGGTCGTCGTCCGCTGTGGTTGCGGTGGCTGGGTTGTCGGAGGGTGTGGTCCGTCGACGGGTCGTTCGGTGGTTGAGGAGCGAGCGCTCAGCGAGCGTCTCGAAACCACTGGATCGGCTCTGGGCATGCCGATGTCCCCGGCTGGGGCTGGCCGGGGTGGCGGGGGCTTCAGGTTCTTCGTGGTGGGCGGCGGCTGATCGGGTGGCACTTCGTACTGGTGGCCGGTGGGGCTGGTCCAGACGTAGGTGCCGTCGTCGAGGCGTTTGTAGTCCCAGGCGGTGAAGGTCTTCATCCGGTGGTGGGTCCGGCACAACGGCGCCAGATTGAGTGGGTTCGTTTGGCCGGGTGGTCCGCCGTCGGTCGATGGGGATGTAGGCGGTGATGTGGTCGAGGTCGCAGGCCCGGGAGTCTCGGCGGCAGCCGGGGAAGACGCAGTAGGCGTCGCGGAGCAGGCAGAGCTCGCGCATCGCGGTGGGTGGGTCGTGCTGGTCCACCGCGGTCGCGTCGGACGAGGTCGAGGACGGGTCGGACGATGACCTTGCCGCCGGCTGCGGCGTAGCGGGTGAGCCAGTCGTGCAGCAGGTCGGTGGTGGCGGCACCGAGCTTCTCGATGGTCACGGCACCGGGCTGGTCGGGGTCGAGGTGGACGTAGAGGTTCACCGCACCAGCACCCGCGGTCGGGGCTGCGTCGCGGCCGGACATGAGGTCCAGGGCGTACTGGGGGTCGGCGAGGATCCCGACCGCCCGTGCCCGCCGGACGTCGACGCGGGTCGGTGTCGCCGAGGTGGCCGAGTTCGCCGGCGATGCGGCCGACGGTCTGGTCGAAGAGCAGGGCGTCGGGGGTGTCCAGGGTCATCACGACGTCGGTGGTGGCGGGGTTGCCGCGGTGCCGTAGCCAGACGCCGCGTCGGGCGAGTTCGTGTTCCTCGTCGGCGATGGCGCGGTCGGGGTCGAAGTAGAGCCGGGCTTCCTGGACCAGCCGGGCGGCGTCGACCAGGCCGATCTTCGCCGGCGTCGCGCAGATGAGCCGGTCGGCGAACGCGACCGCTTCGAGCCGAGAGGTCGTGGGTCTCGCGGGAGATCGCCCGGGCTCGCCACACCGGCACGGCTCCGCGTTCGACGAGGTCGAGCAGGCGGGGGAGTCGGTAGGTCGAGCTCGAGGGCGTCGGCGAGCAGCTGCTTGGCCGGCCTCCAGGGTGATGCCGAGGGCGGCGGCGAAGGAGGCGGGTGCGAACTCATCGACCAGCGGTGCACCCGGCACCGGCCAGGGGTGCACCGGCCGTGAAGAGGCCGTGGTCGTCCTCCCAGCCGGCGGGGCACTCGTCGCGGCAGGGGTGCAGCAGTGCCCACTGGACGGCGAGCTGGAGCTGTTCGACGGCTCGCCTTCATGCTCGTTGGTGCGGGCGGTCTGGACACGGTCGATCACCTCGGTGGCGGTGAGGGTGAGGTGGTGTCCATGAAGAAACTCTAGGCGTCGGCACCGACAGTTTCGATAGTGTGATGCGAAGATGTGGATAAGTCCTTCGAGACCCCGTTCTGAACCGCCACCACAGGATCTGTAGCCGAGCGACCGGAAGGCGAACGAAGGCGTCGGGACGCCACCGCAACCCCACGCCTACGGAAACCACGACTCCTCGATATCTCTGACCAGCCGACCAGCCAGATCACGTGGTTTCGAGACGCTCGCTGGCGCTCGCTCCTCAACCACCGAGCGGCGTTGTGTGGTCTCGACTATCCGCTCGCTTCGCTCGCTGCTCGACCACCTTTCACGTCCCGGCCGTCAGGCGCGAGCGAGTGGTTTCGAGACGCTCGCCGGCGCTCGCTCCTCAACCACCGAAGAACCGTGACGGACCCACGAACCAGAACCCAGCGACCGCAACCACAGGATCTGGAGCCGAGCGACCGGAAGGCGAACGAAGGCGTCGGGACGCCACCGCAACCCCACGCCTACGGCAACCACGACTCCCCGATATCTCTGACCAGCCGACAGACCAGATCACGTGGTTTCGAGACGCTCGCTGGCGCTCGCTCCTCAACCACCGAAACACGGCTGACAGCGGTCTCCGACCACCTACGATGGCGCCGTGGACACCGAGCAGACCGATCGAGAAGCGTGACGGCATGAGTGTCACCACGCTGGTCCTCGGGCTTGTCGTGCTCGTGCTTCTCCTGGGCGCGGGTGGCGCTGGGATCGGGCAGGTCGAGCTCGCCGTCTGGCTCGCACTCGTGGTCGGCTGGGTGGCCCTGTGGTGGTCCAAGCGACGCCGCCCGGAGACCACCGAGAAGCCCGTCGGCATGAGCGTCACGACGCTGATCCTGGGCCTGTTCGTGCTCGTGCTCCTGCCGGCCGCAGGGGGGTTCGGCATCGGTGTGCCCGAGCTGGTCGTCTGGTTCGCCCTGGTGGTCGGCTGGGTGGCGCTGTGGTGGAGCAAGCGGCGGCGTCCGCTCAGGTGATCGTCATGCCGCCGTCGACGGGCAGGGTCTGGCCGGTGATGTAGCCGGCGGCGGGGGAGGCGAGGAAGACCGCGGTCGCGGCGAGCTCGCGGGGGTCGCCCTTGCGGCCGGCGGGGATGCGGGCCTGCTGGGCCTCGAGGTAGCCGTCGGGGTACTGGTCGGTCATCTCCGACTCGAAGAACCCGGGAGCGATCGCGTTGACGCGGATGCCCTTGCGGCCGGTCCACTGCTGGGCGAGGTCGCGGGTCAGGCCGATCAGGCCGGCCTTGGAGGAGGCGTACGCCGCCTGCGGGAGCCCGGCCGTGGTGATGCCGAGGACCGAGGAGATGTTGATGATCGAGGAGCCCGGCTCCATCACGCGTCCGCAGGCCTGCGCCATCCAGTAGCAGCCGTTCAGGTTCACGTCGATGACCTGGCGGAACTCCTCCGGCTTCTCGCGGGTGGCGGGGGCGGCGGTGCCGATGCCGGCGTTGTTGATGAGTACGTCGACCCGGCCGAACGTCTCCATCGCGGAGTCGACGAGGTGCTGGCACGCATCGGGGGAGGCGACGTCGGTCTCGACGGCGATCGCGCGTCGGCCGGCCGCCTCGACGAGGGCCGCGGTGTCGGCGAGCCGGTCGACGCGGCGGGCACCGAGCACGACGTCGGCGCCGGCCTCCGCGAACGCCTGCGCGAACGCGACGCCGAGACCGGACGAGGCGCCGGTGACGATCGCCACCTTGCCGTCGAGCGAGAACAGGTCGGTGATGGAGGTCATGTGCCGATCATGGCAGGAGCTCAACGAGCGTGGCTGCGGGCCTGCCAGGCGGAGCGCACCATGTCCTCGAGGTCGTGGCGCATCTTCCAGTCGAGGTCGCGGGCGGCGGCCTCGCCGGTCGCGACGATGCGGGCGGGGTCGCCGGGCCGACGCGGGCCGATGGCGGGCGTGAAGTCGATGCCGGTGACGGTCCGGATCGCGGTCATGATCTCGGCGACCGAGCAGCCGGTGCCGCTGCCGAGGTTGTAGACGGGCTGCAGCTCGTCGCCGGCCGCGAGCCGCTGGGCGGCCACGACGTGCGAGAGCGCGAGGTCGCCGACGTGCACGTAGTCGCGCACGCAGGTGCCGTCGGGGGTGTCGTAGTCGTCGCCGTTGATCCGCGGGGTCTCGCCGGCGAGCAGCTTCTCGAAGACGATCGGGAACAGGTTGTGCGGGCTGGTGTCGTAGAGGTCGTCGGCCCCGGAGCCGACCACGTTGAAGTAGCGCAGCGAGGTGTGCCGCAGCCCCCTGGCGCGGGCCTGGTCACGGATCACCCACTCGCCGATCAGCTTGCTCTCGCCGTACGGCGACTCGGGGCGCGTCTCGGTCTCCTCGGTGACGAGGTCGACGTCGGGCGTGCCGAAGGTCGCCGCGCTCGAGGAGAACACCATCTTGTCCGCGCCGGTGCGCTCCATCGCCTCGAGCAGGTTCACGGTGCCGGTGACGTTCTGGGTGTAGGTGTGCAGCGGCCGGTCGACGGAGACGCCGGCGTACTTGAAGCCCGCCAGGTGTACGACGCCCTCGACGTCGTGCTCGCGCATCGTGCGCTCCATCAGGTCGGTGTCGACGATGGTGCCGTCGACGAACGGGACCTCGTCGTGCACGAACTCGCGGTGCCCGCTGGACAGGTCGTCGACGACGACGACGTCGAGCCCGACCTGCTCGAAGGCCCGGACCACGTGGGAGCCGATGTAGCCGGCGCCTCCGGTCACCATCCACGACATGCGCGTCCTCCAGACTCCGGGGTGTCGATTGCGGGGCCACGGGGTACGAGGTCCGACGAGGAGTAACGTGCCTCACGGTCCGATCCGATCCCGGGAGGCTCGATGGTACTGGCAGCAGATCTACGTCTCGACGCGAACTGGGTCGACTACCTGTTGGTCGCGCTCTACTTCGGCTTCGTCATCGGCATCGGCATCATGGCCCGGCGCTCGGTGTCGAGCAGCCTCGACTTCTTCCTCTCCGGCCGTTCGCTGCCGGCGTGGGTCACCGGACTGGCGTTCATCTCCGCCAACCTCGGCGCCGTCGAGATCATGGGCATGTCCGCCAACGGCGCGCAGTTCGGCATCCCGACGGTGCACTACTTCTGGGTCGGCGCCGTCCCGGCGATGCTGTTCCTCGGCGTCGTGATGATGCCGTTCTACTACGGCTCCAAGGTCCGCTCGGTCCCCGAGTTCATGCGCAAGCGGTTCGGCACCGGCGCCCACCTCGTCAACGCGCTCAGCTTCGCCCTGGCGCAGCTGCTGATCGCGGGCATCAACCTGTTCCTGCTGGCCAAGATCGTCAACCTGCTGCTGGGCTGGAACCTCTACGTCTCGCTGCTCGTGGCCGCGGCCATCGTGCTCTCCTACATCAGCCTCGGCGGCCTCTCGGCGGCGATCTACAACGAGGTGCTGCAGTTCTTCGTGATCGTGGCGGCGCTGGTCCCGCTCACCATCGTCGGCCTGCACCGCGTCGGTGGCTACGGCGGGCTCAAGGACAAGATCACGGCTGCCGGCGACGGCGCCGCCCAGCTCAACTCGTGGCCGGGCACCAACCTGACCGGCATCGCCAGACCCCTTCTGGTCGGTCGTCGGCATCATCTTCGGACTCGGCTTCGTGCTGTCCTTCGGCTACTGGACGACCAACTTCGTCGAGGTGCAGCGCGCGATGGCGTCGAGCTCGATGTCGGCCGCGCAGCGCTCGCCGATCATCGGCTCCTTCCCGAAGATGTTCGTGCCGTTCATGGTGATCTTCCCGGGCATGATCGCCGCCGTACTCGTCTCCGAGGTCGCCAAGGCCAAGGCGAGCGGCGACCCCAAGTTCGACTACAACAACTCGTTGCTCTACCTGATCAACGACCTGTTGCCCAACGGCATGCTGGGCGTCGCGATCGCCGGCCTGCTGGCCTCGTTCATGGCCGGCATGGCGGCCAACATCTCCGCCTTCAACACGGTGTTCTCCTACGACCTCTGGGAGACCTACGTCGTGAAGGGCCGCAGCGACGACTACTACCTGCGCATCGGCCGGGTCGCCACCGTCGCGGCCACGCTCATCGCGATCGGTACGGCGCTGTTCGCCCGCAACTACCAGAACATCATGACCTACCTGCAGACCCTGTTCGGCTTCTTCAACGCCCCGCTGTTCGCCACGTTCATCCTGGGCATGTTCTGGAAGAAGATGACCCCGACGGCCGGTTGGACGGGCCTGGTCAGCGGTACGGCGGCGGCCGTGCTGGTCGGCATCCTCAGCAAGGACGCACTCGGCAGCCTCTCCACCGGCGTGATCGACCTGAAGAGCCAGGGCGCGGCGTTCGCGGCAGCAGGCGCGGCGTTCATCGTGGACATCGTGGTCAGCGTCGCGGTGACGATGGTGACCAACCCAAACCGGTGTCCGAGCTGCGTGGCCTGGTCTGGTCGGAGACGCCACGCAGCGACTTCCACGACGCCAACGAGGGAGACCTGGCCTGGTGGCAGCAGCCGAACAAGCTGGCGGCGGTCGCCGGCGTCATGGTCATCGTCCTCAACATCATCTTCTGGTAGGAGCGCGACATGGCTGAGAACACCAGCGAGACCGGCGCCCACAAGGCGGGGCTGTTCGACATCCGCTTCGTCATCGGCGCCCTGATGGGTCTCTACGGCGTGATCCTGCTGATCACGGGCTTCTTCACCAGCGACAAGCCAGCTCGCCCGGGCCGACGGCTTCAACGTCAACATCGTCGGCGGCATCGCCATGATCGTCACCGCGGTGCTGTTCGGGCTCTGGGCACGGTTGCGGCCGATCGTGGTGCCCGAGCACGTGGAACAGCAGGACGACCCCGCCTAGGCTCGACCTCGTGACCGAGGACACGCCAGGCTGAAGCTGCGCTCGCTCCCGCCCGCGCGTCGGCGACTGGTGATGGTCGTCGGCGCGCTGGTGATCGTCCTCGTCGCCGGAGTGCTCGCGCTGGTGGTCGCGCGCGCCGTGTCCGGTGGCGGTGCCGCCGACCAGTCGCAGCTGGGTGCGGTGATCGTGGTCCCGGGGTACGGCGGATCGGCGAGCGACGTCGCCCCGATCGTCGACGAGCTCCGGCGCGAGGGCCGCACGGCGATCGCGTTCCAGCCCACCGAGGGAGGCACGGGCGACCTGCGGGTGCAGGCGAAACGGCTCGCCGACCTCGCCCAGCGCACGATCGACCGCACCGGCATCGGCTCGGTCGACGTGGTCGGCTACTCCGCCGGCGGGGTGATCGCGCGGCTCTTCGTCCGCGACGACGGCGGTGACTCCGTCGTACGACGGGTGCTGACGCTGGGCTCGCCGCACCACGGCACCGACGTGGCCGCCATCGCCGCGGACGTGGGCGGAGGCTGCCCGAAGGCGTGCGAGCAGATGGTCACCGGCAGCGACCTGGTGCGCCGGCTGAACGCGGGTGACGAGACCCCGGCCGGGCCGAGGTGGATCACCGTCCGGACCGAGAACGACCGCACCGTGACGCCCTCGGAGTCCGCCGAGCTCGCCGGAGCCCTGAACATCGACATCCAGCAGATCTGTCCCGGCTCGACGACGACGCACGGGCGGCTGCCCTCCGACCCGGTCGTGCTGGCGACTCTCGGCAGCGCACTCGGGACGGGTACGCCGAGGGCACCGACCGACGTCACTTGTTGATGTCGCGGGTGGCGAAGTTGGCCCAGGCTGCTCCTGCGAACACCACCAGGTAGGCGAGCTGGGCGAGCACGCCGTGCACCACGTCGGTCCACCGGATCGGGTCGCGGAAGATGTCGACGAAGGCGAGCCAGTAGCGCGTCAGCAGGTAGGGCCGGAGCGAGTCGGCGGCGTCCAGCCCGAGCAGCACCGTCGAGGCGATCAGGAACCCGATCGTGCCGAGCGCCGCGGCCACGGCCGAGTCGGTCATCGTGCTCAGCAGCAGGGCGATGGCCGCGACGCCGAGCATCGCCAGCACGACGTACCCGAAGGCCAGCAGGGTGCGCTCGAGCATCTGCCCCGAGCTGAGGGTCGTGCCGGACACGCTCACCACGCCGGTGGCCGGTGCGTTGCCCAGGAACAGCCGACCCTCGATGTAGGCGACGACGGCCACGGCGAGCGTCGCGACGACCACGAACGCGATGATGCTGACCAGCTTCGCCATCAGCAGTCGCAGCCGGGAGACCGGGCGCACGAGCAGGTAGCGCAGGGTGTCGCTCTGCACCTCGCCGGCGATCGAGTCGCCACCGACGACCGCGACGGCCACCGGCAGGAACAGCGGCAGCACGATGCCCAGCGCGGCGAGCGGGAACAGGGTGCCGTCGGTGAGCACGGCGGAGAGGAACGGCGGGCCGCTCCCGGGACGCGGGCCGATGTCGGTCAGCGCGAGCAGCACCGCGACCAGCGTGGGCAGCGCGTTGAGGGCGACGATGGTCACCCACGTGCGCGGCCGCCGGAGCAGCTTGACCAGCTCGACCCGGATCATGGCGTGGTCGCTTCCAGGACGACCTGCTCCAGCGTGCGGCGCACCGGCTCGAGCCCGGTCACGCGGACGCCGGCCGTCACGAGTCGCACGTTGAGGTCGGCGACGTCGTCGGCCTTGACCACGACCTCACCCGCGCCGCGCTGCTGGACCCGGCCGTCGAGCAGCGCGATGGCCGCGCCGACGTCGGGGGTCTGCACGCGGACCAGCCCGGTGACCGCGCGGATCGCGGACATGTCCTCCTGCAGCACCAGGCGTCCGCGGTCGAGGACGCCGACCCGGGTGGACATCTGCTCGACCTCGGCGAGCAGGTGGCTGGAGAGGAAGATCGTGGTGCCCGCGCGGTTGAGCCCGAGCAGCAGCTCGCGGATGTCGCGGATGCCCTGCGGGTCGAGGCCGTTGGTCGGCTCGTCGAGCACGAGCAGCGGTGGTCGTCGTACGAGTGCGGCCGCGAGCCCGAGACGCTGCTTCATGCCGAGCGAGTAGGCCTTCGTCGGACGCTTGTCGGCGGGGTCGAGCCCGACCTGCTCGAGCACCTCGGCGATGCGGGCTCGGCGATCGGCGCGACGCACCCGTGGACCCGCGGCGGCGTCGAAGAGGGCGAGGTTGGCGCGCCCGGACAGGTGCGGGTAGGCGCCCGGCCCCTCGACCAGCGCGCCGACGCGGGGGAGCACCGACGCCGACGACTTCGGCATCGGCTCCCCGAACAGCTCGGCCTCGCCGTCGTTGGCCATCACCAGTCCGAGGAGCATGCGCACGGTCGTGGTCTTGCCGGAGCCGTTGGCGCCGAGGAAGCCGTAGACGTCGCCCTCGCGGACGTCGAGGTGGACGTCGTCGACCGCGCGCAGGTCGCCGTACGTCTTGGTCAGGCCGCGGGTCTGGATCATTGCGTCCTCAGCACGCCGTTCTGGAGCTCGACCGCAGCCTGCCGGAGAGCGGCCGGGGTGACGGTTCCGGTGAGCAGGAAGTTACCTCCGTCGTGCAGCCGCGGGTTGGGGTACGCCGGAAGTCCCTCCACCAGCAGCACCGACAGGGGGCCGACCTCGAGCGCCACGCTCCGCTCGGCCGTCCGGGCGTTCCGGCTCTTGGCCAGCTGCTTGTGCAGGGGCCGCGGCGGTGGAGTCGCGCAGGGGTATGACGAGCAGGGCGGTCGGTCCGCGGCCGTAGACACCGACGGCGCCCAGCTCGGAGGCAGCACCCTTCCGTTCCAGCCCGATGGCTCTCATCGGCAGCAGGAACGGCGCGAAGGCGTTGGCAGCGGCCACGGAGTCGAACGAGAAGCCCTCGTGGTAGTCCACCCCGGCGGAGAACTGACGCTGCAACGCGTCCTTCGAGGGCCGCTCGTCGTCGAAGGTCGTCATCTCGCTGGTCAGCGTCGGGTGCTGCGTGTCGCCGACGCCGTAGACGTCGATGCGCAGTGGCACGTTGGTCGACTCGTCGGCCCACACGTCGACCCGCCCGATCGTCGAGGCCGGGTCCGAGGGCACCAGGCGCAGCCCTGCGGCGCTGCGGCCCGCCACGCGTCGCGGCGGGATCCGCGACAGCTCGCCGGGCTTCGCCCCCTCGAGCACGCCGCCTGGCCAGGGCGACCGGCACGATGTCGTTGTCGTCGGGCAGCCGGATGGGGGACCAGGCGACCTGGCGCGCGGTGTTGTCCTCGTAGCGCCACCTGGTCGACGTGGAACCCTCGCGCACCAGGTCGGCCTCACCGGTCGGGCTGATCCGGTCGACGCGCCAGTGCGCGTCGTCCTGCCACCAGACGCGCAGCTGGCTGCTCTCGCCGAGGAGCCGGGCCACACCGCCGAAGGTGGAGCCGGTCAGCGGGACCGAGAGCGACCCCTGGGTCCGCACCTCGCCGGACCAGCCGGTGTCGATCGCGGCCCGCATGCGTTGGGCGAGGACCGGGGCCGCGACCTTGGTGTCCGAGGCGGGCAGGAGGCGCAGGGCGGTCGCGGGCGCGCAGACGGCCAGCGCCAGCAGCGCCACCACCAGCCAGCGTGCCGCGGGGACCATCCTCACAACGTACGTCGGGGTCCCGTGCCGACGTACTGGACGAATGGGCTACGACCTGCGGCGACGGCGTGGGTACGATGTGCCCATGAGGCAGGTCCTGCTCCTTCTCTAGCCGCGTCGCCAGACGACGCGGCCGCCCCTCTGCGCGAGGGGCTTTTTCGTGCCCGAGACAGGACCGACAAGGATGATGGCGAGATGACCGACCCCCACCAGGACAGCACCAGGGACGACCGGGAGCAGCAGAGCTACGACGTCCACGCGACGGAGGCCAAGTGGCTGCCCGTGTGGGAGAAGCTCGACCCGTTCCGCGCTGACGACGACAGCCCGCGCGAGAAGCGCTACGCCCTGACGATGTTTCCCTACCCGAGCGGCGACCTGCACATGGGTCACGCCGAGGTGACCGCGCTGCACGACGTGATCGCGCGCTTCTGGTGGCAGCAGGGCTACGAGGTGCTCAACCCGATCGGGTGGGACTCCTTCGGGCTGCCCGCGGAGAACGCCGCGATCCAGCGCAACGAGCACCCGGCGACGTACACCTACGCCAACATCGAGACCCAGGCCGCGTCGTTCAAGAAGTACGCCGTGAGCTTCGACTGGTCGCGCCGGCTGCACACCTCCGACCCGGAGTACTACCGCTGGACGCAGTGGCTGTTCCTGAAGCTGCGCGAGCGCGGCCTGGCCTACCGCAAGTCGAGCCCGGTGAACTGGTGCCCCAACGACCAGACCGTGCTGGCCAACGAGCAGGTCGTCGACGGCTTCTGCGAGCGCTGCGGCGCCGAGGTCACCAAGCGCGAGCTGACCCAGTGGTACTTCAAGGTCACCGACTACGCGCAGCGGCTGCTGGACGACATGGACGGCCTGGACTGGCCCGAGCGGGTGCTGACCCTGCAGCGCAACTGGATCGGCCGCTCGGAGGGTGCGCACGTCGACTTCGACGTCGCCACCGACGGCGGCGGTTCGCGCTCGGTCTCGGTCTACACGACCCGGCCGGACACGCTGTTCGGCGCGACCTTCATGGTGGTGGCCGCCGACGCGAAGCTGGCCGCCGAGATCGTCTCCGACGAGCAGCGCCCGACCTACGAGGCCTACCTGACCGAGACCCGCAAGTCCTCCGACATCGACCGGATGGCGACCGACCGTCCGAAGACCGGTGTCTTCCTGGGCGCCTACGCCGTCAACCCGGTCAACGGCGAGAGCGTGCCGGTGTGGGCGTCCGACTACGTGCTGGCCGACTACGGCACCGGCGCGATCATGGCGGTGCCCGGCCAGGACCAGCGTGACTGGGACTTCGCGAAGGCCTACGACCTGCCGGTCGTGCGGACGGTGCAGCCGCCCGACGGCTGGGAGGGCGAGGCGTACGTCGGCCAGGGCCCGGCGATCAACTCGGCCAACGAGTCGGTGTCGCTGGACGGCCTGGCGATCGACGAGGCGAAGCACGCGATCATCGGCTACCTGGAGGAGCAGGGGAGCGGTCGCGGTGCGGTCAACTTCCGGCTGCGCGACTGGCTGCTGTCGCGGCAGCGGTTCTGGGGCTGCCCGATCCCGGTGATCCACTGCCCGGTCGACGGCGAGGTGGACGTCCCGGAGGACCAGCTGCCCGTCGTACTGCCGGAGCTCAAGGGTGCCGACCTGAAGCCGAAGGGCGTCTCGCCGCTGGCCGCGGCCGAGGACTGGGTCAACGTCGAGTGCCCGAAGTGCGGGGGACCCGCGAAGCGCGACTCCGACACGATGGACACCTTCGTCGACTCCAGCTGGTACTTCCTGCGCTACTGCTCGCCGCACGACGACACCCAGGCCTTCGACCAGGAGAAGGTGCGCGAGTGGATGCCGGCCGAGCAGTACGTCGGCGGCGTCGAGCACGCCGTGCTGCACCTGATGTACAGCCGCTTCTTCACCAAGGTCCTGTTCGACATGGGCATGGTCGACTTCACCGAGCCGTTCACCGCGCTGCTGAACCAGGGCGTGGTGATCAACCAGGGCAAGAAGATGAGCAAGTCGCTGGGCAACGGCGTCAGTCTGGGGGACCAACTTGCGGACTTCGGAGTGGACGCGGTCCGACTGACCCTGGTCTTCGCGGGACCGCCCGAGGACAACATCGACTGGGCCGACATGTCGCCCGCGGGCTCGTTGCGGTTCCTGCAGCGGGCGTGGCGGCTGTCCGGCGACGTCGCGTCGGCGCCCGGCACGTCGCCCGAGGGCGGTGACCTGGCGCTGCGCAAGGTCACCCACCACACGCTGCACGACGCGGCCGAGATGGTGGAGTCACACCGGTTCAACGTGATGGTCGCGCGCACGATGGAGCTGGTGAACGCCACCCGCAAGGCGATCGACTCCGGTTGCGGACCCGAGGACCCGGCCGTGCGCGAGGCCGCCGAGGCCGTCGCCATCCTGCTGTCGCTGGTCGCGCCCTACACGGCCGAGGAGATGTGGGAGCGGCTCGGGCACCAGCCCACCGTCGCCCGCGCCGGGTGGCCGGCCGTCGACGAGGCGCTGCTGGTCGAGGACTCCGTCACCGCGGTCGTCCAGGTGCAGGGCAAGCTGCGGGCTCGCCTGGAGGTGTCGCCCGACATCAGCGACGCCGACCTGGAGGCAGCGGCGCTGGCCGACGAGGCGGTGCAGCGGGCGCTGGAGGGCAAGCAGGTGCGCAAGGTGATCGTGCGCGCGCCCAAGCTGGTCAACGTCGTCACGGGCTAGAGCTTGCCGATGGCCTCCGCGACCGGCAGGTCGCCGTTGAGCAGGTCGAAGGTCTTGCCGATGGTGTTGTCGGACTCGATGACCTCCGCCAGCACGTGGGCCACGTCGCCGCGGGTCACCGAGCCGCGCTCGAGCCGGCCGACCTGGACCTGGCCCGTCGGTACGTCGTCGGTGAGGCGACCCGGCCTGACGATCGTCCAGTCGAGGTCGCTGGCTCGCAGGTGGTCGTCGGCGTCCTGCTTGGCGCGCAGGTAGACCTGGAACACGTCGTCGGAGTCGGGGTCGGCGTTCTCGGTGCCCATGGCCGAGACCATCACGTAGCGGCGTACTCCGGCGGCCGCGGCAGCGTCGGCCAGCATCACCGCGGCACCCTTGTCGACGGTCTCCTTGCGTGCGGCGTTGCCGTCGGGCCCACCGCCCGCGGCGAACACGACGACGTCGGCGCCGCGGACCACCTCGGTCAGCTCCTCGACGCTGGTCGCCTCGAGGTCGAGCAGGGCCGGCTCGACGCCGTCGGCCTGGAGGTCGGGCACGTGCTCGGGCTTGCGGATGATGCCCACCGGGTCGTGCCCGGCCTGGGCGACGAGCCGCCCGAACTGCCGGGCGATCTGGCCGTGTCCACCTGCTGTGACGATGCGCATGTCTCGACCGTAACGAGGGCGGCAAGTGGCGTCTCGCGACCCCGCTAACCTGTGCGCCATGTCCGTCGCCCTGGTCACCGACTCGACCGCGTCCCTGCCCGCGGCGACGTCGCCGAGCGCGGCATCACGGTGGTGCCGCTGCAGGTGGTCATCGGGGCCACGGCGTACGACGAGGGCGTCGACGCCGGCTGACGGCCAGGGCGTCACGCCGCAGATGCTGGCCGACGCGCTCAAGGAGTGGGTCCCCGTCAGCACCTCGCGGCCCAACCCGGACGCGATCCTCGAGGTCTACGACAAGCTCGCCGCCGAGGGGTACGACGAGATCGTCTCGGTGCACATCTCCTCGGAGCTCAGCGGCACCTTCGAGTCCGCCCAGCTCGCGGCGCGACGGGCATCGGTCCCGGTCACGCCGGTGGACTCCCGCCAGGTCGGGATGGCCACCGGGTTCGCCGTACTCGCCGCGGCGGACGCCATCGACGGCGGCGCCGACGCCGCGACGGCCGCGGCGGCCGCCCGCACGCGGGCGCAGCACACGACGTCGCTGTTCTACGTCGACACCCTGGAGTACCTCCGTCGCGGGGGCCGGATGGGTGCCGCTGCCGCCCTCGTCGGGTCCGCGCTGGCGGTCAAGCCGATCCTCACCGTCGACGACGGCCGGGTCGGCCCGTTCGAGAAGGTGCGCACCTCGGCCAAGGCGCTCTCGCGGCTCGAGGAGCTCGCCGTGGAGGCCGCCGGCGACGCCGAGGTCGACGTGGCCGTGGCGCACCTGGCCAGCCCCGAGCGCGCCACGCAGCTGGCCGCGCGTCTGGCCGACCGGCTCGAGAAGGGCCTGCAGGACCGCGAGGTCTCGCTCGGCGAGATCGGCGCCGTCCTCGGTGCCCACGTCGGTCCGGGCATGGTGGCCGTGGCGGTCGCGCGGCGCAGCTGAGCGTCCACAACCGGCGTGCCGTCGGAGTTGTCCACAGGCCGCCGGATCGTCCTTCCCGACGACGCGTGGCCGTTCCTAGCGTCGGGGCATGCACAGGCAGTCACACGAGGAGGTCGCTGCCGCCGCGCGTCGGCGGCTCGAGCTCCTGGGACGCGAGCTCGAGCAGGCGGGGCTGCGCCGGGTCGACGACGACGAGTCCGAGTCGCCCGGTCCCGGCGACCTTCCCGAGCCCGAGGTGGTGGCGCCGGTCGGCCGCCACGCGCGAGCGTCCCGGCCCGGGGCCGCGCAGGCGGCGGCGGCCTGGGTGCGGCAGCAGGTTCCCGACACGCTGCGCGGGCGCACCGAGCTCGGGTCGGGCCCGGTGCTGCTGGTCGTGACCCTCGTGGCGCTGGCCCTGGCCGGCACCGTGTTCGTGGTGCTGCGCATGCACGCGGACAGCCAGCCGGTGCCCGCGCGGACGGCCGCCGTGACGCCCGGGGAGTCGCTGTGGTGCCGAGCGCCTCTCCCTCCGCATCGGGAGCCGCGGCCGGTGGGAGCGTGACCGTCGACGTCTCGGGCAAGGTCCGACATCCCGGCGTGGCCACCCTGCCCGCCGGGTCGCGGGTCGATCGACGCCGTGCGCAAGGCGGGCGGTGCCCGCTCGGGAGTCGACCTGAGCTCGCTCAACCTGGCGCGGGTGCTGGTCGACGGTGAGCAGATCCTCGTCGGCCGGGGCATGCCCGGTGGCGGGATCGCGGCGGGTGCGAGCACCGTCGGCGCCCGGACCGAGCGGGGCGCTGGTCAACCTGAACACCGCGACCGAGGAGCAGCTCGACACCCTCCCCGGAGTCGGACCCGTCACCGCCCAGAAGATCCTCGAGTGGCGCTCGGCCCACGGCGCCTTCTCGTCGGTCGACGAGCTCCTCGAGGTGGACGGCATCGGCGACAAGACGCTGGCCGACCTGGCGCCTCTCGTCACGTTGTGACCGACCGGTTCGACCTCCGCGCGCCGGCCCTGGCGGGCGTCGCCTGGCTGGCCGCGGTCGCAGCGCTCCGCGCTCCGGTCTGGGTCCTCGGCGTCGCCCTCGGCGCGGCCGTGCTGCACGTCCTGCACCGTCGGCGTCGCGGTCGCGAGGTGCTCAGCAGGGTCGCGTGGACCGATCGCCGGCTGCGGGGTGGCGGGCTCGGTGCTGCTGCGTGCCGAGGCGGTGCACGCACGCCGGTCGAGGCGCTCGCACACCAGCGGGCCTCGGTCGAGGCACGCGTCGTGGTCACCTCCGACCCGGTGCTGCGCCAGGGCCGCTTCGAGCCGTACGTCGTCTACCGGGTGCGCACCGAGACGCGTGGTGGGGCGTGGCCAGCGACACCGGGTGCGTGCGCCGGTGCTCGTCATCGCGGACGAGCGGTCCGCCCACCTCGAGCTCGGTTCACGGCTGCTGCTGCGTGGTCGGCTCCAGGTGGCCCGCACCCGTGACCTCGCCGGCGTGCTGAGCACCCGCGGGCCACCCGAGGTGCTCGCCCGGCCCGGGGTCGCTGCTCCGGGCGGCCGATCACCTGCGCGACTCGATCCGGGCCGCGGTCGCGCCCCGGCCGGAGGGTCCGCGCACGCTGGTGCCGGCCCTCGTCGACGGGGACGACGCGCGGATGCCCGAGGAGCTCACCGAGGCCTTCCGGACCTCGGGGCTGACCCACCTGCTCGCCGTCTCGGGGACCAACCTGACCCTGGTGGTCGGGTCGCTGCTCCTGCTCGCCCGCTGGGCGGGCGTCCGGGCCAGGGGTCTGGTCGTCGTCGGTGTGCTGGGGGTCCTCGGGTTCGTGCTGCTGGCCCGGCCGGAGCCCAGCGTCCTGCGGGCGGCGGTGATGGGGTCGGTGGCCCTGCTCGGCATGGGCACCCACGGCCGCCGTCGGGGTCCGCGTGCCCTCGGCGCCGCGGTGCTGCTCCTGCTGCTGGTCGACCCGTGGCTGGCGGTCTCGCCCGGCTTCGCGCTCTCGGCGCTGGCCACCGCGGGCATCCTCTGGTTCGCCCCGGGATGGCGCGACCGGTTGAACCGGTGGCTGCCCCGGTGGGCGGCCGAGGCGATCGCCGTACCGCTCGCGGCCCAGCTGGCCTGCACGCCACTGGTGGCGGCCATCTCCGGACAGGTCTCGCTGGTGGCCGTCGTGGCGAACCTGCTCGCCGCCCCGGCCGTCGGCCCGGCCACCGTGCTCGGGCTGGCGGGCGGCGTGGTCGGCCTGGTGTCGGGGACGCTCGGCCAGTGGGTCGCCCTCCCGGCCGCCTGGTGCGCCGCCTGGATCATCACCGTCGCCGTGAAGAGCGCGGCGCTGCCGGTGGCGGCCGTCGCGTGGTCGTCCGGGCCGGTCGGCATCGCCGTGCTGGCCGTCGGTCTGCGCGGTGGCCAGCCTGTTCCTCGGCGCCCTCCTGGCCAGACGGGCCAGCACGCTGGCCATGGGCGCGGTGATGGTGGGAGCCCTGCTGGTGCCGCTGCCGAGTCCGGGCTGGCCGCCGCGAGGATGGGTGCTGGTCGCCTGCGACGTCGGCCAGGGCGACGGCCTGGTGCTGAACGCCGGGTCCGGCACGGCGCTGGTCGTGGACACCGGGCCGGAGCCGTCCGCGATGGACCACTGCCTGCGCCGGCTCGGCGTACGCCGGATCCCGCTGCTGGTGCTGACCCACTTCCACGCCGACCACGTCGACGGGCTGGCCGGGGCGCTGCACGGACGGGCGGTGGGTGGCATCGAGGTCACCTCGCTGGCGGACCCACCGGCGGGCGCCGACGAGGTCAGCGACCTGGCGCAGCGGGCCGGGGTGCCGGTCCGGGTGGCGACGTACGGCGAGACCGGGCGGCTCGGCCCGCTGAGCTGGCAGGTGATCGCGCCCTCGCACCCGCCACCCGCCGGCTCCGACTCGCCGCCCAACGACGCCAGCCTGGTCCTGCTCGTGCAGACCCGCGGCATCCGGATCCTGATGATGGGCGACGAGGAGGACGACTCCCAGGCCCAGCTGCTGCGCGACACCGGTGGTGTGCGCGCCGACGTGCTCAAGGTGGCGCACCACGGCAGTGCCAAGCAGGATCCCGACCTCGTCCGGGCGACCGGGGCCCGGCTGGCGGTCATCTCCGTCGGGGTCGACAACGACTACGGGCACCCCGCGCCGTCCCTGCTGGCGCTGCTGCACGACGCGCGGATGCAGGTCGAGCGCACCGACCAGGACGGTGACGTCGCGGTCGTCGTCGACGGTGGCCTGCGGGTGGCCACCCGATGAGCGGCGGTGAGAGGCTGGCGCCGTGGCGACGTACACCTTCTCCCAGGTCGACGTGTTCGGCAGCCGGTCACTGGCCGGCAACCCCGTGGCGGTGGTGCACGACGCCACCGGTCTCGACGACGAGCGGATGGCCGAGTTCGCGCGCTGGACCAACCTCTCGGAGACGACGTTCCTGCTCCCGCCCGAGGATCCGGGGGCCGACTACCGGCTGCGGATCTTCACGCCGGGGGAGGAGCTGCCGTTCGCCGGGCACCCCACCCTGGGCAGCGCGCACGCCTGGCTGGAGTCCGGCGGGACACCGGCGTCGGCGGACCGGGTGGTGCAGGAGTGCGGCGTCGGTCTGGTCGAGCTGCGTCGTGACGGGGACGCGCTGGCGTTCCGGGCACCCGGCTTCCTGCGCACGGGTCCGGTCGACGAGGAGACCCTGGGCCGCGTGATCGGCGCCCTCGGGATCGAGTCCGGGCAGCTGGTCGACGCGTGGTGGATCGACAACGGTCCGGGCTGGCTCGGGCTCGAGCTGGACAGCGCCGCGAGCGTGCTCTCGCTGCGGCCCGACTTCGGTGCCCTCGACGTGGACGCCGGTGTGATCGGTCCGCATGACGCCGACGACCGCGCCTCGATCGGTGCCGACGTCGAGGTGCGGGCCTTCTGTCCCGGGCTGGGCATCAACGAGGACCCGGTGACGGGCAGCCTCAACGCCGGCTTCGCGGTGTGGCTGACCGGCGAGGGTCGGCTGCCCCCGTCGTACGTCGCCAGGCAGGGCACCGCGCTGGGCCGCGACGGACGCGTGCAGATCAGCACCGACGACGGGATCTGGGTCGGCGGCGCCAGCCGCACCGTCGTGAGCGGGACCGTGGACCTCTGAACGCTGCATGTCTCCTTGTCGGACGCACATGAGAGGCTGCCGCCATGCCCACCCAGCAGGACGTGCTCGGTCGCCTGACGCTGGTGACCGGACCCGAGGAGTTCCTCGGTGAACGCGCCATCGCCGGGGTGCGGGCCGCGGTGCGTGCCCACGACGCGGAGGCGGAGTTCTCCGACACCATGGCCGCCTCGCTGACGATGGCCGAGCTGGGTGACCTGGCCTCGCCGTCGCTGTTCTCCGCGACCCGCTGCATCGTGGTGCGCGGTCTGGAGGACCTGCCCGAGGAGTCGGCCCCGGGCCTGCTCGACTACGCGGCCGCCCCCGCCGAGGACGTCGCGCTCGTGCTGGCGCACGGTGGCGGCCCCAAGGGCAGCGGCCTGCTCGGCAAGCTGCGCAAGCTCGAGACCGTGACCGAGGTGAAGTCGGCCCCGCTCACCGCGCGCGAGTTCCCGGGCTTCGTGGTCAACGAGCTGCGCTCGCGCAAGGTGCGCATCGATCCCGACGCGGCCGACTTCCTGATCCAGGCCGTCGGACAGGACCTGCGGTCGCTGTCGGCGGCGACCAGCCAGCTCGCCAACGACTTCGAGGGCCAGCCGCTGAGCGTGGAGATGGTCAAGAAGTACTTCGGTGGCCGGGCCGAGGCCAAGTCGTTCGCGGTGGCCGACCACACGCTCTACGGCCAGACCGCCAAGGCGCTCGAGGAGCTGCGGTGGGCGCTGGACCGCGGCACCGCGCCCGTGCTGGTCACCAGCGCGATGGCCGGCGGCCTGCGCAGCCTGGCGAAGTTCATGTCGGCGCCTCGGGGGATGCGCAACGCCGACCTGATGCGTGAGGTCGGCGTGCCCGGCTGGAAGCTGGACACGCTGCGCCGGCAGTCGCACGGCTGGGACGCCGACGGCGTGGGCCGGGCGATCCGCACGGTCGCCCGCGCGGACGCGGACATCAAGGGCCAGGCCAGCGACGCGTCGTACGCCCTGGAGAAGATGGTCCTCGACGTGGTGCGCGCCCGACCTCGACGGGCCTAGGGCCGCGCATGCAAAAGGCGCCGTCCCCGACGGGGTACGGCGCCTCAGCTGAGCGGCTGCCTCAGAGAGAGGCAGCCTTCTTCTGGATGGCCGACTTGCGGTTGGCGGCCTGGTTCTTGTGGATGACGCCCTTGGAGGCGGCCTTGTCGAGCTGCTTGCCCGCGTCGACGGCCAGGGTCTTGGCCTCGTCGGAGCCCGCCTCGGCGGCCTCGCGGAACTTGCGCACCGAGGTCTTCAGCGCAGACTTCACGGCCTTGTTGCGCTCGTGCGCAGCGTCGTTCTGCCGGTTGCGCTTGATCTGGGACTTGATGTTCGCCACGTCAGGCTCGCCTCTTCGGTGTGGTGGTGCAGGTTCTGTGACAGTTCAGGGGGCGTCCGGAACGGTCCAGACACGAAGGGAAACGATATCAGCGGCGGTGTGAGCGCCCAAATCGGCGAGCCGCGGGAGCACGCCCGAGCCCGTCTTCAGCATCACGTCAGGTTCGCGGGGTACTCATCGAGGGTGCTGAAGTTCTTCGTCCTCGCCTGCCTCGTCGTCCTCGGAGCCCTCGCCACGCTGGCGGCAGCGGTCGGTGGACCGGGCTGGTGGGTGCTGCTGGCGATCGTGGTGCTGCTGCTCTGCCTCGCGGTGTACGACGTCACCCAGAAGCGGCACTCGATCCTGCGCAACTACCCCGTCCTCGGGCACTTCCGCTTCCTCCTCGAGGACATCCGGCCCGAGCTCCAGCAGTACTTCATCGAGCGCAACTGGGACGGCCGCCCGTTCGACCGCGACACCCGCACCTCGATCTACCAGCGCGCGAAGGACCTCAAGACCGAGCAGCCCTTCGGGACCGAGCGCGACGTCGACGAGCCCGGGTACGAGTACCTCGTGCACTCGACGCGACCCGTCGACCCGGCTCCCGAGCCCCCGCGCGTGCGCATCGGCGGCCCCGACTGCACCCGGCCCTACGACATGGCGCTGATGAACGTCTCGGCGATGAGCTTCGGGGCGCTGAGCGGCAACGCCCTCGAGGCCCTCAACCGCGGAGCCGCCCGCGGCGGGTTCGCCCACGACACGGGCGAGGGCGGGCTGAGCAAGTACCACCAGCAGGGTGGCGACCTGGTCTGGGAGATCGGCAGCGGGTACTTCGGCGCGCGCACCGAGGACGGTGACTTCGACCCGGCGAAGTTCGCGGACACGGCCTCGGGCGACCAGGTGAAGATGGTCTCGCTCAAGCTCAGCCAGGGCGCCAAGCCCGGCATCGGCGGCGTGCTGCCCGGTGCGAAGGTCACGCAGGAGATCGCCGACGCGAGGGGCGTGCCCAAGGGCGAGAAGTGCGTGTCACCGCCCGCACACAAGGTCTTCTCGACGCCGCGCGAGCTGGTCCTGTTCGTCGCGAAGATGCGCGAGCTCTCGGGCGGGAAGCCGGCGGGGTTCAAGCTCTGCCTCGGGTCGCGCTCGGACTTCCTGGGCATCTGCAAGGCGATGGTGGCCGAGGGCGTGACGCCCGACTTCGTGGTCGTCGACGGGGGAGAGGGCGGCACCGGAGCGGCGCCGCTGGAGTACGAGGACCACATCGGTACGCCGTTGACCGAGGGACTGCTCAACGTGCACAACGCCCTCGTGGGTGTCGGCCTGCGCGACCGGGTGAAGATCGGGGCCAGCGGCAAGGTGGCCACCGGCATCGACGTGGTCAAGCGGCTGGTCCAGGGCGCCGACTACACCAACTCCGCGCGCTCGATGATGATGGCGGTCGGCTGCATCCAGGCCCAGCTCTGCCACACCAACACCTGCCCGGTCGGGGTCGCCACCCAGGACCCGAAGCGCGCCCGCGCGCTGGACGTGCCCAGCAAGACCGACCGGGTCTTCCACTACCAGAAGGCCTGCGTCGAGCAGGCGCTGCAGGTGATGGGCTCGATGGGCGTGCACGGCCCCGACGAGCTGCGGCCGCACATGCTGCGCCGCAGGGTCGACCACGACCGGGTGGCCAGCTACGCCGAGATGTTCCACCACCTCCAGCCGGGTGAGCTGCTCGCTGCCCGCCGGCCGGCACCTGGGAGCGCGACTGGGCGCTCGCCGATCCCGACCGCTTCACCCCCTGACCACCGAGCCACCAAGCGAAGGAGAACGCATGGCCACCGTTGCCGAGCTGTTGATCGAGTCGCTCGCCGACTACGGCGTCACGAGTGTCTGGGGCGTGGTCGGCGACGCCCTGAACCCCGTCACCGACGCGATCCGTCGCGAGGAACGCATCGAGTGGGTCGGCGTACGCCACGAGGAGGTCGGCGCCTTCGCGGCCAGTGCGCAGGCCCAGCTCACCGGTCGACTGGCCGTCTGCATGGGCACGGTCGGCCCGGGAGCGATCCACCTCCTCAACGGCCTGTACGACGCCAAGAAGTCGCACGCCCCTGTCCTCGCGATCTGCGGACAGGTCCCTCGCGAGGAGATCGGCAGCGAGTTCTTCCAGGAGGTCGACAACGACCGCATCTTCGCGGACGTGGCCGTGTTCAGCCGGACCGTGAGCAGCATCGACCAGCTGCCCCTGCTGATCGAGCAGGCGGCCAACGCCGCGATCCAGGAGTCGGGGGTGGCGGTGCTGACCCTGCCGGGCGACGTCGGCGGCCTCGACCTGCCCAAGGGCACCCCGGTGCCCCGCTTCGTGGAGACCCGGCCCAGCTCGATGCCCGCGCCCGGACGCCGTCCAGCAGGCGGCCTCGCTGCTCAACCGGGCCGACAAGGTGACCCTGCTCGTGGGCCAGGGCGCCCGCGAGGCGCGCGCCGAGGTGCTCCAGCTCGCCGAACGTCTCGCGGCGCCGATGGTGCTGACCCTCAAGGCCAAGGAGGGCTCGAGGACGGCAACGACTACGAGGTCGGCCAGTCGGGGCTGATCGGCAACCACGCCAGCGCCAAGGCGTTCGACGGCTGCGACGTGCTGTTCCTGGTCGGCACCGACTTCCCCTACCGCGACTTCCTGCCGACGGGGAAGAAGGTGATCCAGCTCGACGTGCGCGGTGCGCACATCGGCCGGCGGACACCGGTGGACCTGCCGCTCGTCGGTGACGCCGGCCTCGGCCTGCAGGCGCTGCTCCCGCTCCTCGAGCAGAAGACCGACCGGGACCACCTCGACTCGGCGCGGAAGAGCTACCGGCACTGGCAGGAGCGGCAGCAGCAGTTCCTCGACCCGGCGTACGACCGCAAGCCGAAGGGGCTGCTGCGCCGCAAGGTCGACAACCCCGAAGCGCGCGTGCGGCCGGAGCTGCTCGCCGCGGCCATCGACCGGCACGCGGCCTCCGACGCGGTGTTCACCACCGACACCGGCATGGCGACGGTCTGGCTCTCGCGGTTCGTGCGGATGAGCGGGACGCGACGCCTGATCGGCTCCTTCAACCTCGGCTCGATGGCCAACGCGATGCCGATGGCGCTCGGAGCGAGCGCGCTCGACCGGCAGCGTCAGGTCGTCGCCTTCTGCGGTGACGGAGGCATCTCGATGCTGCTCGGCGACCTGATCACGGCCGTCTCCCACGACCTCCCGGTCAAGCTGGTCGTCTTCGACAACGGGCGACTCGGGATGGTCAAGCTGGAGATGGAGCAGGTCGGCCTGCCGGAGTTCGGCACCGTGCTGCACAACCCCGACTTCGCCAAGGTGGCCGAGGCCATCGGCATGCGCGGCATGCGGGTGGAGCGTCCCGACGACGTGGACGCCGCGGTCAAGGAGGCGCTCGCGACGGAGGGCCCGGTGCTGCTCGACGTGCTCACCAACCCCGACGAGATCGCGATCCCGCCGACCCCGACGCTGGAGCAGGGCTGGGGCTTCGCGATCGCGAAGACGAAGGAGTTCGTCGACAGCGCTGAGTGAGTGGCTACTTCGCCCGGCGGGTGATCTCGCGCGCGGACACCACCGTCGTGCCGATCGGCGGCACCTTGGCCAGGTGCACCATCGCGAACGCGATGTCCTCCGCCCGGGTGGGGCGGAACGGGCCGAGGACCGGGGCGACGGCCCGCATCACGGCGAGGCTGAGGTGCTCGCCGGGACGGGGCTCGGCCCGGTCGCCGTCGATGATCGAGGGCCGGAAGGCCACCGTCGTCGGGATCCCGAGCGCGGCCACGTCGCGCTCGGTCTCGCCCTTGACCCGGTTGTAGAAGATCCGCGAGCGCGCGCTGGCGCCCATGGCGGTCACGTGCAGGAAGCTCTCGGCGCCTGCCTGCTGCCCGGCCGCGGCCAGGGCGACGACGGCGTCGTGGTCGACGGCCCGGAAGGCGTCCTGGCTCCCGGCCTGCTTGATGGTGGTGCCCAGGGCGCAGAAGACGTCGTCCACCGCGGGCAGCACCGGCACGTCGGGCAGCTGCGCGACGAGCTGCTCGAGCCGGTCGTGGCGTACGTCGACCTCACGGCGTCCGACGCTGACCACCCGGTCCCAGGTGCCGTCGTCGAGGAGCAGGCGGAGCAGGTGCCCGCCGACGAGCCCGGTGGCTCCGGCGAGCAATGCAGTACGCATCGCGCCAGACTAGGCGCCACACTCGCTGCATGGCCGAGCTCATCCGCCCCGACACCCGTCTCCGGGTCTCGTTCCTGTCCGCGATGGAGGAGTTCCGCGACGAGGGCCGGGCCGGCGAGGACTCGATGATCGGCTGGGACCTCACCCGGTTCGGCGACACGTGGGAGACCGAGGAGGGCTTCGCGGCGTACGTCCGGGAGACGCTCGAGGAGGCCCACCGTCCGCGTGCCGAGGGCTTCGTCTGCCAGACCTCCTGGTGGTGGGCCGAGGGCGACGAGTACGTCGGCCGGATCTCGCTGCGCCACGAGCTGAACGACGGTCTCCGCCGGTGGGGCGGCCACATCGGCTACGACGTACGCCGCAGCCGTCGCCGGGAGGGACACGCCACCCGGATGCTGGCCGCCGTGCTCGTCGAGGCGCGCGCCAAGGGCATCGACCAGGCGCTGCTGACCTGCGACGCGGACAACCTGGCGTCGCGCAAGGTGATCGAGGCCAACGGCGGGGTGCTCGAGGACCAGGACGGGCACAAGCTGCGCTACTGGGTGCCGACCGCCCGTGCCTAGCGTGGGAGGATGGGCGCTCGCCGAATCGTCCCCTCTGGAAAGCAGTCCGTGTCCGTAGCAGCAGCCGCGCCCGTCCCCGGCGCGACCGACCCCGCGATCATCCGGAACTTCTGCATCATCGCGCACATCGACCACGGCAAGTCGACGCTGGCCGACCGGATGCTGCAGCTGACCGGCGTGGTCGACGAGCGGGCTGCCCGGGCGCAGTACCTCGACCGGATGGACATCGAGCGCGAGCGCGGCATCACCATCAAGAGCCAGGCCGTGCGGATGCCCTGGACGGTCCAGGAGGACAACGACGCCGCGGCCGAGCCGGGCACCTACGTCCTCAACATGATCGACACGCCCGGGCCACGTCGACTTCACCTACGAGGTGTCGCGGTCGCTCGAGGCCTGTGAGGCGGCGGTGCTGCTGGTCGACGCGGCCCAGGGCATCGAGGCCCAGACGCTGGCCAACCTCTACCTCGCCCTCGGCGCCGACCTGCACATCATCCCGGTGCTCAACAAGATCGACCTGCCCAGCGCCCAGCCCGAGAAGTACGCCGCAGAGCTGGCCGGCATCATCGGCTGCGACCCGTCCGAGGTCCTCCACGTGTCCGCGAAGACCGGCATGGGCGTCGAGCACCTGCTCAACGAGATCGTCGCGCAGACACCCGGCCCGGTCGGTGACGCCGACGCCCCGCCGCGCGCGCTGATCTTCGACTCCGTCTACGACACCTACCGCGGCGTGGTCACCTACGTCCGCGTCATCGACGGCAAGCTCACCCACCGCGACCGCATCAAGATGATGTCGACCGGTGTCGTCCACGAGATGCTCGAGGTCGGCGTGATCAGCCCCGAGCCGGTCAAGGCCGGCGACCTCGGCGTCGGCGAGGTCGGCTACCTGATCACCGGCGTGAAGGACGTGCGCCAGTCCCGGGTCGGCGACACCGTCACCTCCCAGCACCACGGCGCGACCACGCCGCTCGGCGGCTACAAGCACCCCAACCCGATGGTGTACTCCGGCCTCTACCCGATCGACGGCGACGACTACCCGACCCTGCGCGACGCGCTCGAGCGGCTGCAGCTCAACGACGCGGCGCTGGCCTACGAGCCGGAGACCTCGGGTGCCCTCGGCTTCGGCTTCCGCTGCGGCTTCCTCGGCCTGCTGCACATGGAGATCGTCCGCGAGCGGCTCGAGCGCGAGTTCGACCTCGACCTCATCTCGACCGCACCCAACGTCGTCTACAGCGTGCTGATGGAGGACGGGACCGAGCAGCAGGTCACCAACCCCAGCGAGTACCCCAACGCCGGCAAGATCGCCGAGGTCCGCGAGCCCGTCGTGAAGGCCACGATCCTCAGCCCCAGCGACTACATCGGCGTGATCATGGAGCTCTGCCAGTCCAAGCGCGGCCAGCTCGAGGGGATGGACTACATCTCCGCCGAACGCGTGGAGATGCGCTACACGCTGCCGATGGGCGAGATCGTCTTCGACTTCTTCGACCAGCTGAAGTCGAAGACCAAGGGCTACGCCTCGCTCGACTACGAGCCCACCGGCGAGCAGGCCGCCGACCTCGTCAAGGTCGACATCCTGCTCCAGGGCGAGACGGTCGACGCCTTCAGCGCGATCGTGCACCGCGACGCGGCGTACTCCTACGGCGTGATGCTGGCCGGCAAGCTGCGCGAGCTGATCCCCAGGCAGCAGTTCGAGGTGCCGATCCAGGCAGCCATCGGCGCCCGGGTGATCGCCCGCGAGACCATCCGCGCGATCCGCAAGGACGTGCTCGCGAAGTGCTACGGCGGCGACATCACCCGCAAGCGCAAGCTGCTGGAGAAGCAGAAGGAGGGCAAGAAGCGGATGAAGATGGTCGGCCGCGTCGAGGTCCCCCAGGAGGCGTTCATCGCCGCGCTCTCCACCAGTGGTCCTGCCGAGAAGGGCAAGAAGTAGCCGACGGATCGGGGACACGGATGCGGTTGCCGGACGGCGTCCTCGGCATGGCTCGTCGAGGCGGTGACTGGGCCGAGTGGGTCGACGCCCTGCCCGGCCTGGTCGAGGGGCTGCTCGAGGAGTGGCAGCTGACCACCGACGGCTGGATGATGCACGGCTTCGTCGCCCTGGTCGTCCCGGTGCGTACGACGTCGAACCGACCGGCCGTCCTCAAGGTGTCCTTCCCCGACGACGAGTCCGAGCACGAGCACCTCGCGCTGCAGCACTGGCACGGCAAGGGCGCCGTCCAGCTGCTGAAGGCCGACCCGCACCGCTCGGCGATGCTGCTCGAGCGGCTGCACCCGGAGCGGCTCACCGAGCTGTGGGACCTCGAGGCGTGCGAGGTCGTGGCCGGCCTCTACGCCCAGCTGCACGTGCCCGCGATCCCGCAGCTGCGCCCGCTCACGGCGTACGTCGACCGGTGGGCCGACGACCTGGCGAGACTGCCGCGCAGCGCACCGCTCCCGCGCCGGATGGTCGAGCAGGCGGTGTCGCTGTCGCGCGACTTCGTCTCCGACCCGGCGAGCACCGGCACGCTGATCCACGGCGACCTGCACTACGAGAACGTGATGGCCGCCGACCGGCAGCCGTGGCTGGCGATCGACCCGAAGCCGATGAGCGGCGACCCGCACTACGAGCTCGCGCCGATGCTGTGGAACCGGTTCGAGGAGCTCGACGGCGACGTGCGGAACGGCGTGCGGGCCAGGTTCCACGCCCTCGTCGACCACGCCGGCCTCGACGAGCACCGGGCACGCGACTGGGTCGTCGTACGGATGCTGAACAACGCCTGCTGGCGGCTGCAGGACGAGCCGGACACGGAGCGGATCACGCCCGACGAGGAGTACCTCACGACCTGCATCGCCATCGCGAAGGCGGTGCAGGACTAGCACTCACGCGGGGGTCGGACGGCGCTCTTCGCACGCTCGGCCGCCTCGGACCGGTCGCGGACCTGCAGCTTGGTCAGGATCGAGGACACGTAGTTGCTCGTCGTCTTGCGACTCAGTCCGAGCTGCGACGCGATCTGCGGGTTCGAGCGTCCCTGGGCGATGAGGTGCAGCACGTCACGCTCGCGAGCAGTGAGCATCGGGAAGTCGTCGGGAGCCACCGACGGGTGGCGTCGGGTGAAGAAGTCGAGCACCCGGCTGGCGACGGAGGGGCTGAAGATGGCCTCGCCGCTGGCAACCGCGCGGATCGCACGCAGCAGCTCGTCGCGGCTGGAGTCCTTGAGCACGTAGCCGCGGGCACCCGCGCGCAGCGCGGCGAACACTGACGCATCGTCCTCGAACATCGTCAGCATCAGCACGGCGACCTCTGGCTGCCTGAGAGAGATGCGGCTCGCTGCCTCGACGCCGTTGAGTCCGGGCATGTTCAGGTCCAGCAGCGCGACGTCGACCGTGGTGCTGTCGGCGAGCTGCACGGCCTCCGCCCCGTCGCCGGCCTCGGCCGACAGGGTGAGGTCATCGGTCGCCTCGATCATCGTGCGCAGCCCCTCGCGGAACAGGGGGTGGTCGTCGGCCACGAGCACGCGGATCATCGGCCGGCCGCCGGGAGACGCAGGGGGAGTTGGACCAGCACACGCGTTCCGCTCGGGCGAGCCTCGTCGATCGTGCACGCGCCACCGAGCTCGAGTGCTCGCTCGCGCATCGATGCCAGGCCCACGCCCGGCGCATCGGACGACCGCACGCCGACACCGTCGTCCTCGACCAGCAGGTGCAGGCTCTCGTCCACGCTGAGCCGGACGATCACGCTGCGGCCGTGTGCGTGGCGGGCCACGTTCATCAGCGCCTCCTGACAGATCCGGTACGCCGCCACCTCGACGGCGGCGGGAAGGGCCGGCAGCTGCTCGGGCGCCTCGAAGGTCGTTCGGACGCCCTGGAGCTCCCCGATCCGGTCCCGCAGAGCAGGCAGCAGGCCGAGCTCGTCGAGGGCCGGTGGACGCAGCCCGTCGACCAGTGTCCGGATGTCGCCCACTGCGGCGCGAAGCGTGCGCTGGAGCTGGTCGAGGAGACGCCGCGACTCCTCGGGGTCCAGCTCGCGCAGGTCCGAGGCGGTGGCCGCGGTCAGCCCGGCAGCAGCGAGCGTGGGGGCCAGGCCGTCGTGGAGGTCCCGCCGGAGCCGACGACGCTCCTCCTCGCGCGTGAGGACGAGACGTTCGCGAGCCACTTGGAGGTCGGCGGCACCCTGGCGGAGGCCAGCCGTCAGCTGCACCCCTCGAACGGAGCTGCCCAAGTGCTCGGCAAGATCGTGAAGCAGGGCACGGTCCGGCGCTCGCAGCGGGTGGTGCTCGTCGTACCCGACGATCAGCAACCCGGCTTGCTCGCCCTGGTGGAGCAAGGGCAGGGTCAGGACCTGGTCCGTGCGAGTGCCGCTTTGCGCAGCAATCGGGAAACCGGACTCGTCACCGATCGCGACAGCGACGTACGGCATCCGGAGGGACCGCCTCACGGTGTCGACGATCCGTGCGGCGACATCATCGCTCGGCATCGTGCCGGCCAGCTCACGGCTCAACCCGGTCAACGCGGCGTAGGGCTCTGCGCGCAGACCGAACACAAGCCGGCGGGCGCGCTGCTGCAGCCACGCCCGTAGTGGTCCGAAGAGCACGGCGATCACAGCAGCGGCGAGGAGCGGGGAGAACCGGTCGCCTCGCGAGCCGACGATCAGCCCGAAGCCGTAGACGATGACGAGGTAGCTGGCCGTGACACAGACGGTGAGGCTGCCGTAGACAAGGGTGCGCGAAATCACGACGTCCACGTCGAAGAGGTGGCCGGTGATCATCGCGAGGACCAGGCAGATGGGGATCGTCAGCAGGGCGAGCTCGGCAACGACCGTCTGGAACGTGTCGTACGGCGACCCCGGCGCCACCATGTCGGGGAACCAGGCGGGAGCGAAGTAGGGCAACGAGACCAGCAGCTCGAGACTCGTGGCCAGGACGACGCCGTACACCACCCAGCGCGTACGCGCGCGCTCGGCAGGGTCCGCTTCCCGGCGGAGGCGACTGACCTGCGCGCCGATCGGCACCCCGATCCCGAGGAAGAACACCACACCGCCGAGCACGTCCGCCGTCCCGTGCAGGGGACCGAGGACAACGGTCGCGAGCTGGGTCGCGGCGAACCCTGGCGCGAACCACCGCAGCCACCGAGGGACGAACTGTCCGTCCGGGAAGATCGAGAACGTCAGGACGGTGAGGCTCATGGCAACGGCGACGGCGAGCCGTCCGACCCATGCGTAGGTCGTGTCGACCGTCGCTGTCTGGACACCGGGCGCGACTCCGACCGCCAGCAGGGTGAGGCCCGTGAGGACGCTCGTCCGTGACGGTGCCGCGCGTACGAGCACCAGGCCTCCTGAGCCGATCCACACGAGCGCGGCGACCAGCTGGAGGGCATCCTCCCCGGAGGCGCTGCCCCGGAGGACGGGCGCCGCCGCGACCGCGACCGCGAGCAGCGAGAGGGCGGTCCATGCGGCATCGGCCAGGCCGCCGTACCGGGGTACGGCGGCCTGACCGGTCAGCGGCTCCTGGTGTGCCGCGAGGCGAGACGCCATGGGACCCAGCATGGATCACACGGCCCTGGCTGTCGCGAGTTCGGGCTGTTGGACGGTTCTGAGGCCCGCGGTCGCCAATGGCGCCAGGCCAAGCAGGCCGACCAGCAGGTAGTTGGGCGCCGGCACTCGCAAGGCGTCGGCGATCGCCGGGGCGAAGGAGGTGACCAGGGAGACGACGATGTTCAGTAGCACGATCCCGACCGCCCACCGTGGATAGACCCGTGCTCGCCACACGGCGACCGCCAACAGGATCTCGCCGACGGCGATGCAGATCACCCCCGGAAACTCCATGACCCCGAAGATGCTCGCGTGGTACGCGTCGAGATCGTAGAGCCGCTGCGGTGCGAAGAGGCCCAACAGGAGGTGCGGGATCTCCAGGACGGCGAGCCCGACGCAGATCAGCCCGGTCGCGGCCCAGCCCAGGTGGCGGGCGCGCTCGCTCATCCTCGACTGGACGGCCTGAACGCGATCAGGCCGGGGATCATCAGCAGCATCCCCACGAGGGCGAGTGCCGCAGCTGGTCGGATGAGCGCACTGTGCGCGGTGCTCGGGTAGAAGGAGTAGGCGGCGGCGGCGCAGAGGCCACCGGCGATCAGGACGGCGCCCCATCGGCGCGGGTGTGGTGTGTTCATGGGTTCAATGAACAGGCGCACCATCCCGGGGCGGCAGAGTCACCGTTCCCGGAAAACCGGGAAGTTCAGTGTCCCGGCCGCCGGGGTCAGGACACCAGTTCCCGTCGCCGGCGCAGGAACGCCTTCTCCTCCTCGCTGCCGGCCAGCTCGATCGCCCGGTCGTAGGCGTCCCGCGCCTCGTCGTACCTCCGCAGCCGGCGCAGCAGGTCGGCCCGGGTCGCGTGCCAGGCGTGGTACGACGTGAGCGCGAGCGGCTCGACGAGGGCGAGCGCGACCTCCGGCCCGTCGACCTCCGCGACGGCCACCGCCCGGTTGAGGGCGACGACCGGACTCGCCGAGAAGGCCAGCAGCTGGTCGAAGAGCGCGACGACCTGTCGCCAGTCGGTCATCGAGGCGTCGAGCGCGTCGGTGTGCACCGCGTTGATCGCCGCCTGCACCTGGTAGGGGCCGGGTCGGTTCAGGGCGAGGCAGGCGCGCACCAGACGGTGCCCCTCGTCGATCATCGTGGCGTCCCAGAGCGTGCGGTCCTGCTCGTCGAGCGGCACCAGCGCGCCGTCGATCACCCGCGCCCGCGACCTCGACTCGGTGAGCAGCATCAGCGCGAGCAGGCCGTCGACCTCGGGCAGCCGGCCGAGCGCAGGCGTGCCGGTCACCATCTCGCGCAGCTGGCGGACCAGCCGGATCGCCTCGCGGTCAGCTCGTCGCGCTGCGCCTGGCCCGAGCTGCCGAGGTAGCCCTCGTTGAAGATCAGGTAGAGCACGGCGAGCACGGCACCGAGCCGAGCGGGGAGGTCCTCGGCGCTCGGGATCCGGTAGGGGATGCCCGCGACCTTGATCTTGTGCTTCGAGCGGGTGATCCGCTGGGCCATCGTCGTCTCGGGCACCAGGAAGGCGGAGGCGATCTCGGCGACGGTCAGGCCGCCGAGCAGCCGGAGCGTCAGCGCCACCCGGTTCTCGGGTGCAAGAGCCGGGTGGCAGCAGGTGAAGACCAGCCGGAGCCGGTCGTCCTCGACGGGTCCGGTGGGTTCCGGTGGGCCACCTGAACTGAATGGCGTGTCGGTGAGCATGGCCACCTCGGCGTACTTGTCCTGGCGCCGCTTCTCGCGACGAATGCGGTCGAGTGCCTTGTGGGCGGCGACCGTGGTGAGCCAGCCGCCCGGGTTGGGCGGCACTCCTTCGGTGGGCCAGCGCTCGGCGGCGACCAGCAGGGCCTCGCCGGTGGCGTCCTCGGCCAGGTCGAGGTCGCCGAACCGGCGGGCCAGGCCGGCCACCACGCGTCCGTGCTCGGCCCGGAAGACCGACGCGAGGTCGGTCACTCGGACTGGAAGGGCCGGACCTCGACGGGCTGCCGGCAGGCTGCCGAGCCGCGACGGGCGATCTCGAGGGCTGCGTCGAGGTCGGGCGCCTCGACGACCCAGAACCCGCCGAGCTGCTCCTTGGTCTCGGCGAACGGGCCGTCGGTGACGACCATCTCGCCCTGGGTGGCGTCCACGACGGTCGCGTCGCTGGGCTCGGTCAGCCCGCCGCCGAAGACCCAGGTGCCGTCGGCGATGATCTCCCGGTTGAAGGCGTCGGTGTCGGCGAAGGCCTGCTGCATCTCCTCGTCGCTGGGGTACGGCGCGCCCGGTGCGTGGTGGACGGCCAGAAGGTACTGCGTCATGGCGGTGCTCCTTGTCTCGTGTCGGTCAGAGTCTCCACGAACGGGATCGCCCGGATACGACAGCTCTTCGCCACCAGATCCAGAATGCGCGCGGAAAGTGCCGATTCAGCACCGAAAAAGGTGCATTTCACCCATAATTCCGAGCCATGAGCACTCCCGGGACCCAACCCCAGGCCGCCGGCTGGTACCCCGACCCCGCGGGGTCGGGCGGCCAGCGCTGGCACGACGGACAGGGGTGGACCGGCCAGGTCGTCCAGGACAGCGGCGCGCCGCCGCAGTCGCTCGACCACCGATTCGCCGGTCTCTCCGACTGGTTGGCGCGACTGCTGCTCGTCAACGCCGGGCTCGCCGTCGTCTACATGGTGGTGGAGTTCTGGGGCGTCGGCCGATGACCGACTTCGAGGCAGATCCTGCCAACGGTGACCTGGGAGCGTTGCAGACCTACGACGACGTCACTCTCGTGCTCAGCTACCTCACCATCGCCCTGCTGCTGTTCACGGGCATCGTCTGGATGGTGTGGCAGCGGCGTCTCGCCCGAGCGGCCCCTGCCAAGCTGCGCAACGGGCCCGGCATGCACGTCGGCTCGTGGTTCATCCCGGTCGCGAACCTCTGGCTCCCGTTCCAGAACATGGGGGACTTGTGGCGCGCCTACGAGCCGAGGAGTCCTCAGCCGAGCCCATCCCCGGTCTCGATGCTGGTCCCGTGGTGGATCTTCTTCCTGCTCTCCTCGCTGCTGGGTCGGCTCACCTTCAGCCAGACCATGGACGCCAACACCCTCGACGCCTATCGCTCGGCGGCCGAGCTGTCCGCGGCCGCCTCGCTGGTCACCGCGATCTCTGCCGTGCTGGCCTGCCTGGTGGTACGCCGACTCGGCTGGCGGGCGCTCTTCTACCACTCTGCTGCCGCCTGATCACCCGGATCGCCGGCTGACTCGCGGTGGTCTAGGGGGGATCGCGTCGTAACAGGCATTCGAGACGGAATGTCCCCATAATCCGTTCGTGAGCATTCCCACGACGCAGCCGTATGCCCCGGGGTGGTACCCCGACCCCACGGGTGGCAGCGGCCTGCGGTGGTGGGACGGTCACCAGTGGACCGGCCGGCGCTCGATCGCCACGACGACCGCCCCGCTGCCGCCGCTCGGCCCCCGCTTCGCGCGGCTCGGCGACCTGGTCGGACGGCTGCTGCTGGCCAACGCCGCCCTGAGCCTGCTCACCCTGGTGGTCGAGCAGGTGGTGCCGGGCGAGGTCGTCTTCCAGCTGCTGGCGCTCGCTGCCATCGCCCTGCTGGTGGTGACCGGCGTGGCCTGGTGCGCCTGGCAGTGGCGGATGGCGGTCTCGGCTCCCGACCGCCTGCGCCGCGAGCCGCACCTGCACATCGGTGCGTGGTTCATCCCCGTCGCCAACCTGTGGTGGCCGATCCAGAACATGAACGAGCTCTGGCACGCCTACGAGCCGCACGATGCGCGTGGCCGCGGCACCAGCATCAACCTCGTGGTCCCCTGGTGGACCTGCTGGCTCGTCTCGGCCGTGGGTGGGGCGATGGGGCTGCGGACCCTGCTCCAGGGGGAGGTGCCCGGCAGCTATCTCGGGATCGCCTGGGCGCTCGCCGCGGTGCTGGCCTGGTTCGTCGTACGCCGCCTCAGCTGGCGCGCGCTTGCTCTACCACGCCGGTCTGGACTGAAGCTCTCCCGCTTCGGGTGGATCAGACCGGTTGCACCGATCCGTACGAATCCCCGGGCAACCGTTGCCACCCCTGGCGCCGCGACATACGTTCCCCGCACGTTCAGGAACCGGGGGACATGACGTTGTCGCTTGCCCGCGCGCGCCGCCTCGCCGCTGCCGTCGCCATCTCCACGATGGTGGCCTTCCTCGGCGTGCTCGCCAGCGCCCCGACCTCCAGCGCCGCGGAGACGCCTGTCCAGGTCCCGTCCGACGGTGAGACCGCACCCGTGTTCCACTCCGGGGACGCGATGGACGACCCCTCGATCTGGGTCAACCCCACCGACTCGTCGCGCTCGCTGGTGATGGGCAACGACAAGCTGGGCGGCTTCGAGACCTACGACCTGTCCGGCAACCTCGTGCAGCGACTCGCCTTCGGCAACGGCTTCTGGGGCAACAACGACGTGCGGCAGGGCGTCACCATCAACGGGATCACCCACGACCTCCTCGGCGCGGTCCAGGGCAGCGGCATCCGGTTCTACAGCCCCGACCCCACCACCCGGCTGCTCTCGCCGGTCACCGAGGGCAGCAGCCCGATCGGTCCGAACGGCGAGGGCTTCTGCCTGTACGTGAGCCCGACCAGCCACAAGGTCTACGGCATCGACGTCAGCATCCAGGGCGTGGTCAACCAGTTCGAGCTGACCGACACCGACGCCGACGGCCTGCTCGAGGCCACCACCGTGCGCACCTTCTCGGTGGGTTCGGAGGCCGAGGGCTGCGTCGCCGACGACACCACCGGCGCGCTGTACATCAGTGAGGAGAACGTCGCCCTGTGGCGCTACTCCGCCGAGCCCGACGGTGGCACGGCGCGTACGGCGGTCGACGTGCTCACCTCCGCCGGGGGACACCTGATCAACGACATCGAGGGCGTCACGCTCGTCGACCAGCCCGACGGCAACGGCTACATCATCGTCTCCGCGCAGAGCACGAGTGACCCGACGACTCCTACTTCGGCGTCTACCGCCGCGAGGGCGCCAACGACTTCGTCAAGACCGTGCGGATCTCCGACGGAGTCAACTCCGACGACTGCGACCACACCGACGGTGTCACCGCGACGACGGCCGACCTCGGTCCGGCGTACCCGCGGGGCATGTTCGTCTGCCAGGACAACAACAACGACGCCCCGGGCGCGGTCGGCCACCAGGACCTGAAGATGGTCCGGCTCGAGAACGTCGTGAACCTCGACGGCGGCGACGACCCCCCGCCCCCTCCGCCACCCGCCGCCGCCGACGTCCATCTCGTGGGTGGGGCAGGCGACCCGCAACGCCAACGCCACCTCGTTCCCGGTCCAGGTGCCCGCGCGGTGCAGGCCCGACGACACCCTGCTGCTGTTCGCCTCGCCGGGCAGCGACCGCACGCTGACCGGACCGGGATCCGGCTGGGTCCAGGCCGGGCGGGTGGTCGACGGCAGCCACGCGACGACCGTGTGGCGCCGACGTGCGGTCGCCGGCGACGCCGGGGCCACGGTGCAGCTGGCCACCGGCAGCACCTTCACCAAGGTGGGACTGACGCTCGCGGCCTACCGCGGCGTCGACCCGGGCAACCCGCTCGTGTCGATCAACGGGCTCGGCGAGCCCGGCACCACCGCCTCGCACACCACGCCGGCGGTGCCCAACACGGCCAACAGCGCCTGGCGGGTCTCCTACTGGGCGGACAAGTCCGGCGCCACGACGAGCTGGACGGCCCCCGCGGGCGAGACCGTCCGCGCCACCACGCTTCGGCTCGGGCGGAGGCCGCGTCGCCACGCTGCTGACCGACCTCCCGGCCGCGCTGACGGCCGGAGCTCCGGCCACCACCGGAGGCCTGACCGCCGTCGCCAGCTCCAGCAACAGCACCGCGACCATGTGGACCGTGCTGCTGCGCCCGCTCAGCGACACCCCGCCGAAGAACCAGCCGCCGACAGCGCTGATCAAGCGCACCTGCAGCGGTCTGACGTGCACCTTCGACGCCACCGGCTCCACCGACCCCGACGACGGCATCGACTCGTGGGCGTGGAACTTCGGCGACGGTGACGACCAGCACCGAGCCGGTCGTCGACCACACCTACGCCCAGGCGGACACCTACACGGCCACGCTTGACGGTGACCGACGACAGCGACGCGACCGACGTCGACACCCAGACGTTCGCGGTCTCGTCGGCGCCGCCACCCCCTCCGCCGATCAGCTTCGTCGGACGGGCCACCAGCAACGCCAACGCCACCGCTTCACCGTCAGATGCCCGCGTCGGTCAGGCCGGCGACGCGCTGCTGCTGTTCGCCTCAGAGGGAGGCACGACCGCGTTGACCGGGCCGGGGTCCGGCTGGGTCCAGATCGGGCGCGTCACCGACGGGGAGATCACGACCATGTGGCGCAAGGTCGCGGCGGCCGGGGACCCGGGGAGCACGGTCCGCCTCGCCAGCGGGGCGACGTTCACCAAGGTCGCGATGACGCTGGCGGCCTACCGCGGGACCGACACCACCAACCCGGTGGCCTCGATCACCGGTGCGGGGGAGCCCGGCAACACCGCCAACCACGTCACGCCGTCGGTGGCCAACGGCACCAACGGCGCCTGGCGGGTGTCCTACTGGTCGGACAAGAACAGCGCCACGACGACCTGGACGAGCCCTGGCGGGGAGACCTCCCGGGCGACCGATGTTCGGGACCGGCGGTGGCCGGGTGAGCAGCCTGCTCACCGACTCGGCGGCGCCGCTGACGGCCGGCACGCCGGCCAGCACGGGCGGGCTGACGGCGCGCGCCAACGCGACCGCGACGACCGCGACCACGTGGACGGTGCTGCTCAGGCCGGGTTCCTGATATCTGCTGGACCCGCCTGAGATGATCCCTCCATGCCCCAGGTGATCTCCGTGAACGTCGGCACGCCACGCGACGTGGACTGGGCCGGCATCGGTCGGACCGCCATCGAGAAGCACCCGGTGGCCGGCGCCGTACCGGTGGGACAGTTCGGCGTCCAGGGCGACCAGGTGGCCGACACCGTGCACCACGGCGGCCTCGACCAGGCCGTCTACGCGTTCGCGCGCGAGGACCTCGACTGGTGGGAGGGCGAGCTCGGTCGGGAGATCCGCAACGGCCAGTTCGCGGAGAACCTCACCACGCACGGCATCGACGTCAACGAGGCCGAGGTGGGGGAGCGGTGGCGGGTCGGTACGGCGCTCTTCGAGGTCGCGATGGTGCGCATCCCGTGCAACGACTTCAAGAACTGGCAGCGGGTCAACGGCTACGACGACCGCGCCTGGGTCAAGCGGTTCGCCGAGCAAGGTCGGCCCGGGCCCTACCTGCGGGTGGTCGAGGAGGGGCTCGTGCAGGCCGGTGACGAGCTCGTCGTGACGCACCGTCCCGGCCACGGTGTCACCGTCTCGACGATGTTCCGCGCGTTGACCACCGACCGCTCGCTGCTGCCGCAGCTCGCCCTGGTGGAGAACCTCGCCGCGGTGGCGCGCCAGCAGGTGGATGCGTTCGTGGGCTGAACCAGGCTTTCGCTAATCAACAGTAACTCGATAGACTTGGGTCATGAGCCGACGCCCACCCGACTTCTTCCTCGTCGGGGCTCCGAAGGCGGGCACGAGCGCGCTGCACTCCGCGCTTGCCGCCCACCCGCACCTGTTCCTCAGCCGGATCAAGGAACCGAAGTACTACATGTGCGGCGACTCGCCGCCGCCGGCGTACAAGGGTCCGGGTGACGCGCACAGCAACCAGGAGTGGATCTGGCAGCGGGAGCGCTACCTCGCGCTGTTCGACGAGGCCCCCGAGGGCACCCTGCGCGGCGAGAGCACGCCGTTCTACCTCTACAACCGGGACGCGCGGCGCCGGATCGCCGCCGACAACCCCGACGCCAAGCTGATCGCGGTCCTCCGCGACCCGGTCGACCGGGCCTACTCCAACTGGATGCACCTCTGGATGGACGGACTCGAGCCGCGTGCCGACATCGTCGAGGCGATCTCCCACGAGCAGAAGCGTGTGGATGCGGGGTGGGCGCCGTTCTGGCACTACCGCGGGCTGGGCATGTACGGGCGGCAGGTCAAGGACCTCTTCGACCACTTCCCCCGCGAGCAGGTGCTGCTGCTGCGCTACAAGACGCTGGTGGACGAGCCGGACCGGGCCCTGAACCGGGTGTGCGACTTCCTCGGGGTCGAGGGCCAGGAGCTCGCGACGATCCCCTCGGACAACTCGCGGCCCTTCGTGCGCGACGGGGTTCGTGCCCGCACCCTCGGTCCGGTGATCCGGGCCGGGGCGGCGGCAGGCGCGTTCCTGCCGCCGCAGGTCTGGCGGACGCTCAGCAAGCCGCTGATCAGCCAGCTGCACAAGGGTGGCGACCCGTCGCGCCCGAAGCTGACGCCCGAGCAGCGCGAGCTGTTGGTCGCCCCGCACCGCGAGGACATCGCGCTCCTCGAGGAGCTGACGGGGGAGTCGTTCGCGGAGTGGACGACCTACCGCGAGGGCAGCTCGTTCTCGAGCCGGCGCACCCTCAGGAGCGAGCCAGCGTCGTGACCAGGTCGTGGGCGCCGTCGGGGCGGGCCAGCTCGAAGTAGAAGCGGGTCGAGCCGTCCGGCTGGGCGACCGCCGACGCGTAGCGCAGGGCGCCGTCGGAGTCGGGCGAGCGCAGCACGGGGGCCTCCGGGTCGGCGTGCAGGATGCCGGTCGCGTCGGCGCGGGCGACCGAGGTGGTCTCGTGCCAGTTGTCCTCGGCGGTCGGGCGTCCGTCGTACAGCACCACCAGCGGGTCGTGCGACAGCACCGTGGTCACCCGGGCGCCGCGCGCGTCCCAGGTGCCGGGGGTGGGCTCGAGGACGGTGCCGTGACGTTCCCAGGCGAGGCCGTCGGTGCTGGTGAGGTAGGACGTGCTCATCCGGTCCTCGTGACCCGGCTCGGTCAGCGGGTGCTCGCACAGCCACATCTCCCAGAGGCCGTCGCGCACGGTGATCACCGGGTCCTTGACGGCGACCTGGTCGTCGCCGGGGAGTACGACGGTGCGGGTGCCTTCGGCCAGGTCCTCGGGCCGGTCGGCGTCGAGCGCCTCGATCCACCAGTGCTTGGAGTCGGGCGTCGCGCAGGAGAGGTAGAGCCTCCAGCCGCCGTCGGGTCGCCGCAGCACGACGGGGCGCTCGAAGGACTCGGCGCCGAACTCGTCGCGGAAGACCTCGCAGACCGGCTCGAAGTGGATCCCGTCGGCAGCGCGGACCACGACCGTGGCGACCCCGCGGCCGTCGGGCAGCGGGCGTCGTACGCGGTAGGCGAGGTAGGTCACGCCGTCGACGAGCACCGCCGACGCGGCGCCGGCCCAGTTGCCTGGGCCCTCACCCGGCGCTGGCACGACGACGCGCGGTTCGTCCAGCGTGGGCAACGGGGTCTCGAGCAGCTCCATGGGCTTAGTCTACTGAACGACTCGGGTTTTCGGTGCGGACGGCGCGTGCTCACGCTTGACCAGTGATCTAGGTTACTGCCAAGTCACCGCACTCCCAGGCCCTTGTCCGGGGCCGGTCCGAGCCCACCTTGGAGCACCCATGTCGCCCGTCAACACCGACACCTCCTTCATCGAGAACCGCGCGCCCAACGTGGCCGTCCAGTTCCGGGACCGGGTCCACACCAGCCCCAACCGGACGGCGTACAGCTACCCGGCCGCCGACGGCCAGCCGTGGACGACGATGACCTGGAAGGAGACCGGCGACCGGGTCGAGAAGCTCGCCGCCGGGCTGCTCGCCCTGGGCCTCGAGACCGAGCAGCGTGTCGGCATCGCCTCGGGCACCCGCGTCGAGTGGATCCTGGCCGACCTCGCGGTGATGTGCGCCGGCGGGGCGACCACCACGGTCTACCCCTCGACGATGTCCGAGGACGTCGCCTACATCGTGGCCGACTCCGAGTGCCGGGTCGTCTTCGCCGAGGACGAGGAGCAGGTCGCCAAGCTCAGGGAGCACAGGTCCGAGCTGCCCCACCTCGGCAAGGTGGTGCTCTTCGACGGCACCGCCGACGGCGACTGGGTGATGAGCCTCGAGGACCTGAGCACGCTCGGCGAGAAGCACCTGGCGGAGAACGCCGACGCGGTGACGCAGGCCATCGACGCGATCAAGACCGACCAGCTGGCCACCCTGATCTACACCTCCGGCACGACCGGCAAGCCCAAGGGCGTACGACTGCGCCACTCGTCGTGGACCTACGAGGGTGCTGCCATCCAGGCCCAGCAGATCCTCACCGAGGACGACGTGCAGTTCCTGTGGCTGCCGATGGCCCACTCGTTCGGCAAGGTGCTGCTCTCCACGCAGCTCGCGTGCGGGTTCGCGACCGCCGTGGACGGCCGCGTCGACAAGATCATCGACAACCTCGCCATCGTGAAGCCGACCTTCATGGGCGCCGCTCCGCGCATCTTCGAGAAGGCCCACGCACGCATCGTCACGATGCAGGCCAGTCGAGGGCGGCGCGAAGGAGAAGATCTTCAACGCGGCGTTCGCCGTGGGCAAGAAGGTCGACGCGCTGAAGCGCGAGGGCAAGTCCGTCCCGCTCCCGCTGAAGCTGCAGCACGCCCTGTTCGACCGCCTGGTGTTCTCCAAGATCCGCGAGCGCTTCGGTGGACGGGTGCGCTTCTTCATCTCCGGCGCCGCCGCTCTCAACCGCGACATCGCCGAGTGGTTCCACGCCGCCGACATCCTGATCCTCGAGGGCTACGGCCTGACCGAGTCGTCGGCCGGCTCGTTCGTGAACCACCCCGACAGCTACAAGTTCGGCACCGTCGGCCCGGTCTTCCCGGGCAGCCGGGTGCGCCTGGGCGAGGGCGACGAGATCCAGATCGCCGGCCCCGGCGTGATGGACGGCTACCACAACCTGCCCGACGAGACCGCGAAGACGCTGACCGAGGACGGCTGGCTGCGCAGCGGTGACAAGGGATCGCTCGACTCCGAGGGCTTCCTGACGATCACCGGCCGCATCAAGGAGCTGTTCAAGACCTCGGGCGGCAAGTACATCGCCCCGCCCGCGATCGAGGCCAAGTTCAAGGCCGTCTGCCCCTACGCCAGCCAGTTCATGGTGTTCGGCAACGAGCGCAACTACTGCGTCGCGCTGGTCACCCTCGACCCGGACGCCGTGGCCGACTGGGCCAAGGAGAACGGCGTCTCCGGCGACTACTCGGCGATCGTGGCCGACGCCGAAGACCCGCCAGATGGTGCAGGGGTACGTCGACGAGCTGAACAACCAGCTCAACCGCTGGGAGACGATCAAGAAGTTCGAGCTCCTCGACCACGACCTCTCCGTCGAGTCCGGCGAGCTGACCCCGTCGATGAAGGTCAAGCGCAACGTCGTCGAGGACAACTACGGCGGCCTCATCGACAAGATGTACGCCTGATACTCGTCTGGTGCCTGCAGCTCCGGCCGGCGTCCCGTTCGGCGTCTACGTGCACGTGCCGTTCTGTGCGGTGCGGTGCGGCTACTGCGACTTCAACACCTACACCGCGACCGAGCTGGGCGGGGGCGGGTCGCAGGCGGCGTACGCCGGGCACGCGGTCGCCGAGGTCGAGATGGCAGCGCGTGCGCTGGGTCCGGACCGCCCTCCGGTCGAGACGGTCTTCTTCGGTGGAGGTACGCCGACGCTGCTCGCCGCGGACGACCTGACCCGGATCCTCGCCGCGATCGACACCGAGCTCGGTCTCGCGCCGGGGGCCGAGGTGACCACCGAGGCCAACCCCGACAGCGTCACGCCGGAGAGCCTGGCCGCACTGCGCGAGGGCGGCTTCAACCGCATCTCCTTCGGGATGCAGTCGGCCGTGCCGCACGTGCTGCAGGTGCTCGAGCGCACCCACGACCCGGCCCGGGTGCCGCAGGCCGTGCGGTGGGCGCGCGAGGCCGGCTTCGGGCAGGTGAGCCTCGACCTGATCTACGGGACGCCGGGGGAGAGCCTCGACGACTGGCGGGCCTCGATCGACGCCGCACTCGCCTGCGAGCCGGACCACGTCTCGGCGTACTCCCTGATCGTGGAGGACGGCACCCGCCTCGCCCGGCAGGTGCGCACCGGCGTGATCCCCGCGCCCGACGACGACGACCTGGCGGACAAGTACGCCCTGGCCGACGACGCCTTCGCGGCCGCGGGCCTGGAGTGGTACGAGGTCTCGAACTGGTCGCGCGACGTCGCGTCGCGCTGCCGGCACAACGAGCTCTACTGGACCAGCGCGAGCTGGTGGGGCGTCGGGCCCGGCGCGCACTCGCACGTCGCGGGGGAGCGGTGGTGGAACGTCAAGCACCCCAGCGCGTACGCCGCCCGCATCGCCGCCGGCGAGTCCCCGGCCCAGGACGGCGAGGTGCTCGACGAGCCGACCCGCGCGATGGAGCGGGTGCTCCTGGAGGTCCGCCTCCGCGACGGCCTGCCCCTGTCGCTGGTCTCCGCTGAGCTCGTCGACGACGTGGTCGCTCGCGGGCTCGCCGTCCGTGAGGGCGACCGGCTCGTGCTGACCCGCCGGGGTCGGCTGCTGGGGGATGCGGTGGTCCGCGAGCTGGTGTGAGGGGCCGGCGGTTTCCCCGGGCGCCCGGGGAAACCGGGGCCGGCAGGCCGATACTTCGCCCGCCCGCCTCCAGATTCGCCCGCCCGGCCGGCCCGATTCGTCCCGTCAACATCAGTTGACATCCTCGATTCCGTCAACCTACATTGACACCATGACCACCGAGTCGGATCTCGCCACGGCTGCCAGTGCGTCGGACCCACGGGTCGGGCTGCGCGCCGTACGAGCCCTGCGTCGGCTGCTCGAGGAGCTCGAGCGGACGCAGGTACGACGGGCCAGGGCGCAGGGCTGGTCGTGGGCCGAGATCGGGGACGCGCTCGAGGTCAGCAGGCAGGCCGTGCACAAGAAGCACGGCAAGGACTGAGTGGCGAGGACAGGGGAGTAGTCATGTTGGAGCGGTTCACCAAGCGAGCCAGGGAAGTCGTCGAGCGCGCGCAGTCGATCGCCGTCGAGTCGCGCGCCAGCCAGGTCCGTCCCGAGCACCTGTTCGCCGCGATCCTCTGGGACGACCAGTGCCTCGCCGTACGCGTGCTGAACGACCAGGGCGCCACGAGTGAGCGGCTGCACAGCCGAGCTCGACCGGCGCCGCGCGCGATACGTCGACGGCCTCGACGACGAGGACGCGGCCGCCCTCGCCAGCATCGGCATCGACCTCGCGGAGGTCGTCCGCCGACTCGGTGACGAGCCGCAGCTGCGCGGTCGTTCCCGCTTCACGCGCGGCTCGCGTCGATTCTCGCGGCCGGCCAAGAAGGTGCTCGAGCTGTCGCTGCGCGAGGCGATCGCGCTCCACCACAACTACATCGGCACCGAGCACCTGCTGCTCGGACTGGTGCGCGAGGGCGACGTGATCGTCCGCGACACCCTGCTGGCCGCCGGTGCAGACACCAGCACGCTCCGCCAAGCCGTCCAGGAGGCGTTGCGCCGAGCCGGCTAGCGCGCACCCTCCTGGGTGACGAAGTCGATCAGCTCCTCGACCCGACCGAGCAGCTCGGGGTCGAGGTCCTGGAAGCCGCGCACGCCGCCGAGGATGTGCTTCCACGCGCGGGCGATGTCGGCCTGGTCGCGGTGCGGCCAGCCCCACTGCTGGCAGACGCCGTGCTTCCACTCGATGTCGCGCGGGACCTTCGGCCACTCCGTCTTCCCGAGCCGCTGGGGCTTCACCGCCGCCCAGATGTCGATGAACGGGTGGCCGACGATCAGCACGTGCTTGCCGATCGGTGACTTCGCCACCGACTGGGCGATCCGGCTCTCCTTCGAGCCCGGCACCAGGTGGTCCACGAGTACGCCGACCCGCCGCTCCGGCCCGGGCTGGAAGTCGCGCAGCTTCTCGCCGAGGTCGTCGACGCCGTCGAGGTACTCGACCACCACGCCCTCGATGCGCAGGTCGTCGCCCCACACCTTCTCGACGAGCTCCGCGTCGTGCCGGCCCTCGACCAGGATCCGGCTCGCCCGCGCGACCCGGGCCTTGACGCCCTGTACGGCGACCGACCCGGACGCCGTACGCGTCGGCGCCTCCGGACCCTTGCGCGTGGGGGCGACCAGCACCACCGGGCGGCCCTCGAGGAGGAAGCCCGGGTCCGAGCGGGAAGGTGCGCTGCTTGCGGCGGCGGTCCTCGAGGGTGACCGTGCCGAGGTCGCGCTCGACCCGGACGATCTCGCCGCACCAGTCGGTGGTCACCTCCTCGACGACCAGGCCGAGGTCGGCGTCGATCTCGGTGGCGCGGCCGTTCTTCGGCTGACGCCAGTCGGTGGCCAGGACGTCGCTGCCGTAACGGTCGTGTGGGGGAAGGGACACCCGGCCAACGCTAGGCAACGGCGCGGGGGAGTGACCGGAGGGCGCGCCAGAGAAATTGGCACTTGCGTGAACGACCATCGCGATATATCGTCAACATATCGAGACAGTGTCGTGAGGTTCCGTGAACAGTCCGGACCCCGGCACCGCATGAAAGGAGATCTCGATCATGAGACACGCAATGTGGACTGAAGATGCAGAACCCACCCGTCGCCAGCGCGGCGGGCGAGGAGGCCGTGGACGCCACGGCCATGGCGGCCCCTGGGGTGGACCCTGGGGCGGCCCGATGGGCGGCCCGCCGCCCTGGGTCGGCCAGATGTTCGGCCCCGACTTCGTCGGTGGACCGGGCGGACGCGGCGGACGGCGGCCACGGGTACGACGGGGCGACGTACGCTCCGCGATCCTGGACGTGCTGTCCACCACCGACGAGCCGATCAACGGCTACCAGGTGATCCAGCAGATCGCCGACCGCACGGACGGTGTCTGGAAGCCGAGCCCCGGCTCGGTCTACCCGACCATCGCCCAGCTCCAGGACGAAGGCCTCGTCGAGGACGCGCCGACCGGCCGCAAGGCCATCCAGCTCACCGCTGAGGGCCGTGCGTACGTCGAGGCCAACCCCGAGGAGCTCGCCGCCGTCTGGGCGCCGTTCGCCGAGCAGGTGGACGACGACGAGGCGGTCAACTTCAAGCAGGTGATCGGCCAGACGGTCGGCGCCATCGTCCAGGTGGCCACCACCGGCACCCCCGACCAGCGACAGAAGGCCATCGAGATCCTCGGCGACACCCGCCGGCGCCTCTACGGCCTGCTGGCCGAGGGGCCGGACACCACCGAGGACGAGTCGCTCGAGGAGGAGTGATGGACCAGCTGCGCATCAGCGACGCCGACCGCGAGGCGGCCGTGAACCTGCTCAGTGAGCAGTACGCCGTCGGCCGGCTCACGCGGGACGAGTTCGACGAGCGCAGCGACGCGGTGTGGTCGGCGAGGACGCAGGGCGATCTCGCCCCGATCTTCGCCGACCTCCCGGTCCTGTCGTCCGCCAAGGGCGGCCGGACACCCACACGACTGCCGGCGGGGGCGCCTCATCGCCCCCGCTGGTGGCCGATGCCGTTGGCCCCGGTGGTGGTCGCACTGGTCCTCCTGACCGTGCTGACCCACCTGCCGTTCGTGCTCCTGTTCGTGGTGCTGTTCTTCTGCTTCGGCCGGTGGCAGCACCGCGCCCGCTGGGCGTCGCGCCGCTAGCTAGCGACGAGCCGCCCAGCGCTCCCGTGACAAGCGGTGCAGCACGGCCGCACGAAGCGGGTCGCCGACGGCCTTGTGCTGCTGCTCGAAGTCGTCGGCCGGGTCACGCGTCATGCCCAGGCGCCTCATCACCGCCATCGAGCGCACGTTGCTCTTCGTCGTGATCGACACGACCTCCTCGAGCTCCAGCACGTCGAAGGCGAAGTCGACCGCAGCGCTGGCCGCTTCGGTCGCGTAGCCATGTCCCCACGCCTTGCGCGCGAGTCGCCAGCCCACCTCGACCGAGGGGTTGAACGGCGCCTCGAACGTCTGCAGGGCCAGGCCGGTGAAGCCGACGAAGGTGCCGGTCGCTCGCACCTCGACGGCCCACAGCCCGTAGCCGTCGTTCTCGAGGTGCTCCTCGATCCGGGCAGCGAAGGAGTCGCTCTCCTCCCGTGGCATCGGATCGCGGATGTGCTGCATCACCTCGGGGTCCGCGTTCAGCTCGGCGAACGGTCCGAGGTCGGAGTCCTTCCACCGCCGGAGCAGCAGTCGCTCCGTGGTGAGCTCTGGCGCGCTCATGCGAGCGGCAGCCGCTTCTCGGACCTGGGCAGGTGCGCGTAGCCGCGTCGTACGGCGTCCGCGAGGTGCTCCCTCGGATAGGGCCACTCGGTCGTCTCCAGCGCCTGGTCGACCGGTACGCCGCGCGCCGCGAGGTCGCGGATCGTCTGGGCGACCACCCCGATCGCGGTGCGCTGCTCCTGCACGAAGTCGCGCCCCACCGGCGAGCCGTGCCCCGGCACCACGACCGTGTCCGGCCCGACGAGCTCGAGCACGAGGTCGAGCGACCACGGCCACTCGAGCGGGATAGCTGTCGTCGCCGTACGCCGGCATCCCGGACTCCTCGACCAGGTCGCCGGCCAGCAGCACGTCCGCGTCGCCGAGCCGTACGACGAGGTCGCCGCCGGTGTGGCCGCGACCAGGATGGACGAGCTCGACAGCCCGGTCGCCCAGGTCGACGGCCGTGACCGAGGAGAAGGTGGTGTCCGCGGGGACGGAGGCGGTCATGTGCGCGGCGGCGGTCTCGTGGGCGATCACCGGCACCGCACCCTCCTCGAGGAAGGCCTCGTTGCCGAAGGTGTGGTCGAAGTGCTCGTGGGTGTTCACCACCGCGACGAGCCGGCGCGAGGAGAGCCGCCGCAGGTCCGCGAGCACGGCGCGCCCCTCATCGACGCGACGCATGCGTGTCGACGACCAGCAGGCCGGCCTCGCCCTCGACGACGGTGACGTTCACGTCGTACGACTCGTAGCGGGCCACCCAGACCCGGTCCGCGACCTCCGTGAACTCCGACACGTTCGGGACACTACTGACTCCTAGTATCCTTGGCACTCTGGACAAGTGAGTGCCAAGAGGGCCGACGGGCCACGACGACGCGAGGAGGCGACATGCAGGAGGACCGCAGGCTCGCCGTGCTCCGCGCCATCGTGGAGGACTACGTGTCGACCCGCGAGCCGGTCGGCAGCAAGGCCCTCGTCGAGCGGCACCGCCTCGGCGTCTCACCGGCGACCGTGCGCAACGACATGGCAGCGCTCGAGGAGGAGGGGCTGATCGCCCAGCCGCACACCAGTGCGGGGCGGATCCCCACCGACAAGGGCTACCGCTTCTTCGTCGACCGGCTCACCCAGGTCAAGCCGATGACTGCCGCCGAGCGTCGGGCGATCGCCACCTTCCTCGAGGGCGCCCACGACCTCGACGACGTGATCGGCCGGTCGGTGCGCGTGCTCGCGCAGCTGACGCAGCAGGTCGCGATCGTGCAGTACCCCACCCTCGCGCGCTCGACCGTGCGCCACATCGAGCTCGTCGCGCTGAGCCCGGAGCGGCTGCTGGTCGTGCTGATCCTCTCGACCGGCCGGGTCGAGCAGCGCGTCATCGAGATGGCCGGTGAGCTCGCGGCCGACACGCTGGCCGACCTGCGCGCCCGGATCCTGACGGCCGTCGTCGGGCAGCGGATCACCGACGCGGCCACGGCGCTCGGCCTGCTCACCGAGCAGGTCGCTCATGACGACCAGACGCAGATGGCGGTCATCGCAGCGGCCCTCGTCGAGGCGATGTCCAACGAGCGCAACGACGAGCGTGTCGTGGTCGGCGGCACCGCCAACCTGGCCCGGTTCGGCGACGGGTTCGACCAGTCGATCAAGCCGATGCTCGAGGCGCTCGAGGAGCACGTCGTACTCCTCAAGCTGCTCGGTGAGGCGACCTCGCCCGACTCGATCACCGTCCGCATCGGTCACGAGGGGCCCTACCAGGAGCTCGCCACGACCTCCGTGATCGCCACCGGCTACGGCCCGGGCGAGGAGGCTGTGGGGTCCCTTGGCATCGTGGGTCCCACCCGCATGGACTACCCGGGCTCGATGGCCGCGGTCCGCGCGGTCGCCCGCTACGTCTCCACCATCCTCGACCAAGCCTGATTCCAACCACGCCTCAGCGCAGGAGCAAAGACCACACGTGAGCCAGGACCCCTACGAGATCCTCGGTGTCTCCCGGGACGCCGATGCCGACGAGATCAAGAAGGCCTACCGCCGACTTGCCCGTCAGCTGCACCCCGACGTCAACCCCGACCCCGCGACCCAGGAGCGGTTCAAGGAGGTCTCGGCGGCCTACGAGGTGCTCTCCGACCCCGAGAAGCGCCGCATGTACGACCTCGGCGGCGACCCGTTCAGCCGCGCGGGCGGCGCCGGGCAGGGTGCGGGCTTCTCGTTCACCGACATCATGGACGCGTTCTTCGGCGGCACCGGCGCAGCGGCGCAGGGCCGTGGCCCGCGTCCGCGCACCCGCCGCGGTCAGGACGCCCTCGTCCGCCTCGAGATCGAGCTCGCCGAGGCCGCGTTCGGCGTCACCCGCGAGCTCAAGGTCGACACCGCCGTGCTGTGCACGGTCTGCCACGGCAGCGGCGCGGCCGAGGGGTCGCACCCGATCACCTGCGAGACCTGCCACGGACGCGGCGAGGTGCAGCACGTGCAGCGCTCGTTCCTCGGCGAGATCCGCACGCTGCGGCCGTGCAACGCGTGCCGGGGGTACGGCGAGATCATCCCCGAGCCCTGCCGGGAGTGCTCCGGCGACGGACGGGTGCGGTCGCGTCGCTCGATCACCGTGAAGATCCCGCCGGGTGTCGACACCGGCACCCGCGTCCAGCTCGCCCACGAGGGCGAGGTCGGGCCCGGCGGAGGACCCGCCGGTGACCTCTACGTCGAGATCCACGTCGGCACCCACGCCGTGTTCACCCGCGACGGCACCGACCTGCGCTGCCACATCACCGTGCCGATGACGGCGGCCGCGCTCGGTACGACGATCAAGCTGCCCCTGCTCGAGGCCGACGTGGCCGAGGCCGACTCCGACATGGAGCTGTGGATCGACGTCGAGATCAAGCCCGGGACCCAGTCCGGCATGGAGCAGACCCTCCGCGGTCGCGGCGTACCCCACCTCCGCTCGCAGGTCCGTGGCGACATCGTCGTCACGATCGACGTCGAGACCCCGGGCCGGCTCGACGAGCGTCAGGAGGAGCTGCTCCGCGAGCTCGCGGCGCTGCGCCACGAGGAGTCGCCGGACGGCCACATCCAGAGCCCGCACAAGTCGGTGTTCGGCCGGCTGCGCGACGCGTTCAACCCGCGCTGACCCGTGTCGCTCCCCGTCTTCCTCGGGCCGGTGACCGGAGTCGTCGCCGGCGCGACGGTGGTCGTGGAGGGCGACGAGGCGCACCATGCCGTCGTCGTACGACGCACGCGGGTCGGTGAGCAGGTCGTGCTCGTCGACGGCACCGGCACGTCGGCCACCTGCGTCGTGACCGAGACCTCGAAGTCGGCACTGACCGCGTCGGTCTCGTCGGTCGACGTCGCGGCCGCGCCGACCCCGACGGTGACCGTCGTGCAGGCGATCCCGAAGGGCGACCGGGCCGAGCTCGCGGTCGAGGTGCTCACCGAGATCGGTGCCGACCGGATCGTCCCGTGGGCGGCCTCGCGCTCGGTCGGGGTGTGGCGCGGGGAACGAGCCGCGAAGTCCCTGTCGAAGTGGCGCGCCACGGCGCGCGAGGCGGGCAAGCAGTCGCGGCGCGCCTGGCTGCCCGAGGTCACCGAGATGGCTTCGACCGCGGAGGTGGTGGCTCTCGTCGAGGGTGCCGACCTCGCGGTCGTGCTGCACGAGGCGGCCACGTCGTCGCTCGCCTCGGTCTCCCTCGAGGGCGTCACGTCGATCGTGGTGGTGGTCGGGCCGGAGGGCGGCCTCACCGACGAAGAGGTGGCCGCGTTCGGTGCGGGTCACGTCGTACGGATGGGGGAGCCGGTGCTGCGTACGTCGACCGCCGGGGTCGCGGCGGTCGCGGCACTGCTGTCACGCACCTCGCGCTGGGCTAGACCCTTCGAGGAAGTCGAGCACCTTCGCCTCCGGCATCTCGCACGGCTTGAGCACGGCGTCGCCGTCGAGGCGGTAGAGGTTCGCGCTGACGACGTCCGTGCCGCCGAGCTCCTCGGCGAGGATCGACTCGCTGCGTCCGTCGCCGTGCACGGTCCGGGTGACGCCCCAGCTGCGGCCGTCGTACTCCACCTGCGACCAGCCCTCGGGGACGCGGGCGAACAGGGCGCTGAGGTCGTTCACCCCCACATCGTCGCCGACGGGTCTAGCGTGTCGCGCGTGAGCACGGCGGCGCAGGAGACCCCGCGGCTCGAGGCGTGGTACATCGCCAACGCGGCGGCCAAGCTCGAGGCGCGCATCCGTGCCCGGCTGCCCGGACGGCGGCTCGCCGACGTCGCCGAGCGGCTCTCGAAGATGGTGCCGGAGATCCATGACGGGTTCGACACCTCCTACCACCGCTTCCAGGTGACTCGCTGGTGGTCGCGCGCGCTGAGTGCGCCTGATCGTGGTGGTCACGGTCGTCACGCTGCTCGTCGCGTTCCGGGACCAGGTCCGCAGCGGCAACCTGCACCCCCGCGACCTGGTGCCGCTGGCGGAGAGCACCATCAACGACCTCGTGTTCGCCTCGATCGCGGTGTTCTTCCTGTGGGCACTGCCCGAGCGGCGCGAGCGTCGTACCCTCGTCGGCCTGCTGCACCAGCTGCGCACGCTCGCGCACGTCGTCGACATGCACCAGCTCGACAAGGACCCTGAGCAGGCCCGTGCTCGACTACGTGCCGACCGACAAGAGCCCGCCCAACCGGATGAACGCCGAGGAGCTGCACCACTACTTCGACTACTGCAGCGAGCTGGTCTCGCTGATCGCGAAGACCGCAGCGCTGTGTGCGGAGCGGACCTCGGACCCCGTCGTGCTCGGCACGGTCAGCAACCTCGAGACCCTGGCCGCGCAGATGAGCCAGAAGATCTGGCAGAAGATCTCGCTGCTGCCCGAGCACTGACGCCTCGGCGTACGACGGACAAAGCGGGCGGGGCTGGCGGGTGATTCTGGGGGCTGGCGGGCGAAGTATCGGCCTGCCAGCCCGGAGTTTCCCCGGGCGCCCGGGGAAACCGCAAGCCCCTACTGAACGGTGATGTCCTTCGTGTCCTGGCTCGTGCCGATCCCCTCACCGTCGGACTCGTCGGTGTCGTGCACGACGAGGGTGTAGTCGCCGGGCGGGGCGGTGACGGTGAAGGAGTACGGCGCCAGCGTGCAGCACTCCTGCGCGGTGGTGAACCCGTTGCGCACGGTGGCGTCACCCCGCTTGAGCTCCCAGACCACGTTGGCCTCGAAGGTGGCGGCACGCCCCGTGACGGTGAACTGGGTCGGCACGGTGGCGCCCTGGGCCGGGGACTCGATGAGCACGGTGGCGAGGACCGAGTCGTCGCCGGCGGGCGGGACGGGGGAGTCGGTGGGGACGCCGAGCACGCTCGCCGCAGGTGCGCCCTGGACCGTGAAGGTCACCGGCTGGGTGCTCTTGGCGGCGGCGTCCGCCGTACGGACCAGCGACTGCACGGCGGCCTCGGCCGTCTTGCGCGTCCATGCCCGACGGGCCGGGGTGCGGCGTCGGAGAGGTCGATCGTGACGGCGCCCGAGTCCGCGGTCGCGGTCGCGGTGAGGCCGAGGGACGTGAACGACGTTCTGGTAGTCCGGGTCCTTCGGCGTGCCGGTCAACGCCTCGTCGACGGCCACCTGCAGGTCGCTGTCGGTCGCGTCGGCGACCCGGCGTGCCTCGGGGAACAGCCGGGGACCGGCAGCGGTGTCGCCGACGTAGTAGACCGTGGCGTCCACCGGGTGCCCCGCTGCGGGACCCGACGAGGCCGTCGTGTCCGTGGTGCCGGGTGCCGGCCACCGGCGGGTTGCTGCCCGGGTGGCGCTGGGCGAGCCAGGCACCGCCGGCGATCACGACCGCGGTCGCGGCGGCAGCGGCGACGGTGATCGGCAGCCAGCGCATGGCCGACGGGCGCTGGGCGCGGGATCGGATCTCGTCGGGCCCGCCCTCGGGGTGCACGTCGGACACGGCGTCGTCGAACAGGCGGCGCAGGTCACCGTCTTCGGGGGGTGCAGTGTTGCTCATGAGGTCTCCTCCAGCAGTGGGGACAGGGAACGTCGCAGGGCGTCGGCGCCGCGGGACGCATGGCTCTTCACCGCGCCGGGGCTGATCCCCAGGGTCTCGGCGATCTCGCGCTCGGACAGGTCGAGGTAGTAGCGCAGCGCCAGCACCTCACGCTGCCTCCGGGGGAGCGCGAGCATGGCGTCGATGACCGCCTGCCGCTGCGCCCCGCGGAGCACGTCGTGGTCGGCGCCGGGCTCGTCGACCGGAGCGTGCTCCGGGTGCTTGCGCACGACGGAGAGGTGGCGCAGCACCGAGCGCGACCGGTTGACGACGGTCTGGCGCAGGTACGCCGGGACGTTCGCGTCGCTCAGCTCGTCCCAGCGGCGGTAGATCGCCACGAACGAGTCCTGCACGACCTCCTCGGCGCGACCCGCGTCGCCGAGCAGGAGCACGGCGAGCCGGACCAGCCGCACGTAGTGCTCGTCGTACAGCCGCTCCAGGGAGACATCGGCGTCGGTGTCGATGGACACCCCCTCGATCAGTTGACTTGTCACGTTAGTAGGACGTTCCGGTCATTCAGGGGGTTTACACGCCGGTTTCGGTTTCTGAGGCATGCTGTGCGCATGACTGCCGACAAGGTGTTGGACGAGGACTGCCTGTTCTGCAAGATCGTCGCGGGTGACATCGATGCCGACGTGGTCCACGAGTCCGCAACCACCTTGGCGTTCCGCGACCTCAACCCGCAGGCGCCGACGCACGTGCTCGTGATCCCGCGCAGCCACTACCCGAACGCTGCGACCCTGGCCGCGGGTGAGCCGGAGACCTCGACGCACCTGTTCGACGCCGCCGCCGCCATCGCCGAGAGCGAGGGGCTGGGTGAGGGCTACCGCCTGGTGTTCAACACCGGCGCGCAGGCCCACCAGACCGTCTTCCACGCGCACATGCACCTGCTCGGTGGTCGCGCGATGACCTGGCCGCCGGGATGAGCACCTTCCGGCGTACGACGTCCGGCGCCGCGGCCGTCGTGCTCGCCGTCCTGGCGCTGCTCCTCGCTGCCTGCGGCACCGGTGGCAGCGGGGGACAGGCAGACTCCGCCCCGAAGGCGGAACCGACGCCGACGCACACCGACCACCCCGAGCCGGCCCAGGCGGCTCCGGTCAAGAACAAGCCGCTCCGGCCCGGCGAGCACCGCGTGACGGTGCGGATGCCCGAGGACTACACGCCGTCGGCCCCCACCGGCGTCGGCACCGACGACTACCGCTGCTTCCTGCTGGACCCGAAGGTGGCCAGCGACCAGATGATCACCGGCTTCAACGTGCTGCCCGGCAACCCCGACGTGGTGCACCACGTGATCCTGTTCCGGGTGCCCGCAGACCTCGTCGCGGAGGCCGAGCAGAAGGATGCCGACACCCCGGGCCAGGGATGGACCTGCTTCGGCAACTCCGGCCTGCGCAGCAGCGGCGCCGAGATCGACGACGCCCCGTGGCTCGGTGCCTGGGCGCCCGGCGGCAGCGGCGAGCAGGTCTACGCCAAGGGCTTCGGCGAGCAGCTCGGCCAGGGCTCGCGGGTGATCATGCAGGTGCACTACAACCTGCTGGCCGGCAAGGAGCCCGACCGGAGCGCCGCCGAGCTGCGGCTCGCCCCCGCGACCGACAACATCAAGACGCTCCAGACCCAGCTGATGCCCGCGCCGGTCGAGCTGCCCTGCCGCCCCGAGCACAGCGACGGCCCGCTCTGCGACCGTGCCGCCGCGCTCGCCGACGTGAAGAAGCGCTTCGGTGACGGCCCGGGGTCGACCGCCGACCTGCTGCACTTCCTGTGCGGACCGGTCAAGCCGGGACCCGTCCAGTCGTGCGTGCGGACGATCAACCAGCCGGAGACCGTGCGCGGCGTGGCCGGCCACATGCACCTGCTCGGCAAGTCGATCAAGGTGGTGGCCAACGCCGGCAGGCCGGACGCCCGGACGCTGCTGAACATCCCGGTGTGGGACTTCGACAACCAGGGCAGCAAGCCGATCAAGCCCGCGGTCCTGAAGCCGGGGGACACCGTGACGGTCACCTGCCGCCACAGCCAGGAGCTGCGCGACCGGCTGCCGTCGTTCAAGGGCCAGCCCGACAAGTACATCGTCTGGGGTGAGGGCACCACCGACGAGATGTGCCTCGCGATCCTGCTGGTCACCCGCCCCTGACGCTCCCTCGTACGACGTAGCGAGGCTCATCCCGATGGCGGACGCGCGACCGGACCCTGCTGGGTGAGCGTGGGGCCATGGTGGCTACCCGTGTTCCGCCACGCGTGACCGGTCTCGGTCATGCGGGGCTGCAGATCGACGTACCCGACACCGGGCTCCGTGTCCTGGCCGACCCGTGGTTCTCCAGCGCGGGCGCGTTCCTGGGCTCGTGGTTCCCGTTCCCGGACAACGCGCACCTGCGTGGGTCAGGGCTGCTCGAGGCGGACGTGGTGGTGGTCTCCCACGAGCACCTCGACCACCTCGACCTCGACCTGATCGCGGCACTGCCCCAGGAGGTGCCGGTCGTGGTGCCGGCGTACCCCTCGACGATCCTGGAGAGGCGCATCCGGGCGGCCGGGCACGCGAACGTGGTCGTGCTCCCGGCGTGGGAACGGCTGCCCCTCGGCGACACCGGCGACTGGTTGTGCGTCATCCCCGAGCAGTGCCCGATGAGCCACGACTCCGCCGTGCTGCTCTGGGTGGGCGGACGCAGCGTGCTGCACACCAACGACGCCCGGATCTCGCTCGCGCAGGCCCGGCGTGCCCAGGCCGAGACGGGTGGGCCGATCGACCTGATGGGCCTGCAGATGTCCGGCGCCAGCTGGCACCCGGTCTGCTACGAGTACGACGACGAGTCCCGCGCGCGGATCAGCGAGAGCAAGCGGCTGGGCAAGTACGCCGCCGTCAGGCGGCTCGTCCGGGGTGTCGCGCCACGCATGGTGATGCCGTACGCCGGACCGCCGTGCTTCCTCGACGACGACCTCTTCGAGCACACCAGTGGGTTGCACGGCCCGGGGATCTTCCCGGACCAGGACGAGGCGCTGACGTGGCTGCTCGAGCGGCTCCCCCGTCAGGCCGGCACCTACCTGCTTCCCGGTGACTCGATCGAGCTCGATGACCTGACCGTCTCGCGCGACTCCCAGTGGGACGGCTTCTCCCTGACAGCGCCGCCGCACGAGCGCCGGGCCTACCTGACGGCCTATGCGGAGCGTCGGCGTCCGGCGATCGAGGCGGTGTGGGCCGCACATCCGGAGCCGGAGGACGGCACCGGGCTGGGGCTCGCGTTCAAGGAGCACCTCGAGTCGTTGAGCACGCTGTCGGCGTACTTCCTGGCCCGCATCGGGATGGTCCTCCGCTTCGAGGTGGCCGGGCCCGGCGGTGGCACCTGGGACGCACACCTGGGCCCGGAGTCCGTGCGGGTCGACCTCGAGGGAGGTGCCGGGCACGCCGACTACCGGCTGCGCCTGGAGTCGCGGTGGCTGGCCGGGGTGGTGAGCGGGCACACCAGGTGGGAGGAGCTCTTGCTCTCATTGCGGTTCTCGGCCCGTCGGGAACCCGATCACTACAACGACTACCTGGTGGGACTGTTGAAGCACGCCGACGTGGCGGCCCTGCGCGCCGTGGAGAGGTTCGAGGCGGCGCGCGACCCCGGAGCCGTGACCGTGATCCAGGTGGGTGCCGAGCGTCGTACCGTCAGCCGCTACTGCCCGCACGCGGGCGAGGACCTCGCGGAGACCGGGGTGGTCGTCGAGGGTCCCGACGGGCCGGCGCTCCGCTGCCTCGGGCACAACTTCGAGTTCGACCTCGAGTCGGGTCAGTGCCTGAACGCCCGGTGCGATCCCTTGGCCGTGGGTGGAGCCGGGGAGCCCGACGCGGTGATCGCCGGCTCGGAGATGTCGACCAGCCCGACCACGAACAGCGCGGTCAGCACCAGGTAGTGCAGCGTCCCGACCAGGGTCGCCCTCCGCACGAACTCGAGGTCCGCGTTGACCCGGAGTGGCACGAGGGTCTCGAGGTACCACCGCTCGACGTCCCAGCCCGGGGGCGGGCTGGCCGACCGTTCCCGGTAGCGCAGCTGGGCCGGCCCGGTGAGCCCCGGACGCACGAGCAGCACCTCGCGGCAGTCCTCCCGATAGCGCGCCGCGAGCTCCACGCTCTCCGGACGTGGGCCGACCAGAGTCATCTGCCCGCGTACGACGTTCCACAGCTGAGGCAGCTCGTCGATGCTGAGCCGCCGCAGAACCAGGCCCAGTGAGGTGATCCGGGCATCACCGGCGGCCGTGATGCCCGGACCCGACGGACCGGCACGCATCGTGCGCAGCTTGTAGAGGTGGAAGGGACGTCCGCCCTCGCCGACGCGCTCGGCGCGGTAGAACAGCGGGCGTCCGTCGACGAGCAGCGTGGCGAGCGCGGCCAGCGCCAGCAGGGGTGCGGCGAGCACGAGCGCCAGCCCACCCACGAGCACGTCCAGGATCCGCCGTGTGTGCGAGACGCGACTGGGCACAGTCGGGCGCGGGGTCATCCGCGGTCACCCGGTCCCTGCCGCGACGAAGACATCGGTGAAGATGCGCGCAGCGAGCGCGCACTCCCTCGCCCGCGGGCCGGGCTGGGTCGGCATGGTCGACGGCGTCATGTGCGTGAACAGCGGTACGCCGCGACGGCGCTCGGCCAGCAACGGGTTCCACAGGGGGTTGCTCGTCGGGCTGCTGCCCAGCAACGACACGGTCTCGTCCTGGTAGTTCTGGCGCCAGGTCCAGATGTCCACGGCGCGGGCACCGTGCCGGCGCGGGGTGTCGACGTAGACCTTGAGGTCCGCGGCGGGCCGACCGCGGTAGCCGCCCACCTGCGCCAGTGCCTTGCGGGCCTGCAGTCGGGTGAGGTGCGGCCACGAGCCCGCGGCGACGTAGGTCCACGCGAGGTCCTGCGCGGCGGCGAGGTTGCCGTTCGGGTACTCCGAAGCCTCTCCGAGGCCCGTGCTCAGGTCGAGGGCGTCGATCAGACCGGCCTGCAGGTACGACGTGAGTGCGCTGATGGTCGCTGCCGGAGCGTCCGCGCGCGCCCGGCGCTCGCACTCGGCGATGCTCGAGATGCGCGGCAGGCAGCCGAGCTCGAGCACGACGGCGTCGACCAGGATCGCTTTCCCGGGAGCCACCGCACCGAGCGACTTGTGCACGTCGCGAAGGAACGCCAGCGCCTGCGCCGGGGACTTCAGCCCGTCGTGGTAGCCGATCTCGTCGGCCACCTTGAAGCCTGCGGTGCCGGGCTGCCGGGCCAGGGCACCCAAGCGGCGTACGGCGCCGGCGAAGCTGGCCGGGCCCTCGAGCCAGCGCGCCACCAGGTCGCTCTCCCACCAGATGCGCACACCGTGCGCATGCAGGCGTGCTGCGAGCGACTCGTAGGCATCGCGCGCACGTGGAACGCGCGTGTCGCGCGCATGCCCGGCTCCGGCCGGTCGCGGTGTGGGCGACGCCGACCCGGCGGCTCGGGGGGTGTCCGTCCGGGTCGACGTCGCGGCTGGGGTGGTCGTGGTCGCGTCGTCACCGCAACTCGTCAGGCACGGCAGGGCGAGGCAGGCGGCCAGGGCCCAGCAGCACGATGCGCGGCGGATTCTCATGGCGTCACCGGAGCCACGGGGTGCTCGACGGAGTGGCGGGATCTCTGGGCGGTGGTGAGCGCGCGTCGACTCATCCACAGCAGCAGGAGCACCAGGGTTCCGTCGCTGACCAGGTAGGCCGTCGACGACGCGACGGCCGCCCCGAGCGCGCCGTGGCGAGGGATCAGCAGCAGGTCGAGCAGCACGGTCACGCCGAGCCCGAGCGCGAGCACGGTGGAGTTGAGGCCTGGCCGACCGAGACCGTAGAGGTAGCCGCTGGAGGCGCCGGCACCGCCCGAGAGCACCATCCCGACCACCAGCACCTGGGCGGGCAGCACCGCGGAGTCGAACCCGTCGCCGTAGAGGAGCCGGGTGACTGGTCCGGCCAGCAGGAGCACCGGCACCGCGGCCAGACCGACAGCAGCCAGGGCGGGCTTCGCCATCGCGACCGCGCGCTGTCCGGCGGTGACGGGGTCCAGCTGGGCCAGCCGCGGGTAGGAGATCCAGGTGAGGGCCAGGGAAGGCAGGCGCAGCAGCTCGGCGTACTTCGAGGCGACGGCGTAGCTGCCCAGCACCGCCGGCCCTGCCCACGCGCCGAGGATGGCGAAGTCGAGGCGGGTGTTCAGCAGCGTCAGGACGCCACCGACCTGGCCGCGCATGCCGTAGGAGGCGATGTCGCGCAGCAGCACTCGGTCGGGTCGACCCCAGAGCCCGTACGGCGCCTGGGCGAGGCCGGCGCGTCGCCAGTGCAGGGCGCGAGCCACCCGCCACCACGCCCATGCCCCGACGAGCAGGTCGGCGAGTGCCAGCGACCAGAGCACCCCCGCGCTGCCGGGTCCGACGACAGCCAGCGCGACGGCGTAGACGGGGACGAAGGACACCTCCTCGGCCGCGATCGCGAGGTCCGCACCGTGCCGGTCCTGCAGCCCCTGCAGGGCGGTCTTGCCCAGCGTGAGCACCAGCTGCGACGAGATCGTGAGGCCCGCCGCCGCCACGAGGACGGTGGAGTCGTCCTTGAAGAAGGTCGCCTGCAGCACCGGGGTCGCGACCGCCCATACGACCGTGCCGAGGACGGCGCCGGCGACCGACAGCAACGCGATCGAGGGCCACAGCCCCGGGTGGTCCCGTCGCGACGGGGCGAGGAAGAACGCCATGGCTCCCGGCAACCCGGCCACCGCCAGGACGCCCACCAGCCCGGGCAGCATGCGGAGCAACGCGTAGGAGCCGACGGCGCTCGCGCCGCCCGACCGCGCCACCATGATCGTGGCGACGGTGAGACCGACGATCGCCACGGCTCGTGCGGACACGTTCCTCGCCACCTGCCGCCACAGCGGCACCGTCGTCGTCGACGTCCGCATCAGATCTCCTCAACGTCGGCATCGGCGTCGACGCCGTTGGCCGTCGCTCCGGGGATCAGCGCGAGGGCAGCCACGAGGCCGAGCCAGGTCCACACGTGGCGGAAGTGCAAGGTCTCGTAGAACGCGGCGGCGAACACGAGCACTGGTCCGATGACCACCAGGGCCCAGGCCCTGGGCACGATCTGGTGCCACGGGAGCGGGAGCCGGGGCACCAGCAGTCGACGCAGGTATCTCGCTGTGGCGAGGATCAGCAGCAGCAGTCCGATGACCCCGATCGGGCCACGCTCGAGCAACGTGGCCAGGTAGTCGTTGTGCGCTTCCTTGACGTACGGCGCCTGGAAGGCGAGCAGCGTGGCCTTCGTGCGAGCGGGCCCGTAGCCCGTGCCCTGGCCCGAGAACCACAGCCGCGTCCCCTCGGCGAGCAGTGCCTCGCGCTCGTGGGCGGAGCCGTCGCTGCGTCCGACCGAGTCGCGAACCAGGGGCACCGACTGCGCCGCGGCGATCCGGACGCTGGTGAGGTCGACCTGTGGTGCGACGTACAGCCCGGCGCCGATGGTCGCCGCGCCGCACAGGCTGAGCGTGACGAGGGCAGCGGTCGCGCCCTGTCGCCGCAGGACCGCCAGGATGACGCAGCCGCTGACCGCGACCATCAGGCTCAACATGCCGCCGTTGCTGCCGGTCATGAACAGCGCGGTCAGCACGATGGCGTACGCCGGCCAGCGCAGCCGCGTCCGCACTGGCCGTCGGCACGCGAACATCACCAGCAGGCTGAGCACGAGGTAGTTGCCCGCGAGGTTCGGGTCGCCGAAGGTGTACGACGCCCGCGACGCGTCCGCGTCCGTGACACCGGACAGCGGACTGAACCCGACGAGGTACGCGCAGACGCCGACGATGGCGAGCACCACGGCAGTGCGGCACCAGGTGACGGTCACCGCTCGCACGAGCCGCGGGTCGTGACGGCCGAGGGCCAGGACGGCCGCCCACAGCAGCAGGATCGCGTCCTGCGCGATCACCAGCACCACGTGTGCCGGCGCGTCGCTGATGATCGCCGCCGACAGCCCGCCGATGACGAGCAGCGCCACCCCGGAGGAGTAGGGCAGCCGCACCTTGGTGCGCGTGCCGCTGAGGTAGACCGCGGCCAGCACGATCGACGCCGCCATCCAGATGTCGGCAGCCGCGGTGTTACCCGGTCCGGGTGGTACGAGCAGCGGGGTCATCGCCACCGTCAGGACGACCGTGGCGATGAGCGGACCGGGAACCGGTGCGGGCGGGCGATGGCCGGCGAGTACGTCGAACGCGGGCCGCGACGCGGCGGGTGCACTCATCCCCGGCTCCGCCGAGGCCGGGGAGGGTGCTGGGGCAGCTGAGCCAGGACGCGCAGGTGGTCGAGTGCGAAGCCCTCGTGGTTCGCGGTGGCGGCGACCTCGCCGATCCCGGTCAGCGCGACGGCGTACCAGAGATGGGCAGGGAGACCGAGCTGACGCAGCACGCGTCCCAGTCGTGCGCGGACGAGGCTCGGGTACCAGCCGGAGCCGAGCGCGGCGTACCGCATGGCGTCGCCGTTGACCTCCCGACGCAGTCCCCGGTGACCGGGGACGCGCCGGCCGGGTCGGGTGTGCCGGTCGAGGTAGAGGCTGTAGCTGAGCAGGAACCGCGCCGCATCGCGCAGGGGCCAGCCGTCGAGGTCGCACGCCTCCCAGTCGACGACGCCGCTGACGCGGTCGTCCTCGAGCAGCACGTTGCCGAACCAGTAGTCACCGTGCACGGTGGTGCGCGGGCAGAGGTGTCGGGACATCGCGGCGTCCGCGGCACGCAGGCGCGCGACGGCGGGTGCGGCCAGGTCGCTGCCGTCCCAGCGTCCGGCGACCTCGTCGGCGACCTCTCCGGCCCAGGTCAGGGGAGCAGCCTCGGTGCTGGTCTCCGCCCACAGGATGGACAGCCAGTCCAGCGCCAGGTCGAGGTCGCGGGTGACCGGGCCGGGACGCGAGGTGTGCCGCCAGTGGTGGTAGCGGACGCTGATCGGGGTGCCGGACAGCTGCGTCGACACGAGCATCTCCACCGCCGGCCCGACGCGGGTGCCGGCCGGTACCGACGAGACGTAGCGAGGGATGGTCCCCGAGAGCCGGCCGAGCGGCATCCGCCGCAGCTCGACGAGCGCATGCGCCTCGCGGCGTACGGCGGAGACACTGCGCTGGGTGGTCGGAATCTTGCAGACCAGGCCGGTGGTGCACCGCCAGGTCTCGGACGAGGTCAGCAGGTAGGTCACCTTCGCGTCGGGGTCCTTGCTGGCAGCGAGGAGCAGACCACGGCTGGACGGGTCCGCGAGGACGCCGTCGAGGGCGAGCCGGCCGGTCATCGTCGTACCCCGAGCAGCACTCGTCCGGGGACCACGGCACCGGTCCACCGCCACGGCGCGTGGGCGGCGAGCGCCAGTGCAGCGGTGGCCGGCGCCGTGACCCACGCCGGCGCGGGTGGCACCGTCGCCACGGCGTTCCAGAAGTGGCGCACGCTGTCCTCGGCGTCGTCGAAGAGCACAAGCGGACGTACGACGCTCGGCAACGCCACCAGCTCACGCTCGATCTCGACGCCATGGACCCGGCACAGCCGGCGGAGGACCGCGCGCGAGAGCAGCCGGTTCGAGACCAGCGCCACGGGGGTGCCCGGACTCAGCGAGGGCAGCACCTCATCGGCACGTACGGCGGGCACGGTGACCGTCGCGCCGGGGCTCAGGGCAGCCCACGGAGGCGAAGCCTCGGGAGCGGCGGAACGAGCCCGGCCCGGAAGGTCCAGGCGGTGGGTCCAGCGGGTCAGCGGTTTCGTCGTACTCATGGGCTCAGACCGCCATCTCGACCAGGCCGGAGCGCAACGCCCGGGTGTACTCCTCGTCCAGCACCTCGCCGAGCCGTTCCTCGGCGAAGGCTTCGGAGGCGCGGAGACGTCCGCGCGCTCACCATGGCGGCGGCTCGTTCGGGTTCCGCCAGGACACCGGCCAGTGCGCCCGCGAGCGCCAGTGGCTGACCCGGCGGCACCAGCACTCCGGTCTCGCCGGGGACCACGAGGTCGGGCACGGAGTTGACCGCCGTGACCACGACCGGGACACCACACCGCATCGCCTCGACGACCGCACAGGGCAGGCCCTCGTAGCGGCTGGACATGGTGAACACGTCCAGTGCCGGCAGCAGGTCGGCCACGTCGCGACGCTCCCCGGCCAGGACGATGCGGGACTCGAGTCCGAGGCGACGGACCTGGTCCCGGACGTCGTCGAGCATCGGGCCTGACCCGATCCAGACGCCGTAGGCCTCGGGCTCCCGGGTCCGCAGCGCGGCGATCGCCTCGACGAAGTGCTCGGGCGCCTTCTGGTAGTCGAGTCGGCCCACCGAGCCGACCACCACGGCGTCGTACGGCACGCCGAGCGCCTGACGTGCCGTCCGGCGCGTCTCGGGGCTGACCGGGACGACCCGGGAGTCCACGACCGGTGGGATCACCCGCAGCGACGCCGCGTCGGCCAGTCCTCGTCGCAACGCCTCGGTCGCGACGCCGGCCCCGACGCAGAGCACCACGTCGGTGATCCGGGCGAGACGGCGTTCGATGGCGACGTAGGTCTGGCGCAGGGCCCGGCTCTGGAACTCGTGGAACGGGAAGCCGTGGTAGGAGTGCGCGATCACGGGTACGCCGCACCGGTGAGCGGCGACTCGCCCGATGGCACCGGCCTTCGCGCTGTGCGTGTGCACGACGTCGAACCGGCGCTCCCGGAACAGCCGGGTCAGGCGCGAGAGCGCGACCAGGTCGTCGTGGGGAGAGATCGGCGCGACCAGGGACGGCTCGAGGATCACGTCCATGCCGGCGGCCTCCGCCTCCTCTGCCAGGGGTCCGACCTCGCCGGTGACGAAGGTGACGTGGTACCGCGCCGGGTCCAGGGCCTTCGCGCCGCGGAGGGCCACACCACCCGCGCCGGCGATCATCCGGGTGACGACCGTGCACACCTCGATCTGTGCGCTCATGACGCGCTCCCGTTCAGCTGGTGGGGGACGTACGGGCGGTGGGGCGGGATGCTTGTGCACCAGGACTCCGGCCAGCAGGCGGGCGAGACGGCCGCCGGGAACACCGGCGCGGGTGGTGGGCCGACCCAGGGTCAGCTCGTAGCAGGGGAGACCGGCCGTCAGCCGCGCGGCGGTCCGGTGCACGGGTGGGTGCACGGGCCCGAGGCCGGCCAGGGCGAGCTGCGCGACGAGTGGCCAGAAGCGCTGCAGCTCCCCGGCGGCGTACGTGCCCGCCACGACCTGCTCGGCCGCGACGGTGTGGTGCACAGGACGCAGCCGGGTGCTGCCGTGGTCGTCCCGACGGACGACCACGACGAGGTCCGGGACAAGGTGCGCAAGCCGTCCGGTCCACCGGTGCTCGCGCCGACCGTGGGCCGCCCGACGTCCCCGATCGCCCGCTCCGACCTCGACCGGAAGCCGCAACGGCTCGACCAGACCGTGCACCACGCGGCCGTCGCTCACGCCCAGGTTGTCGCAGACCGCCCGGGCGCCGTGCGCCAGCGCGTCCGCGACCAGCGAGGACTTGCCGACCCCGCCGGGACCGGCGAGGAGGACCGACACGCCGTCGATCTCGACGAGGCTGACGTGCAGCGGGCTCATCTCGTGCGTCGAGAGCGCCGTCCACAGCGCGGGGTAGTGCACCAGGACCTGCGCCCGCAACGCCCGGGAGCGTTGCGGCAGCAGGCGAGCGGCGGCGGCCTCGGCCGCGGAAGGCGACCAGCGCGACGACACCCGGAGGTACGGCGAGGGGGCCTCGCGTCCCTCGTCCAGGCTCCAGAGCTGGGTGAACCCGGACCCACCGACGCTCTTCAGCAGCACGCCGGCCGAGCCCACCGAGACGCCACGGGTGACCACTTCCGGCGTACGCGCCCGCGGATCGTGCTCGAGGTCGTCGAGCACCAGGTCAGCAGCCGCCGTGAGGCGCTCGAGGGGTTGACCGGTGCCCGACTCGACGGCGGTGCGAAGCCTGGGTCCTGCGACCTCGACCGACAATCCGGCCGTCACCAGGCCGACCGGTTCCTGGCGTGTCATGACTCCGCCTCGCCCGAGCTCCACACGTCAGGCTTCTCGGCGGTCCACGCCGAGCCCGCGTCGAGGACACCGATCAACGGCCAGTGCGTGGCTCGCAGCACGTCGTGGAGGGACTCGATGTGCTCGTGCGGCACCGGTCCTGCGCAGACGACGGCGACTCCGGCGCTCACCTCCTGGCGGTGTGCCAACGAGGGCAGGTCGACGAAGGCCGTGGCCCAGTCACGGTCGACCTCGGTGCCGTCGTCGCCACTGCCGTCGACCAGCACCCGGTCCCTGACCCGCTCGCGCTGGGCGTGCGTGCGGGACAGGGACCGTGCGAGTGCCGAGGCCGAGGCACGGTGGGCCGGATCGGCGGGCAGGATCACGACGGTGTCGAGCCCGTTGCGCCGTGCCACCAGCGACAGGCTGTGAGCGAGGCTGCCGGGGGCCTGCTTGACCGTGGCCAGCATGGGGGCGTCGAGCACCCTCGCCAGGCTCCGCGCGTCCGGCACCTTGGGTCGGAACGTCTCGATGGCGGCCGCGGTGGCGATGGCCAGGCAGAGGCCGAGCACGAGAGCCAGCCCGAGCCGGGGGAGCAGCGACGACGGGACGATGAGCACGGTCGGGGTCTGGCCGTCGACCAGCACCGCGCGGCCCCGGGTGATGTCGGCCATGATCAGGCTGGCGCGCTGGGAGGACAGCTCGGCAGCGACCTTGCTGGCCTCGTTGGCGAGGTCCTGGAGGTGGTCGCGCGCCTGGCCCGGTGGCATCGTCGCGAGGCGTTCCGCGAGCCGGTCGCGCTGGGTGCGGGTGTCGTCGAGACGCTGGTTCACGTCCTCGACGGCTGCCTCGAACCGGCCGCGATCGGCGGTGTTCATGAACTTGAGCACGCGGATGCTGAGCTGCTTCACCAGCGCGTCGGCGTGCGCCTTGGTCGGGTTGGTGACGCTGAGCTCCACGACGGGGGACTCACCGAGGCGCTGGGCGGTGACATGCTTCTCGGAGACGTCCACCGCGTTGCCGTCGACACCGGCCGCATGGAGCGAGTCGGACACCACCGTGGGCGTGGTCGCGATGGCGAGGATCCGGGAGCTCAGGCCCTCGGCCTCCGTGGAGCTCGTCGGCACCGCGGACGTCGCCTGGATCCGTACGCTGGCCCGCCACTCGGTGGGCTGCATCTCACCGAGGGCGAGCACCAGCCCGACCGGGAGCAGGGTGATCACGATGATGAGGAGGAGGTGGGAACGGATCACCCGGCTGAACAGGTCATCGAGGGTCATGTCGGCTCATTCCTTGGGGCGTGGTGGTGGGTCAGCGCTCGAGCGCGCCGAGGTCGGCGTACGGCGGGGATCCGGTGCCGGTGTTGGCCACACCGGGGTCGTCCCTCGGCGGGGCGCCCGTCTGGTCGGTGTCGACCCAGCCGGGGACCCCTGCGAACGCTCCGTCGATGGCGGGCGAAGTGGCGGCCAGCCGGAAGTCGGCGTTGCTGCGATCGACGAACCGCGGGTCGGCGTTCAGGCCCGACGACTCCTGGCCGCTGGCTGCGGTGAACGGCGCCCTGCTGCTGTAGCGGACGCCCTTCCACTCGTAGAGCGGGCCACCGGAGGTCTGGAAGACGAGGTTGCGGTCCAGGGTCGTGCCCGGCGTCGAAGCGGTGTCGACCCGGATCTCGCCGCGGGTCCGCGTGCTGCCGACCGCGTTGTCCATCGTCACGTTGTCGCGCACGGTGCCGCCGGTCGCCGTGCCCTCGAGGTTGATGCCGGCCGTGGCGTTGCCGACGACCGTGTTGGACACGATCACCGAGCCGGGGGCGCGGTAGTTGTCGATGCCGTGGTCGCCGTTGTTCCACGTCAGGTTGCGCCTGAAGACGGTGCCGTGCGCGTCGGTGTAGGCCTCCATGCCGGAGTCGTCGTTGCCCCACGTGCGGTTGTCCTCCACGACCGTGTCGGCGGACCCCCCACTCACGTCGATGCCGTTGGCCGAGCGGTCGCTGGGACGGTCGTTGGCCCAGGAGTCGACGCCGTGGACCGTCACACGTGTGCTCGCCTGGACGCTCACTCCGTGGGAGGCGTTCTCGTAGGTCTGGCTGAACCGCACCTGCGAGTCGGTGTCGTCGCGCATGCGCACGCCGATGGAGCCGTTGCGGTACGACGCGACGTGCTCGACGAGGACCGATGAGGAGTGGTCGACGCTGATCCCGTAGGCGCCGTTGCCGGTCAGGTCGAGATCGCTCGCCGTCACGCGGCTGACCGTGTCCACCTCGACCCCGTTGACCGCGGCACCACTGACGGCGAACCCGTCGAGCACCACGTCGGAGACGTTGCGGACAAGGAAGCCGTAGCTGCGTGCCCCGGGAACCCCCGTCGAGGCGTTGGCCCCGCTGACGAGGGCTCCCGGGGCCCCGAGTACCTGGATGGGCGCACCGGCCTGGCCGCTACGCGTGAGCGAGACCTGCTCCGGGTAGGTCCCGGCCGCCACTCGGACGGTGTCGCCGGGAAGGGCGGCCCTGGTGCCGGCGCCGATCGTGCAGAACGGGCGGGACGGCGTACCCGGACCGGTGTCGCTGCAGGCGGAGCTGTTCCGGTCGACCTGCCAGGTCGCGGCCGGTCGCGTGGACACGACCTCGACCGCGGTCGCCGTGCCGATCTCGCCGGCGGTGTCGCGCACCGTGACGGTGACGGTGTAGGTGCCGGTCGCGGTGTAGACGTGCGTGGTGACGGGGGCGGCCTGGGGTGCGGCCGTCGTACCGTCCCCGAAGTCGAAGGCGTAGCTCTCGATCGGGAAGGCATCGGTGTCGGTGCTGCCCGAGGCGTCGACCGTCACGGTGGCGGCGGGTGGCACCGTGCTCTGGGCCGGGCCCAGCACCAGGGCGGCGTGTGGTGCGTGGTTGGTGGCGCCGCTCGGCTGGTGCTCGAGCGCGCCGCGGTCGGCGTACGGCGGAGTGCCCGCACCGCGGTCCGGCACAGCGGTGTCGTCGATGGGCGCCCACGGTGCGTCGGCGACGAAGCCGGGGACGCCGGCATCGGCCGAGTCGACGGCGACGGAACCGTCAGAGAGGCTCACGTCACCACCGGCCACGTCCGCGAGCCGGGGGTCCGCGGAGAGCCCGTGCGCCTCCTGGCCGCTCGCCGCGGCGTAGTCCGCGAGCCGGCGGTACGTCGTGCTGCCGACCCGGACGGTGCTGCGCGTGGTGCTGTTCCAGGCCAGGTCGTAGTCCGCGACGAAGCCCGCCGTGGAGGCGCTGTCGACGGAGAGGTCGTAGTCGGCGCTCAGCCCGTTGTCGACGAGCACGTTGTTCGCGAGCCGGGCACCGGTCGCCGAACCTTCCAGCAGGATGCCGTTGCGCCTGTTGGCCGCCGCCGTGTTGTTGAGCAGCGTCGCTCCGGTCGCTCCCGAGCAGGTGGAAGCCGTGGTCCCCGTTGTGGAGGCTGATGTTGCGGGCGAGCAGGGCACGGGTGGCCCCTGAGGCCAGCTGGATCCCGGTGTCCTGGTTGTCCGAGACGATGTTCCCGACCACCCGCGCGTCGGACGAGGAGCCGGAGAGGTCGATGCCGGCCGCCGTCGTGCCCGCGGCGGTCGCCTGGTTGTGGTCGCTCCGGTTCCCGCTGAGGACGACCAGTGGCGAGCTGCTGATGCCGATGCCGTGCAGGCCGTTGTCGTGGGTGTCGCTGTCGCGCACGGTCACCCTGCTCGAGGAGCTGACCTTGATCCCGGTGGACACGGCCGCGGTGACGGTCAGGGAGGACAGCGTGACGTCCGCGCTGCCCGACTCGACGAGCACCCCGTTGCTTCCGCCCTGGTCCGCGGTCAGGTCGGACACCTCGACGTTGCTGGAGGACGTCACCCGCACCCCGGCGTAGTTCGCGCCCCGGGTGTCGATCCCACGGATGGCGACGTCGTGGCGCCCGCTGACGGTGACGCCGTAGGACTGCGCGCCCGCCTCCAACGCCTGGCCGACGGGGTTCGGGCCCCCCAGGTCGACGGTCAGGGTCCGGGTCGGGGCGTCGTACGACCAGGACCTGGTGGTGAGCGTGGAGGCGGACGACGACTGGGTGAGCCGCGCACCGTCCAGGAAGACCTGACGTGGCGCGGAGGGCGGAGCGTAGGGCGTCTGCCAGGCACTCGCAGGTGCCGGGGCCGACGGCCGGTGACCACACGGCGGCGCTGAGGTCGTTGGCGCCCAGCACCATCACGCCCGGGCCCGTGGCCTGCACCACGACGGGATTGCCGGTCGCGCCGGACGCGGACACCGTGACCTGCTCGCGGTAGGTCGCCGGCGCGACGGTCACCGTGTCGCCGGGGGCCAGGGCACGACGCATGGCCGCACCGATCGTGCAGAACGGCTGGGCGGAGGTGCCGGTCCCGGAGTCCGTGCACGCGGTGGAGGCGCCGTCCACGGCGTACGTCGTGCCGGCCGCCGACGACGATGCCGTCGACAGCACGACCACGGCGAACGCCAGCGGCAGTGCGGCCGCCAGACCTCGGACGAGGCCGGTGCGCAGGGGAACGATGTGGGCAGCGCATGTCGGTCGCCTCAGTGCAGAACGGCGATCGGCCGCATCCGGGCGACGGGCCGCACCAGCCCGTTGCGACGGAGCACGCCGAGCGCGGCGTTGACGCCGTTGTCGTCGTAGTGGATGACGTCGGTGGGCGCGGAGTCGGAGTAGCGGTAGCGCTGGGTCCTGCGGCCCTGCGGGATCGGCCCCGGACAGCCCTCGCTTGACCAGGTCGGAGATCACCGTCCCGGCGCCGTGGCAGGCCGAGTGCAGGCTCGACTGGGCATCGTGTCCCGCCACCGCCAGGAAGCTGGAGGTGCGGTGGGTGCCGGGCAGCAGCACCGCCTGGCCCGTCTCCGCGAACGTCGAGCCCGGGGTCATCATCTCTGCGTTCCAGGCGCGGCACGAGTTGTGGCGGTGGACGACGCCGGTGCCCTCGCCGACGGGCTCCTCGTAGATGCTGTTGTGGGGGGAGTCCACGACGAGCCGGCCGGTCGCACCGCCGAAGCACTCCGCGGCAAGGGTCCGCAGCGAGGCGTACGTCGAGACCCGGAACGCGAAGCCGTAGTTCATCGCCGCGGCGTTGGCCAGCATCAACCGCTGGCCCTCGTCGCTGTCCAGCGCCACCGGGGGACACCCGTCGGTGAAGTAGAGGGACAGCCGCTGCCGGAGCTGGTCCCACGACCGCGCCGTGCGCAGGTGGAAGAGCGGCTTGAGCGCCAGGTTGACCGCCTTGATCTGCCGCGGGTAGTCCTTGCGCCGGGTGAACAGTCGGCCGATCTCGCCGGCCAGGACACCGCCGCCTCCGTGGTACTGGACGGTGAGCTGCCCCTCGCGTACGCCGAGCAGGGACGCGGTCTGCGGGTCCATCACCTCCTCGACTCGCTGGATCTCCACGAAGTGGTTGCTCGGGCCGATCGTGCCGAACCGGAACCTCGCAAGCTGCACCGCGAGTCCGGGGAGCTCGTGCCGCAGGCGGTCCATGCCGCCGTACCTCCCGAGGTCGAGCCGGCCGCCCTCCTCGATACGCTCGAGGTCGTCGGCGGGTGTGCCCCAGCGCTGCACGCCGAACTCGGCGCCGTACTCGGCCGCCTCGAGCACCTCGCTGGCGCTCAGCTCCTTGTGGCCCTTCGTCGGGTAGGGGTAGCGCTCGCGCACGCCCCGCATGAAGCGCTCGATCGCCCGCGGGTCCGGGTCGTCCGAGTCCAGCGCGATCAGCGCCATCCCGCAGTTGACCGACGAGCCGGTCAGGTCGGGCCGGATCGTGCCGCGGGTGGCGACGGCCACGCTGGAGGGCAGCTCCATCTTCGACTTGTGGTGGAAGTCCGGCAGCACGACCGGCGGAGCGGCGAGGTCGGCGTCGGCCACCCGTGACTGCACGGCGGCCAGGGCGTCGCGGTCGGCGGCCAGGAGGTGCTCGTCCTCGAACACGGTCGGGCCGAGGCTGGAGATCAGCCGCGTGGGCTGGACCCGCGGGTCCATGTCGGTGGTCATCGGTGCTCGTTCTCTCTCGCTCAGTGAGGGTTCAGGTCTCAGAAGTCGTCGGGGTACGGCGCTGCTGTCGCGGGGACGCGGGCAGGAGTCGTCGAGGGCGAGTACTCCGGCACCAGCAGGCGCAGGTGGTCGCGCACCTCGTCGAGGCGGTTGTGCTCGGCGGCGTCGTACAGGTCGAGCAGCTGCGCCCGGAACGCCGGGGGAGTCACCGGTGGACGCGCCCGGGCGATCCGCGGGTGCCGCGTGGGCTCCACGTCCTCGGCGGAGCCGAAGAGCTCCTCGTGGAGCTTCTCGCCCGGGCGCAGACCGGTGAACTCGATCTCGGTGCGCCTCGCGTTGAGCATCAGCGCGAACCGCTCGACGATGTCGACGATCCGCACCGGCTCGCCCATGTCGAGCACGAACGTGCCGGCGCCGTCTGCCATGTGCGCCGCCTCGATCACCAGGCCCACCGCTTCCTCGACGGTCATGAAGTAGCGGGTGACCTGGGGGTGCGTGACGGTGACGGGCCGACCCGACGCCAGCTGCTGCTTGATCACGTGGAGGAGGGATCCACGTGAGCCGAGGACGTTGCCGAAGCGCACCGAGGCCAGGGAGGTGCCGTCCTGGAGGTGGTCGTTGAGCACCATCTCGGCGAGCCGCTTCGTCGCCCCGAGCACCGACGTCGGGTCGGCGGCCTTGTCGGTCGAGATGAGCACCAGCTTCTCGACGCGGTGCGTGATCGCGGCATCCACGAGGTTGTGGGTCCCGAGCACGTTCGACTTCACGCCCTCGCACGGGTGCCGTTCGAGCGCCGGCAGGTGCTTGAGCGCGGCGGCGTGGAAGATGATCTGCGGGCGGTGCTCGCGGAACACCTGGTGGATGCGTCCGCGGTCGCGGATGTCCGCGACGACGGTGGCATCGGTGTCGAGCAGCCCGCGACCGGTGATCTCGAGCTCCATCCGGTGCAGGTTGGACTCGTCGTGGTCGAGCATGATCAGGCTCTCCGGCGCCGCGCCGAGGAGCTGGCGGCACAGCTCGCTGCCGATGGACCCGCCCGCACCGGTGACGAGCACGCGCTTCCCGGTGATCGCGCGGGTCGCCTCGCGGCTCAGCACGTGCATCTCCGACCGGCCGATGAGTGGCCTCACCTGGAGCGCGCGCATGTCGGTGCCGGCGACCTCGCGCTGGAGCGCGGACAGGAACGGCGGCAGATGGCGTACGGCGACCCCGCACGCCATCGCGCGGGAACCGATCTCCTGGATCTCGACCGACGTCAGCGAGGGGATCGCGATCACCAGCACGTCGGCGTGCGTCTCGTCGAGCACCCGCTCGAGATCGGCGATGGTGCCCAGCACCGGACGCCGGGACACCCGGGAGCCGACGGCGATGGCGTCGTCGAGGAACCCGATGGGTGCGAGCCCGAAGGAGCTGACCCTGATCAGGTCGCGCGCCAGCGCACGGCCCGCCTCGCCGGCACCCACGACCAGCGTGACCAGGCCGGGACGCGAACGCTGGCGCGGCACGCGGGGAGCGGGCGTGGTCGCTAGCTGATGCATGACGGGTCCTCCTTCGAGGCCGCGACGGCCTCCGTGGTCCAGGTGGTGACGGCTTCGATGACGTGGTCGACCTGTGCATCGGTGAGCTGGGGGTGCATGGGGAGGGACAGGACCTGCTCCGCGAACGTCTCCGCACCTGGCAGCGCCCGCGGCGGGCCGTAGGCGCCGTGCTGCCCGGCGGTGAACTGGTGGAGCGGGATGAAGTGCACCGACGTACCGACGCCCGCCTCGGCCAGTCCGGCCGCGAGGGCGTCCCGGGTCGTTCCGGACTCCGGCAGCACGCGGATGGCGTAGAGGTGCCAGGCGTGCCGCCCTTCCCCGGGAGCGGGGCGGTGGGGCAGTGCGATCCCGGCCAGGCGGCGCAGCCCGACGTCGTACCGCTCGGCGATCTCCGCCCGGCGGCGCCTGCCACGGCCCGAGGTGGGCGAGCTGGGCACGTCCGATCGCGGCCTGGAGGTCGGACATGTTCGCCTTGAGCCCGGGCTCCACGACGTCGTACCGCCATGAGCCACCTGGCTGGTAGCGGCGCCAGGCGTCCCTGGACATGCCGTGCAGCCGACCCTGGTGCCACTCACGAGCGAGGTCGCCGTCGTTCGTCGTGATCATGCCCCCCTCGCCGACGGGCAGGTTCTTGGTGGCGTAGAAGCTGAAGCACGCGGCTGCCGAGCCGGCACCGACGGGTGTGTTGGCCGCCCAGGTCCCGACCGCGTGGGCGCCGTCCTCCACGACCCGGTCGGTCGTGAGGCCGGCGGCGGCGGCGAGCGCGTGCACGTCCGCCGGGTCGCCGGACCAGTGCACGACCACCATGGCTTCCACCGGGCGACCGTTCTCGCGGAGCCAGGCGGCGGCCTGCAGGGTGGTCTGCGGCGTCGGCATGCCCGTGACGGGGTCGATGTCGACGAGGACCGGGCACAGTCCCGCGTGGATGATGGCGTTCGCGGCTCCGCAGAAGGTGTTCACCGAGGTGAGCACGGCGGCCCCTTCGGGCAGGTGCAGGGAGCGCAGGGCCAGCTCGATGGCGACGGTGCACGAGGACACCGCGACGGCGTGCTCGGCCCCGACGTGGGCGGCGAACTCCGACTCGAAGGCAGCCACCTCCGCACCGGTCGTCACCCACCCCGAGGCGAGCACCCGGTCGGCCGCCTGGCGGGCGGCCGGAGAGATGAAGCAGTCCGCGAACGGCACCTGCTGGGCCGGCCGGGTCTCCGGTACGACGCCCTCGCCGGCACGCTGAACCGGCACCGGTTCGACGGCTCGGGCCGTGTGGATCCTGGTGGTCATGTCCCCCCCTTGTGGTTGACCTGACGCTAGGTCGGGGTCGACGGTGCGGGCCTCGCCCGCGGGGGTGAACGTGGCTACGTCATTCGGCCCACGGCCGGGGCGTCAGGCCTCGGGGTCGACGGGTGCGACGCCGAGGTCACGCGCTGCGGCGATCAGCGCGAGGGTGCTGTGCACCTCGGCATGCCGCAGCAGGTTCTGCACGTGCGTGCGCACGGTGTTGGCCGAGATGAACAGGAAGGAGGCGACCTCCTGCCGGGTCATGCCGGCCACCAGGCAGCGCAGGACCTGCCACTCGCGGGGGGAGAGGGAGTCGAGGAACGTCTGCGGCGTCTCCAGGCGGCCGGCCTCGTGCAGGAGCTGGTCGAGGACGGGTCCCACCAGCTGGGGAGCGATGTAGGTCCGGCCGGCGAGCCCTGTCTCGATAGCGATCAGCAGCTGGTCGAAGGGCGTGGTCTTGGAGACCCAGCCGGCGGCGTGGCACAGGCCGTCGATCACCTGGCCGGTCTCCGCGCCGGCGGCCAGGATCAGCGCGACCGGAGGTCGCTCCATGTTGCGGATGTCCGGGAACAGATCGAGGCCGCACTCGTCGCCGAGCCGGAAGTCGAGCAGCACCAGCTCCGGACGGTCGTTGTGCAGCGAGACCCGCGCCATGTCGAGGGAGTAGGCCGTGGTCACGGGACCGAAGGCACGGTCGGGCGCCGCCGTCGACATCAGCCGGAGCCGCAGCGACTCCGCGATCATCCGGTGGTCGTCCACGACGAGCACCGAGGTCACGGGGCGTACGAATCCCTCGTCGGCGGTCATGTCAGCGCATCTCGCAGGCCCTCAGCTCGCTTCCAGCAGCCGCTGCGTGATCGCGACCTGGGTGGCCTTGGCGCGCGTCGTGACGTTGAGCTTGCGCATGAGGCTCTGCACGTGGGTGCGCACGGTGTGCGCCGAGATGTCGAGCGAGGAGGCGATGTCCTGCGTCGTGGCACCGCGGACCAGGGCGGTGAGCACGTCGCGTTCGCGGCCGGTCAACGACTCCGTCTCGACGGCGCTCCGCTGGCGGGGCACCCGGCACCATCCGGCGACGACGCGCTCACCCTGGCCCAGGGCGAGCAGCGCTGCGTGGAAGCCGTCGAAGTCGAGGCTCTTGCTGATGATGCCGCCGAGCGACTGGTCGTCGTACGCCGCCCAGACCGCGGTGTCCGCGTCGGCGGTGAGCATGATCGTGTTCGTCTCGGGGAACTCTCGCTTCATCCGCCCGGCGATCTCTGGTCCGGAGGCGCCCGGGAAGTGCGCGTCCAGCAGGCACAGGTCGGGCCGGTGCTCGCGCACGAGGTCGATCGCTTGTTGAGGGTCTGACGTCGTGGCCACCACGTCGAGCCCGAGGCACCCGGCGGCCATCGACAGCGACTCGAGGATCAGCTCCTCGTCGTCGCACAGGACGGTGCGCACGCCGGTCATGACCGGCTCCACGGCAGCATCAGGCGCACGGTCGTGCCGGGTTCGGGCCCGCTGTGGATCTCCAGCGCGCCGTTGAACGACGTCAGTGCGTCGGCGACCGAGACCATGCCGAGCCCGCGACCGGAGTCGATCCGGCCGAAGCCGGCCCCCTTGTCGTTGACCTCGATGACGACGTGGCCGTCCAGCCCGTAGACGTGGACGAGCACGCGGTCGGCCGCGTGCGAGGCCCGGATCGCGTTGTCGAGCATGTTGTTCAGCGCGCGCTGGAGCACCTGGTGGTTGCCCCTGAGCTCGGCTGTGGGCAGCTCGACCACGAGCTCCACGTCGTGACGGACGGCGATGGCCTCGACGCAGCCGTGGACCAGGGCCACGACATCCGCGGTCCCCTCGACCTCCTCGGGGTCGAGGCAGTCCTGCAACAGCTGGCGCATCTGCGCGAGCTGCAGCTGGATGAGCTCGAACCGGTGTCGGATCTCCGGGTCGAGCGAGGCGTCGTCCGGGAACGCCGTCACCATCGTCGCGGCGGCCACGTACTGGACGAGGTCGTGGCACAGCGCGCGGCTGCTGAGCGACGTACTGGGCATTCGTCGTTGTGCTGTTTTGCTCATGGATCAAACCCCCTACCCGAGTCACATCTGGGTTTTGATCCAGTGCCCCGATGCGCTGTGCGCTATCCGCTCCTCTTTCTTGAAGGGCGAACTCCCGCCGAAAAAGTACGACACGCCAGATGAACAATCACCTTCGTGGACGTTTGAGGGCCAAGTTGTGAGACGCCCCTGCCCGGTATGTGTTCGATAATGGGTTTCGGGAGTTGTTCGCCACGCTCAGGGAGGTGTAGACCACCTGGCGTCCTCGCCGCACCTGAAACGCGTTGCCGCGCTCACGTAGCATGAGATGTTCACACCGTTCATCGAAGAAAGGGCCGCCCCGACCGGGCCTACATGACCGAGACCAGCAAGGCCGACAGCGCCACCCTGCACACCGTCGTCGTGCCCAACAGCATCAACATGGTTGCCCTGCTCGGCCCCCGTGACGAGCACCTCAAGATGATGGAGCAGGCGTTCGAGGCCGACATCCACGTGCGCGGCAACCAGGTCACCCTGCGCGGCGAGCCCGCCGAGGTCGCGCTGGCCGAGCGGGCCCTCGACGAGCTGGTGACGATCATCCGCACCGGCCAGGGGATCAGCCCCGAGACCGTCGAGCGCGTGATCTCGATGCTCCGCGCCGAGACGACCGAGCGCCCGGCCGACGTGCTCTCCCTCAACATCCTGTCCAACCGCGGCCGCACCATCCGGCCCGAAGACCCTGAACCAGAAGCGCTACGTCGACGCGATCGACAAGCACACCATCGTCTTCGGCATCGGACCCGCCGGCACCGGCAAGACCTACCTCGCGATGGCCAAGGCCGTGCAGGCGCTGCAGGCCAAGAAGGTCAACCGGATCATCCTCACCCGACCGGCGGTCGAGGCCGGTGAGCGGCTCGGGTTCCTGCCCGGCACGCTCAGCGAGAAGATCGACCCCTACCTGCGCCCGCTGTACGACGCCCTGCACGACATGCTCGACCCCGAGACGATCCCCAAGCTGCTCGCGGCCGGGACCATCGAGGTCGCGCCGCTGGCCTACATGCGCGGCCGCTCGCTGAACGACGCCTTCATCATCCTCGACGAGGCGCAGAACACCTCGCCCGAGCAGATGAAGATGTTCCTGACCCGGCTGGGCTTCGGCTCGCAGATCGTGGTCACCGGCGACGTCACCCAGGTCGACCTGCCGAGCGGGGTGAAGAGCGGCCTGCGCGTCGTGGAGGAGATCCTCGACGGTGTCGAGGACCTGAGCTTCAACCGGCTCACCGCCCACGACGTGGTGCGGCACCGGCTGGTCGGCAAGATCGTCGCGGCGTACGACGAGTTCGACGCCCGCCAGCAGTCGCGCGAGAAGCGTGAGGAGCGCGAGCGCCGATCATGACCATCGAGGTGCAGAACGAGTCCGGGGTCGAGATCGACGAGCTCCGCACCCAGCGCCTGGCGCGGTTCGTGATGGACCGCATGCGCGTGCATCCGCTCGCCGAGCTGTGCGTGACCGCCGTCGACGAGGACACCATCGCCGAGCTCAACCAGCGCTGGATGGAGAAGGACGGCCCGACCGACGTGCTCGCCTTCCCGATGGACGAGCTGCGGCCGGGCCTGGTCAACGAGGAGCCCGAGGAGGGCGTGCTCGGCGACCTGGTGCTGTGCCCGACCGTCGCGGAGAAGCAGGCGAAGACCGCCGGCCACTCCACCGCTGCCGAGCTCGACCTGCTCACCGTGCACGGCATCCTGCACCTGCTCGGCTACGACCACGCCGAGCCCGACGAGCACAAGGAGATGTTCGGCCTCCAGGACCAGCTCCTGGGCGAATGGGTCTCCCACGAGGCCGACCGGGTCTCGTCCGATCGGGCGTGAGCCAGAGATGAGCGGACACAGTCCGGGCCTGATCCTGCTGGTGGTGGCGCTCGTCGTGCTCGCCGCCGTGCTGACCACGGTCGAGGCGGCCCTCTCGTCCTTCTCGCGCGCCCGCGCCCTCGAGCTGGCCCACGAGCAGCGGCCCGGCGCCGTCCGGCTGCTGCGCGTGCTCGACGACGCTGCCCACAACCTCAACGCCGTCCTCGTGCTCCGCCTGCTCACGGAGACGTCCGCCGTCGTGCTGGCCACGGCGATGGTGCTCGACGTGATCGGGCCGCACCGCTGGGCCTCGGTGTTCGCGGCCATCGGCCTGATGTTCATGGTGCTCTTCGTCGTGGTCGGCGTCGGCCCGCGCACCATCGGCCGGCAACGGGCGGAGTCGATCTCGCTGGCCTCCGCGGGGGCCGTGCTCGGCCTCGGTCGGGTGCTGGGCCCCCTGCCGCGACTGCTGATCCTGATCGGCAACGCGCTCACGCCGGGCAAGGGCTTCTCCGAGGGCCCGTTCTCGTCGGAGGCCGAGCTGCGCGAGATGGTCGACCTCGCCGAGGCCTCGAGCGTGATCGAGTCCGACGAGAGCAAGATGATCCACTCCGTCTTCGAGCTCGGCGACACCTTCGTGCGCGAGGTGATGGTGCCGCGCACCGACGTCGTCTACATCGAGCGCACCAAGACCTGGCGCCAGGCGATGTCGCTGTTCCTGCGCAGCGGCTTCTCGCGGATCCCGGTGGCGGGGGAGGACCTCGACGACGTGATCGGCTTCGTCTACCTCAAGGACGTCAGCAAGCGCGTCTTCGACCGGCAGGATGCGCAGACCACCGAGCACGTCGACTCGGTGATGCGCCCGGTCTTCCACGTGCCCGACTCCAAGCCCGTCGACGACCTGCTGCGCGAGATGCAGAAGCAGCGCCGGCACATCGCCGTCGTCGTGGACGAGTACGGCGGCACCGCCGGCATCGTCACCATCGAGGACATCCTCGAGGAGATCGTCGGCGAGATCACCGACGAGTTCGACACCGAGGAGGCCGGGGTCGAGGAGCTGCCCGACGGCTCCAAGCGGGTGTCCGCGCGGTTCCCGGTCGACGACCTCGACGAGATCCTCGGCGGCGACTTCGAGGACGACGAGGTCGACTCCGTCGGAGGCCTGATGGCCAAGCACCTCGGCAAGGTCCCGATCCCCGGCTCGACCGTCGAGGTCGACGGCTGGATGTTCATGGCCGAGGAGACCAAGGGCCGCCGCAACCGCATCGGCACCGTGAAGATCACCCCGGTCGTCCAGCCCGAACCCTGGCCGCCCGTCCTCGACAAGGGTGACCGCGCGCTGCCGCAGAAGAAGCTGCAGCACTAGGGCACTAGGGTCTCGGGCGTGACGTCTCTGCCGCCCGAGGACAACAAGCTCGTCGTGCTCGCCAAGGCGACCCGCGCGCGCACCGGCGCCGCCGAGGGTGCCGCGCTGCGTGACCTGGACGGTCGCACCTACGCCGGCGCGACCGTCGACCTGCCCTCGCTGCAGGTGTCCGCGATGGGCGTGGTGATCGCGATGGCGGTGGCCAGCGGGGCCAAGGGGGCCGAGGCCGCGGTGGTGCTCACCGAGGGCGAGGTGTCCTCCTGCCGATCTCGATGCGCTGCGCGACTTCGCGGGCTCCGGCGTCACGGTGCTGCAGGGGACGCCCGCCGGCGCGGTCCAGAACACGCTGACGTCCTAGGAATACCGGCGCGACTTCTGTCGCTGGGGAGTGGCAGGATCGTGCCTGTCGGTTCTGGACTATGGTTGTCATGAACAACCAGCGCGGGAGGAGTACGCCGGCTTGACCGTCACTGTGACCGGCTCGACCCAGCACCAGGAAGCGGTGCGTCGCCTCCAGGCGTCCTACGCAGCCCTCGCTCCCGGGTCTCCCGTGCGGCTCGCCAAGCGCACCTCCAACCTGTTCCGCCCGCGCGACGCGATCGCCGTCGCGGGGCTCGACGTCTCCGGCCTCACCGGGGTGATCAGCGTCGACGCCGAGGCGCGCACCGCCGACGTGCAGGGCATGTGCACCTACGAGGACCTCGTCGACGCCACCCTGCCCCACGGGCTGATCCCGATGGTCGTGCCCCAGCTGCGCACGATCACCCTGGGCGGCGCGGTCACCGGCCTCGGCATCGAGTCGACCTCGTTCCGCAACGGACTCCCGCACGAGTCGGTGCTGGAGATGGACGTGTTCACCGGCGCGGGCGAGGTCATCACCTGCACGCCCGACAACGAGCACGCCGACCTGTTCGCCACGTTCCCCAACTCCTACGGCTCGCTCGGCTACGCCACGCGGCTGCGCATCGAGCTCGAGCCGGTCGCGTCCCACGTCGCCGTCCGGCACGTCCGGTTCACCGACACCGCGGCCCTCCAGGAGGCGATCGCCTCCATCACCGAGACGCGGGAGTGGCACGGCGAGCGCGTCGACGCCCTCGACGGCACCGTCATCGAGCCGGGGGAGTTCTACCTCACCCTCGGTCGCTGGGAGGAGTCGAGCGGGCCGGGCAGCGACTACGTCGGCCAGCAGATCTACTGGCGCTCCATCCAGCAGCGCGAGATCGACCTGCTCACGACCTACGACTACCTGTGGCGCTGGGACACCGACTGGTTCTGGTGCTCGCGGGCGTTCGGCGTGCAGAACCCCCTCGTCCGTCGGTTCTGGCCCAGGCGCTTCAAGCGGTCCGACGTCTACCACAAGCTCGTCGGGCTCGACCTCCGCTACGGCGTCGCCGACCGGCTCGACCGTCGTGCCGGGAGGCCGAAGCGCGAGCGGGTGATCCAGGACGTCGAGGTGCCGGTCGAGCGGCTCGGCGAGTTCCTCGACTGGTTCGACGAGGTGGTCGGGATGCGGCCGGTGTGGCTGTGCCCGTTGCGGCTGCGCGGTGAGACCTCCTGGCCCTCGTACCCCCTCGCGCCGGGGCGCACCTACGTCAACGTCGGCTTCTGGGGCGCGGTCCCCGTCGGCGACGACGCCCCCCACAGTCCGCTCAACCGCGCCATCGAGCAGAAGGTCTCCGAGCTCGACGGCCACAAGTCCCTCTACTCGGAGTCCTTCTACGACCCCGAGACCTTCGACCGTCTCTACGACGGACCCCATCTCGCTGCCGTCAAGCAGCGGTACGACCCCGACGACCGGCTGACCAGCCTCTACGACAAGGCGGTGCGACAACGATGACCCAGACCAACAACCTGACGCCGAACAGGTCCGGCACCAAGCTCACCCTCGCCGAGGTGTTCGAGTCGCTCCTCGCCCGGCCCGTCCCGGTGCGCTTCGAGGCCTACGACGGCAGCAGCTACGGCCCCGAGGACGCCCCCATCGTCCTCGAGCTGAAGAACGAGCGCGGGCTGGCCTACCTCGTCACCGCGCCCGGAGACCTCGGCATGGGCCGCGCCTACGTCTCCGGCGACCTCGACATCCACGGCATCCACCCGGGTGACCCCTACGAGGGCATGATGCTGCTGCTCCGGGCGATGCGCTTCCGGCGCCCGTCACCCGCGCAGGTCGTGCAGCTGCTCCGCTCCATCGGCCTGAGCCACATGGTGCCGCCGGCCCCGCCGCCGCAGGAGCACCTGCCTCGCTGGCGCCGGATGGTCGAGGGCCTCCGGCACAGCCCCGAGCGCGACGGCAAGGTGATCCAGCACCACTACGACGTCTCCAACCGGTTCTACGAGATGGTCCTCGGGCCGTCGATGACCTACACCTGCGCGGTGTTCGAGAAGGAGGACGACACCCTCGAGCAGGCGCAGTGGAACAAGTACGACCTCGTCGCCCGCAAGCTCGACCTCCAGCAGGGACAGCGGCTGCTCGACGTCGGCTGCGGCTGGGGCGGCATGGTGCGCCACGCGGCCCGCGAGTACGGCGTGCGCGCCCTCGGCGTCACCCTGTCGCGCGAGCAGGCCGTCTGGGCCCAGGAGAAGATCAAGGAAGAGGGTCTCGACCACCTCGCCGAGGTCCGCCACCTCGACTACCGCAACGTCCCCGAGACCGGCTTCGACGCCGTCAGCTCGATCGGCCTGACCGAGCACATCGGCATCGACAACTACGGGTTCTACTTCAGCTACCTGCGCGACAAGCTGCGTCCCGCACGGCCGGCTGCTCAACCACTGCATCACCCGCCCCGACAACAAGCCGACGGCGACCGGCGCGTTCATCGACCGCTACGTGTTCCCCGACGGCGAGCTCACCGGGTCCGGCAAGATCATCGTCGAGGCCCAGAACGCCGGGCTCGAGGTGCAGCACGAGGAGAACTTCCGCGTCCACTACGCCAAGACGCTGGCGGGCTGGTGCCACAACCTCGAGGAGAACTGGGACGAGTGCGTCGCCGAGGTCGGCGAGGGCACGGCCCGGGTGTGGGGCCTCTACATGGCCGGTTCGCGGATGGGCTTCGAGCGCAACGAGATCCAGCTGCACCACGTGCTGGCGACCCGCACCGACGACGAGGGAGTCAGCGGCTACCCGCTGCGGCACACCTTCTGAGCGAGCAGTCCGGGTCCTGACACGGTTCGGGCGTTCGGCGTACGGGAGGCGACTGGTCGGGGCATAGTGCCCCCAGCCAACGAACCTCCCGGGAGCCACCATGTCCGCTGCGCCTGCTGCACGCGCGCGCGTCGTGGCGACGTGGTGCGGCGTCGTGCTGGTCGCCCTGGTGGCCGGGCTGCTTCCCGCCGATGGTGCGACGGCGAGGGACGCCCGTCCCGCGCCGATCGGCAGCGACCACTTCGTGGTGGGGCAGCCCTACCGCGGTGACTTCCCGGACCCGACCGTGCTGCGCGTCGGGAAGGTGTACTACGCCTACTCGACGACCATCTCGACGCTGAACCTGCCGGTGATGAGCTCGCGCGACCTGGTCCACTGGCAGGCCCGCGGCGAGGGCCTGATGAACGTCGCCACGCTGGGCGCGCTCGCGTCGCATCGGCGACCGCACCTTCGCCGGGCACCTGGGCGCCGACCGTGGCGCGCTTCGGCAATCGCTTCGTGCACGCCTACGCGGTCCCGCGCAAGGGACGCCCTGCCCGTCGCTGCATCGGGGTCTCGACGTCGAAGAAGCCGTACGGCGGATTCGTGGACCGCTCGACGCACCCGCTGCTGTGCCCGGGCACCCGCGGCGCCATCGACCCGGCGTTCTACACCGGACCGCGGGGAGCGCACTTCCTGGTCTGGAAGCTGGAGCAGACCCGGCGGCTGCCGAGCCAGATCTACATCAACCGGCTCAGCGCCAACGGGCTGCGGGTCATCGACAAGGCGCGGCTGCTGCTCACCACCCAGGACGCCTGGGAGTCGCCGCTGATCGAGAACCCGGCGATGATCCGCTACCGCGCGCGGTACTACCTCTTCTACTCGGGCGGCTCCTACGCCGACGACAGCTACGCGACCGGCTACGCCACCTGCGCCACGCCGTACGGCCCGTGCACGCGCGTCACCGACCAGCCGCTGCTCGCCACCGGCGGACGGGTGGCCGGGACCGGCGGTGCGATGCCGTTCGTCGACCGGCTCGGTCGGCTGCGGCTGGCGTACGCCGCCTGGGACATCGGCAACACCGGCTACCCCAGCGAACGACTCGTGCCGTCGGCGACCGAAGGGCTGCCCGCAGCGCAAGCTGCACGTCGCGACGCTCGGCGTGCGCGCCGACGGCAGCCTGGCGGTGGTCGCCCGTGGCTAGGCGACTCGTGCTCGTGGGCTCGTCGTACGCCAGCGGTTCTGAGGGCAGCGACGGTCACGGCTAGCCTTGGCCGGTGACCTCCCGGACCCCCTTCGACGCCGTCGTGCGCGAACGCACCGTGCTCAGCGAGCACCTGGTGCGGCTGGTGCTGGAGGCGCCCGACGGGATGGTGTCGACCGGGGTGCCCGACGAGTGGCTGGCGCTGACCGTGCCGGGGCAGTTCCAGACCCGCTACTACACCGTGCGATCGCTGGCCGACGGGTTGCTGACGCTCGACGTGGTCGTGCACGAGCACGGGCTGGTCACCGAGTGGGCGCAGACCGACTGCGTCGGCGACGTCGTCGGACTGGCGGCGCCCAAGGGGTCCTTCCAGCCGCCGCCCGACGCCGGCTGGGTGGTGCTGGCCGGTGACCTGACCGCGCTGCCCGCGATGGCGCGGATCCGCGAGTCCGTGACCTCGGTGCCGGTGACCGTCCACGCGGAGGTCTCCGACGAGCCGCTGCACGACTACTTCTCGACGCCGGTCGAGTGGCACCACGCGGAGCCGGGCGAGAGCGCGCTGGCCGAGATCGTGCAGAAGCTGGAGTGGCCGGCAGGCCCCGGGTACTTCTGGATGGGCGGCGAGTCCGCGCAGATGCGCGAGATCCGGCGCCACCTGCGCCACGACGTCGGCTGGGACACCCGGCACTACGACGTGATGGGCTACTGGAGCGGCAGCCGCGGCCGGCAGGTGCGCAAGGTCGACCCCGGACCGATCTACGCCGCCGGCAAGGCGGCCGGGAAGTCCGACGAGCAGATCTGGGCCGACTACGACGAGGCGAGGAACGCATGAGCACTCCCGAGCACCGCTCCGGGTTCGCCTGCTTCGTCGGACGTCCCAACGCCGGCAAGTCGACGCTGACCAACGCGATCGTCGGCACCAAGGTGGCGATCACCTCCTCGAAGCCGCAGACGACGAGGACGGTCATCCGCGGCATCGTGCACCGTCCCGACGCGCAGCTGGTGCTCGTCGACACCCCGGGGCTGCACCGGCCGAGGACGTTGCTGGGGGAGCGGCTCAACGACCTCGTCACGACGACGTGGTCCGAGGTCGACGTCGTGGCGGTGTGCTTCCCGGCCGACCAGAAGCCGGGTCCGGGCGACCGGTTCCTGGTCAACGAGCTGGCCAAGGTGCGTCGTACGACGAAGATGGCCGTGGCCACCAAGACCGACCTCGTCACCTCGGAGGCGCTGGGGGAGCACCTGCTCGCGATCCAGGCGCTCGGCCAGGAGACCGGCACCGAGTGGGCCGAGATCGTGCCGGTCTCGGCGACCAGCGGCCACCAGGTCGGGCTGCTCACCGACCTCCTGGTGGCGCAGCTCCCCGAGGGCCCGCAGCTCTACCCCGACGGCGAGCTCACCGACGCCCCCGAGGAGACGCTGATCGCCGAGCTGATCCGCGAGGCCGCGCTCGAGGGTGTCCGCGACGAGCTGCCGCACTCGATCGCCGTACTCGTCGAGGAGATGGGCCTGCGCGAGGGCCGCCCGGCCGACAAGCCGCTGCTCGAGATCCACGCCAGCCTGTACGTCGAACGCGACTCGCAGAAGGGGATCGTCATCGGCCACAAGGGCTCCCGCCTCCGCGACGTCGGTACCGAGGCCCGCAAGCAGATCCAGGCCCTCCTCGGCACCCCGGTCCACCTCGACCTGCACGTCAAGATCGCCAAGGACTGGCAGCGCGACCCCCGCCAGCTCCGCAAGCTCGGCTTCTAGTCCCGCCGACCGGGCACTCGATGTACGCCGGAGCACGCTGACCGGGCACTTGTGGTACGCCGGAGAGCGCTGACCGGGCACTCGATGTACGCAGCGCTGTACATCCAGTGCCCGCTCGACGGCGTACGACGTACATCCAGCTGCCCGGTCGGCGACTACGCGTGCATCCAGCTGCCCGGTCGCGGAATTGCCTGACAGATGTCACGGGTGAGTCGTGACGGGCGATCTGCGGGTGGGGGACGCGGCTCGACCATGCTGGTCGCATGACGACACAGAACACTCCCGCAGTGCGGCTGGCCGGGGTCACCAAGGACTTCGGGCCCGTGCACGCGGTTCGGGGCATCGACATCGAGATCGAGCCGGGCGAGATGGTCGCGTTCCTCGGGCCCAACGGCGCCGGCAAGACGACCACGATCGACATGATCCTGGGCCTGTCCAAGCCGACCACCGGTGACGTCGAGGTCCTCGGGATGCAGCCGCGCCAGGCGATCGCCCGAGGCCTGGTCGCCGCCGTGATGCAGACCGGCGGCCTCCTCAAGGACCTCACCGTCCGGGAGACCGTGCAGTACACCGCGAGCCTGTTCGCGGACACCAAGCCGGTCGACGACGTGCTCGAGAGCGCCGGCATCACCGGCATCGCCGACCGTCGCGTGGCCAAGTGCTCCGGTGGCGAGCAGCAGCGGCTCCGCTTCGCGATGGCGCTGCTCTCCGACCCCGCGCTGCTGCTGCTCGACGAGCCCACCACCGGCATGGACGTCGAGGGCCGCCGCTCGTTCTGGTCCGCGATCCGCGAGGACGCGCAGCAGGGCCGGTCGGTGCTGTTCGCGACGCACTACCTCGAGGAGGCCGACCAGTACGCCGACCGGATCATCCTGATCAGCAACGGACTCGTCGTCGCCGACGGCACCGGCAGCGAGATCAAGGCGCTCGCCACCGGCCGGGTCGTCCGGGCCACCCTCCGCGACGCGGACACCGACGCCCTCGCCGCGATCGGCGGCGTGGACACCGTCGAGGTCCGCGGCGAGCAGATCTACGTGCACGCCAAGGACAGCGACGCCGTCGCGCGCTACCTGCTCAACGAGACCGGCGCCCGCGACCTCGAGATCATCGCCCGCGGCCTCGAGGACGCGTTCCTCAGCCTGACCGGCCGCACCGACAACGACGCCCAGACCGCCGACCCATCCACGAACCACGAGACCGAAGGAGCACTGCGATGAGCGCCATCCAGGGCATCGACCCCACCGCCCGACGCGTCCCGCCGATGGGCGGCTTCAACCTGACGATGCTGCGGATCGAGATGCGCCGGATGATGCGCAACCGCCGCACGATCATCTTCGCGCTGATCTTCCCGGCCGTGATGTTCCTCGTCTTCGGCTCCGGCAACCAGGGCGCCGAGAAGGTCGGCGACGGCAACGTCTCGGCGTACGTGATGGTCTCGATGGCGTTGTACGGCGGTGCGCTGATCGCCGCTGCCACGGGTGCCGGTGTGGCCGTCGAACGTGCCCTCGGCTGGTCGCGCCAGCTGCGGCTGACCCCGCTGCACCCGACCGTCTACATCCTGATCAAGGCCTTCGTCGCCCTCGTCATGGGTGCCGTCGCGATCGCCGCCGTCAACGTGGTCGGCCTGCTCAAGGGCCAGCCGGAGATGCCGACCGCGACCTGGATCTACTGCGCACTGGCCACCATGGCCTGCGTGCTGACCTTCGCCGCCCTCGGTGTGTTCGCCGGCTACGTCGTCCCGGGGGAGAACGTGATGCAGATCCTCGGCCCCGGCCTGGCGCTGCTGTCCTTCCTCGGTGGCCTGTTCATCCCGCTGAGCCAGTACAGCGGGACCGTCCGCGACATCGCCTACTGGTCCCCGATGTACGGCGTCGCCGAGGTCGCCCGCGCACCGCTCACCCACGAGCTCCCGTGGTACGCCATCGTGAACGCGATCGGCTGGTTCGCGATCTTCGTCCTCGGCGCCGCGTGGCGGATGAGCAAGGACACCGCGCGCGTGTGAGTGCCACTACCGTGACCGCCATGAGCGAGACGCCGGCCGCGCCGGGCGAGCTGGACAGCCACTGCGTCACTCCGGCCGGCTGGGGCCGCTGTTCGCCGCCATCTGGTTGTTCTTCCTGCTCGACCCGCTGATCGCCGGGCTCCAGGAGGACGACCGTCGCGCGGCGCTGCTCGGCGTCGCTCGCGACGGTCGTCGTTCGGCGCCGTCTACATGGCGATGTGGTTCCGGATGCGCCGCGACCGGCATCAGCGATGGCGCGCTTCGCGACTGCCGATGCGCGCGAGCGCGTCGGCTACCTCGGCGTCTCGTCGCGCTCGGCGTCGGTGATGGTGCTGCTGCTCGGCGAGCCGGGCATCGCCTCGCTCGGTCTACATCGCGGTGCGCCGCGGTGATCTGCTTCCCCCTGCGGTACGCCGCGCCGCTGGTGCTGGCTCGACGTCGCCGGTGATCGTGCTGGCTCGGGGCGGTGCTCGACTGGGGCAGCCAGGTCGGCACCGCCGTTCGGCATCGTCGCCGCCTCGGTGGCGATCTTCGGGGTCCGCTCGATGCTGCTCGCGCAACGTCGAGCTGGTCTCGGCCCACGAGGAGAACGCCCGCCTCGCCGTCGACAACGAGCGCGGCCGGTTCGCCCGCGACCTGCACGACATCCTCGGCCACTCGCTCACCGTCATCACGGTGAAGGCCGAGCTGGCCAAGAAGCTGATGGACGTCGACCCGGTGCGTGCCCGGGCCGAGGTCGACGACCTCGAACGGCTGGCCCGCGACGCCCTGGCCGACGTACGCCGCGCAGTGGAGGGCTACCGCGAGCTGACCCTCCCCGGTGAGCTCGCCCGCGCGCGTACGGCGCTGGCCGCGGCCGAGATCGAGGCCGAGCTGCCCAACTCGACCGACGACGTGCCCAGCGACCGGCGCGAGCTGTTCGCCTGGACGATCCGCGAGGGCGTCACCAACGTGATCCGGCACAGCCACGCCAGGCACTGCGTCGTGGTGCTGCGGCCCGACTGCGTGGAGATCCGCGACGACGGCGTCGGGCCGGACGGTGCGGCTCCCGGGCACGGACTCACCGGCCTGCGCGAGCGGGCGGGCGCCGCCAACGGCACCGTGGTCACCAAGACGCTCGACCCGGGCTTCTCGCTGTCCGTGGTGCTGCCGTGACCGAGCAGACCATCCGGCTGCTCCTCGCCGACGACCAGGCGCTGGTCCGCGGTGCGCTGTCGGCGTTGCTCGGGCTCGAGCGCGACCTCGAGGTCGTCGCCGAGGTGTCCTCCGGTGACCAGGTCGTCGAGGCGGTCCGCGAGCACCGACCCGACGTGGCCCTGCTCGACGTCGAGATGCCGGGGCTCGACGGGATCGAGGCCACGGCCGCGCTGCGCAAGGAGTTCCCCGACGTACGCGTGCTGATCGTGACCACCTTCGGCCGTCCCGGCTTCCTGCGGCGCGCGATGCAGGCGGGCGCGTCCGGGTTCGTGGTGAAGGACACCCCGGCGGCCCAGCTCGCCGACGCCGTACGACGGGTGCACGCCGGCCTGCGCGTCGTCGACCCCGAGCTCGCCACGGAGAGCCTGTTCGCCGGGGAGTCGCCGCTGACCGCCCGCGAGACCGAGGTGCTCCGGGCTGCCCGCGGAGGTGCCGCCGTCTCCGCGATGGCGAAGGAGCTGTTCCTCTCCGAGGGCACCGTCCGCAACCACCTGTCCGCGGCCATCGGCAAGACCGGCGCCGCCAACCGGGCCGAGGCGGTGACGATCGCCGAGGGAAACGGGTGGCTCTGACGACTAGCGTTGCGCCGTGACCCGGGACGACCTCTACGACGACGAAGCGCGCGAGCGGCTCGTCGAGGAGCCGGCCAAGCGGGTCGAGGCGCCGGTGCGCACGCCCTTCGAGCGCGACCGCGCCCGCGTCGTGCACTCCGCCTCGTTGCGCCGGCTCGCCGCGAAGACCCAGGTGCTCGGTCCGCAGGCCGACGACTTCGTCCGCAACCGGCTCACGCACAGCCTCGAGGTCGCGCAGGTCGCCCGCGACCTGGCCCATCCGCTCGGCTGCCACCCCGACCTGGCCGAGACGGCGGCGCTGGCCCACGACATGGGGCACCCGCCGTTCGGCCACAACGGCGAGGTGGCGCTCGACGAGATCGGCGCGGAGTGCGGCGGCTTCGAGGGCAACGCCCAGACGCTGCGCATCCTGACCCGGCTCGAGGCCAAGTCCGCCGACGCCGAGGGCCGTTCGGTCGGCCTCAACCTCACCCGCGCCACCCTCGACGCGTGCACCAAGTACCCCTGGCCGCGCGCGACCGCCGCCTCCAAGTTCGGGGTGTACGACGACGACCGCGCCGTCTTCGACTGGATGCGCCGCGGCATCGACGGTCCGCGACGCTGCGTCGAGGCGCAGGTGATGGACTTCGCCGACGACGTGGCCTACTCGGTGCACGACCTCGAGGACGGCGTCGTCGGCGGCCGCATCGACCTGGCCGTGCTCGACCGGCCCGAGGAGCGCGCGGCCACCTGGCGCACCGTCCAGGAGTGGTACCTCCCCGACGCGAGCGACGACCGACCTCGAGGAGGCGTTCGCGCGGGTCCGTGCGGTCGGCTCGTGGCCCGGTGCGTCGTACGACGGGAGCAGGCGTGCCCTCGCCTCGCTGAAGAACCTCACCAGCGACCTGATCGGCATCTTCTGCGGCAGCGTCCACCAGGCCACCCGCGCAGCCCACGGCGACGAGCCGCTCGTGCGCCACCGGGGCGATGTGGTCGTCCCGCTCGAGACGCAGCAGGAGATCGCCGTGCTCAAGGGGATCGCGGCCCACTACGTGATGCGCGCCCAGGACCGGCTCGACCTGATGGAGCGCCAGCGCACGCTGCTCCACGAGCTGTTCGAGGCGATCTGGAAGCGCGGCAGCGACGGGCTCGACCCGGCGTTCCGCGACGACTTCGCGGAGGCCACCGACGACACCGCGCGCGTCCGGGTGGTGATCGACCAGATCGCCAGCCTGACCGACGCCTCCGCGTTCTCCCGCCACGCGGACCTGGTCTCCGGTGGCTCGGTGCGACGCGAGAGGCTGGGGCCATGAGCGACGCACCACTGGTCTGGCTGCCGTTCGAGCCCGAGGTGCTCGGCGAGCTGCCCGACAACCTGCGCTACGAGCGGATCGACCCCGACCACCTGCCGGCGAGCGCCGACGAGGTCGAGTTCTACGTGCTGGCCTACCGCTTCCATCCCGACGACGGCGAGGCGCTGGCGACGCTGCCGAAGCTGCGCGTCGTGCAGACGATGACCGCCGGGGTCGAGCACATCCGCGGCTACGTCCCCGAGGGCGTGCTGCTCTGCAACGGCCGCGGCATCCACGACACCTCGACGGCCGAGCTCGCGCTCGCCCTGACGCTCGCCAGCCTGCGCGGCATCCCCGACTTCGTGCGCGCCCAGGGGCGCGCCGAGTGGGTGCCGGACACGCGGCCGTCGCTGGCCGACAAGCAGGTGCTGATCGTCGGCTACGGCCAGATCGGCGAGGCGATCGAGGCGCGGGTGCGTCCCTTCGAGGCGTCGGTCGTGCGGGTGGCCCGGAGCGCCCGCGACGGCGTACACGCCATCGACGAGCTTCCCGACCTGCTGCCGCAGGCCGACGTCGTCGTACTCGTCGTGCCGGGGACCACCGAGACCACCGGGCTCTTCGACGCGCGCGATGCTCGCCCGGATGAAGGACGACGCCCTGCTGGTGAACGTCTCCCGCGGTCCGGTCGTCGACACCGACGCCCTGCTCGCCGAGCTGGAGAGCCGCCGCATCCACGCGGCCCTCGACGTGGTCGACCCCGAGCCGCTGCCCGGGGACCACCCGCTCTGGCGCGCGCCCAACCTGCTGCTCGTGCCGCACGTCGGCGGCAACAGCACCGCGATGGAGCCGCGCGCCCACCGGCTGGTCCGCGAGCAGCTCCAGCGCTTCGCCGCGGGGGAGCCGCTCGCCAACGTGATGACCGGCGACTACTGAACGATCAGGGCAGGGTGCCCTGCGGGCCGCTGTTGTCGGTGACCTTGATCCGGTCGGGGTTCAGCGAGTCGACGGTGTCGTCGCCGCCCGTGGCCGACTTCACCTTGTCGGTCGCGGCACCCGCGGCCTCGGCCAGCTTGTCCTTGACCACCGGGGCCTTCTCCTTGGCCAGGTCGGTCGCCTGCTGGGCCTTCTCCTGCACCCGCGGGTCGTTCTTGACCTTGTCGAACTGCCGACGTCAGCTGCTCGTAGCGCTCGCGCCCGGCCTTGGCGCCGAGCACGTAGCCGATGCCACCGGCGATGAGCAGGGGCAGTCTCTTGATGATCATGACTTCTCCTTCTGCGAGTCCTTCGACTCGTGGTTGTCCACGTCGGACGGCTTCGCCTGGCGGCGGATACGGCGACCGAGCGCGATGTCCTTGTCCCGCTTCTTGCGGGCCTTCTTGATGTTGCGGGTGTCGCGAGCGGGCAGCTGGATCTCTTCCTCGGCCGCGATGCCCGCCTGCAGCTGCCGTCCTCGCTCGAGCTCCGCGTCGAGCTCGCCCCCGAACAGCAGCGCCAGGTTGGTGATCCACAGGAACAGCAGCGTGACGATGACGCCCGCCAGTGATCCATAGGTCTTGTTGTAGCTGGAGAAGTTCGCCGACGTAGAAGCGCGAAGCCGACCGAGGCGAGCACCCAGACCAGGATCGCCACACCGGCGCCGACGGAGATCCACCGGAACTTCGGCTGCTTGACGTTGGGCGTCGCGTAGTAGAGCAGGGCGACGACCATGACGACGATCACGGCCAGCACCGGCCACTTCGCGATCTACCAGACGGTGAGCGCTGTGTCGCCGAGCCCGATCGTGTTGCCGATGGACTCCGCGAGCGGCCCGGACACGATGAGCAGCAGCAGCGCGATCGCGGCCAGCACCACGGCGACCAGCGTCAGCAGCAGCATGATCGGGCGCAGCTTCCAGAACGGCCGGCCCTCCTCGATCTCGTAGATCTTGTTCATCGCGCGGCCGAAGGCTCCGACGTACCCGGAGGCCGACCACAGCGCCACCAGGATCGCCGATGACCAGCGCCGACCCCGGCGCCCTGCGACGAGGCGACCTGGTTCAGGGCCTGGTCGACGACCTGCAGCGTCTGCTCGGAGAGCAGCGGCTTCAGGGTGTCCGCGACCGTCTTCACGGCCTTCGGGGCCTGGCCCAGCGACGCCGAGCACGCGAGATCGAGCGCGAGCATGGCCGGGAAGATCGAGAGCACGGCGTAGTAGGTCAGCGCGGCCGCGAGGTCGGTGCACTGGTCCTCGCTGAACTCGTGGAAGGTCTTGCGCAGCACGTAGAACCACGAGCGCTTGGTCAGGTCGGTCGGGTCCTCCGGCTTGCGCGGGTCGTCGGGGTCCGGAGTCGGCGGCTCGGTGCGCGCCTCGTCCTCGAGCGACTCCCGGTGGCTCATCGTCGTCTCCGCAGCCAGATGACGAGGCCGAGCCCGAGCGACGACGGCGGCTGCCACACCGAGCACCTCGGGACGCGGCTTGCCGTCGGCGGTGGTGGCGCGGTCGCGGACGTCGGCCACCTTCTCCTTGGTCTGCGCCTTGACGTCGAGCTTGTGGCCGAGCTGGTCGACGGTCTGGGCCAGGTGCGCGCGCTGCCGCTCGATGTCGGCCTGGATCTCCTCGGGCGTGCTCATTCGGGGTCCCCGCGGCATTGTTCGGAGGAGCGAAGCGGGGGAGAAATGTCGTGGGGTGATTTCATCAGCGCTGTCCCTTCACGGTTGCGATGTCTTCCTTGACGCCCTCGACCGCCCGTTCGGGCACCGGCGGCGTGGCCTGCTCCACCTGGTTCTTGCCCATCAGCGCGAGCACGCCGGCACCGGCGAACAGCACCACCGCGACGATGAGGGCCGCGAGCCAGCCGTCCATGGCCAGCGACAGGGCCAGGACCGCTCCGGCGATGACGGTGGCGAGGCCGAAGAACGCCAGCAGCCCGGCCCCGCTGAACATGCCGATCCCGATGCCGGCTCGCTTGCCCTTCTCCGCGACCTCGGCCTGTGCCAGCCGGATCTCCGAGCGGATCAGCTCGGGCACCTGGGTGGTCAGGTCGTGGACGAGGGCTCCGAGGGTCGGGTCGGACCCGCTCGGGGTGTGGCTGACGGTGGGTTCGGTCATACGAGACGAGTAGCCATTCCCGGGTGTTTGAAACCCTTCGCCGAGCGCCGGGTCGGTCCGTCGTACCCGCCCCGTAGACTCCGCACCGTGGCGGGCAGGATCCGGGAAGAAGACATCGCTGAGGTGCGCGAGAAGGCACGCATCGACGACGTCATCTCCGCCTACGTGACCCTGCGCAACGCCGGCGGCGGCAACATGAAGGGGCTGTGCCCCTTCCACGACGAGAAGTCGCCCAGCTTCAACGTCACCCCGGCTCGCGGGCTCTTCCACTGCTTCGGCTGCGGGGTCGGCGGCGACGTCATCAAGTTCGTGATGGAGATGGACGGGCTCGGCTTCAGCGAGACCGTCGAGCGGCTGGCCGAGAAGGTCGGCGTCCAGCTGCGCTACGAGGAGGGCGGTCCGGCCCGCCCGCGCGGAGGACCCCAGCGGCCTCGGCTGATCGACGCCCACAAGGTGACGGCCGAGTGGTACGCCGAGCAGCTGGCCACGCCCGAGGCACTCACCGCCCGGCAGTTCCTCGACTCGCGCGGCTTCGACGCCGACGCGGCCGCCCACTTCGGCGTCGGCTTCTCGCCGCGCGGGGGAGAGGTGCTGCTCAAGCACCTGCGGCAGAAGGGCTTCACCGACGAGGAGATGGTGACCTCGGGACTGATCGGCCAGGGGCGCGGGCTCTACGACCGCTTCCGCGGCCGGCTGATGTGGCCGATCCGCGACAGCAGCGGCGACACGATCGGGTTCGGCGCCCGGCGCATCTTCGACGACGACACCATCGAGGCGAAGTACCTCAACACCCCCGAGACGCCGATCTACCACAAGAGCCAGGTCCTCTACGGCATCGATCTCGCCCGCCGCGAGATCGCCCGGGCCAGCCAGGCCGTCATCGTCGAGGGCTACACCGACGTGATGGCCTGCCACCTGGCCGGCGTGAAGACGGCGGTGGCCACCTGCGGCACCTCGTTCGGCGACGACCACGCCCGGGTCATCCGCCGGCTGCTCCAGGACCACGACGAGTTCCGCGGCGAGGTGATCTTCACCTTCGACGGTGACGAGGCCGGCCAGAAGGCGGCGATCCGCGCCTTCGAGGGCGACCAGATCTTCGCCGGCCAGACCTACGTCGCCGTCGAGCCGACCGGCCTCGACCCCTGCGACCTCCGGCTCAAGCAGGGCGACGCCGAGGTGCGCGAGCTCGTGGCCCGCCGGGTCCCGCTCTACCGCTTCGTGCTGGCCAACGTCGTCCAGCGCTACGACCTCGACCGGGCCGACGGCCGCATCGACGCCATGCGCGAGGCCGCCAAGCTGGTGACCAGCATCCGCGACCGGTCCAAGGTCGACGCCTTCTCCCGCGAGCTCGCCGGCATGATCGGCATCGAGCCGGCCGACGTGCAGCGGGAGGTACGCCGGGCCGCCGCCCGTGCCGCGCAGCCGCAGGCCGTCGCGCCGGGCGGCCAGCGCCCGGCGGCCGAGCTGCCCGACCCGCGCGACCCGCGGCTGATGCTCGAGCGCGAGACCCTCAAGCTGGTCATCCAGCACCCCGGCGTGGTCGGCCGCACCGCCCGCGACGTCGACGGCGACGACTTCACCCACGGCGCCTACCGCGCGCTGTGGGCCGGCATCCAGAAGGCGGGCGGCCCGACCGCAGCGGACGCCCACTGGGCCTCGAGGCTGCGCGACTCCCAGGAGGACCAGCGGCTCCAGTCCCTGATCAGCGCCCTGGCCGTCGAGCCGCTCCACTCCGCCAAGGAGCCCGACGACGCCTACGTCAGCCAGCACGTCCTCCGGCTGCGCGAGCTCACCGCGATGCGGCGCATCGCCGACCTGAAGTCGCGGCTCCAGCGCACCAACCCGGTCGACCAGGCCACCGACTACAACCGGATGTTCGGCGAGCTGGTCGCGCTCGAGCAGCACCGCCGCAGCCTGCGCGAACGGGCGCTGGAGAGCCAGTGAAGCTGTTCGAGCGCAGCGGGGGAGTCCCCGCCGAGGTGCTGTCCCGCGCCGACCTCCCGCGCGGCGAGAAGGCGCTGGCCTGGGCGCAGGCAGTCGACGGCACCTGGCTGCTCGGGACACGCCGGTCGCTGGTGCTCGTGCTGCCCTCGGGTGTCGAGCACCTCGCCTGGGAGGAGGTCGAGGACGCCAACTGGGACCAGGAGGCCCGTCGGCTGCGGGTCACCGGAGTCGGGTCGTACGGCGAGCCGCGACCGTCGTACGCCTTCACGATGGAGGACCCCGCGCTCCTCCTCCAGCTGGTCCGCGAGCGGGTGACCGCCAGCATCGTGCTCCAGCGCCGCGTACCCGTCCGCGACACGCTCGGCCTCACCGTGATCGGCCGCCGCAGCCCGGTCGGCGGCCCCGTCGCCTGGATGCACGCCTACGACCGCGGCCTCGACCCCGACGACCCCGAGGTGGTCGCCGTGGCCGACCTCGCCCTGGGCCAGGCGCAGGCCGAGGTCGGCGACGACCCGCCCTGAACCCGATTTAGCAACTCCCCGTCGAGTTGCTAGGGTTTGCGGGCGCGATCCCCTGTAGCTCAATTGGCAGAGCATTCGACTGTTAATCGGAGGGTTGTTGGTTCGAGTCCAACCGGGGGAGCAGCAGTCGGAGCCTCTGGCCCTCATGGGGTCAGAGGCTCTGCTGTTTGTTAATCGGAGGGTTGTTGGTTCGAGTCCAACCGGAGGAGCAGTCTGGGGTCGAGCCTCAGTCGCGGCCAGGAGCAGGGTGTCGAGCCCGCGGGTGAGGCCGGTGCGTTCCACCACCGCCCGGACGGCCAGCAACGTGCCGCCGACGTACGGCGTCGGCGTGCCGCCTGCGTCGTGCCGGATGGACAGGCGCTCGTCCGGAAGCGCGAACACGACCTCGGTCGAGACCACGAAGCTCGGCAGCCGCACGGAGTGGACCTGGGTCCCGGCCACCGTCGTCCCGCGCGCCTCGACCTGCCCCTGGGTGTCGTCGATCGGCGACGTCGACCGAGTTCGGTCGCACGTGGGCCAGGCGTTCGGCCAGCTCGCGCGCGGTACCGCTCGGAGCGTCCGGCTTGCCCGCCGAGGCGTAGTCGACGATCTCCCGATGACGGCAGGTGCCGAGCGACCAGCAGGGCTGCCGCCTGCGCCATGGCGGCCGTGAGGGAGAAGTTGCCGGCCGCGACGACGCCGACGCCGGCCTGCGTGGCGGCCCGCTCGATGTCGGCGAAGTCGTCCTCGGACAGACCGGAGGAACCGATCACCACCGAGACGCCTCGCGTCGAGCGCGGCCAGGGTGTTCGCCCGGACCACCGAGTGGGAGGTGTAGTCGACGAGCACGTCCACGCCGTCCAGCGCCTCGGTCACGTCGGCGTACACCGGGACGTCGAGCGGGTCGCCTCCCCACGCCGTGCCGAGGTCGGTTCCGGCAGCCGAGCGGCCGACCGCGCTACGCAGCACGAGGTCGTCGGCGGAGACGATCGCTTCGGCAATCGGGCGCCCTGTCCATCCGGTCGCGCCCGCCACGCACACGTTGATGCTCACGGTCTCGCACACTATCCGCGGTCGTCAGTCGCCCCAGCCCATCGGGAACACCTCGAACGGCGCGGCGAACGCCGTACCCATGCGCTGGCCGGTGCCCCGCGCCATCCCCTCGAGGAACTCGCGGGGGTCCCAGTTCTCCCAGCCGAGGCCCTCGATGTACGCCGCGTGCGCCTTGAGCGACTCGACGCCCGCGTCGAAGGTGTCGGTGGTGTCGACGCCGTGGTCGGACTCGGGGGAGCCGAACGCCCACACCTGGCGTACGCCGCCCCACGGCTCGAGCTCGCCCTCGAGCTGCTCGGGGAAGACCCACCGGTTGCCGGAGTCGCGCACCGCGTCGAGCACCGCCTTGCCGACGGCGATGTGGTCGGCCTGGTTGAGGTTGCGCCCGCCCCAGGTGTCGCGGAAGTTCCCGGTGATCACGATGTCGGGACGGTGACGACGCACCTCGGCGGCGAGCAGCCGGCGCATCGGCACGCCGTACTCGAGGACGCCGTCGGGCTGGTGCAGGAAGTCGACGGTGTCGACACCGACGATGCGCGCCGACTCGACCTGCTCGGCCTCGCGGACGGTGCGGCACTCGTCGGGCGTCATGCCGTCGATGCCGGCCTCGCCGCTGGTGACCATCGTGTAGCCGACCCACTTGCCCTGGCCCGTCCAGCGCGCGACGGCGGCTGCCGCACCGAACTCCATGTCGTCGGGGTGCGCCACGATGCACAGCGCGCGCTCCCAGGTCTCGTCGAGCGGTTCGAGCGGTGGGGGCATCGAGGCGTCCATGGCTCGAACCTACGCCGGGAGCGCGTGCCCCGGGAGGGGTCCGGTCAGCGCGGGAGGGTGAAGCTGAACCGGCTGCCCTCGCCCGACGGAGTGCCGTCGACCCAGATCGTGCCGCCGTGGCGCTCGACGATCTGGCGGCAGGCAGCCAGCCCGATGCCGTGGCCGGGCGCGCCGCCGTCCACCTGCGCGTACATCGTGAAGATGCTCTCGCGGTGGTCGGCCGGGATGCCGAGGGCGTTGTCGGTGACGGTGACCAGCCAGTCGGCCTCACGCTCCTCGACGCCCACCTCGCAGCGCGGGGCGCGCTCGGGGTGGCGGTGCTTGAGGGAGTTCTGGATCAGGTTCTGCAGCACCTGGCGCAGCCGGGAGCGGTCGGCCAGCACGGCGGGCGCGTCCGGGTCCACGATCACCTCGGCGTGGGTCTCGGCGATCAGCTGGGCGAGGTCGTCGCGCACCTCCTCGACGAGGTCGGCGACCGAGACCGGCTCGCGCGACTGGGTGGCGCCGGCGCGGGAGAAGTCGAGCAGCGAGTTGACCAGCTGGGACATCCGGTCGGTCGCCTGGGTGATCCGGCCGACCCACTCGAGGGCCCGTTCGTCGAAGACGCCGGCGTACGTCGCCTCCAGCAGCTCCATGTAGCCGCGGATGGTGGCCAGCGGCGCCTGCAGGTCGTGGCTGGCGAGCATCGCGAACGCCTCGAGGTCGGCGTTGGACCGCTCGAGCAGCATCTGCTGCTCGTTCAGCTCGCGGTTGATCTCCTCGATCCGGGCGGCCGCCTTGACCTCCTCGGTGAGGTCGGCGACGTGGGAGACGAAGTGGATCGGCTTGCCCTCGCCGTCGCGCACCAGCGAGACCGAGAGGTCGGCCCACACGTGGTGGCCCTCGGCGTGCAGGTAGCGCTTGCGCATCCGGTAGCTGGGGATCTCCCCGGCGAGCAGCTGCTCGAGGAAGTGCAGGTCGGTGTCGAGGTCGTCGGGGTGGGTGAGCTGCTGGAAGTCGAGGGCGAGCAGCTCCTCGGTCGAGTAGCCCAGGATCCGGCACAGTGCGTCGTTCACGCGCATGAAGTGGCCCTCGAGGCTCACCAGCGCGATTCCCACCGGGGCGTTGTCGAGGGTGAGCCGCCAGCGCTCCTCTGCGGCGGCAAGTTCGGGCACGCGACAACTGTAGGTGCCACCGGAGTGCCTGTCGCTCATAACCGACATGCCCGCACCGCCGCCGCGGCGGAAACCCGACCCGGCTCGAATAGGTCGGCACGCACCTGCGCCACTACCCTTGATCGGTGAGTGAGAGCAGTGCACCGACCGGCCCGACGTTCGAAGAGCTGGGACTGGACCCGAGGGTCGAGAAGGTCCTCCGGGAAGTCGGCTACGAGACCCCGTCCGCGATCCAGGCCGAGGCGATCCCGCCCCTGCTCGAGGGCAAGCACGTCGTCGGCCTCGCCCAGACCGGCACCGGCAAGACCGCGGCGTTCGCGCTGCCGATCCTCTCGCGCATCGACCTGTCCCAGTCGACCCCGCAGGTGCTGGTCCTCGCGCCGACCCGCGAGCTCGCGCTCCAGGTCTCCGAGGCGTTCGGTCGCTACGCCGCCCACCTCAAGGGCCTGCACGTGCTCCCGGTGTACGGCGGCCAGGGGTACGGCGTCCAGCTCTCGGCCCTGCGGCGCGGCGTGCACGTCGTCGTCGGTACGCCGGGACGCGTCATGGACCACCTCGAGAAGGGCACCCTCGACCTGAGCGAGCTGCGCTTCGTCGTGCTCGACGAGGCCGACGAGATGCTCAACATGGGCTTCGCCGAGGACGTCGAGACGATCCTGGCCGGCACCCCCGACGACAAGCAGCTGGCCCTGTTCAGCGCGACGATCCCGCCGCAGATCCGGCGGATCATCAAGAAGTACGCGCCCGGCGCCACCGAGATCACCGTCAAGTCGAGCTCGAGCACGGCCACCAACGTCACGCAGCGCTACCTCAAGGTCGCCCACCACCAGAAGCTCGACGCCCTCACGCGCATCCTCGAGGTGGAGAACTTCGACGGGATGATCATCTTCGTCCGCACCAAGAACGCCACCGAGGAGCTCGCCGAGCGGCTGCGTGCCCGCGGGTTCGCGGCCGCGGCCATCAACGGCGACGTCGCCCAGGTGCAGCGCGAGCGCACCATCGACCAGCTGCGCAAGGGCAAGCTCGACATCCTCGTCGCGACCGACGTGGCGGCGCGCGGCCTCGACGTCGAGCGGATCAGCCACGTGATCAACCACGACATCCCCACCGACACCGAGTCCTACGTGCACCGCATCGGGCGCACCGGCCGCGCGGGTCGCAGCGGGCAGGCGATCTCGTTCGTCACGCCGCGCGAGAACTACCTGCTGCGCGCCATCGAGAAGGCCAACCGCACCACGCTCGAGCAGATGAACCTGCCCACGGTCGAGGACGTGAACGCCTTCCGCGTCGCCAAGTTCACCGAGTCGATCACCCAGGCGCTCGGCGACTCCCAGCTCGGGCTGTTCAAGGAGCTCGTGCAGTCCTACGAGCAGGAGCACGACGTCCCGGCGGCCGACATCGCCGCCGCCATCGCCGTACTCTCCCAGGACGGCGAGCCGCTGTTCCTCGAGGACATGCCCGAGCCGAAGGCCCAGGAGCGCCGCGAGCGGCGCGAGCCCGCCGGCGGGCTGGTGCGCTGGCGGATCTCGGTCGGCAAGCGCCACCGCGTCGAGCCGCGCCAGATCGTGGGCGCGCTCGCCAACGAGGGCGGGCTGAAGCGCGCCGACTTCGGCCGCATCGACATCAAGCCGAACTTCTCGCTCGTCGAGCTGCCGCCCGATCTCTCGCAGCGAGACCCTCGACAAGCTCGCGGACACCCGCATCTCCGGGATCCTGATCGACCTCCAGCGCGACAAGGGCCCGGCGCCGCGGTCGGGCCCGCCGAAGGGGTTCAACGACCGCCCGGGGCGGCCCGGCGGCAAGAAGCCGCGTCACCGCAACAGCTGAGCGGCCTCTAGTCGACGGCCGCGATGAACATCCGCGAGCCGGGCGGGGCGATCTGCCCGTAGTCCCGGCCCGTGGCCTTGCCCTCGTCGGTGGCGAGCGCCTGCTGGAGGGCGTCCAGGTCCTCGAACCAGAGCTCGGCGAGCCGGTGGTAGGTCAGCTCGCCGCCGTCGGCTGCCGCGCTGAAACGCGCGCCTTCCCAGCGCACGAGCCCGGGCACCGCTTCGACCAGCGGACCGTGCACCGCGAGGTAGTGCTCGTCGAACGCCTCGGCGTCGTCGGGCTGGGTGTAGAGGACCACGAGTTTCACTGTCATGCCGCCACCGTAGGTCGGCGGCGCACGTTCCCTTTCCGCCCGGTGCTCGTTGGGCCTGCTGACACCCCACCCAGGAGGACCCGTGCGCCGTGCGCTCATCGCCCTGCTCGCCCTGACCAGTGCCGCGGCGGCCGCGCTCGCCACGGCACCCGCCTCGTCGGCGGCCGACCAGTACCCGGTCACCTACAACTTCCTGAGCAGCGCGGTGCTCGCCGGCGCCAGCATGGATGCGGACCCGCCCGGCGCGAACAACTGGGCGTGCAAGCCGTCGGCGCAGCACCCGCGCCCGGTCGTCCTCGTGCACGGGACCGCCGGCAACAAGAACACCAACTGGCAGACCTACGCGCCGCTGCTCGCGAACAACGGCTACTGCGTGTTCGCGCTGACCTACGGCGTCTCGGCCGGTACGCCGAAGGGACTCGACCAGTTCGGCGGGCTCGACGCGATCGAGACCAGCGCCGAGCAGCTGAAGGCGTTCGTCACGAAGGTGCGCCAGTCCACCGGCGCCCGCCAGGTCGACATCCTCGGCCACTCGCAGGGCACCCTGATGCCGGACTACTACGCGAAGTTCCTCGGCGGTGCGCCGTACATCCACAGCTACGTGTCGCTCGCGCCGCTCTGGCACGGCACCAGCCTCGGAGCGCCGCAGCAGCTGAGCCAGTCGATGAGCGTCTACTCGCCGTCGTCCACGGACACGCCCGGCTGCCCCGCCTGCAGCGAGATGAGCACCGGCTCGGCGTTCATGCAGAAGATGCGCGCCGGGGGAGTGGCGGTGAAGGGGATCAGCTACACCAACATCGTCACCACGCACGACGAGCTGGTCTCGCCGTACACCAGCGGCATCGAGCCCGGCATGAAGAACATCACCGTCCAGGACGGCTGCGCCACCGACTACACCGAGCACTTCGAGATCGCCGCCGACCCGGTCGCGGCCGGCTACGTGCTCAACGCCCTCGACCCCGCGCACCCGCGGCCGGTCCCGTGCACCGTGGTGCTGCCCTTCGAGGGCCCGGTGCCGCGCCTGACCGTGGACAGGCCGGATAGGCTCGCCCGCCGAGGGGCGGTAGCTCAGTTGGTTAGAGCAGAGGACTCATAATCCTTGGGTCCCGGGTTCGAGTCCCGGCCGCCCTACTTGCTGATCGTGATGCGGCGTACGACGACCTCGGCGGTGCTCTTGGCCGTGGACACGAGCACGAACCGGTAGGTCCTCGTGCCGACGGGCAACCCCGTCACGGTGGCCGCGGCAACGCCGTCGCGCACAGGAACCTGGCGGAGGAGCTTGCCGGCGGAGCGGACCTGGAGGATGCCGTCGAAGTTCGGGAGCCAGGCGGCTCGCACGGTGGCCCGCACGGCCAGGCGCTGGTGCCCTCGCGTCGTCGCGACCCGGAGGACCGGGGTCGCCCGGACCACGCGGGTGAACGCCGTGGGCACCACCATCTGCTTGTAGCCGCGGCGGTCGAGGTAGACGACCGCGCGGATGCGGTGCCCGAGGTCGGCGGCGGTGAGCCGGTACGTCGCCGCGGTCGCTCCCGGGACGAGCGCGTAGTCGCGCGACCAGCGCACCTTCCTCGAGGCGGCCGGGTCGCCGCGTGATCGACCCGAGTCGCAGCGTCGTTCCCGGGACGGGCTGGCCGTCGATGGCCGGCGGTGAGGTCGCCCGCATCTGGCCGGGCGCGACCGGGTCGGTCGCCGCGGAGAGTGCCTTGACCGCGGTGTAGCCGGTCTTCGTCGCGGTCACCTCGACCTTGATCGCCTTGCCGATCAGGTCGGGACCGAGGGCCAGCGTGGGGTCGGTCTGCCCGGCGAGGTACTGGCCGTCGGCCTGCCACCGGTAGCTGAGCGTCACCGGTCCCGGTGACCAGGATCCCGGCTGGGCGGTCAGCGTCGAGTCGACGCGCGGGTCCCCGGAGATGGTCGGCGCGGTCGGTGTTGGCGATGACGCCGGGCTGGACCGCGGAGGTCGCGGCGGAGTACGCCGCGGTGTTGGGGTAGCCGAGCTGCGAGGCCGTCACGCGCACGGTGATCGTCTTGTCCTTGACCGCGTTGGTCAGGGCGAGCGTGGAGGACGTGGCTCCGCTGATCGCGGCTCCGTCGGCCATCCACTGGTAGGCGTACGACGAGCCGGTGACGCTCCAGCTGCCGGCGGAGGCGGTCAACGTGGACCCGACCTTGGGGGTGCCGGTGATCTTCGGGACCGCGGTGTTGGCGATCTGCACGTCCTTGAAGTGGACGAAGCCGCTCGGCCAGCCCTTGGTCGCCTTGGTGACCCTGGCCCAGGAGAAGTCGCCGTTCCAGCTGTCCATCGACACGATGATCTCGGTGGCGGAGACGACCTTCTCGACGTACGCCACGTGCCCGGCGGAGCCGGCGGGGTAGACCCCGGCCTTCCACCAGGCCACGGCTCCGACGCGCGGAGTGGCGTTGGTGAGCGACTTCATCGAGGTGCCCCAGTAGGTGGCGTTGCCGCCGCCCGACCAGGGTCGCGTGTTGGGCAGGCCCGCCTTGACCATCCGGTACGCCGCGTAGTTGGTGCAGTTGTGGCCGCCGTACATCCGCCAGTACATGGTCTTGCTGACCTTCGAGTAGCCGGCGTCGGACATCCCGAGCCTTGGCGCACGCGGTGTACCCGACGCAGAGCGTCGACACGGTGGCCGAGGCCGGGGGAGCGATGACGGCGACACCGCCGGCCGCGAGGGCAGCGGCGCACAGGGCGGCGCTGGCCTTTCGGGCCAGTTTGGGCCGTTTGGGGAGGGCAGTCACTCGTGTGAGTGTAGGGACAGGAGTGACAGAAAGTAACTCAAATGGCCAAACGTCAAGACGACACGCCGATCAGTATGCGGGAATTTCAAGCGATGTTATTCAGACATTTCCCACATTCGTCGGGCGTGACAGCATGACGCCCATGGAGAACGTGCGGCCCATCGAGACCTGGCTCACCGACATGGACGGCGTCCTCGTGCACGAGGAGGACCCGATCCCCGGGGCCACCGAGTTCGTCGAGGCGCTCAAGGCGTCCGGCAAGAAGTTCCTGGTGCTCACCAACAACTCGATCTTCACCCCGCGCGACCTGCGGGCACGCCTGCTCGGCAGCGGGATCGACGTACCCGAGGAGGCGATCTGGACCTCGGCGCTCGCCACGGCCGACTTCCTCGCCGACCAGCGACCCCACGGCACGGCGTACGTCGTGGGCGAGGCGGGCCTGACCACGGCGATGCACGACATCGGCTACGTGATGACCGACCGCGACCCCGACTACGTGGTGCTGGGCGAGACCCGCACCTACTCCTTCGAGGCGATCACCCGCGCCATCCGGCTGATCGACGCCGGCGCCCGGTTCATCGCCACCAACCCCGACGCGAGCGGCCCCAGCGCCGCGGGAAGCTGCCGGCCTGCGGGTCGGTCGCGGCCCTGATCAGTACGGCGACCGGGAGGCAGCCCTACTTCGTCGGCAAGCCGAACCCGCTGATGATGCGCAGTGCGCTCAACCGTCTCGAGGCGCACTCCGAGACCACCGTGATGATCGGGGACCGGATGGACACCGACATCATCAGCGGGCTCGAGGCGGGCCTGCGCACGGTGCTGGTCACGACGGGATCGACCCGTCCCGACCAGATCGAGACCTTTCCCTACCGTCCCACCCGGGTCATCGACTCGATCTCAGACCTCGTCGAGCTCGCTCGCCAGCCCAGCGGCGAGATGTGAGGCGGCCGGCCTCAGACCGAGGAGCCCTCGGCGATGGTGGCCAGGATCTGCGCCGGTGACGAGGCGAAGTACGGCGTGACGGCAGCCTCGAGGGCAGCCTCACCCTGGCTCGCCGGCAGGCTCGACGGGATCACCAGCAGGCAGAGCTTCTGGCGGTTCGAGGTGGTCAGGATCATCACCGGGCTGAACTCGCGGGCGAAGGCAGCCGTCTCGATGTAGCCCCGGGCCGTGGTCACCCGCTTGGGCGCGTCCTCCCAGTCGGGCGGGGAGTAGAGCGCCCGGACGATCCGTCCCCGGTCGGCGGGGAACCCGTCGACGAGGTCGGCCATCTCGACACTGAGGTCGCGGTCTGCGGCCACCAGCCGCCGTCGAGCGGGTGGGGACGGTCCGGGTCGGAGAGGCGGAGCCGCAACGGAACCCGGATCACGGGGACGTGCTGTCTTCGGAAGATGTCATCTGCGCCTCTCGGCCGGCCCCGAGAGGCTCCACGCTGGAGGCTGCTTCACGAACGGTCTGCCCCAAACCTACCCTCGGTTGCCACGCGCGCGGTACGCCGGACTCAGCAGATGGGCCCCTACCATCACGAGGTGATCAAGTACCTCGGGTCGAAGCGCCTGCTCGTCCCCGTGCTGGGCGAGATCGCTCGGGCAGTGGAGGCGCGCACGGCCGTGGACCTGTTCACCGGCACCACGCGGGTGGCCCAGGAGTTCAAGGGTCGCGGCATCGAGGTCACGGCCACCGACCTGGCGTCGTACAGCGAGGTGCTCAGCGACTGCTACATCGCGACCGACGCGGCCACGGTCGACCGCCGCGCGCTGGTCGCCGAGCTGGCCCGGCTCAACGGGCTCCCGGGCAAGCCGGGCTACGTCACCCGGACGTTCTGCGAGGAGGCGCGGTTCTTCCAGCCGCACAACGGCCGTCGCATCGACGCCATCCGGGAGGCGATCGAGAGCGACCACCCGACGGGGCCGTTGCGGCCGATCCTGCTCACCTCGCTGCTCCTGGCGGCCGACCGGGTGGACTCGACGACCGGACTGCAGATGGCCTACCTCAAGGCCTGGTCGCCGCGCTCCCACCGTGACCTCGAGCTGCAGGTGCCCGACCTCCTCGACGGCCCGGGGCACACCGTCCGCGGCGATGCGATGCAGACGGTGGACCAGCTGCCGCACGCGGACCTGATGTACCTCGACCCGCCGTACAACCAGCACCGCTACTTCACCAACTACCACGTCTGGGAGACCCTCGTCCGCTGGGACGAGCCGGCGCACTACGGCATCGCGTGCAAGCGCCTCGACGCCCGCGACGACAGCACCCGGAGCGTCTTCAACAGCAAGCACGACATGCCGGCGGCGATGGGCGACCTGCTCGCTCGGGCCCGCGCCGAGGTGCTGGTGGTCTCCTACAACGACGAGTCGTGGATCAGCCCCGAGGAGATGACGCGGGCGCTGCGCGAGGCCGGCCGCGCGTGCGTCGAGGTGGTCGCGTTCGACTCCAAGCGGTACGTCGGGGCGCAGATCGGCGTCCACGGACCCACCGGCGAGAAGGTCGGTGAGGTCAAGCGTTTGCGCAACGTCGAGTACCTGTTCCTCGCCGGCGACGCCGACCGGGTGGGGTCAGCGTCGGCCTCGGTCGCGGCGGGTCGACGCAGCAGCTGACGCGAATCGCGCACAGCGTGCTCGGTGCGGACGGCACGTTGACGACGAAACAATGGAATGGTCGCGACCTGGCGGTCGCAGATTCGAGCGCGATTCGATCCGAAAAAACCTATTCGCAACGAATGTGTGAAAGGCCCGGGTTGGGTACCTTTGCCTCGTCGAGGATGCCCGCGGGGGGCTCCTCGGCACACAGCCCGGCCGGGGGGCCCTCCCACCACGGCGCTGGTCTCCCGGCCGGGTCTCCCCGCACCCGTCAGTGACCCTCGGCGTGGGCCGCGTCCCTGATCTCGCCGACCAGCTCCTCGATGACGTCCTCGAGGGTGATCACGCCCGCGACCACGCCCGAGTCGTCCACGACCTTCGCCATGTGGGCCCCCTTGGCCTGGAGCGTCTGCAGCGCGCTGACCAGCGTGTCGGAGAGATGTGCCTCGGCGAACGGCCGGATCCAGGTGTCCTCGACGACCCGCGCGCGTCCGTGGGGGTCCGCGTGCAGGACGTCCTTGATGTGCAGGTAGCCGACCAGTGACCCGTCGTCGCCCACCACCGGGAAGCGGGAGTAGCCGGTCTGGCCACACGCCGCCTCGACCTCGGTGACCCGCGCCTTGCGGGGCACGGTCTCCAGCTCGTCGAGCGGCAGGAGCACGGCGTCGACGGTGCGGGAGGTGAACCCGAGCGCGCCGGCGAGGCGCTCGTACTCGCTCTCGTCCAGCACCCCTTCGTCGTGGGACTCGTCGACCATCGCCTCCACCTCCTCCAGCGTGAAGGTGGAGATGACCTCCGTGCGTGGCTCGACCCGCAGCAGTCGTACGACGCGCGTTGGCCACCGCGTCGAGCCCGTAGACGATCGGCTTGAGCACCGTCACGATCGCCACCATCGGCGGGCCGAGCACGAACGCGGCCCGCTCCGGCCCGGCCAGGGCGAGGTTCTTCGGCACCATCTCGCCCAGGACGACGTGGAGGTAGACCACGCACGCCATCGCGAGGGTGAACGCGACCGGGTGCAGCCAGGCGTCGGGCAGGTTCACCGCCTCCGCCAGGGGCTCGAGCAGGTGTGCCAGCGCGGGCTCCGCGACGGCACCGAGGCCGAGCGAGCAGACGGTGATCCCGAGCTGGGCGGCCGCGATCATCTGGGACAGGCCCTCCATCGCCCGCAACGTGGTGCGGGCGACGCGCGAGCCCGCTGCCGCCTTCGGCTCGACCTTCGTACGACGGGCCGAGACGAGTGCGAACTCCGCACCGACGAAGAAGGCGTTGCCGATCAGCAGCACGAGGCCGAGCAGGATCGCTGACTGGGTACTCATCGGGTGCCCTCACCCGACTCCAGCGACGGGTCCGGCGGTGGCTGCGGGATCAGTCGCCTGATCGAGATCCGGTCCACCCGCAGCCCGTCCATCCGCTCGACGCGGAGCACGGCGTGCTCCTGCACCGGCTCCTCGTCGTCGTCGTCGGGCAGCACCACCGGCAGCGGGACGATCACCTCGTCGCCCCGGGCGGGGATCCGGCCGAGCTCGCGGACGAGCAGGCCGGCCACCGTGTCGTAGGCCTCGTCCTCGGGCAGCAGGAGCCCGGTGGCGTCGGCCACCTCGTCGGGCCGGAGCAGGCCCGAGACGATCCACGAGCCGTCGGGTCGCTGGCGCAGGCGCGCGCCGAACCGGTCGTGCTCGTCGGAGATCTCGCCGACGATCTCCTCGACGACGTCCTCGAGGGTGACCACACCGGCCGTGCCGCCGTACTCGTCGGAGACGATCGCCATCTGGAACCCCTCGCCGCGCAGCAGCGAGAGGAGCGGGTCGAGCCGGAGCGACTCGGGCACGACCGTGGCGTCGACCATCACCTCGCGCACCAGCGTGTGCGCCCGCTCGGACCGGGGGACGGCCACGGCCTGCTTCACGTGGATCGAGCCGACCACGTTGTCGGAGGTGCCCTTGATGACGGGGAACTTGGAGAAGCCCGTGGAGCCGGAGAGCTCGATGACGTCGCTGACCGGGTCGGTGGCGTCGACGCAGGCCATCTGCACCCGCGGGGTCATGATCTCGCCGGCGGTGCGCGGGCCGAAGGCCACCGAGCGCTGCACGAGGTGGGCGGTCTCGGTGTCCAGCGTGCCCTCGCTCGCCGAGCGGTTGGCCAGCGACGCGAGCTCGTCGGAGGAGCGGGCCGAGCGGAGCTCCTCCTGCGGCTCCACGCCCAGCGCCCGCACGAGGGCGTTGGCAGAGCCGTTGAGCACCCTGATCGGCCAGGTCATCACGGTGGTGAAGCCGCGCATGAAGCCCTGGGTGCGGCGGGCGACCGCGAACGGGATGGCGATGCCCAGCTTCTTGGGCACCAGCTCGCCGAAGATCATCGTCGCGATGGTGGCCAGCACCAGGCCGAGCGTGACCGCGATGCCGGGCACGGCACTGTCGGGTACGCCGAGGCTGCTCAGCGGGGTCTCGAGCAGCTTCGCGATGGCGGGCTCGGCGAGGAAGCCGATCACCAGGTTGGTCAGGGTGACGCCGACCTGGGCGCCGGAGAGCTGGGTGGAGAGGCTGCGCAGCGCCGTACGCACGCCCTGCGCCTGGCGATCTCCCTCCGAGGCCGCCTTCTCGACGGCGGACCGGTCGACCGCGACGAAGCTGTACTCGGCAGCACCGAAGACCCCGCACGCGAGCACCAGGGCCACGGAGATCCCGAGCAGCAGCCATTCCATGCGCCCATTGTGTCGGGTGCCTCCTCCACCGACCTCGGGACACCCGCCCGGGAACCGTGAGATGGTCGGAATGCGTTGGACCACTGAGGGGGTGATCCGGGTGTTGCGCTTCTCCGGCGTCGCGCTCAGCCACGTGGGTCTCGTGCGCACGCGGCAACGAGGACTCCGGGTTCATGGGGCCCACCTGCATGCTCGTGGCCGACGGAGTCGGCGGTGCCGCGGCCGGCGAGGTCGCCTCCGCCACCACGGCGTACGTCGTCTCGGCCACCGCGCTGGCCGATCCCGCGAGCGATCCCGTGGCGATGCTCCGCGGCGCGATCCGTCTCGCCCAGGAGCAGGTGGCGCTCGGTGTCGCCCGTGACCCGAAGCGGGCCGGCATGGCCACCACGCTGACGGCGGTCGCCACCGACGGCGAACGGTTCGCCCTGGCGCACGTGGGCGACTCGCGCGGCTACCTGTTCCGCGACGCGACGCTGACCCGGATCTCGCGCGACCACACCTGGGTGCAGCGGCTCGTCGACGAGGGCTCGCTGGTCGAGGAGGACGTGCCCTACCACCCCTGGCGCAACGTGGTCACGCGCAGCGTGAACGGTGACCCGGCCGAGCACGGCGACGTCACCGAGCTCGACCTGGTGCCCGGCGACCGGGTGCTGCTCGCGAGCGACGGGCTCACCGACCTGGTGCGCGAGCGCGACATCGCGCAGATCCTGACCGACCACGCCGACGACGCCGCGGTGGAGCACCTCGTCGACGCCGCGCTGGCGGCCGGCGGGCGCGACAACGTCACCTGCCTGCTGGCGACCGTGATCGACGGGCCCGCCGGTCTCGGCCGACGGCGCCCTGCTCGGGGCGGTGCGCGACCCCTGGAACATCGTCGACGCCGCGGCCGTCCGGATGCCGCACAGTGCCTGAGCACCGGGCCAACCGCGTGCGAGAATCCGCCGCATGAATGAGCTCGATCGCCCGCGGCTCGAGGGTTCGGTGGCCGTCCGGGACGGGCGCCGGCTCTCCTTCGCCGAGTTCGGCAACCCGCGCGGCGCGGCCATCGTGTGGATGCACGGCACGCCGGGCGCCCGGCGCCAGATCCCGGTCGAGGCCAGGCGGTTCGCCGAGGAGCAACGACCTGCGCATCATCGGCATCGACCGTCCCGGGCATCGGGTCCTCGACCCCGCACCTGTACCGCGACATCCTCGACTGGACCGGTGACCTCGCCGCGCTGTGCGACGTCCTCGACATCGACACGCTGCGCGTCATCGGGCTCTCCGGCGGCGGTCCCTACGCACTCGCCGCGGGCGCGGCGATGCCGGACCGCGTCCACGGCGTCGGGGTGCTCGGGGGAGTGGCGCCGACCCAGGGGCCGGATGCGATCTCCAGCGGCCTGATGGTGCTCGCGGCGTACGCCGCACCGGTGCTGTCCGTGGCGCGGCTGCCGCTCGGGTTCGTGCTCTCCCGCGCCATCCGGCTGGTCCGGCCGTTCGCGGGGACCTTCCTGGACACCTACGCAGCGGTCCAGCCGCGCGGTGACAAGGAGCTGCTGGCTCGTCCGGAGTTCCGGGCGATGTTCCTCGACGACCTGCTCAACGGCTCCCGCTCGCACTTCGGGGCGGTGCTCTCCGACATCATCCTGTTCACCCGCGACTGGGGCTTCGAGGCCGCCGACGTCGAGGTGCCCGTGCACTGGTGGCACGGCGACTCCGACCACATCGTCCCGCTACGCGCACGGCGTGCACATGTCCGAGCGGCTGCCGCACGGACGGTTCACCACCATCGACGGTGAGTCCCACCTGGGCGGCCTGGGCGTCGCCACCGAGGTGCTGGGCCGGCTGATGGAGCTGGGCCCACGGTCGACGGCCGACGCGTGCCGATCGGTCATCTGCGACATAACAGACACGCCGAAAACGGTCTTTTGGGGCGTCTGGCTGGCGTGAACGGGCTCCCGTGAGTCACAATGGGCTCACAAGTTCACACACGCACCATCGCACGACGGCGACCAACCGTCCTGCTCCACCTCTCGAGACCGCTGGGGAAGGCGTATCTCGACGCCGGAGCAAGAGGAGGTCCGTCGTGACTCGAACAGCGACTCGTGGAGTGCTCTACATCCACTCGGCGCCGTCCGCGTTGTGCCCGCACATCGAGTGGGCCACGGGCGGCGTGCTCGGCGTTGCCCCACAGATGGAGTGGACTCCGCAGCCGGCCCAGTCGGGCACCTACCGCACCGAGTACTCCTGGTCGGCAGACCCCGGCACCGCCGCCTCCCTCACCTCGGCCCTGCGCGGCTGGAACCACCTGCGCTTCGAGGTCACCGAGGAGGGCACCTCGGGCACCGAGGGAGCCCGGTTCTCGGCCACCCCCGACCTCGGCGTCTTCCACGCCGTCACCGGCCTGCACGGCGACATCATGATCCCCGAGGACCGGCTCAAGGCCGCGGTGGTCAAGGCCTCGCTCGGCGAGACGACGCTGGAGATCGAGATCGGCAAGCTGCTGGGCAAGCCCTGGGACGACGAGCTGGAGACCTTCCGGCACGCCGGCGACGGCGTCGCCGTGCGCTGGCTGCACCAGGTCGTCTAGCCCCGTGCGAGCCTGCGAACGCGCAGGTGGCTGGACGAGGGAGAGCGATCGGCTCGCCCGCAGCGAAGCAAGGGACCGAGCGACGCGTCTCGAAACCCAGTTGGTTGTCCTAGCTCATCTTCTTCGCGATGTAGTCGACCAGGTCGGTGACCCGGACGAAGTGCTTCGCGTCCTCGTCGTCGATGCGTACGCCGAAGTGGCGGGCCGATCCCTCGAGGATCTCCACCATCGCCAGCGAGTCGATGCGCAGCTCGTCGACGAACGTGCGCTCGAGCCGCACGTCGTCGACCGGCGTGTCGGTCACCAGGCGGACGATCTCGGCGAGCTCGGGGAGCACCTCGGTGGACCCCGTCGCCGGTCCGTCGTACTGCACAGACATGGAGCGAGGGTAGCCCCAGAGACCCCAACAGCCCCATGTCACAAGGGAATTCGCGCGTTTCCAGGCTCGGAGTGCCCACATGTCGGTGCGTGGTAGTCAAAAGTGGAACCAGTTCTGGTTGACTGCTGCCACTGGAGCCCCAGACCCCGGCCCGAGGAGATCGTGTGGAGCAAGTGCCAGGCAGCGCCGTCGAGCTCCAACGGATCACGATCCATGGGCACGAACGCGCCTACCTCAAGCTGGGCGAGGGCCCGGCGCTGCTCCTCCTCCACGGCCTGGGCTGTGACCACACCACCTGGCTGCCGGTGATCCACGACCTGGCCCGGCACTACACGGTGATCGCCCCCGACCTGCTCGGCCACGGCGTCAGCGCCAAGCCGCGGGCCGACTACTCGGTCGGTGGCTACGCCAACGGCATGCGTGACCTGCTGACGGTGCTCAACATCGACAAGGTCACCGTCGTCGGGCACAGCTTCGGCGGCGGCGTGGCGATGCAGTTCGCCTACCAGTTCCCCGAGCGCACCGAGCGGATGATCCTGATCGCTCCCGGCGGCCTCGGCCCCGAGGTGACGCCGTTCATCCGCGCGATCACCCTCCCCGGCTTCCACCAGGTGATGGGCGTGGCGACGCTCCCCGGCATCCGCCACGCCGGCAAGGCCGGCCTGCGCGCCCTGTCCCGCACCCGGCTGCACGCGGCCCGCGACCTCGCCGAGGTCGCCGACATCTTCGAGTCCTTCCACGACCCCCACGCCCGCGCGGCGATCCGCCACGTGGTGCGCTCCGTCGTGGACATGAAGGGCCAGATCGTCACCATGGTCGACCGCGCCTACCTGACCCAGGCGATGCCGATGCTCGTGGTGTGGGGCTCCGACGACGTCGTCATCCCGGCCAAGCACGCCGAGAACGCGGCCCGGATCGCCCCCGGAGCGGTCGTCGAGGTGCTCCCGAACAGCGGCCACTTCCCGCACAAGGACCACCCGGACCGCTTCGTGAAGATCGTGCAGAGCTTCATCAAGGCGACCCAGCCCGCGTCGTACCACCGCGGCCGCTGGCGCCAGCTGCTCCGCAACGGCCCCACCGAGCCCGTCAACCGCGCCGAGGCCGGCGATGCGCCTGTGGCGCTTGTTTCTCGGTTGCCGCGGCGGCGGGGGGCTTAGGTCGCCTGCAGGTTTCCCCGGGCGCCCGGGGAAACCTCACTGGCTCGTGTCACACTAGGACGCCGTGACCAGCTCACGTCCACAGCCCTCATGTGACACGACCTCGCGTCCACAGGCCTGGCGTCGGCGCCGTGTCCACAGGCGCGTGGCGCGTGGCGGCGCCGAGCGTCGGCCGCATGGTCCGACGCATGGCGACCTCGATGTCCTCCGCCGACGCCGACGGCATCGTCCTGCGTCGTCGACGACCTGGTGGCCGGACGGGACTGACAGGCCGCACCAAGCGGACAGGCTCGTCGAGCGCGCGTACATCGTCCGGATCTCGCCACGGTGCCTACGTCGCCGAGGACTGGGACGCTCGTGACCCGTCGAGGCAGCGGCACCTTCCTCGAGCGCTCGCCCTACGAGCTTGCCCGCACTGGAGGGGCGTGCTCGTCGCATGGCCGCGCTGCGTCATGCATGGCGGCGGCCACTTCTGAGGGCGCTGGGCCTGCGACGGCAGTCCACCTCACGCGCACCGTACGCCAGGTCGTGCCGCCGCGAGGTCGGCATCGTGCGGCCGTGGGGACTGACCGAGGTCGAGCGACGTCGACGATGGTCGACGGTGCGCGAGGTCCGTCACCGACGCGCACGGCGCTCGACCTGCACGACGCGCTCGCGCGGATCGTCGAGCACGCGCTGCTCGCGATGGACCACTTCTTGCGAGACGGGCGTGATCGTCGAAGGCCGCGGCTGCGCCGAGGCGCGGACGCGATGGCGCGCTGGGCCGAACGACGCTCGGCACGGATCTCGTCATCAACTTCGCCGACGGCCGGCGCGAGTCTGCTGGCCGAGAGCCGCACCGCGGTGATGCTGCTCGGCACCGGGACGCCTGCTCGGCGCCGAGCTCCAACTGGTCCGGTGACCGACTCACGGCAACGTCTCTGGACGGGTCGATTCGCCTGGCGAGAGCTGGGGGTGATCGGCGAGTTCGACGGCAAGCCGAAGCACCGGAAGTACGCTCGCGGAGGGCGCGAGGACGTCACGCGACGACGTGCTCCGGAGAAGCAGCGCGGGGAGCGGATCTGCACGTCGTACGCGGCTGGTCGTTGCATCCGGCTCGACCTGCGGCGTCGACCTGCGAGCGGCCAACGTCTCGCGGACGGATGGTCGCTCGTCGATCCCGGTCCGCCGTGACGGCCCGTGTCACACCGAGGACTCACCGGAGCGCACCGACGACCTCCACGTGGACGACGTGAGGTTTCCCCGGGCGCCCGGGGAAACCTGGCCGACGCCCGGCCAGACCACTCAGACCCGCGGACCCACCCGCTTCTGCTCAGCAGTCAGCGTGCGCGCGTTGGCGACCACGATGATCAGGCCGAGTACGACGAGGATGGCGCCGAGGCCCTTGAGCAGGGGGTCGAGGTCCTCGATCGCGGGGATGGACGCGACGAAGCAGAGGATCCCGAGCACGATCGGCACGATGCCCGCGGCGGGCCGCCGTCGCCCACGGGTTCATGCGTCGCCGCCCTCCTGCTTCACGTCGGCCACGGCGGTCGGGTCGTCGATGCGGTACTTCTCGAACGCCTCGGCCGCGAGCTCGGGCTTGACCTCGCCGCGCTCGGCGAGCGCGCGCAGGGTGGCGACCACGACGCTCTCGGCGTCGACCTGGAAGAAGCGGCGCGCGGCCGGTCGGGTGTCGGCGAAGCCGAAACCGTCGGTGCCGAGCACGTGGTAGTCGCCGGGGACCCAGTGCGCGATCTGCATGGGTACGGCGCGCATGTAGTCGCTCACCGCCACGAACGGACCCTTCGCGTCGGCCAGCGCACTGGTCACGAACGGGCACCTTGGCGTCCTCGTCGGGGTGGTTCAGCGTCCACTTCTCGGCCGCGACGCCGTCGCGGGCGAGCTCGTTCCACGACGTCACCGACCACAGGTCTGCGGCGACTCCCCAGTCGTCGGCGAGCAGCTGCTGCGCCTTCTGGATCCAGGGGAAGCCCACACCGGAGGCCAGCAGCTGGACCCGCGGGGCCGAGCCGTTGCCGGACACCTCGGGTGCGTCCGCGAAGTGGTAGATGCCCTTCAGCAGGGCGTCCACGTCGAGGTCGTCCGGCTCCTTGGGCATCACGATCGGCTCGTTGTAGACCGTGATGTAGAAGATGACGTTCTCACCCTCGGGGTGGTCGTCGGTCACGGTGTACATCCGGCGCAGGCCGTCCTGCATGATGTGCGCGACCTCGTGGGCGAACGCCGGGTCGTAGTGCACGACCGCCGGGTTGGTCACCGCGAGCAGCGGCGAGTGGCCGTCGGCGTGCTGGAGTCCCTCACCGGTCAGCGTGGTGCGGCCGGCCGTGGCGCCGATCAGGAAGCCGCGGGCGAGCTGGTCGGCCATCGCCCAGATGGAGTCGCCGGTGCGCTGGAACCCGAACATCGAGTAGAAGATGTAGAACGGGATCATCACCTCGCCGTGGGTGGAGTACGACGATCCGGCAGCCGTGGCCGATGCCATCGCGCCCGCCTCCGAGATGCCCTCGTGGAGCAGCTGGCCGGCCTTGTCCTCGCGCCACTTCAGCAGCAGCTTGCGGTCGACCGACTCGTAGCGCTGCCCGCCCGGGTTGTAGACCTTGGCGCTCGGGAACATCGAGTCCATCCCGAAGGTGCGGTACTCGTCGGGAGCGATCGGCACGATGCGCTGGCCGATCTCCTTGTCCTTCATCCAGTCGCGGAGCTGGCGGACGACGGCCATCGTGGTGGCGATCTTGGCCTTGCCGGAGCCCTGCTTGAGCTCGGCGTACATCTCGTCGCCGGGCACCTTCAGCGGCTTGGCGCGCACCACCCGCTTGGGCAGCGAGCCGCCGAGCTGGCGACGGCGCTCCATCATGTACTCGATCTCGGGGGAGTCCTTGCCCGGGTGGAAGAACGGCGCGGTCCCGGAGGCGTCGTAGGCCTCGTCGATGTCGCGGTCGCTCATCGGCAGGTAGAGCCGGTCGCGGAACTTCTTGAGGTCGTCCTTCTTCAGCTTCTTCATCTGGTGGGTGGCGTTCTTGCCCTCGAGGGCCTCGATCGTCCAGCCCTTGATGGTGTGCGCCAGGATCACGGTCGGCTGGCCGACGTGCTTGGACGCGGCGTCGAAGGCGGCGTACACCTTGCGGTAGTCGTGGCCACCGCGCGGCAGCTTCTCGATCTGCTTGTCGCTCATGTGCTCGACCATCTTGCGCAGCCGCGGGTCGGCGCCGAAGAAGTGCTCGCGGTTGTAGGCGCCGTCCTCGACCGAGTAGGTCTGGAACGCGCCGTCCGGCGTGCTGTTCATCTGGTTGACCAGGACGCCGTCGACGTCGCGGGCGAGCAGCTCGTCCCACTCGCGGCCCCAGATCACCTTGATCACGTTCCAGCCGGCGCCGCGGAAGTTGGCCTCGAGCTCCTGGATGATCTTGCCGTTGCCCGTGACCGGGCCGTCGAGCTGCTGGAGGTTGCAGTTGATGACCCAGGTGAGGTTGTCGAGCTCCTCGCGGGCGGCCACGCGCAGCGCGCCCAGCGACTCCGGCTCGGCCATCTCGCCGTCGCCGAGGAACGCCCACACGTGCTGCTGCGAGGTGTCCTTGATGCTGCGGTTCTGGAGGTAGCGGTTGAACCGGGCCTGGTAGATCGAGTTGATCGCGGTGAGGCCCATCGAGACCGTGGGGAACTCCCAGAAGTCCGGCATCAGCCGCGGGTGGGGGTACGACGGAAGGCCCTTGCCGACGCCGTGCTGCACCTCCTGGCGGAAGCGCATCAGCTGCTGCTCGCTCAGCCGGCCCTCGAGGTAGGCGCGGGCGTAGATGCCGGGGGAGCCGTGGCCCTGGATGTAGACCTGGTCGCCGCCGCCGGGGTGGTCCTTGCCGCGGAAGAAGTGGTTGAAGCCGACCTCGTAGAGGCTGGCCGCCGACTGGTACGTCGCGATGTGCCCGCCGACCTCGAGGCCGGGGCGGTTGGCGTCGGAGACCATCACGGCCGCGTTCCAGCGGATGAACGCGCGGATGCGGCGCTCGGTCTCCTCGTCGCCGGGGAACCACGGCTCGCGCTCGGGCGGGATGGTGTTGATGTAGTCGGTGCTGCGCAGGGCGGGTACGCCGACGGCCTGCTCGCGGGCTCGTTCGAGCAGCCGCAGCATCAGGTAGCGCGCGCGGTCACGGCCGCGGTCGCTGACCAGCGCGTCGAAGGACTCCAGCCAGTCGTGGGTCTCGTCGGGGTCGATGTCGGGGAGCTGGGTCGGCAGCCCCTCGTGGATCACGGAGGTGCGCGGGGTCGCCGGGCGGGCCTCGGAGGAAGTGTTCTCGTCGTCGCTCACCGGTCAATCGTGTCACTTCTGCGAAGCACATGAAATCTACCGATGAGTACGTGGGCCAACGAGGTTCACGGCCCCCCGGATGGTGGACCTGAGACGCGTGGGGTTGCGCCCGGATGGGTAACACGGTGGACTACGTCCCACCGGGCCTCGGGGCGCACACAGGTGAACCCAGGGCACCGTCCGGATGAACTATCTAAATGGAGGCAGACAGTTGAGCCCGAGCGCAGGCGGCGCTGACGTCCAGCTGGGGGAGCGGCTGGGTCTCAAGCCCGGCATGGTCGTGCAGGAGCTCGGCTGGGACGAGGACGTGGACGACGCGATCCGCGCGGAGATCGAGAACACGATCGATGCGGACCTCGTGGACGGTGACCACGGCGACGTCGTGGACGTCGTGCTCCTCTGGTGGCGTGACGACGACGGTGACCTCGTCGACGCACTCGTGGACTCCCTGACCGACCTCGTGCGTGGCGGAGCCATCTGGCTGCTGACCCCGAAGGTGGGTCGACCCGGGCGCCGTGGACGCGGCCGATGTCGCGGAAGCGGGCCCGATCGCGGGACTTTCCACGACGACGACCGTTGCAGTGGGTAAGGAATGGACCGCGACGCGTCTCGTCGCGCCCAAGAACCGCTGACCCGCCGCACAGGAGGCACCCCCCGCATGTTGGAACAGCTCGGCAAGCAAGCCCTGCGTCAGGCCCGGATGGTCAAGGTGATGGCGACCTCCGGCGTGATCCGGCCCTACAACCCGGTCACCCTCTACGGCGTCGGCAAGACGATCTTCGACTGGGGCATCGGCTTCGCCGGCGGGATGGGCGCCCTCGCGATCCGCTCGCCGAAGGACGTCGGGCTGATCGACGAGCTGGGCGAGCTGACCTGGGGCGAGCTCGACGAGCGGTCCACGCGACTGGCCCACGGCCTGCGCGACCTCGGCGTCGACGGAGGGCGACAGCGTCGCCGTGCTGTGCCGCAACCACCGCTACTTCGTCGACATCTCGACGGCCCTGTCCAAGCTCGGCGCGGACATCCTCTACCTCAACACCGCCTTCTCCGGCACCCAGCTCGGCGAGGTCTGCAAGCGCGAGAAGCCCGCCGCGATCGTGTACGACGAGGAGTTCACCGAGCTCATCGAGAAGTCCGGGGTCGACCTGCCCAAGGTGATCGCCTGGCACGACGGCGAGGTCGGCGACGTCCCCCTCGTCGAGGAGCTGATCGAGAAGGGCTCCACCGATCCCCACCCGGTGCCCGAGCACAGCACCCGTCCGGTCATCCTCACCTCGGGCACCACCGGTACGCCGAAGGGTGCTCCGCGTGGTGAGTCCGGTCTCGACGGTGCCGTCGCGCTGCTCTCGAAGATGCCGTTCCACACCGGCGGCACGACCTACATCGTCGCGCCGCTGTTCCACACCTGGGGCTGGGCCCACCTGAACATGGCGATGCTGCTCGGCTCGACGATCGTGCTGCGTCGCAAGTTCGACCCGGCGGACTGCCTCGAGACCATCCAGGAGCACGACGTCGACGCGCTCATCGTCATCCCGGTGATGATGCAGCGGATCATGAAGCTCTCCGAGAAGCAGCGCGAGGGTGACTGGTCGAAGCTCAAGGTCGTCGCGGCGTCGGGCTCGGCGCTGCCGGGCGACCTGGCCACCGAGTGGATGGACGCGTTCGGCGACAACCTCTACAACACCTACGGGTCGACCGAGGTCGCCTGGGCGACGATCGCGCAGCCCAGGGACATGCGCGAGGCCCCGGGGACGGCCGGCAAGGCGCCGTACAACACCGTGGTCAGGATCTACGACGAGAAGGGCAACCCGGTCGAGCAGGGCGAGTCCGGTCGCATCTTCGTCGGCAACACCATGCTCTTCGGCGGCTACACCGGCGACGAGGCCGAGAGCAAGCAGATGATCGACGGCCTGATGTCGAGCGGCGACGTCGGCAAGATCGACGAGAACGGACGGCTCTTCGTCGAGGGCCGCGACGACGAGATGATCGTCTCCGGCGGCGAGAACGTCTTCCCCAAGGAGGTCGAGGACTGCCTCCAGCGCCACGAGAACGTCCAGGACGTCGCCGCGATCGGCGTGGACGACGACGACTACGGCAAGCGGCTGCGCGCGTTCGTGGTCAAGGACGGCGAGGTCGACGAGGACACCCTCAAGAAGCACGTCAAGGACAACCTCGCCCGCTACAAGGTGCCGCGCGAGATCGTCTTCCTCGACGAGCTGCCGCGCAACGCGACCGGCAAGGTGCTGAAGAAGGACCTCAAGGACTACGACGCCGAGGACCGAAGGGGACTCCTGACGGGTCCCGCCCCGGCTGCTGGCACCATGGCGGCATGACGTTGGCGATCGGCGACAAGGCTCCGGACTTCACGCTGAAGGACCAGCACGGCCAGGACGTCACCCTGTCGTCGTACGCCCGGGGCAAGGCGGCGCTGATCGTCTTCTACCCGTTCGCCCTCAGCGGGGTCTGCACCGGCGAGCTGACCGGCCTGCGCGACCGGCTCGGCGACTTCGAGACCGACCACTCGACCCTGGTCGCGGTGAGCTGCGACCCGATGTACACCCAGCGGGCCGTGGCCGACCGCGACGGCATCTTCTTCCCCCTGCTCAGCGACTTCTGGCCGCACGGCGAGACGGCCAAGGCCTACGGCGTCTTCGACGAGATCTCGGGCGGTCCGAAGCGGTCGTCGTACGCCGTGGACCGGGACGGAATCGTGCGCTGGTCGGTGCACAACGCACGCGGTGAGGCACGTGATCTGGACGCCCACGCAGCCGCTCTGGCGGACCTGGTCTAGTCAATCCAGACCATTTTTTCGCAATCGCTTGGAAGCCGGTGTCCGGTGCGGCACTCTTTGGTTGTCGCGCCGCTGGTGACCCGAGACGCCAGCGGCGCGACTTCGCTTTTCCCGGTCCGTTTCAGGCGTGGAGGACGCTCGCATTTCCGGACTGATGGGGCACGCAAAGCGCCGCTCCCGTAGTCTGTGCCCGCCCCGAAATGTCCGGGGTCTCCAGCGGTTCCCCGGGGCGTATAGCTCAGCGGTAGAGCACCTCGCTTACAACGAGGTGGTCGCAGGTTCGATCCCTGCTGCGCCCACCCTGTTCAGTCGACGGCCGGGCTGGTCGTCGGCACCTCGAGGCGGAAGCACGAGCCGCCGTCGTCGCCGCGCTCGTAGCTGACGCGGCAGCCGTTGGCATCGGCCAGTCGGCGCACGACGTAGAGGCCGAAGCCGCTGCCGGGCCGGCGCGTGGCCGTCGCGCGATCCGTCGGCCGGGTGAACCGCTCGAACAGGTGCGGCACGAACTCCTCGGGGACGCCGTGGCCGTGGTCGGTGACCTCGATGGAGGCCGAGTCGCCGGCGGCACGCACGGTCACGACGACCGGTGGCGCGCCGTACCGCACCGCGTTCGTGACCAGGTTGGCGACCATCTGGCGCAGGTGGAACGGGTCGACGACACCGACCGGGTCGCCGTCGCGTCGTACGTCCACCTGGGCGCCGCCCTGCACGTCGGCCAGCGCCTCGGACACGACGTCGCCGAGGGAGACCTGCATGGGCCGGGTGGCGATCGCGCCCGAGTCGAAGTTGGCCATCGCGAGGATGTCGTCGAGCAGCACGGCGAGCCGGCGGGCGGCTCCCAGGGTCTTCTCGACACGGGCGATGTTCGCCTCCTGCGAGGACTCCTGCCAGGTCTCGGTGAGCACCTCGAGCTGACCGAGGACGAGCGCGAGGGGTCCTCGTACGTCGTGCCCGACGACGCCGAGCACGTCGGCGTTGAGCTGGTTGACCTGCTGCAGCTCCTCGTTGACGCGGCCGAGGTCTCGCGCCAGGCGGTTGGAGGAGGTGATGTCCTGCAGCACGCCGGTGAGCCGGATGACGTCGCCGTCGTCGGACCGCTCGGGGCGGACGCGGCTGTGCACCTCGCGGACGTCGCCGTCGGGGCGGACGATCTGGTACTTCAGGTCGTAGCCCTGCCCGTCCGCCGACGCCCGCTCGAGGGTCGCCACCACCCGCTCGCGGTCGTCGGGGTGCACCTGGGGGAGCACCGACTCGGCCACGGGGTCGAACGTCTCGGGGTCGCGACCCATGATCCGGAACATCTGCCGCGACCACGCGATCGTCCGCGTGCCCGGGACCATCGTCCAGCTGCCCAGCTCGGCGATCTCCTGGGCCTCGGTGAGCTGGCGCTCCGCGTCGACTCGCGACGTCACGTCGGCGACCAGCACGAAGAGCCCGATCACCTCGCCGTCGACGATGTCCGGGGCGTAGGAGACGAGGGAGTACCTCGTGCGGCCGCTGGCGTCCACCAACGTGCGCTGGAACTCCTGCTGGCTCACCGGCCAGGGCGCGCTCCATGTAGGGGATGTTCTTCGCGTAGACGGCCTCGCCGACGATCTCGCGGATGTGCATGCCGCGCATCTGCTCCGGTGAGACGCCGAACCACTCGACGTACGCCTCGTTGGCGATCACGTTGCGCAGGTCGCGGTCCCAGTAGCCGATCAGCGCGGGCAGCCCGTCGAAGAGCACCCGCAGCCGACGCGCCTCGGCGGCCGGGTCCTGCTCGTCGATGAGACCGGGCTCGGCGGGGGGCACAAGCGCCATTGTGCTGGGTGCGCGATTGAAGCATCAACACGTCACGCCATTCGGGACGCCGCTCGAACTGAACGTTTCGACGTCCGCACGACGTGGCTAGGGTGAACTGAACCGACTGTGAGGGGAGCCACACCCGTGATCGTGCCGTTCTCTGCCGCCGACTTCCTCGACCGTGCCCTGGCGGTGTACGCCGAGCGCATCGGCATCGTCGACGAGCCGGACCAGCCCGCGCCGTCCCTGGGCGACCTGACCTATGCCCGCGTGGGTGAGCTCGCCAGGGCCCAGGCCGCGAAGCTCGACGAGCTCGGCATCGGCTTCGGCGACCGCGTCGCCTACGTCTCGCACAACAGCGCCCGGCTGTTCACGGCGTTCTTCGGTGTCACCGGCTACGGCCGCGTGCTGGTGCCGATCAACTTCCGGCTCTCGGCCGACGAGGTGGCCTACATCGTCGAGCACTCCGGTGCCCGGGTGCTCTACGTCGACCCCGAGCTCGAGGACGCCCTCAAGGGTGTCGACTGCGAGCACAAGTTCATCATCGGCAACGACAGCGAGATGTATCTCGAGGGCAAGGAGCCCGAGCCCTGGGAGCACGAGGAGAACGCCACCGCGACGATCAACTACACGTCCGGCACGACGGCCCGGCCCAAGGGCGTCCAGATCACCCACCGCAACATCTGGACCAACGCGGTCACCTTCGCCCTGCACACCGGCGTCACCGACCGCGACGTCTACCTGCACACGCTGCCGATGTTCCACGCCAACGGGTGGGGCATGCCGTTCGCGATGACCGGCATGGGCGTCACGCAGGTGGCGATCCGCAAGATCGACGGAGCCGAGATCCTGCGTCGTGTCGAGAAGTACGGCGTCACCGTCATGTGCGCCGCCCCCGCGGTGGTGGCCTCCGTGCTCGAGGCCGCCGAGACCTGGGAGGGCGAGATCCCCGGCCGCGACAAGGTGCGGATCATCGTCGCCGGAGCGCCGCCGCCGACCAAGACGGTCGCCCGCGTCGAGGCGGAGCTCGGCTGGGAGTTCATCCAGATCTACGGCCTCACCGAGACCTCGCCGCTGCTCACCATCAACCGGGCGAGGTCGGAGTGGGACGACCTGTCGGGCGAGGACCGCGCCGCCAAGCTGGTGCGGGCCGGACAGCCGGCCATCGGGGTGACGCTGCAGATCTCCGACGACGGTGAGGTGCTGTCGCGGTCCAACGTGGTGCTCGAGGGCTACTGGGAGCAGCCGGAGGAGACCGAGGCGGCCCTCGGCGACGGCTGGTTCCACACCGGCGACGGTGGCGTCCTCGGCGACGACGGCTACCTGACCATCCAGGACCGCAAGAAGGACGTGATCATCACCGGCGGCGAGAACGTCTCCTCGATCGAGGTCGAGGACGCGATCTTCTCCCACCCCGACGTCGCCGAGGTCGCAGTCATCGGCGTACCCAGCGACAAGTGGGGCGAGACGATCAAGGCGCTGGTGGTGAAGACCGAGGGGTCCGAGCTCACCGAGCAGGAGCTGATCGACTACTGCAAGTCCAAGGTGGCGCGCTACAAGGCGCCGTCGTCGGTGGAGTTCCGCGAGGTGCTCGCCCGCACTGCCACCGGCAAGCTGCAGAAGTTCAAGCTGCGCCAGCCCTACTGGGAGGGCCGCGAGCGGCAGGTCAACTGACCGTGGCGGACTACCCCCGCATCGACGTCACGGTCGACGTGGTCGCGCTGGCTCCCGTCGACGGGAAGCTGCACGTGCTCGTCGTACGCCGTGGCAACCCGCCGTTCGAGGGCAGCTGGGCCCTGCCGGGTGGCTACCTCGAGGTCGACGAGGACCTCGCGACCTCGGCCGCCCGCGAGCTCGAGGAAGAGACCGGACTGCGCGTCGACCCCGGCGACCTGACCCAGCTCGGTGCCTACGGCGCTCCCGACCGCGATCCGCGCGGGCGGACGATCAGCGTCGCCCACGTCCTGCGCCGCGACTCGGCGTCCGACGTGCAGGGTGGCGACGACGCCGCCGAGGCGGCCTGGGTGGAGGTCGGGAAGGCGCTGGACGAGGGGCTCGCGTTCGACCACGAGCAGATCGTGCGGGACGCGCTGTGAGCCTCACCTTCCTGCTGACCTCGTTCGTCATCTGTGTCAGCCCGGGCACCGGTGCGCTGTACTCCATCGCCGCCGGTCTGACCCGCGGAGCCCGGGCCGGCGTCCTCGCCGCCTTCGCCTGCACGCTGGGCGTGGTGCCGCACGCCGTCGCGGCGATCACCGGCCTCGCGGCGCTGCTGCACGCGAGCGGGGTGGCCTTCGCCGTGGTGAAGTACGCCGGCGTCGCCTATCTCGTCTACCTCGCGTGGTCGACCTGGCGCGACACCGGGGCGCTGTCGATCGAGCGGGCGCCGCAGAGCCGCACCGCGCGCCAGGTGATCACCTCGGGGATCACGCTCAACCTGCTCAACCCGAAGCTGACGATCTTCTTCTTCGCGTTCCTGCCGCAGTTCGTGCCGGCCGGCTCGGCGCACTCGCTGCTGCACATGGTCGGCCTGAGCGCGGTGTTCATGCTGATGACCTTCCTGACCTTCGTCGGCTACGCGCTGCTCGCCGCTGCGACGCGCGAACGCGTGCTGAGCCGTCCGCAGCTGCTCGCGCGGATGCGCAAGGTGTTCGCCGTCTGCTTCCTCGCCCTCAGCGGTCGCCTGGCGCTCGAGAGTCGTTAACGTCACCCCATGCCGACCCTGGGTGACATCACGGCGCTGCTCGACGAGTGGTTCCCGCCGCAGCACGCGGACGACTGGGACGCCGTCGGGCTCGTGCTCGGCGATCCGGCTCACGACGTACGACGCATCCTGCTGGCCGTCGACCCGGTGACGGCGGTGGCCGACGAGGCGATCCTGATGGACGCCGACCTGCTCGTCACGCACCACCCGCTGTTCCTCAAGGGCGTGCACGGCTTCGCGGCGACCGACCCCAAGGGGCGGGTGGCGCACCGGCTGACCAGCAACGGCTGCGCGCTGTTCACGGCCCACACCAACGCCGACTCGCCGGCCGGGGGAGTCTCGGAGTCGCTCGCCCTGGCGCTCGGCCTCGAGGACGTGCGGCCGCTCGAGGCCGACCCGACGCCGCCGCTCGACAAGATCGTGGTGTTCGTCCCGGTCGACGCCGCCGAGCGGGTCCGGGCGGCGCTGGCGGACGCCGGTGCCGGCCGCGTCGGCGACTACGACCAGGCGTCCTTCACCTCGCCGGGTGAAGGACGGTTCCGACCGCTCGAGGGTGCGCACCCGGCCATCGGCGAGGTCGGGCGGGCCGAGGTCGTCGAGGAGGTGCGCATCGAGACGGTGTGCCAGCGCAGCCGGCGGGGTGCGGCGGTCGCGGCGATGCGGGTGGCCCACCCCTACGAGGAGCCGGCGTACGACGTGGTCGAGCTGGCCTCGCTCGACGAACCGGACCGTGGATCTGGCCGCATCGGTCGACTGACCGCGCCGATGACACTGCGCGACTTCGCCGCCCACGTCGACAGCGTGCTCGCGCACACGGCTCACGGGGTGCGCGTCGCGGGAGACCCCGACCAGCAGGTCGAGACAGTCGGACTGTGCGGTGGCGCCGGCGACTTCCTGCTCGACCGGGCGCGGTCTGCGGGTGTCGACGTCTACCTGACCTCCGACCTGCGGCACCACCCGGCCTCGGAGCTGCGCGAGCACGGGGCGCCCGCTCTCGTCGACGTGGCGCACTGGGCGGCGGAGAGCACCTGGCTGCCGGTGCTCCGGGACCGGCTGGTCGCGGCACTGAACGATCCCGGGCCGGGCGATACGGTGGAGGTGCGCGTCAGCGCGACCAACACCGACCCGTGGACCTTCCGCGCGTGAGCCCCGACCTGTAGGAGACCGTCCTGAAAGCCGACCCGTTCGTCCAGCTCAAGCTGCTCGACGTCCAGGAGCTCGACTCCAGGATCGACACGCTCACCCATCAGCTGACCTCGATCCCGGAGGCGACCCAGCTGCGCGAGCTCACGGCTCGTCGCAAGACCCTGGACAACGCGCTGCGTGACCTGCGCGTGCAGGTCGACGACATCACCGCGGAGCAGAAGCGCGCGGACGCCGACGTCGAGCAGGTCAAGACCCGGCGGGTGCGCGACCAGGGCATGATCGACGCCGGTCAGATCAAGGACCCCAAGGCGCTGGAGCGGATGCTCGGCGAGCTGGAGTCGCTGCACCGCCGGATCAGTGACCTCGAGGACGTCGAGATCGAGGTGATGGAGCGTCTCGAGGAGGCGCAGAACGCCGTCGGCCGCTACACCGACGACCTCGCCGCGCTCGAGACCGAGATCGCGACGGTCGAGGCGGCGTACGAGAAGACGTCGGGAGAGCTGCAGACCCAGCTGGCCGCGGTCAAGGACGAGCGCGCCACGGCGACCTCGGGGATGCCCGAGGACCTGATGGCGCTCTACGAGAAGCTGCGTGCGCAGAAGGGCGGCGTCGGCGCGGCCGCGTTGCGCCGACGCGAGTGCGGCGGCTGCCGGCTGACCCTGAACGCCTCCGACCTCGGCATCATCGCGAAGCAGCCCAGCGACGAGGTGATCCGCTGCGAGGAGTGCAACCGGATCCTCGTGCGGACGGGGGAGTCCGGGCTTGTGACGCTCGACGCGCGCTCCGTCATCGTCGAGGCCGACGGTGGTTCCCGGGGCAACCCCGGACCGGCGGCGTACGGCGCACTGCTGAAGGACGCCGACACCGGCGAGGTGATCGCCGAGATCGGGGAGACGATCGGCACCGCGACCAACAACGTCGCGGAGTACCGCGGCCTGATCGCCGGGCTCGAGCTCGCCGCCGAACACGCTCCGGAGGCCGAGATCGAGGTCCGGATGGACTCCAAGCTGGTCGTCGAGCAGATGGCCGGCAACTGGAAGATCAAGCACCCCTCGATGAAGCCGCTGGCGATCGAGGCCAACCGGCTCGCACCCATCGGCACCACCTTCACCTGGGTCCCGCGGGCCGAGAACGTGCACGCCGACCGGCTCGCGAACGAGGCCCTCGACGGTCTCCGCGACGCATCGGGACTCCTGGACGAAGGTGGTCGAGCAGCGAGCGCAGCGAGCGATCAGTCGAGACCACCGGTCGAAGCGGGAACCCCGAAGCGCGGCTGGGGTCCGCCCCACGCCAAGCCGACCACGCTGATCCTGGTCCGGCACGGCGTCACCGACGCGACCAAGGGCAAGCTCTTCTCCGGCGGTCTGGCCAGCTCCAACCCGCCGCTGAACGACGAGGGCCGCGAGCAGGCCCGAGCGACAGGCGAGTGGCTGGCCCCGTTGTCCGGCACGTTCGACGCCCTGGTCAGCTCACCGGTACGGCGTACGCGCGAGACGGCGGAGATCCTCGCCGAGTTCTTCGACCTCGAGGTCGAGGAGGAGTCCGGCATCGCGGAGATGGAGTTCGGCACCTGGGACGGGATGAGCTTCACCGAGGTGCACGAGAAGTGGCCCGACGAGCTCGGTTCCTGGCTCGGTGACCTCGAGTCGGCCCCGCACGGCGGTGAGTCGTTCCGGGTCGTCGAGAAGCGGGTGCTCGAGGGACGCGACCGGATGGTGGCGTCGTACGCCGGGCAGACGGTGGTCGTGGTCAGCCACGTCACCCCGATCAAGACCCTCGTCGCGGACGCCCTCGGCGCGCCGCTGGAGGCGGTCTACCGGATGGAGCTGGCACCCGCCTCGGTGAGCGTCATCTCCTACTTCAAGGGCGGCCCCGACGCCGACCTCCCGATGGCCAACCTGCGCCTCTACAACGCCAGGCCGACCGAGATCTTCGGATAGTCCAGAACAAGAAGCCGCTCGCGGATCCTCAGACAGCGGCCGAATGATCTGGACTATCAGGCCTTGCGGGCCGTCACGAACGGCGTGCCGGGACAGTCGACGACCTGCCAGCCTCCAGCGGGCAGGCGGTCGGAGGCGAGCTCGTGGATCAGGTCGCCGGTGACCCAGGTGCCCGTGGGGCACGCGACCACGCGGCCGCTCCGGTTGACCACGACGCAGCCCTCGTCGAGCTCCTTGCGGTCGTCGACGAGCACGAACAGGTGCTGCTCGAACCAGCGGGCGAGGACGTCCACGCCCGCCACCCCCAGGAACCGGTCGTCGCTGGTGAGGGGAGCGGTGAAGGTGAGGGTGTACTGGTCGGTGCACAGGTAGTCGACGTACGGCCCGGTGATGCCGCGCTCCCCGGTGCGCCGCGGCTCCTCGAACCAGGCCAGCGTGGTGTAGTCGCGGAAGGTCACCGAGTCGGGGTTCACGTCGGCGGCCAGCCGGGTGGCGTTGGCCGGGGCGTCGTCGGGGCCGGCGAGCCACCACTCGAGCCAGTACGGCTCGTCGGTGAGGACGTACGGCGCGACGACGACTCCCGCGCCGGCCAGGGGCGGGTCGGTCGACTCGAGCAGCCTCAGGCAGTGTCGCTCGATGGCGAGGGCCGAGCGCCGCGGGGCACTCGCGGAGAGTGTCGGCATCGCGAGCCCGGCGATCGCGGCGACGTCGTCGAAGCGCTCCTCGCAGAACCTGGTGACGTCCTCGGCCAGTGCCTGTGTCGGATCCTGGGTCGGGTCGTTCATCGGGACCTCCTCGCCTCATGGTGCAACGGACGCAGCGCCTGCACGAGGGCGTGCACGTGGTTCTCGAGGACCGAGCGTGCCTTGGTCCCGTCCCCGCGGGCCACTGCCTGGGCCAGCCGCTCGTGCGAGGTCGCCGCGTCGTCGTGCACGTGGGCGTGCGCATGGGCGAGCCAGAGCAGTGGGCCGATCTCGGACTGGAGCATGATCTCCTCGCGTGCGAGCCGGGCCGACTGGGCCGCCACGGCCAGCTCGAGGTGGAAGGTGCCCTCGGCGCGCAGCCACTCGCTGGCCACCCGTCCGTCGCGGACGGCCGGGGCGAGCGTGGTCAGCCTCGCCACGTCGGCCGCGTCCGAGCGCTGCGAGGCGAGCACCGCACAGGCACCGCCCACGGCCGCGTAGTGGTCGCCGAGGTCCCGCAGCTCACCCTGGCCCAGGCCGCGCAGCCGGTCGAGCAGGGCCGCACGGCCGCCGTCGGCGGGCGAGCAGACGAACGAGCCGCCTCGCCGACCCCGCCGGGTCCGGATCATGCCGGCGGTGCGCAGCGTGCCGAGCGCCTCGCGCACCGTCACCGTCGCGACGCCGAGGCGCTCGGCGAGATCGGTCTCCGAGGGGAGCAGGAGCCCGTCGGGCAGCACGCCCAGGCTGATCGCGTCGGAGAGCCGCCGGGTGATCACCTCGGCGCGGCCGGCGGTCTCGAGGGGTGCGAAGACGGCGGCGTAGGTGCCGATGCCCAGCGACAGGTCCGCCAACGCCCACTCCCTTCGGCCGGCCAGTCAGTCTCGATGTTTCGAACGAGTAAGCCGCTTGCAACGATCCGGACAAGGGTCTTGCCGTCAAAACATATGGGGCCATAGGTTTTGTTGCCAGACCTACGGCCAAGGAGGCACATGACCTCGTCACCGACGACCGAGACCTCTCCGGGGACGTCGGCGCCTGCCATCCGCCTCGAGGGACTGCGCAAGGAGTTCACCGGGAGGCCGCCCGTCGTGGCGGTCGAGGACGCGAACCTGAGCATCGCGAGCGGTGAGTTCTTCTCGATGCTGGGTCCGTCCGGGTCGGGCAAGACGACGGTGCTGCGGATGATCGCCGGGCTTCGAGCAGCCCACCCAGGGCACGATCGAGCTGGCCGGCGAGGACGTGACCCGGCGACCGCCGTACGAGCGCGACGTGAACACCGTCTTCCAGGACTACGCGATCTTCCCGCACATGAGCGTGCAGCAGAACGTCGAGTACGGCCTGCTCGTGAAGAAGGTCGGCAGGACCGAGCGCCGCAAGCGCGCAGCGGAGGCGCTCGAGCAGGTGCGGCTCGGCTCGCTCGGTGACCGCCGCCCGACCCAGCTCTCCGGTGGCCAGCGACAGCGCGTCGCGCTGGCCAGGGCGCTGGTGAACCGGCCCAAGGTGCTGCTCCTCGACGAACCGCTCGGCGCCCTCGACCTCAAGCTGCGTGAGCAGATGCAGGTGGAGCTCAAGGAGATCCAGCGGGCCGTCGGCATCACCTTCCTGTTCGTCACCCACGACCAGGAAGAGGCGCTGACGATGAGCGACCGGATCGCGGTGTTCAACGAGGGCCGCATCGAGCAGGTCGGCAGCGCGCGCGAGATCTACGAGCAGCCCGCCAACGCCTTCGTCGCCGGGTTCGTCGGCACCTCCAACCTGCTGCGCGGCGAGCAGGCCGAGCGCGCCACCGGGCGCCGGGGCACCTTCGGGATCCGGCCCGAGAAGCTCTCCATCGTCGCCCCCGGCGCCGAGCGCTCCGACAGCGACGGCTCGGCCACCGGCACCGTCACCGAGGTCGTGTACGCCGGCCCGGTGACCCGCTTCGTCGTCGATCTCGACGGCGGGGGCCGGCTGATCGCCCTGGAGGAGAACGGCCACCGCGCGCGGCACGACGAGCTGCACCGCGGCGACCCGGTGGAGCTGCTCTGGCACCGCGAGCACCTGATCGAGATCCCCGAGCACGACCCATCCACCGCACAAAGGAGTTCCCAGTGAGAACCACGATGAAGCTCGGCGCGGCGCTGGCCTGCGCCGCCCTGGTCCTGGCCGGTTGCGGGTCCGGCGGCGACTCGGGGAAGACGGGTGCCGGTGGCTTCACCGCACCCGACCTGAAGCCGCTCGACAAGCTCGGCACGCCCGAGGGCGAGGTCAGCGTGCTCGCGTGGGCCGGCTACGTCGAGGACGGCAGCAACGACCCCAAGGTCGACTGGATCTCCGACTTCGAGAAGGAGACCGGCTGCCAGGTCTCGTCGAAGACCTTCGGCACCTCCGACGAGGCCGTGCAGCTGATGCGCACCGGCCAGTACGACGTGGTCTCGGCCTCCGGTGACGCCAGCCTCCGGCTGATCGCGGCCGGCGACGTGGAGCCGATGAACACCGACCTGATCACCAACTACAAGGACATCTTCGAGGGGCTCAAGGACAAGCCCTGGAACTCCGTCGAGGGCCAGATGTACGGCATCCCGCACGGTCGCGGCGCCAACCTGCTGATGTACAACACCAAGGAGGTCACGCCGGCCCCCGACTCGTGGTCGGTGGTCTTCGACGGTGCCTCGAAGTACAAGGGCAAGGTGACGGCGTACGACTCGCCGATCTACATCGCCGACGCGGCCGTCTACCTGATGGCCACCAAGCCCGACCTCGGCATCAAGAACCCCTACGCGCTGGACGAGAAGCAGCTCGACGCGGCGGTCAGCCTGCTGAAGGACCAGAGCCAGAACGTGGGCGAGTACTGGTCGGACTACCTCAAGGACGGCGCAGGCCTTCCAGAACGGCAGCACGCGTGGTCGGCACCACCTGGCAGGTGATCGCCAACATCGTGCAGGGCGAGAAGGCCCCGGTGAAGGCGATCCTGCCCAAGGAGGGCGCGACGGGTTGGTCGGACACGTGGATGGTGGGCGCGAAGAGCAAGCACAAGACCTGTGCCTACAAGCTCATCGACCACCTGGTCTCGCCCAAGGTGAACGCGGAGATCGCGGAGTACTTCGGTGAGGCGCCGGCGAACAAGCTCGCCTGCCAGGAGACGGCGGACCCGAACCACTGCAAGATCTACCACGCGGATGACGAGGACTTCTTCTCGCACATCTACTACTGGAACACCCCGATCACGGCCTGCCTGGACGGTCGCACCGACGTGAAGTGCACCGACTACGCCGAGTGGACCAAGAAGTGGTCGGAGATCCGCGGCTAGCCGGGGCAGATCTCCGCCACAGCGGATCCAGGAGGACAGATGAACCAGCGCAGGACGCCCATCGCCTGCTCGCCGCGCCGATGACGTGGCTGGTGGTCGCCTATCTCGGGGCGCTCGCGTTTCATCTTCGCCACGGCGTTCCTGTCCACCGACCCGTTCACGAACAAGGTGGTGGCGACGTTCACGACGGAGAACTTCAAGGAGATCTTCACCCCGACGTACCTCCGCATCGTGGGCCGCACGCTGCTCATCGCCGCGCTCGTGACGGTGCTGTGCATCGCGATCGCGGTGCCGTTCGCGTTCTTCATGGCGCGGGTGGCACCGCGTCGGCGTGCGGGCGCTGCTCATCGCGGCGGTGCTCGTCCCGTTGTGGGCGTCGTACCTCGTCAAGGCGTACGCCTGGCGGACCATGCTGCAGCCGCAAGGGGTGCTCGACTCGGTGCTCGGCGCACACCCCGGGCTTCGGCCTGGTCGCGGTCGTGCTGACACTGACCTACCTGTGGCTGCCGTACATGATCCTGCCGGTGTACTCCGGCTTCGAGCGCCTCCCGGAGGCGCACCTCGAGGCGTCGGCAGACCTCGGTGGATCGGCGGTGACGACGTTCCGCCGCATCGTGCTGCCCTCGCTGCTGCCGTCGATCATCGCGGGCTCGATCTTCACGTTCTCGCTGAGCCTGGGCGACTACATCGCCGTCCAGATCGTCGGCGGCAAGCTGCAGGTCCTCGGTACGGCGGTGCTGCAGAACATCGTGCTGGACCTGCCCTTCGCCGCTGCGCTGGGCACGTTCTCGGTCGTGATCATGGTCATCTACCTGACGCTCGCGGGCCGCGCCGGCGCGTTGGACAACCTGTGAGGGGAGGGGAGCAGTCGTGACGATCGGCAGGGGCGGACGCATCGTGCTGTGGGTGTTCGGTGCCCTGGTGCTCGCCTTCGTCTACGTGCCGTTGGCGATCGTGGCGATCAACTCGTTCAACTCCGATCGCCTCTTCGGCTGGCCCCCGCCGTCGTTCACCACCCAGTGGTGGGACCTCGCGCTGCACGCCCAGGGCCCGCGGGACGCGCTGTGGACCTCGGTCAAGGCCGGCCTCGGCGCGACCGCGATCGCGCTGGTGCTCGGCTCGCTGCTGGGCATGGCGCTGGCCCGGTTCGACTTCTTCGGCAAGCGCGCCATCAACCTGCTGGTCATCCTGCCGATCGCGCTGCCGGGCATCGTCACCGGCGTGGCACTGCAGTCGGTGATCCAGAACCTGCTGCAGCCGGTCTTCGGGATCAGCGCCGGACTGTTCACGATCATCGTCGGGCACGCGACGTTCTGCATCGTCGTGGTGTTCAACAACGTCAGCGCCCGGCTGCGCCGGATGGGCTCGTCGCTGGAGTCCGCGTCCGCCGACCTCGGGGCGAGGCCCTGGCAGACGATGCGGCTGGTGACCTTCCCACTGCTGCGGTCCTCGCTCGTGGCGGGCGCCGTGCTGGCCTTCGGGCTCAGCTTCGACGAGATCGTGGTGACCACGTTCACCGCCGGCCCGGGCACACCCACGCTGCCGATCTGGATCTTCGACAACCTGTTCCGGCCCAACCAGGCGCCCATCGTCAACGTGGTCGCCGTGATCCTGGTGGTCATCTCGATCCTGCCCGTGTGGGCGGCCCAACGGCTCGGCGGCGAGGCGGCGGCGGAGAGCCGGCTCTAGATCTCCTCGACGACCACGTCGAGCTGGCTGGCCGTGCTTGCCGGGCTCGCCGAGCTCGACCTTCCAGCCGAGGTCGGTGATGGTGTCGGCCAGCCGAGCCGGAGTGCCCGGGGTGGCGCCGCTCTCGAGCAGTGCCCGCACCAGCCGGCCCTTGGTGGCCTTGTTGAAGTGGCTGACCACGGTGCGCTTGGTCCCGACCTCGTGGAGCACGCGGACGGTGGCCACCTTGCGAGCCAGGCCGGCGTCGGGGCGCCAGAATCCTGCGTAGGTCGTGGAGCGCAGGTCGACGACGAGACCGGTGCCGGCGGCCTCGCGCACGGTCCGGTCGAGGTGCGCGCGCCAGTGCGCGGAGACCACGCCGAGCCCGGGGAGGTTGACCCCGCCGCCGAGTCGGTACGACGGGATCCGGTCGCCGGGGCGCACCAGCCCGAACACCGACGAGATGACCGCCAGCCACCGGGACGCCCGACGACGGGCGGCCGCATCCAGCGTCGCGAGGTCGAGCGACTCGTAGAGCACACCCGTGTAGATCGCGTCGGCGCGAGCCGTTGGCGCGTCGAGCAGGTCCGCGTTGCGTCGTACGTCGTCGGCCTGGGTGGGTCCGAGCCCGAGCACCTGCATGGCCCGGTCGGGATCGGCGCGGCACAGCTCGGCCAGCGAGTCGAGCACCTGCTCGCGAGCCGTCGTGAGCTCGGGGGCGCTGAGCCGGGAGAGATCCAGTCGGGCTCCGCGGCGCGGCGTGGCCTTGCCCTCGGACGGGGGAAGCAGGATCAGCACGGAGCCACCCTAGGGTGGCTCGGAGGACGACGAGGAGGTGCGGGTGGCTGATCGAGTGCTGCAGGCCCGGGACGCGGCGTACGACCGTCTTCGCACCGGGATCGAGGCCATCCAGCAGGAGCTGCACGTGCAGCCGGACTTCCCTGCGGCGGTGCAGGCGGTCGCCGAGCAGGACGCCCGCGCTCCGCGCCTGCCCGACCTGGACCTGACCCACCTCGAGTTCGTCACGGTCGACCCGGCCGGCTCCATGGACCTCGACCAGGCCATGCACCTGGAGGCGGACGGCGACGGGTACGTCGTGCACTACGCGATCGCCGACGTCCACGCCTTCGTCGCCCCCGGCGACGCGGTGGACGTCGAGGCGCACGCCCGCGGGGAGTCGCTGTACGGCGCGAACAGCAAGATCCCCCTGCATCCGCCGGTGCTGAGTGAGGGAGCCGCGTCGTTGCTGCCCGGCGAGGACCGGCCCGCGTTCGTGTGGACGATCGCGCTGGACGCCGATGGTGACGTCACCGACGCGAAGGTGGAGCGGGCTCGGGTGCGGTCGCGGCAGAAGCTCGACTACGTCGGCGTGCAGCGCGAGCTGGGCCAGGCGCCGCCCGGTTCGACGCTGGCCCTGCTCGAGATCGTCGGGCAAGCTGCGGATCGCGAAGGAGGCCGAGCGCGGCGGGGTCTCGCTGCCGATGCCCGCGCAGGAGATCGACCTGGAGGACGACCGGCTCCGGCTCGAGTACCGCGCGATGCTGCCCGTCGAGAACTGGAACGCCCAGCTGTCGCTGCTCACCGGGTTCGCGGCGGCGAAGCTGATGATCGACGGGAAGGTGGGCGTGCTGCGGACGCTGCCACCGGCGCCCGAGCACGAGGTGCGGGCGTTGCGTCGTACGGCGCGGGCACTCGGGATCGACTGGCCCAACAGCATGGGTCACCCCGAGTTCATCCGGTCGCTCGACCCGTCACGGCCGGCCGATGCCGCCATGGTGGTGGCGTGCACGAGGCTGCTGCGGGGAGCCGGGTACGTCGCCTTCGACGGGCAGGTCCCCGAGCAGCCGGAGCACGCAGCACTGGCCTCGCCGTACGCCCATGTCACGGCGCCGCTGCGTCGGCTGGTCGACCGCTACGGCCTCGAGATCTGCGCGGCCCTCTGCGCCGGCACCGAGGTCCCGGCGTGGGTGCTCGACGGCATGGACGCGCTGCCGGACCTGATGCGCGACTCGGGTCGGCGGTCGCACGCCTACGAGAACGCGGTGGTGAACCTCGTCGAGGCACTGACCCTCGAGAAGCGGGTGGGGGAGAGCTTCGAGGGTGTCGTGCTCGAGGTGGAGCACGACGACGAGCGCGAGGGCACCGTGATGGTCCGTGAGCCGGCGATCGAGGCGCCCGTCGTGTCCACCCAGCCGCTCCCGGTCGGGGAGGACGTCACGGTGACGCTGACCGAGGCCGATCCGGCCACGCGCAAGGTGCGTTTCACGAAGCCTTGACGTCGGCGGGCGCAGGCAGGGTGACGCGGAAGGTGCTCCCGACTCCAGGAGCCGACTCGACGTCGATCCAGCCGCCGTGCCGCTCGACGATGCGCCGGACGATCGCCAGTCCGAGGCCGGTCCCGGGCAGTGCCACCGCCACGGGGTTGGTGGAGCGGAAGAACTCCGTGAACAGGTGCTCCTGGTCCTCCGGCGAGATGCCGATGCCCTCGTCGCGGACGGTGAGCACGGCACGGGCCTCGCCGGCCTCCGCGCTGATCTGCACCCAGCCACCCGCGGGGGTGTACTTCACCGCGTTGCTGACCAGGTTGTGCACGACCTTGTCGAGCTCGTCGGGCTCGCCGAGCGCGACGACGCGCGGTCCCCGGAGCTCGACCTGGACCTGCAGGCCCTTCTCCGCGGCGGCGAGGGCGGTGAGCGCGACGGCGTCGCGGACCAGCTCGCCGAGGTCGACGGGGTCGAGGCGCAGCGGCTTGTGGGCCTCGCCGACCTTGCGGAGCAGCAGCAGGTCCTCGATCACCCGGGTCATCCGGTGCGAGGCGCGTCCGATGGCCGCCAGCGAGGCGCGCGCCTCCTCGTCGATGCTGATCGTGCCCGACTCGAGCATCTCGAGGTGGCCGGCCACGGTCGTGAGCGGGCTCTTGAGCTCGTGCGAGACGGTGGCGATGAGCTGGCTCTTGTAGCTGTCCAGCGCCTGGAGCTCCGCGACGAGCGCGTGCTCGCGGTCGAACGTGCGCGCGTTGAGGGCGGCGCGTCCGAGGTCGTGGCCGATGTCGAGCAGCGCGGCGCACTCGACGTCGGTCCACTCGCGGCTCGGGTCGGCGCGCATCAGCACGAGGCTGCCCATGCACTCGGGGCCGGCGCCGAGGGGGACGAAGACCAGCGACGACATCGAGATGCTGCGCAGCAGTCCCACGATCTGGTCGAAGTGGTGCTGCATCCATCTTGGGCGGCAGCGGGTACTGCGTGCCGATCTTCATCACGATCTGGTGGCGCCAGCAGTACGCCGCGGAGCTCTCCGCGAACCTCACCACGTCGGGCGGGAGGGCGAGGGAGAGGTCGCCCGGCAGGTAGTCGGTGGGGGACTGGTCGTCGTCGGCGACGGTCTTGATCCAGAGCCGCTGCGCCGCGAAGCCGTCGAGCAGGGTCTGCTCACTCGCCTCGAGCAGTCCGCCGAGGCTGAGCTGGGCGCTCGTCGTACGCACGATGGCCTTGACGGTGTCGGCCATCGCCACCTGCTCGGCCAGGGACTCTCGCTCGACGGAGGCGAGTACGGCGCGGGCGGCCAGGACGGCGAACTTCTCGAGGACCCGGCGGCGTTCGAGGTCGGGGAGGCGGCCGTCGAGCGGCTCGTCGATCGCCAGGGTGCCGCGCAGCACGCCGTGGGCGTCGTACAGCGGAGCCACGAGCATGTCCATCGGGTCCCAGGCGTCGGGCTCGTCGGAGGCGATGACCCCGCTCGGGACGACCCAGCCGCCGGAGGTGCTGTCGCCCACGCCGTGCGGGACGAACTGCAAGCAGCCCCCAGTCCTCGGCCAGCGCCAGCTCGTCGAGCATCAGCTGGACCGGGATGCTGGAACCGATCTCCTCGGGCAGGCCGGTGTCGACGACCAGCTCGAGCTCGTCGCCGCGGCGGATCCTGATCGCGGCGACCGCGAAGCCGGCCATCGCGACGACGCCGTCGGCGATCAGCTGGAGGTTCTCGAGCAGCGTGTCAGGGGCGCGCCAACGCACCGGCGGCACCGTCGCTCCAGTGCCGCCAGTCTCGAAGTCGATGACTGACATGGCTTTCCCCTCCGGCGACACCGTAGGTGAAACGGGGCCGAAGCGTAGGCCAAATGTCCGTTTTAGGGAGGGTCCCTAGTGGGTGCCCTATCCTTGGCAGGCGGATGGGCTGGCCGGGCGACCGCGTCACTGCTTCGGGTTGATCTCGAGGGGGTGTCGAGGAAGGTCCGGGCTCCACAGGACGAGGTGGTGGGTAACGCCCACCCGGGGTGACCCGCGGGATCAGTGCCACAGAGAACAGACCGCCTCCGGCCCTGTCTTCGGATGGGGGTGGAGGTAAGGGTGAAACGGTGGTGCAAGAGACCACCAGCGCGACGGGCGACCGTCGTGGCTAGGCAAACCCCACCTGGAGCAAGACCAGACAGCGAGCGTTCGAGGGTGGTCCGCCCGAGCTCGTGGGTAGGTCGCTGGAGGGTGTCGGCAACGGCACCCGGAGATGGATGGTCGCCAACCGGACCGTCGTGAGGCGGCCCGGTGAACAGAACCCGGCCTATGAGCCAGCCCATCCGCACCTCAAGCCTCTGACCTGCGGTTTTAGTGTCTTCGGCCACTCTGCAGTCCGCAAACGGTCCGCAAGATCTTCAGCGCAGCATCGACGGCGTCGCGGGTGCGGTCCTGGGCAAGGCGTCGCCCGACTGGGCATCGGCCTGCCCGCAGAGCGTGGGAAACTCAGCGGGGGTGCATATTCCTGAGACGCCATCCGTCCAAGCCGGTATCCGCGCAGCCAAGGAGTTGCACGCCTGGTCAGTCACACGCGCCCCACGTTCACCGCTACCTCCTTACTCGTGCTGTGCCGGGATGTTCGCTGGACATCGCGTGGCTTGACGCCGGTGTCGAGCATGGTGACGTGGCTGTCGCATGACCATCTGAGGGCGCAGGGGCGCTCGGCAGAGCGGCACCTGAGGCGAGGTTTCGCAGCCCGGCGGCGGTCCCGGGTCATGGACCTGTCGTCGATGCGTCTTGCGCCCTTATGGCGCAGTTGGTGCCTTGCACGCTCATGTACATCGATGAGGTGGCCGGCGGGTCGTACCGTTCTGCTTGACCAGGTCGGTCGATCGTCACCTGCGCGATCCCGCCGGTCTCGGCGTTGACCATGTTCACGTAGCAGGGGAAGCTGCTGTCCGCGTTCGCGGTGATCTCCATGGGGCCGCTCGGGTTCCAGGCGAGCGAGTCGCCGACGCCGGCGGGGATCGTCACGGGGTAGGCCGCGTCTCCGCGGCCCTTCTCCGCATCGACGAGACAACCCTGCGGGTAGTCGAGGTAGAGCGTGCCGGTGTCCTTGACCTGCAAGATCACGTTGTCTTGCCCGGACGGGTGTGGCGTCGAGGCGACGACTGATCCGGACTTCGTTTTTTCCCGGACCTGAACGGTGCACCCATCGTGGGGCGCTTGGGGGCCGGTCGAGATCGTGAGGTGCCAGGGAACGGAGGTCTCGACGTGCCTTCCTTCGCGAAATGAGAACTCGACGCCACCGCTGTCACCGTTGTTACCGCCGTGGCCCGCTTGCCAGACGGCGATTCCGCTCGCCAACCCGGCCGCCACGACGACCGTCAGGATCATTGCGGCAACCAGGAACGTCCGGCGACTTCCCTTGAACCACCCGGGCGGGCGCCGGCCGACCCCTGCCGGTGACTGCACCGTGGTCGTCGGACGCGGCGCGGAGCGGGCCGACTCTGAGTCCGGGTGCCTGGGCGGCATGGCTCCGAGCCCGGTCGCGGTCGGGTTCTTCGCCAGGACGATGTCGCCCTCAGCCCCGTACAACCAGCGCTGCGGCGTCTGCTGCGCGCCGGATACTCGCATCGCGTCGAACGCGTACGCGTAGGCGTCATCGACGGAGATGTACCCGTCGTCGTCGGCGTCGGCGACACCGGTCCGGATCCCGGTGGCGAGCGCGGCGGTGAACACCGACCCCGGGATCGCGGAGTCCTCGGTCGGAGTCCCCTCGAAGGAGTACTCGGTGGCCCGCGATGCGGTCAGAACGACTCGACCCCGCCCCTGGCCGAGCAACTCGCTGCCGAGCTCGAAGGTGTTGTCCCCCTTCGTGCCGGTCGCGAACGCGCCGCTGAAGCAGCAGTCCAGGATCACCACCTGCCGTCGGGCCCGGCACTCCTCGAGCTGGTCCAGCAGCCACCGGGCCTCCACGCCGGTCGAAGCGAGCCGGTCCTTCAAGGTGTCGGCGGCAGCGAAGTACAGCCGGCGGCGTGCATCGACCAGGCCGTGGCACGACAGGTACACCAGGGCGAGGTCGTCCGGGCCGCAGGCTGCCAGAAACTCCTCCACCACGAGCCGGATCTGATGGGCGCGCCCGTCGAGCACCGTGGTGACGTCGAACCCGCCGAGGTCGGGGCTGCCGAGAACCTGCCCGAAGTCAGCCGCGTCGCCTGCCGGTGAGCGCAGCTGCCGCAGCATCGTGTCGGAGTACTCCGAGACAGCGAGCACCAGTGCCGCGCGACGAGCGACGGCACTGTCGGCAGATGACGTCGACGACGCGGCTTGTGATCCCGTGTTCGCAGGTCTGGCCATCGCTGCCCCTTCTCAGCGGGCGTGACTGCTCTGATCGTAGTCGCTGGCAACGCGCAGCGATCCTCATCGACGACGGGGTGCGACCCGTCGATGGCGATCGAACGAGCCCGCAGCGTGGGTGGCGGCGCCCAAACGGTCGGGCCTAGACTCGACGCATCGAGTTCGGGTCGGTCCTCGTCCGGCGACCAGCGCGGGCCGCGGGAGTCCTCATGAGCACCGAACTGCAGATCGAGATCCTCGATTCCACGGCCGACGACCAAGAGCTCGACGAACTCACCGAGTCACTGCGCCAAGACCTGTTAGAGCTCGATGTCGACTCGGTGTCCCGACCCACGCTCGGCACCGCTCCGGACGGCAGCAAGGGCCTCGACGTGTCCGCGGTGGGAGCCCTCCTCGTCGCGCTCAAGAGCTCGGTCGAGCTCGCGACGCAGGTCGTGTCCGCGGTGCGCTCCTGGATGCACCGCACGAAGGGCTCGACACAGACCCTCAAGCTCACGATGAACGGGCAGACGCTCGAGCTCTCCGCGGCCACCGCCGACCAGCAGCAACAGCTGGTGGACGCGTTCGTAGCCGCCGCCACACCGCAGCAAACCTGACCCTCCATTACCTGCCTCCCCGCAAGCCCGTCGATCCGCGCGGACCCACCTGAACGCCCCGGTTTCTCTCAAGCCTGCACGATCCCCAGCCCAACAGCGTGCAGCCCAGGTGGTGCCTCATTCGCAGGCGGTGCCGTCGCCGTCCCTGTCCAGCCGTGGGGTCTCGTAGCCGGGGTCGCCGCGGTGCAGCGGCGCTTTTCCGGCGGCGCGGACCGCGTCGCAGTTGGCGTAGTACACCTGTCCGGCCGAACCTCGGCCGGGTTCCTGATCGCTGCCGTTCTGTGCCCCGGTGTTCTGTGCGGACTGCTGGTTGGTCTGTTCCTGGGGGCCCGGGTCGGCGAGGTGCTGGTCGACGCGCGTCGGTGCGTGCGTCGGGTCCGCAGTGGCCGGCTGGCCGGGGCAGGTGGACAGGACGCGCGCGATCGCGTCGTGCTCGGCCGGGGTGACTGAGAGGGCGTACTTGGCTTTCACGGTGACCTGCCGGGCGACGTAGGCGCACCGGTAGCTCTTGTTCGGCGGCAGCCAGGTCGCGGCGTCGCCGTCGCCCTTGGACCGGTTCGCGCCGGCGTCGACGGGCAGCAGGTTCAGCGGGTCGTTGGCGATCGCCGCACGATGGTTGATGTCCCACTTCCAGGCCCCGGAGACCCAGGCGTTGCCGAGCGCCACCACGTGGTCGATGTCGACGGCGTAGGTGTCGCCGCGCACGTAGGAGATGGCGGTCGCGGTGTAGGGGTCATCCAGGATCCCGGAGGCGACGACGCAGCCGTTCGTGCCGGGGCGCAGCACGATCTGGCGCAGGTAGCGACGCAGCTGGTCTGACCGGGTGTCGCATCCGTTGCGGTCCGCGTCCAGCCATGCCTGGCCGAACCGGTCCCGGTCATAGCCGGTCATCGGCGCCCGGCCGCGGATCACGAGCGACGCCAGCAACGCGGCTGCGGTGCCGCGTCCGGTGGTAACCGGGTGGGGCTTCTTGTGGTGGTGCGGGGTCGGCTTGTTGGTGCCCAGAGATGTTTTGGCTGGCGTCGCGTGACCGCCGGTGGCGCTTTGTGTGGTGGGGGAGCCGGTCCCGGGCTCGGCTGGGGACGGGGGGTTGTTTGGGCTGGTGCTGGCGCAACCCACCAGGGCGAACGTCGCCGCCACGAGCGCCACGGCGACGCGGCCGGCGCGGGACCGGCGACCCGAAGACCGGGCGTCACGAGGGCTGGTGGTTTCGGCGGTATTGCCCGAGATCGGTGTCACGGCCGACACTGTGCCTGACCGGACCCAACGGCGCAGCGCTATCGCTGAATCGAGTACCCGGTGATGGGCACACGCACCTGTCGATGTTCGTCGTCACGCCGGTGATTGATTGCGCTGGGCAAGCGCAACGCGCCATGTCCGGGTGCAACTGCGGCAGGATGACTCCGGTGGGTGACACTTCGGCACAGGACCGGTATCTGGGCCGAGTCAACGGGCTCCGCATCGCGCTGGCACACGTGTTGCCGCCGGATGCCTTCGCGCAGGCCGCCTCGTTGATTGAGCATGGAGAACCCGCCGAGGGAGTCTGCTATCTCGCGTGGGCCCTTCACAAGGCTGGTATGCAGGCACCTGGCTGGGCCGTGCGGGACGTTCAGGAACTAACCGAGGAATTCGTGGAACCGGACTACTTGCCGCCGGGTTTCGGCCCACGCGCTCAGGCCGGTCGATTGCACGCTCATCGGCACGTCCGAGCGGATCGCGGCACCAGATGAGTGCGCTCTCGGGCTTGTCACAGGAGGACTGTCAGGGATACCGCTGCGCAGTCTTCGTGTGACAAGCCGGGCGGCGACGTCGGATGCGTCATACGAATCGTGCGCTTGAGACCACCATTCGTATGACGCATACCGAGTCCGACCGACCAGAGGGACCGCACATCGGCAGTTCCGCGCACTAGCAGCGGCATGTGCGGTCGTTGGCGTGTGCCGGTCAGGAGCCGGTCAGGGGGTCTGCACCGCATCGCTGAAGCACCTGCTGCAGGGCTGGGCCGAGACGACATCGGTCACGGCCCCCGGCCAGCACGCAGCGGTACGGTGAGGCCCTCAGAGGCTGCAGCCATCGTGGCCGGCTCCCGGACGCTCTGGGTCTCGATAGGGGCAGTCATGAGCCTGACCGTTGAAGACCTGGCCGGCCAGTATCACCAGGCATGGGCCGATCGCGAGCCCACCGCGATCTCGGCCTTGCACAGCGAGGACTCGATCTTCCACATGCACGGGGTTGCGCCGGAGGCGGTCGGACGGCCAGCGGTCGTCGCACTGGTCACCACTCTGGTCAGGCTGGTGCCGGACCTCGTTTTCACGCCGAAGCGGGGGTACCTCGGAGTCGACCACATGGTGATCGAGTACGCCATGAGCGGCACCTTCGGCCGCTCACCGTTCGTTTGCGATGGCGCCGATGTCATTGCGGTTAGCGACGGCTTGGTCGCCCGCAAGGACACGTACTTGGATCTGAATGCTCTGGTCAGCCAGGTCGGGCCGCTGCCCGACCTCACTACCTCGACTTGAGGTGATCTGTGCGGTCTGCCCGTGCCCACGGCGCCATGAGGCGGACATCGGAACCGGCATCCGTTCATCAGGCATGTCCGGTCGCGCGTGCGCGCACCGACAGGCAGCTACGAGACGATTCCGTGAGGACCGGTGTCTGGCCAGACTCGGTGCAGGTGTCCGGCGGGAAGCTCTCCACGCGGCTGCCCACCCGCTCAAGGTGTGGCTCACTTCCGGTCTGCGGCCTGCCGGGCGCCGTGACGAGGCGTGGCTCAAAGGGACTGCCCGGTTCGTCGTAGCACTGCCCGCCTCGCCGTCCCAGGAAGGAAAGAGAGGGATGGGTTGGGGGAGATGGATGGGGGAGGGGGGCGCCAGGATGTGGGGGGAGGGGAGAAGGTCGGGGATGTCGGCTGTTCGAAGGCGTAACCGCAAGACCGATGCTCTGGACGCCGACCTCCTCGCCGTGGTCGCAGTGCGCACAAAGAACGTGCCGGTGCTCAAGGTCGATGGTGAGCTCGAGGACTTCGGATGCTGTCCGATCGAGGCGAGGCTTTGACCCGCCACCGGGTGCTGACCGTGTGCCGACTCCAAGCACGTGTGGCCGAGCTCCTCCCCGGTCGGGCCACGCGCAACATGACCACTGGTCAGGCCAAGGCGATCGACTCGGCCGGGCCAGGGTTCCGCGATTCGCCGATTACGGCGAAAACGGGTTCTCGCGGGTTCCGTTCTGGCGGGGAAGATGCAAGAGGCAAGCATTTCCCTACCGAGGGCGGTCGCAGATGACGAGCGAGGTCGCAGAGGCAGGAACTACCAGCCAGGACGCCGACGAAGGCGTTGTGCACGTCCTGTGGATGAACGGGGGCCTCAGTTGCGACGGAGACTCCGTAGCCTTGACTGCGGCCACCCAACCGAGCGTCGAGGAGATCGTTCTCGGCGCTCTGCCGGGTCTGCCCAAGATCGCGGTGCACTGGCCGCTCATCGACTTCGAGTGTGGGCCCGAGCAGGGTGCGGACAACTTCATCGAGTGGTGGCACAAGGCTGACCGCGGTGAGCTCGAGCCGTTCGTGCTGATCGTCGAGGGATCGATCCCCAACGAGGCGATCAAGCCCGAGGGGTACTGGGCGGCGTTCGGCAACAACCCGGAGACCGGTCAGCCGATGCCGACCTCGGAGTGGCTTGATCGGCTGGCCCCGAAGGCGACGGCGATCGTCGCGGTGGGTACGTGTGCGACGTACGGCGGCATCCACGCGATGTCTGGCAATCCCACCGGAGCCATGGGGGTTCCGGACTACCTGGGTTGGGACTGGAAGTCGAAGGCCGGCTTGCCGATCGTCTGCGTCCCGGGGTGTCCGATCCATCCGGACAACCTGTCGGAGACGTTGGTCTACCTGCTCTACCAGGTAGCTGGCCAGGCACCGATGATCCCGCTCGACGAGGCCTTGCGCCCGCGCTGGCTCTTCGGTGCCACCGTGCACGAGGGGTGCGACCGGGCGGGGTACTACGAGCAGGGCGACTTCGCGACCGAGTACGGCTCACCGAAGTGCATCGTCAAGCTCGGCTGCTGGGGACCGGTGGTCAAGTGCAACGTCCCGAAACGCGGCTGGATCAACGGTGTCGGCGGCTGCCCGAACGTCGGCGGCATCTGCATCGGCTGCACGATGCCCGGGTTCCCGGACAAGTTCATGCCGTTCATGGACGAGCCGCCCGGGGCGAAGCTCTCCTCGAAGGGCAGCCAGTTCTACGGCAAGGCCGTACGACGCCTCCGCGGCGTCACCCAGACCACGCTCGACAAGGAACCGTCGTGGCGTTCCAAGGGCGAGCTCAAGACCGGCTTCACGAAGACCTGGTGAAGGGACACCGATGACCACCACGCAAGCCAAGAAGGGCTCCACCAAGGACACCGACGTCGTCGAGATGTCGTGGGACCCGATCACCAGGATCGTCGGGAGCCTCGGTATCTACGCGTCGGTCGACTTCAAGCAGAAGGAGGTCCGCGAGTGCCACAGCACATCGTCGATCTTCCGCGGCTACAGCCTGTTCATGAAGGGCAAGGACCCGCGGGACGCGCACTTCATCACCAGCCGTATCTGCGGCATCTGTGGTGACAACCACGCGACCTGCTCGGTCTACAACCAGAACATGGCCTATGGCATCGCGCCCCCGCACCTGGGTGAGTGGATCATCAACCTCGGCGAGGCCGCGGAGTACATGTTCGACCACAACATCTTCCAGGAGAACCTGGTGGGGGTGGACTACTGCGAGCGGATGGTCAAGGAGACCAACCCGGGCGTGCTCGAGAGGGCCAACAACACCGAGTCCCCGAACGCCGGCATCCACGGGTATCGCACCATAGGCGACATCATGCGGTCGCTGAACCCGATCGAGGGCGACTTCTACCGCGAGGCCCTCCAGGTCAGCCGTTACACGCGCGAGATGTTCTGCCTGATGGAAGGTCGACACGTCCACCCGTCCACGCTGTACCCGGGCGGCGTCGGCACCGTGCCGACCATCCAGCTGATGACCGACTACATGACCCGCCTGATGCGCTACGTGGAGTTCATGAAGAAGGTCGTGCCGCTGCACGACGACCTGTTCGACTTCTTCTACGAAGCGCTGCCCGGCTACGAGCACGTCGGTGAACGGCGGATCCTGCTCGGCTGCTGGGGAAGCCTCAACGACCCGGCGTACTGCGACTTCAAGTACGAGCACATGACCGACTGGGGCCGGAAGATGTTCGTGACCCCGGGGGTGATCGTCGACGGGAAGCTGGTCACCAACGATCTCGTCGAGATCAACCTCGGCATCCGCATCCTGCTGGGGCACTCCTACTACGAGGACTGGGCTGAGTCGAACCGCGAGGTCTTCGTGACCCGTGACCCGCTGGGCAATCCCGTGGACCGCCGGCACCCCTGGAACCAGCACACCATCCCCAAGCCGGGGCGTCGCGACTTCGACGACAAGTACAGCTGGACGATGTCGCCGCGCTGGTTCGACGGGACCGACCACCTGGCCCTGGACACCGGTGGTGGACCCATCGCGCGGCTGTGGTCGACGGCCCTGAGCGGACTGGTCGACTGCGGCTACGTCAAGGCGACCGGGCACAGCGTCGTGATCAACCTGCCGCGCACGGCCCTGAAGCCCGAGGTGACGTTCGAGTGGAAGATCCCGCAGTGGAGCAACGCGATCGAGCGCAACCGCGCCAGGACGTACTTCCAGGCCTACTCGGCCGCAGTGGCGCTGTACTTCTGCGAGAAGGCGCTCGAGGAGATCCGCGGCGGCAACACCAAGACGTGGACCAGTTCGAGGTGCCGGACGAGGCCGTCAGCGTGGGGTTCACCGAGGCGGTCCGGGGGGTGCTCAGCCACCACATGGTGATCAAGAACGGGAAGATCGCCAACTACCACCCCTATCCGCCGACCCCGTGGAACGGCAGCGTCCGCGACGGGTTCGAGACCCCGGGGCCCTACGAGGACGCGGTCCAGAACACGCCCATCTTCGAGGAGAACCCGCCCGACCAGTTCAAGGGCATCGACATCATGCGTGCCGTGCGTAGCTTCGATCCGTGCCTGCCGTGCGGTGTGCACATGTACACCGGCGGCGGCAACGTGGTCGAACAGATGCACGCCCCGTCGATGCCGGTCAAGCCGTACTGAGCGACGGACGGCGAGGGCACCGTGCACGAGCTGTCGATCACCCAGAGCGTCGTCGACCTCGTGGCCGAGCGCACGGCCGGCCGCACCGTGGTCGCCATCCAGGTGCGCGTGGGGCGCCTGGCAGGCGTCTTGCCTGACGCTATGCAGTTCTGCTTCGAGATCGCTACGGCCGGTACGTCGTCGAGGGGGCGCGTCTCGAGATCGAGGAGGTCGAGGGACGGATCGCGTGTCGCGACTGCGGGCTCGAGGCCGCTGCGGACGACCTCGTCCTGCTGTGCGAGTGCGGCAGCGCCGACGTCGACATCGTCGCGGGCAAGGAGCTGACGGTGGTCGCTGTCGAGCTGGCCAGGGAGCCGACATGTGTGTGACCTGCGGGTGCGGCGAGGCCGACGTACGCCTCAGCGGTGAGCACTCCCATTCCCACGATCACGCCCACCCGCCGACGTCCACCGCACGACCTCCACCCGCACGACCAGGTCCGCTCACCATGGCACCGACAGTGGCCGAGACCGAGATCCTCGAGCTCGGCGAGCAGGTCCTGGCCCGCAACGACGAGCTCGCCGGGCACGTCCGGGATCGGCTGGCCCAGCGCGACCTGACCGCGGTCAACCTGATGAGCTCCCCGGGAGCCGGTAAGACCTCTCTGCTGGAGCGGACCGTCACTGAGCTCGCCGGACGGGTCACCGTCGCCGTCATCGAAGGAGACCAGGAGACCCGGGTCGACGCCGACCGGATCACACGTGCGGGTGCCCGAGCGGTCCAGGTGAACACCGGCGCCGGGTGTCACCTCGATGCCTCGATGGTCCAGCAGGCACTGACCATGCTGAGCCCCGAGAACGGCTCGCTCGTCTTCGTGGAGAACGTCGGCAACCTCGTGTGCCCGGCGCTCTTCGACATCGGTGAGTATGCGAAGGCGGTGGTCATCTCGGTCACGGAGGGCGACGACAAGCCGATCAAGTACCCGCACATGTTCGCCGCCGCAGACATCGTTGTGGTCAACAAGACCGATCTGCTGCCGTACGTCGACTTCGACCTCCACCGGTTCGATGAGCAGGCGCACAGCCTGAACCCGCACGTCACCGTGCTGCCGCTCAGCGTGCGCACCGGCGAGCATCTCGACACCTGGCTGGACTGGCTCGACCGACAACGCCGGGGAGCGCGAACCCGCCACCTGGCCCGGCACTAGGAGAACCCGTGGACAACCAGACGTTGCGCGAGACCAGCGAGCGGATCGACGAGGTGCTCGACGAGCTGAACCAGAGCGCCGTGCCGGCGGTGATGGAGCGCATCGAGGAGCTGCTCGCAGCGTGATGACGTTGTACGGCGCGGGCCTCGACCGGGCGCTCGAGATCGCCCACGCCGCCGGTGGTGAAGACCTCGTACGCAGGATGGCCGACGACGAGGTGGTCGGCAACCTGCTGGTGCTGCACGACCTGCACCCCGACGACGTGCTCACGCGGGTGCAGGCAGCGCTCGAGCGGGTGCGGCCCTACCTCGGCTCCCACGCCGGCGGTGTCGAGCTGCTCGGCGTCGACGAGGAGGGGATCGCCCACCTCAAGCTGGAGGGCAGCTGCGACGGCTGCGCCTCGTCCGCGCTCACCGTGAAGAGCGCCATCGAGGACGCGATCCTGGTGGCGGCGCCCGACGTGCTGGCCGTCGATGCCGAGGGCATGGTCGAGCCCGGCCCCGCACTCCTGCAGATCCAGCCGTTCGGCTCGCGCGAGGAGGCGGCCGAGCACGGCACCAGCGCGTGGCAACACCTCGAGTTCGACGTACCGCCCCGCACCCTGGCGCAGGTGATCGTGGGGGACGCGCGTCTCGCAGTCGCCAACCTCGACGGCACGCTCGTCGCCTATCTCGACCGGTGCCCGGCCTGCGGCGAGGCTCTCGCGCGGATCGTTGACGGCTGACCTGTTGACCTGCACCTGCGGGCAGGGCTTCGATGCTCGGCGAGCCGGTCGTGCCACCGATGACTCGGGTGCGAGCCCGATGGTCCCTGTGCCGCTACTGCCCGAGCACGGGGGCTGGAAGGCAGCCGTGCCCCAGGGAGCCGTCGCATGACCGGCCCGGCACGCAGCGGAATCGGCTCCCTGAGCGGATCGCCGCTCCCAGGCCGCCTGTGCAGCAGACCGAGGAGCGCTGCGAGTTCTGCGCGGCCGACATCGGCGAGCGCCACGGGCACATCGCCGACATCGCCGACCACCGGCTGCTGTGCGTGTGCCGCCCGTGCTACCTGCTCTTCGCACCCCAAGGTTCGGGTGGCGGCCGCTACCGCGGCGTCGGCGAGGACGTACGCCGGGTGGAGGGCCTGTTGCTCGACGATGCGAGATGGGACTCGTTGCGCGTGCCCGTCGACCTTGTCTTCTTCTTCCACCAGACGGGGGCGGAACGTCTGCTGGCGTTCTATCCCGGGCCGGGCGGCGCCACCGAGTCCGAGCTCGACCTGACCGCCTGGGACGACATCAGCTGCACCAACCCGGTGCTCGACGACCTCGAGTCGGACGTGGAGGCCGTCCTTCTCCGACGTCGCCACGACGACTACTCGTGCTACCTGGTGCCGATCGACGTCTGCTACGAGCTCGTCGGCGTGGTCCGCAGCCGGTGGACCGGTCTCGGCGGTGGCGCGGAGGTGTGGCGCGAGATCGACGCCTTCTTTGCCGGCCTCGACGACCGGGCAACCGTCGTACCCCGGGACGACGATCGGCGGGCCGGGGAGATGAGCGGGACGTGAACGCGTCTGCGGCCGACGATCTCGACCGGGTGACGCCGGTCGACGTCGACTTCTCCTGCGAGGAGGTCGTCGCCGACCGCTACGCCGCCGGGCCGACCGTGGTGTTCAAGATGCGGTGCGCGGAGACTCGGGTGTGCGCGTGCACGCCATCGCGCTGCGCTGCCAGGTGCGCGTCGAGCCGGTTCGCCGGTCGTACTCCGACGCCGAGGCCGCGCAGGTCGTCGACCTGTTCGGCGAGAGGTCGCGGTGGGGAACCACGATGCAGACCATGCAGCTCGCGTTCATGGCTCAGGTGTTGCCGGGCTTCGTCGCAGACACGACCTTCGACCTCACCATGCCCTGCAGCTACGACGTCGAGGTGGCGGCGCACAAGTACCTCGCGGGCCTCGAGGACGGCCACGTCCCACTGGTGATGCTGTTCAGTGGCACCATCTTCACGGGCGCTCCCGGCACCATCTCGGTGATGCCGGTGCCCTGGCACAAGGAGGCCGTCGTACGGATGCCCGTGTCGGTCTGGCGCGAGGCGATGGACGCCCACTTTCCGGGGCAGGCGTGGCTGCGTCTCGACCGGCAGACCTACGAGCGGCTCGCTGCTTACCGCGGCTCCAAGGGACTCGTCGGCTGGAACGACACGATCGCCTCGCTCCTCGAGGAGGGGGAGTGACCGCACGCTCGACGGCTCTCGAGAGCGCGCGCGGCGTCGCCGACGCGGTGCTCTACGAGGGCTACGTGCTCTACCCCTACCGGGCCAGCTCACCGAAGAACCTGGTCCGGTGGCAGTGGGGCGTGCTGATGCCACCGGAGGCCGTCGCCCTCGACGCCAGTGAGACTTGCTCGCACACGGCGCAGGTGCTCATCGACGGTGGGCAGCCATCGGTCCGTGTCACGGTGCGGTTCCTCCAGGTGCAGGTGCGGTCGGTCGAGCGTCGCGTCGAGAACGGGTTCGAGGCGACCCCTTCCCTGGAGGTGGGTGATGCGACGTATGTCGGCTGGGACGAGGCGCGCGAGCGCGAGATCACCCTCGAGGCGCCGGACGCTGCGGAGGACCGCACCATTGCTGTCGACGGTGGCACCGACACCGAGGAGCTGTACGAGGACGGCGTGCTCGTGGGACGGCTGGTCCGGAGGTGGCAACCGCTCGAGGTGGGAGTCGTGACCGGCGTCGTACGCCCTGAGTCACCGTACGCCGTGTCGTTGGTGACCGTCCGTGTGGAGAACCGCACCGCGACGGGGGGAGATCCGGGACCCGACCGCCCTGCCTGGTTGCGCGGAGCGCTGGTGGCGGCACACCAGGTCCTCGAGGTCGAGGGCGGGCGGTTCTTGTCGCTCCTCGACCCGCCGGAGTGGGCGAAGGCGCTGGCGGCGGCGTGCAAGAACGAAGGCGTCTTCCCGGTGCTGGGAGGACCATCCGACGATGACCGGGTGGTGCTCGCCTCGCCGATCATCCTCTACGACCACCCCGAGCTCGCCCCCGAGAGCCAGACGGCGTTCTTCGACGCCCTCGAGGTCGACGAGCTGCTCAGCCTGCGCACCATGACCCTCTCGGAGCAGGAGAAGCGCGAGGTGCGTGGCACCGACCCACGAGCCGCCGCGCTCCTGCGCGAGGTCGACACGATGCCCGACGAGCTGTGGGAGCGGTTGCACGGCACGGTGCGCTACCTCGACTCGATGACGACGACCAGGGCGGCTCAGGTCACCGACGCACCGGATGTCCCGTGGTGGGACCCGGGCTCGGACGCGTCGGTCGACCCGGAGCGCGACTCAGTGATGGTGGGCGACGTCGAGGTGCGCCGGGGGAGCCGGGTCATCCTGCGTCCCGGCATACGGCGAGCCGACGCCTACGACCTGTTCCTGGCCGGCCGCGAGGCGACCGTGGCCGCAGTGCTCTTCGACGTCGACCACGGCGAGCACCTCGCCGTGACCGTCGACGATGACCCGGGCTCGGACCTCAAGGCCGCGCACGGCCGCTACCTCTACTTCGCCCCCGACGAGGTCGAGCCGCTGCGAGTGGGGGACCGGTCATGACCTCGGTCCTGGTCGCTTGCGTCGGCAACATCTTCAAGAGCGACGACGGCTTCGGCGTCGAGGTCGCCGCCGTCCTGGCCCGACGCGAGTTGTCCGAGGAGGTCCGCGTCGTCGACTTCGGCATCCGCAGCGTGCACCTGGTCTACGGCTGCTCAACGGCTACGACGTGCTGGTGCTGGTCGACACCGTGGCCCAGCAGCAGGGTTCACCGGGATCGCTGTACCTGATCGAACCCTTCGAGACGCCTCGTCCCTTGTTTAGGGGCGGCTCCTCAGGGACCACCAGGGCGCCGCGTCGTACGACGACGACCCGTTGCCCGAGGTGATGCTCGACGCGCACGACCTCTCACCCGGTGGCGTGATGGCGCTGGTGCCGACCCTGGGTGGCCAGGTCGAGCGCATCCTGGTGGTGGGTGTGCAACCGCTACCCTGGACGACGGCATCGGGCTCTCGGATCCGGTGCGTGCGCCGTCGTCCCCGCGGCCGAGATGGTCGTCGCCACCGTCGGGCGAGAGCTGCTACGGCTCCGTCAGGCACGCCGTGACCATGCAGAGGGAGGGAGAGGGATGAAGTCGTTGTTCAGCTGGCCTTACTGGCCGCGATCGGTGCGGCCGTCTGGGCCTCGTTGCCCGACATCAAGCGCTACCTCGAGATGACGAGGATGTGACTCAGCCGCGTGGTCGTGGTGGGTCGAGCGGGCCGAGGATCGCGGGACACTCGAGCGGCTGGGCGGCCTCGGAGGCGGCCGCGGGCTGCTCACCCGCCTCGCCTTGGGACGCGCGCGGTTCGGCCAGGTGCCGGGGTCGGGCTCCCACTGCTCGGGATCGTCGGTGAGCCCGACCAGGTAGGTGAGCGTGCAGTCGAGGGCACGCGCGGCTCTGCCTTCCGACGTCGAGGCCGGCGCCGTGCTCGAGGCTGGACAGCGACTTGTTGGTGGTCGCCACCCCGAGCCGGCGCAGCCGCGCGACGACCTCCTTCTGGGTCAGGCCGAGGTTGCGTCGCCGGATCCGGAGCCGTTCGCTGACCACGAGGTGACGATGGACGCCGAGCTCGTCGTACCCCAGCGCTCTCACCGAAGATCTCAGATGCCACGTTCGGCTCCTGTCATGTCCGCGAGCGGGTGCACGGCGTACCGCGCGAAGTTGAAGACCGGCGCCATCGCCAGCACCCGCTCGAACTCCTGGTGGTCGTCCACGTCGTAGATCCACGCACCACCGTGGGCGCCCACCACGTGGTAGCGCATCTTCACCTTGCCCTGGGCCTCGAGCCCGCGGCCGTACTCCGGCATCCGCGCGATGGCCCGCACCATCGCCTCGGACAGGAGCGACTGCTCGAGGTTCCACATCACCAGGAACAGCATCGCAGCAGATCCTCGGCAGCTGCTCGCCGATCGGCAGGTCCACCACCCGCGAGGCGCCGAAGCCCGTGCGCGCGGAGACCATGCCGGGATGCTCGGCCACGCACTCGCCGATCACCGTGGCCCGGGTGCCGAGCGGGTGCGCACGCATCGTGGCGAGCACCTCGTCGACGTCGTCAGGCGCGACGAACGCCAGCAGCTTGCCCTCGTTGGCCACCTGGAGCGGGTCGAGCCCCAGGAAGGAGCAGGCGTTGGCGACCACTTGGGGAATCGGGAATGTGCGCTCGTCGAGGGAGATGCCGACGTGGCCGGCCTTCGCGATCTCGTTGAGCGAGGTCGCCACTCCGCCGCGGGTCGGGTCGCGCAGGACGTGCAGGTCCCTGGTTGCCCCGAGCATCGCCTCGACCAGGCCGTTCAGCGGAGCGCAGTCGCTGAGGATCTCGGTGCCGAACTGCAGTCCCTCGCGAACGCTCATCACGGCAACGCCGTGCACCCCGATCTCGCCGCTCACGATCACCTGGTCGCCCACGCGTGCACGCGTGGGACGGATGTCGACACCGTCCGGGACGAGCCCGATGCCGGCCGTGTTGAGGTAGATCCCGTCGCCGTGGCCGGACTCCACCACCTTGGTGTCGCCGGTGACCACGCGTACGCCGGCCCGCGCGGCCGCCTTGCCGAGTCGTTCGGCGACCGCGCCCACCTTGGTGATGTCGGTGCCCTCCTCGAGGATGAACGCGACCGAGAGGAACATCGGCGTCGCTCCGCTCATGGCAAGGTCGTTCACGGTGCCGTTGACCGCGAGGTCGCCGATGCTGCCACCCGGGAAGAAGAGCGGCCGGACCACGAACGAGTCCGTCGAGAACGCGATCCGCCCACCCGCGACGTCGAGCACTGCCGAGTCGGTGAGGGTGTCGAGCAGCGGGTCGCTGAAGCTCGGCAGGAAGACGTGGTCGACGAGCTCGGCCGACATCGCCCCGCCACCGCCGTGGCCCATCACCACTGTCGGGCTGTCGCGCAGCGGCAACGGGCAGGTCCACCCCTCGAAGCTCGGCGCCTCTGCTGACCTGGCGGTGAGCTCGATCTGCTCAACCAACGGAGCTCACCTCCTGCTGGGCCTGCTTCGTCGGCACGGACAGGCGCCGGTAGAGGTAGTAGGCCGCGCAGGCTCCCTCGCTGGAGACCATGGTGGCGCCCAACGGGTTGCGCGGCGTGCACAGCGTGCCGAAGGCTTCGCACTCGTGCGGCTTGATCAACCCCTGGAGCACCTCGCCGCTGCGGCAGACGCTCGACTCCTGCGTGTGGATGTCGGTGACGGAGAACCGGTGCTCCGCGTCGTACCCGCGGTACTTCTCCGAGAGCCGCCATCCGCTCTGCGGGATCATCCCGATGCCGCGCCAGGCGCGATCGGTCACCTCGAACACGTCCTCGAGCATCGCGATCGCTGCCGGGTTGCCGTCCTCCTGGACCGCACGCGGATAGGCGTTCTCGACCTCGTGGCGTCCCTCCTCGAGCTGGTGGACCGTGCGCCGGATTCCCTCGAGGATGTCCAGTGGCTCGAAGCCGGTGACCACGATCGGCACCTTGAACCGCTCGGCGAGCTCGGGGTACTCGTGCGTGCCCATCACCGTGCAGACGTGACCGGCGGCCAGGAAGGCCTGCACGCGGCACACCGGCGAGGTCATGATCGCCTCGATCGCCGGCGGCACCTTCACATGGCTGACCAGCAGGCTGAAGTTCTCGATGCCCAGCCTCTTGGCCTGGTAGACCGTCATCGCGTTGGGCGGCGCCGTGGTCTCGAACCCGATGCCGAAGAACACCACCTGCCGGTCGGGGTTCTCCCGCGCGATCGTCAGCGCATCCATCGGCGAGTAGACGACGCGTACGTCGCCCCCGGCGCTCTTGACGCGGAA
>CAWCQB010000010.1:0-141869 GCA_963797505.1 uncultured Actinomycetota bacterium | reverse complement strand
CGGGCAGCTGGCTGAAGCCGGCCACCAGGACGGTCGCGGTGGCGACGCCGAGGAGCCGAAGGGACGTGCGGGGCATGGTGCCTCCAGGGCTGGCGTCGACCGGTGGGTCGAGGAGCGATGTTGCAGCACTAACGCCGGGACACGGGTCGGGGTTACTGACGGGTCATCTCACGGTTCGTTGGATCGTTCCAAGCGTCTGCGTTAGCGTTCTCCCGTGCGAGCCATCCGACGATTCACCGTCCGTCCCGTCCTGCCCGAGCCGCTGCGCCTGCTCGGGGACCTCGCGACCAACCTGCGCTGGTCGTGGCACCCCGAGACCCAGGACGTCTTCGCGGCCATCGACGACGAGCTGTGGACCGCGAGTGGTCGCGACCCGGTGAAGACGCTCGGCGCCGTGTCGACCGCCCGCCTCGAGGAGCTGGCCGCCGACAAGCGCTTCCTGCGCCGCCTCGAGCTGGCGCACGCCGACCTCGAGCAGTACCTCACCGGCGAGCGCTGGTTCCAGAAGAAGGCCGGCGCCGACGCACCCAAGGCGATCGCCTACTTCTCGCCCGAGTACGGCATCACCTCGGTGCTGCCGCAGTACTCCGGCGGCCTCGGCATCCTGGCCGGCGACCACCTCAAGACCGCGAGCGACCTCGGCGTCCCGCTGATCGGCGTCGGGCTGCTCTACCAGCACGGCTACTTCCGCCAGCAGTTCTCCCGCGAGGGCTGGCAGCAGGAGACCTACCCGGTGCTCGACCCCGACGGGCTGCCGATCACGCTCCTTCGTGAGGGAGACGGAACCCCCACGCAGGTGCGCCTGTCGGTGCCCGACGAGGCCGACCTGGTCGCGCGGGTGTTCGTGGCGCAGGTGGGCCGGGTGCCGCTGCTCCTGCTCGACACCGACATCGAGGACAACCCCCAGCCGCTGCGCGAGGTGACCGACCGGCTGTACGGCGGCACCACCGAGCACCGGCTGCTCCAGGAGCTCCTCCTCGGCGTCGGCGGCGTCCGTGCGGTGCGGGCGTTCACGCGCCTGACCGGCCACCCCGAGCCCGAGGTGTTCCACACCAACGAGGGCCACGCCGGCTTCCTCGGCCTCGAGCGGATCCGCGAGCTCACCGTCGCCGAGGGCGGGCCCGACGCTCGACTTCGACACCGCCCTCGAGGTCACCCGCGCGGGCACGGTGTTCACCACGCACACCCCGGTGCCCGCGGGCATCGACCGGTTCCCGCGCGAGCTGGTCGAGCAGTACTTCGGCTCGCGCAGCTCGGTGCCCGGCGTACCCGTCGAACGCATCCTGAAGCTCGGCGCCGAGGACTACACCGGCGGCGACAGCGGCGTCTTCAACATGGCGGTGATGGGCTTCCGGCTCTCCCAGCGCGCCAACGGCGTCTCGCTGCTGCACGGCCACGTCAGCCGCGGCATGTTCAACGGGCTCTGGCCGGCCTTCGACGAGGCCGAGGTGCCGATCACCTCGATCACCAACGGCGTGCACGCCCCCACGTGGGTCGCGCGCGAGGTCTTCGAGCTCGCCAACAAGGCCGGCGCCGACACCGACTCCGACACCGCCGACGTGTGGAACGTGGTCGACCGGATCCCGTCCGCCGACCTGTGGTCGACCAAGCGCGACCTGCGCGCGCGGCTGGTCCAGGACGCGCGTGGGCGACTGCGCAAGTCGTGCCTCAAGCGCGGAGCCGCCCCGGCCGAGCTCGGCTGGATCGACACCGCGCTCGACCCCGACGTGCTCACCATCGGGTTCGCGCGGCGCGCTGCGTCGTACAAGCGGCTCACCCTGATGCTCAGCGACCCCGAGCGGCTCAAGAAGCTGCTGCTGCACCCCGAGCGCCCGATCCAGCTGGTGATGGCCGGCAAGGCGCACCCGGCCGACGACGGCGGCAAGAAGCTGATCCAGGCGATCGTGCAGCTGGCCGACGACCCGGAGGTGCGCCACCGCGTCGCCTACCTGCCCAACTACGACATCGCGATGGCGCAGCCGCTCTACCCGGGCTGCGACGTCTGGCTGAACAACCCGCTGCGTCCCTACGAGGCGTGCGGCACGTCCGGCATGAAGGCCGCCCTCAACGGCGGGCTCAACCTCTCCATCCTCGACGGCTGGTGGGACGAGTGGTACGACGGCAACAACGGCTGGGCCATCCCCTCGGCCGACGGCGTCGAGGACCCCGACAAGCGTGACGACATCGAGGCCAACGCGCTCTACGACCTCATCGAGAAGGAGGTCACGCCGCGGTTCTACGACCTCGACGGCGAGGGCCTGCCGACCCGGTGGATCGAGATGGTGCGCCACACCCTGAAGTCGCTCGGTCCCAAGGTGCTCTCGACCCGGATGGTGCGCGAGTACGTCGAGGTCCTCTACGCGCCGGCGGCCGTCGCGTCCCGGGCGATGAACGACTCCTACGAGGGTGCCGCGGAGCTCGCTGCCTGGAAGGCCCGCGTCGTCGAGGACTGGTCCTCGGTGCACATCGACCACGTCGAGACCGAGGGGCTCTCCGACGCCCCCGAGCTCGGCGGCGGCATGGACCTGCACGTGTTCGCCTCGCTCGGCTCGCTCTCCCCCGACGACGTCGAGGTGCAGGTCGTGCACGGCCGGGTCAAGGGCGAGGACGAGCTCGTCGACACCACCGCCACGTCGCTGGTGCTCGCCGAGACCTACGAGGGCGGCCGGCACCGCTTCGACGGCCACATCCAGCTCTCGCGCGCCGGGTCGTTCGGCTACACCGTCCGGATCCTGCCGAAGAACCCGAACCTGGCGTCGCCCGCTGAGCTGGGGTTGGTGGCGTTCGCGTAGGTCAGGCGGTTTCCCTGGTACGACGGATGATCCACTCCGCGATGGCCAGGTTCACGATCCAGCCGAGCCACTGGCCGTAGGGGATGCTCGCGCTGACCGCGGCCTGCCGGTCGCCGTCGTACCAGCTCGACATCACCGGCACCTGGACCAGCAGCATCAGCGGCACCAGCATCCGGGTGGTGATCGCGAAGAACGTGATCGCGTAGAGGCGGATCATCCACTCCCGGTGGCGTACGACGTCGCGACGGCGGATCGCGCGCCAGGCGATCACCGCGACCACCGGCCACAACGTCGCCGGGACGAGTACGCCGAACCGGGTGATGTTGCCGTCCGGGGTGGACAGCGCGAGCGGGATGCCGGTCACCATGAACGCCAGCGTGCCGACGCCGAGGAAGGTCCGGCCGATCGCGCGGTGCACCGGTCGTCGCGCCCGGATCCGCGGCACGAACTGCAGGGCCCCCAGGATCATCGCCGTGGCGGCGGACGGCACGTGGATGACGAGCAGGATCCACGCCAGGTCGGTCTGCACGTCGATCCGGCTGGCCGACCGGTCGAGCAGCACGTACGGGAACGCCAGCACCGGCGTCGCGATGATCGCGACGACCAGGATGGCCACGACCAGTCGAGGGGTGCGGGCGACGGGGGTGGTCCCGAGGTCAGTGCTCATGTGGAGATCATGCCTCCGGTTAGGTCTCGACGCGCATCGGGGATCACCCCGGACCTGACCCCGGGGTCCGGCTCAATAGGCTCGCCACGTGATCGAGCTGCGCAACCCGACCGAGATCGAGCAGATGAGGCCCGCCGGGCTCTTCGTCGCCGACGTGCTCCGCCAGCTCGAGCAGGCCGCCGACGTCGGCGTGAACCTGCTCGAGCTCGACGCGCTCGCGCACGACCTGATCCGGGAGGCCGGCGCGACGTCCTGCTACATCGACTACCACCCGTCGTTCGGCGCGATGCCGTTCGGCAAGGTGCTCTGCACCTCGGTCAACGACGCGGTGCTGCACGGCCTGCCGCACGACTACACGCTGCGCGACGGCGACCTGCTCAGCGTCGACTTCGCGGCCTCGCTCGACGGCTGGGTCTCCGACTCGGCGCTCAGCCTGGTCGTGGGTACGCCGGACCAGCGCGACCTCGACCTGATCGACGCCACCCGCCAGGCGCTCGACGCCGGCATCGCGGCCGCCCGGTCCGGCAACCGGCTCGGCGACATCTCGGCCGCCATCGGCGACGTCGCTCGCTCCCGCGGGCTCAAGGTCAACACCCAGTTCGGCGGCCACGGCGTCGGCCGGACGATGCACGGCGACCCGCACATCTCCAACGACGGCCGGGCCGGCCGCGGCTTCCGGCTGCAGCCCGGACTCGTGATCGCCATCGAGCCGTGGTTCCTGCACACGACCGACCAGATCTACACCGACCGCGACGGCTGGACCATCCGCAGCGCCGACGGGTCGCGCGGCGCCCACTCCGAGCACACCATCGCCGTCACCGAGGGCGAGCCGATCGTGTTCACCGCGCGCGACTAGTCCTCCTGCAGCAGCACCAGCGACCGGGCCGAGACGGTGATCGTCTGGCCGGCCTTGGCGGTCTGGCCGACGGGGTTCTCCGGATCGGTCGACAGCACCACGACCCCCTGCTGCACCCAGTCGTTGAGCGGCAGGGTGACCTCGCAGTCGCCGGTCGCAGGCGTTCAGCCAGAGCATGAAGCTGCTGTCGCGCAGCTGCTCGCCGCGCGGTCCGGGGGAGCGGATCGGGTCGCCGGAGACGAACATCCCGATCACCCGCAGGCCCGGGTCCTGCCAGTCGTCACCGGCCATCTCGCGGCCCTCGGGGTGCACCCAGGCGAGGTCCTTCGGCCCGCCCACGATCGCCGGGCGCCCCTCGAACCAGTGCCGCTGCCGCAGCGCCGGGTGGTCGCGCCGGATCTGCAGCGCCGTGCGGGTGATCTCGAAGATGTCCAGCCATGCGTCGTCGGCCGACCAGTCGACCCAGGAGATCTCGTTGTCCTGCGAGTAGGGGTTGTTGTTGCCGCGCTGGGTGCGGCCGCGCTCGTCACCGGCCGTGATCATCGGTACGCCGGCGGACAGGCAGAGCGTGGCGATCAGGTTGGCGGCCTGACGGTGACGCAGCGCGAGCACGTTCTCGTCGTCGGTCGCACCCTCGACACCGCAGTTCCACGAGCGGTTGTTGTCGGTGCCGTCGCGGTTGCCCTCGCCGTTGGCGTCGTTGTGCTTCGCGTCGTACGACACCAGGTCGCGCAGCGTGAAGCCGTCGTGCGCGGTGATGAAGTTGATCGAGGCGTACGGCGACCGCCCGTCGTCGAGGTAGAGGTCGGAGGAACCCGCGAGCCGGGTGGCGACGTTGCGCACGCCGTCGGACTGCGAGCGCCAGAAGTCGCGCATGGTGTCGCGGTACTGGTCGTTCCACTCCACCCAGGGCGGCGGGAACTCGCCCACCCGGTAGCCGTCCATCGAGACGTCCCACGGCTCGGCGATCAGCTTCACGTGCCGCAGCACCGGGTCCTGCCCGATGGTGGTGAGCAGCGGTCCGGCCATGTCGACGGCGTGCCCGGTGCGCGTCAGCGCCGACATCAGGTCGAAGCGGAAGCCGTCCACGTGCATCTCGGTGACCCAGTAGCGCAGCGAGTCCATGATCAGCCGCAGCACCATCGGGTTCTCGGCGTTGACGGTGTTGCCGCAGCCGGTGACGTCCCAGTAGGTGTCCGCCTCGCGTGCGTCTCCCGGCTTCGAGGAGATGCGCTTGTAGAAGCCGAGGTCGTCGAGCCCGCGGAAGCTCAGCGTCGGCCCGTCCACGCCGGCCTCGGCCGTGTGGTTGTAGACGACGTCGAGGAAGACCTCGATCCCGGCGGCGTGGAAGTTCTTCACCATCTGCTTGAACTCGCGCACCTGCTCGCCGCGGTCGCCCGAGGAGGAGTACGCCGCGTGCGGGGCGAAGAAGCCGATCGTGTTGTAGCCCCAGTAGTTGGAGAGGCCGTTCTTCGACAGGGCCGGCTCGGAGGCGAACTGCTGCGTCGGGAGCAGCTCGACGGCCGTCACGCCGAGGTCGCGCAGGTAGTCGGTGACCACCTGGTGGCCGAGGCCGGCGTACGTGCCGCGCAGCTCCTCGGGGATCCGGTCGTGCAGCTCGGTGAAGCCCTTCACGTGCAGCTCGTAGATGGCCGTGTCCCGCCACCGCGCGCCGATCTTGTGGTCGCCGGTCCAGTCGAACTCGTCGTCGACGACCACGCTGCGACCGACGTACGGCGCCGAGTCGCGCTCGTCCCGGACGTGCGGGTCGCCGGTGGCGAGCAGGTCGTCGCCGGCCTCGAAGCCGAAGATCGCCGGGTCGGTGACGAACGCGCCACTGACCGCGCGCGCGTAGGGATCGAGCAACAGCTTCTGCGGGTTGAAGCGCAGGCCGCGCTCGGGGTCCCACGGCCCGTCGGCGCGGAAGCCGTACCGCTGTCCCTTGGGTACGCCGGGCAGCGCGCCGTGCCAGATGCCGAGGCTGCGCTCGGTCAACGCGTGCCGGGTCTCGTGCTCGGTGCCGTCCTCGTCGTCGAACAGGCACACCCACAGGGCAGTCGCGTCGGGCGCGTGCACCGCGAAGTTGGTCGACTCCTCGCTCCAGGTGGCGCCGAGGGGCCAGTTGCGCCCGGGCCAGACCTCGACGCGCTCGTCGGCGGCCGACCACTCACCCGGAGTCACCCGGAGATGATGTCACCCGTACCTCCGAGGACACAGCGGTAGGTTGACCGGACGCAGTCAGCCCCGCCCCAACATTCGAGGAGTGAGCATGCCGGAGTTCGTCCGACTCGAGGTCGCCGACGGTGTCGGCACGATCCGCGTCGACCGGCCGAAGATGAACGCCCTGAGCCTGCAGGTGCAGCAGGAGATCCGCGCTGCCGCCGAGGAGGCGACCGAGCGCGACGACGTCAGGGCTGTCGTGATCTGGGGCGGTGAGAAGGTCTTCGCCGCCGGGGCGGACGTCAAGGAGATGGCGGAGATGTCGCACACCGACATGATCGACATGTCGGGTCGGATGCAGGCCGGGTACGTCGCCCTCGCCCGCATCCCCAAGCCGGTGGTCGCGGCGGTCAACGGCTACGCGCTCGGCGGCGGCTGCGAGCTCGCCCTGTGCGCCGACATCCGGATCGCCGCCGACAACGCCACCTTCGGCCAGCCCGAGATCCTGCTCGGCATCATCCCCGGCCTCGGCGGCACCCAGCGGCTCGCCCGACTGGTCGGTCCGAGCCGCGCCAAGGACCTGATCTTCACCGGCCGGTTCGTCAAGGCCGACGAGGCGCTGACCATCGGTCTGGTCGACAAGGTCGTCCCCGCCGACGAGGTGTACGCCGAGTCGGTGAAGTGGGCCTCCCAGTTCGCCCGCGGTGCGTCGTACGCCCTCCGCGCGGCCAAGGAGGTCATCGACCGCGGCCTCGAGGTCGACCTCGACACCGGCCTCGAGCTGGAGCGCCAGCAGTTCGCCGCCCTGTTCGCTACGCGGGACCGCAGTGTCGGGATGGACTCCTTCGTCCAGAATGGTCCCGGGAAGGCCGAGTTCGAGGGCCGTTGACGGCAGCACCCCCGCTGCACCCCCGCATCACCCGAGGAGCCCACTGTGTCGCCCAAAGTCCGGACCGACGATTCCCCCAACGACCGCAAGCGCCAGCAGGACGCGACGCAGTACGCCATCCGCACCAAGCTGGCGCGGGTGTGGAGCATCGTCTTCGGCGTCCTGGCCGCGATCCTGGCGCTCGGGGCGCTGCTGGTGGTGCTGCGCGACAACGTCAACGAGAGCAACTCGGTGGTGAAGCTGATCACCGACGTGGCCGACGCGATCTCCGGGCCGTTCAGCCGGGACAACGGCGTCTTCGACTTCACCGGCAAGAACGCGGAGTCCAAGAACGCCCTGCTCAACTGGGGGATCGCGGCCATCGTCTACCTGCTGATCGGCCGCGTCGGCGCGAACCTGATCGCCCCCAAGAGCGCCCGCTGACCGGCGCACGCGACGCGTGGTCCTGTGACTGACCACACCCACCGCTGGTGTTTCTGACCAGGTGACTCGGCGGTAGCCTCACCTCGGGGTCAACCCAACTCGTCTCTAGTTCAGGAGGGGCCCGCCCAGGGCCGTTATCGAATTCATGAACATTGTCGTCTGTGTGAAGTACGTGCCCGATGCCACCGCCGACCGGCACTTCGAGTCGGACAACACCGTGGACCGCGTGGGTGTCCCCGGTCTGCTCTCCGAGCTCGACGAGTACGCCGTCGAGCAGGCCCTCCAGCTCAAGGAGAAGACCGCCTCGGTGATGGGGCGACGAGTCGAGGTGACCGCCCTGACCGTCGGTCCCGAGGACGCCGCCGAGGCCATCAAGAAGGCCCTGCAGATGGGTGCCGACAAGGGCATCCACGTCGTCGACGACGCGATCGCCGGCTCGGACTACCTCGCCACCTCGCAGGTGCTCGCCGCCGCGATCCAGAAGATCGGTGACGTCGACGTGGTGATGTGCGGCATGGCGTCGACCGACGCCACCGGCAGCGTCGTACCCGCGATGCTGGCCGAGCGCCTCGACCTCCCGCAGGTCACGCTGGGCTCGGTGATCGAGTCGCCAGGGCAAGGAGTTCCGGATCAAGCGCGACGGCGACACCGCGACCGAGGTCATCGGCGCGACCGCCCCGCTGGTGCTGTCGGTGACCGACCAGTCCGGCGAGGCGCGCTACCCGTCGTTCAAGGGGATCATGGCGGCGAAGAAGAAGCCGCTGGACACCTGGTCGCTCTCCGACATCGGCGTGGACGCCGGTGACGTGGGCCTGGACGCGGCGTGGTCCGCGGTCGAGGGCACCGAGGAGCGTCCGCCGCGCAGCCAGGGCGAGATCGTCACCGACGAGGACGGCTCGGGCGCCACGGCGCTGGTCGAGTTCCTCGCGTCCAAGAAGTTCATCTGAGCCTGCTCGTGATCCCCGGAGGATTCTGAAGCACATGTCTGAAGTTCTGGTACTCGTCGACCACCTCGACGGCAAGGTCCGCAAGCCCACCTACGAGCTGCTCACCATCGCCAAGCGCCTCGGTGAGCCCTCCGCGGTGTTCATCGGCGGGGCCGACAAGGCCGACGACGCGGTCGCGGCGGTGAAGAAGTACGGCGCCGAGAAGGTCTACGTCGTCGACGACGCCGAGATCAAGGGCTACCTCGTCGCCCCCAAGGCCGAGGTGCTCCAGCAGATCGCCGAGAAGGCCGAGCCCGGCCGCGATCCTGATCCCCTCCAACGCCGAGGGCAAGGAGATCGCCGGTCGCCTCGCGATCAAGCTCGAGTCCGGCCTGATCACCGACGCCGTCGACGTCGCAGGAGGGGCCCGGTCACCACGCAGTCGGTCTTCGCCGGCAGCTACACCGTGCACCTCGAAGGTCACCAAGGGCACGCCCGATCATCACCGTGAAGCCCAACTCCGCGGCTCCCGAGGAGTCCGAGGGCAACGGCCGAGAAGGAGGAGTTCGCAGCGACGATCTCCGACTCCGCGAAGAAGGCCAAGATCGTCGCCTCCCAGCCGCGCAAGGCCTCCGGTCGTCCCGAGCTCAACGAGGCCGCGATCGTGGTCTCCGGTGGTCGTGGCACCGGTGGCGACTTCTCCGAGGTCGAGGGCCTCGCCGACTCGCTCGGTGCCGCCGTGGGTGCCTCGCGTGCCGCGGTCGACTCCGGCTGGATCCCGCACGCCTTCCAGATCGGCCAGACCGGCAAGGTCGTCTCCCCGCAGCTCTACGTGGCCAACGGCATCTCCGGTGCGATCCAGCACCGCGCCGGCATGCAGACCTCGAAGACCATCGTCGCGGTGAACAAGGACGAGGAGGCGCCGATCTTCGAGCTCGTCGACTTCGGCGTCGTCGGCGACCTGCACACCGTGCTCCCGGCCGCCACCGAGGAGATCAACAAGCGCAAGGGCTGAGCCGGTCTCTGGGACCCGTGCGACGGCGGCTAGTGCCGCAGCCAGCCGGTCCGGTGGGCGGCGGCGACGGCCTCGAGCTGCGAGGAGACGCCGAGCTTGGTGAGGATCGCGCGCACCTGGCTGCGCACGGTGGCCTCCGAGACGAACCAGGCCGTGGCGATGGAGCCGACCGACTGGCCGGCCGCCAGGGCGCGGAGCACCTCGGCCTCGCGGACTCGGAGAGCCGCTCGAAGGGCGCGAGGTCCTGCTGCGCGCTGGCTGCGCGGCGGCGGGCCTCGTCGAGCATCGCCAGCTCGCTCGTCGTACGCCAGGACCTGCTCGCCGCGCGCGACCGCGAGGGCCGCCTCGAGCAGCCGCTCGAAGGGGGCGTCCTTGCCGACGACGCCGGCGGCGCCCTGCCTCGAGCGCCCGGCACACCTGCTCGACGTCGGTCGAGCCGGACACGACGAGGACGCGGCAGCCGGCTGCGACGAAGGGCGCCACCAGGTCGCCACCGTCGCCGATCACGCCGCCGAGGTCGAGGTCGAGCAGCACCAGCGCGGGCGGTCCGTCGACGACCTCGCGGACGAGGGCCTCGCGGTCGCTGAGGTCGGCCACGGTGCACTCGATGCCCTCGAACCCGAGCGCCAGCGCCAGGGTCTGGGCGAGCAGCTGGTGGTCGTCGACCAGGACGGCGCGGGTCAGGGCGCCGTCGGTCGGGCGGTCGGTGGTCAGGGTGCTGCGTGGTCATGCGACCGGCACCTCGTGGTGCGGCGCGCGCAGGGCGGCGGGCTCGCTGGGCGGGACGCGGCACCGGGCGGCAGCGTGCCGGGCGGCGACCCGGGACGCGCGGCAGCGTGAGCACGAAGGTCGCGCCCGTGGTCGACGGGCCAGGCGCCAGGTCGCCGCCCTGCTCGACGCATCAGCTCGCGGGCGCCGTGCAGCCCGAGGCCGGAGCCCGGGCTGGTGTGTCCGCGGAAGCCGCGTTCGAAGGCGCGGGCGGCCTCGTCGGAGCGGAGCCCGGGGCCGTCGTCGGCGCAGGTGATCGTCACGGTGTCGTCGTCGGAGACGCACGCGGAAGCGGACCTGGCTGCCGGGGGCGTGGGTCTGGGCGTTGACGAGCAGGTTCTTCAGCACGGCGGCGAGGTCACCGGGGCGGCCGACGGCGTGGACCGGGAGCCCCTGGACCGACACGCGCGCGCCCACGGCCCAGGCTGCCTCGGCGACGCGGCGGACGACCTCGCTGACCTCGAAGGGTGCGCAGGGCTCGTCGGCGGAGCGGGTGAGCAGGTGCTCGATGTGCCCGAGCTCCTGCACGGCGGCCAGGCGCAGCCGCTCGCGGGTGGCGGGGTCGATCCGGCCGTCCTGGCGCTCGAGGATGCTCAGCGCGGCGCGCAGGCCGGCGCAGGCGTTGCGGGCGTCGTGGGTGAGCTGCTCGCGCCACTCGGTGAGCTCGACGGCCTCCTCGCTGACGCGGGTGAGCGCCAGGGAGAGGTCGGTGCGGCCCCGCTCGTCGGCGCTCACGGCGTCGTCGAGGTCGATGAGGGCGGCGCGCGTGGACAGTGCCGCCATCGACAGGCACACCAGCGAGGGCGGCGAAGGTCCACGCGCCCGAGCGGCCGAGGTCGAGGCCGCGCAGGGCCTCGGCGAAGCCCATGCCCATCAGGAGAGGGGCGACCCGGCGGGCCCAGGGCAGCTCGGTCGCCCGGGTGGCGGCGTACAGCGCGACCCCGAACCACGCCAGCGCGCGCACGCCCGCCAGGACCACGGCGGGCAGCGCCATGCCCGTCATCGTGTGCGGGGCGACCTGCTGGGCTGCGAGCAGCACCAGGAAGACCAGGGTGAGGCCGACGAAGAGCCGGGGCAGCAGCCGCGCCGGGAGCTCGGCACGGCGTGACGTCGTCGGCGGTGAGCGCGCGCACGAGCAGGGCGATGGCCACGAGCTCGGCGACGGTCCGGATGGCCGGCCCCACCAGGGACGACGTCCTGGGCGGCCGGGAAGAGCAGGGCGAGACCGCCGAGCGGCAGGCACAGCCCGCCCATCACCAGCAGCGCGGCACCGGCCAGCGCGCTGTGCGGTTCGCCGACGATCCGCCAGCGGGCCAGGCGCAGCACGCCGCTGGCCAGGAAGAACGCGCTGGCCATGGCGAGCACGACGATGCTCGGCCGGGCGAGACTCACCGTCGCCGAACACGCCGGCTCCGTGGGCCGCGGCATGGCTCAGCGCCGTCGCCCCCGCCCCCAGGAGCCCGACGAGCAATGCGGCTCCGAGAACGAGACCGACTGGCCTGCGAGCGCCGTTCTGTGTCCCGATCACGGGGAGAAGGTTGCGTGCGTGCAACGCCGCTTGTCGAATGGCCGTTCGTCGGTCGCGGGAATAGTCAGAAATGACTAGTGGCGCAGCCAGATATAATCCGATTCATCCGCAATATTGGGGTCTCAGAGCCGGCGTTTTCGGAACGCTCGTGTGTCAGGGATTGGACATTATTCGCGCGGCATTCGCCGCTAGGCGGTCTAGACCCACTTATGTCCAGGTTTGTCGCGCTCGGCCGATGAGTCTGCGCAGCGGCGCCCCGGGCCCGAGCCCGTGGGACGCCGCGTGTCGGGTGCCGTCATGCGCCCGCGACCACCTCGTGGATGTGGTCGGCCAGGAGACCGTGGGCCTCCTTGTGCACGGCGACCGCCGCCTCCGGGTTCGGGGCCTCGATCAGGCAGAACACCGTGCCGTTGGCCTCGTCGACCCAGTAGCTGCGGTAGTCGACGCCGTACTTGTCCTGGACGCTGACGTCGGCAGCGTGTGCTCCGGCCACGTCCAGGGCGGTCGTCCCTTCGGGGACGGACTCGTGGATGTCCATGTAGAGGGGCATCTCTCGACTCCTTCTTTCGGTTGGTTGGTGTGTGAAGATCAGTCTTGTGTCGTCACGCGCGACAGACCATGACCGTGCCCCCGACGCAGTTGACCCAGACCCCGAGGTCCCGATGCGGGCGGTGCTCGACGGCCTCCGGCTCACCGGCGCGGTGTTCCTGCGCGCGGAGTACACCGAGAACTGGGCCTACGAGTCGCTGCCCGTCGAGGACCTCGCCTCGGCGCTCGTGCCCGGACGCGCGCCGGGTCACGTTGTTCCACGTCGTCGCCTCCGGACGCTGCTGGGTGGAGGTCGAGTCCGGTGAGCGGCACTGGGCCTCGGCCGGCGACGTGATCGTGCTGCCGTACGGCGACAGCCACCGGATGGGCGGCCTCAACGACGCCGAGCTGGTCTCCGCGGCGCGCCCTCGTCGCGCCGCCGCCCTGGTCGGAGATGCCGGTGATCCGTCTACGGCGAGGGCGGCGACGCCGACCGACGTCGTCTGCGGCTACCTCACCTCCGACGACCCGCTCTTCGACCCGGGGCTGCGCGCGCTGCCGCCGGTGTTCGTGGTCAGCCCGACCACGCCGACGGCGCAGGCCTTCGTGCGCGCCAACATCGACTACGCCCTGCAGCAGACCAGCCCTGGTCGGCGAGGACCGGGTCGAGGTGTCGACCGAGGTGCCCCGGCTGCTGCTGGCCGAGATCCTGCGCATCCACCTGGCCAGCGCGCCCGCGGCCGCAGTCGGGCTGGCTGCGCGCGCTGCGCGACCCGGTCCTCGCGCCCGCGCTGGCCGCCGCTGCACGCGGACGCGGGTCGCAAGTGGACGGTCCCGGAGCTGGCGCCGGGCGTCGCTGGTCTCCGCGTCGTCGCTCGACCAGCGGTTCCGCGACGTGCTGGGGATGCCGCCGATCCGCTACCTGACGGTGTGGCGCATGCACACGGCCCGCTCCCTGCTCTCGAGCACCGAGCTGTCGCGTCGCGGCGGTCGCGCGCCGGGTCGGCTACGACTCCGAGGAGGCGTTCAGCCGGGCGTTCAAGCGCGTCCACGGCGTCTCGCCGAGCCGCTGGCGGGTCGCGACGAACGCCGCGGTCTGAGCGGCCTCAGTCGAAGGCGCGGCGTACCAGGTCGACCGCCTCGTCGCGGCCGATGCCGAGCGCACGCTGCTTCTCGACGTACTCGTGCGCGGCCTGGCGCGCCGCCTGCCCCACGCCGTCGCCGCTGACCACGCTGCCGGCCCGGCCGCGGGTCTCGATGACACCGAGCGCCTCGAGCTCGCGGTAGGCGCGGGCGACGGTGTTGGCGGCGAGGCCGAGATCGGCGGCCAGGCCGGCGTACGGTCGGCAGCTTCGTGCCCGGGCTCAGCTCGCCCGCCTCGACCTGGGCGCGGACCTGCTCGCGCACCTGCTCGTACGGCGGGACGGCGGACTCGTGGTCGACGGTGATCACGCCTCCGACCCTCTCACCGGAGCCGGGAGAAGCAGCGTTTGTGCCGACTGGTCGCACTCGACGGGATTCCGCTACCCGGCACGCCGTACGCTTGACCTTCGATGAGCGTCTACCTCGACCACGCGGCGACCACGCCGATCCTCCCCGAAGCAGCAGCGGCGATGACCGCCCTGCTCGGCCGGGTGGGCAATGCGTCGTCGCTGCACGCCTCCGGGCGCGAGGCACGCCGGGTCGTGGAGGAGTCGCGCGAGCGGATCGCGCAGGCGCTGCACTGCCGTCCCGGCGAGGTGGTGTTCACCTCCGGCGGCACCGAGTCCGACAACCTGGCGATCAAGGGCCTGTACTGGTCGCGCCGGCCGAGGACCCGCGCCGGGTGCGCATCCTGAGCACGCCGATCGAGCACCACGCCGTGCTCGACCCGCTGCGACTGGCTGGGCACCGAGGGCGCCAAGGTCGAGCTGGTCGCGGTCGACCGCCAGGGCCGTCTCGACCTCGACGCGTTCCGCGCGGCCGTCGAGTCCGACCCCGAGAGCGTCGCGCTGGTCACGGTGATGTGGGCCAACAACGAGGTCGGCACCGTCCAGCCCGATCGCCGAGGTCGTCGAGATCGCCCACGCCCACGGCATCCCCGTGCACACCGACGCGGTCCAGGCGCTCGGCCAGCTGCCGCTCGACTTCGCCGGCTCGCGGCGTCGACGCGATGACGGTCACCGGCCACAAGATCGGCGGCCCCTACGGCGTCGGCGCGCTCGTCGTACGACGCGAGCTGCAGCCGACCGCCCTGCTCCACGGCGGCGGCCAGGAGCGCGACATCCGCTCCGGCACGATCGACCCGCCCGCGATCGCCGGCTTCGCCGTCGCCTGCGAGCTCGCCGTCGAGCGCCAGCCCGAGCTCGCCGCGCGCCTGGTCGCGCCTGCGCGACCGGCTGGTCGAGGGCGTACGACGCGAGGTGCCCGACGCGATCTACAACGGCGACCCCGAGGACGGTCCCGACCACCGGCTGCCCGGCAACGCCCACCTCGAGTTCCCCGGCTGCGAGGGCGACTCGCTGCTGATGCTGCTCGACGCGCGCGGCATCGAGTGCTCGACCGGGTCGGCCTGCGACGCCGGCGTCCCGCAGGCCTCGCACGTGCTGCTGGCGATGGGCTCCTCGGAGGAGTTCGCCCGGTCCTCGCTGCGCTTCTCGCTGGGCCACACCTCGACCGAGGCCGACGTCGACGCGCTGGTCGAGGCGATCGGGCCGGTCGTCGAACGCGCCCGCAACGCGGCCCTGTCCACCAAGGCCAGCGGGAGACGCTGATGCGGGTCCTGGCAGCGATGTCGGGCGGCGTGGACTCGGCAGTGGCAGCGGCACGAGCCGCCGAGCAGGGCCACGACGTCACCGGCATCCACCTCGCGCTCTCGCGCAACCCGAAGTCCTACCGCACCGGCGCGCGCGGCTGCTGCACGATCGAGGACGCCAACGACGCGCGCCGTGCGGCCGACGTCATCGGCATCCCGTTCTACGTCTGGGACCTCAGCGAGCGCTTCCACGAGGACGTGGTCGAGGACTTCCTCAGCGAGTACGCCGAGGGCCGCACGCCGAACCCGTGCCTGCGCTGCAACGAGAAGATCAAGTTCGCGGCCGTGCTCGACCGGGCGATCGCGCTCGGCTTCGACGCGGTCGTCACCGGCCACTACGCCCAGCTGCGTCGCGACGACGACGGGCTGATCGAGATGCACCGCGCGGAGGACATGGGCAAGGACCAGAGCTACGTGCTCGGCGTACTCACCCAGGAGCAGCTCGCGCACTCGATGTTCCCGCTCGGCGACAGCCCCAAGTCCGTCGTACGCGAGGAGGCGGCGCGGCGCGGCCTCGCCGTCGCCGACAAGCCCGACAGCCACGACATCTGCTTCATCAGCGACGGCGACACCGGCGGCTGGCTCTCCGAGAAGCTGCTCGACGACGGGGTCAACCGCGGCGGGCCGATCGTCGTCCTCCGACGGCGAGGTGCTCGGCTCGCACGAGGGGTCGTGGCGCTACACGATCGGCCAGCGTCGCGGGCTGCGCATCGGGACGCCGGCGGCCGACGGGAAGCCGCGCTACGTGCTCGACATCGAGCCGGTCTCGGGCACCGTCACCGTCGGCCCGCGCGACGAGCTCGCCGTCGACGGCCTCACCGCGATCAGGCCGCGCTGGTGCGGCGCGGCGCCGACCGGCGCCGCTCGAGTGCACGGTCCAGCTGCGCGCGCACGGCGACGAGCACCGCGCCGTGGTGCCGCGTCGACGGCGACGCGGTCGACGTCGACCTGCTCGACCCCGCCGAGGGGATCGCCCCCGGCCAGGCCGTCGTGGTGTACGACGGCTCGCGGGTCGTCGGCTCCGCGACCATCTCCGCCACCCGTCGCGACCGCCGAGCCACCGCATGACGCCCGCGCCACCGGCGTCGGGTCGATGCCCGGCGAGGACTTCGGCGAGGCCGTCGCGCCTGGTGCTCGGCGAGCTGCCCGACCTGCCGCACCTGCCCGAGGTCCCGGGCCGCGGAGCGATCGCCGGCATGACCGGTCGCACCCTCGGTGTCATCGGCGAGCTCGGCTTCGACCTCCAGCCGGCCGGCTGGCGGCTCACCGACGCACCCGGCGTCGACCACCGCCGCGCGCGCTCGCTGCTGGCGCAGGACCTCGACACCCTCGAGGAGCTGACCCAGGGCTACGAGGGCCAGCTGAAGGTCCAGCTCACCGGCCCGTGGACGCTGGCGAGCACGGTCGAGAAGCCGCGCGGCGACCGGGTCCTCTCCGACGTCGGCGCGCGTCGCGAGCTCGCGCAGGCGCTGGCCGAGGGCGTGCGCGAGCACCTGGCCGACGTGCAGCGCCGCGTGCCCGGGGCCGAGCTGCTCCTCCAGCTGGACGAGCCCTCCCTGCCCGCCGTGATGGCCGGCCAGGTGCCGACGGCGTCCGGCTTCAACCGCCACCGCTCGGTGACGCCACCGCTGGCCTCCGAGGCGCTGGAGTGGGTGTTCGCCGCGGCCGGCGAGACGGCCACCGTCGCGCACTGCTGCGCCGCCGAGCCGCCGATCGGGCTGCTGCGCGGCGCGGGTGCCGGGGGAGTGTCGGTCGACCTCGGCGTGCTCGCGGCCGGGTGCGTACGACGAGCTGGCGACCGCGCTCGACGAAGGCGCCCGCGTGCTGCTCGGCGTGGTGCCGTCGACCGGCGAGGCGGCTCCGGCGACCAGGTCCGTCGTCGAGCGGGTGCTGCGGCTGCTCGACATGCTCGGCTTCGACCCGGACGAGGTGGCCGACCAGCTGGTCCTCACACCGGCGTGCGGGATGGCCGGAGCCACTCCGTCGTACGCCCGGGCGGCGCTGCGCGCCGTCCAGGAGGCCGCGGCCGAGATCGGCTGAGCGTTGTCGGGCACCTCCGAAGGGAGGACGCTGGGACCCGGGCAACCTTTCGGTCGGCCCAACGCGTCTAGGTAGGGACGACGCCGGCACCGAGCCGGTGGCGCGCCCGAGGGTCGTGGTGGCATGGAGGACGAGGCGGAGTTCGACTCGTTCGTCGTCGCGCGGTCCCGGCGCTGCTGCGCACGGCGTACCTCCTCGTCCACGACGAGGCGCTCGCCGAGGACCTCCTCCAGACCGTCGCTGACCAAGGCCTGGTTCGCGTGGAGACGCATCGAGGGGGAGCCCGGAGGCCTACGTGCGCCGGATCCTGGTCACCACGTCGGCGTCCTGGTGGCGACGGCAGTGGACGCGCGAGACGCCCACCGCCGACCTGCCCGACCGGCGTGGCGTCGAGCGGGCACGCCCGACTGGCAGGACCTGTGGGACGCGATCGGCCACCTGCCCGCGGCGGCAGCGTGCCGTGGTCGTGCTCCGCTACCTCGAGGACCGCACCGAGGCCGAGACCGCGCACCTGCTCGGCTGCTCCGTCGGCACCGTGAAGAGCCAGTGCGCCAAGGCGCTCGCGAAGCTCCGGCTCGACGAGGCCCTCGAGCCCGCGGCGGACGAGAGGAGCCGGCCGTGAACCCCGAGAACCTGAAGGTCCTGGCCGAGCGCGCCTCGGCCGTCGAGGGACGTCCCGGCCGAGCGTCTCGACCAGGTGCACGCGCGGATCGACGCGCGCTCGCCGGCGTCGCAGGCCGGCGTGGTGGGCGGCCGCAGTCGTCGCCGTCGTCCTCGCCCTCACCGTCGGTGGTGGCCCTGCTCGCGGTCACCCGCCCGGACCGACGACCCCGCCCGCGACGCCGGCACCACGCCCGACGTCGGCGCCGAGCGTGATCGACGAGGAAGGGCCGTCGGTACGGCGCCTCACCTACTGCCACCGGCCACGAGGTCCACTGGGGTGACCGCGTGATCGACGTGGGCAGCAAGGTCTGCAACGTCACCGCCACCGACGACGGGGTCGTGTTCACCCGCGAGGGCAGCCCGAAAGTGGCAACTGCTTCCAGCCGCAGCGCTGACTTGTGCAACGACTCTGGTTCACCGACGGGTCCGAGATCGTCCGCATCGGCACGGTCTACGCGTCCGTGCAGCCGTGGGTTTCGCCTTCCAGTGGTTCGCCAGCGCCGGGTCGACCGCTGGTCTGGTTCGAGCCGGATCCGGAGGACCACCCGAACAACGCCGGCTACGGCCGTGACGGGCGAGTACGTCGCCTACGACACTGCACGAGCGACGTGAGGCGGGCCGGTTCGGGTCCGCGGGCAGGAGCGACGATCGTATGGCGGTGCTCGATGACGACGTGTACTGGCTACCGGACGCCGGTCGAATGGTGCCTGGACGTTACTCCTAGCCCGGCGATGTGTCTTCCTTCACGGGCAACGCGATGCGCTTCGAGCGTCTCGACGGGGCCCAGGTGCCGGTGCTCGTGGGCGTCGTACCGCGCCGGACCGGGGGAGTCGCGGACGCACGTTCGTGTCGCCGCACTCAGGAGACCGAGGGGCGGTGTCCCCGCAGCCCGAGCTCACCGACGGCGTTCGACTTCCGGCGCGAGGGCAATCACCTGTCCATCGGTGACGACGGTGACCTCGACGTCGATCTACGGCGCAGCGCTGGCACTCTCGCCGCTCAGGTGAAGTGCGGTTCCGGCTGCCTCGCCGGCACACCACGTACGGCAACTTCTGACTCATCGTCAGGTGGCTCGACGACGATCGCGTAGTCCTCACGGCCTACGGACACCGACGACCTGCTCGTCTGCCGGCTGTCCAGCGGCCGTTGTCGGGTCGCGGTCACCAGATCCACGCTCGAGCCGGACTTCGCGGGCCGGGTGTCGGACCGCTTGGCGGCGCCAGGTCGGGTACGGCGAAGCCAGCCGACCCGAAGGAGAGACATGACCGACCTGAACGGCAAGAAGATCGCCATCATCGCCACCGACCACTTCGAGGAGGCCGAGCTGGTCACCCCGCGTGACGAGCTCACCAAGGCCGGGCGCGGAGGTGAAGATCTACTCCGCCGACACCGACCCGATCCAGGCGGTCGAGGGCGACACGTCACCCACCCAGAAGGTCGACGTCGACGGCACCTTCGGCGACCTCGACGTCTCGACGGTCGACGCGGTCGTCGTACCCGGCGGGACCGTCAACGCCGACCACATCCGCGTCGACGAGGACGCCCAGGAGATCGTCCGCGAGGCGCTCGACACCGACAAGGTGGTCGCCGTGATCTGCCACGGACCCTGGCTGCTGATCAACGCCGGGGTGGCGAAGGGCCGCACGCTGACCAGCTACCCGAGCCTGACGCCTCGACCTCGAGAACGCCGGCGCGACGTGGAAGGACGAAGAGGTCGTCGTGGACGGCCGGCTCATCACCAGCCGCAATCCCGACGACCTCCCCGCCTTCGTCGACGCGATCAGCGAGGCGCTGACCGGCTGACGCTGCGAGCTCAGACCGCGACCACGGCCTCCGGGCCGTCGGTGGCCAGCTCCTTGTGCCGGACGTTGAGGAAGATCCACGTCACGAGCGAGGCGATGACCATCAGGCCGGCCGCGAGCAGGAACGCCGAGGTCGCACCCTCGGTGAACACCTGGTGGCTGGCGACGACCTGCGCCGCCTGCTGCTGCGCCTGGGAGAGGGCCGGTCCGCCGGCGGCGGCGGCCTTCTCGGCGGACGACTGCAGCACGTCGACCCGGCTGTTGATCGTCTGGGTCGCCACCGTCCCGAGCAGCGAGAGCCCGAGGGCGCCGCCGACCTGCTGCATCGTGTTCAGTACGCCGGACCCGATGCCGGTGTCCTCGTTGCGCAGGTGGTGCACGGCGGTCAGGGTCAGCGGCACGAACGTCATCCCCATGCCGAAGGACATCAGCAGGATGAACGGCAGCAGGTCGGTGAGGTAGCTGCCCTGGACGTTGGTCACCGGGAACGAGGTGTCGTAGGGCAGCCGCGAGAAGCCGAAGAGCGCACCGGCTGCCATCAGGGTGCCGGCACCCGCGAGGTAGCGCGGGTCGATCCGGTTCACCAGGTTCGAGGAGATGCCGGCAGCGGCCACCAGGCCGAAGCAGAACGGCAGGAACGCCACGCCGGCCTTGATCGGGCTGAAGCCCATCACCGTCTGGATGTACTGGCTGAGGTAGAAGAACATCGCGAACATGGCGGCCGGTGCGAAGAACATCGCCACGAAGCTCGCCGCTCGGGTGCGGTTCATGAAGACGCGCACCGGCAGCAGCGGGTGCTCGATCCGGCGCTCGGTCACGAGGAACAGCACGAGCAGCGAGATGCCGGCGACCAGGCTGGCGATCGTCCAGGTGTCGGTCCAGCCGTCGGTGCCGGCACGGCTCAGGCCGTAGACCAGGCCGAGCAGGCCCAGGGTGCCGGTGAACGCGCCGGGGAGGTCGAGCTGACCCGGGTGCGACTCCGACTCGGCGAGGAAGCGCGGCGCCAGCAGGGCGGTGATGATGCCGATCGGCATGTTGATCAGCAGGGTCAGCCGCCAGCCCTCGACGCTGAGCCCGAAGACGCTGTCGAGACCGGTCAGCCAGCCACCGAGGAGCAGGCCCACGGCCGCGCCGACACCGGACATGGCGGCGTACACGGCGAAGGCGCGGTTGCGCATCGGACCGGCGGGGAAGGTCGTGGTGATCAGCGCGAGCGCGGCCGGCGAGGCCAGCGCGGCACCGAGGCCCTGCAGCGCACGGGCGGCGAGCAGGGTGCCCTCGCTGGTGGCGAGGCCACCGAGCAGCGACGCGACGCCGAAGATGATCAGGCCGGTCATGAACACCTTGCGGCGTCCGAAGAGGTCACCGAGGCGCCCGCCGAGCAGCAGCAGGCTGCCGAAGGCGAGGGCGTAGCCGGTGACGACCCAGCGCAGGTTGGCGCTGGCGATGTCGAGGTCCTTCTGGATGAAGGGAAGTGCGATGTTGACGATGGTGCCGTCCAGCACCACCATCAGCTGCGCCACGGAGATGAGCACGAGGGCCCATCCGAGGCGGGAGTGGCCCTTGGGCGTCCCGGTGGGGACGTCCGTGGCCGCAGTGACGTTGCTCATGAGGTCCTTGCTTTCTTCTTGGCTGAGCTCGAGGACTGGCCGGGGTCGCCGGCCTTGCGGGTGAGACCTGTGGGGGCCGCGGAATGTGACACGGCCGGGAGGATGACGTTGTCGATGACGCGCTCGACGGTCTCGTCGTCGGGGACGACGCCCATCACGAACGAGCGGTGGAGCAGGATGCCGGCGAGGGCGGGGGCGATGATCTCGATGTCGACGTCGGCCGGGATCTCGCCCCGGTCGATCGCGCGCTGGTAGATGTCGCGCGAGACCTGGACCTTGGGGGCGATGAACGCCTCGCGGAACCGGCGGGCGAACTCGGGGTCGCTGGAGAGCGCCGTGATCACCGAGCCGAGCATCCCGGTGGCCTCGTTGCGGCCCATGCCGTGGGCGCCGCAGAAGGTGGTGACCAGGTCGCCGCGCAGCGACCCGGTGTCGTGGCTCTCCACGTGCGGTGCGTGCTTGGCGCGGACCATCGCGTCCACGACCAGGCTGGGCTTGTCCTCCCAGCGGCGGTAGAGGGTCGCCTTGCTGGCCCGGGCGCGCCGCGCGACGGCGTCCAGGGTCAGCCGGTCGTAGCCGACGTCCAGCAGCAGCTCGAGCGTGGCCTCGAGGATCTCGTCCTCGCGATCACCCTCGACGCGAGGTCGCGACCCGGTGATGGTCGGCTTCTGCACGCGGAGCTCCCGTGAGTGGTCCGGATGGGGGGATGAAACGAAACCGTTTCGTTTCATCGAGCATACGAACCGAACCCGGGCCGACGGAAATCCATTCCCGCTGGTCCAGTAATTCGTGGCCCAGTGGCCCGGGGCTACTGCGCCGTTCGCGTCGGTGCCGGGGTCCGGTGTCACGGCCGGAGGCACCGAAGGGGTCGGTGTCGGGTCGGTCGTCGGTGCGGGCGTGGCCGGCGTCGAGGGCGCGGGACGGCGGGTGCCGGTGTCGGCGCGGCCTCGGTGCCCGGGTCGGGCGTCGGCGTGCTCGTCTCGGTGGGAGTCGCCTTGGTGGGCTTCCTGGCGTGCTCCTTCGTCGGCTGCTGCCCGGATCCGACGACGCTGCCCAGGGTCGTGCTCGAGCTGTCGCCGCCTCCGGTGTACGACGACACCGACCGGCCGGTGACCGCCTCGACGGCGGTGATGCCGGCCATGCCCGCGACCATCACGGCGAGGCTGGCCAGCGCGACCTTGCCCCAGGGCAGGTCCCAGCGGCGCGGCGAGCGACGGCGCTTCGTCGACCGTGGTGGTGGTCTGCGGCGACGCTCCGGGGCCGGCCGTTCGCGACGAGGGCGGTCTGGCGCATGCGCTCGGCGGTACGACGGGCGGCGTCCCGGCTGCGCCGGAGCGACCAGGTGTACGTGGCTGAACCCACGGTGGCGATGACGCTGCCGGCGGCGGCGCCGATCAGGGTGCCCGCCGTACCGGCCCACGAGATGAACACCGCACCCGACATCGCGGCCAGCGCGCTGCCGGCGACCTGGGCAGGGGAGAGCTCGAGCCTGCGCTCGGGGTCTTGCTTGGTCATGATCCTCAGAACTGGGTCGAAAACAGGTCCACCAGTACGACGAGCCCGCGGCTCGGCTGGTTTCAATCCGACAGGGTGACCTCGGACACCCCGCGTGCCAGCTGCGGCACGAGGGCGACGAGTCCGATGAGCGGAAGGGCTGCGAGCAGCAGCAGCGCTGTCGGCATGCCGAGCACGTCGCCGAGCCCGCCGACGACCGCGGAGCCGACCCCGCCGCCGACGAGGAAGAAGAGCGTCGCGATGCCGAGAGCGACCCCGCGCACGTCGTCGGTCACCGCGTCGCCCACGGCCTCCATCAGCGCCGGCTGGCCGAGCCCGAACGAGAAGGTCACGCCCACGACGGCGACCACGAGCAGCACGGCGGACCCGGTGGACGCTCCGAGCGCCGAGACGCCCAGCGCAGCCGCGGCCACGACGGCCGCGAGCGCGAGCGCACGCGGCGGTCCGATCCGGTTCAGCAGCGGGCTCGCCAGGCGTGGCGCGAGCAGTCCCATGACGGCGCTCGGGATCAGCGCCACGCCCACCTGCCACGGCTCCCAGCCGCGGCCGACCAGGACGGCCGGCACGGCGATCAGCAGGGCGAACCACGCCGCCGGGACCGCCGCTGCGGCCAGGGCGCTGCGGACGACGACGGGGTTGCGGATGACGGCGACGGGCAGGAAGCCGTTCGGCCGGCGGCGTACCCACGCCGCCACGGCCGGCACGCCGAGCACCGCGAGCGCCGCCCCGACGATCGCCACCGCCGGGCCGGTCGACGGCGACTGCACGAGCAGCACCACCCCGGCCGCCGTGGCGGCCACGAGGACGGCACCGAAGAGGTCGAGGCGGGCGCGGCTCCCGGTGGTGGGCACCCAGCGCCACAGCAGCGGCAGCATCAGCGCGCCGAGCATGGGCAGGGCGATCACCGTGCGCCAGCCGAGCAGCCCTTCGATGGTCCCGCCGGCGAGCGGGCCGAGGCAGGACACGGCGGCGGCGGTGCCGGCGACCTGGCCCAGGGCCACGGCCTTGGCCGGACCGGAGAAGCGGGCGCTGACGATGGCCACGCCGATGGTGGGCACGGCGGCCGCGCCGGCGCCCTGGACGATCCGGGCGCCGAGCAGGAAGCCGAAGTCGGGGGCGAGGGCACCGGCGAGCGCGCCGATGGTCATCAGGCTGACCCCGACGAGCAGCGGCAGGCGCAGGCCCGACGAGGTCGGAGACCCGGCCGTAGACGGCCGTCGCGACCGCGAGCATCAGGGCGTAGAGGCTGATCGCCCACGCGCCGATGCCGATGCTCACGTCGAGGTCGGAGCCCAGCACGGGCAGCACGATCGCCGCCGAGGAGCTACCGAGCCCGGTGAGCCCGAAGAGCAGGCCGACGAGGACGGGAACACGAGCGCCCGCCATGGTGGCGGGCGCGGCTGGGGCGGCAACAGAAGTCATTGCCTGCGTCAACTGTCGCGACGGTCCAGGCATTCCTCGTGGGTCGGGGTGGGAACGGCGAGGTCGAGGACCTCGAGGGTGCTGCGCACGGCGAAGCGGTTCCACTCGCCGGGCTTGTGCAGCATGTAGTGGCCGAGGCGGCCCATGTCGACGAACCTCGCCGAGGCGGCGGTCCGGCTGGCGCGGTCGACGTACGCCCGCGTCATCTTGTACGACGTGATCTTGTCCCGGGTGCCGTGGCCCGCGATCAGGTGACGGCCGTCGAGGGTGTCGACGGGGTCCTGCGGCTCCAGCCACGGCGCCATCGCGACGACACCCACCACGCTGGGGTGGTCGGCGACGTAGACAGCGGTGCGGGCGCCCATCGAGTGGCCGAGCAGCACGACGGGTACGCCGGGGTGCGCGGCCGCGGCCTGGTCGAGGGCCCAGCGCGCGTCGGGGACGGGTGAGGGCTCGGGTCCGGCGCCGTAGTTCCAGCCCCGGACGCCGAAGCGCAGCAGCCACAGCGAGAGATCCGCTCCGAGCAGCTGCTTGCCGATCGCGTTGCGCATGGCCGACGTACGCCGGAACGAGGCGCTCCTGCCTCCGACCTCGTTCAGGCCGGTCTTCGCGCCGCCGTGCAGCATCAGCACGAGGCCGCGCGGGTCCCCGGTGGGCTCCCTGCGGTCGAGTCCGGGAGAGGGCATGCGTCACTCCGATCGTGTGGTCCCCAGTGTTTCGGAACAGGTCAAGCTCCGGATGGGTGGGGCCCGACGCACCCGTGCTGACTGTCGGCGCGGCACGGCAAGATGGACCCGTGAGCGAGACGGAGACCGAGACAGGCATCGCGCGCCCGGAGCCCGGCGACGCCACCCCCGACACCGACCCGCAGGCCGAGCTGCGCCAGGAGCACCGCGTGCTCGCGGAAGAGGTCGAGGAGGCGCGCTGGCGCTACTACGTGCTCGACGACCCGACCATCGACGACGCCGACTTCGACAAGAAGATGCGGCGGCTCGAGGCGCTCGAGGAGGAGGTGCCCGACCTCCGCACGCCCGACTCGCCCACCCAGAAGGTCGGCGGCGCGGTGTCCACCGAGTTCACCGCGGTCGACCACCTCGAGCGGATGGAGAGCCTCGACAACGCCTTCTCCTACGAGGAGCTGGAGACCTGGTACGCCCGGCTCGGTCGCGACGGCATCGAGGCGCCCGCGCTGCTCTGCGAGCTCAAGGTCGACGGCCTGGCGATCAACCTGCTCTACGAGGACGGCCGTCTGGTCCGTGCCCTGACGCGTGGCGACGGCCGCACCGGCGAGGACGTCACGCCCAACGTCAAGACGATCGACTCGGTGCCCCACCGGCTGAAGGGGACGAAGAAGTTCCCCGTGCCGAAGCTGATCGAGGTGCGCGGCGAGGTGTTCCTCCCGGTCGAGGCGTTCGAGCGGCTCAACGAGTCGCTGGTGGAGGCCGGCAAGCAGCAGTTCGCCAACCCGCGCAACTCCGCGGCCGGCTCGTTGCGGCAGAAGGACCCCAAGGTCACCGCCAGCCGCGCCCTCGGCATGGTCTGCCACGGCCTCGGCAAGCGCGAGGGCTTCCAGCCCCGGGCGCAGTCACACTCCTACGAGGCGCTGGCGGCCTGGGGCCTGCCGGTCTCCGACCAGGTGAAGGTCGTCGCGACCCTGAAGGACGTCGAGGCCTACATCGAGAACGCCGGTGAGCACCGGCACTCGATCGTGCCCTACGAGATCGACGGCGTCGTGGTGAAGGTCGACGACGTCTCCCTCCAGCGCCGGCTCGGTTCGACCAGCCGTGCGCCGCGCTGGGCGATCGCGTTCAAGTACCCGCCCGAGGAGGTCAACGCCAAGCTCCTCGAGATCCGCACCAACACCGGGCGCACCGGCCGGGTGACGCCGTTCGGGGTGATGGAGCCGACCAAGGTCGCCGGCTCCACGGTCGAGCGGGCCACCCTGCACAACGCCCACGAGGTGAAGCGCAAGGACGTCCGCCCCGGCGACACCGTGATCCTGCGCAAGGCCGGCGACGTGATCCCCGAGATCCTCGGGCCGGTGATGGCGCTGCGCCCGAAGGGGCTGGCCGAGTGGGTGATGCCGACCGAGTGCGAGTCGTGCGGCACCACGCTGGTCGAGGAGAAGGAGGGCGACAAGGACCTGCGGTGCCCCAACCACCACACCTGTCCGTCCCAGCTGCTCGACCGCGTCTTCCACGTCGCCGGTCGAGGCGCCTTCGACATCGAGGGCCTCGGCTCCGAGGCGGCCTACGAGCTGCTGCGCGCCGGGGTGATCGAGGACGAGGGCGACGTCTTCGACCTCGACCGCGACAAGCTCCTGCGCACCGACCTGTTCACGCGCGCGGCCAAGAAGGGTGAGGACGGGCCACAGATCTCAGCGAACGGGGAGAAGCTGCTCGACAACCTCGCGAAGTCCAAGGACGTCCCGCTGTGGCGGGTGGTCGTCGCGCTCTCGATCCGCCACGTGGGACCGACCGCCGCGCGAGCCCTGGCCGCCGAGTTCGGCTCGATGGAGGCGATCCGCGCCGCCTCGGAGGCCGACATCTCGGCGGCCGAGCAGGTGGGCCCGACGATCGCGGCGTCGGTGCGCGACTGGTTCGACGGCCCCGAGTCCGACTGGCACAACGAGATCGTGCGCAAGTGGGGCGAGGCCGGCGTACGCATGGAGGACGAGCGCGACACCTCGACGCCGCAGACCCTCGAGGGCATGACCATCGTGGTGACCGGTTCGCTGGTCGACTTCAGCCGCGACGGCGCCAAGGAGGCGATCGTCTCGCGCGGCGGCAAGGCCGCCTCGAGCGTGTCCAAGAAGACCGACTACGTGGTGGTTGGCGACAGTCCCGGCTCCAAGGCGGAGAAGGCCGAGCAGCTCGGTGTGACCGTCCTCGACGAGGACGGCTTCAAGACGCTGCTGGAGAACGGCTCCGCCTGACAGCCGCGGCCGGTGTCACCTGATCCGGGTGAAGCCGGGCCGCGATGTGTGCGGTGGTGTCGAGAGGGTGACTGAAACTCCCAGCCCCGCCGCCGCCAGCGCAGCGCTCTTCGGCAACAGGTTCCTGACCCGTGAGGTACCGACCAAGACCTTCCCGGACAGCGGCATGTCGCCCGTCGAGGCGATGCGGCTGGTGGGTGAGGACATCGCTCTCGAAGGCGACCCGGCCCGCAACCTGGCCACCTTCGTGACGACCTGGATGGAGCCCGAGGCCCGGAAGATCATCGCCGGCAACCTGCACCGGAACTTCATCGACCATGCCGAGTACCCGCGGACGGCCGAGATCGAGCAACGCTGCATCCGGATGCTCGCCGACCTGTTCAACGCTCCCGGCGAGACCACCGGGCGCGCGTACCCAGGGCTCGTCCGAGGCGATCATGCTGGGCGCGCTCTCCCTGAAGTGGAACTGGCGCAAGCGTCGCGAGGCCGCGGGTGCGTCCACGGCGGCACCGAACCTCGTCTTCGGTGGCGACGTGCACGTGGTGTGGGAGAAGTTCTGCCGCTACTTCGACGTGGAGCCGCGGATCGTGCCGCTCCAGCCGGACAAGTACACGATCGGTCCGGACGACGTCGCGCCACAGGTCGACGAGAACACGATCGGCGTCGCCGCCGTCCTCGGCACCACCTTCACCGGCCACAAGGACGACATCGTCGGGATCAACGACCTCCTCGTGCGCCTCAAGGCCGAGCAGGGTCTCGACGTGCCCCTGCACGTCGACGGTGCGAGCGGTGGCTTCGTCTGGCCGTTCCTCTACCCCGACTCCCCGTGGGACTTCCGGCTCGAGCAGGTCCGCTCGATCAACGTGTCCGGGCACAAGTTCGGTCTCGTCTACCCGGGCATCGGCTGGCTGATCTTCCGGGAGAAGGCCGACCTCGCCAAGGACCTCGTCTTCGAGGAGAACTACCTCGGCAAGACCGATGCGACGTTCACGCTGAACTTCTCGACCGGGTCGGCGATGGTGCTCGCGCAGTACTACAACCTCGTCCGCTACGGCCGCGAGGGCTACACCTACATCATGCAGGCGATGCAGCAGAACGCCGAGGTGCTGGCGGACAAGCTCGAGGCGATGGACCTGTTCGAGGTGATCGGCCGTGACGAGGAGCAGCTCCCGCTGGTCGCGTTCAAGCTCAAGGAGGAGCGCAGCTACAACGAGTTCGACATCGCCTGGCAGCTCTCGGCGGAACGAGGCTGGATGGTCCCGGCGTACACCCTTCCGCCGGATGCGCAGGACGTGACGATCATGCGCGCACTGGTGAAGGAGACGATGAGCCGCGAGCACGTCGACACGCTGGCGCGCGACATCATCGAGGCGTGCGCGACGCTCGAGGCCAAGGGCGGGGCCCATGAGTCGGAGCGCCGCAAGATGGTGGTCGGTCCGGGCCACTGACCCCGACCTCGTCCGCTCATGGCCGCCGGCACCGTCCTCTCCGGGTTACCGATCCGGGTACCGGCCGACGCCACCGAGGTGACGACGCGACGGGCCGCGGCCCTTCGTCACGCGGGTGCGCTACGTGCGCTCCGACGGCCGCGTCGTGCACTGGCAGGCACGGGCCCATCGCAAGGTCCACGGACGCGGCCTCACCTGGTGGACGGCGTTGTTGTTCGCCGTGGGATCGGTCTGCTTCGTCGTCGGCCCGCTCCCGGCGTACGCCAACGCGGTCGGTGCCCGCGCGGATGCCTACACCTTCTTCGTCGGGTCGTTGTTCTTCACCACGGCCGGCTACCTCACCTACGTCCAGGTGGTGCGCGAGGACGGGCACCGCTGGTTCGGCTGGATGCCGCGCCACCTCGGGTTCTGGGCGGCCTCGATCCAGCTGGTCGGCACGCTCTACTTCAACGTGACCACGTTCGCCGGCCTGTTCGACGTGCCCGCCGACCTGGCCAACCGGATCGTGTGGCGCCCCGATGCCCTGGGCTCGGTGTGCTTCCTGGTCGCCTCGGCCCTCGCCTTCGTCGAGGCCGGCCACCGCTGGTGGTCCTGGCGGCCGGGCGAGCGCGACTGGCACATCACGGCACTCAACATGTGGGGCTCGGTCTTCTTCGGGCTGTCGGCCGTCGGCGCGCACTTCGACCCGTCGGGATCGATCTCGCACGTGCAGCTCGCGAACGGCGGGACCGTCCTCGGAGCGGTGTGCTTCCTGGTCGCCTCGCTCCTGATGATGGGCGAGGGCAAGTCGGGCTGAACTCCTGGCCCGGGTCAGCGGATGGCCCGGACCACCAGGTCGGCGACGGCCGCCTGCTCCTTGGCGAAGGGGTGGTAGCGCGCGGCCTGCCGCTCGTTGTCGACCGAGCCGTTGATCCAGGGGTCGGCGGAGCAGATGTCGTGGCCCTTGCTGGCGGTCCACACGTCGACGTACGTCGAGCCGCGAGGCCTTCGCGGCCTTGCGCAGCATCTCGGTGAGCGCGAAGTTCACCCGCTCGGCGTAGGCGTAGTCGCCGCGGGCGAGCGGGAGCTCGGGGCAGACGTTCGTGGCCGAGACGATCTGGGGGTAGCCGACCACGAGCACGCGTGCCTTCGGTGCGCGCTGGTGCACCTCGCGGAGCAGCCGGGTGACGACGACGCCGGTGCGGTCGAGCGCACTGAGCAGCGCGTCCTTGCCGGACGCGCCCATGGCCGTCTGGCAGGGCGCCCCGGTGGGGTCGCTGGCCTTCAGCGCCGGGCACCGGTCGACCAGCCGGCCGAAGACCTTCTCGTCGTTGCCGCCGATCCCGACCGTCACGACATCGGTCGTGCGGCTTGAGCGCGGTCAGCTGCGCGGGTACGTCGGGGTACTGGCTGTGCTCGAAGTCCTTCGTGCTCGCGCCGGCGCAGCTGCGGTCGTCGAGCGTGGCGCCCAGCTTCTTCGCCACGACCGAGGGGTAGTTCGACGAGGAGCGGAAGCAGCCGTTGGCCACGTCGGTGGTCGGGCACCAGGGGTGCGGCGACGTAGGAGTCGCCCAGGGCGACGTACTTCAGTGAGGTGGGCGGCGCGCTCGGCACCGGCGTGGTGTCACCCGAGCCGGTCGGCTGGGTGCCCTCGGCGTTCGACGTCGAGCAGCCGGTCAGCAGGAGTGCGCTGAGCAGGCACGTGAGGAGCGCCGTCCCTCGTCGGGCGGTCCTCCACGGTCTGCGCGTCGTCATCGGTCTCCTTCTCGCTGACCACCGACGGTAGCCGGGGGCTGGGAGTGGCCGTCGACGCCCTGGCGAACCACGCCGCGAGCGCGAGGCCGACGGCGGTGGCGGTGAGGGCAGGTCCGCCGCCGACCAGCTCGACGGACACCGGCGCCATCAGGGAGCCGACGAGGGCGGCCGCCACGATCACGCTGTCGTTGAGCCCGAAGACGGAGGCCCGGACCTCGTCGGAGACCTCCTCCTGCAGCACGCTGGTGGCGGCGGCCTCGACGCTGACCGCGGCGGCACCGGCGAGGGCGAGCGGCACGAGCGCCCACCCGATCGAGGGAGCGGGTACGACGAGCAGCACGCCGAGCGCGACGAGGAACAGGCCTCGCCGCATCGACACGACCGGGGTCGCGCCGATCCGGCGGAGCAGCGGCGCGCCGAGAGCGGCGAACCCGAGCACCCCGGTGGCCAGCCCGTAGCCCGCGGCGTCGGAGGACCAGGAGTCCAACGCCATCGGGAGCAGGGCGAGTGCGACCAGCGAGATGCCCAGGTTCACCGCGGCCATGACCGCGATCGCGCGCCAGGCGGAAGGCGCGCGTCGCAGGGCTGCGTACGCCGAGGGGCGGTGGCCGCGTCCCTGGCGTCGACGAGGGGCCGGCATGGTGACCGGCAGGATCAGCACCATGGCGACGACGGTCATGGCGACCGGGACCCACGGCAGCACGTCCCGGGTGGCGGAGCCCAGCAGCAGCCCGCCGACCGCAGCGCCGACGACGAACGCGCCCACCTCGACCGTGACGAGCAGGTCGGTGGCCGAGCGTCGTCGCTCGCCGGCGATCCCGGGCATCGCGGCCACCATCGCGGGATAGGCGGGCGTGGCGATGGCGACGGCCAGCGTGCAGCAGACCACCGCGACCCACGGGCGCTCGGCGACGACGGCGAGCGCGGTCGCGGTGAGCAGCACGCCGCGGGCCAGCAGCGTGGCCCGCACGATCAGGTCGCGGCGCATCGCGTCGGCCAGCCGTGCGGTCAGCCAGGAGATCGCGACGTAGGGGAGCATCCGCGCGCTGCCGGCGAGCCCGAGCAGCCACGGGTTGTCGGTGTTCGCGGCGACGAGGACCAGCAGCAGCGGCCAGGGGAGCGCGACGGCGAGGGCGCCGATGGCGTGGGCGACGATGGCGCGACGGGTGGTCCCGTCGAGGCGCGGCATCTCATCGATCCCGCAGGAAGGTCGGCAGCGGAGCGAACCCGTTGAACCCCACGGTCGAGTAGCAGCTGGTGTAGGCGCCCGACGAGAGCAGCCGGACCTCGTCGCCCTCGGACGAGCGTGACCGGCAGGTCGACCATCCGGTCCTGGTAGAGCACGTCGGCGCTGTCGCAGGTCGGCCCGGCCAGCACGCACGGTCCGGTGGCGGCTCCGTCTGCGGAGGTGGTGATCCGGTAGCGGATCGCCTCCTCGAGGGTCTCGACCAGCCCGGTGAAGACGCCGGCGTCGAGGTAGACCCAGCGCACCCCGCCCCGGTCGATGACACCGATCACCGAGGCGACGAGGGTGCCGGCGTCGCCGACGATGCCGCGTCCCGGCTCGACCAGGGTCTCGGGGCGGTCGTCGCCGAAGGAGTGCTGGAGGTGGCGTTCGATGGCCTCGCCGTACGACGAGACCGGGCGGCAGCCGTCCTCGTGCGAAGCGGGGAACCCGCCGCCGAGGTCGAGGACGCTGGGGGAGATCCCGCGGGTGCGCAGGAGCTCGAAGACGCGGGCGGCGGCCGCGATCGGCTTGGCCCAGGCCTCGGGGTCGCGCTGCTGCGAGCCGACGTGGAAGGAGACGCCGGCGGCCTCGAGACCGAGCTGGTCGGCGAGGGTGAGCACCTCGACCGCCTCGTACGTCGAGCAGCCGTACTTGCGCGACAGCGGCCAGTCGGAGCCCTCGCCGGACGTGACGAGGCGGCACAGCACCCGGCTCCCCGGAGCGGCCTCGGCCACCTTGTCGACCTCGTCGAGGGAGTCGACGACGAAGAGCCGGACGCCGAGCGCGGCTGACTCGACGACGTGGTCGCGGCGCTTGACCGGGTTGGAGTAGACGAGGTCGTCGGGAGTCGCGCCGGCGTCGAGTGCCGCGCGGACCTCGGCGGGGCTGGCGACGTCGAACCGGCAGCCGACGGCGGCGAGCTCGGCGAGCAGCTGCGGGTGCGGGTTGGCCTTCACGGCGTAGTGCACGGCCGTGCCGGGCAGCGCCGAGGCGAGGTCGACGAAGTGGCGGACGGCGGTCGGACACGTCGAGCTCGAGGTACGGCGTGGTGCGCGAGGGTGCCACCTCGACGGTGCGCTGGCGGGGAAGTCGGTGCGGGAGCGTGCTGGTCATCGCGTCTCCTGGGGACTCGTTGCCCGGAGGAGTGCGCCGGGTGCCCGCCAGATACGCCGACGGCCCGACGCCTAGGATTGCGGCCATGCCTGAGATCACTCGCGACGAGGTGCGCCATCTGGCCGACCTCGCCCGCATCGACCTCGACGACGCCGAGCTCGACCACCTCGCGCCGCAGCTGTCGGTGATCCTCGAGTCGGTCGCCTCGATCAACGAGGTCGCCGCCGAGGACATCCCGCCGACCTCGCACCCGATCCCGGTCACCAACGTGTTCCGCGAGGACGTCGAGGCTCCGTGCCTCACCCCCGAGCAGGCGCTGTCCGGTGCCCCGGCGGTCGAGGACCAGCGCTTCGCCGTACCCCGCATCCTCGGGGACGAGCAGTGAGCTCGCTGATCACCCGGAGCGCCGTCCGACCTCGCCGCGGCGCTCGGCGCGGGCGAGACGACGAGCGTCGAGATCACCCAGGCGTTCCTCGACCGGATCGCGGCCGTCGACGCCGACGTGCACGCGTTCCTGCACGTCGACGCCGAGGGTGCGCTCGCAGCGGCCCGCGACTCCGACGAGCGGCGCGCGACCGGCGACATCCGCTCCCGCCTCGACGGCGTGCCGATCGCGGTCAAGGACGTGCTCGCGACCGAGGGGCTGCCCACGACGTGCGGCTCGAAGATCCTCGAGGGCTGGATCCCGCCGTACGACGCCACGGTGGTCCGGCGCCTCAAGGAGGCCGGACTCCCGATCCTCGGCAAGACCAACATGGACGAGTTCGCGATGGGCTCCTCGACCGAGCACTCGGCGTACGGCCCCACCCGCAACCCGTGGGACCTCGACCGGATCCCCGGCGGCTCCGGCGGCGGCTCCGCCGCGGCGGTCGCCGCCTTCATGGCGCCGCTCGCGATCGGCACCGACACCGGCGGCTCGATCCGCCAGCCCGGCGCGGTCACCGGCACCGTCGGCGCCAAGCCGACCTACGGCGGGATCTCCCGCTACGGGCTGGTCGCGATGGCGAACTCGCTCGACCAGGCCGGCCCGGTCACGCGCACCGTCCTCGACGCGGCGCTGCTGCACGAGATCGTCGGCGGGCACGACCCGCTCGACTCGACGAGCATCGACCAGCCGGTCCCGCTGGTCGCGGAGTCGGCGTACGCCGGCGTCACCGGTGACCTCTCCGGTCTGCGGGTCGGTGTGGTCGCCGAGCTCGGTGGCGAGGGCTACCAGGCCGGCGTGCAGCAGCGCTTCGACGAGGCCGTCGAGCTGCTGGTCAAGGCCGGTGCCGAGATCGTGCAGGTGAGCTGCCCGAACTTCGTGCACGCGCTGGCGGCGTACTACCTGATCATGCCGAGCGAGGCGTCCTCCAACCTCGCCCGCTTCGACGCGATGCGCTACGGCCTGCGGGTGCTGCCCGAAGGAGTGGAGGCGCCGAGCGCCGAGGAGGTGATGCGCGCGACCCGCGACGCCGGCTTCGGTGACGAGGTGAAGCGGCGCATCATCCTGGGCACCTACGCGCTGTCGAGCGGCTACTACGACGCCTACTACGGCCAGGCGCAGAAGGTGCGCACGCTGATCAGCCGCGACTTCGAGCGGGCCTTCGAGCAGGCCGACGTGCTGGTCTCGCCGACCGCGCCGACGACCGCGTTCAAGCTGGGCGAGAAGCTCGACGACCCGCTGGCGATGTACCTCAACGACATCGCCACCATCCCGGCCAACCTCGCCGGCGTCCCCGGTCTCTCCGTGCCGGCCGGGCTCGCTCCCGAGGACGACCTGCCGGTCGGCTTCCAGGTGCTGGCTCCGGCGATGGCCGACGACCGGCTCTACCGCGTCGGCGCGGCGCTCGAGACGCTGCTCGAGCAGCAGTGGGGCGGACCGTTGCTCGATCCCGAGAAGCTGGACAAGGCGGTGGCCCGATGACGACGGCAGAGCTGCTCTCGTTCGACGACGCGCTCGCGTCGTACGACCCGGCGATGGGCCTCGAGGTCCACGTCGAGCTGAACACCAACACCAAGATGTTCTGCGGCTGCCCGGCGACCTTCGGCGGCGAGCCGAACACCCAGACCTGCCCGACGTGCCTCGGCCTGCCCGGGCTCGATGCCGGTGGTCAACGGCAAGGCGGTCGAGTCGGCGATCCGGATCGGCCTCGCGCTGAACTGCGAGATCGCGGAGTGGTGCCGGTTCGCGCGGAAGAACTACTTCTACCCGGACATGCCGAAGAACTTCCAGACCTCGCAGTACGACGAGCCGATCGCCTTCGAGGGCTGGACCGAGGTCGAGGTCGACGGCGAGACCTTCCGCGTCGAGATCGAGCGCGCCCACATGGAGGAGGACACCGGCAAGTCGCTGCACGTCGGCGGCGCCACCGGCCGCATCCACGGTGCGGAGTACTCCCTCGTCGACTACAACCGCGCCGGCATCCCGCTGATCGAGATCGTCACCAAGCCGATCATGGGCACGCGCGAGAAGGCGCCGGCGGTCGCGCGGGCGTACGTCGCGCACCTGCGCGAGCTGATCCTCGGCCTCGGTGTCTCCGACGTACGCATGGAGCAGGGCTCGCTGCGCTGCGACGTCAACCTCTCGCTCGCGCCGGCCGGCTCGGGCGAGCTCGGCACCCGCACCGAGACCAAGAACGTCAACTCGCTGCGCTCGGTCGAGCGGGCGGCGCGCTACGAGATCGGCCGGCACGCGGCGATCCTGGCCGGCGGCGGCTCGATCCTGCAGGAGACGCGGCACTGGCACGAGGACACCGGCATCACCACGTCGGGCCGCGAGAAGTCCGACGCCGAGGACTACCGCTACTTCCCCGAGCCCGACCTGGTCCCGGTCGCGCCGTCGCGCGAGTGGGTCGAGGAGCTGCGCGGCTCGCTGCCCGAGCCGCCGCGCGAGCGCCGTGCCCGGCTGCAGGCCGACTGGGGCTTCTCCGACCTCGAGATGCGCGACACCGTCGGTGCCGGTGCGCTCGGCCTGGTCGAGGAGACCATCGCCGCCGGCGCCTCCCCGCAGGCCGCCCGCAAGTGGTGGCTCTCCGAGCTGGCCCGTCGCGCCAACGAGCAGAACACCGAGATCTCCGCGCTGCCGATCACCCCGGCCGACGTCGCCCGCATCCAGGCGCTCGTCGACGACGGCTCGATCAACGACAAGCTCGCCCGCCAGGTCTTCGACGGCGTGCTCGCCGGCGAGGGCACGCCCGACGAGGTCGTCGCCGCCCGCGGGCTGGCGATCGTCTCCGACGAGGGCGCGCTCGGCGAGGCCGTCGACCGCGCGATCGAGGCCAACCCCGACGTCGCCGAGAAGATCCGCGACGGCAAGGTCGCCGCCGCCGGTGCCCTCATCGGCGCGGTGATGAAGGAGATGCGCGGCCAGGCCGACGCCGGCCGGGTGCGCGAGCTGATCCTCGAGCGGCTGTCGTAGGCCGGATAGCAGGACGTTCCCCGGACGTCCGGGAACGATCTGCTGTCCGTCAGGGCGCTCTGACCGTCGTACGCGTCCGGCGTGACACGCGGCAGGTATCCCCGGCCGCCCGGGGAAACTCTGTCAGCTCCCGTGACCCCTGTGACGACTACCGCGTCGCAGACCGCTCACGGCCGGACGAGCAGGATCCGGTCGTCCTCGGAGCTGGGGTCGCCGCGGCCGTCGCGGTTGGAGGTGGTGACCCAGAGGTTGCCGTCGGGGGCGGGTACGACGGTGCGCAGCCGGCCGTACTTCCCGACGAAGAACGGCTTCTCGTCGCTGGCCTGCTGCCCGTTGACGTCGACCCGCCAGAGCCGCTCGCCCCGGAGCGCGCCGAGCCAGAGCTGCCCGTCGAGGAAGGCCAGCCCGGAGGGGGAGGCGTCGTCGGTGCGCCACTGCACCTGCGGGTCGGTGAAGTCGGGGGTCTTGCTGCCCTTGCCCTCGACCTCGGGCCAGCCGTAGTTGAACCCGCGCTTGATCAGGTTGAGCTCGTCCCAGGTGTCCTGGCCGAACTCCGAGGCCCAGAGGTTGCCTTCGTGGTCGAAGGCGAGCCCCTGCACGTTGCGGTGCCCGGAGGTCCAGATCGGCGACGAGGGGTCGGGGTTGCCCGCGCGCCGGGTCGCCGTCCTGGTCGATCCGCAGGATCTTGCCGCCGAGCGAGCTCATGTCCTGCGCGAGCTCGGGCTGCCCGGCCTCGCCGGTGGAGACGTAGAGGTAGCCGTCGGGCCCGAAGATCATCCGGCCGCCGTCGTGGTTGAACGCGTTGGGGATGCCGGTGAGGATCGGCTCCAGCCGGCCGAGCGAGCCGTTGCGGAACGTCGTGCGCAGCACCCGGTTGTCCTCGGAGGTGCTGGCGTAGAAGAACACCCGCTGGTCCCGGTCGTACGACGGAGACACCGCCACGCCCAGCAGCCCGCCCTCGCCCTGCGGCCTGCGCCTCGTCGATGCGTGCCGACCTCGGTCACCGTTGCGACCGACGATGTGCAGGACGCGGCCGCTGTCCCGCTCGGTGACCAGGGCCGACCCGTCGGGCAGGAACGCGATGCCCCACGGCACCGCGAGGTGGTCGGCGATCGTGCCGATGACCTTCGGTGTGCCGGAGGTCGGCCGGGGAGGGCGTGGCCGATGGCGACGGGACGGCGACGAGCGGTTCCGGGGACGGCGTACCGCTGCCTTCGACCTTCTTGTCCGCCGCCGGGTCGACGTGCGCGCACGCGGTGAGCACCAGCGCGACGAGGACGAGCGCGAGGGGCCGCTTCATCTGGCGAGGGTAGCCAGCAGTCCCTACTCGGGTACCCGGTCGAGCAGGTCGAGCAGCGCCTCGTGCACCTCGGTCGGCTTCTCCATCGAGATGAAGTGGGTGGCCCAGATCTCCTCGTACGTCGCCCCGGGGATCCGCTCGGCGGCGGTCTTCATGTCGTGCGACGGAGGCGAGGACGTCGAACTTGCCGGCGAGGAAGCTGGTCGGCACGTCGATGTTCCGCAGCGACACCCGGAGGTGCAGCGAGGAGTGCAGGGCGAGGTGCATGTACCAGTCGATCGGCGTGGTCAGGAACTCCTTGATCGCCCGGCGTGCGAGCTCCGGGTCGGGCATCGGCAGCATGAAGCCGCTGTGGGTCATCACCTGGCAGGGTGATCGGCCCGACCGGCAGTCGCGAGGCGACCTGGGTGAGGGGCTTGCCGAGCAGCTTCATCGCGCGGGCTGCGTTGACGGTGATCGGCTTGCGGATCAGGCGGGGCACGAAGATCGGCGCCAGCATCGAGGCGAAGGTGTCGCCCGGGACGCCGCCGACCGCGAACAGCCCGGTGACCCGCTCGGGATGGCGCACGGCCACCTCGAACATCGTGTTCACGCCCATCGACCAGCCCATCAGCACGCAGGCGTCGATCCCGGCGTCGTCCATCACCGCGATGGCGTCCTCGGCGAAGGCGTCGATGCCGACGTGCTCGGTGTCGACGGGACGCTCGGAGCCACCCGTGCCGCGGTGGTTCCAGGAGATCACCCGGACGCCGCACTCGGGGTCGAGCAGGGCGGGCCAGCTGTAGGGGTTGGTGCCGAGCCCGTTGCACAGCAGCACCGTCGGTCCGTCCACGTCGTTGGTCCAGGCCTGGAGCCTGGTGCCGTCACCGCTGGTGACGGTGTAGTGGCGCAGGGCCAGCCCGTCGTCGACGGAGGGCGCGACGTGCAGGGTCTGGGCAGCGGAGGACATGCCTCGATTGTCCCTCAGCAACCCTCGCGAGAGGCGGATTCGTGGCTGACGTCACCGGGGCGGTCGCCCGATGACGCTGCCGGTGACGCTGCCTCAGCCGAGCCGGGCCGCTGGGAGAGAGGGAGGCGCGGCACCGGCCCGGCGAGCTCGTCGGGCGAGCACCTGGTCGACGAACTCCTGGGTCTCGTCCCGTTCTCGTCGGCCGGCAGCCAGGGCCGTGGAGGCCACCATGGCGTTGCGGCAGGCCTGCCGCTGGCTGTTCTCCGCCCAGCGCTGGAGCGGCAGGAACAGCGGTCCGACGAGCTGGTTCATGAGTGATCTCCCTTGCTCAGCGGGTGGGCCCCGAGCGGCCCGTCCCCCCGCAGTGCCTCAAAACTAGGCAGCGGTGGAGTCCCCGGCGTCACGCCCGTGTGACGGGTGTGTGAACAAAACCGGGTCGAGCCGGCGCTCCTGTGGACGAGCCTGTGGGCAACCGATGAGTTCTTGTCCGTGCCGGGGTCTACATTGCGAACCGAGGCGAGGAGGTCAGGCATGGCTGACGAGACGTTGTTGATGATCGGCACCCGCAAGGGCCTGTGGCTCGGGAGGTCCGATGCGCTCCGCCGGCAGTGGACCATCGAGGGTCCGCACTTCCCGATGATGGAGATCTACTCCTGCCTGGTCGACACCCGCGGCGAGCGACCGCGCCTCCTGGTCGGCGCCTCCCTGAGCTGGACCGGCCCCCAGGTGTTCAGCTCCGACGACCTCGGCCAGACCTGGCAGGAGCACCCCATCGGCTTCCCCGACGGGCTGGACGCCTCCGTCGAGCGCGTCTGGCAGCTGGTTCCCGGTCCCGAGCCCGAGGTGGTGTACGCCGGCACCGAGCCGGCCGCCGTCTTCAAGTCCACCGACCGCGGTGCGACCTTCGACCTCGAGCGCGCCCTGTGGGAGCACCCCCACCGCACCGAGTGGGGTGCCGGCTTCGGCGGGCAGGCCTTCCACACGCTCGCTGCCGCACCCGCAGGACAGCGGTTCGGTGACCGTCGCGCTCTCGACCGGTGGCGTCTACCAGACCCACGACGGGGGAGCCTCCTGGGAGCCGCGCAACCACGGGATCCGGGCCGAGTTCCTGCCCGAGGGACAGCAGTACCCCGAGTTCGGCCAGTGCGTGCACAAGGTGACCCGCCATCCGTCCAACCCGCGGCGGCTGTTCGCCCAGAACCACGGCGGCGTCTACCGCTCCGACGACGAGGGCGAGACCTGGGTGTCCATCGCCGACGGGCTGCCTTCCGACTTCGGCTTCCCGATCGTGGTGCACCCGCACGAGCCCGACACCGTCTTCGTCTTCCCGATCGGTGGCGGCGACTCGCGGTTCCCGCCCGAGGGTCGCCCGCGCGTCTGGCGCTCCCGCGACGCCGGAGAGACGTGGGAGCCGCTGGGTGAAGGGCTGCCCGAGGCCTTCTACGCCGCGGTGATGCGCGACGCGATGTGCACCGACACCCACGACCCGGCTGGTCTCTACTTCGGCGGCCGCAACGGCAGCGTCTGGGGGTCAGCCGACTCCGGCGAGACCTGGCACGACGTCGCCGCCAACCTGCCCGACGTGATGGTCGTCCGCGCCGGCGTGGTCACCCCAGCACGCGCGCCTGAACCGCGGGACTAATCTCGGGGCATGACCGACGCGCCCGACATCAAGCCCCGTTCCCGCGACGTCACGGACGGCCTCGAGAAGGCCGCCGCCCGGGGAATGCTCCGCGCCGTAGGCATGGGCGACGACGACTGGGTGAAGCCGCAGATCGGGGTCGCGTCGAGCTGGAACGAGATCACGCCGTGCAACCTGTCGCTCCAGCGGCTGGCGCAGGCAGTGAAGAACGGCGTGCACGCGGCTCAGGGCTACCCGCTCGAGTTCGGCACCATCTCGGTCTCCGACGGCATCTCGATGGGTCACGAGGGGATGCACTTCTCGCTGGTCTCGCGCGAGGTGATCGCCGACTCGGTCGAGACGGTGATGATGGCCGAGCGGCTCGACGGCTCGGTGCTGCTGGCCGGTTGTGACAAGTCCCTGCCCGGCATGCTGATGGCGGCCGCGCGGCTCGACCTCGCCTCGGTGTTCCTGTACGCCGGGTCGATCATGCCCGGCCAGGTCGACGGCCAGGACGTGACGATCATCGACGCCTTCGAGGCCGTCGGCGCCTGTCTCGCCGGGAAGATCTCGCGCGAGCGGGTCGACGAGATCGAGCGCGCCATCTGCCCGGGTGAGGGCGCCTGCGGCGGCATGTACACCGCCAACACGATGGCCGCCGTCGCCGAGGCGCTCGGGATGAGCCTGCCCGGGTCGGCCGCCCCGCCGGCCGTCGACCGTCGTCGTGACGGGTTCGCGCACCGCTCGGGCGAGGCCGTCGTGGAGATGCTGCGCCAGGGCATCACCGCCCGGCAGATCCTGACCATGGAGGCCTTCGAGAACGCGATCGCGGTCGTGATGGCGCTCGGCGGCTCCACCAACGCGGTGCTCCACCTGCTCGCGATCGCCCGCGAGGCCGAGGTCGACCTGACCATCGACGACTTCAACCGCATCGGCGACAAGGTCCCCCACCTCGGTGACCTCAAGCCGTTCGGACGGTTCGTGATGAACGACGTCGACAAGATCGGCGGCATCCCCGTCGTGATGAAGGCGCTGCTCGACGCGGGCCTGATGCACGGCGACTGCCTGACGGTGACCGGCAAGACGATGCGCGAGAACCTCGAGGCGCTCGCACCGAACGGCATCGACGGCGAGGTGATCCGCCCGCTCGACAAGCCGATCCACGCGACCGGCGGGCTGACGATCCTCAAGGGCTCGCTGGCTCCCGAGGGCGCGGTCGTGAAGTCGGCGGGCTTCGACGACTCCACCTTCACCGGCACCGCGCGTGTCTTCGACGGCGAGCGCGCCGCGATGGACGCCCTGGAGCAGAAGCAGATCGTCGCCGGCGACGTCGTGGTGATCCGCTACGAGGGACCCAAGGGCGGCCCGGGGATGCGCGAGATGCTCGCGATCACCGGCGCGATCAAGGGCGCCGGACTCGGCAAGGACGTGCTGCTGATCACCGACGGACGCTTCTCGGGCGGTACGACGGGACTGTGCGTGGGCCACATCGCCCCCGAGGCAGTCGACGCCGGACCGATCGCCTTCGTGCGCGACGGCGACCAGATCACCCTCGACGTGGCCAACCGCACCCTCGACGTCGCGATCGAGGAGTCCGAGCTCGCCTCCCGCAAGGACGGCTGGTCGCCCAACGAGCCGAAGTACACCCGCGGCGTGCTCGGCAAGTACGCCAAGGTCGTGCAGTCGGCTGCGCACGGGGCCGTCTGCGGCTGAATCGCATGGACCAACGGATCAGCTTCGTCACCCTTGCCGTCGCCGACCTCGACCGGACCCGGGCGTTCTACGTCGACGGGCTCGGCTGGAAGCCGGAGCTGTTCGTGCCCGGTGAGGTGCTGATGATCCGGGCCGGCGACAAGCTGATCCTGTCGCTGTGGTCCGAGACCGGGTTCGAGGCCGAGGTCGGCCCGATCCGCCGCGGCGAGGGCATCGTCCCGATCACGCTGTCGCACAACGTGCCCACCGAGGCCGAGGTCGACGAGATCCTCGCGCTCGCGGCGTCGATCGGCGCCGAGGCGAGCGAGGGCCAGCACCGCGAGTGGGGCGGCTACACCGGCTACTTCGCCGACCCCGACGGCTTCCGCTGGGAGATCGCCACGAACCCCGACGAGATCGGCCAGCTCGTCCTGCCATGACGACGCTCGCGCTCGAGCCGTTCGGTGCCGAGCACCTGCCGCTGGTGCAGCCCTGGTTCGAGCACGACGAGGTCCGCCACCGGCTGGGCGGGCCGGACTGGCCGGCCCGCGCGCTGACCGTCGCCGACCCCGACGACGACGAGTTCCGCGGCATGCGGGTGCTGCGGTCGCACACCTGGCTGGCGCGCCTCGCCGGTGAACCGGTCGGCTACCTCGGCGGCGAGGTGTACGACCGATGGACGGTCTGGGACGGTCAGCAGGTGACGGCGTGGGAGCCAGGGCCGGCCATGGGTGCGGCGTACGTCGTGGACCCGAGCCGCTGGCGCGAGGGACTGGGATCCGCGCTGCTCCGGACCTGGGTCGAGGCCCCCGAGGTCGCGGAGGTCGACGTGTTCGCGCTCGGTGTCGACCACGACAACGTGGCGAGCCGCCGGTGCGCGGAGAGTGCGGGGTTCCGCGCGGACGACGACGTGCCCGACTGGGAGGGCATCGTCTACCTCACTCGCCGGCGCGCACGTCCATGACGACCTCGAACTCCAGCAGGTCCGCGCCCGAGGCGACCGGCTTGGCCCGCTGACCCGAGTGCGCCTCGATCGCGGGGCCGTCGCGCCAGGCGGCGAAGGACTCCTCGTCCTCCCACGTCGTGACCACGAAGTAGCGGTCCTCGCCCTTGACCGGTCGCAGCAGCTGGAAGCCGAGGAAGCCCGGCGACCCGTCGACGGTGTGCGCCCGGTTGGAGAACCGCTTCTCCAGCTCCTCGTGAGCCTCGGGCGGGACGGAGATGGCGTTGATCTTCACGACTGGCATGTCCCCGAGGCTAGCGGCGTCAGCTGATCGCGCTCGCCGGCAGGTCGAACCAGCGCAGGTGCTCGAAGTCGGTGCTGAGCGACGTCGGGGGAGTGAGGTCCGGGTCGGGGGCCTCGGCGAGGATCTTCGCGCCGTCGGCGAGGTGCTGGGCGAGCAGCGACTCGTCGCCGGCGAGCCGTGAGGTCGGGGCGTTCATCCCGTTCTCGTCGTAGGTGATCGCCGACAGCCGCAGCGGTGGCTCGACCAGACCCTCGCGATGCGTCCAGCGGCCGGTGACGGTGTCGAAGTGGTAGTCGCCGAGCAGCCGCCAACCGTCGCGCGCGACCAGCCGCACCGCCTCGATGATGTAGTCCGCGACGGTGTCGGAGAGGAAGTAGTTGAAGTTCACGCGCACCCAGCCGGGCTTGATGCCCTCGCAGCCGCCCGTGATCTCGCGCTCGAACTCGTGGCTGCGCTCGATGTCGATGCCGAGCAGCCGATGGCCGTAGGGCCCGGCGCACGAGCAGCCACCGCGCGACTGGATGCCGAACAGGTCGTTGAGCACGGCGACCACGAAGTTGTGGTGCAGGTACCGACCCGAGGGAGCACGTACGACGAACGACACGATCGAGAGCCGGTCGGCGTCGATGTTCCCGAGGATCTCGATCGCCGGCTCCTGGCTCCACGTCGCCACCGCGCGCGAGAGGAACCGCTCCTCGGCGTGCCGGATCGTCTCGACCCCGATCGCCTGCTTGAGCTGGAAGACGAGTCCCGCCCGGATCGACTCGATGATCGCCGGGGTGCCGCCCTCCTCGCGATGCTCCGGCTCGGGCAGGTAGGCGTGGTCGGAGTCGTTCACGTAGGCGACCGTGCCGCCGCCGGGCACGTCCGGCACCCGGTTGGCGAACAGCTCACGGCGGGCCACCAGCACTCCGGGCGTCGACGGGCCGCCGATGAACTTGTGCGGCGAGAGGAACAGCGCGTCCTTCCAGGCGAGCGGGTGCTCGTCGCGGGAGGGGTACATCTCGATGTCGATGTACGGCGCCGCCGCCGCGAAGTCCCAGAAGGACAGGGCGCCGTTCTCGTGCAGGATCTCCGCGATCGCGACGGTGTTCGAGACGATGCCGGTGACGTTCGAGGCCGCCGAGAACGACCCGATCCGGAGCGGCCGGTCGGCGTACTCCAGCAACGTCTCGCGCAGCCGGTCGAGGTCGATGTGCCCGTCGGCGTCCTGGGGGATGGTGACGACGTCGGCGATGGTCTCGCGCCAGGGCACCTCGTTGGAGTGGTGCTCGTAGGGACCGATGAACACGACGGGGCGTTCCGAGGCAGGGATGTGCTCGGTGAGGTGGTAGCGGTCCTCGAGCGCCGACGGGATCCGCAGCCCCAGCACGCCGATCAGCTTCGACACCGCACCGGTCGTGCCCGACCCGGCGAACAGGACCACGGTCTCGTCGTCGCCGCCGACCGCGTCGTGGATGATCCGGCGGGCGTCCTCGCGCAGCCGGGTGGTCTGCAGGCCGGTGCCGCTCGACTCGGTGTGCGTGTTGGCGTAGCTCGGGCAGCACCTCGTCGCGGATGAAGTCCTCGATGAAGGACAGCGCCCGTCCCGAGGCGGTGTAGTCGGCGTAGGTCACCCGCCGGTCGCCGTACGGCGTGCGCATGACGTGGTCCTCGCCGATCACGGAATCCCGGACCAGGCGCACCAGCCCCGACTCGACCTCCATGCCACGCAGGCTACGCGCCCGCAGCCGCCCGCAGCGCCTCGATGCTCCTCGCGACGTCGTCGTCGGTCGTGGACGCGTTGCTGACCGCGATCCGCAGCACCGCTCGACCGCGCCAGCGCGACCCGCTCGTCCAGGCCACGCCGTCGGCCAGCATCCGGTCGACGACCGCCAGGGTGCGCTCGTCGCTGCCGAAGGACACGCACACCTGGGTGAACACCACGTCGTTGAGCACCTCGGCTCCCGGGATCTGCTCCATCGCCTCGGCGAAGGTGCGCGCGTGCCGGCACATCCGGTCGACCATCTCCACGACACCGTCGCGCCCGGACGCCCGGATCGCCGCCCACACCGGGACGCCACGGGCTCGGCGGGACATCTCCGGGACGCGGTCCATCGGGTCACCGGCGGCGTCCGGGATGAAGTAGTCGCCCTGCGCCCCCATCGCCGCGTTGAGCGCGGCGGCGTCACGGACGGCGACGATGCCGCAGTCGTAGGGCACGTTCAGCGTCTTGTGCGCGTCGGTCGCCCAGGAGTCCGCCCGCTCGATGCCCGCCGTGAGGTGTCGGTACGCCGGACTGGCCGCTGCCCAGAGCCCGAAGGCGCCGTCGACGTGCACCCACGTCGGGTGCGCGTGCGCGATCTCGATGCACTCGTCGAGCGGGTCGCACGCGCCGGAGTGCAGGTTGCCCGCCTGCAGCAGCACGATCGTCGGCTGGTCGGGAGCCTCGGCCAGCGCGCGCCGGAGCGCCTCGGGCACGATGCGACCCTGCTCGTCGGCCTCGACCAGCTCGGCCGCCGGCAGACCCAGGAAGCGCAGCGCCAGGTCGGCCGACGTGTGCCGCTCCTGTCCGGCGAGCACTCGCAGGGGCGGTGAGCCGGCCAGCCCGCGGGAGAGCTCCCAGCCGGCCTTCATCAGCAACGTGTCCCGGCCGGCCGCCAGACCCGGTGAAGTTCGCCATCGTCGCGCCGGTCGCGAAGCCGACGCCGCTCTCGGCCGGCAGACCCAGGAGCTCCAGGAACCAGGCGGCGGCGACCTCCTCGACCGCCACGACGGCCGGGGTGACCTTCCGCAGCACGGTGTTCTGGTCCCACGCGCTCGCCAACCAGTCGGACGCCAGCGCGGCCGGCTGGGAGCCGCCGATGACGAAGCCGAAGAACCGGCCGGACGGCATGCCGGTGAGGCCGGGTTCGCACGCGGTGGCGAGCAGGTCGACCACGTCCTCGGCGGGGGTGGGTCCTTCGGGAAGCTCCCGGCCCAGCGCTGCGGCGATGGCATCGGCGTCGGCCTGCGGCGACACCGGTCGGTCGGCCAGGCTGGCCAGCCAGCGGCGTGCGTGCTCGTGTGCGCGGTCCAGCGCCGGGTCGAGGGCCGAGTTGAGGGTGGGGACCGGTTCGGTGGCTCGAGTAGTCATGGCTCGAGTCTTGGCCGCTGGCCTTCCCGGCGCCATCCCCGCGGCTTCCCCGGTCTAGCCTCATCCGCGTGAGCACCGTGAACGAGTTCGGCCAGCCGGTCGGAGACCCCGTCGACTGGACCCCGGGACCAGAACTGGTCCCCGTCGTACTCACCGGGCGCAGCTGCCGCCTCGAGCCGCTGGACGACCAGCACGTCGAGGGCCTGTACGACGCCCTGTGCGCCGGCTCGCCACCGAGCATCTGGACCTACATGCCGACCGGCCCGTTCGCCGACCTCGACGAGTTCGCCGCAGCACGTGGCCAGGCTGCGCGCCACCCCCGCGATGGTCCCGATGGCGATCCTGCTGCCCGACGGGCGTCCGGTCGGCATCGCCACGTTCCTGCGCATCGACCACGCCAACGGGACCGCCGAGGTCGGCTACATCAGCTACTCCTCGGCGCTCCAGCGCACCACGGCCGCGACCGAGGCGATGTACCTGATGGCCGCCCACGCCTTCGACGTGGTCGGCGTGCGTCGCTACGAGTGGAAGTGCGACGCGCTCAACGCTGCCTCACGCAGCGCGGCGGCCCGGCTCGGGTTCACCTACGAGGGGACCTTCCGGCAGGCCGTCGTCACCAAGGGGCGCAACCGGGACACCGCCTGGTTCGCCATCACCGACGACGAGTGGCCCCGGCTGCGCGCGGCCTTCGAGGCCTGGCTCGACCCTGCCAACTTCGACCGGCAGGGTCGGCAACGAGCACGGCTGCAGGACCTGCCCCGGGCCTGAGTCACAGGAGTCCGGGGCAGGTCCTGACGCACTACGGCGTCGCCGGTGCCGGGCTCGTCTCCGGGCTCGGCGTCGTCACCTCCGGACGCGGCAGGTTGAGCACCTCGGCGCGCTTGCCGCTCGCCCCGTGCAGGTGCAGGAGCAGCGCCTTGACCGGGAGCGCGCCCGAGACGGTGTAGTCGATCCGGGTGCCTCCCTGGTCGCGGTAGAGCGGCCCGTCCGTGCTGAACGCCGGGGTGCCGGCGTCGAACGACGACCGGACCGACGCGGTCAGTGACCGTGCCGTTGGTGGCGTTGAACGTGCCCACGGTGTAGGTGACCGGCTTGCTCGTCGACCCGACGCCGATGAACTCCTTCGAGACCGGGATCGTCAGCGCGTTGGTGTCGAAGACGTTCGTGTCGACGTCGCCCCAGTTGAAGTTCACCGGCTGGTCGTCCTCGCGGCTCGGGTCGTTCAGGTCGAACGTCGCGGCGATCAGCACGTCGCTGGACGGCACCGTCTGGACGACGGTCTCGTAGTCCGGCTTGCCGTCACCGGTCGTGTCGAAGTCGACGAACGGCACCAGGCCGGTGCCGACCTTCGCCCAGTCGGCGTAGGTGCTCAGGCCGAACCACAGCCAGTCGCCCGAGCTGCCCGCGCCGACGTACTGCAGGTCGCCGGCCTGTTCGCTCTTCGTGGTGGCGCAGCCGCCGGCCTGCCCGGGGAGGCAGGTGGGCAGCGTGCCCGACTTGGCCCCGAGCTGCAGGACCGACGCCAACGACGTCCAGCCGGTGCTGCCGGCGCCCTGCTGGAAGCCCTTGCCCGACAACGAGATCCGCTTCCCGTTGACCGGCGGCGTCCGTGGCCGAGACCGGCTTGGCGGCGCCGTAGACGGGGACGCGTGCGGCGTCCTCGCCCGACGGCGTGACCAGGACGCGGCCCGAGGCGTCGGAGACGAACTGCCTCGGCACGCCGAGCTGGTTGGTCTCCATGGTCGGGTCGATCGTGTGCCGCAGCGCCGACGGCTTGACGCGCATCGTGACCGTCGCCTTGCCCTTGCTGTTGCCCGCCACCGTCAGCCTCGACGGGGACACCGAGTAGCTCACGCCCGGCTGGGTGATCACCGGGTCGTAGGACAGCTCGTAGCGCGTCGACCGGCGGCCCGTGTTCATCACCGTCAGCGGCAGCGTCCTGGTGAGGGTGCCCTTGTCGACGCGAGCGGGTACGACGCCGAACGACGCCGAGACCGGGTTGTCGGCTCCGGGGCTGAACGCGATCGTGTCGGTGTCGACCGCACTCAGCGCGTCCACGCGACCAGCGCCGACCCGGGCAGGACCGTAGGCGTGCCCGGTCCTGTTCGGACCCGTGAACACGTCATGGCCGGCCTGGTTCATCACGACGGCCTTGAGCATCAGCGGCGTGTAGTCCGGGTGTGCCGACCGCACCAGCGCACTGACACCCGCGGTGAGCGGAGTCGCCATCGACGTACCGGAGATGACCAGCGTGTCCGAGCCGGTGCCCATACCCGCGGACGCGATGGTGTCACCGGGAGCGGCGACATCGGGCTTCACGACTCCGAGCGACCCGTGCACGCCGCGCGAGCTGAAGCTCGACAGCGTGTCGGTGATGGAGTCGTTGATGTCCTTGATGGTGGCCTGGAGGGCGCCGTCGAAGGTCACGTTGAGCGTCCCGGCCTCGGCCGACGAGCGCAGCTTGTCGGTGCCCGGCCTTGGGCAGCTGGAACACCGGAATGGTCGCGTCGCCGGTGATGCCGGCGCCGAACACGTCCTTCGTCGAGGTGAAGATCGCGCCGATCGCGCCGGCCGTCCGGGCGTTGGCTGCCCGACCGGCCGAGCCACAGCGTCGGGTGGCGTCGTTGTCGTCCCACTCGAGCCACGCGACCTTGCCGGCCACCTTGGCCTTGTCGGCCGCCGAGAACGGCTGGCAGCCGTCGGCGTTGGCCCCGGGGATGGTGGCGACGGTGCCGGTGACCGGTGCGTGCGTCGGACCGTTGTTCGGCCAGTCGTAGGCGACCGACATCTGGCCGGCCGCGATCCCGGCGACCCCGCTCGGGGCGTTCACCTTCAGCCCGTCGCGCAGCTGGTAGGCGTCGACCGTGCTGGCGACACCGAGCGAGCTGACGGCGTTGCCCGGCGCACCACCGGTGTCGGTGACGTCGCCCGCGTTGCCCGCCGCGATGACGGAGAGCACGCCGTGCGAGGAGAGCTCGTCGATGACGGCGTTCTCCGGGTCGTCCGCCGGTGCGTCGTCGCCGCCGAGGGACAGGTTGATGATGTCGAGGTGGTCGGAGAAGTCCCCGTCACCGTTGGGGTCGAGGGCCCAGTCGAGCGCCGGGATGACGGCGTCGGTCGAACCCTCGCAGCCGAAGACCTTCAGGCCGTAGAGCGTGGCGGCGGGGGCCATGCCCGGGCCGACCTTCATGTCCAGCAGGCCGGGCTTGGTCAGGTTGGCGTACTTGCCGGTGAAGGTGGAGCCGTTGGCGTTGACGCCGTAGCCGGCTGCCGTGCCGGAGACGTGGGTGCCGTGCTCGTTGCAGTCGAGCGGGTTCTCGTCGGGGTGCGGCACCGGCTGGTAGTTCGGGTTCGGCGCGCCGGTGTCCGTGGTCGGGTTCGCGTCGTAGTCGTCGCCGACGAAGTCGTGCCCGCCCGCGATCTTGGCCTTGCCGAGGGCCGGCAGGCTGTCGCGCCACGTGGGCGAGGTCGAGTCGGCCTTGGCTGCGTCGTACGCCGCCGAGGTGCCGACGCCGCCGAAGTCGCTGTGGGTGTAGTCGATCCCGGTGTCGATGATGCCGATGCGCACGCCCTTGCCGAGCGCCCCGGCGTACTTCCAGGTGTCGTAGGCCCGCGTCAGCGCCGCGGTGTTGGCGTTGGTCAGGTGCTTGGGGACGATCTTCGAGACCTTGACGACGTCGCTGCGCTCGGCCACGGCCTCGATGCCGGCCTGGTCGGTGCGGATCGCGACCCCGGGCAGCGTGTTGCTGATCGTGAACAGCTTGGTGGCGTGGGAGTCCTCGTCCTTGGCGGTCGAGAGCACGTCGTTGCCCTGGCGGTTGACCTTCGTGCGGTGCGCCTTCACCTTGGTGGCGTCGGACGTGGCCGAGGCCGCCGGCGCCGTCAGGTCGGCGGAGCCCTCACCGGAGAGCTGGACGAAGACGGTCTGTGCGCCGCCCTTGGTGCGATCGATCCCGTGCAGCTTGGTGAGCGCAGGGGAGTGGATCTTCTTGGTGGAGACCGGTGCCTTCTGGGCCGGTCCGGGGTCCGCCGCGGACGCCGCTGAGCCGGAGCCCAGCGCCGTGACGGCAGCAGTGGAGAGGGCGAGTACGGCGATGCCGACTCGTCCCGTGCGTGATGGGAACACCCGAGATTCCTTTTCGCCGGGCAAGGGAACAGCCGGAAGACTGCGGGGGAGCGGGCCGCACAGCCCGAAAATGTGCGGTGGCTCACAACAACCCCGGCACCATAGCCCCGAATCACCCCCAAACGGGAGAACCTGCGCTGTGCGAATCTAGGGAGCATGAGCGAAGCAGGGACGACCGACGACAAGACCGCCCTCACCGGGCAGCAGATCCACGACGAGGGGCTCGACGGCTGGCGCAAGGTGCTGGACAAGCTCGTGGTCCGGTTCGAGACGGGCGACTTCAACACCGGTGCGGCCCTGGTCGGCCAGATCGCCGAGGTCGCCGACGAGGCCAACCACCACCCCGACGTCGACCTGCGCTACCCGCACCTGACGGTGACGTTGCTGAGCCACGACGTCGGCGCGCTCACCCGCGCGCGACGTCCGCCTGGCACGCCGGATCAGCGAGCTGGCCGCGGAGGCCGGCGTGAGCGCCGCCGACCACGCGCCCGACGTCCTCGAGCTCGCGCTGGACACCGCCGACCACGCGAAGGCTGGCGCCGTTCTACCGCGGCGCTGCTCGGGTACGACGCCCACGTCCGACGACGACCTCGTCGACCCGGCCGACCGCACGCCCTCGCTGTGGTTCCAGAAGACCGACTCCGACGCCCCCGACCGGCAGCGCTGGCACCTCGACGTGAGCGTCCCCCACGACGTCGCCGAGGCGCGGATCCAGGCCGCGATCGACGCCGGCGGCACGCTCGTCGACGACAGCAGGGCCCCGGCCTTCTGGGTGCTCGAGGACCCGGACGGCAACCGGTCGTGCATCTGCACCTGGCAGTCCCGCGACTGAGGCCGGGCGCCGGATGGTGGGACTCGCGTCCCACGATTCGGGACGACTGGCAGACTGAGTTGAGCGCCGTCGCGCGCGAGGGGCATGCTGTGCGCATGCAGAGCTTTGGGCACCACCGCGAGATTCTCGTACGCACGCGACGCGTGAGCTAACGGCTTCAGCCGCAGCACACGCGTCGACCCCTCGTCAGCCGACCGGCTCGAGGGGTTTTTTGTTGGGCTGACACTGGTCAGGCAAAGGGCGACAGCAGGACAGGAAAGTGGAGCAGATGACTGAGCAGAAGGCAGTGAAGGGGCCGGCCCTGGCGCCCCACGAGGCTGCCGGGGCCGTGACGGGCGCGCAGAGCCTGATCAAGTCCCTCGAGAGCGCAGGCGCGGAGAACATCTTCGGCATCCCCGGCGGCACGATCCTCCCGGCGTACGACCCGCTCTACGACAGCAGCATCCGGCACATCCTCGTGCGCCACGAGCAGGGTGCCGGCCACGCAGCGGCGGGGTACGCCGCAGCGACCGGCAAGGTCGGGGTCTGCATGGCGACGAGCGGTCCGGGCGCCACCAACCTGGTCACCCCGATCGCCGACGCCTACATGGACTCCGTGCCGATGGTCGCCGTCACCGGCCAGGTGGTGGCCTCCTCGATCGGCACCGACGCCTTCCAGGAGGCCGACATCCGCGGCATCACGCTGCCGATCACCAAGCACAGCTACCTGGTCACCGACCCGGCCGAGATCCCGCGCGTCGTGGCGGAGGCGTTCTACATCGCCTCGACCGGTCGCCCCGGACCCGTCCTCGTCGACGTCGCCAAGTCGGCGCCCAGCAGGCGCATGACCACGTTCAGCTGGCCGACCGAGCTCAACCTCCCGGGCTACCGGCCGGTGACCCGGCCGCACTCCAAGCAGATCCGCGAGGCGACCCGGCTGCTGCTCGAGTCGCGCCGCCCGGTGCTGTACGTCGGCGGCGGCGTGATCCGCTCCCGGGCCAGCAAGGAGCTGCGCCTGCTCGCCGAGCTCACCGGCATCCCGGTGGTCACCACCCTGATGGCGCGCGGCGCCTTCCCCGACAGCCACCCGCAGCACCTCGGCATGCCCGGCATGCACGGCACCGTGGCCGCGGTCGCCGGCCTGCAGAAGAGCGACCTGATCATCAGCCTGGGTGCCCGTTTCGACGACCGGGTGACCGGCAACCTCGACTCGTTCGCCCCCGGCGCCAAGGTCATCCACGCCGACATCGACCCGGCCGAGATCGGCAAGAACCGGGTCGCCGACGTGCCGATCGTGGGTGACTGCCGCGAGGTGATCGCCGACCTGATCGTCGCGCTCCAGGCCGAGCAGGAGCAGGGCAACACCGGCGACTACGAGGGCTGGGTGAAGTTCCTCGCCGGCGTGAAGGCGCAGTACCCGCTCGGCTACGACACCCCTGACGAGGGCCTCGCCCCGCAGTACGTCATCGAGCGCCTCGGCAAGATCGCCGGTCCCGGAGCCGATCTACGTCGCGGGCGTGGGCCAGCACCAGATGTGGGCGACCCACTACGTCGGCTACGAGAACCCGAACACCTGGATCAACTCCGGTGGCCTCGGCACGATGGGCTTCGCCGTGCCGGCAGCCATGGGCGCCAAGGTCGGCATGCCCGACACGCACCGTGTGGGCGATCGACGGCGACGGCTGCTTCCAGATGACCAACCAGGAGCTGGCCACCTGCACGATCGAGAGCATCCCGATCAAGGTCGCCATCATCAACAACGAGTCGCTCGGCATGGTGCGGCAGTGGCAGACGCTGTTCTACGAGGGTCGCTACTCCAACACCGACCTCCAGTCCAAGCGGATGCCCGACTTCGTCAAGCTGGCCGAGGCGTACGGCGCCGTCGGGCTCTCCTGCGACAGCCCCGGCGACGTGGACGCGACCATCAACAAGGCGATGGAGATCAACGACGTGCCGGTGGTCGTGGACTTCCGCGTCGAGCGCGACGCGATGGTGTGGCCGATGGTCGCCGCCGGGACGTCCAACGACGAGATCAAGTACGCCCGCGATCTCGCGCCCGAGTTCGAGGAGGACGACCTCTGATGTCGACGACCCACACGTTGTCCGTCCTCGTGGAGAACAAGCCCGGTGTGCTCGCGCGCATCGCCGGCCTGTTCAGCCGCCGCGGCTTCAACATCGACTCCCTCGCGGTCGGCCCGACCGAGCACCCGGAGATCTCCCGGATGACGATCGTGGTCGGCGTCGAGGACTCGCCGCTCGAGCAGGTCACCAAGCAGCTGAACAAGCTGGTCGAGGTGATCAAGATCGTCGAGCTCGAGGACAAGGAAGCCATCGAGCGCGAGCTGCTGCTCGTCAAGGTGAAGGCCGACGCCGACACCCGCGGCCAGGTGCTCGACGCCGTCCAGCTGTTCCGCGCCAAGGTCGTCGACGTCGCCCCCGACGCCGTCACGATCGAGGTCATCGGCAACGCCGCCAAGCTCAAGGACTTCCTCGCCGTGCTCGAGCCCTTCGGCATCCGCGAGCTCGTCCAGTCCGGCATGGTCGCCATCGGCCGGGGCAGTCGTTCCATCACCGAGCGCACCCTGCGCCCGGTGCCCGTGCCCGTCCCGGCGGCCCACGCCATCCCCAGCTGAATCCAGCAACCCACAATGAAGGAGAGCCCCCGTGGCTGAGATGTTCTACGACGACGACGCCGACCTGTCCCTGATCCAGGGCAAGAACGTGGCCGTGCTCGGCTACGGCAGCCAGGGTCACGCGCACTCGCTGTCCCTGCGCGACTCCGGTGTCGACGTACGGATCGGGCTCCCGGAGGGGTCCAAGAGCCGCGAGAAGGCGGAGGCCGAGGGCCTGCGCGTGCTCACGCCGGCGGAGGCGGTCGAGGAGGCCGACGTCATCGTCATCCTCGCGCCCGACCACGTGCAGCGGAAGCTCTACAAGGAGTCCGTCGAGCCCAACATCGCCCCGGGCGACACCCTCGTCTTCGGGCACGGCTTCAACATCCGCTTCGGCTACATCACCCCGCCCGAGGGCGTCGACGTGTTCATGGTCGCCCCCAAGGGACCGGGTCACCTCGTGCGTCGCGAGTACGTCGACGGGCGCGGCGTACCCGTCCTCGTCGCCGTCGAGAAGGACGAGTCCGGCACCACCTGGGACCTCGCCCTCTCCTACGCCAAGGCGATCGGCGGCCTGCGCGCGGGCGGCATCAAGACCACCTTCACCGAGGAGACCGAGACCGACCTGTTCGGCGAGCAGGCCGTCCTCTGCGGCGGCGCGAGCCAGCTGGTGCAGTACGGCTTCGAGGTGCTCACCGAGGCCGGCTACCAGCCCGAGGTCGCCTACTTCGAGTGCCTCCACGAGCTGAAGCTGATCGTCGACCTGATGTACGAGGGCGGCATCGCCAAGCAGCGCTGGTCGGTCTCCGACACCGCGGAGTACGGCGACTACGTCTCCGGCCCGCGGGTGATCGACGAGCGCGTGAAGCAGAACATGCTCGGCGTGCTCGAGGACATCAAGAACGGCTCCTTCGCCGAGCGGTTCATCAACGACCAGGACAACGGCGCCCCGGAGTTCAAGAAGTTCCGCGAGCAGGCCGAGGCGCACCCGATCGAGAAGACCGGCCGCGAGCTGCGCAAGCTGATGGCCTGGGTGAAGAGCCACGACAGCGACTACGTCGAGGGCTCCTCGGCTCGCTAGCACGCGTCACCGGTTTACACCAGAGTTGTGAAACGGCACTGCGACCAAACTCGGTCGCACCGTGCGAGTTTTCGTAGCCGGGAAGAGCGCATTGCCCTGTTCGTTTTCTAGAACACGTTCTACTCTGACGCCATGGACCACGACGCCCTCGAAGAGATCAAGCGCCTCAAGTACCGCTACTTCCGCTCCCTCGACCTCAAGGACTGGGACACCTTCGGCGACTGCCTGGCCGAGGACGTCAGCGCGCGCTACGGCACCCAGGCGATGGGCGAGCCGCTGCACTACGACAACCGCGCGGCCGTCGTGGAGTTCATGTCGGCCAACCTCGGGCCCGGCGTGATCACCATGCATGTCGCGCAGCACCCCGAGATCGACGTTGACGGCGACACGGCGACCGGGTCCTGGGGGTTCGAGGACACCGTGATCGTGCCCGACTTCAAGGTGCTCATCCGGGGTGCCGGCTACTACCACGACACCTACCGGCGCGACGCCGACGGAGCCTGGCGGATCGCGTCGACCGGCTACGAGCGCATCTACGAGGCGATGACCTCACTCGACGACACCCCGAGCTTCAAGCTGATCGCCAACCGCTGGGATCCCGAGCTCGAGCACTGACGGCTTGGAGCGCCACCGGACAATGGCTCCGTGAGCACGTTGGCCACCCGCAACCGCATCGGCGTCCTGAGCGCGTCGTTCTCGATGGCGCTGCTCGTGGGGCTGCTCTGGCTGCTCGAAGCCGTCGACCAGGCCAGCGGCAACTCCCTGGACCGCTACGGCATCGAACCTCGCTCCGGACAAGGACTGTTCGAGGTCTTCACGGCCCCGTTCCTGCACGTCGGCTGGGCGCACCTCGCCGCCAACACGATCCCGTTCTTCGTCCTCGGGGTGATCGTGCTCCTCGACGGCTGGCGGCAGTGGCTCACCGTCACGCTGTGGGTCGTGGTCGCCTCCGGCGCCACCGTCTGGCTGATCGCCCCGGCGGGCTCGGTGACGATGGGTGCCAGCGGCGTGGTCTTCGGCTGGCTGACCTACCTGATGGTCCGTGGCCTCTACACGCGAGCACCCGGTCAGGTGGCGCTCGGCGTGGTGCTGCTGCTCTTCTACGGCGGGCTGCTGCTCGGCGTGCTCCCGACCGACACCGGCGTCTCCTGGCAGGCCCACCTCGGCGGTGCCATCGGCGGGGTGCTCGCCGCCAGCCGCCAGCGCCGCCGGCCGGTGGATCCTCGCTGGGACTGAGGACCTACCCGAGCTCGAGCACCCGGTCGATCCCGACCCGCTCCAGGAACGCCTGGTCGTGGCTGACCACGACGAGCGTGCCGGTGTAGTCGGCGAGCGCCGACTCCAGCTGCTCGATGGCGGGTACGTCGAGATGGTTGGTCGGTTCGTCGAGCACCAGCACGTTCACCTGTCGTGCCTGGAAGAGCGCCATCAGCGCGCGGGTGCGCTCGCCCAGCGACAGGCTCTGCGCGGGCCGGTCCACGTGCTCGGCACCGAGGCCGAACTTGGCCAGCAGCGTGCGCACCTCTCCTGCCTCGACCGCGTCACCGAGCTGGGCGCGGACGACGTCGACGACCGACCGGTCCGAGGACAGCAACGACCTCTCCTGGTCGATCAGCCCGAGCCGCACACGTGACCCGACGGACACCCGGCCGGACAGCACGGGCAGCTCGCCCAGCATCGCCGCGAGCAGGGTGGTCTTCCCGGTGCCGTTGTCGCCCGCGAGCGAGCAGCCGGTCGCCCCGCGAGACGGTGAGGTCGATCGGGCCCAGGTGAACTCGCCACGTCGCAGCACGACACGGTCCAGCGTCCACACCACCTCGGCCGACTCGGGACCGGGGTCGATGGCGTAGCGCAGCTCCCACTCCTTGCGCGGCTGGTCCACGACGGCGAGCCGATCGGCCGCCCGGTGGATGCGCGCCGCCTTCGCCGCCTGCCGGTCGGCCCGCGCCCGGTGCTTCTCGCGGATGTGCTTGTCGGCCTCGCCGCTGCGCTTGATGTTGCTGAGTCCCTTGTCCGCCCAGTCGGAGCGCTGCCTGCTCTGGCCGAGCAGGCGGTCCCGCGTCCCGGCGTACTCCTCGAAGGCCTCGCGCGCCTGACGTCGCTCGAGGGAGCGCGCCGCGGCGTACTCCGACCAGCCGCCGGTGTAGTGGCCGATCCGCTGCTGGGCCAGGTCGAGCTCGACGACGTTCGTGGCCACCCGGTCGAGGAACGCGCGGTCGTGGCTGGCCACCATCACCGGCCCCTCGTGGCCGGCCACGAAGTCGACCATCAGCTCCAGCCCGGGTGCGTCCAGGTTGTTCGTCGGCTCGTCGAGCAGCAGCACCTCGTAGCGGCTGAGCAGGATCGAGGCCAGCGCGGCGCGAGCAGCCTGCCCGCCGGACAGCGTCCCGAGCGGTCGGTCGAGCGCGGCATCGAGGCCGAGCTGGGCAGCGACCTGAGGCAGCCGGTCCTCGAGGTCGGCGCCGCCCAGGGCCAACCAGTGCTCGAGGGCGTGGGCGTAGCGGTCGTCGGATCCCGGGTCACCGGCAGCCAGCGCCGCGGACGCGTCGTGCAGTGCCTGGTCCGCCACCGCCACCCCGGTACGCCGGCGCGCGTAGTCGACCAGGGACTCGGTCGGGTCCGGGTGCGCTCTGCGGCAGCCACCCGATCGTCGCGTCGGGAGGGGAGAGACGCACCGAGCCGGACTCGATCGGCAGCTCGCCGACGACCGTGCGCATCAGGCTGGACTTGCCGGAACCGTTGGCCCCGACGAGCGCGGTGACGTCTCCTGCGGCCACGACGAGGTCGAGCCCGCGCACGAGGGTGCGGGCGCCGTACGCGACGTCGAGCCGGCTGAGCGTGAGGGTGGCGGACATGGGCATCTCCCTGCATGACGAGTGAACCACCAGTGGTGGTGGGGGCGCGAGGTCGTCAGCGGATGTCCACGGCCGAGACGGTACGACGAACAGCCGCCTCGCCGCGAGTGGATTTCGCGAGAGGCGGCTGTCCTGGGAGGGGAGGTGCTACTTGACCTCGGAGCGCAACATCAGTCGCAGCCCGACGGCGAGCGGGATCACCAGCCAGATCACGCTGGCGACCCCGAGGTGGGCCCAGTCCTTCGCGGCCATGTCGCCGTTGAACAGGCCGCTCTGGGCGAAGTTGAAGTCGACCCAGGCCTGGGCGTCGTGCCACCAGGACGCGTTCGCGGCGAGCAGCCCGGACAGGGTGGGCAGCACCAGCGTGAACACGAAGTAGCCCACGATCGCGCCGGCCGAGTTGCGGATGACCACGCCCAGCGTGAAGCCGATCAGCATGCCGAGCACGTTGGCCAGCACGATCTCGGACAGGTGCAGGAACGAGTCGTCCCAGATCGTCGGGGTCCCGGTGATCGCCGTACCGACGATGTTGCCGAGGGCCCCGATCCCCATCGCGACGACCATCGAGCCGACGCCGATCAGCACGGCGCCGACGGCCTTGGCCCCGATCACCCGGCCGCGGTGCGGGACGAGCGTGAAGGTGCTCAGCCCGCTGCGCTGGGTCCACTCGCTGGTGACCGACAGGATCGCGACCATCGGCAGGATCACCGACATCGGGAACCCGATCGCCGCGGCGAAGGTGTCGTAGGTCAGCTCGCTGTCAGGCGCCCACAGGATCACGGCGCCGGTGGCCAGGGTCGCGGTGATCGCGACGCTCATCATCAGCCAGAAGCCCGACCTGGTGTCGAACATCTTGCGCAGCTCGACCGCGACCACCCGGCTCGCGGGGATGCGTTGGTCGACTGTCGGGCTCTTCTTCTCTCGGACTGCGTCCACGGTCATGGTGGTCATGCCGCTTCTCCTTCTCGTTGGGTCTCGGCGGTGAGCTCGAGGAACATCTCCTCCAGGCCCGCGCCGTCGGCGGGGCGGAGCTCGGTGAGGGCGACGCCGGCGGCCAGGGCGACCTGTCCGACCTGGGCGGCGTCCGCCTGGGTGCGTACGGCGCCGTCGGGCCCGAGCGTGCTGGCGATGCCGGCCAGCTCGAGGGCGTGCGCCAGGGTGCTCGGCGCCGCGCTGCGTACGACGGTCCCGGCTGCTGCCAGCAGGTCGTTCTTGGTGCCCTGCGCGACGATCTTGCCGTTCCCGATCACCACGATGTCGTCGGCGATGACCTCGATCTCGTGCAGCAGGTGCGAGGAGAGCAGCACGGTGCCGCCCTGGTCGGCGTACGAACGCAGCAGGTCGCGCATCCAGCGGATGCCCGCCGGGTCGAGACCGTTGGCCGGCTCGTCGAGGATCAGCACCGACGGGTCGCCCATCAGGGCGTGCGCGATGCCGAGGCGCTGCCGCATCCCGAGGGAGTAGTTGCGCACCCGGCGGTCCGCCTCCTTCTCGGTGAGGCTGACCCGGTCGAGCATCTCCTCGACGCGCAGCCGGGGCAGGCCCATGGTGCGGCCGGCGATGGTGAGGATCTCCCGTCCGGTCCGGCCGGCGTGCTGGGCCGAGGCGTCGAGCAGGACGCCCACCTCGAGACCGGGGTTGGGCAGGTCGGAGAACAGTCGCCCGGAGATCCGTGCGCTGCCAGACGTCGGGGGAGTCAGCCCGACCATGACACGCATGGTCGTGGACTTGCCCGCGCCGTTGGGGCCGAGGAACCCGGTCACCCGGCCGGCCTCGGCCGTGAAGGTGACGTCGTCAACGGCGGTGAAGGCGCCGTACCTCTTCGTGAGGGAGTCAACAGTGATCATGGGCAGAGCCTCGCTTCCGACGGCCCTCGTCCACATCGGGGAGGCTGCTGGATCAGCCCCTGATACACCCCCGGAAAACCCTCAGGGTCGCCCCGAGGAGGAAGCGGACATCCGCTACTGGCCGCCTTGGGGCGCCCAGGAACAGCACCACTCCGACGCCGAGAGCGCCAGGGCAGGGTCCACAGCAAGAAGACGAGGTGTCCCCACGTCAGCGAAGTCGCCGTAGCGGGTCTTGCGTCGCGCGATCAGCGGCGGCGACCAGGACGGACGACAGCGCCCGTCAGGCGGCGTACCCCTGATAGTGCAGGCGGCGTGGCCCTGCTGGCTTGACGCATGGGTGCCATGGCGCAACCTGTGGCATCCGAGGCAGGAACATTCGGGTCATTTCCGCGGTTGTGCCGCGTCGTGAAGATCGAGATCTGGTCCGACGTCGTCTGTCCCTGGTGCTACATCGGCAAGCGCCGCCTCGAGACCGCCCTGGCGGGCTTCGCGCACGCCGACGACGTGGAGGTCGTCTACCGCTCCTTCCAGCTCGACCCGGCCGCGCCGCGGGTGCCCGAGGAGACCGTGGCCGAGCACCTGGGCGCCAAGTACGGCGGCGGGCTCGCGGCCGGCCAGCAGATGGTCGAGCGCACCGAGGCCGTGGCGGCCGAGGAGGGCCTGCTCTTCCGGCTCGGTGAGGCGCAGCGGGCCAACACCGTCGACGCCCACCGGCTGCTGCACCTCGCCCTCGAGACCGGCGGACCGGGGCTGCAGGCCTCGTTGAAGGAGGAGCTGCTCGCGGCGTACTTCCTGCGTGCGGAGAACGTCGCCGACCACGACCTCCTTCGTCGTACGGCGAAGCAGGTGGGTCTCGACCCCGAGGCGGTCGACGCCGTCCTCGACAGCGATCGCTTCGCCGACGAGGTCGAGCACGACATCCGCGAGGCGGCTGCCCTCGGTGCGACGGGGGTGCCGTTCTTCGTCATCGACCGCAAGTACGGCATCTCGGGCGCCCAGCCGGCCGAGGTCTTCGGCCAGGTGCTCGAGCGGGCCTGGGACGAGTCGCACCCCCGCCTCGAGCACGTCGGCGGACCCGAGTCCACCGACGCCTGCGGTCCCGACGGCTGCGAGATCTAGGACCCGCAGCCATCGGGCAGGCGACTCGTCAGATCCCCTCGGACACCGGGTAGATCTCGTCGGCCACGAGGCCGTGGGCCTTGCGGTGCACGTCGCTCGCCGTCTCCGCGTCGGGGGCGTCGACCAGGCAGAAGATCTTGCCCTGCTCCTCGCTGACCCAGTAGCGCAGGTACTTCACGTCGAACTCGCCCTGCGTCTGGAGGTCGGCGGCGTGCGCCCCGGCCACGTCGGCAGCGGCGACGCGTCCCTCCTCGATCGTGTGTACATCCATGAACAGCGCCATGATCGGCTCCTCGTTCTCATCATCGGGCCGGCTTTCGGCCACGCATCCAGAGAACCGTCTGCGATCAGCCCGGGACATCGGTGGATGTCCCCAGATTGGGCAGCATCCCGGCTCGCCGCGCTGCCGCGACCGCGGCCGAGCGGTTGGTCTCGCCCAGCTTGCGCAGGATGGCGGAGACGTGGTGGTCGACGGTCTTCGGCGACACGAAGAGCCGTGCGGCCACCTGTGCGTTGGTGAGCCCCTCGGCGAGCAGCGGCAGCACCTCCAGCTCCCGCGAGGTCAGTCCGGCGGAGTTCCCCCTGGTCCGCTGTCGCGGACCGCGCGGCACCGTCAGCCCTGCCTCGTGCCGGTCGCGGAGCAGGGCCAGACGGGTCGCGTCGGCCCCCATGGTCCGGAGCTGCTCGCCCGCCTGCCGGGCGTCGTCCACGACTCCGAGTGGGCGAGGCTCACCGCCTGCCACCACGGGCAGCCCAGCTGCGCCCACGCCGAGGCCGCCCGACCCAGTCGCCGTCGAGCATCAGCCGGAAGGGCGAGGCGATCTCGACGTCCGCCAGGCCCTCGGCGTCCGCGACGCTCAGCCACCAGGACAGCTCACCCCTGTCGATGGCGGTGAAGATCTGGTGCTCCACCTCCCGAGCGACGGCCAGCTCGCGGGCCATGGCCTCGCGGTCGCCGCGCACCCAGGCGGCCTCCGCCCTCGCCAGCGCGACGGGCACGATGCGCTGGGCCTCACCGGTCGCCGCCGCGAGGTCCCGGGCCTCGTCCAGCAGGACGTCGGCCCGGGGATCGGCACGTCGTACGGCGACCGTGCCCGCGACCACCAGCGCCGGGATCCGGCTGACCGGTGACTGTCCCGGTCGTCGCAGCACCTCCTCCGCCAGCCGTGACGCCTCGGCGAAACGCCCCTGCTGGCACGAGGAGTGGGCGAGCCAGGCAACCATGTAGGTCCGCCAGGAATCGAGGTCACGGTCGGTGCAGTAGGCGATGCCGGCGGCCAGGGTGGCATCGGCCTCGGCGTACGAACGGAGCACCACCGACGCAGCGCCCGAGGTTGGTGTAGGCCCGGGCGGCGTGCTCGTGGAGGTCGTGGGCGAGCGCGATGTCGAGACTCTGCCTCAGCCGGGTGAGTCCCTGGGCCACGTCGGAGCCGAGCAGCAGGGCGGCGCCGACGTTGTTGAGGGCGTGCGCCTCGGCATCGTGGTCGCCGATGGCTCGGGCCAGCTCGATGGCCCGGTCGCCCCAGCGGACGGACTCGTCCTCGACCCCGGACAGCATCGCCAGCTGGGCCTTGTTGCTGTAGGCCATGGCGAGCTCGTGGCCCGGCTCGAGTCCCTCGAGGGTCGCGATCGCCTGGTCGGCGTACCGCTGCGCGTCCTCACCGCGTCCGAAGAACCAGGAGAACCGCGACAGCCAACGCTGTGCCGCGCCCACCCTCTCGAGGTCGCCCTCGAGGTCGTGCAGCGCCAGGGCCGCGCGACGCTCCTCGATCGCGTCCGCCAGCTCGTCGGTGAGGTAGCACTCGTAGGAGAGCCGGTCGTGCAGGTCAGCGACCGTACGCCGGTCGTGCAGGTCGGCGAAGCGAAGTGCGAGCCGGTACTCGTCCGCGGCCTCGCGGTGCGCGCCGAGCCTCGCCGAGAGCGCCGCCGCGGCCATGGCGTGCGGCACCGCTTCCACGCCGTGTCCGCACCCGGCGGCGTGGTGGGCGAGTCGGTGGTGGTCGGTGCTGCCGAGCGCGGTCAGGGCCACCAGCGCGCGCTCGTGGAGCTGCGCCCGCACGGTCGGCGTGAGGGTGTCCTCGACCGTCTCCCGGGCGATGTCGTGACGGAACGCCAGTCCGTCCGCGTCCGACCCGACCACCAGCAGTCCCCGCCGCGACGCACTCGTCGACCGCCTCGGCGGGCCTGTCGGCGACCCTCAGGACGAGCTCCAGCCGGGCACCCGGCCCGAGCACGGCCGCCGCGGCGAGCACGTCCTGAGCCGCGGGCGACACCCGGCTCACCCTGGCGCGAACGGCGTCGCGGACCGTGGCCGGCACCTCGACCTCCTCGGCCGCGAGCACCTCGGTGACGAAGAACGGGTTGCCGTTCGTACGACGATGCAGCGACTCCGGCATCGAGGTCCGACCCGGCACTCTCCACGAGCGCGGCCACGGCGGACGGGCTGAGCGTCGGCAGGTGCATCCGCGCGACGCCGTTGGTCGTGGCCAGGTCTCCCACCAGCGTGGTCAGCCGGTCACCCGGCCCCACCTCGTCGTCGCGGAAGGTGGCCACCCCGAGCAACGGCAGCCCGTCGAGCCGGCGGCCGAGGAACCGCACCAGCTCCAGCGTCGCCTCGTCGGCCCAGTGGAGGTCCTCGAGCACGAGCACCGTCGGCTGCTCCGGCGAGCCGCGCGCGCACCTCGCGGAACAGCCGCGGTCGGGTCTCGGGCGTCGTCTCCTCGAGCACCGACTCGAGCTCGGGAAGGGCCTCGATGACCGGGCCGAGGGGAGGCGGTGTGGACACGCCGTCGCAGGAGCCTCGTCGTACGACGGGCGGGTCGGCGAGCGCGGCCAGCTCGTCGATGAGCAGCCGCAGCAGCGAGGTCTTGCCGACGCCGGCCTCCCCGCCGAGGAACACCCAGCGGCCCGCCACCGTCGCGCTCGACGGCACCGCCTCGAGGAGCGGTGCGACGAACGAGTCCCGCTCGACCAGCACGGGCCCATTCAACCGCGATCCGTCGGCCCCGTCGTCCACAGGACTGGTCAACCATCTGTGGACCTGAGCGGTATCGTCTGTGGACGGCGCCGGTGCTTCTGTGGACGACGCGCCGCCGAAGCAGAATTCGCAAAAATAGTTGGGGAAACCCTCTTGCGGCGGGGTGTCCCGCGGGCATAGAACTTCTCTCACGCACTCCCTCCGGGGAGAGCGGGATCACTCGAAGCAGAAGGTCCACACGGCGGGGCAACTCGTCGCGGTGAGCACGGTGACGGCAGCCGGGACCGGAGTGGAGAGAGGTCGATCGGAAGGTCACCGTTCTCCGATCAACTGAAGGGCCCAGCAACTCATACTTGCTGGGCCCTTCGCCTTTCCCCGGCAGTTTCCCGGGCAGCCTCCGACCGCCGCGCCGAGCCGCGTGACCACGCCGCGTCGTCTTCCCCGAGGTGTCGCTTTGGTCGGTTACGCTGACGGACGCACAGCGTCGTGCGGGCAATCTGATCACCAACGTCAGGAACGTCGTGACTTCCACCGATTCCCGGCCCGTCGTCCTCATCGCCGAAGAGCTGAGCCCCGCGACCGTCGAGGCGCTCGGCCCCGACTTCGAGATCCGCCACTGCGACGGCTCCGACCGGGTCCAGCTGCTCGACGCCATCACCGACGCCGACGCCGTCCTGGTCCGCTCCGCCACCAAGGTCGACGAGGAAGCGCTCGGCGTGGCCAGGCGGCTGAAGGTCGTCGCCCGCGCCGGTGTCGGCCTCGACAACGTCGACGTGAGGGCGGCCACCCAGAACGGCGTACTCGTCGTCAACGCGCCCACCTCCAACATCGTCAGCGCCGCCGAGCTCGCGGTCGCGCTGATGCTCGCCGCCGCCCGTCACCTCAGCCCGGCCCACGCCGCCCTCACGCGGGGGGAGTGGAAGCGCAGCAAGTACACCGGCATCGAGCTCTACGAGAAGACCGTCGGCATCGTCGGCCTCGGCCGCATCGGCGTGCTCGTCGCCCAGCGCCTGTCCGCCTTCGGCATGGACGTCATCGCCTACGACCCCTACGTGCAGGCCGGCCGCGCCGCGCAGATGGGGGTGCGGATGGTGAGCCTCGAGGAGCTGATGACCGAGTCCGACTTCATCAGCGTGCACCTGCCGAAGACCCCCGAGACGGTGGGGCTGATCGGCGCCGACGAGTTCGCGATCGCCCGCCCCGGGCTGGTCCTGGTCAACGCCGCGCGCGGCGGCATCGTCGAGGAGAAGGCGCTGTACGACGCCCTCAAGACCGGCCGCATCGCCGCGGCCGGGCTCGACGTCTTCGCGCAGGAGCCCTGCACCGACTCGCCACTCTTCGAGCTCGAGAACGTCGTCGCCACCCCCCACCTCGGCGCCTCCACCGACGAGGCGCAGGAGAAGGCCGGCGTGGCCGTGGCCAGGTCGGTCCGACTCGCCCTGTCCGGTGAGCTCGTGCCCGACGCGGTGAACGTCCAGGGCGGGCTCATCGCCGAGGACGTGCGTCCCGGCATCCCGCTCGTGGAGAAGCTCGGCCGCATCTTCACCGCGCTCGCGGGCGAGGTCGCCCAGCAGATCGACGTCGAGGTCCGCGGCGAGATCGCCGAGCACGACGTCAAGGTGCTCGAGCTCGGCGCCCTCAAGGGCGTCTTCTCCGACATCGTCGAGGAGCAGGTCTCGTTCGTGAACGCTCCGCTGCTCGCGGCCGAGCGCGGCACCGAGGTCCGCCTGGTCACCGACTCCGAGAGCCCCGACCACCGCAACCTGATCACCATCCGCGGCACGCTGGCCGACGGCTCGCAGGTCTCGGTCTCCGGCACGCTGATCGGCATCACCCAGCGCGAGCGGCTCGTCGAGGTCAACGAGTTCGTGGTCGACCTCGAGCCCACCGAGCACCTCGCCTTCTTCACCTACGAGGACCGCCCCGGCATGGTCGGCACCGTCGGCAAGATCCTCGGCGACGCCAGCGTGAACATCGCCGGCATGCAGGTCTCCCGCAACGCGAAGGGCGGCCAGGCGCTGGTCGCCCTGTCCGTCGACTCGCCGGTCCCCGCCGAGGTGCTGGACGAGATCCGCAGCTCCATCGACGCGCAGATGGTCCGCGGCGTCAGCCTCACCGAGAAGGGGCAGCCGACCGGCTGAGACGTCTCGCTCAGGCGACGAGCGTGGGCTTGCCCGGCTGCCGTTGGCCGGGATCGCCGATCGCCTCTCGCCAGGCGTCGGCCAGCCGGGCGATGGCCTCGGTCAGCACGTGGTGCGGCTGGGTGTAGGGGATCCGGACGAAGCGGTCGAGCCCGCCCTCCGGGCGCGAAGGCGGGACCGGGCGCGAGCTGTACGCCGTGGCCGGCGGCGTGCGGCACGAGTGCCGAGGACAGCGCCCGCGGCAGCTCGCACCAGAGGTTGAGCCCACCGGACGGCCGCGCGACCCGCCAGTCCGGCAGGTGCGTGGCGACGGCCCGCAGCGCGCCGTCGCGCGAGGTGCGCAGCTGGGCGCGCCGGTGCTCGAGCAGGTGCTCGCTGTCGCCGAGCAGGTCGACGCCGACGAGCTGTTCGAGCACGGCGCACCCGAGGTCGAGGCTCAGCCGTGCCCGGAAGAAGGTGTCGAGCTGTGCGGGCGGCAGGCGTAGCCACCCCAGCCGCAGGCCGCCCCAGAACGGCTTGCTCAGGCTGCCCACGGAGATCGCGGTGGGGGAGTACGACGCGAACGGTGCCGGCATCTCCTGCCCGTCCAGCGCCAGCGCCACCATCGACTCGTCGACGATCGCCGTGGTGCTGGCTGCGCTTCAGGGCCGTCGCGACCTGCGCCCGGTGCTCGTCGGTCATCAGCGCGCCGGTGGGGTTGTGGAAGTCGGGGATCAGGTAGGCGACCCTCGGCGCGACCTGCCTGAGCGTCGCGACGAGCCCGTCGACCTCGGGCGTCCGCGCAGCCGCGTCCGGCGGGACGTCGACACCGACGAGGCGCGCGCCCGAGTGCGGTGAGGGTGGCGATCGCGTTGGGATAGGTGGGGCTCTCCACCACCGCCCGGTCGCCGACGGAGAGCAGTGCCCGGGCAGCGATGGCCACACCGGCCTGGGCGCCCGGCACGACCATGATCTGCTCCGGGTCCGTGGGCAGGCCGCGGGCGTCGTACGTCGCGGCGACGGCCTCACGAAACACCCGCAGGCCGCACGGGAAGTAGCCGGAGCCGGCGAGGTAGGCCGGGAGCTGCTCGGTCGCGCGCTCGTAGGCGGCGAGCACGCCCGGACCCGGCGCCGGTGCGGCCACGGTCAGGTCGATCTGGCCCTCGTCGAGGGTGCCGGGGTGGAGCACGTGGTCGACGAGGTGGCCCCGGTTGGCGGGCAGGCTGGCCACGCTGCCCGACCCCTGGCGCGAGACCAGGAACCCGTGGTCGCGGAGCTCGGCGTACGCCCGCGTCACGGTGGTGCGGCTGACGGCGACGGCGTCGGTGAGCTCGCGCTCGCTCGGCAGCCGGGCGCCGACCGGCACGCGGCCGTCGGTGATCAGCACCCGCAGGCCCTCGGCCAGCCCCTTGTACGCCGGGTCCCGGTCGAAGCTCGCCGAGCAGGGTGGCGATCCGCGAGGCGGCGAGGACGCGGGTCATGCAGGCCAGTGAAGCACGATTGGCTATGTGCGACCAGACCAGTTGGTGGTGGACTGGTGCCCATGACCAGCGACGTCTCCCTCGAGACCCTCGGAGACGCGGCGCCCCGCCGCGTGCGCGAGCTCGCCCGCCTCGGCCCCGTCGCCCAGCTGCGCGCCGGCCGGCTGCCGCGGCGGCTGTCCCAGCTCGCGGTCGGCCTCGCGCTCTACGGCGTGACCCTCGGCATGATGATCCGCGCGACCCTCGGCAACGCGCCGTGGGACGTGCTCCACCAGGGCATGGCGATCCACCTGCCGATCAGCATCGGCCAGGCCGTGATCCTGATGAGCCTGGTCGTGCTGCTGTTCTGGATCCCGCTGCGCGAGCTCCCGGGCCTGGGCACGGTCGCGAACTCCTTCGCCGTCGGGCTCACCGCCGACCTCACCCTCAGCCTGCTCGACGCGCCCGACGCGATGTGGCAGCGCAGCCTGCTGATGGTCGGCGGGATCGTGCTGAACGCGCTGGCGACGGCGCTCTACATCGGCTCCCAGTTCGGGCCGGGTCCGCGCGACGGGCTGATGACCGGCCTGCACCGGCGTACGGGCGTCTCCATCCGGACGGTGCGCACCGGCCTCGAGGTCGGCGTCGTCGCGATCGGCTGGCTGCTGGGCGGTGTCGTCGGCATCGGCACGGTGCTCTACGCCCTCGCGATCGGGCCGCTGGTGCAGGTCATGCTGCCGCGTTTCATCGTCGAGCTGCCGCCAGCGGCCGCAGCGCCCGACATCGTGTGACACGGCGGTAAAAGATTCGCTTCCTGGGGCTCGACGCCCGCTTGGTCGTAGTTTGAGCAGTTGACGGGGGGCACCATCTCAGGAAGGTTGGTCGCTCATGTCTGACACCGCGACACCCCGCAGGCCAAGAAGAAGCGCTCCACATCCCTCAAGCGCGAGGTCGGCCTGATCGGCCTGATCTGGGCCTCGATGGGCTCGATCATCGGCTCCGGCTGGCTGTTCGGCCCCAAGGACGCCCTGATGGAGGCCGGCCCGGCCGCGATCATCTCCTGGATCATCGGTGGCGTCGCGATCGTCATCCTCGCGCTCCCGCACGCCGAGCTCGGCGGCATGTACCCCGTCTCCGGCGGCACCGCCCGGTTCCCGCACTACGCCTTCGGCGGTGTCGCCGGCGCGTCGTTCGGCTGGTTCGCCTGGCTCAACGCGGCGACCGTGGCGCCGATCGAGGTCTCGGCGATGCTGACTACGCCGGCCACTACGGCTTCGCCGACGGCTGGATCGACGAGGAGACGTCGGTCCTCAGCGCGACCGGCATCTTCGTGGCCGTCATCCTGATGGCGGTCATGGTCGCCATCAACTTCCTCGGCGTGAAGAAGCTCGCGGCCACCAACAGCGCGATGACCTGGTGGAAGATCGCGGTCCCGCTGCTCACCATCCTGGTGCTGGCGCTCACCAACTTCGACACCAGCAACCTCACCGCCGCCGACGGGTTCATGCCCGGCGGCCTGAAGTCCGTCTTCGCCGCGATCTCGACCAGCGGCATCATCTTCAGCTACCTCGGCTTCGAGCAGGCCGACCAGCTCGCCGGCGAGGCCGCGAACCCGAAGCGGGACGTGCCCTTCGCGATCATCGGCTCGGTCATCCTGTTCGGCACGGTCATCTACATCCTGCTGCAGTTCGCCTTCCTGTCCGCCCTGCCGAAGAGCGCCATCGGCGACACCTGGGACCAGGTCGGCGACGGCCTCTACACGACCATGACCGGCCCGTTCGCCGAGGTCGCGACCCTGCTCAGCATCGGCTGGCTGGCCACGATCATCTACATCGACGCGGTCATCAGCCCGGCCGGCACCGGCCTGATCTACACGACCGGCAGCTCGCGCCTCGCCTACGGCCTCTCGCGCAACGGCTACGTCCCCTCGGCGTTCGAGTGGACCAACTGCGCGCGGCGTCCCCTGGGTCGGCCTGCTCGCCGCCTTCGTCACCGGCTGCATCTGCTTCCTGCCGTTCCCGAGCTGGCAGTCGCTGGTCGGCCTGATCACCAGTGCGTCCGTGCTGATGTACGGCGGCGCGCCACTCTCGCTCGGTGCCTTCCGGCGGCGGCTGCCGGACGCCGACCGCCCCTACCGGCTGCCGGCCGCGGAGATCCTGTCGCCGCTCGCCTTCGTCGTGGCCAACCTGATCATCCTCTGGACCGGGTGGGACACGATCTGGAAGCTCGGCATCTCGATCCTGATCGGCTACGCCATCCTCGTCGCCAACCGGTCTCCACCTCAACGAGCACAAGCCCACGCTGGACTGGAGGGCGCCTCCTGGCTGATTCCCTACCTCCTCGGCATGGGCCTGATCGTCTACATCAGCGACTTCGGACCCAAGGGCGACGACGCGCTCATCCCCTTCGGCTGGGACGCCCTGGTGGTGGCGATCTGGAGCCTGGTCATCTACTACTGGGCGATGGCCGTCGCGCTGCGGACCGAGCAGATCGAGGAGATGCTCCACGAGGTCGTCGACCTCGAGGAGGAGGGCATGGCGATGCCGACCCACTGAGGGCCGGACCTGATGGACTCGGAGCCGATGGACTGAGGGTCAGCGGCGCGTCGCGACGAGAACCGTCGCGTCGCTGGCCACCATCACCTCGACGGCGGTGAACCGCTCGTCGCTGAGCCAGCCCTCGCGGAGGGTGTCGACCCGCCCGTTGGTGATGGGCGGCCAGATCTCGCAGGGCGCGAAGTCGTCGAGCACGACCATGCCGCCCGGCTCGACCAGGTCGGCGACGGCCTCGACGCTCGCGTCCTGCGGCACCGAGGGGTCGAGGAACAGCAGCGAGTAGGGCCCCTTGTTGCGCAGCGTCGACCAGTCGGCGGCGAGCACCTCGACCTGCGGGTCGTCGACGAAGATCTCCTGGGCCGCGGTCGCGAGGTCGCGTCGAGCTCGGCGGAGAGGATCGTCGTCCCGGGGCGTACGCCGGAGCGCAGCCACGCCGTACCGACTCCGCAGCCGGTGCCGAACTCGGCCATCGTGCCGCCGCGCGTGGCCGCCAGGGTGGCGAGCAGGCGGCCGGTCTCGTTGCGGCAGAAGGACGCGTATCCCGCGCGACGGGAGACGTCGAAGGCCCGCGAGACGATCGCCGGCACCTCGGGAGGTGCACTCATGCCCTGAGTCTCGCAAATCCGCCGGCCTACTCCAGCGCTGGCCCGACTGTCTCGAATCGTGGGACATGTTGCCAAAGGGCGGACAAGGGGAGGGGGCTCGCCCGTAGGCTGGTTTCACCATGCGGAGGAACTTCGTACTTATTTGCCGCCGTGGCGGGGCCTGACTCGATAGGCCACCTCGCCGCGGAGTTCGGCGCACCCCGCCACCAGGCCCATCACCTCCGCGAGCGAGACGACGAAGTTCCACCTGCTACTTCCGAACCCCTCCGTTCCGTGTGATCCACGGGCGTCCGAGCCGGTTCATCTCCTCCGGAGTCATCCTCCAGACACGCAATTCCACAGACTTCCCAGGAGATCAGAGAGATGTACGAGATGTACCCCGAGTGGGGTCCGGCCAAGAACAACCCCGAGAGCCCGACGAGCACCCAGGCCGTGCAGGCCGCGCTCGACCTGCGGGACAACGGCGGCGAGCGCCCGGACGACAACTAGCCTTGCCGCATGCCTGAGACGACGTCGTTGAAGCTTGCCGTGATCCCGGGTGACGGGATCGGTCCCGAGGTGACCGCCGAGGCACTCAAGGTGCTCGAGTCAGCGCCCACGGGCGTGAAGTTCGAGCCCACCCGCTACGACCTCGGCGCCGAGCGCTACCTCGCCACCGGCGAGGTGCTGCCCGACTCCGTGCTCGACGAGATCCGTCAGCACGACTCGATCCTCCTCGGCGCCGTGGGCGGCAAGCCCGGTGACCCGAACCTTCCGCCGGGCATCCTCGAGCGCGGCCTGCTCCTCCGGCTGCGCTTCGAGCTCGACCACTACGTCAACCTGCGACCCTCGCGGATCTACCCCGGCGCGGCCTCACCCCTGGCCGACCCGGGCGGAGACGTCGACTTCGTCGTCGTACGCGAGGGCACCGAGGGTCCCTACACCGGCAACGGCGGTGCGCTGCGCGTCGGTACGCCGCACGAGATCGCCACCGAGGTGTCGGTGAACACCGCCTTCGGCGTGGAGCGCGTCGTACGTGACGCCTTCCGCCGGGCCCAGAAGCGCCGCCAGAAGCTGACGCTGGTCCACAAGACCAACGTGCTCGTCAACGCCGGCGCGGTCTGGTGGCGGCTGACCCAGGAGATCGCGCAGGAGTTCCCCGACGTCACCGTCGACTACATGCACGTGGACGCGACGATGATCTACCTCGTCACCGACCCCGCGCGCTTCGACGTGATCGTCACCGACAACCTGTTCGGCGACATCGTCACCGACCTCGCCGCCGCCATCACCGGCGGCATCGGGCTCGCGGCGAGCGGCAACGTCAACCCGGACCGCTCGGCCCCGAGCATGTTCGAGCCGGTGCACGGCTCGGCGCCCGACATCGCCGGCCAGCAGAAGGCCGACCCGACGGCGGCGATCCTCTCCACCGCGCTGATGCTCGAGCACCTCGGCCTCGACGAGGCCGCGGCCCGAGTAGAGCGGGCGGTCGTGGAAGACCTGGCCGCTCGTACGCCGGGAGCCGCCCTCACGACCGCCGAGATCGGCGACTCGATCGCCGTCGCGCGTAGCCGGCTAGCACCCGCCGCGTGTCGACGGTTGGCCGGGCGAGCCAAACGCAGTGGAGGGGTGAAATTTCCACCCTCCACTCGACAGTTCAGCCGGGCGCCCGGCCAAACGGCGAGCCCGCTGCGACCCCACGACCATCGAGAGATAGCGTTCACCTCATGACCCTCGACATCACCACTACTGCCTCGGACAGCCCGCGCAGCGAGTCCGAGGTCGCCGGGATCCTGGCCAACCCCGGGTTCGGCACGTACTTCACCGACCACATGTTCACCGTCGAGTGGACGCCCGGTGAGGGCTGGCACGGCGCGCGGATCACGAAGTACGGGCCGCTGAGCCTGGACCCCGCGACCGCCGTACTGCACTACGCGCAGGAGACCTTCGAGGGCATGAAGGCCTACCGCCATGCCGACGGGTCGATCTGGACGTTCCGTCCCGAGGAGAACGCCAAGCGGATGACGCGCTCCTCGCACCGGCTCGCGTTCCCGGTGCTGGAGCCCGACGACTTCGTGCAGGCGGTCGACGCCCTGGTGCAGGTCGACCAGCGCTGGGTGCCCGAGGGGGCGGGGGAGAAGAGCCTCTACATCCGGCCGTTCATGATCGCCTCGGAGGCGTTCCTCGGCGTACGCCCCGCCCAGCACGTGACGTTCATGGTGATCGCCTCGCCCGCGGGCGCCTACTTCAAGGGCGGCGTCAAGCCGCTCACCCTCTGGCTCACCGAGGACTACACCCGCGCCGGCCGCGGCGGCATGGGCGCCGCCAAGACCGGCGGCAACTACGCGAGCTCGCTGGTCGCGCAGCAGGAGGCCACCGCCCAGGGCTGCGACCAGGTGGTCTTCCTCGACGTCGCCGAGGGGAAGTACGTCGAGGAGCTCGGCGGGATGAACATGTACTTCGTGTACGCCGACGGCCACGTCGTCACCCCCGAGACCGGCACCATCCTCGAGGGCATCACCCGCTCGGCGATCATCGAGCTGGCCCAGAAGAAGGGCCACAAGGTCGAGGAGCGGAAGTTCTCGATCGACGAGTGGCGCGAGGGCGTGGCCAGCGGCGACATCACCGAGGTCTTCGCCTGCGGCACCGCAGCGGTCATCACGCCGGTGGGCACGCTGAAGTGGGACGGGGGCGAGGTCTCCGGTCCCGCGACCGACGACGCCGGGCCGCTGACGCTGGAGATCCGGCAGGACCTCGTCGACATCCAGTACGGCCGGACGGACGACGCGTTCGGGTGGATGCACCGGGTCTGCTGACCGCACGGCTACCGTTGTGCGGTGACCTCCTTGCCCAGTGCTTCCCCCGAGGAGCCCCGGAAGGTGGCCAGCGTCGGCCCCTACCGGCTGCTCGCGCCGATCGGCGAGGGCGGCATGGGCGTCGTCCACCTGGCCCAGGCACCTGACGGCAACCGCGTCGCGCTGAAGGTGCTGCGCCCGCACATCGTCGGCGACGTCGAGGCGCGTGAGCGGCTGGCCCGCGAGGTCAGCTCGCTCAAGCGCATCAGCAGTCCCCGGATCGCGGAGATCATCGACGCCGACGCACACGGCGAGGTGCCCTACGTGGTCACCCGCTACGTGCCCGGCCTCTCGCTCTACCACCACGTGGCCGAGGAGGGAGCGATCACCGGCGGCGACCTGCTGCACTTCACCGACTGCCTCGCCGAGGCGCTGCTCGCGGTGCACTCGGTCGGCGTGCTGCACCGCGACGTCAAGCCCACCAACGTGCTGATGGAGGGACGTTCGCCCGTCCTCATCGACTTCGGCCTCGCCCGGGTGGCCGAGGACCCGCGGCTCACCCAGACCGGCTGGCTGCTCGGCACGCCCGGCTACCTCGCACCGGAGATCCTGTACGGCGACGACGCCAGCACTGCGTCCGACGTCCACGCGCTCGCGGCCACCGTGGTGTTCGCGGCGACCGGCCGTCCGCCGTACGGCAAGGGACCGGCGATGGCGATCATGGATCGCGTGCGCCGCGGGGAGCACGACCTGTCCGGCATCGACGAACCGCTCCGCCAGGTGCTGCGCGACGCGCTGGCCCCGGACCCCCTCGAGCGGCCCTCGCTCCACGAGCTCCGCGTTCTCGTCGCCGACGCGCGGCAGGCCGAGGCCGCGCCCCAGCCGCCCGAGCCGGCCGACGCCGGGCTGTGGACGCTGCCGTTCCAGCCCGCCCCGACCCCGGAGACCGCCCGCACCGTCGGGGTGCCGCTCACGACACCGCAGCCGGCCGCTCCGGCCGCTGCGATGGTCGGGGAGGTGCCCGTCCGCGAGGCGACGCCCTACCAGCAGCCGACGCCCCCACCCGCGCCCGCACCGACGCCGTCCACGCGGGTGCTCCCGCCGGAGCAGCGCCGGCCCGACCAGCCGTTCACGCCGCTCGGCCCGCCGGTCCCGGTCCGTGACCCCAGCCGGCCCCAGCGCCTCCTGCAGCTGGCCGGCCTCGGCCTGCTGGCCGCCGCCACCGTTGCCTACGCGCCCTACCTCGGCACCGCGCTGGTCGCCGTGATCGTGCTGCTGCTGCGCACCGCCTCGGTCACCCGGCAGCGGCACGGCCGGCGACGGATGGTCCGCGGCCGCGCCCGCTGGTACGACGTGCCGGCCACGACCGTCTCGACCCCCGCTCTACGCCGTGCTGGCGCTTGTTCGGGTCGATGGTCCTCGTCGGGGCCGCGTCGCTGGTGGGGCTGGCGATCTTCTCGGTCGGCTACCTCTTCAACCAGCCGGTGGCACCGTCACTGGCGGTCTCCGGCCTCGGCTTCGCCGCGACGCTGTGGTGGGGCCCCGGCTCGGGCCGGCTGCGCGAGATCACCCGAGGTCTGGTGACACGGACGTCGCGGACGGAGTTCGGTGGCTGGTTCGTGGCCGGGATGAGCGTGCTCGGGGCCGTCGTACTGCTCGGGCTGCTGTTCAGCAACGGGCCGAACTGGGCGCCGTACGTGCACGCTCCCTGGCGCTGACGCATAGCACCCCGACCCTCGGTGGCGGAATCTCGCAAGAGCGCACCATCGTGGTCTAGTGCGGTAAAACCGGGCCTTTCCCATGGGAAGGGTGTCTATCGGATCATCGTGGCGTGCCCTCCGCCATTCGGTCATTCCTCGCATTGATGCTGCTCGCATCCGCGGGCGTGGCCTGCGCCATCGCGGGGCCGGCCTCCGCGAGTGGCGGGGGCGCCGGACCGCGACCGCGGCGCTCGTGACGGGCACCACGCGGCCGCGCGCGTCGACTCGTCGCGACTCAGCGCGCACGACGAAGAAGAAGCACAAGAGCAGGAAGCACAAGGCCCACAAGCACGACAGCGTCCGGTCGAACGTGTGGGCCCAGCGCACGCTCACCTACTACGAGACGATCCCGTCGCAGTGGGACTGGAGCCTCAGCACCGCGGTGGCCAAGTGGAACGCGTCCGGCGCGAGATCCGCTTCGTGCGCGTGGCGACCGTCAGCAGGCCCGGCTGGTGATCTCCTACGGCAACGTGGGGTCCAAGGCGGGGGAGGCCACGTCGGCCCGACGGTGCACCCGTGGGTCCGCCTGAGCACCTACTACCGCAACGTCGACGCCAACGACGCTTCCAACCGCGTCGAGGTGATGGCCGTCCTCGCCCACGAGCTCGGGCACGTGCTCGGCTTCGAGCACACCGACGACGCGCTGCAGCCTGATGTCGCCGGTCCTCGACGTCGATGGGCTGCGGCATGGTGACCGCCGCCAAGACCGGCTACTACAAGTGCCAGACCATCAGCAAGCCCGCTGGTGGTGCGCCTCGCGCGCACCTACGGTGGCCGGGCGCGCTACTCCTCGAGCGAGTGGTGCCTGGTCGACCCGATGCCGCCGACGCTGTCCAACGTCGCGTTCGCCACCGGTGACCAGCCCGACTCGCCGACGCAGGTCACGCTGGGACGTCCCTTCCTCGACGCCAGCCGGGTCCACCGTCCAGATCCACACCTGGGACTCCAGCACCTGTGGAGCGCCACCGGCCGAACGCGTCGCTGGTGAGCGTGCCGGTGAGCCCCGGCGCGTGGCAGCACCACGCTCGACCAGACCGCGGACCACTGCGTGAGCCTCGAGCTGGTCAACCGCTACGGCGTCGGACGCACGGCCGTGGCCCAGCAGGTCGCCGCGCGCGCACGGCGGCCGACGAGGGACCCGGCTGCCGGCTGACCGGACCGGTGCCGCGGCGTGCCGGCTGCCCCGGCCGGATCGCGGAACGTCGTACCGACCCGTGGACCGCTGTGGCACACTCGTGGACGTGCAGCACCGCAGCATCATTATCGACTAGCGCGACGAGCCTCCTCGCCGCGCTGACCTCCTGTTCCCGACGGGAGGTCTTTTTGTTGCCAGACGACCTCCACTCGACCAAGGGTTTCGAGATGACCAGCGACCTGTTCCACGTCTACGACACGACGCTCCGCGACGGCGCGCAGCAGGAGGGGCTCAACCTCTCCGTCGCCGACAAGCTGTCCATCGCGCGGCACATCGACGGCCTGGGCGTGGGCTTCATCGAGGGCGGCTGGCCGGGCGCGAACCCCAAGGACACGGAGTTCTTCCGCCGCGCCCGCGAGGAGCTGCGGCTCGAGCACGCGCAGCTCGCGGCCTTCGGCGCCACCCGTCGTGCGGGCGTCGCAGCGGCCGACGACCCCCTGGTCGCGGCGCTGCGTGACTCCGGCGCCGGCGTGGTCACCCTGGTGGCGAAGTCGCACGACCGGCACGTCGAGCTGGCGCTGCGTACGACGCTCGAGGAGAACCTCGCGATGGTCCGCGACACCGTCGCCCACCTGACGGCCGAGGGACAGCGGGTGTTCCTCGACGCGGAGCACTTCTTCGACGGCTACCGCGACAACCGCGACTACGCCCTCGAGGTGCTGCGGACCGCGTTCGAGGCCGGCGCCGACGTCGCCGCGCTCTGCGACACCAACGGCGGGATGCTGCCGGGCTGGGTCGGCGACGTGGTCAACGACGTGGTCGAGACGACCGGCGTGCGCGTCGGCATCCACTGCCACAACGACACCGGCTGCGCCGTCGCGAACACGCTGTCCGCGGTCGACGCGGGTGCGACGCACGTGCAGGGCACGCTCAACGGGTACGGCGAGCGCACCGGCAATGCCGACCTCGTCAGCGTCGTCGCGAACCTCGAGCTCAAGCTGGACAAGCGGGTGCTGCCCGACGGGCTGCTGCGCGAGGCGACGCGGGTCGCGCACGCCGTCGCCGACGTGACCAACTTCCCGCCCGCGTCGCGCCAGCCCTACGTCGGCGTCTCGGCGTTCACGCACAAGGCCGGCCTGCACGCGAGCGCGATCAAGGTCGACCCGAACCTCTACCAGCACATGGATCCGGAGGGTGTCGGCAACGACATGCGCCTGCTCGTCTCCGACATGGCCGGGCGCGCGTCGATCGAGCTCAAGGGCCGCGAGCTCGGCTTCGAGCTCGACGTCGACACCGTGAAGCGGGTCACCGCGCGGGTGAAGGAGCTCGAGTCGGGCGGGTTCACCTTCGAGGCGGCCGACGCCTCCTTCGAGCTGCTCCTGCTCGAGGAGGTCGAGGGCGCGCGTCCGTCGTACTTCGAGACCGAGTCGTGGCGCGTCATCACCGAGACCCGCCCCGGCGAGGAGGCCACCTCGGAGGCGACGGTGAAGCTGCGTGCCGGTGGCGCGCGCATCGTCACGACCGGTGAGGGCAACGGTCCGGTGAACGCGCTGGACCACGCGCTGCGGCAGGCGATCCAGCAGCTGTACCCGGAGATCGTGAAGTTCGAGCTGATCGACTACAAGGTGCGCATCCTCGACCAGGGCCACGGCACCGACGCGATCACGCGCGTGCTGATCGAGACCTCCGACGGCCAGAGCTCCTGGGTCACCGTCGGCGTCGGCCACAACGTCATCGAGGCCTCCTGGATGGCCCTGCTCGACAGCCTCACCTTCGGGCTGCGACGCCACGACGCCTGAGCGGTCAGGAGAGCTGCAGCAGGGGAGCGGGGTCCATCGCCTCGCTGAGGCCACCGCCGTGGCGGCGTACCTCGAAGTGCAGGTGGCAGCCGTCGGGTGCGCCGCTGTCGGAGGAGAGGGCGATCCGCTGGCCGGGGTGCACCAGGTCGCCGGGCTGCACGAAGACCTGCCGGGTGTGCCCGATGAGTACGTCGACGGAGCCGGCGTGGATGCGGAACGGGTGCACGCCGTACGCCGCTCCCGGTGAACCGGGCGCCGACGGGTCGAGCACCTCGCCGCGCACCGCGGAGTAGAGCGGAGTGCCGCAGGGCATCGCGACGTCGATGCCGTGGTGGAAGCCCTGTCGGCCCGGACAGCGCGGGTCGTGGTCGTACCACGGCGAGGCGTTGCAGCCGTAGCCGATCATCACCCGGTGCTGCCCGGCGAACCACGGCGAGGAGTGCCATCGCTTGTCGGTGCTGTAGAAGCGCCAGCGCGGGTCGGGCTTGTCGCTCGGGGTGGCCGTGGGCTTGGCGATCGGCCGGGGTGCCCGGGTGGGTTGAGCGGTCGGACGCGGCGTCGGTGTCCGCGATGGTGTGGCCGTCGCCGAGGGACTCGGCTCGTCCGAGTGGCGTGGCTCTGCTGCCGGTTGCCCACCGCACGCAGCGAGCAGGAGCAGCAGCGGGAGCCATCTGAGCATGCGGCGAAGATACGCGGGTAGCGTCGCCGCATGAGCGAGCTGCACGACCTGACCGCGCTGGAGCAGGGTGCGGCGATCCGCCGCGGCGAGGTGTCGACGGCCGAGCTGGTCGAGCACTACCTCGGGCGGATCGACCAGCATGCCGAGAAGCTCGGGGCGTTCGTCACCGTCACTGCCGAGCAGGCGCGGGCTGCCGCACCGGTCGGGGACGGGCCGCTGGCCGGCGTACCCACCGCCATCAAGGACCTCAACGCGACCAGGGGCGTGCGCACCAGCTTCGGGTCGCCGGTGTTCGCCGACTTCGTGCCCGACTTCGACGACGAGGTCGTCCGCCGGATCGCGGCGGCGGGGATGGTGAGCCTGGGCAAGACGAGTACGCCGGAGTTCGGCTCGCCCTGCTACACCGAGCCGGAGGGCGCGCCCCCGGCGGTGACGCCGTGGGACACCACGCGGATGGCCGGGGGGTCGAGCGGCGGCGCGGCCTCCGCGGTGTCGGCCGGGCTGGTGCCGCGTGGCGCAGGGGTCGGACGGCGGCGGCTCGATCCGGATCCCGGCCAGCTGCTGCGGCATCGTCGGGCTCAAGCCGTCGCGGGGGAGGATCTCCGGTGCGCCGATGTACGGCGACCCGATCGGCCTCGCCACCAACGGAGCGCTCGCGCGCACCGTCCGCGACGCCGCGGCCCTGCTCGACGTGATGGCGGGCCGGGCGGTCGGTGACCCGTACTGGGCGCCGTCGGAGCCCGAGTCGTTCCTGGCCGCGTGCGACCGCGAGCCCGGCCCGTTGCGGATCGCGCGCTTCAGCGATCCCGTGATCGCCGACGCCTCCGATCGACCCCGAGTGCCTCGCTGCCTGGGAGTCCGCGAGCACGCTGCTGTCCTCGCTCGGCCACGAGGTCGTGGACGTCGAGGTGCCGATGCCGCGCGACGCCGTACCCGTCTTCGAGACCTGCTGGGCGGTCCTCACCGCCCTCTCGTTCGTGAACCTGCCCGCCGAGAAGCGCGCGCTGCTGCGGCCGCTGACCACCTGGCTCTCCGAGCGCGGGATGGCCGTGAGCGGGCCGGAGTTCGGGCTGGCGATCGGCGAGCTGCGCCGGGTCGCGGCCAGGACGCTGGCGGCGCTCTCGTCGTACGACGCCGTGCTGACCCCGACCCTGGCCGTGCCGCCGCTGCCGGTCGGAGCGATCCGCAACGACGACGACCCGGCCGAGGACTTCGAGGCGCAGAAGCGGTTCACGCCGTACACCTCGATGTGGAACGTCACCGGCAGCCCGGCGGTCTCGCTGCCGACCCACTGGACGCCGGACGGCCTGCCGGTCGGCGTGATGCTCGCGACCGCGCCGGGAGCGGAGGCCACGCTGCTCTCGTTGTCGGCGCAGCTGGAGATGGCCGCGCCCTGGGTGGTGCATACACCTCCCTGCTGGTGAGGCGAGGACATTGCTGGTCACCGGACGTGGGCCTAGTGTCGAAAGGCTTGTTGCACCGGGGGATCGGGCCTCACCAGTCGTGCTCGACGAAAGGCCACACATGTCCAAGTACCTGATCAAGGCGAACTACAACTCCGACGGAGCAGCCGGTCTGGCTGCGAAGGGCGGGACGGCCCGTCGCGACGCGGTGGGCAAGATGCTGGCTGACGTGGGCGGGAGCATCGACTGCTTCTACTACGCGTGGGGCGACGTGGACGCCTACCTGGTCGTCGACGTGCCCAGCGACGAAGCGATGGTCGGGATCGCGTTGAGCGTCAACAAGTCCGGCGCCACGACGATCACGACGACACCGCTGCTCACCCCCGAGCAAGTCGACGCTGCCGCGACCACGGCGCCGGGGTACACGCCACCCGGGAGCTGAGGCTAGACCTCGACGGTGCCGCCCGAGCGCCAGTAGACGCCGCCCTCGCGGGTCAGGAAGCCTTCGTCGACGAGGTAGCGGCGCAGCGCGGCGAAGTCGTCGTGGTAGCCCCCGAGGATGTCGTTGACCTCGGGCTCGGCGTACGTGCGGCCCGGTTCGAACTCCTGCGCGAGGTGGTCGAGCACCGGCAGCAGCTTGCTGCGCTTGCTCGGCATGATCACGAGCCGGCCGTCCTTGATGAACCGACCGACCAGGGCGTCGTCCGTGTCGTTCACGGGGTCGAGGCTAGGTGGGCGCCCCCGGACATGCGAATGTGTTTCGAGTGGCGTGCGGGGTGCTCGGACGTCACCTGCGCCACATTCGCATGTCGGGCGGCCCGAGCACACCATCCGAGGAGCAGCCATGTACGACCCGAGTCGCGGCTACCCGGTCGTGGTCCCCTGCCTGCTGTACGACGACCTGCCGGCCGCGGCCACCTGGCTGACCGAGACGCTCGGTTTCCGGGAGATCCTCAGGGCCACCCTCCCCGACGGATGGACCGGGCACATCGAGCTCGAGCGGGACGGGTTCGTGCTGCTGCTCGGGCGCAAGGGTGGCCAGTTCGCGAGCGGTTCGAGCCTCACCCAGGTGTTCGTGGACGACGTCGAAGCCGCATGCGGTCGCGGCGTGCAGGCAGGCGGCGAGCTGCTCGATGCGGCGGGGGAGCGGCCCTGGGGCGTGCTCCAGGCGGTACTCGCCGATCCGGAGGGCCAGCGCTGGTTGGTCACCAGCCACCTCAAAGACACCGACCCGGCGGACTGGTACGGCACCGTCCTCGGGCCGATGCCGGGCTAGGCGACCGGCATCCGCGACCGGCCAGCAGCCGGTCGCACTCGCTCGATCAGCCGCTGGCGCAGGGGAGCGCCGCGCTCGGCGAAGGCGCGCTGGGCGGCGACGTACTCCTGCTTGCCCGCGGGCGTCTCGATGCGGACCGGCTCGAAGCCCAGGTCGCTGAAGTCGTACGGCGAGGCGCGCATGTCGAGCTCGCGGATGTCCCAGGCCAGCTCGAAGCAGTCGGCCACCAGCTCCGACGGCACCAGCGGGGTGAGCCGGAACGCGTGCTTGTAGAGGTCCATCCCGGCGTGCAGGCACCCCGGCTGCTCGTACGACGCACGGTCGTCGCGGCCCGGCTGGAGCGTGTTCAGCGGCCGTGCCGAGTCGGTGAAGAACCGGAACGCGTCGAAGTGCGAGCACGCGATCCTGTGCGACTCGACGACCTCGTCCGTGGCCGACGAGCCGAGCCGCAGCGGCCAGTCGTGCCGCACCGCCGACGTCCCGTGCACCATCGCCCACTCGTGCAGCCCGAAGCAGCCGAGGGTCGGCGTACGCCCTGCCGTGGCCACCAGCAGCCGCTCGGATCGACGTGATCAGGGGGACCTGCGAGCGCGAGGAGGGTCGTCCAGGCTCGGCGTCGTGTACGCCGCCCTCGAGCAGCACGCCGAACCCCGGGTGCCACCGCCGCAGTGCGGCCGGGCGCTGCGAGTAGTAGGTGAACAGGAAGTCGTGCACCGGGTGCTTCTCGCCACGACGCCGGCGCTCGAGGTGCGGCTGGACCCAGACGTCGACGCGGGCGGCGTGCGCGTCGGCACGCGCGCGCCAGGCGGCGTACGGCAGGATCTCCACAGCCGCTCAGGCTAGTTCGTTCGGGCAGGGGTCCGGTCGATAGGCTCCACGGGTGCGTATCGCAAGGTTCACGACCGGTGACGACCCCCGGTTCGGCATCGTCACCGGCGACGTCGACGACTACGGGATCCCCGACGAGGACTCCCTGATCACGGTGCTCGCCGGCGACCCGCTCTACGTCGGCCTCCAGCCCACCGACCAGCAGCTCCGGCTCGCCGACGCGCGACTGCTCAGCCCGGTGCTGCCGCGCAGCAAGGTGGTCGGCATCGGCAGCAACTACGCCGCCCACGCCGCCGAGATGGGCGACGACGTGCCGGACGAGCCGCTGATGTTCCTCAAGCCCAACACCAGCGTCGTCGGCCCGGGCGACCCGGTCTTCTACCCGCGCCAGACCGAGGAGCTGCACTACGAGGGCGAGCTCGCCGTGGTGATCGGGCGGATCTGCCGCGACGTACCCGAAGGAGAAGTACGCCGACGTCATCCACGGCTACACCGTCGGCAACGACGTGACCGCGCGCGACCTGCAGCGCAAGGACGGCCAGTTCACCCGCGCCAAGGGCTTCGACTCGTTCTGCCCGCTCGGCCCGTGGGTCGAGACCGACCTCGACGTCGAGCGACCTGCGCGTGCAGACCTACCTCAACGGCGAGGTCAAGCAGGACGGCCGCACCAACGACCTGATCTTCGACGTCCCGACCCTGATCGCCCACGTCACCAGCGTGATGACGCTGCTGCCCGGCGACGTGATCCTCACCGGCACCCCCGAGGGCGTCGGTCCCATGAACGCCGGTGACGAGGTCGAGATCTCGATCCAGGGCATCGGCAACCTGACCAACAAGGTGGTCAAGCGTGACTGACGCTTCCCAGGTGGCCCGTCCGCGTGCGGGTCCGGTCGCTCCCTCAGCCCGACCGGCAACCTCCACGTCGGGCAAGCGTCCGCACGGCGCTGTTCAACTGGGCGTTCGCGCGCCACCACGGCGGCACCCTCGTGCTTCCGCATCGAGGACACCGACGCTCGCGCGCAACACCCAGGAGTCCTACGACGCGGCTCTTCGACGTCGCTGCGCTGGCTGGGCCTCGACTAGGACGAGGGCCCCGAGGTCGGCGGCCCGTACGCCCCTACCGCAGTCCGAGCGCTTCGACGATCTACGCCGACGTCGTCGCCCGGCTGAACGAGGCCGGTCGCGCGCTACGACTGCTTCTGCACCAACGACGAGGTCGAGGCGCGCCGCAAGGCGTCGGGCTCCAAGATCAGGGGTACGACGGCTTCTGCCGCGAGCTCACCGACGAGCAGCGTCGCCGCCTTCGTGGCCGAGGGCCGCAGCCACGTCGTGCGCTTCCGGATGCCCGACGGCCGATCACCTTCGACGACCTCGTCCGCGGCGAGATCACCTTCCAGCCCGAGCACGTCCCCGACTTCGCGCTGGCGCGCGCCAACGGCGACCCGCTCTACACGCTGGTCAACCCCGTCGACGACGCGCTGATGGGGATCACCCACGTGCTGCGCGGCGAGGACCTGCTCTCCAGCACGCCGCGCCAGATCGCGCTCTACGAGGCGCTCGAGGAGCATCGGCATCGGCACCGGCTCACCGCGCTTCGGGCACCTGCCGTATCGTGATGGGCGAGGGCAACAAGCAGCTGTCCAAGCGCGACCCCGAGCTCCGATCTGCTCGGACTACCGTCGAGCGCGGCTTCCTGCCCGAGGGCCTGCTCAACTACCTCGCCCTGCTCGGCTGGGCGATCGCCGAGGACCGCGACGTGTTCACGCTCGAGGAGATGGCCGAGGCGTTCGACATCCGCCGGGTGAACCCCAACCCCGCGCGCTTCGACCTCAAGAAGGCTCGAGGCGATCAACGCGGCCCACATGCGGCTGCTCAGCCTCGAGGAGCTCGAGCGAGCGGCTGCTGCCGTTCCTCCACGAGGCCGACCTCGTCGAGGACCCGCCGACGCCGGCCAGCAGACCCTCAAGATCACCGAGGGCTGCGCGCTGATCCACGAGCGCGTCGGCACCCTCGGCGAGGGCGCCGACATGCTCGGCTTCCTGTTCCTCGACGAGGTCGTCTACGACGAGGCCGACGTCGCCAAGGTCCTCGACGACGAGGGGCTCAAGGTCCTCGACGCCGCGCGCGAGGCGCTGGTGCGCGGTCGACGACTGGACGCACCGAGGCCATCGAGGAGGCGCTGCGCGCCGAGCTGGTCGAGGAGCTCGGGCTCAAGCCGCGCAACGCGTTCGGGCCGGTGCGCGTGGCCGTCACCGGCCGCCGGTCTCGCCGCCGCTGTTCGAGTCCCTGGAGCTGCTCGGGCGCGAGGAGTCGCTCGCCCGGCTCGACGCGGCCCCCGCCGGCGGCAGGGCAGTGCCTGATGTCCTACCCGTCCGTACCCGCCGCAGCCCGACTCGCCGTACCCAGCAGCAGCCCGCCGCAGCAGCCCGACCCCGCGCCAGCAGCTGCCGACGCGCAGCCGGTGCGGCCGCACCCGCACCCGGAGCCGCGCCTCTACCCGCAGATGCTGCGCACCTGGGACTACGCGTGGTGGAAGCCGCTCGTCGGCATCGGCTGTGGCCGTCGTGGCCTTCTTCGTCCTGCCAGCTCGCGCTGACGCTGGTGCTGGTCGTCGGCGCCGTCGCTCGAGGGCGGCTCCGGCCGCTTCGCCGACCGGATCACCGAGGCCGCGACCTCGACAAGGTCACGCCGGCGTACGATGCTCTACCTCAACCTCGTCGCTGGCCTCGCTGACGCTGGTCGCCTGGTTCGTGGTGCGCGTCGTGCACCGGACTGCGCCCGCGCTGGCTCTCCTCCGTGCTGCCCGGGCATGCGCTGGAAGTTCTTCTTCGCCTGCCTCGGCCTGGCCGTGATCGCGCTGGTGGCCTCGCTGGTCGTCGGCGCGCTGCTGCCGCACGACGCCAACGACCTGTCCGGCACCGCCCACCTGCCGACGGGTCAGCTGCTCGCCACCGCCGATCGTGATCCTGTTCACCACGCCGCTGCAGGCGCATGGGGGAGGAGTACGGCTTCCGCGGCTACCTGATGCAGGCGTTCGGGTCGTTCTTCGACGGCGTCGCCGAGGGCATGGACGTCTCGCGGCGTACGGCGCAGATCGCCGCGTGCACGCTCGCGCTGCTGGTCACCTCGGGCCTGTTCGCGCTGGCCCACGGCGTACAGAACTTCCCGCTGTTCTTCGACCGGTTCGCCTTCGGGCTGATGGCCGGCCTCTCGTGATCCTGGTCGGCGGCCTCGAGGCCGGCATCGCGCTGCACATCCTGAACAACCTGCTCGCCTTCGGCGTCGCGATCGCCCTCAACCAGCTCGACAGCACCCTGAACGTCTCCGAGGCGTCCTGGTGGCAGCTGCCGCTGACGATCACCCAGAACGGCGTCTTCCTCGTGCTGGTGCTGTTCGTCGCCCGCAGGATGGGGCTGCGGAACAAGACGGCGCCGCCCGTCGCGGCCAGCGCCGGCGGCTGACGGCGCGTCGCAGGTCACAGCCCTCGATTGGTGGGCTGCCGAAGCGTTTGTGTATCTTTGACCCTCGGTCCGCCCGGCAGGCCACAGCTCGCCGGATGGGCCGATCCCATGGGGTATGGGGTAATTGGCAGCCCGACTGGTTCTGGTCCAGTTAGTCTAGGTTCGAGTCCTAGTACCCCAGCGAGTACGACGATTTGGCTCCCATGTTCTGCGAACGTTAGAGTCGCGTCCGCTCTGTCGCATCACCAACCAGGCCCCCGTTGTGTAGTGGCCTAGCACGCCGCCCTCTCAAGGCGGTAGCGCGGGTTCGAATCCCGTCGGGGGTACTCACGTCCTCAGGCCCAGCCGTTCGGCTGGGCCTGTTGCGTGTCGGCAGCTGCGTCTGCGGATGGGCAGACGGTAGGCGCGGGCGAACTGCGGCGGTGGGCCGAAGTATCGGCGTACCGGCTCAGCCGGGCGCCCGGGAACCGACCGGACCACCTCGACGGTGGTGTCCGATTCCCGCTAGGTTCTGTCAGTGCGGGCCGGCCAGACTGGGGGCATGGAGCTCGACCAGGACGCCTGCTACCGGGCCGTGAAGGGCCGCGACCGTCGCTTCGACGGCGTGTTCTACACGGCCGTGCGCACGACCGGCATCTACTGCCGGCCCTCGTGCCCGGCGATCACCCCCAAGCGCGGCAACGTGTCCTTCTACCCCACCGCCGCGGCGGCGCAGGCCGCCGGCTACCGCGCCTGCCGCCGGTGCCTGCCCGACGCCACCCCCGGCTCCCCGGAGTGGGACGTCGCGGCCGACGTCGCCGTCCCGTGCGATGCGGCTGGTGGCCGACGGCGTCGTCGAGCGCGAGGGCGTCGACGGGCTCGCCCGGGCGCTCGGCTACTCCACCCGCCAGCTCAACCGCGTGGTCACCCAGCAGTACGGCGCCGGCCCGCTGGCCCTCGCCCGGTCGCGTCGAGCCCAGACCGCCCGGGTGCTGATCGAGACCACCGACCTCACCTTCGCCGACGTGGCCTTCGCGGCCGGCTTCCGCAGCGTGCGGCAGTTCAACGACACCGATCCGCGAGGTGTACGCCGCCAGCCCGACCGACCTCCGCACGCAAGGCGCGCCAAGCGACGCCGGCGTCGGCATCTCCGGCACCATCCGCACCCGGATCGCCGTACGCGAGCCGTTCGCCGCCGACGCCCTGCACCACTTCCTCGCGGTGCACGCCATCGCCGGGCGTCGAGGCCTTCGGGCCGGGCTGGTTCGAGCGCGCGCTCCGCCTCCCCCACGGCCCGGGAGTGGTCCGCATCGAGCTGGGCGACCGGCACGCCCGGCTACGTCGCGTGCACGCTTCACCCTGGCCGACGCGCGCGACCTCGCGCCCGCCACCGAGCGCACCCGCCGGCTGCTCGACGCCGACGCGACCCGTCACCGTCGACCAGGCGCTGGCCGAGGACCCGTTCCTGGCGCCGCTGGTCGACGGCCTGCCGGGGCTGCGCGTCCCGGGCCACCTCGACGGCGCCGAGCTCGCCGTGCAGACCGTGCTCGGCCAGCAGGTCACGCGTCGCCGCCGCCCGCACGGCCGCGGCCCGGCTCGCTCGCGAGCACGGCGACCTGCTCGACCTCGAGGGCGACCACGAGGTGACCCGGCTGTTCCCGACGCCGGCGACCCTCGCCAAGCTCGATCCCGAGACGCTGCCGATGCCGCGCGTCGCGTGGCCGGGCGCTCGTCGGTCTCGCAGCGGCCATCGACGGGGCGACGTACGCCTCGACCGCAGCACCGACCGGGCCGAGACCCGCGAGGCGATGCTGGCGCTGCCGGGCATCGGCCCGTGGACCGCCGACTACGTCGCGATGCGGGCGCTCGGTGACCCCGACGTGTTCCTGCCCACCGACCTCGGCGTGCGCCACGCGGCCGTCCGGCTCGACATCGACGACCCGGCCGGACGCAGCGAGACGTGGCGACCCTGGCGTTCCTACGCCCTGATGCGGCTCTGGTCGGTGGTGCTCGCCGACCTGAGCCCGCCCGACGCGGGCTCGACCCAGACCCACGAGAACGGAGACATACAGTGACGACGACTGCTCAGGAGACGACGACCATGTGGACGGTGACGCCCTCGCCGATCGGCGACCTGCGGATCGTGGCGCGCGACGGCGCCATCACCGCGATCGAGTTCAGCCCCTTCCGGGCGCCGGTGAGCGGTCAGCCGCTCGGCACCCGCGAGGACGACGACCCGTTGCTGCGGCGCGCGGTCGACCAGCTGGCGTCGTACTTCGCCGGCGACCTCACCGAGTTCGACCTCCCGCTCGCCCCGCGCGGCAGCACCTTCCAGCACGCCGTGTGGGAGCAGCTGCTCAAGATCGGGTACGGCGAGACGGCGTCGTACGGCGAGATCGCGCACCGGCTCGGCAAGACCAACGCGGCCTCCCGGGCCGTCGGCCTGGCCAACGGGCGCAACCCGATCCCGATCGTGATCCCGTGCCACCGGGTGATCGGCGCCAACGGCACCCTCACCGGCTACGCCGGCGGCCTCGACCGCAAGCAGCAGCTGCTCGAGCTGGAGCAGGACGCCCTCTTCTGAGCGGCGTGGCCCCGCCTGACAGGGTGGGGCCATGCCAGAGATGAGGACGAGTCCACCGGAACCGTCCTGCTGGCCGGCTCGGCCAACCTGGCGATCGCGGTGGCCAAGCTCGTCGGCGGCCTGATCTCGGGCTCGACCGCGATGCTCGCGGAGGCCGCGCACTCCTTCGCCGACACCCTCAACCAGGTGTTCCTGATGGCCGCGCTCAAGCGCAGCCAGAAGCCGGCCGACGTGCAGCACCCGTTCGGCTACGGCATGGAGCGGTACTTCTGGTCGCTGATCGCGGCCGTCGGGATCTTCGTGCTCGGCGCCGGCTACTCGATCTTCGAGGGCATCCATGCCGTGCTGAAGCCCGAGGAGCTCGGCAGCCTCACGATCTCCTACGTCGTGCTCGCGTTCAGCTTCCTGTTCGAGGGCACGTCCTGGCTCAAGGCCGTCCGCCAGCTCGGGCGCGAGGCCGACGAGAAGGGGCGCGGCTTCTTCGAGCACCTGAAGATCACGCCCGACCCGACGGCGAAGACGGTGGCCTTCGAGGACACCGCGGCCCTGATCGGCATCGTGCTGGCCGCCGGCGGCATCACGCTGCACCACCTCACCGGCCAGGGCTTCTGGGACGGCGCCGCCTCCATCGCGATCGGACTGCTCCTCGTCGTCGTCGCCTACTCGCTGGGCCAGCAGAACAAGAGCGCCCTCATCGGCGAGGCCCTGCCCGAGGAGGAGCAGGAGGCCATCCGCCGCACGATCATCGAGTCACCGGGCATCGACAGCCTGGTGGAGCTGCTGACGATGCGGATGTCGCCCGAGCAGGTGATCGTCGCGGCGCGCGTGGACCTCGACGACAGCGCCACCGTCGACGAGCTCGAGCAGTCGGCCGAGGAGGTCGAGCGCCGGGTCCGCGAGCAGCACCCCGAGGTGCGGCACGTCTTCCTCGACCCCACCGACGACCCCGACGAGTCGTGAGGACGCGCTCAGGGCGCGAGCGTCGACTCGCGGTAGCTCGCCAGCAGCGTCCTGCGCCTTCTCCTCGTCACGGTCGGCGAGCGGGACGAGCAGCTCCGCGACCACGTCGGTCAGCTCGGCGACGCGGCGGTTGAGCCGGCGGTTCTCGTGCACCGCCGAGCCGAGGTCGCGCACCCACAGGGGGACCGCTCCGACCTTGCGCAGGAAGTCCTTGCGGCTCTTCACGCTCATCTGTCTCTCCTCGTGGACGGGTCGGGCTCGGGGTCGGGGTCCCAACGGACCTCCAACCGGGCGACGTGCGGGTCGGGCTGGTCGAAGAAGTCGAGTCCGGGTCCGATCTCGCGGTGGACGACGCGACCACCGGCGGCGGTGATCTCGCGGACCAGCCGGCGGGTGCTGCACCCGCCTGACGAGCCGTCGGGGGGCCGGTCGGCGCAGGCCCGGTCGCGTGGCGGCGTACTCCAGGAACAGGGCGCCGCCACGGCGCAGCGACATCGACGACAGCCGCCACAGGTTGCGTGCGGGCCTCGAGGTCGAGGCAGCCGACGAGGCCGCGGGCGTAGAGGTACGGCGGCTCGGGCTCGCGGGCCAGCTCGGCACCGGCGAGCAGCGCCGCGCGGAGGTCGTTGAACGCCAGCGCGCGAACGTCGGGATTCGTGTCGCCACGGCGGCGCAGCCGTTGCCGGGTCTGGCGCAGGGCGGCGCCCGAGTAGTCGAACCCGACCACCCGGTGGCCGCGGGCGTGGAACCAGGCCGAGTCGCGGCCCGAGCCGGAGCCGAGGTCGGCGACCAGGCGCCGGCGGCTCCATCCGGGCCTGGGCCCACTCGGCGAAGGAGGACCGCTTGCGCGGGATCGCTGCCGCGCCGGTTGCGGTAGGTCTCGTTCCAGGTGACCACGTGGGTGCGGACGCCGCGCATCCAGCCCTCGATCCGCCGGGTTCCCTGCCCACGGGTCGACCGGGCTGAACGCAGGGTCGGGGATCCGCCAGTCGGCGCCGTAGAGGAACGCGAGCACGGCCTCCGGGTCGCCGGGGCCGCGAGCTCGACGCCCTCGAGCGTCACGGTGGAGGCGGGTGTCAGCGCCGAGCGGTCGAGGTGCCCGCTGCGTCCGCCGAGCTGGTAGAAGGTGCCCTCGACGTGGAAGGCGCCGAAGACGTCGACGTGCACCACCCGGCCGTCGGGCAGCGGGAGGAAGAGCTTGAGGTCCGCGCCGGACATCCGGACGACCTTCCAGCCGAGCGCGCGCAGCTCCCGCTCCATCCGGAACGACTCGCGTACGACGTCCGCGGGGTGCGTCCACCTGCTCAGGTAGGCGAGGTCGGCGTCCGAGTCGTGGCCGATCATGTGCCCGTCGCGGACGGCGCCGAGCAGGCAGCCGTAGCTGAGGTGGGCGTCGATGCCGACGCGGTCGCGCAGGTCTGCGATGGCCCGGGCGGTGCCCTCGGCGATGTGGCGGCGTACGTCGTCATCGGTCTCGGAGAAGACCCGGGTGAGGTGGCCGGCCTTGTCGACGGCGAGCGGATGTCCGTGGGCGTCCTGGAAGGCAGAGCGCGGCAGCATTGCCGCGGAACGCGACCGGGCTCTCGAAGTGCACCCGGCCGCCGTCGGCGTCGCTGAGCCGGACGCAGGTGGTGCCGTCGAGCAGCTCGCGCATCACCTGCGGCCACGGCACCCGCCAGCCGCCGCGGCTCCGGGTGCCGTCGCGCCGCGGGGAGAAGGACCAGACGTAGAGCCCGTCGAAGGACACCACCACCGGGTCGACCACCGACGCGCCGACCACGACGAAGTCGTCGGTGACGACCGCCGGGGCAGTGCTGGTGAGGACGGACATACGGGCTCCGAACCGGGCTCGGCGATTAAGTCGATCAAAAGACTACACTTAAACGCCTTGCTGCGTGTTGCGTAACCGTACGACGCGGACCGGCCCGAGCCGGTTCAGTGCGTGCGTGTCCTACTCGGCCGCGGCGCGGCGCAGCGACTCGGAGAGCCGCTCGGCCGCGGCGAGGACCGCCGGGGCGTGCATCCGGCCGGGCTGGCGCGAGAGCCGCTCCAGCGGACCGGACACCGACACGGCCGCGATGATCTTGCCGCTGGGGGAGCGCACGGGTGCGGACACCGAGGCCACGCCCTGCTCGCGCTCGCCCACGGACTGCGCCCAGCCACGACGGCGGATGCCGGCGAGGGCGGTGGCGGAGTAGGCGGCGTTCTGCAGGCCGCGGTGCATCCGCTCCGGGTCCTCCCAGGCGAGCAGCACCTGGGCGGCGGAGCCGGCACGCATGGTCAGCTGCGAGCCGATCGGGATGGTGTCGCGCAGGCCGCTGGGGCGCTCGGCGGCTGCGACGCAGACGCGGAACTCGCCCTGGCGGCGCCACAGCTGGGCGGACTCGCCCGTGATGTCACGCAGTCGGGCGAGCACCGGGCCGGCGGTGGCCAGCAGTCGGTCCTCGCCGGCGGCGGCCGAGAGCTCGGCCAGGCGGGGACCGAGAACGAACCGGCCCTGCATGTCGCGAGCGACGAGTCGGTGGTGCTCGAGGGCGACCGCCAGGCGGTGCGCGGTGGGTCGGGCGAGGCCCGTGCCGGCGACGAGTCCGGCCAGGGTTGCCGGTCCTGACTCGAGCGCTGCGAGCACGAGGGCGGCCTTGTCCAGGACGCCTACTCCAGATGAGTTGTCCATATTTTAATACTGCCGTCTCGGAGAGTGGGATGCAAAGTAAGGTGGTCTCACGCCCCGCTGCTTGGGGCGTTCAGTATGTGAAACGACGCGGGAAGGAAATGGATATGGGTAGAACGCTTTCGGAAAAAGTCTGGGACGAGCACGTCGTCCGCAGCGCCGAGGGTGAGCCCGATCTCCTCTTCATCGATCTCCACCTGATCCACGAGGTGACCTCCCCCCAGGCGTTCGACGGTCTCAGGCTCAACGGGCGGGTCGTACGCCGGCCCGACCTCACCCTCGCGACCGAGGACCACAACGTGCCCACCATCGACTGGGACAAGCCCATCGCCGACCCCGTCTCGAAGACCCAGGTCGACACGCTTCGTCGCAACGCCGAGGAGTTCGGCGTACGCCTGCACCCGCTCGGTGACGTCGAGCAGGGGATCGTGCACATCATCGGCCCGCAGCTGGGCCTGACCCAGCCGGGCATGACGATCGTGTGCGGCGACTCGCACACCTCCACGCACGGCGCCTTCGGTGCGATCGCGTTCGGCATCGGCACCTCCGAGGTCGAGCACGTGCTCGCCACGCAGACGCTCTCGCAGGCCCGGCCCAAGACGATGGCCGTGACCATCAACGGCAGCCTGCCCGAGGGCGTCACCGCGAAGGACATGGTCCTCGCGCTGATCACGCACACCGGCACCGGTGGCGGCCAGGGCTACATCGTCGAGTACCGCGGCCAGGCCATCGAGGAGCTCTCCATGGAGGGCCGGATGACGGTCTGCAACATGAGCATCGAGTGGGGCGCGAAGGCCGGCCTGATCGCGCCCGACCAGACCACCTTCGACTACATCGAGGGCCGTGCCGAGGCGCCGAAGGGCGCTGACTGGGACGCCGCCGTCGAGCACTGGAAGTCGCTGGCCACCGACGACGACGCCGTCTTCGACCGGGAGATCGTGCTCGACGCGAGCACGATGACGCCGTTCGTCACCTGGGGGACCAACCCCGGTCAGGGTGTCCCGCTGGGCGGTGCCGTGCCCGACCCGGCGCAGTTCGAGGACCCCGACGACCGGATCGGCGCCGAGAAGGCGCTCGAGTACATGGCGCTCGAGGCCGGCACCCCGATGCGCGAGGTGAAGGTCGACACCGTGTTCGTCGGCTCGTGCACCAACGGTCGCATCGAGGACCTCCGGCTCGCCGCCGAGATCATCAAGGGCCGCACGGGTCGACCAGGACACGCGCCTGCTCGTCGTACCCGGTTCGGTGCGGGTGCGCATGCAGGCAGAGGACGAAGGACTCGACATCGTCTTCAAGGAGGCCGGCGGCGAGTGGCGTGGCGCCGGGTGCTCCATGTGCCTCGGCATGAACCCCGACCAGCTGACCCCGGGCGAGCGCAGCGCGTCGACGTCCAACCGCAACTTCGAAGGTCGCCAGGGCAAGGGCGGACGCACGCACCTCGTGTCGGTGCCGGTCGCTGCTGCCACCGCTGTGCGCGGCACCCTCTCGTCGCCCGCCGACCTCGAACCACTGGAGGCCTGAGACATGGAGAAGTTCACCACCCACACCGGTGTCGGTGTCCCGCTGCGACGCAGCAACGTCGACACCGACCAGATCATCCCGGCCGTCTACCTCAAGCGCGTCACGCGCACCGGTTTCGAGGACGGTCTCTTCGCTGCCTGGCGCAACGATCCGAGCTTCGTGCTCAACAGGACGGAGTACGCCGCAGGCTCCGTGCTCGTCGCAGGTCCGGACTTCGGGACCGGTTCGTCACGCGAGCACGCAGTGTGGGCTTTGCAGAACTACGGCTTCAAGGCCGTGATCAGCTCACGTTTCGGTGACATCTTCCGCGGCAACTCCGGCAAGGCCGGACTCGTCGCCGCGCAGGTCGACCAGAAGGTCGTGCAGCGGATCTGGGACCACCTCGAGTCCCATCCCGGAAGCACGGTGACGGTCGACCTCGAAGCGAGAATCGTCAAGGCAGGCGAGGGAATCGACGCGATCGAGGACTCCTTCGACATCGACGACTACACCCGTTGGCGACTGCTCGAAGGACTCGACGACATCGGCATCACGCTGTCCCACGAGGACGACATCGCGGCCTACGAATCACATCGTCCGTCGTGGAAACCGGCCACCATCCACTGACTCGACGCGTCGATTTCATCGATGGGCAAGGCGAAAACCTTTCCAACAACTGAAGCGACACGCGCTGTTTCCATTGTGGTCCCTGTCACTTTTCCCTAGCGTGCGTAGGGCAATTAGTCGAGCAAGGCGCTCGGCCGACGTTCACGAAAGGGAAGCTTGTGAACAAGAGTCAGTTGATCGACACCCTGGCGGCTCGCTTTGAGGGCAACCGCAAGGCGGCCGCTCACGCGCTTGATTCGGTGCTCGACACCATCACCCGCGAGGTCGCGAAGGGCGAGAAGGTCGCCATCACCGGGTTCGGTTCGTTCGAGAAGAAGGTGCGCGACGCCCGTTGGGTCCGCAACCCCTCGACCGGACAGCGAATCAAGGCGAAGAAGAAGGCGGTCCCGAACTTCAAGGCCGGTGCGCAGCTGAAGGACGTCGTGTCCGGTGCGAAGAAGCTGCCGGCCGCTCACCCTCGCCGCGGTCGAGAAGGCCACCCCTGCTGCCGCCAAGCCGGCGGTCGCACGCACGGCTGCTGCGGCGAAGAAGGCCGCGGGCGCCGCCACCACCAAGAAGACCTCGGCCGCCAAGAAGTCGGCGGCGAAGAAGACGACCGCCAAGAAGGCACCGGCGAAGAAGGCCGCAGCCAAGAAGGCTCCGGCCAAGAAGGCGGCAGCGAAGAAGGCTCCGGCGAAGAAGGCCGCAGCCAAGAAGGCACCCGCCAAGAAGACGTCGGCAGCCAAGAAGGCTCCGGCCAAGAAGACGACTGCGAAGAAGGCTCCGGCCAAGAAGGCACCCGCCAAGAAGGCTCCGGCCAAGAAGGCCGCAGCGAAGAAGGCACCCGCCAAGAAGGCCGCAGCCAAGAAGGCTCCGGCCAAGAAGGCGCGCGAAGAAGGCACCTGCGAAGAAGGCCGCCAAGAAGTCCTAGGCGTCCGACTCGCTCGAGAGCGGCGGTGACCCGACCGGGTCACCGCCGCTCTTTGGCATGTAACGCGGAGTTATGGACGCTGATCAGGCGGCCGACGGCGCACTCAGCGACCAGAACACCGCGTTACAGCGACTCGGATCGGTGGAGGAGACGGTCGGTGTGCTCGCCGACGCCGAGGGCACGTGCGGCCGCCAGGTCGTCCTCGGTGTCCACGTCGCGGCGCAGCGACACGAGCCTCGGCCCGGACCGGCGCCGCTCCCGACTCCTCGTGCCGACGAGCGGAGCCGGCACCGAAGTGCGGCTCGAGGTCGACGCCCGGGCCGGCGGCGAGCAGCGTCGTACCCGTGCCCTGCGCGTCGGCGACGAACCAGCGCGGCGTGAGACCGGCCGACAGGGCGTCCGTGAGGTCCTCCGGGCGCAGGCTGGGCAGGTCGGCGCACATGGCGGCCACGGCGACGTCCGGGTCGACCAGGCGCACCCGCAGCGCCGCGTGGTGCAGCGCGCGGTTCAGGTCACCGTCGCCCTCGTCGGGCAGGCGGCGTACGCCGTCGACCTCGAAGCCGGGATCGTCGGTGACGACGTGGATCTGCGCGACGGCGGGACTCTGCCGGGCCGCCGCGATCGCGTCGAGGGCGAACGCCCGCATCAGGGGCTCACGCTCACCGGCTCCGCTGAGCGTGAGCCGGGACTTGGCCAGCGACAGCGCCTTGACCGGCACCAGCAGCGCGAACGTGTGCGACATCGTGTCGATCCTCTCAGGGGTTCGGGAGCCGGTGAGCAGTAGGCTCGCGTGCGGAACGAGCGGAGAACGGGAGGCGTCGGTGGCGAAGGTCCGCAAGCTGCAGCAGAAGCGTGGCTGGGCGTGGTCGACGGTCGTCGTCATCGTGAAGCCGACGCTGCTCGCGACGACCAAGCACGACTGGATCGACGGCGAGAAGATCCCGGCCACCGGCGGCTGCGTCGTCGCGGTCAACCACATCAGCCACCTCGACCCGATGACGCTCGGCTGGTTCCTCTACGAGCACGGACGGCTGGTGCGCTACCTCGCGAAGGAGGCGCTCTGGCACACGCCGCTGCTGAAGTACATCGTCAAGGACGCGGGCCAGATCCCGGTCGCGCGGATGACCGACGGTGCAGCCAGTGCGTTCGACGCCGCCGTCGAGGCGATCCATGCCGGCGAGTGCATCGGCGTCTACCCCGAGGGCACGATCACCAAGGACCCCGACGGCTGGCCGATGCGCGGCAAGACCGGCGCCGCCCGGATCGCGCTGGCCACGGGTTGCCCGGTGATCCCGATCGGGCAGTGGGGGGCCCAGGACATCCTTCCGGCGTACTCCATGCGACCGCACCTGATCCCGCGCAAGACGGCGCACTACAAGGTGGGCGACCCCGTCGACCTCGACGACCTGCGTGACAAGCCGATCACCGAAGAGGTGCTGCACGAGGCGACCGACCGGATCATGGCGGCCATCACCGCACTCGTGGAGGACCTGCGCGGCGGCACGGCTCCCGCCGTACGCTTCGACCCGAAGGTCTCCGGCGTGAACGAGATCGGCAACCCGAACAAGCAGAAGCGGGGGCACGCATGACGAAGGTGGCGGTGTTCGGCGCCGGCTCGTGGGGTACGGCGTTCAGCCTGGTGCTCGCCGACGCCGGTCAGGACGTGACCATCTGGGGCCGCCGTCCCGAGGTCTGCGAGGCGATCAACGAGCGCCACGAGAACACCGAGTACTTCCCCGGCATCGAGCTGCCTCCGTCGGTGCGGGCCACCCCGGACCCGGAGGAGGCGGCTGCGGGAGCCGAGTTCGTCGTACTCTCCGTGCCCTCGCAGAAGCTGCGCGAGAACCTCGGCCAGTGGACCGACGTGATGCCGGCCGACGCGGTGTTCGTCTCGCTGATGAAGGGCGTCGAGCTCGGCACCACCAAGCGGATGAGCGAGGTGATCCGCGAGGTCACCGGCGCGCCTGCCGAGCGCATCTGCGTGGTCAGCGGGCCCAACCTCGCGCGCGAGATCGCCCAGCGCGAGCCGGCCGCCAGCGTCGTCGCGTGCGAGGACGAGAACGTCGCCCGACGGCTGCAGGACCTCTGCCACTCGCAGGCGTTCCGCCCCTACCGCAGCACCGACGTGCTCGGGTGCGAGCTGGGCGGCGCCTACAAGAACGTCGTCGCGCTCTGCGTCGGGATGGCGATCGGGCTCGGCTTCGGCGACAACACCACCGCGTCGCTGATCACGCGCGGGCTGGCGGAGACCGCGCGGCTCGCGATGAAGCTCGGCGCCGACCCGCTGACGCTGATGGGCCTCGCCGGCCTCGGCGACCTCGTCGCGACCTGTTCCTCGCCGCTGTCGCGCAACCGCACCTTCGGCGAGAAGATCGGCCGCGGCATGACGACCGAGGAGATCATCGCCTCGACCCGGCAGGTCGCCGAGGGTGCCAAGTCGTGCGCCTCGCTCTACGACCTGGCCAGCAACAGCGGCGTCGACGCCCCGGTCGCCGAGCACGTCGCCGCGGTCGTCGCCGGCGAGATGAGCGCGCAGGACATGATGTACGCCTTCATCGCCCGCGACACCAAGCACGAGCGCGAGTAGCTCACACCAGCTGCACGCGCTGGGGACCCAGCACCTCGGGGTCGGCCATCAGCTCGATCTCGGTGATCAGCCCGTCCACGATGGTGAAGCCGAAGGCGACCTTCGTCTCGCCGCCGCGCTGCCAGGCGGCCCCTGCGCCGCCGTCGATGATCGCGGCCTTCGCGGTGCGCGCCCGTCCGGCGAAGGTCTCGGCGACGCCGCGGGCACCGTTCACGAGCGCCTCGGAGCCCATCTGGACCGCGGCGCCGTCGGCACGGACGACGGCGTCCGGGTCGAGCAGCGCGAGCAGCCGCTCGAACTCGCCGTTGCGCGAGGCCTCGAGGAACGCGTCCACGATCTCGCGGTCGCCGGTCTCGGCGGGCGCCTCGGGCCGCTGCACCCGACGGCGAGCACGGCTGGCCAGCTGACGGGTGGCGGCGGGGGAGCGGCCGATGATCGTGGCGATGTCGTCGAAGGGCACCGCGAACAGGTCGTGGAGCACGAACGCGAGCCGTTCGGCCGGCGCCAGCGTCTGGAGCACGACGAGCAGGGCGCTGCCGACCGAGTCGGCGAGCTCGGCCTCGAACTCGGGATGACCTCGCGTCGAGTCGTCCGCGATGTCGTCGTACTCCACGTCTCGAGCTCGTCCTCGCGACGGCTCGACCGCGACCGCAGCATGTCGAGGCACACGCGGCTCACGACGGTGGTCAGCCAGCCGCCGAGGTTGTCGATGCCCTCGCTCCGGTGCAGCCGCAGCCAGGTCTCCTGCACGGCGTCGTCGGCCTCGTGCCCCGACCCCAGCATCCGGTAGGCCACGGCTCGCAGGCGCCCGCGGTGCGCCTCGAACTCCGCGGCCAGCAGCTCGTCGTCGCTCACGGTCACATCCTCGCGTCTCGGTCCGTCATCAGGGTGACGATCCGCGACGCGAGGTTGTGACGTCATACGAAGTGGTCGCGTAGCACCACTCGTAGACGTCCGCTCAGTCGGTGACCTGGAACGACTTCGTGAGGGTCGCCTGCGAGGAGTCGCCGGCGTAGAGGTCGATCTGGCCCGGCTCGACCACGAACTTCCCGTCGTTGTCGTAGAAGCCGAAGTCGTCGCGGTCGATCGTGAACGTGACGCGCTGGGAGTCACCCGGCTTCAGGGTCACCCGCTCGAAGCCCCGCAGGCGGCGTACGGGCTGCGAGAGGCTTGCCACGGGGTCGTGCAGGTAGAGCTGTACGACGTCGTCGCCGGTCCGGTTCCCGGTGTTGGTCACCGTCACCGACGCGCGCACCCGGCCGTCGCGGTCGACCTTGGTGTGGTCGAGGCTCAGGTTGGTGACCGAGAACGTCGTGTAGCTCAGGCCGAACCCGAACGGGTACAGCGGGTCGCAGGAGCGCAGGTCGCGGTAGCGCGAGGTGTACTTCTGCGTGACGTCGCACGGCCGGCCGGTGGGCTCGTGGTTGTAGTAGATCGGCACCTGGCCGAGCCGCTGCGGGAACGAGACCGGCAGCTTGCCGCCCGGGTTGGTCTTGCCGAACACGACGTCCGCGACGGCGTTGCCCGCCTCGATGCCGGGGAACCACGCCTCGAGGATGGCCGGCGAGGACGCGGCGACGTCGGACAGCGTGAGCGGCCGCCCGTTGAACAGCACCACCACGAACGGCTTGCCGGTCTTGGCGATCGCGTCGATCAGCTCCTGCTGCTGGCCCGGCAGGTCGATGTTGGAGCGCGACGTGGCCTCGCCGCTCATCTCGCGGGACTCACCGAGCGCGAGCACGACCTGGTCGGCCGCCTTGGCCTTCGCGATCGCATCGGCGAAGCCGTCGGTGGGCGTGCACTCGCTCTCCGGGGTGTTCTGCGGCGGCTCGAGGTTGTCGATCTTGCAGCCCTGGCTGTACGTCGCACGACGGCGACTGGGCCTTGATGCCCTTGAAGACGCTCACCGCGTCGGTGTCCTCGCCCTTGCCCCACCACGGACCGAGCATGTCGTGCTGGTCGTCGCCGAGCGGGCCGATCACCGCGGTCTTCTTCTTCGGGTCGAGCGGCAGCGTCGGGTTGTTGCCGCTCTTGTCGTTCTTCAGCAGCACCATCGAGCGCGTCGCGGCCGTGCGGGCCGCCTTGCGGTCGGCGGCGGTGACGAACGACTTCGGGTCGATGGCCTTCGCCTGGTCGACGTAGGGGTGGTCGAACAGCCCGGCGCGGAACTTGACCCGCAGGATCCGGCGTACGGCGTCGTCGAGCCGGCTCATCGTGATCTTCTTCTGCGCCAGCAGCTTCACGCCGTTGTCGCGGATGTGGGTGCTGACCATCTCGGAGTCGGTGCCGGCCATCAGCGCGTTGGCAGCCGGCCTCGGCGCCGTCGGCCGCGGTGCCGTGCCCGCACGGGGCGGGGGTCCCGTCGGGGTTCTTCTGCGGGCAGGCCCGGGTCTCGGAGACGGCGGTGTAGTCGCTCTCGATGAAGCCGTCGAAGCCCCACTCCTTCTTGAGGATGTTGGTCTCGGTGTCCTTGTTGGCGCAGCCGGGGACCCCGTTGAGCGCGTTGAAGGAGCACATCACCGTGTCGGAGCCGGCATCCACCGCGGCCTTGAACGGGGGCAGGTAGAGGTTGCGCAGCGTCGACTCGGACATGTCGGTGGTGTTGTAGTCGCGACCGCCCTCCGCGGCGCCGTACCCGACGAAGTGCTTGACCGAGGTGACGGTCTTGTCCTTCGCGGCGTAGTCGATGCCCTGGGCGCCGTGCACGCGGGCGGCCGCCATCGCGGAGCCGAGGTAGGGGTCCTCGCCGTTGCCCTCGACGATGCGACCCCAGCGGGGATCGTGGGAGACGTCGACCATCGGGCTGTAGATCTGCTTGATGCCGACCGTCGCGGACTCGCGGGCGCCGATCGAGGCATCGGTGCGCGCCACGTCGGGGTCGAAGGAGCTCGCCGCACCCAGCGGCACCGGGAAGATCGTGCGGTAGCCGTGGATCGTGTCGTAGGCGAACAGGATCGGGATGTGCAGCCGCGACTGCTCGACCGCGAGGTGCTGGTAGTGGTTGATCAGCTTGGGGTCGGTGAGCGAGAAGACCCCGCCGACGCCGGCCTTGGCCTCGTCGTCGTTGATCTGGCCGTCGGAGAGCAGCTGGACCTGCTGCGAGCTTCTCCTTGGTCGTCATCTTGTCGATCAGGGAGTCGATCTTCTTCTCGACGGCGGAGTCGGGCGTGACGCGCGTCGAGGTGAGTGCTGCCTTGCTGGGGGTGTTGTTGTCGGCCAGGTGGGTGCCGACCACGCTGCTGGCGACGACCGCCGTGGCCAGTACGGCGCCGGTGATCGTGGTGATGCGGGTGACTCGCTTCATCGGGGGTTCCTCCCGGGGTACGTCCCGAGCCGCGCCGCATCGTGCAAGCACGACAACCCGACAGGTGACTGACGCCACACGGGGGCTGCCTCGATCTTGTCCCAGCGTCCGCCGTCAGCGGTGGAGCACACGCCGGGGCGCGTGAATGGTGACCCGAGTCAGGCGGTGCCGGCGTCCAGCGCCTGGACGAGGTCCTCCCAGAGGTCCTCGACGTCCTCGATGCCGACCGAGAGCCGGATCAGCCCGTCGGGGATGGTGGCGGGCTCGCTCTTCCAGCGCCGGCGACGCTCGAGGGTGGACTCGACACCGCCGAGCGAGGTGGCGTAGACCCAGAGCTTGGTGGAGTGCTGGACGAGGTCGGCGATGCCGCCGTTCGGCAGCACGATCGAGATCATCCCGCCGAAGCCGGGGTAGCGGACCTCGTCGACGTCGGGACGCTCCCGGAGCCGTCGTACGAGCTCGGCGGCGTTGGCCTGGCAGCGCTCCATCCGCAGCGGCAGGGTGCGCAGCCCACGCAGGGCGAGCCAGGCCTCGAACGCACCGGGGATGGCGCCGACGAGGTCGCGGCGGCCCTTGAGCACGCCGTACAGCTGCTCGTCGCGGGTGACGATCGCGCCCATCAGCAGGTCGGCGTGGCCGCCGATGAACTTGGTCGCCGAGTGCACGACGAGGTCGACGTCCCACTCCAGCGGCTGCTGGAGGATCGGGGTGGCGAAGGTGTTGTCGACGACGACGTACGCCCCGGCGGCGTGCGCCGCCTTGGTGATCGTGGGGATGTCGGCGAGCTCCATGGCGGGGTTGGTCGGCGACTCGATCCACACCAGCGAGGCGTCCTCGCACGCGGCGACGACCGCGTCGGTGTCCTCGATGTCGACGAGGTGGGAGGTGATGCGCCCGCGGGCCTCGAGGTCGGCGAGCTGTCCGAGCGAGCCGTTGTAGGCGTGCCGCGGCGCGACCACCTTCTCGCCGTTGGCGACGAGGTCGAGGATCGTCGACACGGCGGCCAGCCCGCTGGCGAAGCTGAGGCAGCGCCCGCCCTCGAGCTCGCCCAGCGCCTCCTCGAACGCCCGCCAGGTCGGGTTGTCGTAGCGGCCGTACTCCAGGTCGCCGCCGGCGACGTACGTCGCGGCCATCGTGATGGGCGTGTTCAGCGGCTGGTCGGGCTCGTGCGGGGGACGGCCGGAGTGGACGGCACGGGTGGCGGGACGCATGACGCCAGCGTAGAAGCCCGTGCGCGTGCACCCCGGCGCGGCCCGTCGGCGCCGGTAGGGTCGCTCGCGTGAGCAGCCCCTCGGACCCTGGCCGCAAGCCCCGCGTCGCCGTCGTCTTCGGTGGCCGCTCCAGCGAGCACTCGATCTCGTGCATCTCCGCCGGCAGCGTGATCGCGGCCCTCGACCCGGAGAAGTACGACGTGGTGCCGGTCGGCATCGCCCCCGACGGCCGCTGGGTGCTCGAGCCGACGGACGAGGGCCACCTCGCGCTCGGCCCCGCGGGGGAGCTGCCCTCGGTGACCGGGAAGACCGAGGTCGCGCTCACGCCCGGCCAGGGCCTGGTGGTGACCGACCCGGGCGACGTGCCGGACGTCCTCGGCGAGGTGGACGTGGTGTTCCCGGTGATGCACGGCCCGTGGGGCCAGGACGGGACCCTCCAGGGCCTGCTGGAGATGGCCGACGTGCGCTACGTCGGGGCAGGGGTGCTCTCCAGCGCCGTGGGCACCGACAAGCACTTCATGAAGCAGCTGTTCATGGCCGCGGGCCTGCCGGTGCTGCCCTACGTGCTGGTCCGTCCGCGCCAGTGGGAGCGCGACCCCGCCGCGATCCGCGAGGCGGTCGAGGCGCTCGACTACCCGGTGTTCGTGAAGCCCGCGCGGGCCGGCTCGAGCTTCGGGATCAGCCGCGTCGACGACGCCGCCGGCCTCGACGAGGCGATCGAGGAGGCGCGCCGCTACGACCCGAAGGTCCTCGTCGAGGCGGCTGCCGGCAACGCCCGCGAGGTCGAGATCGGCGTCCTGCAGGGGCTCGACGGCGGCGACCCGGAGACCAGCGCGATCGCGGAGATCACCGTCGCGCCCGAGCACTCGTTCTACGACTTCGAGGCGAAGTACCTCGAGCAGAGCTATCGCATCCCGGCCTCGCTCAACGAGGAGGTCGTCGAGCAGGTGCAGGACCTCGCCGTACGCGCCTTCGAGGCACTCGACGTCGAGGGCCTCGCCCGCGTCGACTTCTTCGTGCTGCCCGACAACCGGGTGCTGGTCAACGAGGTCGAGACCATGCCCGGCTTCACCGCGACCTCGATGTTCCCGCTGCTGTGGCAGGAGTCGGGGCTCAGCTACCCCGCCCTCGTCGAGCGGCTCGTCCAGCTCGCGCTGGACCGGGAGACCGGGCTGCGCTGAGCCCCCTCACGAGCAGGGGCTGACGACCTTCGGTGTGCTTCTTGATGGCGTCGGCGAGGTCGACCATGGTCGGCGTCGGGCGGGCGGTACTCGGAGGGTACGACGACCTCGACGTTCGGCTTGCGGTCGATGGTGGTCATCACGACGTCCTTGCCCTGGTCGGAGATCTGGTCCTCCGGGACGAACCAGCCGACCCCGTTGACCCGCTGGCACGGCGACGTCGGCTGGTAGCCCTCCGGCGTACCGACTCCGCAGGTCAGCACGATGGCCGGGTCACCCCACGCGGCGCCGAGGTCGCCACCCTTGGTCTCGCGACGGGGGCGCTCGGAGACCCGGTGGGGCAGGTCGTCGACGAGGGCCTTGCACGCCTTCCGGTCGGCGGCCGAGACGTCGTGGTCGTGCAGGTGCACGGCGCCGCAGCCGGCCAGCAGCAGCTCAGCACGGTGGCCAGCACGACGACGCCCGCCACCCCGAGGGGTGACGGGCGTCGAGAAGAGCGGGTGCTCAGATGTGGACGACGGGGCACGTCAACGTACGCGTGATGCCCTCGAGCGTCTGCACCTTGGCCACCACCAGCTTGCCGAGCTCGTCGACGTTGCGGGCCTCCGCGCGGACGATGACGTCGTAGGGACCGGTGACGTCCTCGGCGAGGATGACGCCCTTGATGTCGGTGATCCGTTGTGCGACCTCCGCGGCCTTGCCGACATCGGTCTGGATCAGGATGTAGGCCTGGACGACCATGTGGACTCCCTCGGTGATCGGAAAAGTCTGGAACGCTCGCAACCTACCCGACGACCAGCCGGGGCGAAACACGATGGCCCCGGATGCGGCGCAGAGTCGATCTGGTCAGATGGTGCCATGACTCCTCAGGAGCCGTTCGCGGCCGACGCCACGCTCGCCGACGCGGGGGAGTTCGGCCTGATCTCGGTGCTGACGGGGCGGTTCGCCCAGGACTCGCACGTGTACGTCGGACCCGGTGACGACGCCGCCGTGCTCCGCACGCCCGAAGGGTCACGTCGTCGTCTCCACCGACCTGCTCGTCGAGGGCCGGCACTTCCGCCGCGAGTGGGCCAAGGCGGGCGACATCGGTCGCAAGGCGGCCGCGGCGAACCTCTCCGACGTCAACGCGATGGGCGGTACGGCGCACTCGCTGACCGTCGGTCTCGCCGCCCCGGCCGACCTGCCCGTGCGGTGGGCGCTCGACCTCGCCGACGGGATCGCCGAGGAGGCGGCCCTGGTCGGCGCCACCATCGTCGGCGGAGACCTGACCACCGCCAGCGAGGTGGTCATCGCCGATCACCGTGATGGGCACCTGCGAGGTCGCGCCGGTGCTCCGGTCCGGTGCCCAGCCGGGCGACGTGCTCGCCCTCGCGGGCCGCCAGGGTTGGGCCGCCGCCGGGCTCGCCGTGCTCGGCCGGGGGTTCCGCTCGCCCGCGCGTGCTGGTCGAGGCCTACCAGCGCCCCGAGCCGCCGTACGCCGCCGGCCTCGCCGCCGCCCGCGCCGGCGCCACCGCGATGATCGACGTCTCCGACGGCCTGGTCGCCGACGCCGGGCACGTCGCAGCCGGCTCCGGCGTGGCCATCGACATCGAGCGCGACGCCTTCGAGCTGGCCGAGCCGATGCAGGCCGTCGGGTCCGCCCTCGGCGTCGACCCGATGCAGTTCGTGCTCGGCGGCGGCGACGACCACGCCATCCTCGCCACCTTCCCGGCCGGCACCGACCTGCCGGAGGGCTTCACCCGGATCGGCGCGGTCGCCGAGGGTGAGGGCGTCACGGTCGACGGCGCGGCGTACGACGGGCCCGCGGGGCTGGTCGCACTTCTGAGTCGCTGCCGGTTTCACAACACGTGTAGTGAAACTGGCCACTTTGCGAACAAAGCTTCGTTCGCACGAAGAGTTTCGCAACCAGTGTTGTGAAACCGAGGCCCGGAAACACGAACCGCCCCCGTCCCGGAGGACGAGGGCGGTCGCGGCAGCTTCAGTGCGTCAGCGGCTGACCTTGCCGGCCTTGAGGCAGCCGGTGCAGACGTTGAGGCGCTTGGGGGAGCCGTTGACGGTGGCCCGCACGCGCTGGATGTTGGGGTTGAAGCGACGCTTCGTGATCTTGCGCGACCACGGTCGGTTGTTGCCGAAGCCAGGCTTCTTGGCGCAGATGTCGCAGACGGCAGCCACCGTGCACTCCTCGGGTTGGAACTCGGAACAAGACATTCAGTCAGGGGGCCCGAAAGTGTCCTTCGGGCAACCGCACGAGAATAACTCAGAGCCACGCCGCGACGCGAATCGAGGAGCGACCGTCTACCGTGATCCCCTCCACAGGGCAGGGGGTACGACGACGATGGCGCAGGCAGATGTTGCCACCTTCGATCTCGGCGTCGTACGCCGGTTCGCGGACCTCGCCGTCGAAGGACTCTCCGCCAGCCGCGAGGAGATCGACGCCCTCAACGTCTACCCGGTCCCCGACGGCGACACCGGCACCAACATGTTCCTCACCGTCGAGTCCGCCCGCGACGCGATGGCGGACTCGCTCGTGGAGCACCCGGACGACCTGCGCCTCGCCATGCGCGCCTACGCCCGGGGCGCCCTGCTCGGCGCGCGCGGCAACTCCGGCGTCATCTTCAGCCAGCTGATCGGGGCCCTGCTCCGGCGGATCGGCCGGGCCGGTCCCGACGACCGCTCCGCGGCCGTGTTCGCCGAGGGGATGGCGCTCGCCACCGAGGCCGCCTACGCCGCCGTCGGCAAGCCGGTCGAGGGCACCATCCTGTCCGTCGCCCGGGCCGCCTCCGAGGCGGCCGCGACGGCTGCGGAGATCCCCGACGACCGGCTCGGTGACGTCGTGCGCGCCGCCGCCGAGCGCCGCCCGGGAGGCGCTGGCCCGGACGCCGGAGCAGCTGCCCGTCCTGGCGCAGGCGGGCGTCGTCGACGCCGGCGGTCGTGGCCTCTGCGTGGTGCTGGACGCCGCCGAGTCCGCGATCACCGGCAAGCGCGCCACCACCGGCACCCCGCACGTGGGCTCGCCCGCGATCCCGGTCGCGAGGATCCAGACCGGTGACCTGACCGAGGGCGGGCCGGCGTACGAGGTGATGTACCTGCTCGAGGCCGACGACGACGCCATCGCGCCGCTGCGCCAGGAGCTGGCCTCGCTGGGCGACTCGCTGGTCGTCGTCGGCGGCGAGGGGCTCTGGAACGTCCACGTGCACGTCGACGACGTCGGCGCCGCGGTCGAGGCCGGGATCCGCGCCGGCGCACCGCGCCGGATCGAGGTCACCCACTTCGCCGAGCAGATCGAGCGGGCCCGCGGCAAGCGGGCGGAGCGCCGCGGCCGCAAGCTGGTGATCGTCGCCGCCGGGCCGGGCCTGAACGCGCTGTTCCGCGAGTCCGGCGCCGTCGTCATCGACGGCGGCCCGGGCAGGCGGCCGAGCACCCGCGAGGTGCTCGAGGCCATCGAGGAGACGGCGGCCCAGGAGGTCATCGTGCTGCCCAACGACCCCGACTCGGTCGGCGTCGCCGAGGCGGCGGCGCACGAGGCCGAGGCCAAGGGCATCCACGTCGTGGTGATCCCGACGCGGGCGCAGGTCCAGGGGATCGCGGCGCTCGCGGTGCACGAGCCCGGACGGCCGCTGGACAGCGACGTCGTGCACATGACCGCCGCCGCGCGTGGCACGCGGCACGGCGCGGTCACCATCGCCGCCAAGGACGCCATGACGACCGCCGGTCCCTGCTCCGCGGGCGACGCGCTCGGGGTCATCAACGGCGACTTCGCGATCGTCGCCGACGACCTCTACGAGGTGGCCTGCGGCGTGCTCGAACGGCTGATCGGCGGTGGCGGCGAGCTGGTCACGCTGGTCGCGGGCGCCGAGGCCGGCGACCTCGCGCGAGGCCTGCGAGGCGTGGGTGGAGCGAGCCCACCCCGGCGTCGACGTGGTGGTCTACGAGGGCGGCCAGGACCGCTACCCGCTGCTGGTGGCGGTGGAGTAGCCGTGGCGGGGGTCCAGGTGCGCTGGGAGTCGCCGGTGGCGGCGATCGGCGGCAAGGAAGCGAGCAAGATCAAGAAGGCCACCGGGATCGAGACGGTGGGCGACCTGCTCGGTGTGTTCCCGCGCCGCTACGTGCGCAAGGGCAGCCTCAGCGAGCTCGACGACCTCAACGAGGGCGACCTGCTGACGATGGTCGGCGAGGTCGTGAGCAGCGTCCAGAAGCCCTACCAGGACCGTCGTACGCACCGCACGGCGTACCGCCTCGAGGTCCGCGTCCGCGCCGAGGACGGCAGCCTGACGATGACCTACTTCGACCGGCAGAAGCACACCGCCGACTGGCGCGCGAAGCAGATGCCGCAGGGTGCCGTCGGGCTGTTCGTCGGCCGGTTGAAGTGGTTCAACGGCGCCTGGCAGCTGACCAACCCCGAGTCGCGCATGTACGGCGACCAGGCCGATGACGCGTTCGCGAGGATGCCCGACCTGATCCCGATCTACCCGGCCGTGGCCGGCATCAACCCGTGGAACCTCGAGAACGCCATCGCGATGGCCCTCGACCTCGTCGAGGACGTCCCCGACGTGCTGCCGCCGTCGGTGCGCGAGGCCGAGGACCTCGTCACCGATCGGCCAGGCGCTGCGCTGGATCCACCGCCCCGACAACTGGGGGCAGAAGGTCAAGGCGGCCGACCGGCTGAAGTACGACGAGGCCTTCGTCACCCAGACCCTGCTCGCCCGGCGACGTGCCGCCATCGAGGCCACCGTCGCCAACCCGCGACCCGGTCGCGCCGGGGGACTGCTCGACCGCTTCGACGAGCGGCTCCCGTTCGCGCTCACCGACGGGCAGCGCGCGATCGGCGAGGAGATCGCCGCCGAGCTCGGCGAGGGCCACCCGATGCACCGGCTCCTCCAGGGCGAGGTCGGCTCCGGCAAGACCGTCGTCGCGCTGCGGGCGATGCTCCAGGTGATCGACTCCGGCGGCCAGGCCGCGCTGCTCGCGCCGACCGAGGTGCTCGCCCAGCAGCACCACCGCTCGATCGTCGCGATGCTCGGCGACCTGGCCGAGGGCGGCTTCCTCGGGGGAGCGGAGGAGGCGACCCGGGTGGCCCTGCTCACCGGCTCGCTGAACGCCGCGTCGCGCCGCACGGCGCTCGCGGAGGCCGCCGGCGGCGAGGCCGGCATCGTGATCGGCACCCACGCCCTGCTCGAGGAGCACGTCCAGTTCGCCGAGCTCGGCCTGGTCGTCGTCGACGAGCAGCACCGCTTCGGCGTCGAGCAGCGGGCGGCGCTCAGCGGCAAGGCCGGGGTGCCGCCGCACGTGCTCGTGATGACCGCGACGCCGATCCCGCGCACGGTCGCGATGACGGTGTTCGGCGACCTCGACACCTCCACGCTGACCGAGCTCCCGGCCGGGCGGGGCGACGTGCAGACCACCGTCGTACCCGCCGCCCGCCAGGACTGGCTCGACCGTGCCTGGCAGCGGATCCGCGAGGAGGTCGGGCAGGGCCGGCAGGCGTACGTCGTGTGCTCGCGCATCGACCTCGACGAGGGGGACGACACCGGTCGCGCGCCCCTCCACTCGGTCGAGGAGACGCGCCGAGGAGCTCACCGAGGGCCAGCTGTCCGGCCTGCGGGTCGAGATGCTGCACGGGCGGATGGCGCCCGAGGACAAGGACCGGGTGATGCAGTCCTTCGCCGCCGGTGACGTCGACGTGCTCGTCTCCACCACCGTCATCGAGGTCGGCGTCGACGTCCCCAACGCGACCGTGATGGTGATCCTCGACGCCGACCGCTTCGGCGTCTCGCAGCTGCACCAGCTGCGCGGCCGCATCGGCCGGGGCGGCCACAGCGGGCTCTGCCTGCTGGTCAGCGCCGTCGACCCGGCGAGCACCTCGATGGAGCGGCTGACGGCGGTGGCCTCGACCCGCGACGGCTTCGAGCTCTCCCGGATCGACCTCGAGCAGCGCCGCGAGGGCAACGTGCTCGGCATCGAGCAGAGCGGCGGCCGGTCGAGCCTCAAGCTGCTCTCGGTGCTGCGCGACGAGGACGTCATCGAGCGCGCCCGCGCCGCCGCGACCCAGCACCTCGCCACCGACCCCGAGCTCGCCGCGAGCCCGGCGCTCGCCGAGGCCACCCGCCGCCTCGAGGACTCCGAGCAGGCCGAGTACCTGGAGATGACATGACGCGGATCATCGGGGGGACCGCCGGCGGCCGCCGGCTCAGGACCCCGACGGGCGACGCCACCCGGCCCACGGCCGACCGGGTCCGCGAGGCGCTCTTCTCCGCGCTGGAGTCGCAGCTCGGCTCGCTGACCGGGCTCCGCTTCCTCGACCTGTACGCCGGGTCGGGGGCCATCGGGCTCGAGGCGATGTCGCGCGGCGCCGGTGTGGTCACGTCGGTGGAGTCCGACCGTCGTACGGCCCGGATGGTGCAGGACAACGCGAGCACCCTGGGCTTCCGCAAGGTCGAGGTGCTCGCCCTGCCGGTCGCGCGGGTGCTCGGCCAGCACGCGCGGGCGCCGTACGACGTGGTGTTCGCCGATCCGCCGTACCCCCTGGACAACGCCGAGCTCGAGCAGGTGCTCGCGCTGCTCCTCGACCACGGCTGGGTGGCGCCCGGATCGGTGCTGGTCGTGGAGCGCTCGGCGCGTAGCGTGGAACCCGCCTGGCCTGCGGGTCTGGTGCGCGAGCGGAGCAAGGAGTACGGCGAGACGGTGCTCTGGTACGTTCGCGCCGATTCGGCAGCCGACGACTCATGACCCAGGGGGTCCGCCTGATGACGAGCAGCGACACCGTGCGCAGAGCCGTCTGCCCGGGCTCCTTCGACCCCGTCACCAACGGCCACATCGACATCATCTCGAGGGCCTCGCTGCTCTTCGACGAGGTCGTCGTCGCGGTCGGCATCAACAAGGCCAAGTCGCGCGCCCGGCTGTTCTCCGCCGAGGAGCGCATCGCGATGCTGGAGAAGGTCTGCGCCGACTTCCCCAACGTGACCGTCGCCGGGTTCGAGGGCCTGCTCACCACGTTCTGCCAGGAGCGCGACATCCGCGCGATCGTCAAGGGGCTGCGAGCGGTCAGCGACTTCGACTACGAGCTCCAGATGGCCCAGATGAACTCCTCGCTGGTCGACGTCGAGACCGTGTTCATCCCGACCAGCCCCGAGTGGTCGTTCCTGGCCTCCTCGCTGGTCAAGGAGGTCGCGATGTTCGGTGGCGACGTCTCCGGCCTGCTCCCGCCCGACGTACTCATCCAGCTGACCGAGCGCCTCGCCGAGCGTGCCCGCTCCGACCAGGACGACGAGGGACCGATGACGGACCGCCGCCACGTTTTGGTTGCGCACCACATCGGCCGGTAGACTCCCGCAGGTTCTGCCTGCACCACCACGGAAGTGACTTCTTGCGCAATCTCGACCCGAGAGCGCCGCTCGTGCTCGACACTCGCGAGCTCGGCCGCCGCCCGGGGTCCCAGCGTCAGGTGTCGTTCTCCGCGGAGGCGCCGGCAGAGCTCGGCATCGAGATCCTGAGTGTTCCCGAGGGCTCGCCGGTCGACATCGACCTGCGGCTCGAGGCGGTCATGGAGGGAGTGCTCGTCACCGGGACGGCGGAAGCCGATCTGGAGGGTGAGTGCTCACGGTGCCTGGAGCCGATCGAGGACACCCTCCACGTCGACCTCCAGGAGCTGTTCGTCTACGACGACCCCGGACATGAACGGCGTGGGGACGACCAGGACGACGATGTCAGCCGGCTGGAGGACGATCTGATCGACCTCGAGCCACTGCTGCGGGACGCGGTGGTGCTTGCACTGCCGTTCCAGCCGCTGTGCCGGGACGACTGTCCGGGTCTGTGCACCGAGTGTGGTGCGCGGCTCGCGGACGACCCGGAGCATCGGCACGACGCACCGGTCGACCCCAGGTGGGCCGCACTCGGTGACGTGGTCGCAGCAGAATCACCGGCACCATCCGAAGACTGAACCTGAAGCACCCGAGCAACACCGATCCCAAGGAGCAACCGTGGCTGTCCCGAAGCGGAAGATGTCGCGCAGCAACACGCGTCACCGTCGTTCTGCGTGGAAGGCCGTCGCGCCCTCGCTCGTGAACTGCGCCAACCCGGCCTGTGGTGCCAAGCACCTGCCGCACCGCGCCTGCCCCGAGTGCGGTCAGTACGGCGCCAAGGCCGACCGTCGTCAGGTCCTCTGACCGCGAGCGCTGGGTTGCCACCTGCAGCAGGGTCGAACCCGACCGACGAGCTGCGTGAGGCGCTCGGGAATCCTGTCCTGGACCCCGAGCTGCTGCTGCTTGCCCTGACGCACCGCTCCTACGCCTACGAGAACGGCAACCTGCCGACCAACGAGCGCCTGGAGTTCCTGGGCGACTCGGTCCTCGGCGTGGTGATCACCGAGACGCTCTACCTCACCCACCCCGACCTCTCCGAGGGCCGCCTGGCCAAGCTGCGCGCCGCCGTGGTGAACGCCCGCGCGCTGGCCGAGGTCGCCCGCACGATCGGCCTCGGCGTGCACATCCGCCTCGGCAAGGGCGAGGAGGCGACCGGGGGCCGCGAGAAGTCCTCGATCCTCTCCGACACGGTCGAGGCGCTGATCGGTGCCGTCTACCTCAGCGGCGGCTTCGAGGACGCCGCCCGCGTCGTCCACCTGCTCTTCGACCCGATGCTCGAGGCCGCGGCCGCCATGGGCGCCGGCCTGGACTGGAAGACGAGCCTGCAGGAGCTCAGCGCCCTGCACGACCTCGGCGTCCCTGAGTACGTCATCGAGGACGAGGGCCCCGACCACATGAAGACCTTCACCGCGCGGGTCCGGGTCGCCGACCGGCTGCACGGCCGCGGCGTCGGCCGCTCGAAGAAGGAGGCCGAGCAGCAGGCGGCGGAGACCGCCTACCGCACCCTCAGCGACGAGCTGCCCCACCACGAGGGATCCGGCCAGCTCTCCAGCAACGGAGTCGAGGCCCGGGTGGTTCGTCCGCCGGCCGGCGATGCCTGAGCTGCCCGAGGTCGAGGTCGTCCGCGCCGGCCTCGAGGCCCACGTCCTGGGCCGCCCGATCGCCTCCGTCGAGGTCCTCCACCCCCGTCCGGTACGCCGCCACCTCGCCGGCCCCGGCGACTTCGCGGCCCGGCTCTCCGGGCACACGTTCACCGCCGCCCACCGGCGCGGCAAGTACCTCTGGCTCGCCCTCGACAACGGCGACGCCCTGCTCGGCCACCTCGGCATGAGCGGCCAGATGCTGGTGCAGCCTCCCGGCGTACCCGACGAGCGCAACCTGCGGGTCCGCTTCCTGCTCGGCGGCGAACCACCCCTCGAGCTGCGGTTCGTCGACCAGCGGATGTTCGGGGGACTCCCCTACTCTACACCTCCCACCCGGCCCGAACGAGCTCCGGTTCGTCGACCAGCGGATGTTCGGCGGCTGTCCGTCTCCGAGGGCGGGGCCGTGCTGCCCCCGGAGATCGCGCACATCGCGCGGGACCCGCTCGACGCCGAGTTCGACGACGAGGCCTTCGTACGCCGCGTGCGACGCAGCCAGTCCGGGATCAAGCGGATCCTGCTCAACCAGGCCGTCATCTCCGGGGTCGGCAACATCTACGCCGACGAGGGGCTCTGGCTGGCCCGGGTGCACGGCGAGCGGCTCGGCGCGAAGCTGAGGCGGGCCGACGTACTCCGGGTGCTGTCGGGCTGCCGCGAGGTGATGCTCTCCGCGCTCGGCCAGGGCGGCACCTCCTTCGACGCGCTCTACGTCAACGTCAACGGGCAGAGCGGCTACTTCGACCGCTCGCTGGAGGTCTACGGCCGCGAGGCGGAGCCCTGCACCCGCTGCGGTACGCCGATCCGGCGGATCACCTTCATGAACCGTTCGTCCTATTTCTGCCCGGTCTGTCAGCCTGCTCCACGCCTGCGCCGTACCCGCTGACTGCCTCCGCGCAGGCGGCGCCGGAGCCCGGCCCGACGAGGACTTGATGAAGCCGTTACCTGCGTGAGACTCTTGTAGGCGGTCCAGACGGGCCCCTCCCTCCTCGCTCCCTGGAAGGCAACATCTATGGCCAAGGCGCTGCTCGGCTACTCCGTAGGGTCCGACCCTCGAGTGGTTTACCGCCTCTCCGCGGAGAACCGCATCCTCCGCCAGCGCGTCGCCGACCTGGAAGACATGACCCTTCGTCTCCAGACCGAGAACGACGCACTTGCCGCACTTGCCACCGAGTCCGTCGACGAGGCTGTTGCCCGCGACGACTCCCTGGCCCGCACCTGACACTGGCCCCCTGACAGGGGGAACCACCCAGCCGGGCTCGACGAGACCCGGCTGACGCAGGGTCCCGGTAATCGAATTGCCGGTGTCCGACCGCTCTGCGAGCATCAGCCACTGTGGTCGGTGGCGTGGTCGAGAGGGTGTTGCCTGCCCGTCTCGGCACCCCGTTCCGGTGGCTGCTCGGTTCGAGCTGGGTGAGCAACATCGCCGACGGCCTGCAGGTGGCCGCCGGTCCGCTGCTGGTCGCCTCGGAGACCCACGACCCGTTCCTGGTCGCGCTCGCGGCGGTGCTCCAGTACCTCCCGTTCCTCCTCTTCGGGCTGTTCGCCGGTGTGGTCGCCGACCGCGTCGACCGCCGTCGGATGATCGTCGTGGCCGACCTGTGCCGCGTGGTGGTCGTCGCCGTGCTGGTCGGCACGGTCGTCTCGGGCGACGTCAACATCGCGGTCGTGCTCACGGCGATGTTCCTGCTCGGGCGTGGGGGAGACCTTCGCGGACACCACCACCTCGACGCTGCTGCCGATGATCGTCGCCAAGCGCGACCTCGGCGTCGCCAACGCGCGGCTGATCACCGGCATCGTCACGTTCAACCAGCTCGCCGGTCCTCCGGTCGGCGCCCTGCTGTTCGGCCTCGGTCGCGCCTACCCGTTCGCCGCCCAGTGCACCTGCCTGGCGCTCAGCGTCCTGCTGATGCTGCGGGTGCGCCTGCCGGCGCACGGTCGTGACAGCACCGCCGACCCCTCGACCATCCGCTCCGACATCCTCGAGGGCATCCGCTGGGTGTGGCGACATGCCGCCGTACGCACGCTCGTGCTGACGATCGTCACCTTCAACGTCACCTTCGGCGCGGCGTGGTCGGTGCTGGTGCTCTACTCGCTCGAGCGACTCGGGATGGGCGAGGTGGGCTTCGGGCTGCTCACCTCTGCGCTGGCCCTCGGTGGACTCGTCGGCACGCTGTCCTTCGGCTGGCTGGAGCGCCACATCAGCCTCGGCAACATCATGCGGGGCGGCCTGGTCATCGAGACCCTGACCCACCTGGTCCTCGCCGTGAACACGCTCCCGGCGGTCGCCCTCGTCGTGTTCTTCGTGTTCGGGGCGCACGCCTTCGTCTGGGGCACGATCTCGACGACGGTCCGCCAGCGCGCCGTACCGACCGAGATGCAGGGCCGCGTCACCAGCGTCAACCTGATCGGGGTCACCGGCGGGATGGTGATCGGGTCCGCCCTCGGGGGAGTCATCGCCAGCCACTGGGGCATCACCGCGCCCTTCTGGTTCGCCTTCGTCGGCTCCGCGATCTTCCTGGCGCTGATCTGGCGCCAGCTGGTGCACGTCGCCCACGCCGACGAGGAGCACGTCGAGCAGGAGACGGCCGCCACCGACTGACCCCCGACTGGCCCCCGGCACGCCTCCCCGAAATGCCCGCGATGGCTGGGTAGGGTCGTGGCGCTGACCCTTCCCCGTCGCAGCACCAGGTCTGCCCGAGACCGCCCAGAGCAGCCTCGGGGAGGGCTGAGAGGATGCCGCGTCCAGCAACAGAGCACCGCAGACGCCGGCGACGCAGGGAGAGCAGACGTTGTACCTCAAGAGCCTCACGCTCAAGGGCTTCAAGTCCTTCGCTTCCTCCACGACGCTGCAGCTCGAGCCCGGGATCACCTGCATCGTGGGCCCCAACGGGTCGGGCAAGTCCAACGTCGTGGACGCGCTCGCGTGGGTGATGGGTGAGCAGGGCGCCAAGTCGCTGCGCGGCGGCAAGATGGAGGACGTCATCTTCGCCGGTACGTCGGGCCGCCCGCCGCTCGGTCGCGCCGAGGTCCAGCTGACCATCGACAACACCGACGGCGCCCTGCCGATCGAGTACGCCGAGGTCACGATCAGCCGCACCATGTTCCGCAACGGCGGCTCGGAGTACGCCATCAACGGCAACCACTGCCGGCTGCTCGACGTGCAGGAGCTGCTCAGCGACTCCGGCATCGGCCGCGAGATGCACGTCATCGTCGGGCAGGGCCAGCTCGACTCGATCCTGCACGCCACCCCCGAGGACCGCCGCGGCTTCATCGAGGAGGCGGCCGGCGTGCTCAAGCACCGCAAGCGCAAGGAGAAGGCGCTCCGCAAGCTGGAGTCGACCGACGGCAACCTCACCCGCCTCGCCGACCTGCTCAGCGAGATCCGCCGCCAGCTCAAGCCGCTCGGTCGCCAGGCCGAGGTGGCCCGCAAGGCGCAGACCGTCCAGGCCGACGTGCGCGACGCGCGCGCCCGCCTGATGGCCGACGACCTCGCCACCGCCAGCACCGCCCTGCAGCAGGAGCTCCAGGACGAGTCGATCCTGCTGGAGCGGCGGGCCGAGGTGGAGCAGGCGCTCGCCGCGACCCGCGAGACCGAGGCCGCGCTCGAGGCCGCGCTGCGGGAGGACCTCCCGGCGCTGGCCCAGGCGCAGGAGACCTGGTTCGGGCTGTCCGGCCTGCGCGAGCGGCTCCGCGGCACCGCCAGCCTGGCCGCCGAGCGGGTGCGCAACGCCGCCTCGCAGCCCGAGGTGCCCGAGGGCCGCAACCCCGACGAGCTCGAGGCCGAGGCCGCGCGGGTGCGCGAGCAGGAGGACGAGATCCTCGCCGAGGTCGAGGCCAACCGCGGTGCCCTCGACGGCGCCGTGAGCGCGCGCCAGGCAGCCGAGCAGGCGTTCGCCGAGGAGGAGCGCCGCGTCGCCGGGCTCCAGCGCGCAGCCGCCGACCGTCGCGAGGGGATGGCCCGCCTGCACGGCCAGGTCAACGGCCTGCGCAGCCGCGCGGCCGCGGCCGAGGAGGAGGTCGGTCGCCTGACCGACGCCCGCGCCGAGGCCGTCGCCCGCTCCGAGCGCGCCCAGCACGACTTCACCTCGCTGGAGTCCCGCGTGGCCGGGCTCGACGCGGGGGAGGAGGGCCTCGACTCCGAGCACGAGGCCGCCAGCTCGCTGCTCTCCGACATCGAGGACCGGCTGGCCAAGACCCGTGAGGAGCTCACCGCCGCCGAGCGCGAGCGCAGCTCGCTGAGCGCCCGCAAGGAGGCCCTCGAGCTCGGCCTGAACCGCAAGGACGGCGCCGGCGCGCTGCTGGCGGCGACCGACTCGGTCAGCGGGCTGCTGGGCTCGGTGGCCGCGTTGCTGAGCGTGCGCACCGGCTACGAGTCGGCCATCGCGGCGGCCCTCGGGAGCGCGGCCGACGCGGTCGCGGTCCGTGACGTCGACGCGGCCATCGGTGCGATCGGGCACCTCAAGGACGACGACCTCGGTCGGGCGGGGATCCTGCTCGGTGGCGCGGAGGTCGACGACACGTCGTGGCCGGGCCTGCCCGCCGGGGCGGCGTACGCCATGGACGTGGTGGAGTGCCCCGCCGAGCTCCGGCCCTCGCTGGTCCGGCTGCTGTTCAAGGTCGCCGTGGTCGACGACCTGTCCGCCGCCCGGTCGCTGGTCGCCGACGCCCCGGACGTCACCGCCGTGACCCGCGAGGGCGACCTGCTCGGCGCCCACTTCGCCGCCGGTGGCTCCTCGAGCCAGCCCAGCCTGATCGAGGTGCAGGCCGCGGTCGACGAGGCTGCCGAGCAGCTGTCCACCGCCGCGCACACCCTCGAGCGGCTCACCTTCGACGCCTCCACGCTCGAGCGCGAGCGTGAGGAGGCCCGTCGCCGGGTCGACGTCGCCCTGGCGAAGCTGCACGAGTCCGACGCGACGCTCGCCGCGGTGGCCGAGGAGCTCGGTCAGTACGGCTCGCAGGCCCGCAACGCCCGCGCCGAGGCCGAGCGGCTCGACCAGGCGATCCTGGCGGCGACCGAGGCACGTGACCGCGACCTGCAGGGGCTGGCCGAGCTGGAGTCCCGCCTGGCCAGCGCGGAGGACGCGCCCGACGAGGAGCCCGACACCGCGACCCGCGAGCGGCTCGGCGACGAGTCCCGCGGCGCCCGCGCCGCGGAGATGGAGGCGCGGCTGTCGCTGCGCACCACCGAGGAGCGGGCGCGGGCACTCCACGGCCGCGCCGACTCGCTGCTCAAGGCGGCCCAGGCCGAGCGCGACGCCCGTGCCGCGGCGATCGCCCGCCGCGAACAGCTCCAGCGCGAGGGTCGCGTCGGCGAGGCGGTGGGCCGCGGCGTCGCCGTCGTACTCGCCCGCCTCGAGGAGTCGATCGCCTCGGCCTCCGCCGAGCGCACCCGCGTCGAGCAGAGCCGCACCGGTCGCGAGCAGGAGCTGCGCGAGGCGCGCGAGCGGATGCGCGACCTCGGCCGCGACCTCGACGAGCTGGTCAACACCGTGCACCGCGACGAGATGGCCCGCACCCAGCAGCGCATGCGCATCGAGCAGCTCGAGGAGCGCGCGCTCGAGGAGCTCGGCCTCGACGCGGAGGCGCTGGTCGCGGAGTACGGCCCCGACCAGCTCGTCCCCTTCACCGGCGAGGTCGCCGAGGGCGAGGAGACCCCCGAGCCGGTGGCGTTCGACCGCGAGGAGCAGACCAAGCGACTGCGCACGGCGGAGCGGGCGCTGGCCCAGCTGGGCCGGATCAACCCGCTCGCGCTCGAGGAGTTCTCCGCCCTGGAGGAGCGCCACAAGTTCCTCACCGAGCAGCTCGAGGACCTCAAGAGCACGCGCAAGGACCTGCTCGACATCGTCCGCGAGGTCGACGAGCGGGTCGAGCAGGTCTTCACCGAGGCGTACGCCGACGTGAGCAAGGCCTTCGACTCCACCTTCACCCGGCTCTTCCCGGGCGGCGAGGGACGGCTCGTGCTCACCGACCCCGACGACATGCTCAACACCGGCATCGAGGTCGAGGCCCGTCCGGCCGGCAAGAAGGTCAAGCGGCTCTCGCTGCTCTCCGGCGGCGAGCGGTCCCTCGTGGCCGTGGCGTTCCTGGTCTCGCTGTTCAAGGCGCGGCCCTCGCCGTTCTACATCCTCGACGAGGTCGAGGCCGCGCTCGACGACACCAACCTGGGCCGGCTGCTGGAGATCTACGAGGAGCTGCGCGAGAACTCCCAGCTGCTCGTCATCACCCACCAGAAGCGGACCATGGAGGTCGGCGACGCGCTCTACGGCGTGACCATGCGCGGCGACGGCGTCTCCGCGGTGATCAGCCAGCGGCTGCGCGAGGCCGAGCCCGCCTGAGTGCCCGTGCGTCATACGAATCGTGGCCTCGAGGCCACGATTCGTATGACGCACGCGAGCCCCCGGTCAGTCGGCAGCGGTCAGGCGCTCGAGGTTGTCCAGCTCGTTGGTGCGGCCGGCGATGATGCGGTCGGTCCAGTCCTGGTCGTGCAGCGGCTCGCACTCCATGACCACGTCGGTCCCGGTCGCGGTCCGCTCCAGGGTGACGACGGTCAGGTGGTCGTAGGGGTCGAGGCCGGGCACGAAGTCGATCGACGAGATGTAGGCGAGCCGGGTCGGCTCGACCACCTCGGTGAACTCCTTGTGCGAGGGCGTCGACAGCGGCATCCCTGCCTGCTCCATGAAGGCGACCTGCTCGGGGCCGGTCGCGGTCATCGTGTAGTCGAGGGCGCCGCCGGGCCGGAGGTCGAGCACGTCGACCGTGGTCTCGAAGCCGTCGGGTGCCCACCAGGCTCCGATGCCCTCGGGGGTGGTCCACAGCTCCCAGATCCGCTCGGGCGGAACGTCGAGGCTGCGGCGAAGAGTGATGTTCGTGTGGTCCTGCATGGTGTTCCTCCTGGTGGTCACCGTGGGTGGGTTCACAGCAGGGACGGAGCCGTCTCCGGGTTCTCGACAGATGCGCCACAATGTCGCGCGTGAGCGACCGACCACCCACGCCCGCGCCGCGAGGACTACGTCGTCTGGCGCCAGGCGACCACCCGCTGGGCCGACGACGACGTCTACGGACACATGAACAACGCGGTCTACTTCGAGCTGATCGACACCGCGGTGAACGCCCATCTCGCCGAGGCGGTGGGCACCGACATCCGGACGCTGCCGGCGATCGGGGTGGTGGCGGAGGTCAGCTGCCGCTACTTCCGCGAGATCGGCTACCCCGACCCGGTCGACCTCGGCATGGTCGTCGACAAGATCGGCACGTCCTCGGTGATCTACCGGATCGGGCTGTTCCAGGGCGATCCCGAGGGTGCCGGGGCGGAGGCGGCGGCCGAGGGCAGGTTCGTGCACGTGTACGTCGACAACACCGGCGACCACGCGGAGGGGCGGTCCACCTGCCCGCTGCCCGAGCGAGGTGCGCGCGGCCGTCGTACCCCTGCTGCGGGACTGACTTGGCTCCCGTGTGAGGATCGACGGGGAACGACATTCCCCCGTCGAAGGAGCCCCCATGGGAGCCATCGTGGTCGTGCTGCTGCTTGCTCTCGTGCTCGCCGCAGCGGTCATGCTGTACGTCGCCTACCCCTACCGTGGCGAACAGACCCCGGTCACGCCCCTGCTCGGTGAGGCCATGCGTCGCGGCGTCGACGCGCTGCCGACGCTGGACCCCGAGCCCGACCTCGGGCGAGCACGTCTCCATCGCACCTCGTGCACAGGTGGACTCCCACCACTGAGCCTCGCCCCACGGGCGTTTGATTGGATCGGCGCATGACCGTCTTCGTCATCCTCGTGATCGCCATCGTGGTGATCGGCCTCGTCGTCGGGCTCGTCGCCCTCGTCAACGGTCGCAAGCAGCCACCGCCGCAGGTCCCGCCCTCCGCCCCGACGGGCACGATCACCGACGAACCTCCGGTCGAGGCACCGGAGGCGCCCGAGGAGCCCCAGGCGCCGGTCACCACGCTCGAGCGCCCGGAAGGTACGGCGAGCCGGCTGGTCCGGCTGCGGCAGCGACTCGCGCGCTCCCAGGGCGGTCTCGGACGTGGGCTGCTCATGCTGCTCTCCCGCGAGCGGCTCGACGAGGACACCTGGGAGGAGATCGAGGACACCCTGATCACCGCCGACGTCGGTGTCGCGCCGACCCAGGAGCTCGTCGAGAAGCTGCGCACCCGCCTGCGCGTCGAGGGCGCCGACGAGGCGAGTGCCTCGACCATCCTCCGCGAGGAGCTGCTCGCGCTCGTCGACCCCTCCATGGACCGCCGGATCGCGGTCACCGGTGCCGACGGCAAGCCCGGCGTGGTGCTCGTCGTGGGCGTCAACGGCTCCGGCAAGACCACCTCGGTCGGCAAGCTGGCCCGCGTGCTCGTCGCCCAGGACAAGACCGTCGTGCTCGGTGCGGCCGACACCTTCCGCGCGGCCGCCACCGAGCAGCTCGCCACCTGGGGGGAGCGGGTCGGCGTCGACGTCGTCACCGGTCCCGAGGGCAGCGACCCGGCCAGCGTCGCCTTCGAGTCGGTCCGCGTGGGCGTGGAGCGGGGCGTCGACGTGGTCGTGGTCGACACCGCCGGCCGCCTGCAGAACAAGGCCGGGCTGATGGACGAGCTCGGCAAGGTCAAGCGCGTGGTCGAGCGGCACGCCCCGGTCACCGAGGTGCTGCTCGTGCTCGACGCGACGACGGGCCAGAACGGCCTGGTGCAGGCGCGGGTGTTCCGCGAGGTCGTGGACGTCTCCGGCATCGTGCTCACCAAGCTCGACGGGTCGGCCAAGGGCGGCATCGTCGTGGCGGTGCAGCGCGAGCTCGGCGTACCCGTGAAGCTCGTGGGCCTGGGCGAGGGTCCGGACGACCTGGCGCCGTTCGACCCCGAGGCGTTCGTGGACGCCCTGCTCGACCAGGGCTAGCGTCAGGCGCTGATCCCGTTGAGCACGAGGTCGACGAGCTCGTCGACCTCGTCGAGGCCCGGCATGTCCTCGCCGGTGATGACGCGCATCGCGACCAGGCCACCGAGGAACTCGACGGCCGCCCGCACGGGGATGCCCGGGCGCACCTCGCCGCGTGCGATGGCGCGCTGGAAGACCTCGGTCGCGCTGGCTGCGGCGCGCAGGCTGGCCTCGCGGTAGAGCGTGGCGATGCGGTCGTCGCGCATCGACTCCTTGATGGTGGTGCGCACGTAGTCGATGCCGGCCGGGGAGTTCACGAAGCTCAGCACCGAGCCGAACATCGACTCCAGGTCACCCCGGATCGAGCCGGTGTCGGGGGAGGGCATCTCGTCGCGGTAGAGCTGCTCCATCGCCGCGACCGCGAGGTCCTCCTTGCGGGACCAGCGGCGGTAGACGGTCGCCTTGCCGACGCCGGCGTTGCTCGCCACCTCGTCGACGGTCATGCTCTCGAACCCGCGCATCAGGATCAGGGACGAGGCGGCGGCGAGGATGCGGCCGTCGGCCTCCGGGTCGCGCGGCCGACCGCGCTTGCGGCGTACCGGAGCAGGCGTTTCGGGCGTGGACGAGCGGTCCGTTGCCGGACTCGTTGCTGGGGCGGACCGGTCACTCACCGATGCCTCCACGATGCTCGTTCTCACGCCGGAAGCATAGGTTCACGCGGTGGTGTCTCGGGCGACTTTTCCCAAATAGGTGGATTTCACCCGCCCGTAACACAACTTTCAAATCCGTGACGCGACCGAAACACGCATCGCCGACCCCTGAAACCTGCAAACCGCAGAGTTCAGCCCAGTGGCGGCCCGGGACCGACCGACAGCGCTGTCCCGCACGCCCGGCTCGCAGTAGTTCTCACTCACCCTGGAGGTTCCATGGACGGCTATTACGCGTGGATGATCGTCGCCACCGCGCTGGTCCTGATGATGACGACGCCCGCCCTGGCGTTGTTCTACGGCGGCATGACCCGAGCGAAGTCCGTGCTCAACATGATGATGATGTCGTACGTCGCGATGGCCGTCGTCGGCATCGTCTACGTGCTGTGGGGCTGGTCGATGTCGTTCGGCCCGGACGAGCTGGCCGGTGGCCTGTTCTCCAACCCCTTCACCCTGTTCGGCCTCAAGGACGTCGACTGGACGTCGTACATCGCGGTGTGCTTCCAGCTCACCTTCGCGGTCATCACCGCGGCCCTGATCTCCGGCGCCATCGCCGACCGGGTGAAGCTGTCCTCCTGGATGGTCTTCCTCCCGCTCTGGATCACGCTCAGCTACTTCCCGCTGGCCCACATGGTGTGGGGCGGCGGCTGGATCTCCAGCCACCTGCACGCGCAGGACTACGCAGGCGGCACCGTGGTGCACATCAACGCCGGTGTGGCCGGGCGGCATCCTGGCGCTGATCATCGGTCGCCGGGTCGGCTTCAAGCGCGACCCGATGCGGCCGCACAACCTGACGCTGACCATGATCGGCGCTGGCCTGCTGTGGTTCGGCTGGTACGGCTTCAACGTCGGCTCGCTGGTGTTCGTCGCCGGTGACGGCGGCAAGAAGGACATCGCCCAGTTCATGAGCGAGACGGGCGTGACCTTCCTGAACACGACGGTCGCGACCATGGCGGCCATGCTGGCCTGGCTGCTGATCGAGCGGATCCTGCACGGGAAGGCCACCTCCCTGGGTGCCGCCTCCGGAATCGTGGCCGGGCTGGTCGCGATCACGCCCTCGTGCGGCGCGGTCAACATCGTGGGTGCGATCGCCATCGGCGCCATCGCCGGCGGTGCCTGTGCCTACGCGGTCGGGCTGAAGTTCAAGTTCAACCTCGACGACTCGCTCGACGTCGTTGGCGTCCACCTCGTGGGTGGTGTCCTCGGCACGGTGCTGATCGGTTTCTTCTCGACCGCCCTCGGCCACCGGGTGGCATCGACGGGCTCTTCTACGGAGGCGGTCTCACCTCCCTGGGTGACCAGGCAGGAGCTGCGGCCATCGCGATCGTGTGGACGGCCCTCTTCACGACGCTGATCGGACTGGCCATCAAGTACACGATGGGCTGGCGGATCGAGGAGGAGGAAGAGGTCGACGGCATCGACTTCGCGGAGCACGGCGAGACGGCCTACGACTTCGTCTCCCTGTCGGGGAGCGGGGGGGGGGGGGGGGGGGGGGGGGGGGGGGGAGGGGGCGGGGAGAGAGAGGGGAGAGAGGGAGGGGGGGGAGGGGTCGGGTGAGGAGAGGAGGAGGAGGGGGCGGAGAAGGGCCACACGAGGTCTACCGGGTGCGAGTACGCATCGCGCTCGTTCCCAAGGTGCGCATCGAGATCGTGCTCGACGACGCCGACGTGGATGCGGTCTCCGAAGCGATCGTCGGAGCGGCAGCGACCGGCCGCATCGGCGACGGGAAGGTCTGGGTCTCCCCGGTCGAGAGCGTGGTGCGCGTGCGCACCGGCGACCGCGACGCGTCGGCGATCTAGAACCCTTGTCGTGACTGCCGCCGAGCGGGCCGAGCGCACCCGCGCAGCAGACGAGCTGTGCGTGAAGGCGTTCGCGTCCACCGGCTGCCCCGACACCGGCGTCTCGCTGGTGGCCGTGGGCGGCTACGGACGGCAGGAGCTGGCACCCTTCAGCGACCTCGACGTCGTGCTGGTGCACGACCCCGACGTCGAGATGGGGGACTGGGCGGGGCAGATCTGGTACCCGCTCTGGGACTCCGGCGCGAACATCGACCACTCGGTGCGCACCGTCGACGAGGTCCTCGAGCAGGCCGACGCGGACCTGCGGGTGGCGACCGGGATGCTCGACGTACGGCACCTGGCCGGCGACCCCAACCTGACCCTGCGACTGCGGTCCGCCGTGCTGAACCAGTGGCGGCGCGACGCCCGCACCCGGCTCGACGACATGCGCGAGCTGGTCTCCGAGCGGGGACGGCTGACCGGTGAGCTCGCGCACGCGTCCGTGCCCGACCTCAAGGAGTCGGTCGGCGGGCTCCGTGACGCGACCATGCTCAAGGCCCTCGTGGCCAGCTGGCTGGTCGACGTACCCCACGTGGACCTGGAACGGTGCCGGATGGCGCTGCTCGACGTACGCGACGCGCTGCACGAGGTCGCCGGGCGTGCGACGGACCGGGTGGCGCCGGAGTACTGGGAGGAGATCGCTCCCATCCTCGGACTCCCTGACGGCACCGCCGTACAGGTGCACACGCGGGGCCTGGCGCGGCGGCTGACCCACCTCTCCCGGCTGGCCTGGCGGCGGGCCGAGGCGGTCCAGCGCCTGCCCAGCGCGACGGGTGGTCGTCACCCACGGCTCGAGAACGTGGCGCCAGGAGTGGCGATCTCGTTCGAGGAGATCGTGCTCGACAAGGGCGCCAACGCGGCCGGCGACCCGCTGCTCCTGCTGCGCGCCGCCGCGGAGGCCGCCGAGCGCGACCTCGTGCTCGCGCCGCAGACCGCCGCCCGGCTGGTCCGCGAGGCACCCGACCTCCCGGACCCCTGGCCTGTCGAGGCGCGCGACCTGTTCGTGCGGCTGCTCGCTGCCGGCGACGGCCTGCTCGGGGTGTGGGAGACCCTCGACGAGACCGGTGCCCTCGAGCGGATCCTGCCCGAGTGGGAGCGGGTGCGCCTGCTGCCGCACGCCTCGGTCGTGCACCGCTTCACCGTGGACCGGCACCTGGTGGAGACCTGCATCGAGGCGTCGGCGCTGATCCGCCGGGTGGCCCGGGCCGACGTGCTGATGGTGGCCGCCCTGCTGCACGACATCGGCAAGGGCCAGCTGACCGAGCACTGCGTCGCCGGTGAACCGATCGCCCGCGCGATCGCCGTACGCCTGGGCTTCGACGCGCGTGAGGTCGAGCTGATCGGGGGCCTGGTCCGCTGGCACCTGCTGCTCCCCGAGACCGCCACCACCCGCGACCCCGACGACCCCGCGACCGTCGAGGTCGTCACCGCCAAGATCGGCGACCGCGAGGAGCTCGAGCTGCTCGCGGCGCTGACCGAGGCGGACGCGCGCGCGACCTCCGACAAGGCGTGGACCAAGTGGCGGGCCTCGCTGGTGCGCACGCTCGTACGCCGAGCCGCGGCCGCACTCTCCGACGAGCCCGTGCCCGACGACGAGGGGCCCGAGGTCGAGATCCCCGAGCGGGTGCTCAAGGACCCGGGCCTGGTCTCGGTGGTGGCCCACTCCTCGACCGACGGCTCCCGGATCACCGTGGTCTCCGGCGACCGCATCGGGCTGCTCGCCGACGCGGCCGCGATGCTGGCGCTGCAGAAGACCTCGGTCCGGGCCGCCCGGGCGTGGACCCAGGACGGGTTCGGGGTCTCGGTCTGGGACGTCGCCGAGACCGGGCTCGACGACATCCTGCTGCGCCAGCGGCTCGAGGCGATCGTCGACGGTCGTATCGACGCCACCGAGCGGCTGATGCGGGTGGCCCCGGTCAGGCTGGAGCCCACGGTCGCCGTACGCCCTGACGTCGTCGCCGAGCGCCACGGTCATCGAGGTGCGGTCCGCCGACCGACCCGGATTGATCCACGTGGTCTGCCGCGCGCTCGCGCAGATGGACATCTCGGTGCGCTCGGCCCACGTGTCGACCCTGGGTCCCCAGGCCGTCGACGTGTTCTACGTGCAGGAGGCCGCCGCGGGCGCGCTCTCCGAGGAACGAGCCGCGTCTGCCGCCCACGCCGTACGCCAGGCGCTGGTCTCGGCGTTCGCGGCACCAGGGGTCAACTAGTCTGGGCCACTGGTCCTGACCATCCGGAAATCCGAGGAACCTCTTTGTTCGCCACGCTCTCCGATCGTCTCTCCGACACCTTCAAGAACCTCCGCGGCAAGGGACGGCTGTCCGAGGCCGACATCGACGCCACCGCGCGCGAGATCCGGCTGGCCCTGCTCGAGGCCGACGTGGCGCTGCCCGTGGTCAAGGACTTCGTGGCGGCGATCAAGGAGCGTGCCCGCGGCGCCGAGGTGAGCGGTGCGCTGAACCCCGCCCAGCAGGTCGTGAAGATCGTCGACGAGGAGCTCGTCGGGATCCTCGGCGGCGAGACCCGCCGGCTGCGCTTCGCCAAGAACCCGCCGACCGTGATCATGCTCGCGGGTCTCCAGGGTGCCGGCAAGACCACCCTCGCGGCCAAGCTCGCGCTCTGGCTCAAGGACCAGGGCAAGAGCCCGATGCTGGTGGCGGCAGACCTGCAGCGGCCCAACGCGGTGCAGCAGCTCCAGGTCAACGGCGAGCGCGCCGGGGTGACGGTGTTCGCGCCCGAGCCCGGCAACGGCACCGGCGACCCGGTCGCGGTGGCCCGCCGCTCGATCGAGGAGGCCCGGCGCACCCTGCACGACGTGGTGATCGTCGACACCGCCGGCCGCCTGGGCATCGACCAGGAGCTGATGAAGCAGGCCTCCGACATCCGCGACGCGGTCAGTCCCGACGAGGTGCTCTTCGTCGTCGACGCGATGATCGGCCAGGACGCGGTCAACACGGCCCAGGCCTTCCTCGACGGGGTGGGGTACGACGGCGTCGTACTCACCAAGCTCGACGGCGACGCCCGTGGTGGCGCCGCGCTCTCGATCGCGAAGATGACCGGCAAGCCGGTGATGTTCGCCTCCGCGGGCGAGAAGCTCACCGACTTCGACGTCTTCCACCCCGACCGGATGGCCTCGCGCATCCTCGACATGGGTGACCTGCTCACGCTGATCGAGCAGGCCGAGAAGACCTTCGACGCCGAGCAGGCCGCCAAGGCTGCCGCCAAGCTCCAGGGCGACGGCGAGTTCACCCTCGACGACTTCCTCGAGCAGATGCAGCAGGTCCGCAAGATGGGCTCGCTGACCAAGATGCTCGGGATGCTCCCCGGGATGGGCCAGTTCCGCGACCAGCTCGAGAACTTCGACGAGCGCGAGATCGACCGGATCCAGGCGATCATCCAGTCGATGACGCCGGCCGAGCGGGCCAACCCGAAGATGATCGACGGTTCGCGCCGCGCCCGCATCGCGAAGGGCGCCGGACGTCAGGTCTCCGACGTCAACCAGCTCGTGGACCGCTTCTTCGAGGCCCGCAAGATGATGCAGCAGATGGCCCGCGGTGGCGCACCGGGCATGCCGGGCTCGCCGGGCATGGGCCTGGGCAAGAAGGCCAAGGGCCGTCAGGCGCCGCAGCAGAAGCAGGCCAAGGGCAAGCGCCGCTCCGGCAACCCGGCCAAGCGGGCCCAGGAGCAGCTGGCGGCGTCCGAGAAGCCCGCCGCAGCCGCCGGCTCGGCCTTCGGCCTCGGCGGCGAGGACGCCGGCGTACCCGACGACTTCGACCCCAGCCAGCTGCCGGACCTCTCGAAGTACCTCAAGTAGCGCAGTCTGGGGCGTGCAGTTTGGCCGGGTCGACCGGCCAAACCGTCAGTGGAGGGCTGAAACGTCACCCCTCCACTGACAGAACAGCCGGGCGCCCGGCCAAACCGTGGCCAGGCAGCCCGTCAGGGCAGCTGCATCCGGATCACCTTGCCGCCACCGGCGCAGACGCTGCAGGTGGTGACGAAGGCGGCGCCGTTGCGCATGGCCACGCCGTACGGCGCGTGCAGGTTGCTGCCGATCCGGGTGTGGGACGAACCCCTGTGGACCTTGACCAGCGAGCCGACCGGGAGACCGGGGGTGAGCAGGCCGGTGTTGGCGAGCTGTACGGCGTACAGCGAGCCGCGGTACCAGGTCAGGTCGGTCACGTTGGTCAGGCCGGTGGCCCAGACGGTCGGCTGCGTGACCCGGGACCACCCGGAAGATGCGCGCCGCACCCTGCGGGAACGGGAAGCCGGTGAGCTCACTGACGAACAGCGCCCCGCCGGGCCCGACCGCCACGGCGGTGGGCACCGCCTGCATCGGGACGTTACCCGGCGCGAACGGGTTCTTGACCGTGCGGTTGCCGAACTTCGCGAGCACGCGGATCGGGTCGCCCCCGCCCGCCCGCAGCAGGTCGTTGCCGCCGGAGTCGGTGGTCAGGAAGTGGCTCCCGCGCCGGATCAGGCCGGTCGGGTCGCTGTCGGCTCCCTGGCCGTCCGGGTCGTGTGCGCGCCTCGAACCGCATCAGGTCGGCGACCTGTGCGGTAGCTCTTGCCCTTGTGCGAGGCCACCACCAGCGTGCCGATCCTGCGGGCCGACGCCGGCAAGGTCGCGCGGTGAGCAGGCGTGCCGCCGCCTCCGATGGTGAAGGCGAGCCTGCCGCCGCCCAGCGCGACGATGCCGGAGGGGCCGAGGGCCGAGCCACCCGTGCCCTGGTCGCCGATCGACGGCAGCCCCGTGATGATCCGACGGGGGTGCTTGCCGAGCCGCATGATCGAGCCGGTCGCGCCGTAGCAGACGGTGCCGCCCTCGGGGCCGGTCTCGCAGTTCCGGGTGCCGCCCTTGCCCGCCTCGGCGACGTACAGCGTCCCGCCGCGGAAGACCAGGTGCCGTGGGTTGTTCAGGCCGGAGGCGAGGACGCGCGCGGCGGCGGGCGCGTTGGGCCGCCGCGCCGGATGATCGGGCGGCATCGACGGGCGCGGCCACCAGGGCGGTGGCCGCGGCGACGCCGGTGGCGACGACGAAGGTGCTGGTGCGAGGGCGAGCTTCCGTGACATCTGGACTCCAGGTGGGAGGGGAGTGATGGTCGAAAACGTCTCTCACCCTGCGCTCGCGCCGCTGGCCCGGCAAGGACTCTCGGCGTCGCCTGTCTAGCCAGGAGAACCGGGGTGATCACGGCGGAACCGGACGTACCTGTCCCCGATTCCCGCAACCGGGTACGGCGAGGGGTCGCGGTAGCGTCCCCGGCATGGCTGCACAGCGATTCCGGGGGCCGGTGCTTCCCGACGGCGAGGCGCGCGACCTGTACGTCGTGGACGGGCCCTCGGGTGGCGTGGTGACCTACGAGCCGCAGGCCGGTGCCGAGACGGTGGCCGAGGGCTGGATCGTGCCCGGGCCTCGTCGATGCCCATTGCCACGTCGGGCTCGACGAGAACGGTGCCGTCGACGACGAGACGTCGGAGCAGCAGGCGATCACCGACCGCGACTCGGGTGCGCTGCTGCTGCGGGACTGCGGGTCGGCCGCCGACACCTCCTGGATCCACGACCGCGAGGACCTGCCGCGGCTGGTCCGGGCCGGTCGGCACATCGCCCGCACCAAGCGCTACATCCGCAACTACGCCCACGAGGTCGAGCCGGCGGAGCTCCCGGCGTACGTCGCCCAGGAGGCGCAGCGCGGCGACGGTTGGGTGAAGCTGGTCGGCGACTGGATCGACCGCGACTCCGGCGACCTGGCGCCGTCCTTCCCGGCGGACGCCTTCGCCGAGGCCATCCGGGTCGCGCACGAGCACGGCGCGAAGGTCACTGCCCACTGCTTCGGAGAGGCGGTGCTGCCCGGGCTGATCGGCGCCGGCATCGACTGCATCGAGCACGGCACCGGGCTCTCCGAGGACCTGATCGACGAGATGGTGGCGCGCGGCACCGCGCTCGTGCCGACCGCGATGCAGCTCAACAACTTCCCCGAGTACGCCTCGGCCGCGGGCGAGAAGTTCCCGACGTACGCCGAGCACATGCACGACCTCTACGGCCGGCGTCGCGACACGATCATGGCGGCGTACGAGGCCGGAGTCCCGATCTATGCCGGCACCGACGCCGGCGGGGTGCTCCCGCACGGCATGATCTCCAGCGAGGTCCGCGAGCTCGCCGACTACGGCTTCAGCGCCGAGGCTGCCCTGGGCGCGGCGTCCTGGCGGGCGCGGGAGTGGCTCGGGCTCGACGGCCGCCTGTCCGAGGGCACCACGGCGGACTTCGTCGTCTTCGACCGGGACCCGCTGCAGGACCTGTCGGTGCTCGCCGAGCCGGCCTGCATCGTGCTGCGCGGGAGGGTTGTTGGCTGACCCGGACCCGCGCATCGTCGACGCGCTGCGGGCGGCGGGCTGCGTGTTCGCCGAGGAGGAGGCCGCGCTGCTGGAGAAGGAGGCGCGCACGCTCGGTGACCTGCGCGACATGGTCGAGCGACGCGTGGCGGGCGAGCCGCTCGAGCAGATCGTCGGCTGGGCCGAGTTCTGCGGGCTCCGGGTCCACGTGGCGCCGGGCGTGTTCGTGCCGCGACGTCGTACCGAGGCGCTGGTCGACCTCGCCGTCGCGATCATCGTCGACCTCGAGAAGCCCGTCGTCGTCGACCTCTGCTGCGGCACCGGCGCGATCGGGGTCGCGATCGCCGCTCGTGAGCCGAGCACGGAGCTGCACGCCGCCGACCTCGATCCCGCGGCGGTCGCCTGCGCGCGGCGCAACGTGACGATGGGGCAGGTGCACGAGGGGGACCTGTACGACGCCCTCCCCGGCGACCTGCTCGGCCGGGTCGACGTGCTCGCCGTGAACGCGCCGTACGTGCCCACCGACGAGATCGCCCTGATGCCGACCGACGCCCGCGACCACGAGCACCGGATCGCCCTGGACGGCGGCCCGGACGGCCTCGACCTCCATCGGCGGGTGGCCGCCGGCGCAGCGGCCTGGCTGCGCCCCGGAGGCACCCTCCTCATCGAGACCAGCAGGCCACAGGCGGAGGGCACCGCGGCCGCCTGTGCAGCCGCCGGCCTGGCCGCCGGAGTCGTCGTGCGCGAGATGTCCACCCTGGTCCGGGCGATTTCAGCCGGATCGGGTTCGTCTGGCACAATGGCGCGCTGAGTCGTACGCCGCTCCGGCCCCTCTCAACCGGACTGCGAACGCCCACCGGATCCCACCGCACCTGGCCCCACCAGGCAGCGCGGGAGCCACCACCACACACATCGCAAGGAGACACCACACACGTGGCCGTCAAGATTCGTCTGAAGCGCATGGGCAAGATCCGTCAGCCCTACTACCGCGTCGTCGTCGTCGACTCCCGCAAGAAGCGGGACGGCAAGGTCATCGAGGAGATCGGCAAGTACCACCCCAAGGAGGAGCCCTCGTTCATCGAGGTCGTCTCCGACCGGGCGCAGTACTGGCTCGGGGTCGGCGCGCAGCCGTCCGAGGCCGTCGAGGCCATCCTCAAGGTCACCGGTGACTGGCAGAAGTTCAAGGGCCTCCCGGGCGCCGAGGGCACGCTGCGCACCAAGGAGCCCAAGCGGGACAAGCAGGAGATCTTCAACGAGGCCCTCAAGGACGCCGCCAACGAGCCCAAGGGCGAGGCCGTGACCCAGAAGAAGGCTGAGAAGGCCGCCGCCAAGAAGGCCGCTGCCGCTCCGGCTGAGGAGAAGGCCGAGGAGAAGACCGAGGAGAAGACCGAGGCGCCTGCCGCCGACTTCATCCGGTGCGCCGCCGCAACGGCGCGGCGTTTCTGTCGTCGGGGCGCTATCATCACCACGTGGCGATGAACACCTGGCAGAGCGAGGGGCCGGTCGGCGTGACGACACGATGACGGGGCTGAAGTGGTTTTCGCTGGAGAGCGACAACGCGGAGCTGCTGGCGGCGCAGGAGCAAAGGCTGCGCAACGCCGGGGCGGCGGTCAACCCTCGGGAGCGGATCGAAACGGTCGATCCGTGGGGGACGCGGGTGCGGTTGCTCAGGGTTTGACTGACAACGACCCGTTGCCGCGGATCGCCTCGTCACGCCGTGCGAGCGTCACGGGCAGCGGCGACCGCACGGCGCGAGCGACTGCCGGCGCCCGGCAAAAGAACAATTCCGGAGCCGGGGCCGCCGGAATGAATCCAGCTATTGCTGCGCGATGCCGGATGGCATCCCCGGCAGCGCGGCGCCGACCAGCGCGTCCCGCGGGATCAGGGCCGCCAGTTCGCTCTCGCCCATGCCCTCGGTGCCTTTCGGGCCGCATCGGCATCACGATATAGCGCAGGTCGGCGTTGCTGTCGTGGACCCGGATTTCCATCTCCTCGGGAAAGCTCAGGCCGAACTCCGCAGCACCTGGCGCGGCTCCTTCACCGCGCGGAACGATAGGCCTTGCTGACGTACCAGGCCGGCGGCTCGCCGAGCAGCCATCGCGGATAGCACGAACACAGCGTGCAGACGATGAGATTGTGGGTTTCGGGCGTGTTCTCGAGCACCATCAGTTGTGCGTCGGTGATCTCGATTCCGAGCAGGCGCGCCGCTTCGGCGCCGTCGTGAAGCGCCAGTTTCTTGAACTCGGGGTCGAGCCAGGCCCGCGCCACCAGCCGCGCGCCGTCATGCGGCGTCCGGGCCTCGTTGTACTCCAGACGCCTTTCGATTCCGCCGGGTGATCAGCCCGGCTTCAATCATGATTTCCTTCAGCGCCAGAAACTTGGCCTCGGCCGGCGTCATGACCAGATCGTCGTCCTCGCGTGTCGGATGCGGAGTCCGCGCGTGATCGTGCGGATGGTCATGATCGTGGTCATGGTCGTGGTCATGGTCGTGATCGTGATCGTGGTCATGCGGATGATCGTGGGAATTGCTCGTCATCAGGATATCTCCGGTCGACTGGGTTCTAGGCGGCTTGGTCGACTGGTTCCGCCGGGCGGAGCCAGTGATCATAGATTTCAATGACCAATGAATCGGTGGCCGAACCGGCGTAGTCCGGCCAGATGTCTTTCTGCATGATCTTGACGCGGTAGAGCGGAATCCGCGGCAAGCCAGCCCGGCCATAGGCCCGGTGCTTCGGATTTTCGAAATCGCCACAATCGTGATTGATCGTTCCGAACTTGCCGCGGATGTAGAACGGCGTCCGGACGTGCCCCGCCTTCCGAGATCGAGGATCTGGACCCGTTCACCTAGCCGGTAGCGCGGCCTCTCAGACGGCATGATCCCTTCTCCCGCTCTCGAGACGTTCCTGGTGCGCCGGATCAACTCGTTATTGTTGACCAAGCCCTTCTCGACCATCATGTGTGCCATTGCGTCAAGGCGCCGCCAGTAGAAGTCGGACTTCTCGTAATCGTCCGGCGAGGCCATCTCCACGGTGCGCCGAAATTCATCGAGGGTGGCGATCCCCTTGGCAAAGACCGCTCCGAGCATCGCCAGCATCAGCTTTTCCCAGTACAGCATCGGCCGGTCCTGCTTCGGAATTTCTCCCGCGGCGTGTCCGCCGAGGTCTGTCACCAGTGGATCGGGCATCATGTCACCTCCATCTATGGCCGGCGCTTGCCGGGCCGATCAGGGAGATATTCCTGGGCAGGATCATGTCCCTCACGCTGGTCGAGACCTCGATGGCCTTTTCCGCCAGGAACATGTCGCTGAATTTCTGATAGGCGTCGAAATCGCTTTCCTTGAACTCGTCGGCGGTCATCACCATCCCCAGCGGAATGCTGACCAGCGCTTCGCTGGAGAATACGCCGTACTTGGCCAGCAGCGGCTTGTATTTCTCATAGTCCGCGTTGACCAGGCTGGTGGCCTTGATCATCACCTTCACCACCTTCCTGGCGACGTCGGGACGCTGCTCGGCGAACTTCGATGTCATGACCATCGCACCGTTGAAAAACGGCGTACCGATGAATCGGTCCGTCGGATCTCGATCGCAATCTTGGCCTGACCGGTTGCGATCGCCAGAGAGGCCTGCGGTTCGATCGCCAGCAACGCATCGACGGTGCCGGACAGCAGCGCCTGGATCTGCAGCGGCAGGCCGAGTTCGACGATCGTCGCATCGGTCTCGGGGTTCAAACCTGCCTTGCGCAGCAGGTTGCGCGTGATGGAGCGCCACTGGATGCCGGGAAGCGTTCCGATCTTCTTGCCCTTCATGTCGGCAAAACTCGAGGCGCTGCTGGACGTGGGCACGACCAGCGCACTGTCCCGCACGAAGGGTTCCAGCCTTCCGCCTTGGAAGCCGAACACTTTCAAGGTGCCAGGGAACTGCGCATTGGCGACAATGGTAATGCCGGCGGCGGCGTTCGGCCCGACATCGGCGCGGCCGGTGAGAAAGGAATCGATCACCTGGTTCGGCGCGCCGAGGAAAACGTGCTTGGGCTCGATGCCCTCCGCTTCGAACATCTTCTGGTCGTAGGCGAGAAAGTACGGCAACGCCGACGAGGAGGAGAGAGAGAAAACGTACCACCTCCGCGGCGCGTGCGGCAGACGCCGTCGCAACGAGCATCGTGGCGAGCGCGGCCAGTTTGAGACTGCGGAACAAAGCGGACTTGAGCATGGGAGGCTCCATCAAGAATTGATGGCGCCGAGCCTTGCATCAGGTGCTCCGCTCGCGCCTCAATCCGCTAGGCAACTACCGTGCCATCGTGACGGAAGCAGAGTGTCGTCGTGCCCAAACATGGTCAAGAAACTTGAACGCATGTCTTCCCTGCGGTTTTCGCGAGGGTCGGCGTCCGGATCAGAGCGACGGCGGCGAGTTCACGACGATGATGGTGGCTTCGGTTTCGCCGGGGTTCGAATAACTGTGCGGCAGGCTCGACTGGAAACAGAACGAATCGCCAGGCGCAGCCGTAGGTCACGTCGTTCACCATCAGATCGATCTGTCCCGACAGCAGGTAGCCGAATTCCTCGCCTTCGTGAGTCAGGATGCCCCCCGTGCAACCCGGTTCATAGCGAATCAGGAACCCCGCGAGCAATATGCCGGAATGCGCGAGACGCTCCATGTGGGTGCCGCCGCCCGGCTGTTCCAGGCGAACGCCGACACGTTCGGCCACGCGCAGCACCACCGAGTGGCCGTGATCGGCCCACGAGAGCAGATCGCCGACCTTCAGATCGAAGAACTGGCAGACTTTGCGGAGTAGACGCAGCGAAGGATCGGCCTTGCCGGTTTCGATCTTCGAGATCAGCCCTTCCGAGCAGCCGGCGGCGTCCGCAACCTCCTTCAACGTGTAGCCGCGAGCGTGCCGCGCCATCCGCAAATGCGAGCCGACCGTCGGCTTCGGAGTCGCCCGCGGCCTGGCGGCGCTCTCCCGCCGACCGGTCGCCCGCGCGGCTTTCGACACTCCCACGATCCCCCGTCTCCCCGTGTTTCCGCCCGGCAGTCAAGTTACTTGACTAATATTTAGCACGCTTGCCGGTTTTTACTTCATCCCTGTGCGCAGCAGACATTTCCGCTGCCGGAAAATCAAGTGCGCCGAGCCGATTTCATTGGCACACCGCTTGCACGTCGTGCCGGGTCAAAGAACTTTACCGCGCAGTCAGGAGTTGCGATGTCCGCAGAGGAAGCGATTTCCGTACCGCCGTTGCCGTCAACGCGTTCGCAGCTGCGCCCCAGGCTCATTCGCTTCTCACAGTTCGCACTGGGACCGGTCCTGCTGTTCGCCGTCTGGTATGTTTCCAATTCGACCGGCCTGGTCGACCAGCGGCTGCTGCCATCGCCGATCCAGACCATCCGAAGCCTCATCAGCACGATCGGCAGCGGTTCCATGCTGGTCGACGTCGCGAGCACCCTGTATCTAGTGGTGCAGGCATTCGGTCTCGGCGCCGGCCTGGCCATCCCGATCGGTCTGGTGCTGGGATCTTCGGAGCGAATTCTACCGAAGCGCCGACTTCCTCATCGACTTCTTCCGATCGACGCCGGCCACCGCGCTGTTTCCGCTGTTCATGCTGATTTTCGGCCTCAGCGACTTCAGCAAGGTTTCAATCGCGGCGTTCACGGTCTGGCTGGTGGTGGTTTTCAACGTCGCGCATGGCGTCCTGAATGCCCGGCATACCCGCATTCTCGCGGCGAAATCGATGGGCGCCTCGCGCTGGCGGCTGTTCAAGGACGTCATTTTCTTCGAGACCCTTCCGCAGACCTTCGTCGGCCTGCGAACCGGCATCTCGATGTCGCTGGCCGTCATCATCGTCGGCGAAATGTTCATCGGTTCGTCGAGCGGCCTCGGCCACCGCATCATCGACGCCCAGATCAGCTACCGGCTCGCCGACATGTACGGTTCAATCCTGGTCTGCGGCATTATCGGCTACCTGCTGAACTACATCCTGATTGCGCTCGACAAGACCTTCATCCATTGGGCGGGCCGCTGACCGCCTGAAAGGAACCGACATGGACGCCGCATCCCGACTTGAACCCGGCCCCCAACCGATACGGCCGGCCCGGCGCGGCATCATCGAGCTGCGCGGGATCTCGAAGCAGTTCACCGGCGGCGACCTCTACCGGGATTTCAACCTCGACCTGAAGGAAGGCGAGTTCATCTCGATCTTCGGACCGAACGGCTGCGGCAAGAGCACCTTGATCAACATGATCTCGGGTCTGCTGCCGATGGATGCGGGGCGGGTGCTTTACGACGGCAAGACCATCGCGGAGACCAACACGTTGTACGTATTCCAGAACTACCGCGAGGCACTGTTTCCGTGGATGCGGGCGATCGAGAACATCCATTACCCGCTCATCCTGCGGAACGTGCCGCGCAGGGAACGCGAGCGGCAGGTGGAGAAGCTGCTCGCGGAGTTCGACGTCAAGATCGATCTGCAGCGCTACCCTTACGAACTGTCGGGCGGCCAGCAGCAATCGGTTTCAATTCTCCGCGCCCTGATCACGGAGCCCGAGGTGCTGTTTCTGGACGAGCCTTTCTCGGCACTCGACTACGAGATGACGCTGTTCATGCGTGAACGCCTGCAGCGCGTGTTCATGAACCGGAACACCACGATGATCCTCGTCTCGCACGATCTCGAAGAGGCCGTTCAACTCGCGACCAAAGTTTTGCTGCTGACGCGCCGGCCGACCCGCGTCGCGGAACTGGTGGACGTCGATATTCCGTGGCCGCGGGACAAGCATACGCTGTCAGACCCGCAATTTGTCGCGATCCGCAGTCACTGCCTCGATATCTTCAGCCGCGAAGTGGCCCGCGCCTGAACCGCCGCTTCTCCTGGCCTTGACATCGCCAGCGCCGCGCACCGCGTCGGCCGGCAGCGTTCGCAACCGCAAAATCTCGGAAAGGCAGGCGCGGCGGGCGTCTTTTGCTGCACGCGAAAGCCCCCCATATTGCAAGCGGCAAACGTGGCCCATGCGTGCCGGACCAAGCCCGGTCGCGGCTTGCGCGCTCTCCGCCACCGCTAGCCTTTCGTAAAAATCAGGGAGGTCACCATGCGTCATGGCTTTTTCATCGCGACGTTATCGCGTTTGCCGCGCCGGCCCATGCCGAGCCGCGTTCGGTCTATGTCACGAAGGTGCTGCAGGCGTTCGCCGCCAAGGTGGAATGCCCGGGCATGAGGTCGCCTACCGGACCTGGTGCAGAAGGCTCATGACATGCAGCAGCCGGACGGCACCACCGAAGCGGTGCGCAAGGCGATCGCCTGGATGCACACCGGCGGCAAGATGGGCGAGAAGGGCGACGACGGCTGATGGCGGAAGTCGCGGTGGCGACGCAGATCGATCGACCTCGACCAGCGGCGGCTGGGCATGACGACGTGGTGCGCGAGCCGCAAGGCCGATCTCGCCGGGTTCGTGCGGCCGAAGCAATAGGACGCGGCGGAGCCGATCGCGGGCGCGGCGGGTTACGGCTTGCTGCTTTCGGGTTGCAAGGCCGTGGCTGGGGGCGCCTAACCCACCCTACGATTCCTTACAATATCAATGACTTAACGTGACGCCGGCGGTCCGGCGTGCGCGTTGGCGTCGGCGGCGGCCTCCGGCAAGGGCGCCGGCCAGCAGGGCTGGGATGCCAAAATAGCTGGTTGCTGCACTGCAGCGAATGGCTACCTGCTGCACTGCAACAGAGGCGCCATGCCGCGCCCTGCATGTGTCACCAGGAGAGTGAAATGAAGATCGTCTTATCGCTTGCCACCGCCGCCATGATCGTCGCCAGCGGCGCCGCGGTGGCCGCGGAATGCCGACTTATGAAGTGTCGGGATTTCCGATCTCGCCGGTCCAGACGAGTGTGCTGGGCGCCGCGCATGTGCAAGAGCAGCCGGTCGCCGCCGGCGGCAAGGCGATCTCGCCGCATCAGGGCGGCGCGCCGACCCGGCAGCCCGGCGGACCGCCGCGGTGGTCGCGCGCTGAAGAGGCGTTCCGGCACTTAACCTCGCCCCGCGCTTTTGCGGGGTGAGGTCGGCGCACGCCAAACAAAAAATTCTCCCAGGTCGCAAGCGCCGCAGGACCGGCGCGACCGACGTTCGCCCTCCTCGTGGCTGACGCGCTGCCCGGCCCCTCACCCGAATCGCTTGCGCGAATTTCGACCTCTCCCCGCAAAGAGCGGGGCGAGGTTAGGAAGAGGCCGTCGCCGCGGAAATTCCATTGCATTTGAACAAAGCGGCTCATCGCCCGTGAAGCCCCGCGCCGCAGAGCCAAGGGAGACGGCGCCGCCACGTTGACAAGTCCACATCCGCCATGTTGACTTGTCCACATTGAACCGGCGAGGCACGCCGGCGGGTGCGGGACGGAGGCGGCATGGCGGTGGGACGGGCGTTGCGCAGCGCTGCGGCGCGGCCGGCGGTGCGGCCGGAGCGGGTGGCGGCCGATCCCTGGAATGCGGCGGTGGACGCGCCGGCGGCTGGAGCTGGCGGAATATCCGAGTTCGCTGCTGTTGCGGGTCGCCAATGTGATCCACCAGGAAGGCACGGCGGTCTATGCGAGGGAACACGGCCTGGCGCTGCCGGAATGGCGAATTCTGGGACGGCTGTTCGAATCCGCGCCGATGCGGCTCGCGACGTTCTGCCGGGTCTCGCACTTCGACAAGGCGCAGGCGACCCGGGTGTTGCGGGCGCTGTCCGCGAGGGGGCTGGTCCGGACCTTTGCCGACACCGCGCACAAACATCGCAGGATCGTCGATATCACGCCGAAGGGGCGCAAGCTTGCCCAGGCGGTGTTTCCGCACGCCATCGCCGAACAGTTCAAATTGCTTGGCGCGCTTTCGCCGGGGAACGGCGGGTGACGTTCAGGGTGTTGCGAAACTGCTGGCGGTTTATGGCGCGGAGATTCCGCGCAGGTGGAGGGTCCCGCCCTCAAGGATCAGTCCTCATGAAAATCACCAACATCGAAACCCTGCATGCCGACGGCGGCTATCGCGTCGCTTGCTACGTCAAGATCTCGACCGACGAAGGCATCGTCGGCTGGGCCGAATATTACGAAGGGCTGACCGGCGTCTCGGTGACGCCGCTGATCCAGGGCCTCGCCAAGGTCGCCATCGGGCATGGATCCGCGCCAGGTCGGCCGGCTCAGCGAAAGCCTGCTGGCGACCACGCGGCTGTCGTGGGGCGGGCTTGCGCATCAGGCGGTGGCGGCGATCGAGAACGCCTGCCTCGACATTCACGGCCAAGGCGCTGGGCGTGCCGGTCTATGCGCTGTTCGGCGGGCCGTTCCGCGACCGGGTGCCGGTGTACTGGACCCATTGCGGCAGCTACCGGGTCCGCCACCCGGCGTTCTACGAAGAACTCGGCTATGGAGCCGGTGCGCACGCTGGACGATTTCACCCGGCTGGGGCGCGAAGCCGTGCAGCAGGGCTTTCGCGCGGTGAAGACCAATCCGGTGTTCTTCGACAAGGACAAGCCCTACATGTTCAACGGCGGCTTCCGGATCGAGCCGGGCTTCCTCGACCGCAGCATCAGCGACCGGCATATCGGCGCCATCGTCGATCAGCTCCAGGCGCTGCGCGAAGGCATCGGTCCCGACCGCGGGCTGATGCTCGACGTCAGCTTCAGCCAGCGCACCGAAGGCTATCTGCGCCTGGCGCGGCGTCTCGAACCGCTCAATCTCTCTTGGCTCGAACTCGACATGCGCGATCCCGAAGGGCTGGCGCTGATCCGCCAGTCGACCGCGACGCCGATCGCCTCGCTGGAATCGCTGCACGGCATCCACGATTTCCGGCCCTATCTGGTGCAGCGCGCGGTCGATACCGCGATCGTCGATCCGATGTGGAACGGGGTCTGGCAGTCGGTGCGCGTGGCGACGCTGGCCGATGCGTTCGAGACCCATGTCGCGCCGCATAATCCGGTCGGCGATCTCGCCAACCTGATGAGCGCGCATTTCTGCGCCGCGATCCCGAATTTCCGCATCATGGAGCTGCGTCCGGACGAAGCGCCGTGGACGCGCGATTTCCTGACCCATCCGTCGACGATCGAGAACGGCGAGATGCTGGTGCCGACGCGGCCGGGCTGGGGCTCCGACATCAACGAAGAAGCGCTGCGGGCGCATCCGCCCCGCGCGGCGCGATAAGGAGCACATCGATGCGCGTGGTCTATTGGACAGCAGCTGCAACTGGCGAGGCAGCAGGTGCTCGAGGCGCTGAGAGCCGTGCCGGACGCCGAACTGACCGTGGTCGATACGCTGGCCGATCTGCTCGGCGCGCTGAAGGGCGCGGAAGCGCTGGTGCTCTACGACGCGCCGCCCGACCAGGCGCGGCAAGTCGTCGATGCGCTGTCGGCGCCCGGCAACACCGTGCGCTGGATGCATTTCCTCACCGCGGGCCGCGAGGGTTTCGACGCGGTCGGACTGCCCAGGGAATTCGCGGTCACGACGCCGGCGGGCTGCGTGGCGCCGACCGTGGCCGAACACGCCATGACGCTGCTGCTGGCGCTGATGCGGCGGGTTCCCGCGATGCTCGAAGAGCAGGCCAAGCGGAACTGGTCGCGGCTGGATGTGTCGGCGCAAGGCGACGCTCGGTCGAAGGCAAGGCGATGGCGATCGTCGGCTACGGCCAGATCGGCCGCGAGGTCGCCAGGCGCGCCAAGGCTTTCGGCATCCGCACGATCGCGGTCTCGCGCACGCGCAAGTCGGACCCACTGGCTCGATCGAAAGTTTTACGCTGCCCGAGCTGGACCAGGCGCTGGCGCGCGCCGACATCGTGATGCTGACCATCGCGCTGACGCCGGAAACCCATCACATGTTCGACGCGGTAAGGTTCGCGACCTGCAAGCCCGGCATGGTGCTGATCAACGTCGCGCGCGGCGGACTGGTCGATCAGACCGCGCTGGCCGCGGCGCTTGATCTCGGGCCAGGTCGGCGGCGCCGGGCTCGACGCGGTCGACCCGGAACCGCTGCCGGCGGACGATCCGCTGTGGGACGCGCCCAATCTCATCATCTCGCCGCATTTCGCCGGCGGTGGCAGCATGGTCAGCCAGCTGCGGCTCGGCGAGAGCGCGGCCGGCAATCTCAAACGGCTCATCAAGGGCGAGCCGCTGCAGCATCTCGTGGACTTGAGACGCTTCAGCACAAAACACAGAAACGGGAGAGCCAACATGCTCCATCGCCGGCATGTGCTGTCCGCTCATGACATGGCGCGCTTGCGCTGCCTCTCGCTCGGCAGCGCCGCGCGGGCGCAGAAAGCCGCTCGACGTCGTCAACATCGTCTGTCGGCTTTCCGGCAGGCGGAGCCACCGACACCGTGGCCCGTCTGGTCGGCGAAGGCATCCAGGGCAGCTATGCCGACCGCCGTGGTGGTGCAGAACCAGCACCGGCGCGGGCGGCCAGATCGCGGCGGCGGACATCAAGGAGCTGCCGGCCGACGGCAGCGCGCTGCTGTTTACGCCGGCGTTTCCGATGGTGATCTTTCCGCATGTCTACAAGGAGCATCCGCTACGACACGCTGAAGGATTTCGTCCCCGTCGCCACCACGCATTTCGGCACGCTGGCTTTTTCGGTCGGACCCGGTGTTCCCGACGATGTCAAAACGCTGAAGGATTTCGTCGCCTGGGCGAAGAAGAATCCCGATAAGGCCAGTTTCGGCGCGCCGGCCGGCGGCGCCCAGCATTTTACCGGCCTGATGCTGGCGCGTGACGCCGACATCAAGCTGCAACTGGTCTCGTATCGCGGCGGCGGGCCGTCGGTGGTCGACGCGCTCGGCGGCCATATCCCTGCGGTGATTACGCCGCTGGCCGAAGTGCTGCCCAGCGCCCGCGAGGGCAAGCTGCGCATTCTGGCGACCACGGCGCGGGAACGCTCGGCGCTCGCGCCTGACATTCCGACCTTCTTCGAGTTAGGCTTCGAGAAGATCGTGGTGCAGGACTGGTCGGGCTTTCTGGCGCCGGCCGGGACCCCGCCCGACATCGTCGCCCGCGCCAACGCCGCCATCAGCGCCGCGGTGCAAACCCCGAAGGTCAAAGAGGCGATGGCCAACGCTCGGCATGGAAGTCGGCACCAGACGCCTGCGGAATTCGCCGTGACGGTGCGCGAAAGCTGGGAGCGTTATCGCGACATCGTCAAGGCGTCGGGGTTCGTCGCGGAGCAGTGAGCGGCAGC
>CAWCQB010000009.1:0-107765 GCA_963797505.1 uncultured Actinomycetota bacterium | reverse complement strand
GTGACGGCCTCGTCCTCGGGCTCGACGACCTCGGACTCGGTGTCCTCGGGCTCGACGGTCTCGGGCTCGCGCCTCCGCCTCGGCGGCTTCCTCGACGGTGGCGTCGTTGCCGGCGGGCTCGACGATGGTCGCCTTGCGAGCCGTCGCCGAGGCGGTGCCGTTGACGAACGAGTCGTAGGCGCCCTTGGTGAACACCACGTCGTCGCAGAGCAGCACGTCGTAGGTGTTGAGCTGGTCGACGGCGAGCAGGTGCACCGAGGCCACGTTGCGCAGCGAGAGCCACGTCAGGGCGTCGTCGCGCTCGAGCACGACGAGCTGGCGGCGGTGCTCGGTGAGGCCGTTCAGCGCCTCGACGGCACCCTTGGTCGACGGCTTCTTCTGGTCACCGATCAGCGACTCCACGACGTGGATGCGGCCGGCGCGGGCCCGGTCGGAGAGGGCACCGCGCAGGGCGGCGGCCTTCATCTTCTTGGGGGTGCGCTGGTCGTAGTCACGCGGCTGCGGGCCGTGGACGACGCCACCGCCGGCGAACTGCGGTGCGCGGGTCGAGCCCTGGCGGGCGCGGCCGGTGCCCTTCTGCTTGTAGGGCTTGCGGCCACCGCCGCGAACCTCGCCGCGGGTCTTGGTGGCGTGGGTGCCCTGACGAGCAGCGGCCTGCTGGGCCACCACGACCTGGTGGATCAGCGGGATGTTGGTCTTGGCGTCGAAGATCTCGGCGGGGAGATCGACCTTCAGGGTCTTGGCGGTCATGCTCCGGCCTCCTCGGTCTTCTTCGCGGCCGAGCGGATGACGACGAGGCCACCCTTGGCGCCGGGAACGGCACCCTTGAGCAGGATCAGGCCCTTCTCGACGTCGACGGCGTGCACGGTGACGTTCTGGGTGGTGACGGTGTCGCTACCCATGCGGCCGGCCATGCGGGTGCCCTTGAAGACGCGGCCGGGAGTCGCGCAGGCGCCGATCGAGCCCGGCTTGCGGTGGTTCTGTGGGCACCGTGGGAGGCACCGACGCCGTGGAAGCCGTGCAGCTTCATCACACCGGCGTAGCCCTTGCCCTTGCTGGTGCCCGTGACGTCGACCTCCTGGCCGGCGGCGAAGGTGTCGGGACCGAGCTCCTGGCCGACCTCGTAGGACGGGGCGTCCGACGTACGGATCTCGGCCACGTGGCGGCGCGGGGTGACCCCGGCCTTGCCGAAGTGACCGGCCGAGGGCTTGGTGACCTTGCGAGCCGTCGATCTCGCCGAAGCCGATCTGGATGGCGTTGTAGCCGTCCTTCTCCGGGGTGCGGACCTGGGTCACCACGTTGGTGCCGGCCGCGATCACGGTCACGGGGACGATGCGGTTGTTCTCGTCCCAGGTCTGGGTCATGCCGAGCTTGGTGCCCAGCAGCCCCTTGAGGTTGCGTTCGAAAGTGCTCATGACTCCACTAATCTCCTGGGCCTCAGAGCTTGATCTCGATGTCGACGCCTGCGGGAAGGTCGAGACGCATCAGCGAGTCGACGGTCTTCGGCGTGGGGTCGATGATGTCGATCAGGCGCTTGTGGGTGCGCATCTCGAAGTGCTCGCGGGAGTCCTTGTACTTGTGGGGCGAGCGGATGACGCAGTAGACGTTCTTCTCCGTCGGCAGCGGCACCGGGCCGGCCACCTTCGCGCCCGTACGGGTCACGGTGTCCACGATCTTCCGCGCCGAGGTGTCGATCACCTCGTGGTCATAGGCCTTGAGCCTGATGCGGATCTTCTGTCCCGCCATCAAACAACGTCCTTACTCAGTAGTCCCAACGACTGGTCTCGGACCCCCTCGGTGAGGTGGTCCGCCCTGCTCCTTCTCGCTCCGGGCTCCGACCCACGCGGTCGGGCGTGTCGCGGCCTTCAAACTGCGCGCGACGCACACGATCGTGCTGGTCGTTGTCTGGAGTGGCGCCCGGTGGGCCGGGCAGAACGGGATCTCCTGGTGCGGCGCGAACGCGCGACCACTAGGACTGCCATGTCGGCAGCTCAGGAGAACCTGTTCAGTAGTCAATGTCCGCGCCCCGGCAATCCCGCCGGAGCAACCGGACTATCTTGTCAGAGACCCCCGCGATGCGCCAAATCGGGTTCGCTCGCGGCCACCGGTCGACTCCCGGGCCCTCACAGCTGCGCCGACTCCTGCCCGACCTGCTCCAGCGCCGACTCCCCGGAGGGCGTGCGCGCGGGATCGAGAGGCACATCAGCGCCGCCAGCAGGCACAGTCCGCCGGCCGTCATCCAGGCGACGAAGTAGTCGCCGAGGCCCTGCCGGATCCAGCCCGCGTACGACGCCGCGACCCCCGCGCCGACCATGTGCGAGGCGAACACCCAGCCGAAGACGACGCCCGACTTCTCCAGCCCGAAGTGGATCCGGCACAGCGCCACCGTCGGCGGCACCGTGGCCACCCAGTCGAGGCCGTAGAAGACGATGAACAGGAACAGGCTCGGCTGGACGTGCGGGCCCGAGCAGCGTCGGGTACGACGAGCAGGCTGACAGCCCGCGCAGGAAGTAGTAGCCGAACAGCAGGTAGCGCGAGTCGACCCGGTCGGTGAGCCAGCCCGACGCGATCGTGCCGACGATGTCGAAGATCGCCGATCAGCGCGAGCAGGCCGGCCGACGTCGTCTCCGGCATCCCGTGGTCGTGGGCGGCCGGGATGAAGTGGGTGCCGATCAGCCCGTTGGTCGACCAGCCGCAGATCCAGAACGTCAGGAACAGCGCCCAGAAGGTCCAGCGGCGGCTGATCTCGCGCAGCGTGGTCAGCGCGAGCCTCGCCGGGCCCGGTCCGCCGCGGACGACCGGCGGTTCGACGTACGACGCGGGTGCGCCGTACGGCACCTCGCCGACGTCGGAGGGCCGGTCGCGCAGCACGACCAGCACGACCGGCACGAGCAGCAGCGCGAACGCGGCCACCAGGCCCGCGGCCCAGCGCCAGCCCGGGCCCGTGCGCCAGCTGGGCGATGGCGGGCAGGAAGATCAGCTGGCCGGTCGAGCTGGCCGCCGAGAAGACACCGGTGACCAGTCCGCGGTGCCGCACGAACCAGCGGTTGGCCACGATCGCGCCGAAGACCAGGGCCATCGCGCCGGTGCCGACGCCGATCGGGACGCCCCACAGGAACCACAGCTGCCAGGCCGAGGTCATCACCAGGGTCAGGCCGGCGCCGGCGGCGACGAGGGTGAGCGCCAGCGCCACCACCCGTCGTACGCCGAACCGCTCCATCAGCGCGGCCGCGAACGGGGCCGTGAGCCCGTAGATCACCAGGTTGAGGCTGACCGCCCCGGACGTCGTCGCCCGCGACCAGCCGAACTCGTGCTCGAGCGGCTCGAGCAGCGCGCCCGTCGAGGAGCGGAACCCGGCGGCCGCCACGAGGGCGGCCATCGTGACCCCGGCGACCCACCAGGCGCGCTGCTGGTGCGCGCCTCGGGCTTCGCGGTGGTGGCCACGCGGCGAGTCTAGGGACGCCGGATCGCGCGCACGCGGGCCCGAACTGCCCACCATCGCCGGGATCCTGCCACGAGATCCACCTGTCTGGACCGACCAGGGTTGCCAGAGGGCCTAGCAGTCAGTGCATGGACGGCAGGGTCCTGACCGGGCTGCTCGAAGTCGTCGCGATCTCCATGGTCCCGGTGATGTCATGGCTGTCCTGGTGCACCGCGAACGCATCGGCGAGGTCTGCCTCGTCCCTGGGTCGCCGGGTGCACGTGTGCCCGCCGCCCCCGGCCGCTGGCGGGTCCTCCGCTCGAGAAGCTCGCCGCCGACCTGCGCCGGCTCCGTCCCGAGGCCGGTCACCCCGGCCCGGCGTACCCATGGCCAGGCAGAAGGGCATCGTCGCGGCCTACGACGGCGTGCTCGTCGCGACCGCCCGGGCGCTCGGTGTCGACACGTCGCTCGCCGAGCTGCCGGAGGGCTTCGACCGCGAGGCCGAGCGGCTGCGGCTCGAGGACGCGCTCGAGGCGGCCGGCCTCAGCTGGCAGCTGCACCAGGACTGACCGCGCGACCCGGCGGCCTGAGTCACGGCCAGACGCCGGTAGGCCAGGTCGACGATCTGCCGGTCGGCCGCGCGCCCTTGCGCTCGAACTTCGTGACCGGCCGGTCCTCCCAGCGCGGCACCACCCCGCCCTCGAGCGCCGGCTCGGCGTCGAGCACGGCGCGCATCTGCTCGGCGTAGTCGGCCCAGTCCGTCGCCAGCCGCCACACCCCGCCGGGCCGCAGGCGCGAGGCGGCGAGCCGGGCGAACTCGGCGTTGACCAGGCGGCGCTTGTGGTGCCGCGTCTTGGGCCACGGGTCGGGGAAGAACGTCCACAGCTCGGCCACCTCGCCCGGCGCCGAACAGGTGCTCCAGGCACCACACGGCGTCGACCGAGAGCAGCCGCACGTTGTCGGCGCCCGCCTCGGCGAGCAGGCCCAGGGTGTGCGCCACCCCGGGCCGCCAGACCTCCAGCGCCACGATGTCGTACGACGGACGGCCGGCCGCGAGCGCAGCCGTGGCCTCGCCGACCCCGGAGCCGATCTCGACGACGATCGGCGCCTCGCGGCCGAACTCCTCGGCCCAGCTGAACGACGGGTCGTCGACCGCCTCGTCGGGGATCACCCAGTCGCGGTGGTGGGCGTCCCAGGACTCCTGCTGCGACGGGGTGAACCGGCCCCCGCGACGCGAGTAGCTGAGCACCTCCCGCATCCGCAGCCCGTCGTCGGTGAACTTCTGGCGCGGGCGCGCAGGGGGAAGCGGGTGGTTCACGGCTCCATTGTCGCGTCCGTGGTGGCGCCGTCTCGGTGGGCCTAGATTGCCGTCATGATCGACCGCCAGCGCCTCGCCGACCTCCGTGCCGCCGAGGACCAGCTCTTCCTCGACCTCCACCCCCGCTCCGCCGAGCTCGCCGCGCAGGCCCGAGGGCCGCTGCTCGCCGGCGTCCCGATGCCGTGGATGACCCGGTGGCCCGGTGCCTTCCCGGTCTTCGCCGCCTCGGCGACGGGGCGCGGCTGGTCGACGTCGACGGGCTCGAGTACGTCGACCTCTGCCTCGGCGACACCGGCGCCATGACCGGGCACGCGCTCCCCCAGGTGGCCGAGGCGGTCGCGCGGCAGGCGGCCGCCGGCATCACCACGATGCTGCCCTCGCAGGACGCGGTGTGGGTCGGCGAGGAGCTGGCCCGCCGGTTCGGGCTGCCGCACCTGGCAGCTGGCGATGTCGGCGACCGACGCCAACCGGTTCGTGCTCCGGTTCGCCCGGCACCTCACCGGCCGGCCGCGGATCGCGGTGATGGACTGGTGCTACCACGGCACCGTCGACGAGACCCTGGCCGTGCTCGACGGCGACCGGGTGGTCCCCCGCCCGGGCGCGCTCGGGCCGCAGGTCGACGTCGCGCACGACGACGGCGGTCGTGCCGTTCAACGACCTCGACGCCCTCGACCGCCGGCTGGCCGAGGGCGACGTCGCCTGCCTGCTGATGGAGCCGGCGCTGACCAACATCGGGATCGTGCTGCCCGACGACGGCTACCTCGACGGCGTCCGGGAGATCACCCGTCGCCACGGGGTGCTGCTGGTGATCGACGAGACGCACACGCTGTGTGCCGGGCCGGGTGGGTGCACGAGCGCCTGGGGCCTCGATCCCGACTTCGTGGTGGTCGGGCAAGCCGATCGGGGGCGGGGTCCCCTCAGCGGCGTACGGCATGACGGCGGAGATCGCCGACCGGCTCTCCGGGCCGATGCTGGGCCACGAGATCGACGTCGCCGGCGTGGGCGGGACCCTCACCGCGAACGCACTCGCCCTGGCCGCGATCAGGGCCACGCTCTCGACCTGCCTGCGCGAGGAGGACTTCGCGGTCGCCGTACCCCTGGCCGAGCGGTTCACCGACGGCGTCGCCGGCGTCATCGAGCAGCACGCCCTGCCCTGGCACGTGCAGCGGCTCGGCTGCCGCGCGGAGTACTGGTTCTGCCCGCCCCCGCGCGACGGCGCCGCCGCAGCCGCAGCCGTCGACGACGACCTCGAGGGCTTCATGCACCTGTGGGCGCTGAACCGCGGCGTGCTGCTGACCCCGTTCCACAACATGTCCCTGTTCAGCCCGCACCACACCGAGGCCGACGTCGACCGGCACACCGAGGTCTTCGGCGAGGCCGTGGCGGCGCTGGTCGGCTGACGGCGGCCTGCCGGTTTCCCAGGCTAAGACGCGAACTGCCTCTTCACACAGGGTGCGCGGTGCGTGAAGAGGCAGTCGGTTCTAACCTGGGAAACCGGCCGACCGCCGCGTACGACGCAGAACGGCCCCGGACCAGCAGGTCCGGGGCCGTTCGGTGAAGCTGTTCAGATCACTTGGTGATCTTGGTGACGCGACCGGCGCCGACGGTGCGGCCGCCCTCGCGGATCGCGAAGCGGAGACCGTCCTCCATGGCGATCGGCTGGATCAGCTCGACGACATGTCGGTGTTGTCACCCGGCATGACCATCTCGCGGCCCTCGGGAAGGGTCACCACGCCCGTCACGTCCGTCGTACGGAAGTAGAACTGCGGGCGGTAGTTGTTGAAGAACGGCGTGTGACGGCCGCCCTCCTCCTTCGAGAGGATGTAGACCGAGGCCTCGAAGTTGGTGTGCGGGGTGGTGGTGCCCGGCTTGATCACGACCATGCCGCGCTCGACGTCCTCGCGCTTGGTGCCGCGGAGCAGCAGCCCGACGTTCTCGCCGGCCTGGCCCTCGTCGAGGAGCTTGCGGAACATCTCGACGCCGGTGACCGTGCTCTTCTGCGAGCCCGGGCGGATGCCGATGATCTCGACCTCCTCGTTCACCTTGACGATGCCGCGCTCGATGCGACCGGTGATGACGGTGCCACGACCGGTGATCGTGAAGACGTCCTCGACGGGCATCAGGAAGGGCTTCTCGGTGTCGCGCTCGGGCTGCGGGATGAACTCGTCGACCGCGTCCATGAGCTCGAGGATCGACTCGCCCCACTTCTCGTCACCCTGCAGCGCCGGGAAGGCAGCGACCTTGATGACCGGGACGTCGTCGCCGGGGAACTCGTACTCGCTGAGGAGCTCGCGCACCTCCATCTCGACGAGCTCGATGAGCTCCTCGTCGTCGACCATGTCGCACTTGTTCAGCGCGACGACCAGGGCGGGCACGCCGACCTGGCGGGCGAGCAGCACGTGCTCACGCGTCTGCGGCATCGGACCGTCGGTGGCGGCCACGACCAGGATCGCGCCGTCCATCTGCGCGGCACCGGTGATCATGTTCTTGATGTAGTCCGCGTGACCCGGGCAGTCGACGTGCGCGTAGTGGCGCGCCTCGGTCTGGTACTCGACGTGCGCGATCGAGATGGTGATACCGCGCTGACGCTCCTCGGGGGCCTTGTCGATCTCGTCGAAGGCCGAGGCAGCGTTCAGGTCGGGGTACTTGTCGTGCAGCACCTTCGTGATTGCTGCGGTCAACGTCGTCTTGCCGTGGTCGATGTGACCGATGGTTCCGATGTTGACGTGCGGCTTGGTCCGCTCGAACTTCGCCTTAGCCACTGGGGCTCCTCCTGTTGTTGTTACTTGACTCGTGTAGTTGAACTGTGCTGTGCTGCTGCCGAGGCCGGTGCGAACGTTACTCGCCACGGACCTTCTTGATGATCTCGTCGGCGACGTTCTGGGGAACCTCGGCGTACGAGTCGAACTCCATCGAGTACGACGCCTGACCAGAGGTCTTCGACCGCAAGTCACCAACGTACCCGAACATTTCAGAGAGCGGCACGAGGGCGTCGACGACGCGGTCCCCCGAGCGCTCGGACATCGCCTGCACCTGTCCGCGGCGCGAGTTGATGTCACCGATGACGTCACCCATGAAGGTCTCCGGGGTGACGACCTCGACGGCGAACATCGGCTCCAGCAGCACGGGCTTGGCCATCCGGGCGGCCTCCTTGAAGGCCTGGTTGCCGGCGATCTTGAAGGCGAGCTCCGAGGAGTCGACGTCGTGGTAGGCGCCGTCCTCGAGGGTGAACTTGACGTCCACCATCGGGTAGCCGGCGAGCACGCCGAACTCCATGGCGTCCTGGCCACCCTGGTCGACCGAGGGGATGTACTCCTTCGGCACGCGACCACCGGACACGTTGTTGACGAACTCGTAGCCGGCACCGTGACCGGTCTCCGGGTCGATGTTGGGCTCGAGGCGAGATCTGCACCTTGGCGAACTGGCCGGACCCACCGGTCTGCTTCTTGTGGGTGTAGCCGTGCTTCTCGACCTTGCGGCGGATCGTCTCGCGGTAGGCGACCTGCGGCTTGCCGACGGTGGCCTCGACGCGGAACTCGCGCTTCATCCGGTCGACGAGGATCTCCAGGTGGAGCTCGCCCATGCCGGCGATGATGGTCTGGCCGGTCTCCTCGTCCGCCTTGACGGTGAACGTGGGGTCCTCGTCGGACAGGCGCTGGATCGCGGTGCCGAGCTTCTCCTGGTCACCCTTGGTCTTGGGCTCGATGGCCACCTCGATCACGGGGGCCGGGAAGGTCATCGACTCGAGGATCACCGGGTGCTGGGCGTCGCAGAGCGTGTGCCCGGTCTTGGTGTCCTTCAGGCCCATGACGGCCACGATCTGGCCGGCGCCGACCGACGCGATCTCCTCACGCTTGTTGGCGTGCATCTGGTAGACCTTGCCGATCCGCTCCTTGCGGCCGTTGACCGAGTTGAGCACCGAGGTGCCCGCCTCGAGCTTGCCGGAGTAGACGCGGACGTAGATCAGCTTCCCGAGGTGGGGGTCGGTCGCGATCTTGTAGGCGAGACCGGCGAACGGCTCGTCGTCGCTCGGCTGGCGGACGATGACCTCGTCCTCGTCCTTGACCGAGTGACCCTGGATGCCCGTCGATGTCGAGCGGGGAGGGCAGGTACTTGACGACGGCGTCGAGCAGGGGCTGCACGCCCTTGTTCTTGAACGCGGTGCCGCACAGGACCGGGTTGATCTTGTCGGCCAGGGTGGCGCGACGGATCGCGGCCTCGAGCTCCTCGACGGAGAACTCCCGCTCCTCGAGGAACTTCTCCATGATCTCGTCGTCGGCGTCGGCCAGCGTCTCGAGCAGCTTCTCGCGGTACTCGGCGGCCTGCTCGGCCAGCTCCGCGGGGATCTCCTCGACCTCGTAGTCCTCACCCATCGTGGTCTCGCCGCGCCAGGTGAGGGCACGCATGCCGACCAGGTCGACGACGCCGAGGAAGTCGGCCTCGGCACCGATGGGCAGCTGGAGGACCAGCGGGGTGGAGTTGAGGCGCTCGACCATCATGTCGACGCAGCGCCAGAAGTCGGCGCCGGTGCGGTCCAGCTTGTTCACGAAGCACATCCGCGGCACGGAGTACTTGTTGGCCTGGCGCCACACCGTCATGGTCTGCGGCTCGACACCGGCGACACCGTCGAAGACGGCGACGGCGCCGTCGAGGACGCGCAGCGAGCGCTCGACCTCGGCGGTGAAGTCGACGTGCCCGGGGGTGTCGATGATGTTGATCTGGTGGTCCTTCCACCAGCAGGTCGTCGCGGCGGACGTGATGGTGATGCCGCGCTCCTGCTCCTGCTCCATCCAGTCCATCGTGGCGGCGCCCTCGTGGACCTCACCGATCTTGTAGGTGATGCCGGTGTAGAACAGGATCCGCTCGGTGGTGGTGGTCTTGCCGGCGTCGATGTGCGCCATGATGCCGATGTTGCGGACCTTGTTGAGGTCAGTGGTGATGTCGACGGCCACGGTTAGGCTTCGTTCCCCTCAGGTTAGAGGTGTAGTGCGGTGGGGTGACGGGACGGCGTACACGCGGTCGGCCGCGGACGCGTCGTACCCCCCGACGGTCACCAGCGGTAGTGCGCGAAGGCCTTGTTGGACTCGGCCATCTTGTGGGTGTCCTCGCGCTTCTTCACAGCGGCACCGAGGCCGTTGGAGGCGTCGAGGATCTCGTTCATCAGGCGCTCGGACATCGTCTTCTCGCGACGGTCCGCGGCGTAGCCCACGAGCCAGCGCAGGGCCAGCGTGGTGCTGCGGCCCGCCTTGACCTCGATCGGCACCTGGTAGGTCGCGCCACCGACACGGCGGGACTTGACCTCGATGGCGGGCTTGACGTTGTCGAGCGCGCGCTTGAGGGTCACGACGGGGTCGGTGCCGGTCTTCTCACGGGTGCCCTCGAGGGCGCCGTAGACGATGCGCTGGGCGACCTGCTTCTTGCCGTCCTGCAGCACCTTGGAGACGAGCTGGGAGACGAGCTGGGACCCGTAGACGGGGTCCATGTCGATCGGCCGCTTGGGGGCCGGGCCCTTGCGAGGCATTAGCTCTTCTCCTTCTTGGCGCCGTAACGGCTACGGGCCTGCTTGCGGTTCTTGACACCCTGGGTGTCGAGCGAGCCGCGGATGATCTTGTAGCGGACACCGGGAAGGTCCTTCACCCGGCCGCCGCGGACGAGCACGATCGAGTGCTCCTGGAGGTTGTGGCCGACACCCGGGATGTAAGCGGTGACCTCGATGCCGCTCGACAGGCGCACGCGGGCGACCTTGCGGAGGGCAGAGTTCGGCTTCTTCGGAGTCGTGGTGTAGACGCGGGTGCAGACACCGCGTCGCTGGGGCGAACCCTTCAGGGCAGGCGTCTTGTTCTTGGACACCTTGTCCTGGCGGCCCTTGCGGACCAGCTGGTTGATTGTGGGCACCTGGTGGTTCCCTTTCTGTTCTGCTCTCAGTACCCGACGCCTTGCCGGGCACGATGATGTCGCTTGTTGCTGTGGTGCGGGAGTGCGGCCAAGAGGGCACGCAAACAGGCCTGGATCGCCCAGACACAAGGAGCAAGACTACCGGCGGCCACCAGTCAAGGCAAAACGCGGGTGGAGCAGCTCCGCGAGGTGCACGGCCCGGCGTCCGGCGAGGTCGTCGAGCTGGGTGCGGCAGGAGAATCCGTCGGCTAGAACAACAGCGTCGGGCCCTGCATTCCGTACGGCGGGCAGCAGGTCGTGCTCGGCCACCTGCACCGACACCTCGTAGTGCCCCTGCTCGACCCCGAAGTTGCCGGCGAGGCCGCAGCAGCCGCCGACCCGCGTGATGGTGGCGCCGGTCTGCGCGAGCAGCGCGGCGTCGGTCTCCCAGCCGATGACGGCGTGGTGGTGGCAGTGCGGCTGGGCCACGACCTCGACCCCGGTGAGGTCGGGCGGCGTCCACGTTCCCTGGCTGCACCTGGTCGGCGAGGAACTCCGCGAGGGACAGCACTCCCCCGCTGACCTCGGCGACGCGCGGGTCGTCGACGAGCTGGCCGGCGTCCTCGCGGATGGCGGCGAGACAGCTCGGCTCCAGCCCGATGACCGGGGTCCCGTCGGCGACGTACGCGTGCAGCGTCTCGATCGCCTGCCCCACGATGCGCCGGGCCGCGGTCGAGCTGGCCGGTGGTGATCCAGGTGAGGCCGCAGCACGCCTTGTCGGGGATCACGGCGGCCCGCAGCCCCATCGACTCGAGCAGCTCGATCGCCGCCCGGCCGGTGTCGGCGGCGAACCGGTCGGTGAACGAGTCGGCCCAGATCCACACGTCGGGCCTTGCGTCATCCGAATCGTGGCCTCGAGCGCTCCGTCCGGATGACGCACGCAGCGGTTGCTCGGAGAACCGCGGCAGGCTGCGGCGTTGGTCGACACCGGCAGCGGCCTTGGCGACCCGGCCGACCGTCTTGCTGCGCAGCATCGCGTTGGCCAGCCTCGGCGGGGTCATCCGGGCCCAGCGCGGGAGCTGGCCGAGCGCGTAGTGGGAGCGGGGGCGCAGCTTGCGGCGGTACTGCTGCGACAGGGCCTCGGACTTGTAGGTCGCCATGTCGATGCCGGTCGGGCAGTCGCGGGCGCAGCCCTTGCAGGACAGGCAGAGGTCGAGCGCGTCGCCGACGGCCGGGTCGTCGAAGCCGAGGGTGCCGTTGGCGACGTCCTGGAGGACGTGCGCGCGGCCACGGGTCGAGTCCTTCTCCTCCCGGGTGGCGAGGTACGACGGGCACATCACGCCGCCCGAGCCGGTGTTGTCGGCGATGCACTTGCCGACGCCGGTGCAGCGATGGACGGCGTCCTTGAACGAGCCGGAGTCGTGGGTCAGCTTCAGCGTCGTACGCACCGGGCGCATGGGCGCGGCCAGTCGCAGGTCGGCGTCGAACGGGCGCGGGCTCGACGAGCACGCCGGGGTTGAGCAGGTTGCCGGGGTCGAGGATCCGCTTCGCCTGCTGCATCAGCGCGATCGCCTGCGGGGAGTACATCCGCGGCAGCAGCTCCGAGCGGGCGCGGCCGTCGCCGTGCTCCCCCGACATCGAGCCGCCGTACGACGCCACCAGGTCGGCCGCGTCCTCGATGAACCCCCGGAACCGGCCACGACCACCGCGCGTCCTCGAGCTCGAAGTCGATGCGCACGTGCACGCAGCCGTCGCCGAAGTGGCCGTAGGGAACCCCGTCGAGCGCGCGGTCCTTCAGCAGCGCGTCGAAGTCGCGCAGGTAGTCGCCGAGCCTCTCGGGCGGGACCGCGGCGTCCTCCCAGCCCTGCCTGCGCCGGGCGGCTCAGCGATCGAGCGGCGAGACCGGCGCCGTCCTCGCGGATCCGCCACAGCGCGAGCTGCTCGACGACGTCGGTGACGATCCGGTGCGGGACTCCGGCCGCCGCGGCGACGGCCTGGGCCTTCGACTCGGCCTCGGCCGCGTCGGCGCCGGTCACCTCGGCGAACAGCCAGCCGCCTCCGGCCGGGCAGCTCGGGGTGGCCCGTCACCATGCCGGCGATGCGCTGGTCCAGCCCCTCGCACGCGACGAGCGGGTGCTCGAGCAGGGCGGGTACGGCGTCCGCCGCATCGGCCATCGTCGGGTAGCCGAGCACCGCGAGCGCACGGGCCGGCGCGTCCTCGACGAGCCGGACGGTCGCCTCGAGGACCAGCCCGAGGGTGCCCTCGGTGCCGACCAGGAAGCGGTCGAACCGGCGGCCCCGCTCGGGGAGCAGGTGCTCGAAGGAGTAGCCGGAGACCTGGCGACCGAAGCGGCCGAACTCGGTGCGGACGGTGCCGAGGTGCTCGTCGACCAGGCCGTTCAGCAGGTCGGCCGAGCCGTCGACGACGGTGCCGTCGGCCAGCAGCACGGTGAGCGCCTCGACGTTGTCGACCGTGCGGCCGTAGGCCAGCGCCCGCGAGCCGCAGGCGTTGTTGCCGATCATCCCGCCGACGGTGCAGCGGGTGTGCGTCGACGGGTCCGGTCCGAAGCGCAGGCCGGCGGCCACGGCCTGCTTCTGGAGCACGGCGTGCACGACCCCCGGTTGCACGCGGGCGGTGCGGGCGTCGCGGTCGAGCTCGAGCACCCGGTTGAGGTGGCGGTTGGTGTCGATGACGATGCCCGGCACCGATCGCGTTGCCGGCGATCGACGTACCGGCCCCGCGCATGGTGATCGGCGTACCCGTCTCGCGCGCCACCGCCAGGGTGGCCGCGATCTCGTCGGTGTCCCGGGGGCGTACGACGACCAGCGGCGGGATCCGGTAGAGCGAGGCGTCGCTCGCGTACAGCGATCTCGCCAGCTGCGAGTCGTCGACGTCGGTGAGCCCAGCGGTGCGCAGCGCGTCGACGACGGCGCGGCTCACCACAGCTCGAGCGACCGGGTGAGGATCTCGGCCGCGTCCTCTCCCGTCACGTCGCGCGGAGCCGTGGCGAGCAGGCGCTGCTGCTTCAGCGTCCCCTCGACCAGGTCGTCGACGTCGCTCTTGTCGTAGCCCACGGCGGCGAGGCCGTTGGGGATGGTGATGTCGCGCATCAGGTCGGTGAGCACGCTCGGGAGCGCGTCGGGGCCGTCGTACGCGTGGTCGGGCGCCAGCAGCGACGCCGCGCGCAGGTGGCGCTCGGGCGAGGCCTCGAAGGTCCACCGGAACGCCTCCGGCGCGGTCAGCGAGACGGCCATGCCGTGCGGCACCATCGGCTCGTCGTCGGGGTAGCCCTCGGGGTGGAAGTCCTTGACCCGCCCGGCGATCGGGTAGGCGTTGGCGTGCGGGATGTGCACGCCGGCGTTGCCGAAGCCGAGCCCGGCGAAGGTCGCCGCCATCGCCATCTGGTGGCGGGCCTCGGTGTCGTCACCGTGGTGCACGGCCTGGCGGAAGGCCGCGGAGAGCAGCGACATCGCCTTCTCCGACCACATGTCCGAGATCGGGTTGGCGCCGCAGTACGGCACCCGCTGCTCCGGCGTCTTCTTGTCGTACGACGTGAACGGGCGCGCCGTGTAGCTCTCCAGCGCGTGGCACAGGATGTCCATCCCGGCGGCCGAGGTGACCCCGGCCGGCTGGGTCAGCGTGAGCGCCGGGTCGACCACCGCGAGGGTCGGCCGCAGCCGCGGGTGGCTGATGCCGGTCTTCACCTTCTGGGCGAGCACGTCGAGCACGCAGATCGTGGTCGACTCCGCGCCGGTGCCCGTCGTGGTCGGCACGGCGACCAGCGGCTTGAGCGGCTTCTCCGGGTTGCGGGCCTTGCCGACCGGCGCGTTGACGTAGTCCATCAGCTCGCCGTCGTTGGTGGTGAGCAGGTTGACCGCCTTGGCGGTGTCGATGGCCGATCCCCCGCCGACGGCGACGTAGGCGTCCCACGGGCCGGTGTCCCGCGCGTGCGCGATCGCCGCCTCGAGGCTGGCGTCGGTCGGCTCGACGTGGGCGCCGTCGTACACCGCGGCCTCGATGCCGAACTGGCCCATCTGGTCGGCCACCCGCTGCGGGTGCCCGGTCGCGGCGACGCCCGGGTCGGTGATCACGAGCACCCGCTTGACGTCGTACTGGGAGAGGTCGTAGCCGATCTCGTCGGAGGCGCCCTCGCCGAACTTCAGGCCGGGAGCGCCGTAGGTGAACACGGATTCGCTCATGCCGCCAATCTAACGAGCCGCGCCCATGTCCAACGCGGCGGTGACCAGCGTGGACACCGGGACGGCGCCGGAGACGACCTCGGCCACCGGGACCCACGCGACGGCATCGGTGGTGCCGTCGACGTCGTGCACCTGCGGCTCCCCGCCGCTCACCTCGACCGCGAAGACGAGGTGGACGCCGTGGAAGTCCTCCTCGCGACCGTGCGGAGCGGTGCCGGTGAAGTGCTCGTCGTGCACGCCGAGCAGCGTCGCCCACCGTGGCGACCAGGCCGGTCTCCTCGACGACCTCGCGGGCCACGGCCACGGCCGGCGGCTCACCGTGGTCGAGGCCACCTCCCGGCAGCGTCCAGGTGCCCGGCCGCGGACCGCGGGCCGAGTGGCGGGTCAGCAGGACGGCGTCGTCGCGCCGGACGAGGGCGTACGCCGCGAGCCGCTGCCGCTCGGCGGGCCAGTGGTGGGCGAGCGCCTCGCGCACCATCGGGACGGTCGGGACGACGCCGGACTCGACGTCCTCGACCGGGAGCCAGCGGGCGTCGACCGTGGAGCCGTCGACCTCGACGACCCGGGGCTCGGGCGCGTCGGCGGCCACCCAGGCGTCGTACACGATCCGCACGGAGTGCATGTCGGTCGGCTGCGCTCTCGCGGTCGACGACCCGGTGCGCCGAGCCGATCCACAGGGGCCGGCCGAGGTGGCAGTCGAGCCCGGTCTCCTCGTGGACCTCGCGCACGACGGCGTCGTCGGGGTGCTCGCCGAACTCGATGCCGCCGCCGGGCAGGGTCCAGAGCTCGTCCTCGGAGATCGAGGGCGCGAGGCGGGACAGCAGCACCTGGCCGGCGCGCACGATCACGGCGTACGCCGCCACCCGCTGCCTGCGTGGCAAGGCCACCCGGATCCTCGAGACATGGTGGGGAGTCTAGGGACTAGGTCGAGCGGCCGGTATTTTGTGCGCCGTGCCCGACGTCGACGCTCCCCTCGCACCCAGCCCTGCGCCGGCCAAGCAACGCGACCCGTGGTTCGACAACGCCAAGATGGCGCTGGTCGCGCTCGTGGTCCTCGGTCACTCGTGGACGCTGCTCCCGCTCAACCTGACCGACGGCGGGAGCTCGACCGCCACCCAGGTCGACACCTGGTTCTACAACTTCCTCTACGCCTGGCACATCCCGGCGTTCGTCATCGTCACCGGCTACCTCTCGAAGTCCTTCGAGTACACGCGCATCCGGCTGTGGAACCTGGTCACCACGGTCGCCGTGCCCTACGTGATCTTCGAGGGCGTCTACGCGCTCTACCGGCACGTGATCGGCGGCGTCGACTTCGAACGGCTGTGGGCCAACCCGCACTGGCCGATGTGGTACCTCTCCGCGATGTTCTTCTGGCGGCTGATGACGCCGATCTTCAAGCGGATGCCGGGCAAGGTGGTCGTCGCGGTCGCGATCAGCCTGCTGGCGGGCCTCTACGCCAACGACATCTTCGACAACGCGCGCATCTTCGGGCTGCTGCCGTTCTTCGTGCTGGGCCTGAAGATGCACGAGGGCCACTGGAACCTGCTGCGCACCCGGCGGGCGCGGTGGTACGGCATCGCCGCGCTCGTCATCCTGTTCGTGGTCGCCCGCTTCTCCGGGGACTGGATCGAGACCGAGTGGCTCTACTACCGCTCCCGCTACGACTCGCTCGACCCGGACAACCTGCGCGCCATCGTGATCCGGATGTCGCTGCTGCTCTCGGGCCTGGTCGGCTCCTTCGCCTTCTTCGCCGTCGTGCCGCGCACCAAGACGTGGTTCTCCACCCTCGGCGGGGCCACGCTCGTGGTGTACCTGTTCCACGGCTTCTTCGTGCTCGGCGCCGAGTTCGCCGGCTTCAAGGGCTGGGCCGCGGACCACTGGCCGCTCTCCCTGATCCTGGTCACGATCCTGGCGCCGGCGCTGGCGATCTTCCTGGCCTGGAAGCCGGTGTCGAGCCGGCTGACGCATGTTCGTCGACCCGATCGGGACGTTCAACCGACGTCGGGCACGCCTGGCAGCTCAAAGCCTGAAGATCGGGCCCCCAGCTCGGGGTGACCGCGTTGAACGGCACCACGTCGAGCTCGCGCGCCCGCTGACGGGTGGGGGCGTGGCCGCCGAGGTGGGCGGGGTACCAGGTGGCCACCTCGCCCGGCCGGGGCACGTGGTGGGGCAGCCGCTGGAGTCCCTCGAGCAGGTCGGTGAGGTGGTGCCCGAGCTCGTGGGTCCGCTCGGTGACGTCGTCCCCCGGACCGACGTACAACGGGGCGCCGAAGGCGAGGTCGACGCGGCGCCCGCGCGTCCAGTCGATCGTCGACGTCGGGTCGCCCACCGAGGAGACCCGCTGGGAGCCCCAGATCGCGACCGGCACCAGCGGAGCGCCGGTCTCGCGGGCGAGCGACGCCACGCCGCGCATCAGCGGCCGGACGGTGTAGGAGTAGCTGATCCCGGCCTCCGGGAACCCGCAGACGGCCTCGCCGGCCTCGAGCTCGTGGCGCGCGCGGAGGTAGGTGTACGCCGGCGCCTGCCGGTTCACCGGGATGTGCCGCATCCGGTCCATGAACCACGGCACGACCGGCACCTCCCACACGTCGTGGCGGGTCATGAACCGCACGTAGCGACCGCGCGTCACGGCGGCCTTCTCGACGAGGACGAAGTCGGGGTAGGAGACGTGCGTGGCGGCGAGCACGACGGGGCCGGTGCGCGGCAGGTGCTCCTCACCGGTCCAGCGGACGTCGAGCCCGAGGCCGCGCAGCGCGAGCCGGCCGAGCCCGTTCACGCACCGGTAGACCGCGTCACCCATCACCTCTCCTGCCTGTCGCGCCACCGTAGGGCTTCGGCGCAGCCGCGTCGCAGGATTGGGCAGCCGGAGTCGCGTCATGCCGCGGACGGATGCTCGTGTCACAGGAGAGCTCTCCCGGGCGACGTACGACGACCCTGCTGTGACACGAGGTCGGTTTCCCCGGGCGCCCGGGGAAACTGGCCTCCGACTCGGGCCGCCCTCAGCTGAACGGCGGGCGGTCGTCGAACCGCACCGAGCGACGCCCGGCCCAGCGCCACACCCGGGCCGCGCGGTCGCGGTCCTCGTCGGTCACGAGGTTGCCCATCCACCGCAGCGCGAGCGTCATCAGCCAGTCGCTGCGCATCCCGGCCGGGCCGAGCGCCGGCAGCAGCCGCGGCACCGTCACCAGTCCGGCGAGCCGGCGGGCGATGGAGAACGCCTCGCCGTAGTGCTCGCGCAGCAGCCGTGGCCACGCCTCCGCGAGGTCGGCACCCTCCAGCATCAGGTCGACGACCAGACGGCCGCCCTCGAGCCCGTAGTCGATGCCCTCGCCGTTGAGCGGGTTCACGCACGCGGCGGCGTCGCCGACCAGCGCCCAGTTGGGACCGGCGACGTTGGAGACCGCACCGCCCATGGGCAGCAGCGCCGAGGTGGGCATCCGCAGCTCGCCGGAGAGCTGGAACTCCTCGCGGCGCTCGTCGGCGTAGAACTGCATCAGCGGGCGCAGTGCCACGTCGGCGGGCCGCTTCTCGGTGGCGAGGGTGCCGACGCCGATGTTCACCTGGCCGTCGCCGAGCGGGAAGATCCAGCCGTAGCCGGAGAGGATCTCGCCCTCCTGGCCACGCAGCTCGAGGTGGCTGCTGATCCAGGGGTCGTCGTGCTTGCCCGAGTCGACGTACGACCGCGCGGCGACGCCGTACGCCGTGTCGCGGTGCCACTCCCGCCCGAGCTTCTTGCCCAGCGGCGACCGGACGCCGTCGGCCACCACCAGCCGCTCGCAGGCCACCTCGACGCGCTCGCCGTCGCGGTCGAAGAGCACCCCGGCGACGCGGCCGCCGTCCATCCGTACGTCGATCGCGCGGGCGCCGTCCATCCCCTGCGCACCCGCCTTGATCGCGGTGGTGCGGAGGTGGTCGTCGAGCTCGGTGCGCGCCACGGCCGAGCCGTACGCCGGGAGCGAGCCGCCCGGCCAGGGCAGCAGCAACGTCTGGCCGAACCCGTGCGCCCGCAGCCCGTGGTTGACCGTGTGGGCCCGCACCCAGTCGCCCGAGGCCGAGCCGCTCGAGCTCACCGATCGCGCGCGGAGTCAGCCCGTCGCCGCAGGTCTTGTCGCGGGGGAACACCGCCGCGTCCGCGAGCACCGTGTCCAGCCCCGCCCGCGCCGCCCACGCCGCCGTCGCCGACCCCGCCGGCCCCGCCCCGACGACGAGCACGTCGGTGCGCAACGGCGCGCTCGTGGTGTCGGTGCTGGTCACGCGCACATTCTCGCAAGGACCGGATAGTCCCGAGTGAACGGACCCGTCAGGCAGGTCAGCCGAGGGTCCATTCACTCGGGACTATCCGGGTCCTGGCGACGCTCACAACAACCCCGCCGCCCGGAACGCCCGGTCGTAGATCGCCCGGATCACCGGCTGCTTGCGGGCGTTGTAGTCCATCACGTGCTCCCCCGCCGCGTTGGCGGCCTGGGCGGCGCCGAGCTTGGCGTTGCGGTAGGCCTCGAGGTCGTCGGGATGCGCGCGCAGCCAGTCGCGGAAGAGGACGTGCCGGATCGTCTCCGGGCAGTCGGGTGAGAACACGTGCAGGTTGCACCTCGGGTCCTCGAAGGTCAGGCAGCGGTGCTCGTGCCACCACGGCTCCCGGATGACCAGCTCGAAGCCCGCCTCCTCGAGGGCGGGCAGCCACGCCGGCTCGTCGGCGGAGTCGGCCACGGTGAGGTCGATGTCGATCACCGGCTTCGCCGGCAGCCCGGGTACGGCGGTCGAGCCGACGTGCTCGACCGCCAGCGCCTTCGTCGCCGAGCGCCCCGCGGATCCGGTCGGCGAGCGACGAGAACTGCGTCGGGCCAGGTCGGGGTCCGGGTCGACCACCTCGATGCCCGCCCGCGGCGACTTCCCCGGCACCCAGGCCGACGCCCCCTCGGGAGGGTCGACCTCGTGGTGGCGGGTGATCTCCTCCGGCGTCGGCATCCGGCGAGGGTAGCCCGGTGGGTCAGGGGCGCTGGAAGGGCTTGTGCGCGATCAGGTGCACCGCTGCGTTGGCACAACCGGTCGTGCGGTGCGCGATGAACTGCGACTTCGTCGCGTTCGGCACGTAGACGCGGAAGCCGTCGACAGCGGTGGGGTGGCAGGTCGAGGCCGAGAAGTTGCCCGCGACCGTCTCCGACACCTCGCTGACGACCCGCTGGCCCGGTGACAGCACGATGGTGCGCACCGTGCCCGCGTCGCGGGTGGCAGCGGCACCGATCTGGGTGCCGTTGCCGTGACCGACGTACGACAGCCCGCCGTACCCACCGGTGTGGCAGGCGTGGTTCGAGACGTTGGTGAGCACCAGTCGTCCGAAGCGGTGGCCGGCCCCGGAGTCGGTGTGGTGGAAGGTCGCGTGGAGGTTCGCGTTGGTGCACTGCGCGAGTCGCGGCCTGTGCGGGTGCGAGCGGTGCGGCCACCAGAGCGAGGGCGGCGACGGAGACGCGGCGAAGCCGGAGACGAGCCTGCGGGAACCGGACACGATGGGACCTCCTCGGTGGCCGCGAGTGCAGCCTCATCCATGAGACGCCCGACGGTGCCCGCCAGATACCTCGCCGAGCCGAAGGATTGCCTGAGAAACGTCCCGGGACGCACGACGGCCCCCGGCGCAGTGCCGGGGGCCGTCGAGTCGGAGCTGTCGATCAGTGCTGCTGGTAGGACCCGAAGTCGAAGTCGTCCAGCGCCACCGTCTGGTTGCCGGAGCCGAAGTAGTCGTCTCCGTAGCTGTCGTAGCCGGTGACGGCGTACGCCGCAGCGCGGGCCTCCTCGGTGGGCTCCACCCGGATGTTGCGGTACCGCTCGAGGCCGGTACCAGCCGGGATCAGCTTGCCGATGATCACGTTCTCCTTCAGACCCAGCAGCGAGTCCGACTTGCCGTTGATGGCAGCGTCGGTGAGCACCCGGGTGGTCTCCTGGAAGGAGGCCGCCGAGAGCCACGACTCGGTCGCGAGCGAGGCCTTGGTGATGCCCATCAGCACCGGACGACCCGAGGCGGGCTTGGAGCCCTCGGAGACCGCGCGGCGGTTCTCCTCCTCGTAGCGCACCCGGTCGACGAGGTCGGACGGGAGCAGCTTGGTGTCGCCGGACTCGATCACCGTGACGCGGCGCAGCATCTGCCGCACGATGATCTCGATGTGCTTGTCGTGGATCGACACACCCTGGCTGCGGTAGACCTGCTGGACCTCGGCCACCAGGTGCTCCTGGGCCTTGCGGACACCGAGGATGCGCAGCACCTCCTGCGGGTCGGGAGTTCCCTGGGTGAGCTGCTGGCCGACCTCGATGTGGTCGCCGTCAGCCACCAGCAGGCGCGAGCGCTTGCTGACGGGGTACTCCTGGACCTCCGAGCCGTCGTCGGGGGTGACGAGGACCTTGCGGGCCTTGTCGGTGTCCTCGATCTCGATCCGGCCGGCCGACTCCGAGATCGGAGCACGACCCTTGGGCTGGCGCGCCTCGAAGAGCTCGACCACGCGGGGCAGACCCTGCGTGATGTCGTCGGCCGAGGCCACACCACCGGTGTGGAAGGTACGCATGGTCAGCTGCGTGCCGGGCTCACCGATGGACTGCGCGGCGATGATGCCGACCGCCTCACCGATGTCGACCAGCTTGCCGGTGGCCAGCGAACGGCCGTAGCACTTGGCGCAGGTACCGGTCTTGGCGTCACAGGTCAGCACGGAGCGGACCTTGACCTCCTCGATGCCGGCCTCGACGAGACCCTCGATCTGGACGTCGCCGAGGTCGGCGCCGGCGACAGCCAGCACCTCTCCGGTGTCCGGGTGGGTGATGTCGACCGCCGCGGTCCGGGCGTACGCCGAGGTCTCGGCGTTCTCGTCCTTGCGGACCACGCCGTCCTCGCCACGCACACCGATGACCTTGGGCATGCCGCGCTCGGTGCCGCAGTCGTCCTCGCGGATGATCACGTCCTGCGACACGTCCACCAGACGACGGGTCAGGTAACCCGAGTCAGCGGTACGCAGCGCGGTGTCGGCGAGACCCTTGCGGGCACCGTGGGTGGAGATGAAGTACTCCAGGACCGAGAGGCCCTCACGGAAGTTCGCCTTGATCGGACGCGGGATGATGTCGCCCTTCGGGTTGGCCACCAGACCACGCATGGCCGCCACCTGACGCATCTGCATCATGTTTCCGGAGGCACCCGAGTCCACCATCATGTAGATCGGGTTGTTCTTGTCGAAGTTGGCCTCCATGGCCTTGGCGACCTCGTTGGACGCCTGGGTCCAGATCTCGATGAGCTCCTGACGGCGCTCGTCGTCGGTGATCAGGCCCAGCTCGGCCTGCGACTGGACCTTGGCGGCCTTCGCGTCGTACTTCGCGAGGATCTCCGGCTTGTTGGCCGGGGTCACCACGTCCTCGATGGAGACCGTCACGCCTGAGTAGGTGGCCCAGACGAAACCGGCGTCCTTGAGGGAGTCGAGGCTGTGTGCGACCTCGACCTTCGTGTAGCGCTCCGCGAGGTTGTTGACGATGCGGCCGAGCTCGCGCTTGCCGACACCGAACTCGGCGTACTCGTAGTTCGACGGCAGCGTCTCGTTGAACAGCGCGCGACCCAGCGTGGTGTCGAGCGTGACCGGGTCACCCTGCTCCCAGCCCTCGGGCAGCTCCGTGCCCTCGGGAGGTACGACGCCCTCGAGACGGATCCGGACCTTCGACTGGAGAGTGATCTCCTTCTTGTCGAGGGCCATGATCGCCTCGCCGATGGAGGAGAACGCCCGGCCCTCGCCGATCGCGCCCTCGTCGGCGCGGGTCAGGAAGAAGATGCCGATGATCATGTCCTGGGTCGGCATGGTCACGGGGCGACCGTCCGACGGCTTCAGGATGTTGTTCGTCGACAGCATCAGGATGCGGGCCTCGGCCTGCGCCTCCGCGGAGAGCGGCAGGTGCACGGCCATCTGGTCACCGTCGAAGTCGGCGTTGAACGCCGAGCAGACGAGCGGGTGGATCTGGATGGCCTTGCCCTCGATCAGCTGCGGCTCGAAGGCCTGGATGCCGAGGCGGTGCAGCGTCGGTGCGCGGTTCAGCAGCACCGGGTGCTCGGCGATGACCTCTTCCAGCACGTCCCAGACCTCGGGGCGTACGGCGCGCTCGACCATCCGCTTGGCGGACTTGATGTTCTGCGCGTGCGACAGGTCGACCAGACGCTTCATCACGAACGGCTTGAACAGCTCGATCGCCATGTACTTCGGCAGACCGCACTGGTGCAGCTTCAGCTGCGGACCGGACACGATGACCGAACGGCCCGAGTAGTCCACGCGCTTGCCGAGCAGGTTCTGGCGGAAACGACCCTGCTTGCCCTTGAGCATGTCGGACAGCGACTTCAGCGGCCGGTTGCCCGGGCCGGTGACGGGACGACCACGACGGCCGTTGTCGAACAGCGAGTCGACGGCCTCCTGGAGCATCCGCTTCTCGTTGTTGACGATGATCTCGGGCGCGCCGAGGTCGAGCAGCCGCTTGAGCCGGTTGTTCCGGTTGATCACGCGGCGGTACAGGTCGTTGAGGTCGGAGGTCGCGAAGCGGCCACCGTCGAGCTGCACCATCGGACGCAGGTCCGGCGGGATGACCGGGACGGCGTCGAGGACCATGCCCATCGGGCTGTTGCCGGTCTTGCGGAACGCGTCGACGACCTTGAGGCGCTTGAGGGCGCGGACCTTCTTCTGGCCCTTGCCGGTGGCGATGGTCTCGCGCAGCGACTCGACCTCTTCGGCGATGTCGAAGGTCTCGAGGCGCTTCTGGATCGCCGTGGCGCCCATGTGGCCCTCGAAGTACTTGCCGAACCAGTTCTTCATCTCGCGGTAGAGCAGCTCGTCACCCATCAGGTCCTGGACCTTGAGGTTCTTGAAGGTGTTCCACACCTCCTCGAGACGCGCCAGCTCGGCGTCGGAGCGCTTGCGGACAGCCGCCATCTCGCGCTCGGCGCCGTCCTTGACCTTGCGCTTGGCGTCGGCCTTCGCGCCCTCCTCCTCGAGGGCGGCCAGGTCGGTCTCGAGCTTCTGGGCCCGCTCCTCGATCTGGACGTCGCGACGGTTCTCCAGGCTCTTGCGCTGCAGGCCGATCTTGCCCTCGAGGTCCGAGAGGTCCTTGTGGCGGGCGTCGTCGTCGACGCTTGGTGATCATGTACGCCGCGAAGTAGATGACCTTCTCGAGGTCCTTCGGCGCCAGGTCGAGCAGGTAGCCCAGCCGGCTCGGCACACCCTTGAAGTACCAGATGTGCGTCACGGGCGCGGCGAGCTCGATGTGGCCCATGCGCTCACGACGAACCTTGGAACGGGTCACCTCGACGCCGCAGCGCTCGCAGATGATGCCCTTGAAGCGCACGCGCTTGTACTTGCCGCAGTAGCACTCCCAGTCCCGGGTGGGACCGAAGATCTTCTCGCAGAAGAGACCGTCACGCTCGGGCTTGAGCGTGCGGTAGTTGATGGTTTCCGGCTTCTTGACCTCGCCGTGGCTCCAGGCGCGGATCTCGTCCGCGGTGGCCAGGCCGATCTTCAGCTGGTCGAAGAAATTCACATCGAGCACGGTGGCTGCTTTCCCTCGTTCAAATTGTGGGTGTGGATCGTGGTGGGGGCTGGGGTGGGGCGGTACGCCGGGTCCGGCGTACCGCCGCCTTCCTCAGACCTCTTCAACCGAGCTGGGCTCGCGACGGGACAGGTCGATGCCGAGCTCCTCGGCGGCGCGGAAGACGTCTTCCTCCGCGTCGCGCATCTCGATCGCGGTGCCGTCCTGCGACAGCACCTCGACGTTGAGGCAGAGCGACTGCATCTCCTTGACGAGAACCTTGAACGACTCGGGGATGCCGGAGTCGGGGATGTTCTCGCCCTTCACGATGGCCTCGTAGACCTTGACGCGACCAGGCACGTCGTCGGACTTGATGGTGAGCAGCTCCTGCAGGGCGTAGGCGGCGCCGTACGCCTCCATCGCCCAGACCTCCATCTCACCGAAGCGCTGGCCACCGAACTGGGCCTTACCGCCGAGCGGCTGCTGGGTGATCATGGAGTAGGGACCCGTCGAGCGAGCGTGGATCTTGTCGTCGACGAGGTGGTGGAGCTTGAGGATGTACATGTAGCCCATGGCCACCGGCTCCGGGAACGGCTCTCCGGAACGACCGTCGAACAGGTTGGCCTTTCCGTTCTCCCCGACGACGCGGACGCCGTCACGGTTGGGGATGGTGGAGCCGAGCAGACCGACGATCTCGTCCTCGCGGGCACCGTCGAACACCGGAGTGGCGACGTTGGTGTCCGGCTCGGAGGTGTCAGCGTGGATCTTGATCAGCCGCTGCTTCCAGTCCGAGTCGGCTGCCTGACCGTTGAGGTTGAGGTCCCAGCCCTGCTTGGCGATCCAGCCGAGGTGCAGCTCCAGGATCTGACCGATGTTCATCCGTCGCGGGACACCGAGCGGGTTCAGGATCACGTCGACCGGGGTGCCGTCCTCGGTGAACGGCATGTCCTCGATCGGCAGGATCTTCGCGATGACGCCCTTGTTGCCGTGACGCCCGGCGAGCTTGTCGCCCACCGAGATCTTGCGCTTCTGGGCGACGTAGACACGGACCAGCTGGTTCACACCCGGGGGCAGCTCGTCGCCGTCCTCGCGGTTGAACTCGCGTACGCCGATGACCGTGCCCGACTCACCGTGGGGCACCTTCATCGAGGTGTCGCGGACCTCGCGCGCCTTCTCACCGAAGATCGCACGGAGCAGCCGCTCCTCCGGGGTCAGCTCGGTCTCACCCTTGGGGGTCACCTTGCCGACGAGGATGTCACCGGTGGTGACCTCCGCGCCGACGCGGATGATGCCCCGCTCGTCCAGGTCGGCGAGCAGGTCGTCGCTGACGTTGGGGATGTCGCGGGTGATCTCCTCGGGACCCAGCTTGGTGTCCCGGGCGTCGACCTCGTGCTCCTCGATGTGGATCGAGGTGAGCACGTCCTCCTGCACCAGGCGCTGGCTCAGGATGATCGCGTCCTCGTAGTTGTGACCCTGCCAGGGCATGAAGGCGACGAGCAGGTTGGTGCCCAGCGCCATCTCGCCCTCGTCGGTGCACGGCCCGTCGGCGATCGGCGAACCGACCTCGACCCGGTCACCCTCGCTGACCAGCGGACGCTGGTTGATGCAGGTGCCCTGGTTGGAGCGGGTGAACTTCAGCAGTCGGTAGGACTTGTCGCCGCCCTCGTCGGTCATGATCACGACCTCGTCGGCCGAGACGCGACTTGACCACACCGGCCACGTCGGTGGTGACCACGTCGCCGGCGTCGACCGCTGCGCGGTACTCCATGCCGGTGCCGACCAGGGGCGCGTCGCTCTTGATGAGCGGCACGGCCTGGCGCTGCATGTTGGCACCCATGAGTGCGCGGTTGGCGTCGTCGTGCTCGAGGAACGGGATCAGCGCGGTCGCGACCGACACCATCTGGCGCGGCGAGACGTCCATGTACTCGACCTCGTCGCGCGGGATGTCGACGGCCTCGCCGCCACGCGTGCGGACCAGCACCCGCTCGTCGATCAGGTTGTCCTGGTCGTCGAGACGCGCGTTGGCCTGCGCGATGACCTTCGAGTCCTCCTCGTCGGCGGTCAGGTGGTGGATCTCGTTGGTGACGCGACCCTTCTTCACGACCCGGTAGGGGGTCTCCACGAAACCGAACGGGTTGATCCGGCCGTAGGAGGCCAGCGACCCGATCAGACCGATGTTCGGGCCCTCAGGGGTCTCGATCGGGCACATGCGGCCGTAGTGCGACGGGTGGACGTCACGGACGTCCATCTGCGCGCGGTCACGGGAGATACCGCCCGGGCCGAGCGCGGAGAGCCGACGCTTGTGGGTCAGACCGGCGATCGGGTTGGTCTGGTCCATGAACTGCGAGAGCTGCGAGGTCCCGAAGAACTCCTTCAGCGCCGCCACCACGGGACGGATGTTGATCAGGGACTGCGGCGTGATGGCCTCGACGTCCTGGGTCGTCATCCGCTCGCGGACCACGCGCTCCATCCGGGCCAGGCCCGTGCGGAGCTGGTTCTGGATCAGCTCGCCCACCGTGCGCATGCGACGGTTGCCGAAGTGGTCGATGTCGTCAGCGCGGACCTCGATCGCCTCGTTGTGGGCGTTCTTGATGTCCTTGCCCTTGGCGTCGACCAGGTTCTGCTTCTCGGCGTGGAGCTGCACGATGTAGCGGATCGTGGCCACGATGTCGTCGATGGTCAGCGTCGACTGGTCGAAGGCCTCGTGGGTGCCGAGCTTCTTGTTGATCTTGTAGCGACCGACCTTGGCCAGGTCGTAGCGCTTGGGGTTGAAGTAGTAGTTCTGCAGCAGCGTCTGCGCAGCCTCACGCGTCGGGGGCTCGCCCGGGCGCAGCTTGCGGTAGATGTCGAGCAGCGCGTCGTCCTGAGCCTCGGTGTGGTCCTTCTCGAGGGTCAGCATCATCGACTCGTACTCGCCGAACTCCTCGCGGATCTGCTCGTTGGTCCAGCCGAGGGCCTTGAGCAGCACGGTGACGTTCTGCTTGCGCTTGCGGTCGAGGCGTACGCCGACCATGTCGCGCTTGTCGATCTCGAACTCCAGCCAGGCACCACGCGACGGGATCACCTTCGCGGTGAAGATGTCCTTGTCGGAGGTCTTGTCGGCCGAACGCTCGAAGTAGACACCGGGCGAACGGACCAGCTGGGAGACCACGACACGCTCGGTGCCGTTGATGATGAAGGTGCCCTTGCGGGTCATCATCGGGAAGTCGCCCATGAAGACGGTCTGGCCCTTGATCTCGCCGGTCTCACCGTTGGTGAACTCAGCGGAGACGTAGAGGGGGCGGGAGTAGGTGAAGTCCTTCTCCTTGCACTCCTCCTCGGTGTACTTCGGGTCGAGGAAGACGGGGTTCTCGAACGAGAGCGACATCGTCTCGGAGAAGTCCTCGATCGGGGAGATCTCCTCGAAGATCTCGTGGAGTCCCGACTTCTGCGAGAGCTCCTCGCCGGCCTTCCGGCGCTCTGCAACCTTGTTCTCCCACTTCTCGTTCCCGATCAGCCAGTCGAAGCTGTCGGTCTGGAGGGCAAGAAGCTGCGGAACCTCGAGAGGCTCGGAGATCTTGGCGAAGGAGATGCGGCGGGGACTGTTGTTGGTGCTGTTCTTGCTGCGCGAGGCGGCCAAGAGTGGTCCTTCCGAGGCTCACATGTGTGGCGGCGCCCAGTCCCACCACAAACCAGCCACCGGGCAGGCAGGAAGCATTTGAGGGAGGGCGCAAAGAGTCAGACTACAACACTGCCCAAGCCCTGGACAACCCCGGGCTGTGCCGGGTCGTACAGGGCTCCTCTGGCCGGACACGCTACCCCGTACCGGGCCGTAGGAGTAGCAAATCGTCCGGACCCGTGTGGCGGGCCGATCAGTAGGTGTCGACCTTGTCGACCAGCCACCGGTCGCCGTCCTTGACCATCTTCATGGTCACCCGGTTCTGGAAGATCTGGGGATCCCGTCCGGGGCGCGTCGAGGTCAGGTTGACGTAGGCCAGCACGCGGACCACGTCGTCCTCGGCGTCGACGACGCTGGTGGCCGGGACGTCGGACTTCACCACGGTCTTCGTCTGGATCGCCGGTCCGGGCGTTCCGTCCTTCTGCTTCTCGAGCAGGTCGAAGTTCTTGGTGAACTCCTTGGCGAAGGAGTCGGTGAGGTACGGCTTCGCGCGGGCGAGGTCGGCCGGCATGTCCTGGTAGTCGTAGGCGAAGATCGCCTTCGCCGCCCGCTCGGCGGCCGCGGGGGCCTGCTCCCGGGCGTCGGCGACCCGCGCCTCGGTGCGGACCTGGAGGCCCAGGACCACCGCGACCACGACCGCAGCGACGGCCAGCAGGGCGACGACACCGGTCGACCACCATGGTCCGGCGCGAGGCCGGCTCGGCCGTGGTCCCCTGCGAGGCCTTGGCCTCGCGCTTCTGCTCGCGACGACGGGCACGCTCCTCGCGGCGCTGTGCCTTCGCGGCTGCCTTCGCGGCTCGGCTGCGGGGTCGGCCTGCGTGGTCGGCTCAGCCGGGACGGCGCACCGGAGCCGGCGGGGGCGGCTCGCTGGGCTCGCCCGGGGCGTCCAGCGAGGCGTCGTACTCCGCTCGGCGCGCGGGGTCGAGCAGCACGTCGGCGGCCTCGTTGAACATCCGGAACTGGCCGGCACCGCTGCCGGGCTCGAACTTGTCGGTGGCGTCGCGCCAGGCGGCCTTGATCTCCGTCGGGGCTGGCGTCGCGGGAGACGCCGAGCACGTCGTACCAGGTGGGGGTGGGGCTGCTGGTCATGTCGGAGCCTCCTTCTAGTTGACCGGGCTGAAGTCGTCGACGAGCCAGTGTCCGTCGACCTTGACCAGGTCGACGGTCCAGCGCTGGTGGCGCACCTGGGACTGGCCGAGCTTGGACTTGACCGAGCCGTCGTGCACGACCAGGACGGTCGCGGAGTCGGCGTCGTAGGAGGCCACCCCGCTCATCACGACCTTGCCGGTGCCCACGGCCTGGGCCTGGGAGTAGACCTGCTTGAACGGCTGGAACTGCTTGTCGAACTCACTCTTGTACTTGGTGGTGAGCAGCTGCTGGACCTTCTTGGAGTAGGCGTCCATGTCCGTGCCGTCGAAGGTGTCCATCCGCAGGGCGAACTGCGAGGCGGCGTTCACGGCCTCGGCGCGCTGCCGCTGCTCGTCGTCGGAGTGGCGCACCTTCACCGTGAAGACCACGGCGAGGACGACGCCGGCGACCAGGACCACCGCCAGCACCGCCGATCAGGATGCGCAGCAGGCGCTCCGACACACGGGGGGCAGGACGGCCGTGTTCCCCGGGATCTTCGATCCCGGCGTTGGTTTCGTTGCTCAAGGGTTACTACTCCTGGTTGCGGGCAAGCGACGGCTGCAGGAGCATCCACTTCCAGGAGTCCTCGCCGAACACGTCGGCGGCGCCACCGTCGTAGGCGATCTGCGGGCGAGTGTCCTGGTCGGTCCAGACGACCTTGCCAGTGCTGGCATCGTACGTGGCCACCGGTGAGCGGTACGCCGCGCCGGTGCGGCCCCGCGGCGACTTCTCGGCACCGCGGTAGTTCTTGGTCGGGTCCGAGCAGCCGGCGTTGGTCCTCATCGGCCGGTCGGCCGTGTCCTGGGCCGAGCGACGGTCGGTGCCCTCGTAGCCCTTCTTGCAGACGTCGGAGCCCTGGGTCAGCACGAGGCCGAACCGGGCGTCGTAGCCGTCGGCGCCCTTCTCGGCCACCGTGAACCCGCCGGCGACCACGTAGGGGTAGATGACCAGGATCTGGCGGATGCCCTTGAGGTGCTTGACCACGATCTCGTTGGTCGTGACCAGGTTGTTGAGCAGCTGGCCGAGGTTGACCTTGTTCTGCTCCAGGAACGTGCGCAGCTCGTTGGCGGTGGCCGAGCCGTTGTCGATCAGGGAGCGGAGGTACTTGTCGTTGTCCGCGACCGTGCCGGAGAACAGCGACGAGGTTCTTGGCGAAGCTGCGGATGGCCGAGCCCTTGTCGACCTGGGTCTGCAGCACCACGCGCGAGTCGCGGATCAGGGCCGTGGTGGTCTCGAAGTTGGCCTCGGCGGTCTTGATGAACGAGCTCGAGGTGTCGATGATCTGGCCCAGGCTCGGGCCGGCGTCCTTGAACGCCGCACCCGACTCGGCGACGACCGTGCGCAGGTCGGCCTGCGGGACCGACTCGACGAGGTTGTCGAGGTTGGTCAGGATCTCGGTCGTCGACACCGGGATCTCGGTGTCCGGGGTGTCGATCGCCGAGCCGTCCTTGAGGTAGGGCCCGCTGTCGGTCTGGGGCTGGAGCTCGACGTACTGCTCACCGACGGCCGACTTGTTGCCGACCAGCGCGATGCTGTCCTCGGGGATCTTGTCCTCGCACTTGTTGATCGTCGAGGATCACGTCGACGCCCTTGTCGGTGAGCTTCATCTTCGAGACCTGGCCGATGGTCACACCGCGGTAGGTGACCTCGGCGCCGGTGAAGATGCCGCCCGACTGGGCGTAGTGCGCGTCGACGGTGTACGCCGAGTCGTAGAACAGCCGGTCGAGCCGGGCGTAGCGCGCGCCGACGAACGTCACCCCGAGCAGGGTGATGATCGCGAACACGATCAGCTGCTTCTTGGTGCGTGAGGTGATCATCGGACCTCAGCCACCCCCTGGAAGAGCATGGTCCCGATGCCGGGGTCGAGGCCCAGCGTCGCGAGGTGGAACGGGTCGATGCTCTTCGGCGTCTGGTAGCCGCCGTTCGAGCTGCGCCCGGGGCAGGATCCCGCCCAGGCCACCGCTGCCGGTGCCGAGCTGCGGGACCCCCAGGGTGATCGTCGGCAGTGCCGTGGGGTTGCCGATCAGGTTGCACAGGATCGGACCCGCCTGCGGGACAGATGGCCTCGGTGACGGCGGTCCCGAGCGCCAGCAGCGCGGCGGCGATGTACTTGCGCACCGTGTTGAGCGTGATGGTGCAGTCGTTGTCCTCGATCTGGGCCTGGACGGCCGTGTCGATGGCCTTCTTCTGCGCGTCGGTGAGCCCCGGGATGCTGTAGATCCGCTGGTGGGCGTAGCGGCGAGCAGCCTTGACCGCGTCGCACAGCTGCGGCGGGATGGTGATCGGCGGGATGTCGGGCAGGTTGAGGTCGGCCACGTTGATGTCGAGCTTGACCGAGAGGTTGGTGAAGTCACCCATGTGCAGGTTGCGGGCCACCTGCGGGTCGCGACCGACGGCCGCGTCGACGAACGGGTAGGTCAGGAACACCTGGAAGCGACTCGGGGAAGTTCTTCCCGGCCTTGGCGAACCCGTCGAGCACGGGTGCGAGCTCGCGGAGGCTGTTGATGGTCGAGGCCTTGGACGCCTGGATCACCCGCACCCCGACGCCGGAGAGCCGGGTCAGCGCCTTGAGCAGCTTGACCAGGTCGGCGCGCTGGCTGTTGACCGACTGCAGGGCGCGCGGCAGGTTGTCGAGCGCGCTCTTGATGGTGCGTGTCCTGGCTGCGCAGCCCGGCGGCGAGCCGGTTGGTGTTCTCGATCGCCGCGACGACGGCGGTCTTGTTCTGGTCGAGCTGGCCCATGAACGTGCGGATCTGGGTGAGCACCGAACGGACGTCGCCCTCGCGGCCGGAGAAGGCGTTGTTCAGCTCGGAGACGATCGTCTTCAGCTGGCCGACGCCGCCGCCGTTGAGCAGCAGGGCCAGCGCGCTGAAGACCTCCTCGACCTCCGGGTTGCGGCCGGTGCGGTCGAGACCGATCACGTCGTTGTTCGACAGCGTGCCGCTGCTGGGGTTCTCCGGACGGTCGAGGGCGATGAACTTCTCGCCCAGCAGGCTGGTCTGCCGGATCTGGGCGGTGGTGTTGCTCGGCAGCTTCACGTCGTGGGGGATCTCGACCTTGACCTCGGCGACGTACCCCTTGAGCTTGATCGACTTCACCTTGCCGACCGTCACGTCGTCGACCTTGACGGTGGACTGCGGCACCAGGTCGAGCACGTCGCGGAACATCAGGGTCAGGTGCTGCGGGTTGTCGCCGGTCTTGGCGCCACCCGGCAGCGGCAGGTCGTAGATCGAGCAGCCCGACAGCACCAGCGCACTCGGAGAGCAGCGTGACCAGCAGGGCGGCGGTACGCCGGCGCGCAGTCGTCATCAGGCCCCTCATCGCGACGCCCTCCAGCAGTCCACCCATGGTCGGGTCGATCGGCTCGACGACCCGCGGCGCCTCGGTCGAGGTGTCGGACAGCGCGGCGGCGCGGCCCAGCGGCGTTGCTCTTCATGGCGCTCGAGATGGTTGCTGCACACTCCCCCGGGCGGGTTGGCCTGCCCGATGAGCGTGCACAGCGTCGCTGCCGGGTCGTCCTGGAGCTGGTTGAAGAGCTCGCCGACGTTGTCGCGCGTGTCGAGGGTGCCCTGCTTGACGTTGCCGGCGAGGTAGAGGTTGTTCAGCGCCGTCGGGGCGTACTGCAGGGTCTTGTCGAGGGCGTCGCGCTGCTTGACCAGCGTCTTGGAGATCCGGTTCAGGCCCGAGATGTTGCTGGTCAGGGAGGCGCGGTTCTCCTTGACGAACGACCGCACCTGGACCATCGCGGTGCTCAGGTTGCGCAGCACGGCGGCGAGGTCCTGGCGCTCGCCGGCGAGCAGGTCGGCGCCACTGGCCAGGGAGTCGTTGAAGTCGCGCACGGTCTGGTCGTTCTTGGAGAGCGTGTTGGTGAACTTCTCGACCTGCGACAGCGTCCCGAACAGCTCGTCCTTGTTGTCGGCCAGCGTCTTGGAGAAGGCGCCGAGGTTCTTCAGGGTCTTGTTGAACTGCACGCCCTGGCCACCGAAGTTGCGGGCGGTGGAGTCCAGCAGCCGGGTCAGCGGGCCGGTGCCGCTGGCGTCGGACTTGTTGGCCCCGTTGGGGCCGAGCGCGATGTTGAGGTCGTTGAGGCTGCGGAAGATCTCGTCGAGCTCGAGCGGGGTGGCCGTCTTGTCGATGCCCAGGTGGGCGTTGTCGGCCATCACGTTGCCGCCGTCGTACGCCGGGGTCAGCTGCACGAACCGGTCACCGACGACCGAGGGCGAGATGACCGCGGCCTTCGCGTCGGCCGGGCATCTTGTACTTGGCGTCGTAGGAGAGCTTGACCCGCACCTTGGTGCCCTCGGGGACGACCGTCTCGACCTTGCCGACCGGCGACGCCGAGGATCTTCACGTCGGAGCCCTCGTAGAGGGACACGGTGCGCGGGAAGTCGGCGACGATGTACTTCTTGTCGCTGCTCGGCCAGAACACGAAGAGCAGGCCGGCGACCAGCACCGCGACCACGAGGGCCGCGATCAGCGGGTTGACCCTGTTGAAGATCTTCATCTCAACCACCCACCGGGGGGACGGGAGGCAGGTTGGAGATCCAGGTGTCGAACCAGGGACCGTCACCGAGGGTGTTGGCGAAGACCCGGTAGAAGGGCGCCATCAGCCGCAGGCTCTCGTCGAGGTTGTTCTGGTTCTTCAGCAGGAGGTTCACGACCCCCTGGAGGTTGCTCAGCGCGGGCTTGAGGTCGGCGCGGGACTGCTGGACGAGCAGGGTCAGCTGGTTCGAGAACTGGCTGGTCGAGACGAGCAGGCGGTGCACCTCGGCACGACGGGCCACCAGCGCACGCAGCAACGTGTCGCTGTCGTGCATCAGGCTGACGATGTCCTGGTCGCGGTTGGCGAGCGTGCCGGAGACCGAGTTCAGGTTCTTCAGCAGCTCGTTGATCTGGTCGTTGCGGCTGGCGACCGTCTCGGAGAGGCGGGACAGTCCGCGCAGGGTGCCCTGGAAGGCCGCCGGGGTGTCCTTGGTCAGGTCGGCGACCGTGTCCAGCGACTTCGCCAGGTTGTCGGTGTCGATGCGCTCGGCGCGGCTGGCCAGGCCCGAGAACGCCTGGACGACGTCGAAGGGCGAGCTGGTGCGCGACACCGGGATGGTGGCGTCCTTGCTCAGCTGGCCGGAGCCCTTGGGCTCGAGCGCGAGGTACATCGAGCCGAGCAGGGTCTTGACCTTGATCGCGGCCCCCGACTCGGTGCCGAACTTCGAGGGCGTGTTGACCTTGAAGGTGACCTTGACCTTGTTGCCGTCGAGGTCGATGCCGGTCACCTTGCCCACGCGGACGCCGGCGATCCGGACCTCGTCGTTGGCCTGCAGGCCCCCGGCCTCGGAGAAGTCGGCGTGGTAGGTGTCGCCGCCACCGATCAGGGGCAGGTCGCCGGCCTTGAAGGCGGCGATCAGCAGGGCGATCATCACGGCGATGCTGATCGCGCCGATCTTGACGGGGTTGCGCTCGCGGAACGGTGTGCTCATGCGTGCCCTCGCTTCGCGTCGGGCTCGCATGGCACACCCGGGAGGCTCTGCTGAATTTGCTCGCTTCGCTCGCTCATCCGAGGTTGCACCTCGTCCCGGTCTTGCCGATGTTGTAGTCGATCGGGATCTTGCCCCCGGTGGGCAGCACGACGTTGCCGGTGAAGTCGCAGAGGTAGAAGTTGAAGAACGAGCCGTAGATCGCCGTACGTCCGATCTTGGTGAGCTTGATGGGCAGGATCTGCAGGGCCCGGTCGATCTCGTCGCGACCCGCGTTGAGGTTGCCGGCCACCTGGCGCAGGCCCTTGACGTCCTTGACGAACGACGGGCGGATGCCGGTGACCAGGTCGGAGGTCTGCTCGGCCAGGTTGGACACCGAGTCGAGGGAGCCGAGGATGGCGTCCTTGTCCTGGACGAGGCCGGCCATGAACCGCTGGAACTGGGTGATCAGCGCGTTGAGCTGCTTGTCGCGACCCGCGAGCGTCTTCAGCACGACGTTGAGGTTGTCGATCGTCTCGCCGATGACCTTGTCGCGGTCGGCCAGCGTGTTGGTGATCGACGCGGTGTTCTGGAGCAGCGCGTTGAAGTTGCCGCCCTCGCCCTGGAACACCGAGATCACCTCGGCCGAGAGCTTGTTGATGTCGGCCGGGGACAGCGCGGCGAACAGCGGCTTGAAGCCGTTGAACAGCACGGTGAGGTCGAGCGCGGGCTCGGTCCGCGACATCGGGATGGTGGAGTTCGAGGGCATCTGGTCGAGGTCGCCGACGCCCTGGGTCAGCGAGATGTAGCGCTGCCCGACCAGGTTGCGGTAGCGGATCGTGGCGGTGGAGCTCTTGGTGACGATGGAGCTCTTGGCGACGTTGAACGAGACCAGCGCGTGCGTGCGGTCGTAGACCTCGACGCTCTTCACGCTGCCGACCTTCACGCCGGCGATGCGGATGTCGTCTCCCTTGTTGACCCCGGTGGCGTCGGAGAAGACCGCCTTGAAGTCGTTGGAGCGCTGGAAGGTGATGTTGCCGATCAGTACGACGAGCACACCGGTCGCCATCGTCGTGGCCACGATGAAGATGAGGAGCTTGACCAGGGGTCCCCTGGTGTCCTTGTCGAGCACGCTCATCGAACGCTCACCTCCGATCCGGCGAGGGTCGGCGCGAAGAGCATCGCGGTGAGGTCGGACATCTGGTCGGCAGGAATGCCGAGCGACGGCGAGAACAGCGAGTTGATCAGCGCCTTCTGCGAGGCGGTCCCCGACGTGCCGGTCGTGAACCCGGGGGTGGCGGTGCGCTGACCGAAGCCGGTCGCCGTGCGCTGGTTGTCACCCTTGCCGATGTTGTTGACGCCGTCGTTGATGTTCGGGAACTCCCCGCCCTTGGGGTAGTAGGGAATCGGCGGGTTGGGCAGGCCGGCACAGTTGGGCGCGTTGTTGGCGCCGTAGACCGGCTTGTCCGCCGCGGTGTAGCCGCGCGGCTGGTAGGGGATCGTCTTCAGGGTGATGTGGAAGATGAAGCCACGGAAGGTGTTGGCCAGCATCGGGGCCTGCTTGACGATGCCGTCGAGCATGCAGGGGAAGGTGCTGGAGTAGCGCGCGAGCAGGGCCAGGATCGGCTCGCTGAGCTGGCCGAGCCGGATGATGTTGTCGCCGTTGGTGTTCAGGAACTCGGTGGCGGTGTCGGAGAAGGCCGTCGTGTCCTTGAGGAACGCGTTGAGCTTCGCCTGCTTGGAGACCAGCGTGTTGCCGGTCTTCACCGTGTTGCGCAGCGTGTCGGCGATCTGGGGCACCACGTCGGCGTAGGTGTCGGTCACCTTGGCCAGCAGCTTGAAGTCGTCGATCAGCGCGGGCAGCTGGGGGTTCATCTTCTTCAGGTAGCCGTTGAGCGTGGAGAGGCTCTCGCCGAGCTTGGTGCCGCGACCCTCGAGGGCGTCGGCCAGCGCGTTCAGCGTGTAGTTGAGCTCGGCGGGCTGGACGGTCCGCAGCAGCGGGTAGAGGTCGTTGAGGACCTTCTCGACCTCGATCGGGCAGCTTGGTCTGGTCGATCTCGTCGCCCGACTTGAGCGAGGTCGAGTCGGCGTCCTTGGGGATGTTCAGCTCGACGTACTTCTCTCCGAACAGCGTCTTGGGCAGGATCGAGGCGGTCACGTTGCCGGGGATCGTGCCGATCTGGTCGGGCTTGATGCCCAGGTCGAGCGTGGCTCCGTCGCCCTCGCTCTCGACCTTGAGCACCTGGCCGACGATCACGCCGCGCACCTTGACGTCGGCCCGCTCGGGCAGCTGCAGGCCGATCGTGTCGGACTTGAGCGTGACGTGGTCGAAGGTCGTGAACTTCTGGTTGAAGGCGCCGTTGACCGCCCACACGCCCAGGACGAGCAGGCCGATGAAGACCACACCGAGGAAGCGTGGGGCCATGAAGAACTTGGTCATGCCTATCCCGCCAACCTGACCGTGGTCGACGAGCCCCAGATGGCCATGGACAGGAACAGGTCGATCACGTTGATGACCACGATCGACGTACGCACGGCACGGCCCACGGCGACGCCCACACCCGCGGGTCCGCCACCGGCGGTGTAGCCGTGGTAGCAGTGGATCAGGATGACCGACACCGCGAAGACGACCACCTTGCCGAACGACCACAACACGTCGCCCGGTGGCAGGAATTGGTTGAAGTAGTGGTCATAGGTGCCCGCACTCTGTCCGTAGAACAGGGTCACGGTCAGGCGGGTCGCGAAGTACGACGACAGCAGCCCGACGACGTAGAGCGGGATGATCGCGATCAGGCCGGCGACGATGCGGGTGGTCACGAGGAACGGCATCGACGGGATCGCCATCACCTCGAGCGCGTCGACCTCCTCGGAGATCCGCATGGCACCCAGCTGGGCGGTGAACCCGCAGCCGACCGTCGCGGCCAGCGCGATGCCGGCGACGAGCGGGGCGATCTCGCGGGTGTTGAAGTACGCCGAGACGAAGCCGGAGAACGCCGCCGTGCCGATCTGGTCGAGGGCGGCGTAGCCGGAGAGTCCGACCTGGGCGCCGGTGAAGAAGGTCATCGCCGTGATGACGCCGACGGTTCCGCCGATCACCGCGAGCGCGCCGGAGCCCAGGGTCACCTCGGCGAGCAGCCGCAGGATCTCCTTGGGGTAGCGCGTGATCGGAGCGCGGCGTCGCGCGGAGGGCGCGGATGTAGAAGCCGAGCTCCTCGCCCATCTTGTCGATGGAGGACAGCGGCTTGTTGTAGGCCTGCTTCAGGTCGACCATGTCGTCAACCCGTCTTCGGAGGAACGATCTGGAGATAGATCGCACTCAGGGTGAAGTTGACGATGAACAGCAGCACGAAGGTGATGACGACGGACTCGTTCACCGCGTCACCCACGCCCTTCGGTCCGCCGCCGGCGGACATGCCCTTGTAGGACGCGACGACGGCGGCGAGCAGCCCGAAGATGAGGGCCTTGATCATGCCGATCCACAGGTCGGGCAGCTGGGCGAGCGCGGTGAAGCTGGCGATGTAGGCGCCTGGCGTGCCGTCCTGGAGGATCACGTTGAACACGTAGCCACCGGCGACACCGACGACGGTGACCATGCCGTTGAGGAAGACCGCGACCATCATGCAGCCGAGCACGCGGGGTACGACGAGGCGCTGGATCGGGTCGATGCCCAGCACCATCATGGCGTCGAGCTCCTCGCGGATCTTGCGGGCGCCGAGGTCGGCGGCGATCGCCGAGCCACCTGCTCCGGCGATCAGCAGCGCCGTACCGATGGGCGCGGCCTGCTGCACCACGGCGAGCACGGACGCCGACCCGGTGAACGACTGCGCGCCGAACTGCTTGATCAGGCTGCCGACCTGGAGCGCGATGACCGCGCCGAACGGGATGGCGACCAACGCGGTCGGGATGATCGTCACGGACGCGATGAACCACGCCTGCTGGATGAACTCCCGGGTCTGGAAGGGACGCTTGAAGAGGTTGCGTCCGACGTCCAGCCCGAAAGCAAAGAGCTTCCCCGCGGTCCCGACAGGAGCCAGAACGCGGTTGGCCACGGCTGAGGCCATCAGCGAATCACCCTCCGACGGTCATGGACATGTTCTCCTCGAAGGAGCCAGGAGGCGGCGTGATGCCGTTCTCCTTGCACCAGGCACCCGGGTCGCGCTGACTGCGACGGGGCTGACCGTTCGAGGGCTCCAGCTGCAGCGGGATGGGCGGCAGCGGAGGAAGTTCCATGTCCTTCTCGGCCTCGAGCTCGTCGGCGTCCTTCTCCTCGGACATGCCGATGGGGCCGACGACCTGGGCGTTGAGGAACTGGCGCACGACCGGCTCCTCGGAGGAGAGCAGCATCTCGCGCGGGCCGAACATCGCGAGGTGCTTGTGGTAGAGCAGGCCGATGTTGTCGGGCACCGTGCGGGCGGTGTTGATGTCGTGGGTGACGATCAGGAAGGTGGCGTCGATCTGGGCGTTCAGGTCGACGATCAGCTGGTTGAGGAACGAGGTGCGCACCGGGTCGAGGCCGGAGTCGGGCTCGTCGAAGAGGACGATCTCGGGGTCGAGCACCAGGGCGCGGGCGAGGCCGGCGCGCTTGCGCATCCCGCCGGAGATCTCGCCGGGCAGCTTGTCCTCGGTGCCGAGCAGACCGGTGAGGTCGAGCTTCTCCATCACGATCTCGCGGATCTCGGACTCGCTCTTCTTGGTGTGCTCACGCAGCGGGAAGGCGATGTTGTCGTAGAGGTTCATCGAGCCGAACATGGCGCCGTCCTGGAACAGCACCCCGAACAGCTTGCGGATCTCGTAGAGCTCCTTCTCGGGGCACGAGGCGATGTCGACGCCCTCGATGACCACGCTGCCCTTGTCGGGCTTGAGCAGGCCGATGATGGTCTTGAGGAGAACGGACTTGCCGGTTCCGGAAGGGCCGAGCATCACGCAGATCTCGCCGGCCGGAACAGTGAGGGTGACGTCGCCCCAGATCAGTTGCTTGCCGAAACTCTTGGTCAAGTCCTTGATCTCGATCTCGACACCCATCGGGGCCTCCCTCTCACTCAATTCCGTCGGTCTCGGGCTTGGAACAGCGACGTACACGCGGATCTCCCCACCCACGCGTACCAACGAGTAGCCGAGCGGCTAAGTTACGCATACATTGTCCTGCTCGTCACCCTTGGTGTCCGACGTCTCATAAAATCAGTCCCAACCGTGCTCAACCGGTCCGGAAAATGACAACGGCCGCCCCGGACCACGTGGGTCCGGGACGGCCGTCGGCCGTTCCTAGGAGGTCGTGACGACCTCTGGGATCACTTCAGGGTGACGGAGGCGCCGGCGCCCTCGAGGGACTCCTTGGCCTTCTCCGCGGTCTCCTTGTTGACCTTCTCGAGGACAGCCTTGGGGGCGGCCTCGACGAGGTCCTTGGCCTCCTTCAGGCCGAGGCTCGTCAGGGCGCGGACCTCCTTGATGACGTTGATCTTCTTGTCACCAGCGGCCTCGAGGACGACGTCGAACTCGTCCTGCTCGGCGGCCTCTTCGGCACCCGCGCCGGCACCGCCGGCGGCGGGGGCAGCGGCAACGGCGACCGGAGCGGCCGCGGTCACGCCGAAGGTCTCCTCGAACTGCTTCACGAACTCGCTGAGCTCCAGGAGGGTCATCTCCTTGAAAGCGTCGAGCAGCTCGTCGGTGCTGAGCTTCGCCATGGTGGCGTTCCTTTCAGTTGGTGCCTCGTCCCGTGCGGGACGCGACGGATGTCAGGCCTCGGTGCTCTCAGAGCTGTTTTCGGGGGCCTCGCTGGACTCCTCCGACGCGGCTGCGTCGTCGGTGGCGGTCTCGGCGACAGGCGCCTCGTCCGCCGGGGTCTCCTCGGCAGGGGCTTCCTCGGCAGCGGCGGCCTCGGGGGCCTCCGTCACCTCGGCCGCCGGCTCGCCGGCACCGCCCTTGAGGATCGTGGGGTCCTGCTCAGCCTTGGCCTGCAGGGCGCCGGCGAGCCGGGCAGCCTGCGAGAGCGGGGCGTTGAGCAGGTAGACGGCCTGGCTGAGCGAAGCGAGCATGGCGCCCGCCAGCTTGCCCAGGAGAACCTCGCGGGACTCGAGATCGGCCAGCTTGGCGATCTCCTTGGCGTCCATCGGGGCACCGTCGACGTAGCCACCCTTGATGACAAGGGCGGGGTTCGCCTTGGCAAAGTCACGCAGGCCCTTCGCTGCCTCGACCAGGTCGCCGTTGATGAAGGCGATGGCGGTCGGACCGGTGAGCAGGTCGTCGAACCCGTCGACGCCCGCCTCCTTGGCGGCGATCTTGGTCAGCGTGTTCTTGACCACGGCGTAGTTGGCGTTCTCGCCGAGGGCTCGCCGCAGTTCCTGCAGCTGCTTCACGGTGAGACCGCGGTACTCGGTCAGCACAGCGCCCGTGGATTCGTTGAACGAGTCGACGATCTCCGCGACGGCTGCTGCCTTGTCTGGCCGCGCCATGGGTCTCCTTCCAACCTGGTTGGACGGCACACGGATGTGTGTCGCCCGAGCCTCGGACCAGGACGGACCCACCCAGCAAAAACGCCCTGTGCAGGTGCACAGGGCGTATGACGCGAGGCGTCTCACTCGGTGTCACCTGCGCAGGTCGCCCGCTCGTGCGGACCTTCGGATCACAAGTGATCGACCGGCGGTCTTTGGCTTCGACGGGCAACGATACGGGCCGGTGGGTGTCGGCCAAATCGCCGACGGAGACCCGTCAGCCGCAGGCTGTGCCGCGCCGCTTCGGCGACGGCACTGACCAGTGCCTTGCGCTCGCTCGGCGCTGGCCTTCTTCGCCCGCCGTGACGTAGACGCCGCATCGTGCCGTCCGGCATCCGCTGGTGCACAGACCCACAGGCCGGTGAAGGACTGCCGCGTTCACGTCGATCCCGGCCTGGCGCGCCGGCGACGGAGAACCGTCTCGTCGGCGGAGGCGATCTCTTCTGCTGCTGTCGATGTCGTCGGACGAGGCGCGTTCGCCAGTGACGGTCACGGCATGTCTTCGCGGTCCTCGGTGTTGACCGAGCAGCTGAAGGAGCGCACTCCGTCGCGGCGGCAGGGTGTTGCCCCGGGTGACGGTCTGGAACTGGTCGGTGCCCGAGCACGCGCTGATCGGTCGGCCGGAACCCCGCACGCCTTGCTCTCGGAGTAGCTGGGGTATCGTCATCGCCGCAACCGCGGACAGCGCCGACGACGGCGCGCAGCGCTGCCGACGGCCACGAGCACACCGCCTCATCCGCCCTGGTTCTCCCTTCGCGTTCTGGTAGTTGTCCCACGAGTTGTCCACCTCTCTCGAGGTCGCCCCGGCGTGACGCCGGGCTCGTCCTGGTGCTGGGCACCAGGTCCTTCGATCTCGCCGTCGGTCAGCTCGCCCGGGGTCTTGAGGTTGCCGTAGGTGTCGCTGCGGCCAGTCGTCGTGCAGCTGGGTGTCGAAGACGGTAGTGCCGTCGGGCCGGCCCTCGACCTCGTCTGGGCTCGCGTCGGTCGGGTGGTCGCTCTCGGCGCTCGACGACGCGCGTACATACGCCTGGATCTTGGTGGCCTGGCTTCGCCGACTGGTAGTTGCTCGTTGCCCTTCGGCCGCGGCCGCGTGGCCGGGTTCGCCGACGTACCCGTCGATGATCTGGTCCTTGATGTCACCGATGAGGTAGTCGCCCAGCGGCGCCGCCGGCCTTGCCGAGCGGGTCGGTCGGGACGATAGTCGAGCGGGAGCGTGAACAGCTCGGCGGTCTTGCGGCGGGCCTCCGCCTCCTCGGCGCCGTCCGCGTCATGCCCTGGGCCAGCTCGTCCTCGAGGTAGCCGCGGAAGCCGGCCGCTCCGTGCCGAGCTGGACGCAGAGCGGGTCCCCACCGGTGCCGGGCTGGAACTCTTCGTGTTCGCCAGGCGCGACCGTCGAGGGAGGCCTGGGCGCCGTGGTCGATCAGCATCTGGTTCAGCCGGGTCGCATGGTCGCCGATGATGCTGGTCGCCGTCTTGTTGCCGCCGATGTGCTGGAGCACCGCGGTGAGGTCGTCCTGGCTCACTCGTCGCTCAGGTGGAAGGGCGGTACGTCGCCGACGATCGTCGGGTACGTCGACACCGGTCGACGGCCTGGTAGGCGTCGGTGATGTAGGTGCCGACGATGCCGCCGAGCTCCTCGTCGTAGTTGTCGTCGAGGTCGTTCTCCGCTGCGTAGTGCAGCGTCCACGAGGAGATGGCCGCAGCGTTCTGCGCACGGGGCTTGGTCGGGTCCGTGGCGGAGTCGACGGTCGCGATCCGGACCAGGTCGTCCATCGAGGAGGCGAGATGCTCCGAGGTCAGCCGGTCGTGCATCAGGTACGACGCCAGCTCGCTGGTCGAGCATGATCGCCTGGGCCGAGTCGGGGCTGTTGTCGCCGGCCTTGATGAGCTGGCGGAGGGCATCGCCGTTGTCGTCGTTGAGGGTCTCGCCCCCGAAGGTGGCGGCGAGCCCGGTCAGGCCCTGGTGGCGCATCGGGTCGCCGGCCTCCCAGTCCATCAGCTCGTGACCCACCGTCTGGGTGAACTTCGGGCCCAGGACCGTGTTGTTCTTGTCGGCCGAGCGCAGCAGGATCGAGGCGACCACCCAGTCCTCGGCGATCCCCTTGCCCCAGTCCTCGGAGTCGACCCAGTCGTTGGTCGTGGCGCTGCCGAGCATGCCGGTCAGGCCGGACGCGACGCTCGACTGGAGGTGGGCCAGGGCCTGCAGCTCGTCGCCGGGTGAGTCCGGCGGGCCGATGTTCTGCCAGTAGTTGGAGGTGGGCGGATCGCCGGTCATGGCGGCCAGCTTCTCGATCAGCTCGCGGGCACCGTCGGTGCCGAGCTCGTCCAGGGTGGCCGTCGTGACCCACCGGTTGTCCTTGTAGGTCGCCATCATGTCGGCGAGCTTCTGGTAGCGCGCGCGGTCGCCGGCGTCGTCGATGTCGAGGTCGTTCAGCTGCTTGCCGAGCTCGTGGCCGAGACGGTCCTCGGCGTCGCTGAACGAGCCGGACCCGGTGTAGCTGGCGGAGCCGGTGCCCTTGGTGTCGAGCAGGGTCGCGAGGTCGATCAGCGTCTGCAGCTTCGGCGCCTGGTCGGTCAGCCAGGCAGCCGCCTGGGCGGCTCGCGCACCGTCCTGCAGCGACGGCAGCGCCACCGGGGTCCCCTGCGTCGCTCGTGCGCGCTGCTGGTCGATGGCGCTCGCGAGCGTGGTGAGCGACTTGCGGGCTGCCGTGAGCATCCCGATGTCGATGCTGACCGAGCCGCTGCCACCACCGCCGCCGCCATCTGCCGGATAGTTCACGCGTGAGGTCTACCCGGACAGGGGACCGGGAAACCCGCCGAAATGCCCGAGTTCCGGAGACGCGAGGGGGCCCGGCACCGTTCGGTGCCGGGCCCCCTCGGGTCAGTCTCTGGAGCTGGCCAGGATCAGGCGTCGTCCTCAGCCGCCACGTTGCGGGTGCGGTTGGGGTCGACCTGGACACCGGGGCCCATGGTCGTGGAGACGGTGATCTTCTTGATGTAGCGGCCCTTGGAGCTGGCCGGCTTGAGCCGCAGCACCTCGTCGAGGGCAGCGGCGTAGTTCTCGGCGAGCTGGAGCTCGGAGAAGGACGCCTTGCCGATGATGAAGTGCAGGTTGGCGTGACGGTCGACGCGGAACTCGATCTTGCCGCCCTTGATGTCCGAGACGGCCTTGGCGACGTCGGGGGTCACCGTGCCCGTCTTGGGGTTCGGCATCAGGCCACGGGGACCGAGGACGCGGCCGAGACGACCGACCTTGCCCATCATGTCGGGGGTCGCGACGACGGCGTCGAAGTCGATCCAGCCGCCGTTGACCTTCTCGATCAGCTCGTCGCCACCGACGATGTCGGCGCCGGCCTCACGGGCGGCGTCGGCCTTGTCGCCGTTGGCGAACACCAGGACGCTTGGCGGTCTTGCCGGTGCCGTGGGGCAGGTTGACGGTGCCGCGCACCATCTGGTCGGCCTTGCGCGGGTCGACGCCCAGGCGCATGGCCACGTCGACGGTCTCGTCGAACTTCTTCTTGGCGCCGCCCTTGGCGATCTTGATGGCGGCCAGCGGTGCGTGGAGCTCGTCCTGGTCGAACGTCTCCGCGGTCGCGCGGTAGGTCTTGCTGCGCTGCATGTCTTTTCCTCTGTTCCTTCGAAAAGTTGTGGTCTACGTGAGCCAGCGCGGCTCTGCCACAGGTGCTGTTCTCGGTCTGGTGATCAGTCGGTGGTGATGCCCATCGAGCGGGCGGTGCCCTCGACGATCTTCATCGCGGCCTCGATGTCGTTGGCGTTCAGGTCGGGCAGCTTGGTGGTGGCGATCTCGCGCACCTGGTCCTTGGTCAGCTTGCCGACCTTGTCCTTCTGCGGGACCCCGGAACCCTTGGCGACGCCGGCGGCCTTCTTGATCAGCTCGGCGGCCGGAGGGGTCTTGGTGATGAACGTGAACGACCGGTCCTCGTAGATGGTGATCTCGACGGGGATGACGTTGCCGCGCATGGCTTCGGTCTGGGCGTTGTACGCCTTGCAGAAGTCCATGATGTTGACGCCGTGGGGACCGAGGGCGGTACCGACGGGCGGTGCCGGAGTCGCGGCACCGGCCTGGAGCTGCACCTTGACCAGCGCAGCGATCTTCTTCTTGGGAGGCATTCCTCTTCGCTTTCTTTCTTCGTGGTCATGACGGGGCTGGTGCCCCTGCCACATGTGCTCTTCTTCCAACTGCTCCCGGCTCGGCGTTGTTTCCTGCCTCACCGGGTTTCGAGACGCGTCCACGCACTCTCTCGCTTCGCTTCGAGCTGTGCCTGTCGCTCCTCAACCTTTTCGCTTCGACTGCCCTTCGCAAGCTCAGGGCAGTGAGCTCAAACCTTCTGGATCTGGGTGAAGCTCAGCTCGACCGGGGTCTCCCGGCCGAAGATCTCGACGAGGGCCTTGACCCTCTGTGCCTCGGCGTTGATCTCGGTGATCGTCGCGTGCAGCGTGGCGAACGGGCCGTCCACGACCATGACCGAGTCGGACACGTCGAAGTCGGCGACCGCGACCTGCTGGCGCGAGGCGGCCTTGGCGGGCGCCCCACCCTCGGACTCCGGCGTGGCAGCAGCCTCGACCTGCGCCTGGACGGCGGGGGCGAGCATGTTCTCGACCTCGTCGAGGCTCAGCGGCACCGGCTGGTGGCTGTGCCCGACGAAGCCGGTCACCGACGGCGTGTGGCGTACGGCGGACCACGACTCGTCGGTCAGGTCCATCCGCACCAGCACGTAGCCGGGGAGGACGGTGCGCTTGACCAGCTTGCGCTGGCCGTTCTTGATCTCGGCGACCTCTTCGGTCGGCACGATCACCTCGTGGATGAAGTGCTCCATGTTCAGCGAGGTGATGCGGTTCTCGAGGTTGGCCTTCACCCGGTTCTCCATGCCGGAGTAGGTGTGCACGACGAACCAGTCGCCCTCCTTCTCGCGCAGGGCGGTCCGGAACTCCTCCATCGGGTCGTCGGCGGGCGTCTCGACGGCCTCGTCGGCCGCATCCTCGTCAGTGTCCTCGTCGGCGGGGGCGTCCTCAGCCGCGGCCTCGTCAGCGGGCTCCTCGGCAGCGGGCTCCTCGGCGGCGGGCTCCTCGGCAGGCGCCTCGGCCTCGTCCTCGGCCGGGTCACTCAGGTCGTCGAGGTCCTCGGACAGCTCCACGGACTCAGCCGCGAGCGGGGTCGCCACGGTCTCGCCGGTCTCGGGGTCGGTGAGGACCTCTTCGGTCGGGACTCGGTCGACTCGGTCGAGTCGGTCGACTCCTCGGCAGGCTGCTCGCCCGCCTGGTCGACCGGCTGCTCGTCGTACTGCTCAGACACGATTACTCCGTCATCTCGTCTTGCTCAAAAGGTCCTGGTCGTGCCCGTCCCGGGCACGTGGGGTGCTACTTGCCGCCGAAGAGTGCGAACACGGCCTTGCCGAAGCCGAGGTCGAGCAGCGACACGTAGGCGATCATCGCGATCACGAAGACCAGCACCACGATCAGGTAGGTGACCAGCTGCTGCTGCGTCGGCCACACCACCTTGCGCAGCTCGGCGATGATCTGGCGGTAGAACGTGACCGGGCTGGTGCGCTCGCGGCCCTTGCCCGAGCGGACCGGTGACCTGTCCGACACGCTGTTACCTACTTCCGGTTGTCTGCTGACGCGGTGCTGTTCGCACCTGGCGACTCTCGCAGGGCACGAGGGACTTGAACCCCCAACCTTCGGTTTTGGAGACCGATGCTCTGCCAGTTGAGCTAGTGCCCTACGGCGCATTCCGGGCACGCCAAAACAATGGCCGGAATCACCAAACGGTGAGTCTACGGGGAGGCTCCCGGCAAAGTCGAACCGGCGAGTCGGACACCGCTGATCGACCCCGACCAGCCTCTGCGAACATGGAACCGTGACCGAGCAGACCCAGCAGACCCGCACCCTGGCCGACCGCTCCCCCGAGGAGATCGAGGCGTTCCTGACCGAGCAGCAGGCCGCCTACCAGACCCTCAAGGAACGCGGCCACAAGCTCGACCTCACCCGCGGGAAGCCGTCGACGGCCCAGCTCGACCTCTCCGACGCGCTGCTCACCCTGCCCAAGGGCGTCAAGGACGACGCCGGGGTGGACGTCCGCAACTACGGCGGACTCGAGGGCATCCGCGACCTGCGGGCGATGTTCGCCGAGCTGTTGTGGGTCGAGCCCGAGCAGATCGTCGCCGGTGGCAACTCCAGCCTGGTGATGATGCGCGAGGTGCTCACCGACCTGTGGCTCAAGGGTGGCGTGGACAGCGAGCGGCCGTGGGGCCAGGAGGAGAAGGTCACCTTCATCTGCCCGGTCCCCGGCTACGACCGGCACTTCACGCTGCTGAGCTGGTTCGGGATCGACATGGTCACCGTGCCGATGAACGACGACGGGCCGGACGCCGAGGCCGTGGCCCGGCTGGCGGCGCTCCGACCCGAGCATCAAGGGCATCTGGATCGTCCCGACGTACGCCAACCCCAGCGGCTCGGTCGTCTCCCAGGAGGTCGCGGCCCGGCTCACCTCGATGGAGACGGCGGCGCCCGACTTCAAGATCTTCTGGGACAACGCCTACGCCTTCCACCACCTCACCGAGGACGAGGCCAAGAGCGCGGACGTGCTCACGCTGGCCGCGGCCGCGGGCCACCCGCACCGGCCGATCATGTTCGCCTCGACCTCCAAGATCACCTACGCAGGCGCCGGCGTCGCGTTCATGGGCGGCTCGGCCGAGACGGTGAAGTGGTACATCGGCCACCTGGGCAAGGGCGCCATCGGTCCCGACAAGCTCAACCAGCTCCGGCACCTGCAGTTCTTCGGTACGCCGCAGGGCGTGCGCGACCACATGACGCGGCACCGCGAGATCATCGCGCCGAAGTTCGCCGAGGTGGAGCGCATCCTCACCGAGCGGCTCGGCGGTCTCGGCATCGCCGAGTGGACCCATCCGACCGGCGGCTACTTCGTCAGCCTCGACGTGCTCGACGGCACCGCGACACGCGTCGTCCAGCTCGCCAAGGACGCCGGCATCGCGCTCACCCCGGCCGGCTCGTCGTTCCCGAACGGCGACGACCCGCGCGACCGCAACATCCGGCTCGCGCCGACGTTCCCGGAGCTGTCGGAGGTCACCGAGGCGATGGAGGCCGTCGCGACCTGCGTGCTGCTGGCCGCCGCCGAGAAGATCGCCGGCTGACAGCGGCGGTGACCGTTCCCGGCAACCGCAACCATGACGAGGGCGGAGCCCGAGAGTCCATGGTTCGCTCGCTCGCAGAGCTCCCCAAGGCCCATCTACACCTTCACTTCACCGGCTCGATGCGGCACTCCACGCTGCTCGAGCTCGCCGAGCGCGACGGCCACCACCTCCCCGACGCGCTGGTCGAGGACTGGCCGCCGACCCTCTCGGCGGCCGACGAGAAGGGCTGGTTCCGGTTCCAGCGGCTCTACGACGTCGCGCGGTCGGTGCTGCGCACCGAGGACGACGTACGACGCCTGGTGCGTGAGGCAGCCGAGGACGACCGCCGCGACGGTGGCCGGTGGCTGGAGATCCAGGTCGACCCGAGCGGGTACGCCGCCAAGTTCGGCGGCATCACCGAGTTCACCGACCTCGTCCTCGACGCGGTCCGCGAGGCGTCGCGCGACGTCGGCATCGGGATGGCGGTGGTCATCGCCGCCAACCGCACCCGGCACCCGATGGACGCCCGGACGCTGGCCCGGCTGGCGGCGCAGTACGCCGACCGCGGGGTGGTGGGTTTCGGGCTGTCCAACGACGAGAGGCGCGGATCGACGCGCGACTTCGCCCCGGCCTTCCGGATCGCCGAGCGGGCGGGACTGCTGCTGGACCCGCACGGCGGCGAGCTGCTCGGCCCCGAGTCGATCCGGGTCTGCGTCGAGGACCTGCACGCACAGCGGCTGGGGCACGGCGTCCGCGCCGCCGAGGACCCCGACCTGCTCGACCTGATCGTCTCGCGCGGGATCGCGCTCGAGGTCTGCCCGGTCTCCAACGTGGCGCTCGGCGTCTACACCGACCTCAGCTCGGTGCCGCTCCCCGACCTGATCGCCGCCGGGGCCACCGTCGCGCTGGGCGCCGACGACCCGCTGCTGTTCGGCTCCCAGCTGGCCGGCCAGTACGCCACGATGCGCGCCGCCCACGACCTCACCGACGCCCAGCTGGCCGATCTGGCACGCTCGTCCTTCCAGGCGTCCCGGGCACCCGAGACGGACAAGCAGCGCTGGCTGGGCGAGATCGACGAGTGGTTGGGGAGAATGGCGCCATGAGCACCTATCCGGGGGAAGACCCGCAGCAGCAGCCGGCGGGCCAGCAGCCCGACGACGAGCAGCCCGCGGAGGCGAGCGGCGAGGACGACACCGAGCCGACGCAGCCCGTCGGCTACTGGGAGCGCCAGGCCGCCGAGCAGGCCCGCCAGCAGACCCAGCAGGGTGACCCGGATCCGTCCGCGGCGCAGGGCGGTGCGGTGTTCAACCCGACGACGGCGCCCTACGAGCAGAACCCCTACGCCCAGCAGCCGTACGCCCAGCAGCCGTACACCCAGCCCTACCTGCAGCAGCCCTACCGCCAGCAGACCTACGGGCAGCCCTACCACGGCGGCATGCCGACGTACGGGCCTCCGCCGCCGTACGGCTATCCGCCGCCGCCCCTCCGCAGTCCGGGCCACCGATGGGCCGCACCCGGGCTTCGGGCCGTACGGCGCCTTCTCCCCCGCCCGCGTCCAACCACCCGCAGGCGACCCTGTCGATGGTGCTGGGGATCGCCGGGCTGGTCTTCGGCTTCCTCGCCTGCGGCATCGGCTTCCTCGCCGCGCCGTTCGCCTGGGCGCTCGGCCGCAACGCGCTGACGGAGATCCGGGCCTCGCAGGGTCGGCTGGGCGGCGAGGGTACGGCGAAGGCCGGCATGGTCATGGGCATCATCGGCACGGTGCTGCTGGCCCTGGTCCTGCTCGGCCTGGTCATCACCGCGATCCTGGTCGCCGTCAGCGACAACGGCTCGAGCGGGAGCAGCATCTAGGACTAGAGCGAGCAGCCGACCAGCACGGGCTCGTTGACGAGCACGATGCCGAAGCGCTGCTCGACGCCGTCGCGGAGCTCGCGCGCCAGGGCGAGCAGGTCGGCGGTGCTGGCGTCACCGCGGTTGGTCAGCGCCAGCGTGTGCTTGGAGGAGAGCCGCACCCGGTCGTTGCCGTAGCCCTTGGCGAACCCGGCCCGCTCGATCAGCCAGGCCGCGCTCGTCTTGACCAGGCCGTCGGCCTGGGGCCAGGTCGGGGCACCCTCGGGCACCGCGTCCGCCGGCACGACCGGGTTGGTGAAGAACGAGCCCGTGCTCCAGGTGTCGTGGTCGTCGGCGTCGAGCACCATGCCCTTGCCGCGGCGCAGCCCGAGCACGGCCTCGCGCACGTCCCGGGCCGGGGCGCGCTCGCCGATCCCGACGCCGAGCGCACGGGCCAGCTCGGCGTACTGCACCGGCGCGCCGAGGTCGCCCAGCGTGAGCTGGAAGGTCACGCCGAGCACCACGTGGCGGCCGGGATCCTGCTTGAACCGGCTGGTGCGGTAGCCGAAGCTGCAGTCGGCGGCGGCGAAGGTGCGGACTCCCTTGAGGAGGCGGTCCCAGGTGCGTACCCGGGCCAGCGTCTGGCTGACCTCCTGGCCGTAGGCGCCGACGTTCTGGATCGGGGTGGCGCCGGTCGTGCCCGGGGATGCCGGACAGGGCCTCGATGCCGACCCAGCCACGGTCGACGGCGGTGGCCACCACGTCGTCCCAGTTCTCGCCGGCGCCGATCTCGACGAACGCGCCGCCGCAGGTGTCGCCCTCGCTGCTCAGCCCGGCGTGGCGTACGACGACGACCCGGCCCTCGAAGCCCTCGTCGGCGACGACCAGGTTGCTGCCACCCCCGACGACGAGGACCGGGATGCCCTGCTCATCGGCCGACCGGACGGCCTCGATCAGCTCGGCCTCGTCGTGGGCCTCCACCAGCTCGGTCGCCGGACCGCCGAGACGCAGCGTGGTCAGCTCGGCGAGCGTGGTCGCAGCGGGCGATTCGGGCACGGCACGAAACTAGCGGAGACAGCAGCAGCGGCCCCCGGCGGTGCCGGGAGCCGCTGCGTCGCTTGACGACCGCGTCAGCGGGTCTCGCGGTGGTCGGTGTGCTTGCGGCAACGCGGGCAGAACTTCTTCAGCTCCATGCGGTCGGGATCGTTGCGGCGGTTCTTCTTGGTGATGTAGTTGCGTTCCTTGCAGTCCACGCACGCCAAGGTGATCTTGGGGCGGACATCGGAGCTCTTGCTGGCCACGTTCGTGCCTCTTCCTGGCTGTGAGGGTGTTGCTTGTGCGAGTAGCGGGGGCGGGACTCGAACCCGCGACACCACGATTATGAGCCGTGTGCTCTAACCACCTGAGCTACCCCGCCTTGGAACGCACCCCACCGCCCATCCATTCCGGCTGGCGATCGAGAGAGTATCCAGAGCCCCTTTACGGAATCGAACCGTAGACCTTCTCCTTACCATGGAGACGCTCTGCCGACTGAGCTAAAGGGGCGCGACCCAGATCGTGCTCCGTGGGCCAGCGAGCAGAATACACAGGCCCGGGGTGATACCCGAAATCGGTAGAAGGGGGCGGTTGACCCGGCATCGGGCCGGTTCGCCATCATCGCAGGGTGACCCCGTCCGCGACCTCTTTCTACGAGCCCCTCGGGGGCGACACCTTCGCTCCCACCTCCGCCACGACCGGTCCGTGGAGCGCCTCGGCCCAGCACGGCGGTCCGCCGGCGGCGCTGCTCGGACGGGCGCTCGAGGGGATCGACGAGGGCACGCCGCGGATGATCGGCCGGTTCACGATGGACCTGCTCGGGCCGGTCCCGGCGGACCCGCTGACGGTGACGACGTCGGTGCTGCGGCCCGGGTCGGACCGTGTCGCTGCGACAGGCCGAGCTCAGCGACGAGTCGGGTCGGGTGCTCGCTCGGGCGCAGGGATGGGCGTTCCCGGTGCTCGAGGGGCCGGCCACGTCCGTCGTACCGCTGGAGCACGGGCCTGACGACGGCCACCTCGAGGACCCGCCGCCGTCGTGGCACCGCGGCTACCTCGACGCGGTCGAGTGGAAGTGGGTCGAGGGCGCCGTCACGCGTCCCGGGCCGGCCGTCGTCTGGATGCGGCCGCTGGTGCCGCTGCTCCCGGGCGAGGAGCTCTCGCCGCTGCAGCGGCTGCTGTCCTGCGTCGACTCGGCGTCCGGCGCCTCCGCGGCCCTCGACCCGGCCGAGTGGAACTTCCTGAACACCGAGCTCACCGTGCACGTCGTACGGCCACCCGTGGGCGAGTGGGTCTGCCTGAAGGCCGAGACCACCCTGGGCGGCGGAGCGGTCGGCGTCGCCGCCTCGGAGGTGTACGACGAGCGCGGGCTCGTCGCGCGTTCGGCCCAGGCGCTGCTGCGTCACCCCGAAGGCGCCGTGACCGACGTCTCGCTCCACTGGGGAGCGACGGGCGCTGCCGGAGAGCGACGTGTGCCGTCGTGGTGGACGTGCTCAGCTTCTCGACCACGCTCAGCGTCGCGGTCGACCAGGGCATCGAGGTGCTGCCCGTACCGGTGGAGGGACGGCAGTGCGGCTGCCTTCGCGCGGGAACGGTCGGCTGCGCTCGCGGTCGGGCGCAGCGAGCAGGGGTCCTCCGGCGTGAGCCTGTCGCCCGGCAGCATCCGCCGTTCGCGCGGGGTGGAGCGACTCGTGCTGCCCTCGCCCAACGGCTCGACGATCAGCCATCAGCTCGGCAGCGCCGGCGCGGTCGTGGTCGGTGGCTGCCTGCGCAACGCGAGGGCCGTCGCGGGCTGGGTCGTGGAGCAGTCCTCCGAGCTCGGTGGCGGTCGTCGCTGCCGGTGAGCGCTGGCCCGACGGGTCGCTCCGCCCGGCTCTCGAGGACCTGCTCGGCGCCGGGGCGATCATCGAGGCGATGCCGCCGGACGTCGTACTCGATGGTGACGCGTACGCCGCCCGGGCCGCCTTCCGCGAGGCTCGCCCGCACCTGCTCGACCGGCTGCTGGCGTGCCCGAGCGGCCAGGAGCTCGTCGCGGCCGGCTTCCGGGACGACGTGCTGATCGCCGCCGAGCTCGACGCAGAGCACCTCGGTCCCCCTGCTCGACGGGGACCGGTTCCGGCCTGCGTGAGCCGAGGACGTCATACGAAGTGGTCGCTATGGCAGCCAACTCGTATGACGTCCCGCGGTGCGTCATACGAATCGAGCGCTATAGGCACCAATTCGTATGACGCAAGGGCCGGTCAGGTGAGGTGGCGGGCCACGAAGCGGAGCTGGGCGGGGGCCATCCGGCGCCAGTAGGCCTGGTTGTGCGCGCCGGGTTGGTAGTGCGCGGCGGGCTGGTGGCCGTCCGGGAAGCCGGCGACGTACTCCTGGGTGGCGCGGTAGAACGGGTCGCCGGTGCCGCAGTCGATGCGGACCGGGATGCCGGTGAGCTCCTTCTGGTGACCGAAGACGGTGAACTCGGCGTACTCCTCGGCGTCGCGGAAGCCCGATGCCGACGCGTCGTCGCCGTCGGTCCACAGGGCCGGGCTCTCGGCTGCCACGCAGGCACACGCGTCGGGTCCCAGCTGGGCGCCGAGTCGCAGGGCGGCGTACCCGCCCATGGACCAGCCGAGGAGGCCGATCCGGCTGACGTCGAGCCCGCGCCTGCCGCAGCAGCGGCACGAACTCGTCGAGCACCATCGCGCCGGCGTCCTCGCCGTCCGGGCGCCGGTGCCAGTACGTCGTGCCGCCGTCGACCGAGGCGATCGCGAACGGCGCCATCCCGTCGCGTACGCCGGCCGCGAGGAAGCGGTCGAGGCCGAGGTGCGGGCTCATCGCGGTCCGGTGGTCGTTGCCGAGACCGTGCAGCACGACCAGCACCGGGAGCGCCCTCGTGCCGCCGGGCGGGTAGGCGATCGAGTAGCCGGTGCGCACTCCCCCGCGCGCCTTCGAGACGAACGCCCCCTCGACCACGGTCCCGGGCGGTACGTCGGGAACCCGGCCGGGCTCGCCGTTGAGCCCGAGCGTCTCCTGGACCCAGGGACGGCCGGGGATCTCGCCCTTCTCGACACCGACGGCCGCGATCGGCCAGCCCGCCCGCCCCGAGACCGAGTCCGCCGAGCAGCAGAGCCCGGCGCGACGGGCGCCGGGTCACCTCAGTCCTGGATCCGCGCGAACGGCTGGGCTTCCTCGAGCTCGTAGGCGATCTCGAGGAGCCGGCGGTCGTAGCCCTGCGCGGCGGCCAGCTGTACGCCGATCGGCAGTCCCGTCGACGTGGTGCCCATCGGCAGCGAGATCGCCGGGTCGCCGGTCGCGTTCTGCAGCGGCGTGAACGAGACCCACTCGAGGATCCGGCCCATCACCGTCTCGTAGGACTGCGAGGGGTTCAGCCAGCCGAGCTCGGGCGTGGTCAGCGACAGCGTCGGGGTGAGCACCACGTCGTGGTTGGCGAAGAACTCCTTGCTGATCCGGTGCGAGCGCTTCAGCCGGGTGATCGCCAGCGGCAGCCGCCAGGCGTTCCTGGCGGCGTGCCGGGCCAGGCCCTTGGTCAGGTTGTCGTTCTTGCTGCGGTCGTAGGTGCGGTTGAACTGGAACTTGCCGCCCGCGCTCAGGGCGAGCGCGAGGGTCGCCCAGTAGAGCAGGAAGTCGTCCTCGAAGTAGTCCGGGACCGGCGCCTCCAGGAGCTCGATCTCGTGGCCGAGCTCCTCGAGGAGCGCGGCCGTCTTCTCGACGGTCTGGGTGGTCTCGTCGTCGGTCGTCCGGTCGCCGATCGAGTTGGTCACCAGCGCGATGCGGGCCCGGTTCTTGCCCGGGTGGGTCACGTCGCCGACCGGCGGGAGCTTGAGGTTGCGGTAGACGCGCTCGGACTCGCGGACGAACGCTGCCGTGTCACGCACCGACCGGGTGACCACGCCGTCGTGCACGATCTGCACGGGCATCTCGCGGTTCAGCTTGTCGCCGGGGATCCGGCCCCGGGTGGCCTTGAAGCCGACGAGGCCGTTGCACGCGGCCGGGATGCGGATGGAGCCGCCGCCGTCGTTGGCGTGCGCCATCGGCACGGCCCCGGCCGCGACGAAGGCGGCCGAGCCCGCGGAGGAGGCCCCGGAGGTGTGCGCGGTGTTCCACGGGTTGCGGACCGGGACGTCGTCCATGAACTCCGCGCTCGGGCTGAAGCCGTACTCCGAGAGCCGGGTCTTGCCGAGCACGGTGCACCCGATCAGGCCGAACATGCGGGCGTAGTCCCCGTCCGCGGCGGCCGGCTCGGCGACGTACGCGTGCGTGCCCTGCTGGGTCGGCAGCCCGGCGACGTCGCTGTTGTCCTTGACGAAGGACGGGATGCCCGCGAAGAAGCCGTCGTGCGAGCGTCGCGGCGTCGGCGACGGCACCGGAGAACCGGTCGGCGGCCAGGCCGTTGAGCACCGCGTCGACCTCGGTGGTGCGGGCGACGGCGGCCTCGACGGCCTCCCGTCGCGAGACCCTGCCCGACCGGATCTCCTCGGCGAGCCCGACGGCGTCGTGGTCGCCCAGGGCATCGTCGCGGAAGGCGTGGACTCGCGTGCGGGCCGTCGTCATGGCGGACAACCTATCCGCGCGACCGACGCCGTGAGCGACGTGATCCTCGTCAAACGATGTGCCATTGCTTGCTGTCGTCAACTACCGTGGTGAGGTCGGCCTGATCCGGCCGGACCCCAGGATTTCCAACCAGCGATTCGAGGCTTTCCCTTCGTGGCCACCATCACCACGCCCGAGCAAGGCACCACGTCCGGCGAAGAGTCCGGCGAGTACACGCACGCGCAGATCCTGACCATCCTGTCGGGCCTGCTGCTCGGCATGTTCCTCGCGGCGCTCGACCAGTCGATCGTGGGTACGGCGATCCGCACCATCGCCGACGACCTCAACGGACTCTCCATCCAGGCCTGGGCCACGACCGCCTACCTGATCACCTCGACGATCACCACCCCGATCTACGGCAAGCTCGGCGACCTCTACGGCCGCAAGAAGCTGTTCCTGTTCGCGATCACCGTGTTCATCATCGGGTCCGCGGCCTGCTCGTTCGCCCAGTCGATGTACCAGCTCGCCGCCCTCCGCGCCCTGCAGGGACTCGGCGCGGGCGGCCTGTTCACGCTGGTGCTCGCGATCATCGGCGACATCGTGTCCCCGCGGCAGCGGGCCAAGTACACCGGCTACTTCATGTCGGTCTTCGCCACCTCCAGCGTCCTCGGCCCGGTCGCGGGCGGACTGTTCGCCGGCCAGGACGAGATCCTCGGCATCACCGGCTGGCGCTGGGTCTTCCTGGTCAACGTGCCGATCGGCATCGCCGCGCTCATCGTGGTGACCAAGAACCTGCACCTCCACCACGTACGCCGCGAGGCCCGCATCGACTGGTACGGCGCCGCGGCCCTGGTCGTCGCCCTCGTGCCGCTGCTGACGGTGGCCGAGCAGGGACGCATCTGGGGCTGGGACTCGCCCCGCTCCCTGGCCTGCTACACGATCGGCGCCCTCGGCGTGCTCGGCTTCCTGCTCGCCGAGCGCCGGATGCGCGACGACGCGCTGATCCCGCTGCGCATCTTCAAGATGCGCACGGTGGCCGTCGTCATCGGCGCCAGCGTGATCGTCGGTGCCGCCATGTTCGGTGCGATCACCGTGCTCCCGCAGTACATGCAGATCGTGCACGGCGCCTCGCCGACCAAGGCCGGCCTGATGATGCTGCCGATGGTGGTCGGCATGATGACCGCCGGCATCGGCGTCGGTCAGTTCACCTCGCGCACCGGCAAGATCCGGATGTTCCCGATCTTCGGCTCGTTGCTCGCCGGCGTCTCGATGATCGGGCTGTCGTTCGTCAGCGCCGACACCAGCCTGCTCGTCGTGATGGGCGGGATGCTGTTCCTCGGACTCGGCATCGGCCAGTGCATGCAGCCGCTCACGATCATCGTGCAGAACGCCGTACCTCCGCGCGAGATCGGTGTCGCGACCAGCTCGGCGACCTTCTTCCGCCAGCTCGGCGGCACCATCGGCGTCGCGGTGTTCCTGTCGCTGCTGTTCAGCACGCTCGGCGACAACATCAAGAACGCCTTCAAGGCCGCCGCGCCCGGGATCCAGCAGGCCGCCAGCGCCGGGCAGATCCCGCACTCCACGGTCAACGACCAGGTGCTCGCCGGACTGCAGAACCCCGGTCACGGCGAGGTGTTCACCTCGGTCCAGAACGACTCCTCGATCATCGGGCGGATGGACAAGGTGCTCGCGCACCCGTTCCAGGTCGGCTTCTCCGACTCGATGAGCCTGGTGCTGCTGTGCGGCGGCGCGATCATGCTGATCGCGTTCCTGGTGCTGCTGCTGATGCCCCCGGTCGAGCTGCGTACGACGTCCGCCAGTGCGGCTGCTCGCGCCGAGGACAACCAGGCACGTGACGCCGCGGCGGCAGCGGCTGCCGCGGACGAGGGGTCCCACCGGGCTCCGGTCGAGGCGCTGGTGGGCGAGCCGGTCGGCGCCGACGCCGAGACCGAGGGTCGGCACGCCGGTCCCACGGCGACCGAGGAGCTGCAGGACCCCCGCTAGACGAGAATGACCCGATGAGCACCGGCGCCATCGACCAGGACATCTGGCAACCGTTCATGGCGGCCTACCCGGCCCTCGACTTCGAGCTGGCGGCCTCCGTCTACTCCGAGGAGCTCCTGCACGCCGGAGGACCGACCCGGGTGGCACAGGATCGCGCGTCGTACCTGACCGACCTGCGTGCGTTCTTCGACCGCGCGCGGGAGCTCGGTGACGCGTTCGCGATCGAGTTCCGCTTCACCGAGCGGATCGTCGGCGACGGCATCGCCAGCGAGCGCGGGGTGTTCCGGATCGACATCCACCTGGCCACGGGCGAGCGGCATCCGTCGTACGGCTGGTTCCACGTGTTCGAGCGGGTCGAGAACGGCGCCTGGCGCATCCTCACGGACTTCGACGAGCTCGGCGCGACGGCGGAGGACTTCGACGCGGCCGAGCCCATCGCCGGCTAGCGGCGGGCGATCCCGCGGCGGTGGCAGCCGACGAGGTGGGTGTCGACCAGCCCGGTCGCCTCCATCAGCGCGTGCATCGTGGTCGGACCGACGAAGCCGAACCCGCGCTTGCGCAGGGCCTTGGAGAGCGCCACCGACTCCGCTGACGTCGTCGGCACCTCGGCGGGGACGTGCGGCTCGGGGTCGTGCTCGGGACGGAACTGCTCGACGAACGCCTCGAGCCCGCCGTCGTCGCGCAGCGCGATCGTGGCCACGGCGTTCTTGCGGGTCGCCTCGATCTTCGCCCGGTTGCGGACGATGCCGGTGTCGGTCATCAGCCGCTCGACGTCGCGGTCGGTCATCTTCGCCACCCGGTCGACGTCGAAGCCGTGGAAGACCTCGCGGAACCGGTCGCGCTTGTTCAGGATCGTCGACCAGGACAGCCCGGCCTGGAAGCCCTCGAGGCACATCCGCTCGAACAGCCCGCCCTCACCGCGCACGGGCACGCCCCACTCGGTGTCGTGGTAGTCGCGCATCGTGCCCGGCGCGCTCGCCCAGGGGCAGCGCGCGACGCCGTCCTCACCGACGACGGTGCCGTCGGTCATGAAAGGGCGAGGCTCATCGCGCGCAGGTGGTCCGGGGTGGAGCCGCAGCAGGCGCCGATCAGGTCGATGCCCAGGTCGCGCAGCTCGGTGGCGTGACCGGCCATGTCGTCGGGCGTCGCGTCGTACTCGAAGTGGTCGCCGACCACCTGCGGCAGCCCGGCGTTGGACTGGGCGACGAGCAGCAGGCCCGCGGGACGCGCGGCGACCAGCTCTTCGGCGATCTGGCGCATCTCACCCGGTCCGCGGCCACAGTTGGCGCCCACGGCGTCGACGCCGGCGGCAGCCAGGGCGGTCACGGCGTCGCCGGGACGCACGCCCATCATCGAGCGGAGGTTGGTGTCGAAGCTCAGGGTGGCCACGATCGGCAGGTCGGGGACGACCTCCCGCGCTGCCGCCACCGCCGCCTCGACCTCGGCCAGGTCGCTCATCGTCTCGATCAGCACCAGGTCGATGCCGCCGTCGCGCAGGCCGGCGAGCTGCTCGGCGAAGATCGCCTGCGCCGCCTCGGCGTCCATCGTGCCGAGCGGGGCCATCAGCTCGCCGGTGGGACCGAGGTCGCCGGCCACCAGTGCGCCGTGCTCGTCGGCGACCTCCCGGGCGAGCCGGGCGCCGGCCTCGTTGAGCTCGTGCACCCGGTCGCCGAGACCGTGCATGTCGAGCCGGGGGCGGGTGCCGCCGAAGGTGTTGGTGGTGAGGATGCGGGCACCGGCCTCGGCGTACGCCCGGTGGGCCTCGCGGATGACCTCGGGGCGGTCGACGTTCCACAGCTCGCCGGAGCCGCCGTCGTCGAGCCCGCTGTCCTGGAGGAGGGTGCCCATGCCGCCGTCGACGAGGAGCGTGCCCTCGGCAGCGAGGTCGGCCAGGCGGGTGCGGGGTTGGGTCTGTTCTTGCGTCACGCGGAGAGCCTAGGGATCGTCGTCGCGAGCGTGACACACGGGCTCGCGGGCAGGGCCGTGGCGGAGTCACACGAGCCACCAGGTTTCACAACTACCCGGTAGTGAAACTGGCGTCGACGGCGTACCGTAGAAACTTCATTCGCAGTGCTCCGGTTTCACAACTCGTGTTGTGAAACCGTCACGGACCGCGCTTGACCATCCGCACGTTCGGCAACGGGGGTGCGTGCAGGGCGTCGAGCGGGTCGGCCTCGGGGAGGGCGAAGCGGGTCTCGTCGCCGACGGCGAGCAGGGCCTCCCACTGGGCGCGGTAGCCGACCACCTCGTCGTGCTCGCGGCCGATGAAGTTCCACCACATGACGATCTGCTCCCCGAACGGCGGGCCGCCGAGCACGAGCAGGCGGACGTCCTCGTCGGTGCTCAGCTCGAGGGCGTCGGCTCCCGGCTCGACGAAGCCGAGCTCGTGCGCGGCCAGTGGCTTGCCGTCGACGCGGACGCTGCCGGTGTCGACCAGCACGCCGAGCTCGTACGACGGGTCGACCGGCACCGTCAGCGTCGTACCCGCAGCCAGGGTGAGCTCCGCACCGAGCAGGGGGCTGTACGTCGTGACCGGCGACTCCGACCCGAGCAGCGACCCGATGAACACCCGCGCCTCCCAGCCGTCACCGGACACCGGGGTCGGGCGCGAAGTGCTCGAACGTCGGGTCGACCTGCCGGTCACCGTCGGGCAGCGCCAGCCAGAGCTGGGCGCCGTGGAGGGTGGTGGTGCCGGGGGTGGAGTACTCGCTGTGGCTGATGCCGCGCCCGGCCGTCATCAGGTTGAGCTCACCGGGCCGGACGAAGGCGTGGTGCCCGGCGGAGTCGCGGTGCTCGATCTCGCCGGTGAACAGCCAGCTGACCGTCTGCAGCCCGGTGTGCGGGTGCGGCGGGACGACCATGCCGCCACCGCCCGGATCGACCTCGTCCGGACCGTAGTGGTCGAGGAAGCACCAGGCCCCGATGAGGGAGCGCTGCCGCTGCGGGAGGGTACGTCGCACGGTCATCGCGCGGAGCCCGCCGAGCGGCACGTCACGCGGGGTCAGGACCTCCATGCGACCAGCCTGCCACGACTCCCGAAGGCGTCGAGAACACGTTGGCGCGATCTTTGCGTAGATGGTCATTTCTGCCACTCGTGAGCGTGCGAGCACCGGCGGAGAGTAGGTGCATGACCTTCTTCTTCGCCTTCGCCGTCCTGTTGCTCGCCGCCGCCACGTTGCTGGTCTTCGCCGGCCGCGAGTTCCTCCGCGTCAACGGGTTCCCGCGTCACCGCGTGCACCACGTCGGCGACCTGGTCCACCTCGCGTCGCTGGGCTACGCAGCCCTCAACGAGTCGTCGAACCAGGCCGCCCGACGTCGGATGCGCGGTTACTGAGGACTGGGCTCAGCGACTGCGGCGGTTGCCGCTGAACGACGCGGCGCTGTGCCCGCCGCTCTTCGGAGCCGCAGCGGAGCCACGGTTGCCGCCACGCGAGCGACCACCCTGCTGACGCGAGCGCGACTCCCCCTGCGACCGGCCGGAGCCCTGGCCGCCACGACCACCGCTGCGACGACGGCCACCGCCGCCACCGCCACCGCGTGACTCGTTGCGGTCCTGGGCCGGTCGGTCGTCCTTGAGGCCACCGGCGACGAGCACGCGCTCACCGGGAGCGAGCTGCGCGAGCACCGGGTGGCTCGGGCCGGAGATCTTCGTCGTGGTCGGCGAGATCTTGGCCGCGCGGGTCAGGTCGCGGACGTCCTTGACCTGCTGGTCGGTCATCAGCGTGACCACGGTGCCGGCGGCGCCGGCACGAGCGGTGCGGCCCGAGCGGTGCAGGTAGGCCTTGTGCTCGGCCGGCGGGTCGGCGTGCACGACGAGCGCCACGTCGTCGACGTGGATGCCGCGCGCGGCGATGTCGGTCGCGACCAGCGTGGTGGCCTTGCCGGAGTGGAAGGCCTCCATGTTGCGGGTGCGGGCGTTCTGCGCGAGGTTGCCGTGCAGCTCGACCGTGGGTACGCCGCGCGAGTTCAGCTGCTTGGCCAGGTTCTTGGCACCGTGCTTGGTGCGCGTGAACACGACCGTGCGGCCGGGCGCGCTGGTCAGGTCGACCAGCACCGAGACGCGGTGGTCGCGGTGCACGTGCAGCACGTGGTGGTCCATCGTCGAGATCGGCGACTGGGCCGAGTCGGCCTCGTGGGTGGCCGGCTTGTCGAGGAACTTCTTGACGAGCACGTTCACGCCCGAGTCGAGCGTCGCGGAGAAGAGCATCCGCTGACCGCCGCGCGGAGTCTGCTCGAGGATGCGGCGTACGGCGGGCAGGAAGCCGAGGTCGGCCATGTGGTCGGCCTCGTCGAGGATGGTGACCTCGACCTGGCCGAGGTCGACGTGACCCTGCTTGATCAGGTCCTCGAGGCGACCGGGGCAGGCGAGCACGATGTCGACGCCCTGGCGGATCGCCGTCACCTGCGGGTTCTGGCCGACACCGCCGAAGACGGTGCGGGTGCGGAGACCGTGCACGGCGGCCAGCGGCGCCAGGGCGGCGTCGATCTGGGCGACCAGCTCACGGGTCGGAGCGAGGATCAGCGCACGCGGGCGCTTCGGCGTACGACGGGAGCGGGACGCGTCCAGCCGGGCCACGAGGGGCAGCAGGAACGCGAGCGTCTTGCCGGAGCCGGTGCGGCCACGGCCGAGGACGTCGCGTCCGCCGAGGGAGTCGGGCAGCGTCGCTGCCTGGATGGGAGTGGGGTCGGTGATGCCTTGCGAGGCAAGCACGTCGGAGAGGTCGGCGGGTACGCCGAGCTCGAGGAAGGAAGTTGCAGACATGGGGAAAGGGATTCGCTAACTGTGTGTAAGTCCCACCACAGCCGTAGACGCTGGTTCCGTCTGGTGTTCGGGCGGCGTGGAGCACGAGTGCTGCGACACGCATCAGGATCGAGGTGAGACTGGACGATCCTTGTGACTCAAGAGTAGGGCATCGAGCCCGATACACCCGCATTGTTGGCAGACGTGGCGCTGTGACCCTCGACTCAGCGGAAGGCGTCCTGCCCGGTGAGGGCCTTGCCGAGCACCAGCTGGTGGACCTCCGAGGTGCCCTCGTAGGTGAGCACCGACTCGAGGTTGTTGGCGTGCCGCATCATCGGCCACTCCAGGGTGATCCCGGCGGCGCCCATGATCGTGCGGCACTCGCGCGCGATGGTCAGTGCCTCACGGATGTTGTTGAGCTTGCCGAAGCTGACCTGCTCCGCGGTGATCCGGCCGTCGTCCTTGAGCCGGCCGAGGTGCAGCGCGAGCAGCATCGACTTGCCGAGCTCGACGGTCATGTCGGCGAGCTTGGCCTGGGTGATCTGGAAGCCGCCGAGCGGCTTGTCGAAGATCTCCCGTTCTCCGACGTAGCGCAGCGTCGCCTCGAGGCAGTCACGCGCAGCCCCGATCGAGCCGAAGATGATGCCGAAGCGTGCCTCGGTCAGGCAGCTCAGCGGACCGCGCAGGCCCTTGACGTTCGGCAGCATCGCGTCGGCCGGGAGGCGTACGCCGTCCAGCACCAGCTCGCTGGTCACCGAGGCCCGCATCGACATCTTCTGCTTGATGTCGGGGGCGGAGAAACCCTCGGTGTCGGTGGGTACGACGAACCCGCGGATGCCGTCGTCGGTCTGGGCCCACACGACGGCGACGTCGGCGATCGACCCGTTGGTGATCCACATCTTCGAGCCGTCGAGCACCCAGTCGGAGCCGTCCTGCTTGGCGCGGGTGCGCATGCCGGCCGGGTTGGAGCCGAAGTCGGGCTCGGTCAGGCCGAAGCAGCCGACCTTCTCGCCCTTCGCCATCTGCGGCAGCCACTGCTCCTTCTGCTCGTCGGAGCCGTGGGCGTGGATCGCGAACATCGCCAGGCTGCCCTGCACCGACATCAGCGAGCGGATGCCCGAGTCGCCGGCCTCCACCTCCAGGCAGGCCAGCCCGTAGGCCGTCGTACTCGTGCCTGCGCAGCCGTAGCCCTCGAGGTGCATCCCGAGCGCGCCGAGCTCGCCGAGCTCGAGGGCGATGTCGCGCACCGGCGGGTTGCCCTTCTCGTACCACTCGGCGATGTGCGGACGCACCCGGTCGTCGACCCACTTGCGGACCGTCTGCTGCATCGCGCGGTCCTCCTCGTTCACGAGCGAGTCGGTGTCGAGCAGTCCCAGCGGCGAGCGGTCGGCCATACGGCCAAGATAGACGGCCGCGTCGTGCAGGATGCAGGCATGCCGACAGATGCGCTGCCGTACGGTTCCTGGCCCTCCCCCATCTCCCCGGCCGACCTCGTCGCCTCCGGCGGAGTGTCGGCGGACCCACGCGCGGACGGCGAGCACGTCTACTTCCTGCAGACGCGTCCCGAGAGCGGTGGCCGGGTGATCCTGAGCCGTCGAGGTCGCCGACGACACCGTCGTCGACGTCTCGCCGGACTGGATGTCGGTGCGCTCGCGCGTGCAGGAGTACGGCGGCGGCGCGTGGGCGGTGCGCGACGGGATCGTGCTGGCCGTGGACTTCAGCACCCAGCAGCTGTGGCGTCTCGACGGCGAGCCGCGCGCGCTGACTCCTGCCGTCGAGGACGCCGGTGTCCGCTGGTCGGCGATGGAGATCGACCCGTCGCGAGGCGTCTGCTTCGCGGTGCGCGAGGACCACCGCGACGAAGGCTTCGAGCCGGCGAACGAGCTGGTCCGACTGCCGCTCGACGCCGCCGAGCCCGGCCTCGGCACGGTGGTCGTCCCGGGACGCCGTCGCAGCACGCCGCGTCCTGAGGCCGACGACTCCGGAGACCCGGAGCTGCCCGACTTCGTGATCGACCCGGTGCTCTCCCCCGACGGCCGACGGCTCGCGTGGGTCCAGTGGTCGCACCCGTCGATGCCCTGGGACGAGGCCTCCGTGCACGTCGCCGACGTCGACGACTCCGGCGACCTGCACGACGTGCGACGCGTCGGCGGCGGCGACGGCTGCACGGCGTTCGAACCCGTCTGGGTCGACGACCACCGCCTGGCGTTCCTGACCGACCCCGACGGGTGGTCGGTCCCCCACCTGGTCGACGTGAGCGACGCCGGCGAGGCGGTGGCCCTGGCCGGCCCGGGCAGCGAGTACGGCAACCCCGCGTGGGTGCTGCGAGCCCGGTCGATGACACGTACGCCGGACGGCGGCCTGGTCGCCGTACGCCACGTCGACGGGCTCGGACGACTGACCGTCCTCGACCCGGACCGGCCGGGCGACACGACCGACCTGGCCCTCCCGCTCGTCTCGGCCAGCAGCCTGTCGCTGTCCAGCGACGGCATCGTCTGCGAGGCAGGGCACACCGAGCTCGGCTACGCGACGGTGACGATCGGGCTGCCGGCTGGAGAGCTCGCCGTCGTCCAGGCGCGGGGCGCAGCACCCGACCCGGCGTACACCCCCACTCCCGAGCCGGTCAGCTGGCCGGGCCACGACGGGCAGACGGCCCACGGCTTCCTCTACCGGCCCACGCATCCCGACGTCAGCGCGCCCGACGGCGAGCTCCCACCGCTGATCGTCACCGCGCACGGCGGGCCGACCTCGGCAGCGGTCACCGTGCCGCGGCACTCGGTCAGCTTCTTCACCTCGCGCGGCCTCGCGGTCCTCGACGTGAACTACGCGGGCTCGACGGGCTACGGCCGCGACTACCGGGAGCGGCTGCGCGGCACCTGGGGTGTCGCGGACATCGAGGACTGCGTCGCCGGAGCGCGTCACCTCGCCGACGCGGGTGCCGTCGACGGGTCGCGGCTCGGCGTACGCGGTGGGTCGGCCGGCGGCTTCGTCGTCCTCGCGGGACTCGCCTTCCACGACACCTTCAGCGCCGGGGTCAGCCTCTTCGGGGTCGCCGACGTGTCGCTGCTCGCCGAGGAGACGCACAAGTTCGAGTCGCGCTACCTCGACGGGCTCATCGGTCCGTGGCCGGCCGCGCGCGAGACGTACGACGCCCGCTCGCCGATCCACCACGTCGAGGGGATCGACCGACCCCTGCTGCTCCTGCAGGGCGAGGAGGACCGCGTCGTACCTCCGTCACAGGCGCGGGTGATGTTCGACGCGCTGCAGGCGGCCGGCCGACCGGTCGCGCTGGTGATGTTCCCCGGCGAGGGCCACGGCTTCCGCGAGCCCGCGTCGATCGTGCGGGCGGCGGAGCTCGAGCAGTCCTTCCTCGGCCAGGTCTGGGGCTTCACACCCGACGGCGACCCGGAGCGGGTCGAGGTGGAGAACCTCTAGCCGTCAGGCTCGTCGGCCCTCGCGCTTGAACGCGCGCAGCGGGATCGGGTGCATCCGGTAGCGACCGGGCAGCCGCTGGTAGAGACCGTTCATCGCGCGGCTCGTCGCCGCGAACCGCTGGTAGCGCCGCTCCCGCGTCGCGTCCCAGGGCAGGCCGAGGATCTCGCGGCCGCGCGGCGGCATCCCTCCGATGGTCAGCGACGAGCTGACCGCGTTGACCGGCCGCCTCACCAGCCACCAGACCGGCGCCGGCACCCGCTTCGGGACGGGGCCAGCCCTTGGTCGCGTAGCCCACGCCGTACGACGCGGTCCGGTGCGCGACCAGCCGCTCCTCGAGGGCGTGCTCGAAGTAGTCGACGAACTCGGCGTAGGTCTGCGGGGTGCCGCGCGAGCTGACGCCGTAGCGCTCGAACCAGGTGATCGACTCGCGGAAGATCTGCTCCTTCTCGTCCTCGCTGAGCCGGCGGATGAAGGTGTCGGTCGCGGTGATCAGGTGCTCGACGAAGCAGGCGTGCGCCCAGTAGTAGGTGTCCGGGTTGAGCGCGCTGTACGGCGACCCGTCGGGCAGCCTGCCCTTGATCGGCTTGTGGAAGTCGCGGACCTGGTGGCCACTGGTCTCCGGGTCGGCGCCGTAGACCGTGTTGTAGATCGGCGGGATGCTGCGCTGCAGCCGGGCGAGGGTCTCGGCGAACCAGACGGAGTGGTCCTCCACGCCCTGGCCGAGCGCCGGCAGCATGTTCTGGAGGACGGCCGCGCGTGGGCCGAGCAGCGCCATCCGGTTGTCGCCGAAGTAGCGCCAGGTCAGCGAGTCGGGTCCGAGCGGCAGCGCCTCGGCACTGCTCGCGGGCTCTCGCTGGGCCGTCGTCATGGTGATACATTGACACAGATTTGTCTCAACATGCCAGTGGAGGCGTCATGGCGGTCACGACCTCGACGGGGCTCAAGCAGGCGCGCGGCCCCGGCTCGGCCTGGCCCACCTGCTGCAGCTGCGCTACCACCCGATCAGCCACAACGAGTTCCTGCGCGAGACCTACGGCGAGCTCTACAGGCTCAAGGTCTTCGGCGTGACGATGTACGTCACGGCCGGTGCCGACCTGGCCGAGCAGGTGCTGGTCAACCGCGACCGCACCTTCGCCAACGGCCCGGCGTGGTCGCACTTCATCGGGCCGTTCTTCCACCGCGGCATCATGCTGCTCGACTTCGACGAGCACCTGCACCACCGGCGGATCCTGCAGCACGCGTTCACCAACGACGCGCTGCGCAGCTACCACGCGGTGATGGCGCCGCACATCCGCGCCAACGTGGCCGAGTGGGCGCAAGCCGAGCAACCGGTGCGGATGCACCACATGTTCAAGGCGCTGACCCTCGACCTCGCGCTCGAGACGTTCGTCGGGGTCGACCTGACGCGTGCGGAGCAGGAGCAGGTCAACAAGGCCTTCATCGCGGCGGTGCGGGCCGGTACGTCGGTCATCCGCAAGCCGATCCCCGGCGGCCCCTGGGCACGCGGGCTGAAGGCGCGGGCGTTCCTCGAGGAGTTCTTCCGCTCGCACCTGCCGGCCAAGCGGCGCGACGGCGGCGACGACCTGTTCGCGCAGCTGTGTCGCGCGCAGAGCGAGGACGGTCACGAGTTCAGCGACGACGACATCGTCAACCACATGATCTTCCTGCTGATGGCCGCGCACGACACGACGACCATCACGATGAGCTCGATGGCCTACCACCTCGCGAAGAACCCCGAGTGGCAGGAGAAGGCGCGGGCCGAGTCGGTGGCGGCGGGCGATCTCGACTACGACGGCGTGCTCGGGCTCGACGTGCTCGACCGGGTGATGAAGGAGTCGATGCGGCTGTGCTCGCCGGTGCCCTCGCTGCCGCGGGTGGCGGTGCGGGAGACCTCGCTCGACGGCTATCACATCCCGGCCGGCGCGTTCGTCACCGTGTCGCCGTACATGAACCACTACCTGCCCGAGCTCTGGCCCGACCCGACGCGCTTCGACCCCGACCGGTTCGCGCCCGACCGTCGCGAGGACCGCTCGCACCGGCTGGCCTTCGAGCCGTTCGGCGCCGGCGTGCACAAGTGCATCGGGATGCACTTCGCCGGGATGCAGGTGCGCGCGATCATCCACGAGCTGCTGCGCGGCTATCGCTGGTCGGTGCCCGACGACTACGTCTGGCCGATCGACCTGACCGCGCTGCCGTTCCCGCGCGACGGCGTACCCGTGACCCTGGAGAAGCTGTGACCGTCGCGATGCTCGACGCCGCTCGTCAGGTCTTCGAGCAGTACGGCGTCCGCCGGGCCAACGTCGAGGACGTCGCCCGGGCAGCAGGGGTCAGCCGCAGCACGCTCTACCGCGCGTACCCCAACAAGGACGTGCTGCTCGAGGCCGTCCTGCTCCAGCAGTTCGACGACTTCCTCACCGAGCTCGACCGCGTCGCCGCCGACCTGCCGCCGCGCGACGCGGTCGTCGAGTGCTTCACCCAGGGACTGCGGCTGACCCGCGAGATCCCGCTGCTGGCCAGGCTTGCCGAGACCGAGCCCGACCTGATCACCGCCGCCGGCGCCGCCTCGCACAGCTCGCTCGTCCTCGGCTCGGCCGGACGCGTCGCCGGCACCCTGCGCCGAGCGGGCGCCACGATGCCGGACGACGAGCTGCTCACGGTCGCCGAGCTGATGCTCCGCGTCGCCTGGACCTACCTGCTCAACCCCCGCGGCGGCCTCGACGTCACCGACGAGAAGGCCGTCCGCGCCTACGCCGCCCGCTACCTCGCGCCGCTGGTGCAGCTGAGGTCGCCGGATAGTCTCAGGACCGACTCTGCATCGCTCAAGGGGTCCGTTGGCCTGCGGATTGGTCCGAACTATCCGGTCATCCGGTGCAGCTCCTGGGCGACCCGGGCGGCGACGGCGGTGGCGAGGGACTCGGGGTCGTCGTCGGGGAGCTCGGGTACGACGCGGTGCACGATGCCGCTCGCCAGCAGGGCGGCGGCGCCGATGCCCTGGGCCTCGGCCATCTCGGCGGCGTGGTCGAGGTCGCCGTGGCGGATGACGCTCGCGCCCTCGGGAGGCAGCGGCGAGAGCCAGGCGTTCTGGGCGGCGATGACGACCTGCGCGGGCAGCAGCGCGAGTGCGCCGCCGCCGGTGCCCTGGCCGAGGATCACCGACACCGTCGGCACGGTCATGGTGGTGAGGGTGGCGATGCAGCGGGCGATCTCGCCGGCGATGGCGCCCTCCTCCGCCGCCGGCGACAGCTCGGCGCCGGGGGTGTCGATGATCGTGACGAGCGGCAGGCCCAGCTCCTCGGCCAGGCGCATGCCGCGGCGGGCCTCGCGCAGGGCGGCGGCGCCGAGCGGCTTCTCCGGTGTCTGGCGCACCCGGTCCTGGCCGACGAGGACGCACGGCTGTCCGTCGAGCCGGGTCAGCGTGACGAGCACGGCGGCGTCCTGCTCGCCCTCCTCGGTGCCGTTCAGCGCGAGGGTCCCGGCAGCGCCGTACCTCAGCACGTCGCGTACGCCGAGCCGCGACTCCGACCGGGTCAGCTCCACCGACTCCCAGACCGGCCGGCTCGACCAGGACTGGTCGGACCGCACGGGCAGCACCGGCTCGGCCGGCGGGTCGACGAGCACGGCCAGGGTCTTGTCGATCAGCACCGGCAGGTCCTCGGTCGACACGACCGCGTCGATCACGCCCTTCTCGGCGAGGTTCTCGGCCCGCTGGACGCCGTCGGGGAACGGCCGGCCCTCGAGCGCCTCGTAGACCTTCGGCCCGAGGAAGCCGACCAGTGCGCCCGGCTCGGCGACGGTCACGTGGCCCGAGCGACCCCCACGAGGCGTAGACGCCGCCGGTCGTCGGGTTGCGCAGGTGCACGAGGTAGGGCAGCCCGGCCGCGCGGTGGGCCATCACGGCCCGCGAGATCGCGACCATCTCGACGAACGCGGGAGTGCCCTCCTGCATGCGGGTGCCGCCCGAGGCAGTGGTGGCGAGCAGCGGCAGACCCTCCGCGGTGGCGCGTCGTACGCAGGCCACGATCCGCTCCCCCGAGGCGATGCCGATCGAGCCGCCGAGGAAGGAGAACTCGTTGACCACGAACGCCACCGGGCGACCGCGCACCAGTCCGCGCCCGGTGATCACGGACTCGTCGGTGCCCGCACGCTCAGCGGCGGCACGCAGCTCGTCCTGGTAGCCGGCGGAGTGGCCGCTGATGTCGATCGGCTCGTCCCAGGACTCGTAGGAGCCGGGGTCGAGCACCAGGTCGATCAGCTCGTGGGCCGACCAGCGCTGGCTCACGGCGTCTCGTCCGAGTCTGCGAGGTGGAGTTCCACGACGCAGATTCTCCCCTGACTTCGCTCTGCAGGGGACACTGGGAGGCCTACGGCGAGACAGGAGACCTGATGACCGAGCACGAGGCGATCGATGTCGACGTACCCCCGAGCGGGACCGGCTGCGCGGACTGCGATGCCGCGGACCCGGCCGGCTGGTGGGTCCACCTCCGGCGGTGCGCGACCTGCGGCCACGTGGGCTGTTGCGACAGCTCGCCGTCCCAGCACGCGACGGCACACGCGCGTACGTCGGGACACCCGGTCGTGCGCAGCTTCGAGCCCGGCGAGGACTGGTTCTACGACTACGAGTCGGGCCAGGCCTTCGACGGCCCCGCGCTGGCGCCGCCCCTGTCACGCCCGGTGGCCGAGACCGCACCCGGTCCTCGTGGCCGGGTCCCGCGGGACTGGATGTCGCACATCCACCAGTGACCCGCCTTGTGCGGAGACCCGGCGCCCGAAGATGCTGGCTCCCATGAGCGCATCCGACAGCGACCTCCTGAAGCAGATCAACGACCTCGTCGACGAGGAGCACCGGCTCCGGGACAGCGGTGGCGAGGCGGAGCGCATCCGTCACCTCGAGGAGCAGCTCGACCAGTGCTGGGACCTGCTGCGCCAGCGCCAGGCGCGCCGCGAGTTCGGGCAGGCCGACGACTCCGAGGTGCGCCCGGTCGGCACGGTGGAGAACTACCGGCAGTAGGTCTCCACGGTTGGCGTTCGCGCATCAGTGGGTGGGCCGCACGATTCCGTACTCGTAGGCGAGGATCACCGCCTGCACGCGGTCACGCAGGCCCAGCTTCATCAGGATCCGGCCCACGTGTGTCTTCACGGTCGTCTCCGAGACCACGAACTCCGCGGCGATCTCCGCGTTCGTGAGGCCGCGCGCGACGAGTCCGAGCGTCTCGTGCTCGCGCTGCGTCAACGTGCGCAGGCGCCGCTCGGTCTCCGGATCGATCTTCGGCCGACTCGTGAGGAAGGACTCGATCAGCCGGCGCGTCACGGAAGGCGCCAACAGGGACTCCCCTCCGTGGACCGCCTCGATGCCCGCGACGAGGAGCTCGGGCTCGATGTCCTTGAGAAGGAACCCGCTGGCACCTGCCTGGAGTGCGTCGTAGACGTACTCGTCCATGTCGAAGGTCGTCAGCATGACGACCCGCGCCGTCGCCCCGGGCGCGCCGGTGATACGTCTGGTCGCGGCGATCCCGTCGGTGCCGGGCATGCGGACGTCCATCAGCACGACGTCCGGCGAGAGAGCCCGGGCGAGCTCGACCGCCTCGTCCCCGTCGGCTGCCTCTCCCACGACCTCACAGGAAGGTTCGATCTCGAGGATCATCCGGAACCCGGCCCGTACCAGCGCCTGGTCGTCAGCGATCAGCACCCGGATGGTCATGTCGTCACCTCGAGCGGGAGTGTCGCGACCAGCTCGAAGCCACCCCGCGGTCCCGGGCCGGCGACCAGCCTTCCGCCGTACACCCCGACACGCTCGCGCATGCCACGCAGCCCGTTGCCGACGATGGTCGAGCTCACCGATGCGCCGTCGTCGCGTACGGCCAGGTCGAGCTGGTCCCGTTCCCAGACGATCGTCACCTCGGCGCAACGGGGCGCCGCCGAGTGCTTGAGTGCGTTGGTCAGCCCTTCCTGCACCAGCCGGTACGCCGTGAGGTCGAGGCCCGGCGGCAGCGCCTGCGGCTCCCCCTCCACGCGGAGCGACACGGGGAGCCCGGCCTCGCAGAACTTCTCGACCAGGCGTGGCAGGTCCGCGAGCCCCGGAGGAGGCGCCAGCCCGGTGGACTCGCCGTCCTGCCGGAGGACGTCGACCATCCTGCGCATCTCGGTGAGCGCCTCCCGACCGACCGCCTCGACGGTCTCCAGTGCCTGACGTTCGACCGACTGGTCCGGGGTCAGGCGACGACGTACGGCGGAGGCCTGCACCGTCATGACGCTCACGCTGTGCCCGATGACGTCGTGGAGCTCACGGGCGATCCGGTTGCGCTCCTCGGCGACAGCCCGGGACTCCCGCTCGACCTGTCGGAGCTGACGTTGCTCGGCGTTCTGGACGCGGGTCCGGACGAGCGCACCGAGCAGCCAGGCCACGACCCACAGCAGCACCCACGGGGCCGACTGCAGGTGCATGAGCAAGGTCGTGTCGACCGGGTCGAACGCCGACCATGCCACCCCCAGAACGGCCACGCCGACGAGACCCCATCGAGCCAGGCGCCACTCCTCCTGCCTGGCCACCGTGTAGAAGGCCACCATCGGCGGGAAGGCCACGCCGGCGCCTTCAGGCGACCCGACCAGGGCGAAGCCGACGACGTACACGCCCACCATGCAGGCGACGCAGGCGAGGGGTGCCGCTCGGCGTACGACGAGCGTCAGTGCCGCGAGGGCGTAGATCAGTGCTTGCGCCCACGGCGGCCCTTGTCGGTGCGTCACCCCGACCCCGGCCCACACCTCGAGCTGGCCCAGCACCAGAAGGACGCCTGCGAGCAGCAGGTCGAATCCCCAGTTCCGGCGAGTCACTCATCGACGGTATTCCGTCGGCGCGCGGTTCACGTCCTTCTTGCGGAGGATCTCGAGGGCTACCAGCGGAGGACGTCGAATCGTGAGCACGCCTGACGACCACGGACAGCTGGCTCCCTAGCGTCGAGAGCGCCGCGTCACCGAGTCGCGGCACGAGGCAGGAGGACACCATGAACCGCACAGGTCACATCGGCCGGACGGCTGGGCTCGGGCTGATCAGCTACGGGCTCGGGGCCGCCATCGCGTTCGCAACGCTCGGCGCTCCCGGGGGCGACTACGAGGACACCCTCGTCCCGTCGTACGTCGCCTCGTCCCACTGGCCCGCCGCCTTCGCGATCGCCTATCTCGGCGCGATCTCGACCCTGGGCCTGCTGCTGTTCGGCGGCGCGATGCGGCGGATGCTTCCCCGGTCGGGCGATCTGGTCTGGGGGCTGAGCATCGCCGCGGTCGCCGTCAGCGTCGTGGGCTGGTTCGTCGACGGAGGTCTCGTGGTCGCGATGGCCGAGGGCGGCCACACGGTCCAGTCCGGGGTCCCGGACCCCGTCGTCTACACGATCACCGAGATCGGCAACCTGCTCGCCGTGTGCGCCCCTGCGTTCTTCATCGGCGTGGCAGCCATCGTGCTCGCCAGGGCAAGCGTGCTGCCCCGCTGGCTGCAGGTCTTCTCGGTGGTGGCCGGGGTGTGCGGCATCCTTGCGCCGGCGTTCTTCACGCTGTTCCTGTTCCAGCTGTGGACGCTGGTCTGCGGTGTGGCGCTGATCCGTTCAGACGCCGCGCGCATGCCGAACCCCGCGCCCGCAGGTGTGGCGGTCGAGGGCAGCTGACAGATCAGGGAGCGATCCCGACGTACTTCACCGAGAGGTACTCCTCGATGCCCTCGGGGCCGCCCTCGCGGCCGAAGCCGGACTGCTTGACGCCGCCGAAGGGTGCCGCCGGGTTGGAGACGATGCCCTGGTTGATGCCGACCATGCCGAACTCCAGGCCCTCGCTGACCCGGATCATCCGGCCGAGGTCGGTGGTGAAGGCGTAGGCGACCAGGCCGTACTCGGTGTCGTTGGCCATCTGCGACGGCCTTCTCGTCCTCGGAGAAGGTGGTGATCGGCGCGACCGGGCCGAAGATCTCCTCGCGGAACAGGTCGGCGTCGGCGTCGACGTCGGTGAGCACGGTGGGCTCGAAGAAGTAGCCCTTGTCGCCGGTCGTCGAGCCGCCGGTGACGACCGAGGCACCGCGGCTGGTGGCGTCGTCGACCAGCTCGGCGACCTTGTCGCGCTGCTTGGCGTCGATGAGCGGACCGACGGTGACGCCGTCCTCGGTGCCGCGGCCGACCTTCTCCGCCGCCATCCGCTCGGCGAACTTCGCGGCGAACTCGTCGGCGACGGACTCGTGGACCAGGAACCGGTTGGCGGCGGTGCAGGCCTCGCCCATGTTGCGCATCTTCGCCAGCATCGCGCCGTCGACGGCCTTCTCGAGGTCGGCGTCGGCGAAGACCAGGAACGGCGCGTTGCCGCCGAGCTCCATCGAGACCCGCAGCAGCTGGTCGGCGGACTGCTTGACCAGCATCTTGCCGATCGGGGTCGAGCCGGTGAAGGTCAGCTTGCGCAGTCGCTCGTCACCGATCAGCGGCGCCATCACGTCGCCGGTGTCGTGGGTCGAGATCACGTTGAGTACGCCGGCCGGCAGGCCCACCTCGGCCATCAGGTCGGCCAGCGCCAGCATCGTCAACGGCGTCTGCTGGGCCGGCTTGACCACCATCGTGCAACCGGCCGCGATCGCGGGACCGATCTTGCGGGTGCCCATCGCCAGCGGGAAGTTCCACGGCGTGATCATCAGCACCGGGCCGACCGGCTGCTTCATCGTCATCAGCCGGGTGTTGCCGTCCGGCGAGGTGGCCCAGCGCCCGGCGATGCGGACGACCTCCTCGGAGAACCAGCGGAAGAACTCCGCGCCGTAGGTGACCTCGCCCTTGGACTGCGCCAGCGGCTTGCCCATCTCGAGCGTCATCAGCATCGCGAAGTAGTCCGCACGCTCGGTGATCAGCTCGAAGGCCGACCGCAGGATCTCGGCACGCTCGCGCGGTGCCGTGGCCGCCCAGTCGTGCTGCGCCGCGACCGCTGCGTCCAGCGCCGCCTTGCCGTCCTCCGGGGTCGCCGACGCGACCGTCGTCAGGGTCTCGCCCGTCGCCGGGTCCTCCACCTCGGTGGTGCCACCGTTGGAGGAGTCTCGCCACTCGCCACCGATGAAAAGGCCGGTGGGCACCTTGTCCAGGGTCTCGCGCTCGTTCATGGCTCCAACCTAGGCCCACGCCCTAGTCTCGTTCCAACCGGAGGGAGGCCCTGTTGACCGACCACTCAGCAGACGCTCGATGCGGTCGCCTGCCTGCGCGGTCGCGAGCGCGAGGTCGAGGAGCTCTCGGGCGGCCTCACCAACGTCAACCTCAAGGTGACCACCGAGGACGGGTCGGTCGTCGTACGCATCGCCCAGGCCGGGAGCGAGCTGCTCGCCATCGACCGCGACGCCGAGCGGCGCAACTCCGAGGCCGCGGCGGAGGCGGGCGTCGGCGCGCCGGTCATCGAGTACGTCGAGGACCCGCGTCTGCTCGTCGTGGGGTTCATCGAGGGCCACACCTTCACCGACGACGACCTGCGCGACGGCGGGCACCTCACCCGGGTCGCCGCGGCCTGCAAGCAGCTCCACCAGGGACCGCGCTTCGTCAACGAGTTCAACATGTTCGAGATCCAGCCGCGCTACCTCGCCATCGCGCACGAGCACGGGTTCCGGCTGCCCGACCGCTACGAGGAGTTCGCCGACAAGGCCCAGCAGATCAAGCAGGCGCTGGGCACCAGGCCCGTCGCCACGGTGCCGTGCAACAACGACCTGCTCGCCGGCAACTTCATCGACGACGGCGAGAAGATCTGGCTGATCGACTACGAGTACGCCGGCAACAACGACCCCTGCTTCGAGCTCGGCAACCTCTGGAGCGAGGCCAACCTGGCCGACGAACAGCTCGACGAGCTGATGGAGGCGTACGACGGAGAGCTGCTCCGCCATCGCGTGGCGCGGGCCAGGCTCTGGGGGCTGATGTCCAAGTACGGCTGGACCCTCTGGGGGTCGATCCAGAGCTCCGTCAGCACGATCGACTTCGACTTCTGGGAGTGGGCGATGGAGAAGTACGACCGCGCGGTCGCCGAGTTCGACGACCCCGGCTTCGAGAAGCTGCTCGAGCAGGCGACGAGGGACGACTGACGTGGCCACCCAGTCATCCGCGGGGCTCCCCGACCGCGCCCAGGTCGTGATCATCGGGGGCGGCGTCATCGGCACCAGCGTCGCCTACCACCTCACCAGGCTCGGCTGGACCGACGTGCTGCTGGTGGAGCAGGGCGAGCTCTCGTCGGGTACGACGTGGCACGCGGCCGGGCTGGTCGGCCAGCTGCGCGCCAACCAGAGCGGCACCCGCATCGTGCAGTACTCCACCGAGCTCTACTCCCGGCTCGAGGACGAGGTCGGCCTGTCCACCGGGTTCAAGCGCTGCGGCGGAGTGACGGTCGCGCGCACCGAGGACCGGATGACCCAGCTGCGTCGTACGGCGGCGACGGCGGCCGCCTTCGACCTCGAGTGCGAGCTGCTCTCGCCCGAGGAGGCGCACGAGCGCGTCCCGATCCTGCGGGTCGACGACCTGCAGGGCGCGATCTGGCTGCCGGGCGACGGCAAGGCCAACCCGGCCGACCTGACCGGCGCCCTGGCGCGAGGAGCCCGGCAACGCGGAGCCCGGGTCGTCGAGCACACCCGCGTGCTCGACGTGCTCCTCGAGGACGGCCGCGTCGCCGGCGTACGCACCGACGCCGGCGACGTCGAGACCGAGGTCGTCGTCAACTGCGCCGGCCAGTGGGCCAAGGCGGTCGGCGCGATGGCCGGCGTCAACGTGCCGCTGCACTCCGCCGAGCACTTCTACGTCGTCACCGACCCGTTCGAGGGCGTGCACCCCGACCTGCCGGTGCTGCGCGACCCCGACGGCTACACCTACTTCAAGGAGGAGGTCGGCGGCCTGGTGGTGGGCGGGTTCGAGCCCGACGCCAAGCCGTGGGTGTCGCCGGACGAGATCCCCTACCCGTTCGAGTTCTCCCTGCTGGAGGAGGACTGGGAGCACTTCGCGCCGCTGATGGAGAGCGCCGTGCACCGCGTGCCGGCGCTCGAGGAGACCGGGATCCGCAAGTTCTACAACGGGCCCGAGAGCTTCACGCCGGACAACCAGTTCATCCTCGGCGAGGCGCCCGAGGTGCGCGGGTTCTACGTCGGCGCCGGCTTCAACTCGGTCGGCATCGCGACGGCCGGCGGGGCCGGTCGGGCACTGGCCGAGTGGATCGTCGAGGGCGAGCCCACCCTCGACCTGACCAGTGTCGACGTACGCCGCTTCGCGCGGTTCAACGGCAACAACCAGTGGCTGCACGACCGGGTCGCCGAGGTGCTCGGGCTGCACTACGCCGTCCCGTGGCCCAACCGCGAGATGCGTACGGCGCGGCCGTTCCGCCGGTCACCCCTCTACGCCCACCTCGTCGAGGCCAACGCCAACTTCGGCAGCAAGATGGGCTGGGAGCGCGCCAACTTCTTCGCGCCCGCCGGGCAGGAGCCGGAGATCGAGTACTCCTGGGGCAAGCAGAACTGGCTGCCCTGGACCTCCGCCGAGCACACGAACACCCGCGAGAACGTGACGGTCTTCGACCAGACCTCGTTCTCGAAGTACCGCCTGATCGGCCCCGACGCCGAGGACGCCCTGCAGTGGATCTGCACCGCCGACGTCGCCGTGCCGGTCGGTCGCACCGTCTACACCGGCATGCTCAACGCCCACGGCACCTACGAGTCCGACGTGACCCTGACCCGCATCGCGTCGGACGAGTACCTCATCGTCAGCAGCGCCGCGACCACCGAGCGCGACCAGGACCACATCCGGCGCCAGCTCGGCGACCGTCGGGCCACGCTCGTCGACGTCACCTCGCAGTACGCCGTCCTCGGGGTGATGGGTCCGAGGTCGCGCGAGCTGCTGTCCCGCCTGACCCGGGCCGACCTCTCCGACGAGGCGTTCCCGTTCGGCTCCAGCCGGGAGATCACCCTGGGCTACTCGACGGTGCGCGCCACCCGGATCACCTACGTCGGCGAGCTGGGCTGGGAGCTCTACGTGCCCGTCGAGTTCGCCGTCGGCGTCTACGAGGACCTGATGACGGCGGGTGCGGACCTCGGCGTGAGGAACGGCGGCTACTACACGATCGACCAGATGCGGCTCGAGAAGGGCTACCGCGCCTTCGGTCGCGAGCTCACCCCCGACTACGGCCCGCTCGAGGCCGGGCTGATGTTCACCTGCAAGCTCAGGACCGACATCGCGTTCCTCGGTCGCGAGGCCGTGGAACGCGCCCGCGCCGAGGGCCCGCGTCGTCGACTCGTCTCGTTCGTGGTCGAGAGCGCCGAGCCGATGCTCTGGGGCGGCGAGCTGGTGCTGCGCGACGGAGCCGCGTCCGGCCAGGTGATGTCGGCGGCGTGGGGCGAGACCCTCGGCGCGTGCGTCGGGCTGGCCTACGTGTGGGACCCCGAGGGCGGCGTCGTCGACCGCGACTGGGTGACCAGCAGCAGCTTCGAGGTGGACGTCAACGGCTCACGCTGGCCCGTCCGGGTCGCGCTGCGTGCGCTGCTCGACCCGGACGGTGAGCGGATCAAGGGGTGAGGCCGGGGCCTACTTGGCCTTGACCACGTCGATCACGAACCACAGCGTCGAGTTCGGCGGGATCTTGGCCCCGCTGCCCTGGGCGCCGTACGCGTAGGCCGGCGGGATCTGCAGCAGCACGCGGCTGCCCACCTTGACGCCGGTCAGGCCGGTCTTCCAGCCGGGGATCAGCCCGCTCAGCGGCTGGGTGAACGGCTGGCCGGTGAAGCTCGACTCGAAGGGGCTCTTGGCCTTGTAGGTCTCGCCGAGGTAGTTGACGGTGACGGTGTCCGTCGCCTTGACCGTCGCGCCCGTGCCCTTCTTGAGGACGACGCGCTGCACCGGCGTCGTCAGCGACGGCTTGGCGATGCCGGCCCAGTCCAGGCCGGTGGGCTTGCCCTTCGTCACGACGACCTTCGGCAGCTTCGAGGCCGGAGCGTCGTGCGCCTTGTCGTCGGAGGGCGTGGGCGAGACGGCAGCCTTCTTCACGAGGTCGGCGACGACCACGAGGTTGTCGTTGGCGCCGATGCCGAGCTGCGCGCTGCCGGAGGAGGTGCCGAGCAGGTCCGTCGGGGTGGTCACCGCCGCGACCCGGGAGCCGTACGTCGCACCCTCGAAGAGCTTGCCGAGCACGGCACCGAGCTGTCCGTTGTTCGGGATCGACTCGGGAGCGCCGTTGGTGTAGTCGCTGTAGGCCTCCTTCTTGGTGCTGCCGTTCCCGATCCACAGGTAGGCGCTGACGGTGTCGCCGCTGGCGATCTTCGGGCCGCTGCCCTTGACCAGCGTGGTGACCTTGGTCGACGTCGGCTTGGAGACCTTCTTGTGCCACGTCGCGGTGAGGTTCTTGCCCACCTCGCCCTTGATGGAGACCGCGTCGAGTCCTGCGGTCGCGGAGGATTGGCTGTCCTTGTCGGAGCTGCTGCTGCCACAGGCCGCGAGGGCCGGGACGAGCAGGAGCGCGGTGACCAGGGCAGCCGCAGGGCGGTGGAGACGTCGAAGCAAGGGTCGGACCTTCCGTGGAGGGCGTAGCGGAAGGACGATAGCCGCCGACCCTGAACGGATCCTGTGTGCCACCCGTGGGTCAGTCGTCCAGGACGTGCGCCTTTCCGTCTGTCGGACTGGTCTGCTGGATGCCCATGGCCTTCAGGATCGTCGGCAGCACGTCGGGCGTGCGGAACTTCTCACCGGTCGACCGGTCGTCGATGCCGGGTGTCCAGAAGACCATCGGGACCCGCTGCACGGTCTCCTGCGCACCGCCGTGGTCGCCGTAGACGCCGTAGCTGGTCTTGTCGTGCAGCAGGCCGATCACGTCGGGCCCGTCGTCGGAGGCCATCGTGTCGACGATCTCCTGCCCGTGCGCCTTCCACCACGACTTCTCCGACGAGGTCATCGAGTTCGTGCCCCGGAGCGCGAAGTGGTTGCCGTCACGCCAGTACGACGCGATCACGCCCGGCATGGCGAGCATCGTGGACGCCTTCGCCTTCTTCTTCGCCGTCGAGTAGTCCCTCAGCCAGGTCTCGATGGCCGTGGACTGGTAGGAGAACTGCACGTTGCCGTCGGCGTCGAGGATGTTCTTCACGGCATCGGAGGGGTCGGAGTAGGTCACCGTGTCCGGCGCCGTGGCGAGCGACCCCGCGTCCCAGACACCGAGGTCCGCGGGCGCGTAGTACCAGTTGCTGTCACCGGCACCGGAGGTCTGCTTGCCGAGGAAGTTCTTGCCGTACGTCGCCCCGTGGTCGGCCGTGAGCACGACCAGCGTCTTGCCGCCCTTGGCCTGGTCGACCTTCTTGATCTCGTCGAGGATCTTGCCGAGCTGGACGTCGGCGTTCTCGGCCGCGCACTTCACGTGGGTCTGGTCCGCGAGCGTGGAGCAGTGCTTCGGTGCCACGTCGGCCTGGGCTCCCCACATGTGGGCGGCCTTGTCGATGGCCCCCAGCGTGACGAACATGCCCGACCAGTTCTCGTTCTTCATCATCGCGATCGCCGCGTCGGCCGCCCACGTGTCACCACCGAGGTGGTTCGGGTCGTTGCCCGGCCAGAACCGGTTGCCGTCCGAGGGGTACATCCACGTCGGGAACGCCGCGGCCGTGCCGTAGTCGTTGGCCTTGTCGGAGTTGATGAAGTAGCGGCCGCAGATCGTCGGGTCGACGCTGTCCCGCCCGAGCAGGTAGGCCGGCACGTTCTTGCCGGTCGGCCCGCGCCAGGCCTTGTTGGCGGGGAACCCGGGAATCGCCAGGTTGCTGCAGCCGCTGGCCTCGCGTAGTCGGTCTTCCGGCTCCCGAGGCGGACGGCGATGTCGCCGCTCGCACCCGTGGCGGTCTCGACGGCGTAGGACTTCTCACCGACGGTGATGAACTTCGTGCCCGGCCTCGCGGTGTGCAGGTAGTCCGCGAGCTTCGGGTAGGGCTGGCCGTGGTTCTTCTGGACGGTCGCGAAGTCAGCCAGGCTGAGGTCGCCGGTGATGTGCATCGCGTCGATGCCCTTGCCGAAGATGTTGCCGTGGTCGCGGTAGGCCTCGTCGGTGTAGCCCATGTTCTTCGGCACCAGGCCCGACGGGATGACGTTGTGCGCGATCACCGTCTCCGACGCCATGTAGCCGAGGTAGGCCTTGTTGTAGTAGACGCCGGCGTCGCGGACCTTGCGGAAGTTGGGCATCCGGAACTGGTCGGCGTACTGCGGCAGCATCTGGTCGAACAGCACGATCACCACGCGCTTCGCGGGCGGTGGCGCGTGCTTCGGTCCGCCTGCGGAGGCGCCTGCTGCCATCCCGGTCAGGGAGAGCGCCGCGGCGACCACCGCCGCCATGCCGATCGCGAGAATCCTGGTCCTGCGCATCTGCTGCTCCCGTCGCCCGGGCAGGGACGCGGGGCCCCTGCTGGTCCGCTCGACCGTCGCGGCTCACGCGCGGCAGTGTCAACGGTTGCGTGATGCACAACGCCGCGGTCTAGCCCGAACAAAGCCGGGCGTCAGGGGCGGATCCTCTCCAACCGGGTCAGCTTGAAGTCCTGATTGCCTGCCTTGCCCGGAGCGGGCCGCTCGGTTGCGTCGTCACGCCAGACCGCACATCGACTGCGTTCGTGGAGCCGGCCACACGCGTGTTCACGGACCTGGAGTCGGCCTGCGAGCCCCAGCCGCTCAGCGCGAACACCGCCACCAGCAGTACCGCGGACGTCGTGCTGCCGAGTCTCATCGCCGGTCCCGATCCCTCCGATTGCTCCACCGTCCGCACAGGTTCTGCGACCTCAAGAGATACACCAGCACCAGTGTGGGCGAACACGAAGGTCTTGTAGGACCAGTACCGGAACAACGTGCCCAGCGCGAGTCCGACCCCGTTGGCCGAGATGTTGTCCGCCAGCCGGCTGGTCAGGCCCAGCACGTCGTGCGAGATCGTCAGCGTGAGCACCGAGAGCCCGAGACCGATCACGTTGAACACGACGAAGAGGACCACCTCGCGTCGCCGGTCGCCGTCCCCCTCGCCGCGCCAGGTGAGCAGGCTGTTGCCCAGGTAGGTCACGACCATGGCGGCCGCGACGGCGAGCACCCTGGCCACCGACGGGTCCCAGGCACCGAGGGTCGCGGTCGAGCGCAGCAGGTTGAAGACGACGACGTCGACGACGTAGCCGGTCCCGCCGACGAGCAGGAAGGTCAGGAGCTGGGGTGAGATCCGGGTGCGTCGTAGGAGGCTAAGCAACCGCATTGCGTTGCCCCGCCGGCTCTTCCGCCGGCGGTCCCGAGACGGCAACGGAGGTGCCGGTCAGCTCACGCCAACGCCAGACCAGCACCCGCCCCAGCGCCTCCCGGACGATGGCCGAGCTCATCTTCGACTCCCCCAGGCCGCGGTCGCTGAACGTGATCGGGACCTCGGACACCGCGAGACCGGCGCGGCACGCACGCCAGGTGTTCTCGATCTGGAAGCAGTAGCCGTTCGACACCGAGTCGAGGACGCGGATGCGCGAGAGCGTCTCGCGACGGAAGGCCTTGAACCCGGCGGTCGCGTCGCGCACCGGGATCCCCAGCACGAGCCGCACGTAGACGTTGCCGGCCCAGGAGATCAGGCGGCGACGCAGCGGCCAGTCCCGGACGGCGCCCCCGCGGACGTAGCGCGACCCGATCGCCAGGTCGGCGCTCTCGAGGGCGCCGAGCAGCGCCGGCAACCGCTCCGGCGGGTGGGAGAGGTCCGCGTCCATCTGCACGACGGCGTCGTACCCGGCGTCGAGTGCCCACGCGAACCCGGCGCGGTACGCCGCGCCGAGACCGGCCTTGCCCGGACGCTCGAGCAGGTGCACCCGGTGGCGGAACTGCGGGTGTGACCGCACCCGGACAGCGGTGCCGTCGGGGCTGTTGTCGTCGACGACGAGGACGTCGCTGTCGGGCGAGGCGGCGAGCACGCCGTCGAGGACGGCGGTGATGTTGGCGGCTTCGCAGTAGGTCGGGATGACCACGACTGAGTTCATGGGAGGTGCTCCTTGATGGCAGTGGTGAGCTCGGGCGGGGTGCGCGGCACGGGGCCACGGAGGGTGGGTGCGCTGCGATCGACCCCGTTGCGGAGGTAGATGGAGTGGCCGTGCAGGTCGGCCACCCGGTGGTAGCGGTTGGCGAGCAACCGGGACGCGGTGCTGCTGTCGACACCCCACGTCGAGAGGTGCGACCAGGTGACGAACCAGGTCGGCGCCTGCGGTCCGCTGAGCACGTCCGCGAGCTCGCGCAGCTGCGGGTCACGCGTCTTGGTCGGCAGGCTCCACAGGTAGGGGTACGGCGAGGACAGGCCCGACGCGAAGTCGACGTCGGAGTGGCCGTAGACCGTGACGATCGTGTCGCCGGGGGCGGACACGGCCCCGACCGCCGAGCCGACGCCCGACGGCAGCGACGAGGTCCGCCACGGGAACGCCACTGTCCACGCGATCGCGCAGAGGACCGCCGATGCGACCAGCACGGCCCGCGCGGACATCGCGCCGCGTGCGGCAGCGACGCCGACGAGCACGGCCAACGGCGCCACGACCTGGATCAGGTAGTGGCTCCAGTAGCTGCCGCCGGCCAGGGCCGAGGTCACCTCGAAGCCGACCGTGACCACCAGGGCCCAGACCACGGTGCCACCGCAGTCGGCGGCGCCACAGCGCCCAGGCGGTCGCGGCCATCATCAAGGCACCGCCGCAGATCAGCCAGGCGAACAGCAGCGAGATGAGGCGGACCCGGGAGCCGTGGTTCGCGGGTGACGCCAGCAGTCGGCCCGCCTCGAGACGGAAGGGGAACATCGCGTCGTACACGCCGGCGAGGGAGGTGCCGTTGGCCAGCGTCCAGACGCAGACGCAGACCATCGCGCCGACCACGCCGAGGGCGAAGCCGGCGAGCAGGTTGCGCGCCCGAGCTGCGGTCAGCTCCCGGCGCCACAGCGCGAGTGACCCCGCCGCGGCGGCGAAGACGGCGACGTCCACGAAGTTCTGCTTGACCATCACCGAGCAGACGAGGGCAGCACCCGCGGCACCGGCGAGGAGCGTGGCGCGGCGGCCGCCCTGCGAGCGCGTGGACCGCGGCGGCGATGCCCCAGATCACGAACGGCGCGGCCAGCAGCTCGCCGTTGACCGACTGGGCGCCGGTCAGCGGGGTGACGAGCAGTGCGGCGGCGGCCAGTGCCGCCCACCCTGCCGCACCTCGACCGCCGAGCCGACGAGCGACGTGCGCGGCACCGAGGATGGTGAGCACGGTCGCGACGCAGCCGAGGAGTCGCAGCGGCACCAGTCCTCCGGCGTCGGCGGCGATGCGGAAGAGGGTGATCAGCAGGGGTGGCCGATCGACCCAGTAGTCGCCGTACAAGGACGTCCCGCCGCTGTGCCACTGCCCGCCCACGAGGAGGAAACCCGCCTCGTCCGGGGAGGGTGGGCGTGACAGCAACGGCAGGCGCAGGCCGACCGCCACGAGGGCGATGACCCACACGACGGGCACCCGACGGGCCTGTCGCAGCCACGGCCTGGCTGGACCGGTGCGCCACGACAGCGTTCCGGCCGTGGCCGGAGTGCCGTCGATCATGCTCGTCATGTCCTCACGGTGGCCCCGAAGACCTGAACGCAACCTGACTGCACGGTCGACAGAGGGAGGCATGCCCGGGAACGTGCGGCACCATGAAGGAGTGACGAGAGTGGGAGTGGTCGAGGACGACGCGTCGGTCAGGCGCGTGCTGTCCGACGCCCTGCGGATGAACGGTCACGAGGTCGTCATCGCCCGCAACGGGCAGGAGGCCCTGCGCAACCTGACGCCGTCGTCCGGCGTGGACGTCCTCGTGATCGACATCGGCCTGCCCGACGCCGACGGTCGTGACGTGTGCCAGGCCCTGCGCACCGAGGGCCAGCACGCCCCGGTGCTGTTCCTCACCGCCCTCGACGCCGTCCATGACCGGGTCGCCGGCTTCAACGCCGGTGGCGACGACTACGTGCCGAAGCCGTTCGCGCTGTCCGAGGTGATGGTGCGCATCGAGGCACTGCACCGCCGGACCCGACCGGCCCCCACCGAGGTCACCGGGTTGCACCTCGACCCCGACCGGTACGCCGTACGGCACGGCGACCTCGAGCAGCGGCTCACCCCGACCGAGTTCCGCATGCTCGCGGCGATCGCGGCCCAGCCCGGCACCGTCGTACGCCGCCGCGCTGCCGTGGTCGCCGGATGGCCCGAGGGCGCCATGGTCAGCGAGAACACCATCGACTCCTACATCCGCCGGCTGCGCGTCAAGCTCGCGGCGATCGACTCACCGGTCTCGCTCGAGACGGTCCGCGGCGTCGGGTTCGTCCTGCGATGAAGCGAGGCGGTCGTCCGCTCCGGACCCGGATCGTCATCACGACAGCACTGGTCTCGGCGACTCGCGATGGCGGCGATGGTCAGCACCGTCGTACTCGCCCTGAACGCGATCACCCACAAGTCGGTGGACACCTCGCTGAGCGACCAGCTGAGCGTGATCTCGTCCGGGATCGAGAGCTCCGCCACCGGCCCGGCGGAGGCGCTCGAGACGCCGGACGACTCGATCGACGACACCACCTGGCTCTACGACCAGGACGGCGCGATGCTGCTCGGGCCCGAGGCGAAGCCACGCACCCAGGCGGTCGCCGACGAGCTCGGTCAGGTGCACAGCCGCACGCGGGTCGTGCGCAACGAGCGTGTCTTCCTGGCGGCGCCGGTGGAGATCGGCGGGCCCACGCCCGGCACCGGGGTGCTGGTGGTCTCGCGCAGCCTGGAGCCCTACGAGGAGACCCGCACCCAGATCATCATCGGCCTCGTCCTGCTCGGGCTGATCGTCACGGCCGGCGCCACCGGGATCGCGGCCTGGACGGTGGGTCGCACCCTCACGCCGGTCGAGGACATGGCCGCCCTGGCCGACGACTGGAGCGAGCGAGCCCTGGACGCCCGCTTCGAGGACCCGGACACCGGCGACGAGATCGCCCACCTGGCACGCACCCTCAACGTCCTGCTGGACCGCGTCGCCGGCGCGCTGCGCAGCGAGCAGCTGCTCACCTCCGAGCTCGCCCACGAGCTGCGCACCCCGCTGACCGGCATCCGCGGCGAGGCCGAGCTCGCGCTGATGAAGGCGCACGGCGGGCCGCGAGGTCGAGCACCTCCAGCAGGTGGTCGCGCTCGTGGACAAGATGGGCGCGACCATCGCCGCGCTGCTCGAGATCGCCCGCGGCGGCGAGCACACGGGGACCCGGACGACCGTCCAGGAGGTGGTCACGGCCGTGCTCGACGCGCATCCCGGGTCGAACGGCCGGCTGCTCGAGGACGTCGGTGCGCCGGATCGTGCCGTGGCCCTCGCCGCCACCACGGAGCTGGCCGCCAGGGCGATGTCGCCGCTGGTGGACAACGCCTTGCGCCATGCCGCCTCCCGGGTCACCGTCAGCGCCTCGGTCGCCGACCGGACGGCGTCGATCCACGTCTCCGACGACGGTCCCGGGCTCGTGGGCGACCCGGAGACCCTGTTCAGCGCGGGCGCCCGGGACGAGTCCAGCCCCGGCGCCGGACTGGGCCTGTCACTGGCCCGGCGGGTGGCCAAGACCCTCGGCGGGCAGGTCGACGTGACCTCGGTGGCCGAGCCCACGACGTTCACCCTGACCCTGCCGCGGAGCTAGCGCGACGCTGGCGCTTTGTCCTGAACTAGACCGCGTTGGGCGGTGGCTCGCGCAGGCGGCCCTCGGGTGCCCCATTCTTTGCCCAGCGTCGAGGGCGACCGAGACGCAATCCAGGTACGTGACCGCCCGTCGATCCACGCGATCGACGGGCGGTTTCCCAAACTCACCTCGGCATGCTTCGGCCTGCCGGTCTGGGGTTCGGCTCAGAGCTTCCGGCTGGGCGACGTACGCCGCTGGCGCCTCGTGCACCCCCCGCGCGAGGCGCCAGCGGTCCTGGAGCCACTGCCTCGTCCGGCAGCGCGCGAGCGCGAGCTCAGACGGCGAGCTTGCCGAACGCCGCTCCGGTGGAAGACGAGCGGGCTGCTGGTGTCGCTCTGGTCGACCGCGTGGAGCTTCAGCAGGACCACGACGTGGTCGCCGGCCTCGACCTCGGCGTGGATCGTGCACTCGAACCGGGCCAGTCCCCCGTCGAGCGTGACGGCGCCGTCGTCGCTGATCCTCACGGGCACCCCGACGAACCGGTGCTCGGGAACGCCGGCGAGCTGACGGCACACGGCGTCCTGGTGATCGGCCAGGACTGTCACCCCGAGGTGTGCCGAACGCCGGAGGTCGGGCCACGTCTTGGACGTCCTCGAGATCGAGAACGACACGAGCGGCGGGTCCAGGCTCACGCTCGTGAACGAGCTCGCCGCGAGACCGACGAGCAGGCCGTCCACCTCGGCGGCCACGGCGACGACCCCGGTGGGGAAGATGCCGAACGCCTCGCGCAGCCGCGCGGGGTCGAGGTCCTGGTTGGTGATGAGCTCGGTCACTGCGCCACCTCCCGTGCGGACGGCATCGTTCATTTGTCTACCAGTTTGGTCGTCTTAACGCCGGAATGCGAGCCCGCGGACGGCATCTGGCCAACGGACTCAGGAATCGGGTGATAGGCAGAACCGATCACCCCCGTCCCTCCGGCCGCCGCGCCTGCTGCCAGGAACGGCCTATCGCCCCACTCGGGCTGGTGCCGTTGAGGGCGTGGTCCCCGACGATGGCGGAGCGGTAGATCACGGGGTTGTGCGACGCCAGCGTCCGGGCGTTGCGCCAGTGCCGGTCCAGCGCGAAGCGGTCGGTGACGGCCGAGCTGCCGCCGACCTCGAACAGGTCGCTGGTGAGCCCCAGGACGAGGTCGATCACCTGTCCCTGCGCGCTGAAGGTGGCCACGTCGGCGGCGTCGTACAGGTCGGGCGTCGCGGTCCCCGTCGCCTGCGCGCGTACGACGACGTCGACCGCGTCCACGGCCGCCAGCGTCGTCGCGACGGCCGCGAAGGACGCGGAGGCCAGCCGACCCACGACCTCCTGCACCTGCGGGTCGTCCTTCGGGGAGGGGTACGCCGGGTTGGCGAGGTTGCGGGTCCGTCCGCGGACGTACTCCACCGCGTCGGACACCGCCGCGACGGCCGATCCCGGCGAGCGTCGCGAGGTGGACCAGCTGGAAGAACGCGATCAGGTGCGTGCCCGGCAGCTCCCCGTTGGGGTAGATCTCGACGTCGTCGAGGTGGATCTCCACCTGGTCGAAGACGGTCGTGCCGCTGCCGGTCAGCCGCTGCCCGAAGCCGTCCCAGTCGTCGATCCGCGTCACGCCGCCACCGACGTCGGCACCAGCACGGTGGCGCTGTGCTCGGAGTCGACGGTCGCGGTGGTGTGGATCCAGTCCGCGAACAGGCTGCCGGTCGAGTAGAACTTCTTGCCCGACAGCCGCCAGCCCTTCCCGTCGGACGACGGGCTGATCGTGGTCGCGTTCTGCCAGAAGGAGCTGCTGCCCTGCTCGCTCTGCGCGTTCCCGACGAGTACGCCGGAGGCGATCCTGCGCAGCCATCGGTCGCGGACGTCGGCGTCCTGGTGGAACAGCCGGGTCTCGACGAAGCCGAAGTGCCCGCGCAGCAGCTGCGGCAGGTTGGAGTCGCTCTCGCCGAGCTCGATCAGCAGCCGGAAGAACTGCGGGAGGGTGGCCCCGAGTCCGCCGTACTCCCGAGGGACGCGGAGCTTGCCGAAGCCCGCCTCGCGGAGCCACTCCACCTGCTCGAACGGCAACCGGCGGTCGGCCTCACGCTCGGGTGCCCCCGCGGCGATCTTCGCGAAGACCGGCGCGAACCGGGCCCTGAGCTCGTCGAGGTCCGGCGCCTCTTCCCGGACCTGGATCTCGGTCATGACGCCTGCTCCAGGCGGGGCAGGGCCGTCAGCAGGCGCTGGGTGTAGGGATCCTGCGGCCGCAGGAAGATGTCGTCGGCCGTCCCCCGCTCCACGACCTTGCCGTCCTTCATCACCAGCACGCGGTCACTCATGTGGTGGATGACGCCGAGGTCGTGGGAGATGAACAGGTAGCTCACACCGAGGTCGTCCTGCAGGTCGGTGAGCAGGTCGAGCACCTGCGCCTGGACCGACACGTCGAGCGCGGACACCGGCTCGTCGCAGACGATGAGCTCGGGCTCGGGAGCGAGCGCCCGGGCGATCGCGACCCGCTGGCGCTGCCCTCCGGAGAGCCGCAGCGGGCCGACGTCGACCTGGTGCTCACCGAGCCCGACCTTCTGCAGCAGGCCGAGCACCCGGTGCGTCGCTCCTCGGCGGAGGTGGGCGGGTTCGGTCCACGTGAGAGCGCGTCCGCGACGATGCGGCCGACGCTCCAGCGCGGGTCGAAGGAGCTCAACGGGTCCTGGTAGACGACGCCGACCCGGTTGCGCAGGGGCCGGCGCTGGCGTTGCGTCAGCGCGCTCCACGGCTCGCCACGCAGCAGCACCTCGCCGCCCTCGGCCTCGAGCATCGCCAGCGCGATCCGGGCGGTCGTGGTCTTGCCCGAGCCCGACTCCCCGACGATGCCGAGCGTCTCGCCGGCGTACAGCTCGAAGGAGACGTCGTCGACGACCGTGCGGTCCACGCCGTCGGGCCCGCGGTAGACCTTGGTCAGGTGGCGGCCCTCGAGGAGCGGCCGGCCCCGGTCGATCGGCCGTCGCTCCCGAGGAGTGCTCGGGGCGGTGCCGCGGACCAGGTGGACGCCGCGGGTGTGCTCGGAAGGTACGGCGTCGAGCAGCGCTCGCGTGTACTCGTGCTGCGGGTCGTGGAGCACCTGCCGGGTGGCGCCGTACTCCACGATCTCGCCGTCGCGCATCACCGCGACCTCGTCGGCCAGCCGCGCGACCACGGACAGGTCGTGGCTGATCAGGATGATCGAGGTGCCGCGCTCCTTGGACGCCGCCAGCAGGTCGAGGACCTGGGCCTGCACGGTCACGTCGAGGGCGGTGGTCGGCTCGTCGGCGATGACGAGCCGCGGGTCGAGCGCGATCGCCGAGGCGATCAGCGCGCGCTGGCGCAGGCCGCCCGACAGCTCGTAGGGCCGCTGCCGCGCGCGCATCTCCGGCTCGGGTACGCCGACCGAGGTGAGCAGCTCGACCACCCGCTCGGGCCGGGAGCGCCGGTCGCCCCAGCTGTGCAGCTCGAGCGGCTCGCCGACCTCGGCCCCGACGCGGCGGAGCTGGTCGAGCGAGACGAGCGCGTCCTGCAGGACGAAGCCGATCTCCTTGCCGCGCGTCCGGCGCCACGCCCGCTCGCCGAGCGTCCTGAGGTCGGTGCCGTCGAGCTCGAGCCGGTCGGCCTCGACCCGGGCATCGCCACCGGTCAGCCCGACCAGGGTCCGCGCGGTCACGCTCTTGCCCGAGCCGGACTCCCCCACGATGGCCAGGCAGCTTCCCGGCCTGGCGGTGAACGAGATCCCCTTGACGACCTCGGTGTCACCGAAGGCGACCCGGAGGTTCTGCACGCTGAGCAGCGCCTTCTCCGGGGTGACCTGTCGGTCGGACGCCTGCTTCGATGCGACGACGGTCATCGCGCCGCTCCTTCCAGTCGGTGCTGCAGGGTGCGGCCGAGCGAGGTGACCGCCAGTGCGAACAGGACGATGACGAGTCCGGGCAGGACCTCCAGCCACCAGGACGTGGTGATGTAGAGCCGCCCGGCGTCGAGCAGCGCGCCCCACTCCGGGCTGGGTGGCGGGACGCCGAGCCCGAGGAAGGCCAGGCTGGAGGCCCACACGATCGACTGGCCGACGCCCAGGGTGGCGACGGCGACCAGCGGCCGCATGGCGTTGGGGAACAGGTGGCGGCGGAGCACCGTCCAGCGGCCGTGGCCGAGCGCGTGCGCCGACTCGATGTAGCCGGCCTGCTTCACGTTGAGCACCTGGCCACGCACCATCCGGGCGTAGCCGGGCATCGAGCCGAGCCCGACCGCCACGATCGACGTCTTCACCGACGGGCCGAAGATCGCGATCACGAGCAGTGCCGCCAGCAGCGCCGGGAACGCGAAGAACACCTCGAGCACGCGGGTGATCACCGTGTCGACGAACCCACCGGTCAGCCCGGCGGTGAAGCCGAGCACGATGGCCAGCGACATCGCGATGCCCGTGGCCCCGAGCCCGATGCCGAGCGAGAGTCGCGTCCCGTAGATCACCCGGGTGAGCAGGTCGCGGCCGGCCTCGTCGGTGCCGAACGGGTGGCTCCACGACGGAGTGGCCAGTGCGTTCGTGAGGTCGATCTGGGTCGGTGTCCCGCTCGCCAGGAGCGAGGGGGCCACGGCGGCCAGCAGCACCAGGGCGACGAAGGCTGCCGGAGACGAGCGTGGCCGGTCGTACGGCGAGCCGGATGCGGGTGCGCTCCCTCGTGGGAGTCGAGCGTCACGGCACTCATGACGCACGCAGCCTGGGGTCGACGGCGGCGTACGCGAGATCGACCAGCAGGTTCGCCACGATGTAGACCGCAGCGACCACCAGCACGATCCCGGCGACGGTCGGGACGTCGCGCGTGTTGACCGCGGTCACCAGGACCTGCCCGATGCCGGGCCGGCCGTAGATGTTCTCCGCGATCACCGCGCCGGAGATCAGGGCGCCGAGCGCCCAGCCGGACAGCGTGATCGCCGGCAGCACCGCGTGGCGCAGGGCGTGCCGCAGGCGGATCGCCGTGTCACCCATCCCGCGGGCCCGGGCCGTGGTGATGAACGGCTGGTCGAGCACCTTGTCGAACTCGTCGCGGGTGACCTGGCCGAGGAACCCGGACAGCGGGATCGCGAGGGTGAGCACCGGCAGCACCGTGCCCCAGAGCCCGTCACCGCCGATCACCGGGAAGATCGGGATCTTCACGGCGAAGACGACGAGCAGGATGACCCCGACCCAGTAGTGCGGCAGGCTCGCGGTGAACGCCTCGAACGACGAGCCGATGCCGGTCACGGACCGGCCGCGCCGCACCGTGAGCACGGTGACGACGAGCGCGAAGATCCAGGCCACCACCAGGGCTCCGGCGGTGAGCACGAGGGTCGGCAGGAGCTGGGCCCCGATCACCGAGGTCACCGGCCGGTACTGCGTGTACGACGTGCCGAGGTCGCCCTTGAAGAAGCCCCCGACGTAGTGCAGGTACTGCGTGAGCAGCGGATGGTCGAACCCGAACTTGTCGTTGACCGGCGCCAGCTCCGAGGCCGACCACTTCTGGTCGCGGCCGTTCTGCAGGTTGAGGATGATCGTGGCGCGGTCACCCGGGATGGCGAGCTGGGCGAAGAACGTCACGGAGGCCGCGGCGATCAGCACCGCCACTGCCGAGGCCGCCTTGAGCGCGGCCCGGCGGGCCGCCCGCACGGAGTTCCGTGCGGGCAGCGCCGTCGGGCCACCGGGGCCGAGCACCTCCGGAGCGAGAGTCGTCATGCCGACCTCACTTCACGAAGTAGGCGTCGGAGAAGATCGGCTCGCCCTGGCTCTTCTCGACCCAGAAGCCCTTGAGGTTGTTGGCCACCGCGATGAGCGTGTTCTGGGTGTAGAGACCGACGCCGGCTGCGTCGTCCTGGATGATCTGCTGCGCCTGCTTGTAGAGCGTCGAGGCCTTGGCCGCGTCGGTCTGCGTGTTCGCGGACTGGATCACCTGCGAGAGCTGGTCGTTGTTGTAGAACGACACGGTTGTTGCCGTTGGGGGCCTTGGCGGTGTTCGGCCGCCAGACGATCCAGAGGATGGCCGGGCTCGGGCTCGTCCAGTACGACGGCGTGGCGTCGAAGGTCGACGGGTCGGAGTACTTGCCTCCCCACAGCTCGGCCATCGTGGCCGGGACGAGCTTGACGTCGAAGCCGACCTTCTTCCACTGCTCCTGCAGGGCCTGGAGCACGGTGGCTCCCTCGGAGGTGAAGATGAAGCCGGCGCCGTACACGAGCTTGACGGTCAGCGGCTTGCCGCCCTTGGTGCGGACCCGTCGGAATCCTTCTTCCAGCCGGCCTGGTCGAGCAGCTCGTTGGCCTTGTCCGGGTCGTAGGCGTAGGCCTTGGCCGCGTCGTCGTTGTAGTCGGGCGTCGACTGGCTGACCGACGGGTTGCCCTCGTAGGGGATGACGCCGTGGAAGCCGGCCTCGACCGCGCCCTTGCGGTCGGCGCCGTAGGCGAACGCCTGCCGGACCAGCTTGTCGGTGAAGACCCCCGCCTTGGTGTTCAGGTAGAAGGAGACCGGCTTGCCCGGCGTGATGTAGCGGATCGTGTTGCTGAACCTGGACTGCGCGTCCTTCCAGTTCACCGTCGGCACCTCGTAGATGACGTCGCTCTGGCCGGTGGTCAGCGAGGCGTAGCGCGAGACACCGTCCGGGACGAACTTCCACTTGATCTCGTCGACGTACGCCGGGCCCTCGTGCTTGGCGGTCGACGGCCACGAGGTGTAGTTCGGGTTCTTCTTGAAGATGACCTCCTGGCCCTTCTTCCACTGCTCGACGGTGAAGGCGCCGGAGCCGATCGGCTTCTCGCAGTTCTCCTCCTTCGAGCGGGTCTTGAGCGCCGTCGGCGACTCGATGCCGAAGTACCCCTGCGTGATCAGGGTGAGGAACTGCGGGTAGGGCTGGGTGAGGTGGATCGCCACGTGCGTGGGGTCGATCGCCTCGGCGGACTTGTAGTAGGGGTCCATCGACACCTTCGCGGTGCCGTTGAGGTCGGTGTTCTCGAACTGGTCGAAGTTGTAGGCCACCGCGGCGGCGTCGAGCGGGGTGCCGTCGGTGAACTTCACACCGTCCTTGAGGGTGAAGGTGTAGGTGCGCCCGTCCGGGGAGACGTCCCACGAGGTCGCCAGCCACGGCTTGACGGAGCCGTCCTGGTCCTCGGTGACGAGGCCGTCGAGGACCTGGCGCGAGATGTAGGCCTGCTGGATCCAGCCACCGAAGATGCAGGGCGGCTCCTGGACGTGGGCGTAGGTGATCGTCCCACCCTTGACCCTGGTGCCACCCCCTTCGGCGGCGGCGGCGCCGCACGCGGTGAGGCCGGAGGCGAGCAGGACGAGGCCTGCGAACCCGGCCACCACGCGGCGGGTACGACGGAGCGGGAACGGACTGGTCATGGGCTGTTTCTTCTCTTTCTCGGGGTCAGGCGCTGAGCTGCTGCTCGGCCCGGGGCGGGGTGTCGCTGGGTACGTCGCTGGGTGCGGCTGGTGAGACGGGGAGGTGGGCGCCGCCTCGGTAGCGGGCGCCGTGGTGCCGTTCGGGGAGGCGGTCGCCCTCGCCGAAGATCCGGTCGCGCAGGGACTCGTCCTCGTCGTACGACGCACGCAGCCGGCCGCGCTCGCGCAGCACCGGCACGACGAGCTCGATGAAGTCCTTCGCCGTGTCGTAGGAGTGGTACTGGAGGAGGTTGATGCCGTCGATGCCGACGTCGTCGAGCCAGTGCTCGATCGCGTCGGCCGCCTGGTCCGGCGTACCGACGACGAACAGCGGGTGCCGGCGCGAGGTCCCCGAAGCCGGCGAGGAAGTCACCGACGGTCTGGCCGGGCTCGACCTGGCGGAACCGACCGACCCGGCCCTCGGCGAGGTCGGGCACCTGGTCGACGGGCAGGTCGGCCGGGTAGGCGGTCGGGTCCCACGGCAGCCCGGCGTGGGCGAGGTAGCCCTCCGGGTCGGAGAGCTCCTGGAAGCGGGCGAGCTTGGCCCGCGCCTCCTCCTCGGTCGGCGCCACGATCACGCCGGCCGTGGTGATGACCTTGAGGTCGCCGGGCGCCCGGCCGGCGTCGACGGCCGCCTGCTTGAGCGACGCGGCCGTCCGCTTCACGAACTCCTCGCTCGGCCCGCCGGTGAAGACGACCTCGGCGTGCTTGCCGGCGAAGGCGGTCCCGGCCGCCGACTGCGTCGCGGTGAACAGGACCGGCGTGCGCTGCCGGCTGGGTGAGGGCAGGTGCGGGCCCTCGACCTTGAAGTAGGTGCCGTCGTGGAAGATCGGGCGGATCTTCGCCGGGTCCGCGAAGACGTTGTTCTCGTGGTCGGCCGTGATCGCGTCGTCGTCCCAGGAGCCCTCCCACAGCTTGTAGAGGACGTCGAGGTACTCGTCGGCCCGCTCGAACCGGTTGTCGTGCTCGACCTCGCCCTCGAGGCCGTGGTTGCGCGCGGCGTTGGGCAGGTACGACGTGACGATGTTCCAGCCCACGCGCCCCTTGGTCAGGTGGTCGAGGGTCGAGGCCCGGCGGGCCCACGCGAACGGCGGCTCGTAGGTCGTGGAGAAGGTGATCCCGAAGCCGAGGTGCTTGGTCACCGCGGCCATGGCGGGTACGACGACCGACGGGTCGTTGTTCGGGATCTGCAGCCCCTGCCGGATCGCGGTGTCGGCCGATCCCCGGAAGGTGTCGTAGGTGCCGACCACGTCGGCGAGGAACACCGCGTCGAAGCCGCCGGACTCGAGCAGCTTGGCCAGCTCGGTCCAGTACTCGATGTCGTTGAACCGCTCGCGGTTGTTGTCCGGCAGCCGCCACAGGCCGTGGGTGATGTGGCTGACGCAGTTCATCTCGAACAGGTTGAGGACCAGTCGCTTCTTCGGTCATGACGCGCTCCCGGCCGGGACGGGCGAGAACGCACCGCGGTAGCGGGCCGCCTGGTGGCGCTCGGGCAGCCGGTCGCCCTGACCGAAGAGCTTCTGGCGCAAGGTCCCCTCGGAGTACTCGCGTCTGCGCCAGTCCGCGCTCCTGGAGCACCGGGATGACCTGGTCGACGAAGTCCTCGTAGCTGCCGGGGATCTCGGCGTTGACGAGGTTGATGCCGTCGACACCGGCGGCCTGCCAGCGCGCGAGGCCGTCGGCGATCTGCTCCGGCGTGCCGACGATGCGGCTGTTGGTGGCGGTGTAGTGGGCGACGTCGCGCAGCGTGGCCGGCCGGTCGGTCACCAGGTCCTTGATCCAGCCGACGATCGACTGCACGCCCTCGGTCTGCAGCTCGCCGATCGGCTTGTCGAGGTCCTCGTGGCCGAAGTCGATGCCGACCGCGCCGGACATGTGCGAGAGCTGGGCGTCGTAGTCGATCCACTCGTCGAGCTCGGCGGCGATCCGCTTCGCCTCCTCCTCGGTGGATCCCGGGACGACGTACAGGCCCTGGAAGAACTTGAGGTCCTCGGCGCGGCGTCCGTGCTGGACGGCGCGCGAGCGGATGTCACTCGTGTCGCGGGCGGCCGAGTCGAGGTTGGGCGACTGGATGAAGACGGCCTCGGCGTTCCTGGCGGCGAACGTGCGGCCCGCCTCGGAGGCGCCGGCCTGGAAGAGGAGCGGGCGTGCGCTGCGGCGACGGGGTGACGAGGTGGGGGCCCTCGACGCGGTAGCGCGGACCCTCGTGGTTGATCCGGTGGACCTTGTCGTAGTCGGCGTGGATGCCGGTCACCGGGTCCTGGAGCAGCGCGTCCTCGTCCCACGAGCCCTCCCAGAGCTTGTAGGTCACGTCGACGTACTCGTCGGCCCAGGCGTAGCGCTCGTCGTGCGCGGTGAGGCCCTCGAGACCGAAGTTGCGCGAGGCGTTCGGCAGGTAGTTGGTGACGATGTTCCAGGCGATCCGGCCCTTGCTGGCGTGGTCGAGCGTGGAGATCCGCCGCGCGAAGTTGAAGGGGTGCTCCTGCAGGATCGAGGCGGTGAACGCGATGCCGAGGTGCTCGGTGGCGTAGGCGATCGCGCTCGCCAGCACCGACGGGTCGTTGCTCGGGACCTGCAGCCCTGCCTCGAAGTACTTCCGCTCGTCACCCCGGTACGGCGCGTAGAGGCCGACCACGTCGGCGAAGAAGATCGCGTCGAACTTGCCGCGCTCGAGCGTCTTGGCGAGGTCGACCCAGTGGTCGAGACTGTTGAAGTCCGTCTGCCGCGCGTGGGGGCGACGCCAGGTTCCCTGGACGATGTGGCCGGTCGTGTTCATCACGAACGCGGCGAAATGGAGGGGGCGTGGGGCGTTCTGGGGCATGGGGTGTCTCCGGGCTGTCGGGTCTCGGGGGGACTGGTCGGGATGGGCGGGTCACCAACCGCATCCGGAGAGCCCGGAGCGGTCAGCTCAGTGACACAGACAGCTGGCGGTCAGGAGGAGGTCGACGTGCAGCCGCGCCGTGGTGCGGAAATGGAGCACCTGGTTGACGGACATGTGACGACCACCTCCTGTTCTGTACGAGTCGCGACGGTTCCTGTGTCATGAAAGACGATAGACTTAGTAGATATTGAAACCCGAACCGGACGCGCTCGGTTCTGCCGATCACCCCGTCGCGTCCACCGATCACCTGGAGCCCTGATGCGCATCGAGCAGCTTCAGTACGTCGCCGCCGTCACCCAGTACGGATCGCTGCGTCGTGCCAGCGAGCACCTGCACATCTCCCAGCCCGCCCTCAGCGAGTCGTTGACCAAGCTGGAGAAGGAGCTCGGGGTGACGCTGCTCGACCGGCGGCGCTCGGGCACCCGGATCAGCGCCACCGGGCGCGAGCTGCTGCAGCACATCGTGGAGGTGCTCGACGCCGCCGAACGGCTGCGCGCCGCCGCCGGTGACCAGAGCGCAGCCGTGCGGGTGATGCGGATCGGCACGGTCAACGCGGGCACCTCGACCCTGCTGCTGCCGGCGATCCAGGCGTTCCAGCAGCGGTTCCCCGGCGTCAGCGTCGAGGTCCGCAACCTGCAGCACGCCGAGATCCACCGGGACCTCCTCGAGGGCACCCTGGACATCGGGATCATCAACCTGCTCGGCGGCGACGACGTGTCCCCGGAGCTCGCCGGCATCGAGCTGCTGCAGGGCAGCCCGGTCGCGGTGCTCTCCTGCGACCACCCGCTCGTCGAGAAGAGCGAGGTCACGGTCGACGACCTCCGGGCCGAGCAGTTCGTCGCGATGCGCTCGGGCTACCTGATGTACCGGTTCGCCCACCGGCTCTTCGGCGCCCAGCTGCCCGCCAGCTGGCACAGCACCGACGGCGCCGAGATGGGCAAGGTGATGGTCGCCGACGGGCTGGGCGTCACCGTGCTTCCCGACTACAGCGTCGCCGGCGACCCGCTCGAGCGAGTCGGGCTGATCACCACCCGACCGATCGCCGGCGACCGCACCGTGGTCCGGCTGAGCCTGCAGCACCGCCGTCAGCGCGTGATCCCCGACGCGGTGGCCGGGCTGATCGCCGAGTTCCAGCTGCGCGCAGCACAGCTGTTGTCGGAGCGCGCCGGGCGCGACGAGGTCCTCGGGCGCGCGGCCCAGGTCGGCTGACGCGTGCCGGACCCGTCAGCACCCCTTCGCACGCTCGGCTTCCTGACCATCGGCCTGTTCGACGGCGACGACCCGCGCCCGGGCCACGAGTCCACGCTCGAGGTCATCGAGCTCGGCGAGCAGCTCGGCTTCGACAGCGCCTGGGTGCGCCACCGGCACCTCCAGTACGGCATCTCCTCACCCGTCGCGATCCTGGCCGCGGCCTCGCAACGGACCAGTCGGATCGCGCTCGGCACGGCGGTCATCCCGCTGGGTTGGGAGAACCCGCTGCGGCTCGCCGAGGACCTCGCCACCGTCGACCTGCTCTCGGGCGGGCGGCTCAACCCCGGCGTCAGCGTGGGACCGCCGATGCGCTGGGACGACGTGAAGGCAGGCGCTCTACCCGGACACCGCCGAGCTCGAGGACTTCAGCTACGCGCGGGTCGAGCGGCTGCTGCGGATGGTCCGCGGTGAGGCGGTGAGCCCCTTCGAGGGGACCGTCGGCATCGAGGAGTTCTCCGACCGCGTGCAGCCGCACTCACCCGGGCCTCGCCGACCGCCTCTGGTACGGCGGCGCCAGCCTCCGCTCGGCCCAGTGGGCCGGCGAGCACCGGATGAACTTCCTGACCAGCAGCGTCGTCAAGGCCGAGGAGTCCGAGGACTTCGCCGAGGTGCAGCGCTCCCACGTGCGCCGGTTCCGCGAGCACCACCCGGACGGCCCGGCTGCGCGCGTCTCGCAGGGTCTCGTCGTCGTGCCGACCGACAGCGCCTCGAGCGACCAGCGCGCGAAGTACGCGGCGTACGCCGAGGCGCGGCTGGCCCGGACCGCCACGCCACAGGGACCGCGGCGGTTGATGTTCGCGCCCGACCTGGCTGGGCACGTCGGAACAGATCGCCGAGCAGCTCTACGCGCACGCCGGCTTCCGCGAGGTCGACGAGGTCGCCTTCGCGCTGCCCTTCTCCTTCGAGCACGCCGACTACGTCCAGATCCTCACCGACATCGCGACCAGGCTCGGCCCCGCGCTCGGCTGGCGACCGACGCCATGAGGAATGATCGGTCACTTCCACCCAATCGAGGAGCCGGCATGAGCCATCGCGTGATCCTTCTGTGGACCGTGCCGCGGTCGGTGTCGACGTCCTTCGAGCGGATGATCAGCGCGCGCGGCGACCACATCGTCTTCGACGAGCCGTTCTCCCGCTCCTACTACTACGGCCCCGACCGCCGGTCCGCGCGCTACACCGAGACCCTGCCCGACAGCTCGGCCGAGCAGGTGCTGGAGAGCATCGAGAGCGCCGCCCGCGAGCGGCCGGTCTTCGTCAAGGACATGGCCTACCACGCAGCCAAGGTGCTCGGCCCCGACCTGCTGGAGCGCTTCGACAACTGCTTCCTCGTGCGTGACCCGGCAGCGACACTGCCGCTCCCTGGCGCGACGCTGGCCGGACTTCACCGACGACGAGGGCGGCTGGAGGCACCTCGACGAGGCAGCCCGCATCACCGACTCGCTGGGCCAGCCGAGCGTGGTGCTGGACGCCGACCTGCTGTGCCGCGACCCCGCGGGCGTGGTGGCGGAGTGGTGCGAGCGCATGGACCTGCCGTACGACGAGAACGCCCTGACCTGGGAGCCGGGGATGCGTCCGGAGTGGGACCTGTGGGGCGACTGGCACGCATCCACGGCTCGCTCGACCGGCTTCAGCGAGCTGCGCGAGCCACCGCCTCCGCCGACCTCCGACGAGCCACGCCTGCTACGACGGCCTACCAGCAGGCCCTCCCCGTCTACGAGCGACTGAGGGCGACGGCCATCGGGGCCCGGTGACGGGTCAGTGGCCGGCGGCGAGGAACCCGGCGAGGTGGTCGATCACCTCGCGCGCGTCGTCCTCGATGCCGTGGATGAAGGTCGACTTGCGCCGCCGCAGCACCGGGAGCCCGAGGGCGTAGAGGCCCGGGCTGTCGACCACGCCGCCCTCGTGGAGCAGGTGACCCTTCGCGTCGAGCACCGGCACCTCCAGCCAGGTGTAGTCGGGCCGGTAGCCGGTCGCCCAGAGGACCGAGCTGATCTCGCCGCTGTTCAGGTCGAGCTGCCAGCGCGTCGACGCGGGCACCCGCGTGGGCTCGGGGCGCTCGGGCGGGTCGAGCTCGGCGTCGAGCCCCTGCTCTCGCGCCCAGTCGTCGAAGTTGCCCAGCAGGCGCTGCATCTTGAGGTCCGCGAGCGAGAACACGTTGCGCAGCCCGCCGGAGAACAACGCAGTCCCGTCGCGGACGGTCGCCCAGCGGCCCACGAGCTCGACGCCCAGGTCCGTGAGGGCGTTCAGGTCGAGCGTGGCTCGCTCGGGGGTCCCGACCAGCTGCGGCGAAGGCAGCCGCCGGGCGCGGGTGAGGTCGTCGACCTCGTCGTACCGCTCGTTCCACACGCCTGACGCGTCCATCCACCACAGCACGTCGCGGCCGCGGTAGGTGCGGGGCAGGCGCACGTGCTCCCCCACCGACAGCGTCACCGGCCGACCCGATCGCCGGATCTCCGCCGCGAGCTGGACGCCGGTCGCCGACGCGCCCACGACCAGGACGCCGCCGTCGCGGCAGCTGCTCGGGACTGCGGTAGTCGAAGGTGGTCAGCTGCTCGATCGAGGCCGGCACCGCGTCGCTGAACCCCGGCACCGAGGGCACGTTGCAGGCACCGGTCGCGATCACCAGCGTGCGGCAGCGGATCTCGCCCCGGCTGGTCGTCACGGCGTACCCGTCGTCCGTACGACGAACCGACGTGACGTTCGTGCCGGCCCGGACCGGAGCGTCGGCGATCTTGGCGAAGCGCTCGATGAGCTCGACCACCTCGCCCATGCTCATGTAGCCGTCGGGATCCGGGCCCTCGTAGCGAAGGCCCGGAAGACGGGTCTGCCAGTTGGGCGTGAGCAGCCGCAGCGAGTCCCAGCGTTCGTGCCGCCAGGAGTTCGCCACGTCGCCCCGCTCGAGCACGACGTGGTCGATCGACCGCTCGCTGAGGACGAGGCTGGCGGCCAGTCCCGCGTGGCCGGCGCCGATGACGACCGTGGAGACCCGCTCGAGGGCCCCCTGGTCCGACAGGTCCTCAGACAACCGCGACAGTCACGTCCGTGGGGTTCGTGAGCGCGTCGAACACGGCCGAGCGCTTCTGGGACTGGGCGACCAGGGCCTCGATCTCCTCCGGCGACGCGTCGGCGTCGATGGAGAAGTTCACCTTGATGTCGTTGAACCCGTTGCGGACGTCGCTGTCGGCTCCGAGGATCCCGCGGATGTCGTGGTTGCCCTCGATGGTCGCCTTGACCGATCGCAGCTGGATGCCCCGGTTCTGCGCCACCGAGGCCACGCCGGCGGTCAGGCAGCTGGTCAGCCCGACGAGGAGGTACTCGATCGGCGTGATGGCGTCGTCCGGTGCCGCGAAGACCTCGGGGTGGTCGGCGTCCAGCACCGTCTCGGCCTTGTGGTTCTGCTCCGCCCCGAGCCCGAAGAAGTTCTGGATCTTCGTGGTGGTGTGCACGCCGTTCTGCCACTCGGAGGTGGCCTTCCAGGTGAACTGGGCGGCCTCTGGCGCGCCCTTCAACACCTCGCGTGCATCGAGCAGCGCCTGTACGTTGACGCCGTTGTCGGTGGTGGTCATGTCGCGTGATACCCCTTTTCAACCTTTTGTCTATTTACCCTATAGGGTTACCGGAGAATATACCGACGAGGCGGATACGATCGCGCACATGGCGGCCTCCTCCACGAGCATGACTGGCTCGGTCGGAAGTGTCGAGACGCAGTACGTCGACCTGCCGGAGCCGGTGCGCCTCGACTGCGGACGAGACCTCCATCCGGTCCGGGTGGCCTACGAGACCTACGGCGTCCTCTCCCCCGAGCGCGACAACGTCATCCTGGTCTGCCACGCGCTCAGCGGGGACGCCCATGCGGCCGGGGTGTCCCGGACGCCGCCCGACGAGAGCACCCGCGACGGGTTCGCCGCCGAGGAACGCGATGGCACGGCTCCCAAGGGACTGGGCTGGTGGGACGGGATGATCGGCCCCGGCAAGGCGTTCGACACCGACCGGTTCTTCGTGGTCTCCACCAACCTGCTCGGCGGCTGCCGCGGCACCACCGGTCCGTCGTCGATCGACCCGGCGACCGGCGCGGCCGTACGGCTCGGACTTCCCGGTGATCACCGTCGCCGACATGGTGCGCACCGAGCGCGCCTTCCTCGACGTCCTCGGCATCGAGCGACTGGCAGCGGTGGCCGGCGGTTCACTCGGCGGGATGCAGGCGCTGCAGTGGGCGGTCCAGTACCCCGACCAGGTCGATGCCGTCGTCGCGATCGCCAGCACGCACGCCCTCCACCCGCAGGGCATGGCCTGGAACGCCATCGCGCGGGAGTCGATCCTGCGCGACCCGGCCTGGCAGGACGGGCAGTACTACGGCACGGATCGCCGGCCCGACTCCGGCATGGGCGTGGCCCGCATGGTCGGCCACGTGACGTACCTGTCGGCGCCTGCGCTGGAGGACAAGTTCGGCCGCCGGCTGCAGTTCGCCGACGACATCCGCTACACGATCACCGAGCCCGAGTTCGAGGTGGAGAGCTACCTCGCCCACCAGGCCGACTCGTTCGTGAAGCGGTTCGACGCCAACACCTACCTCTACACGTCGCGTGCGCTGACCTACTTCGACCTCGCCCGGCAGCACGGCGACGGGTCGCTCGCGCGGGCGCTCGAAGACGTGTCGGCGCGCACGCTGCTGATCGCGTTCAGCTCCGACTGGCTCTACCCGCCGTCCGCGTCGCGGGAGATCGACGACGCACTCCGCTCCCTCGGCAAGCCGGTCGAGCTGCACGTGATCGACGCCCCCTACGGCCACGACTGCTTCCTGCTCGAGGAAGCACGACAGACCCCGTTGATCCGCAGCTTCCTGACGGCAGACTGGGCGAGCAGATGACCACACGGAAGAGGCCCTCGTGACCGACCAACCCGCTCGACCCGAGGACGACCACGCCTTCGGGTTCGAGACCCGCCAGCTGCACGCCGGGCAACGACCCGACCCGAACACGGGTGCCCGGGCGGTGCCGATCTTCCAGACGACCAGCTATGTGTTCGAGGACCCGGAGTCGGCGGCGGCGTACTTCAACCTCCAGGAGTACGGCAACACCTACTCGCGGATCATGAACCCCACGGTGGCGGTCTTCGAGGAACGGGTGGCGAACCTCGAGGGCGCCGCCGGCGGGGTCGCGTTCGCGAGCGGGCTCGCCGCGCAGGCCGCCGCACTGTTCACCCTGCTGGAGCCGGGCGACCACATCGTCTCCTCCTCGGCGTTGTACGGCGGCACGGTGAACCAGTTCAAGCACCTGCTGCGCAAGCTGAGCATCGAGGTGACCTGGGTCGACCCCGACGACCCGGACGTGTGGCGCGAGGCCATCAAGCCGAACACCAAGGCCTTCTTCGGCGAGACGATCGGCAACCCCGGCGGCAACGTGCTGGACCTCGAGGCCCTCGCGACGATCGCCCACGAGCACGACCTGCCGCTGGTCGTGGACAACACCTTCGCGACGCCGTACCTCTGCCGCCCGATCGAGTGGGGCGCCGACATCGTGATCCACTCCGCGACCAAGTTCATCGGCGGCCACGGCACGAGCATCGGCGGCGTCGTCGTCGAGGCCGGCACGTTCAACTGGTCCAACGGCCGGTTCCCCGTGGTCGCGGACCCGTCACCGGCGTACCACGGGCTGCAGTTCCACGAGACGTTCGGGACCTACGGCTACCTGATGAAGCTCCGGGCGGAGAGCCTGCGCGACCTCGGCGGCGCGCTCTCGCCGTTCAACGCCTTCCTGATGCTCCAGGGACTCGAGACGCTGTCGCTGCGGATGGACCGACACGTCGAGAACGCACGCAAGGTCGCGGCCTTCCTCGACTCCCACGAGCTCGCGTCGAACGTGACCTACCCGGACCTCCCCGGCAGCAAGTACCGCCCGCTCGTGGAGAAGTACCTCCCGCGCGGCGCCGGCGCCGTGTTCTCCTTCGACGCCGCCGGCGGCCGGGCCGGAGGGCTCGGGCTCATCGGCGGCGTGAGCCTCTGGTCGCACCTCGCGAACGTCGGCGACGCGAAGAGCCTGATCATCCATCCGGCCAGCACGACGCACCGCCAGCTGAGCGACGAGGAGCTGCAGGCGGCCGGCGTCGGGCCGGGGACGGTGCGGCTGTCGGTCGGCACCGAGTCGGTCGAGGACCTGATCTGGGACCTGGAGCAGGGCTTCGCCCACGTCGCCGCAGCAGCAGGGAAGCAGGCAACGGCATGACCGACCTCGCCAGGTACCAGGACCCGTTGACGATCCAGCGCGTGCTCCACAGCGCGAAGACGATCGCGATCGTGGGCCTGTCCAACAACCCGCTCCGGGCGAGCTACTTCGTCGGCTACTACCTGAAGCGGCACGGCTACCAGGTCATCCCGGTCAACCCGCGCGAGACGGAGATCCTCGGCCAGACCTGCTACCCGAGCCTGCGCGACGTGCCCGAGCACGTCGACATCGTGAACGTGTTCCGCGCACCCGATGCGCTGCCCGACATCGCCCGCGAGGCCGTCGAGATCGGTGCGGACGCCCTCTGGTGCCAGTTCGGCGTGATCAACGAGGAGGGCGCGCAGATCGCCGAGGACGGCGGCGTCACGGTGATCATGGATCGCTGCCTCAAGGTCGAGCACGCGCGCTACGTCGGCCGGATGCACTGGCTCGGCTTCAACACCCAGCGCATCACCTCGGTCCGCGCCGGCCTCCAGTAGCCCGGCTCAGCATCCGCCCGGGCCAGGTGATCGAGGAGGAGCGCGTTGACCTCGTCGGGCTCCTGCTGATGGACCCAGTGGCCGGCGCCGTCGACGACGTGCTGCTCGAGGGAGCGGAAGGACGAGGCTGCGTTCTCGGCCGACATGAACAGCGCGACGGGGTCGAGCGAGCCGGTCACGAACAGCGACGGCACCTCGATCGTGGCGGCTTCGCGCTCCGTCGCGAGGCTGCCAGTTGGGGTCGAGGTTCCGGTAGTAGTTGAGCGCTGCGGCGAAACCGCTGCGCGTGAAGGCGGCGACGTACTCCTCGAAGACGTCCTCGGGCAGCCACGTCGGACGCTCCACCGCGACGTCGGGTCCCGGGTCGTCGATCTGGCCGTTCAGGATGAGGGCGAGCGTGCGGGCGGGATCGCGCTCGAGCCCCGGGATCGCGTCGTCGCTGTGGAAGCGGAGCATGTAGAAGTCCTCGCCCAGCCGCTTCCGGAAGATCTCGGTCGGCGGCGCGGGCGACGGCGGCGCGTACGGGACGCTCAGGCCGGTCAGCGACAGCACCCGGTCGGGATGGGTCAGGCCCAGCGGCCACACGCTCGAGGCACCCCAGTCGTGCCCGACGAAGTGCGCGCGCTCCACGCCCTCGTGGTCGAGCAGTCCCACCAGGTCCTCGCCGACCACGTCGCTGCGGTAGGCCTCGACCGAGGCTGGACGCGAGCTGCCGCCGTACCCGCGCATGTCCGGGAGCCACCACGCGGTAGCCGGCCGCGACCAGCGCGGGCACCTGCAGCCGCCAGGTCAGCGCGATGTCGGGGAAGCCGTGGGCGAGCACGACGAGCGGACCGGACCCCTCGACGAGCACCGCCAGCTCGATGCCGTTGACCGACCAGGTCTCCATTGCTCCTCCAGGTACCCCGTGGCCTGTCGGGGGTACCCGGAGTCTGTCGCAAGCCTTCTCGTCAGCCGACCTCGGTCGCGGGAACGGTCGCCGGCGGGATGTGCACCCTCCGCCCGAGTTCGAGGACGCCCTCGCGCTCGAGGACCCGACCGCGCGGGTCACCGAGTCACTCACGCGCCTCTACGCGTGGTACCTCGGACCGAGCCGCTGTTCAGCAAGGTGATCAACGACCCCCTCTCCGTCCGGAGGTCGACGAGTTCCTCAGCACCAGCATCGACGTGATGGGGCGCGAGCTGGCCGACGCCCTCGCCACGTCGCTCGGGGCCGGTCGCCGACGTGACGACCGCCGCACTCTGCTCCGGCTCGCCGTGGACTTCTGGGCCTGGCGACGGCTGCACCTGGAGGGCCTCGGCGTACGCCAGGCCGCGAAGCTGATGGCGGCCACGGTCGTCGACCACCCTGTCCGTGCGTGAGCGGCCGGGACCTTCCGCCCTCGGCGTCGGGTCCTCCGACCCTGTCGGCCGAACGTGGGGATTCCTAGCCTCGTGAGTACGCGGGGACAGACGCTCCCCGCCACGACTCTGGAGAACTCATGCGATCAGCATTCGACAAGCTCATCTCAGCGACCGGGCTGGTCCTCGTGGGGGTGCTGCTCGTGGCAGGCGGCCTGCTCCTGTGGGCCCACAACTTCATCGGCGACCAGGTCAACAACCAGCTCACGATGCAGGGCATCACGATGCCGGAGGGTGACGCGCTCACCGGCCTGCCCAAGGCAGACGCGAACGCTCTCAAGCAGTACGCCGGCAGCCCGATGGACACCGGTCCCGAGGCCAAGGCGTTCGCGGACCACTACATCCTGGCCCACATGAACGAGGCGTCGAAGGGCCAGACCTACGAGCAGGTCAGTGGCCAGTACATCGGGCTCAGCGATGCCGACAAGGCCAGCCCCGACGGTCAGGCTCTCGGACAGCTGCGCCAGACCCTGTTCATGGGTGACACGCTGCGCGGCCTGCTCCTCTACGGCTACGCCTTCGCCACGATCGGCACCATCGCAGGCTTCGCCTCGATCGCCGCCTTCGCCGGCGCGGCAGTCCTGCTCCTCCTCGCCGGGCTCGGCCTCTGGCACGCTCGCCGGGCCGAGGAGTCCGAGGAGGTCCCCGAGGCTGGACGCAAGGTCCCCCAGCCCGCCTGATCAGCAGACCAGCTTCACAGCTCTCCCAGGGCCTCGAAGAGAGGTCCTGGGAGAGCTCTGCGTGCACGGACCGGTCGGCTGACGTCGGGGAGGATGAGCCGACCGGCCCGTGGCCACAGCCGGGGGACGACCCTCCACCCGTGCCCCGGGGGCCTTGGTCAGTCGCCCTTGCGCTGCTCGATGATGTCGGCGGCGGTGTCGACGACCTTGCGACGGGAGTCAGACGCGTCCTGGACCAGCAGCTGGAAGGCGTCGTCCCGGCTCAGCACGTCACGCGCCATGAGCACGTCGATGGCCTGTCCGATGACTTCTCGGGGGCCCAGCAGCTCGATGATGTTCTCGGCATCGGATGGCACAGGAAACCCCGGTCTCCACAGCGTGTTGTGCGGGGTACCGGGGTCCCGGGCAGGTCACCAGTCAACCACGGGACCTCGCGCTTTGACCCGGTCGAGGGCAGGTATCTGCCAGGCCTCGGCCGCACGAGCCACGGGCAACTCCTGCGATGCTGTCGGGATGGAAAAGGTCTGGCTCTTCGACCGGCTCGCCGTCGCCGTCTTCTGCATCGACTTCCTCGATCCCGCGATCTCCGAACAGCCTGATGCCCGCGAGCGCGGGGTCAGGGTCGAGATCAAGCCGGCCGGCTCGACGTACGAAGGCTCGGTGTACTCCTCGAGCAGCAACGTGCTGAGACCGGCCGTGTGTCGCATCGACCTGCTCGAGTCGGCGCCGCACGCGGCAGACCGGATGCACTGGCACCCGACGATGTCGGCCGGCGAGCCCGGCGATCGCGTGTTCGACCCCGCGATCGGCGCGGACCCTGTCGGCTGGCTCTCCGATCAGCTGACGAACCTCCGCCGGCTGCTCGAGCGCGCCGGCGTCGAGGACCTCGACTCCTACGCTGGCGACGTGGCTGCCGTCAGCACGGCCACGCCCGAGATCACTGCGTACGTCGCCGAGGGGTTGTCCTGGGCCCGTCAGTCTCCGTGGCCGGCGGTGACCCACGACGAGCGCGGTCTCGCCGTG
>CAWCQB010000008.1:0-93198 GCA_963797505.1 uncultured Actinomycetota bacterium | reverse complement strand
TCTCTCTTCGCCCTGCTGTACGCCATCATCCAGGGGGCCGAGGACGGCTGGGGGAGCGCCCAGGTGATCGCCAGCTTCGTCATCGCGGCCGTGTTCATGGTGGCGTTCGTGTACATCGAGCGACGGGTCGACAAGCCGCTGATCCAGCTCGAGCTGTTCAACAACCGGATGTTCACGGTCTCCGCCGTGGTGACCGTGCTCGCCATGTTCGCCTACCTCGGCACGGCGTACGCCACCAGCATCCGGCTCTCGGCCATCCAGGAGTTCCCGCCGCTCAAGACCGCAGTCGGGTTCGTCCTGCTCAACATCATGGGTGTCGCGCTCTTCCCGGTCAGCACCAGGACGTTGCAGCGCTTCAACCCCGGCTGGGTGCTTGCCGCCGGCGCGGCCCTGATCGGCATCGGCGACCTGGTGCTGGCCGCCATCCCGGCCACCAACCTCTCGATCGCGGCCATCGCCGTACCCCTGCTCGTCGTCGGTGCCGGCTTCAAGACCGCCGTCACCGCCATCACGGTGGTCGCGGTCAACAGCGTGCCCACGCCGAAGGCCGGCATGGCGAGCGGCGCGACCAGCATGCTGCGCGACTTCGGCCTCACCCTCGGGCCGGCCATCGTGGGCGCGATCGCACTCACCAACGCAGCCAGCGCCATCGCCGCGAAGATCGCCGAGTCGCCCTCCCTCCAGAAGGCGGTCACTGCGTTCTACGCCTCGCCCGCGCACGTGCCCGACGACAAGCGGGCAGAGGTCGAGGCGGCCGTCGGTGCCGTGAAGTCCGGGCCGCTGGGCGCCAACGCGGTGCCCTCGCACATCCCTGGTCCTGACGGCCACCTGGTGCCGTTCAACCCGCTCCAGGACGTCGCCTTCCACGCCCTGTCACACGCCTACTCGATCGGCTTCCTGGTGTGCGGGATCGCGGCCCTGCTCGCTGCCATCATCGCCGCAACGATGCTCGGCGGGCGGAAGCAGAGCCACGCGTTCGTCGAGCGCGAGATGGCTGATCCGCGCTGATCCTCGGCGGCTCGATGTCGTGCGAGCGGCGGTCGATCCGGCGTGCCAGCTCGACGACGACCAGTGCGACGGCGGTCAGCGCAGCGCACACCGCGAAGATGCCCTGGTAGCCGGCGGCCGATGCGGATCCGAACGCGATGATCGGTCCGGAGACGATGGCGCCGACGCGGCGGGTGTTGGTGAACAGCCCGGAGGCAAGGCCCGGGCGCGGGATCATCTGCTGGAACATGGTGAGGCCGACGCCGGCGACGATGCCGAAGAACCATGCGTTGAGCACCTGGAGCAGGACCAGGGTGATCGGGATCGGCGACGAAGGCCATCGCGACGTAGTAGACGGCTCCGGTCACGCACCCGGAGATGACGAGGACGTGGCTGGAGACGCGTCGGCTGAGCCGGCCGATGACCAGGAGCGCGGGGATCTCCAGCAGGGCGGAGGCTCCCAGCGCGATGCCGGACCAGATCAGCGCGAGGTCGAGTCGCTGGGTGACGAAGAGGCTCATGATCGACACCGCGGCACTGTTCGTGGCCTGCAACGCGATGAACGCGATCACCACGGCGACGACGGCCGCGCGCGCAACGGGGCGACCTTCCTCCGCGCTCTCCGCCTTTGCGGCGTGATCGACCGAGCTCGTCCGGCGCTGCGCCATCATCGCGAACGTGGTGGCCATGTTGAAGACGGCGACCACGGCCAGGACGGGCAGGATGGAGCGGTTGCCGAGTCCGCCCATGACCAGGGTGGCCAGCGCCGGTCCTGCCACCCACGCGAAGGACACGATCGCTCGGGTGTGGATGACCTCGGCCATCGGCGCACCCGAGAACTTCAGGTGGGCGAAGAGCAGCGCGGGACCCACGCCGGCCGGAGCGCCGATGACGACGAGCGCGACCAACGCGACGGGTAGCGACGAGGTCAGCCAGAGCGCCCCTGCGAGCACGAAGGTCAACGCCCCGCACAGCAGCATCGGGCGCAGGTAGTCGTGCCTGCGGTCGGCGTACGCCGGCACCAGGAGGGAGGCGACGAATCCGCTGGCGTTGTAGACCGCGAGCACCCCACCGACCTGGCCCGGCGTCGCGTCGTACAGCTCCACGAGCAGCAGGGCGAGAACCGGGTTCAGGAACGCGAACTGCAGCCCCCAGAACAACGCCGATGAGGAGGTGAGTACGCGCTTCACCTCTCCCAGTCCTCGGTGTGCGCCCCCGGAGTCACCGGGGTCAGCGGTCGATCATCTTCTGCATGGCCTCGGGGTATCGATCACCGACGACCTGCACGCTGGCTGATGCGCTGTCGAGCTCCGTCAGGTCCTCGGCGGTGAGCTCGAGATCGGCCGCTCCGAGGTTCTCGTCGAGGCGCTCGAGCCGCCTGGTCCCGGGGATCGGCACGATCCAGGGCTTCTGGGCGAGCAGCCAGGCCAGGGCCACCTGGCCGACGGTGGCGCCCTTGCGCTCGGCGACCGTGGTGACGAGGTCGACGAGCGCGAGGTTTGCCTTGAGCGCTTCGGCCTCGAACCGGGGGAGGGTGGCACGGATGTCTCCCTCGCCGAACTCCGTCGAGGCGGTGACCTGACCGGTGAGGAATCCGCGGCCGAGGGGACTGAACGGCACGAAGCCGATGCCGAGCTCCTCGAGGGCGGGCAGGATCTCGTCCTCGGGCTCGCGCCAGAACAGGGAGTACTCGCTCTGCAGGGCCGTGACCGGCTGTACGGCGTGGGCTCGGCGGATGGTGCCGACGCCGGCCTCGGACATCCCGAAGTGGTGCACCTTGCCGGCCTCGATCAGCTCCTTGACGGTGCCGGCGACGTCCTCGATGGGGACGTCCGGGTCGACGCGGTGCTGGTAGAGCAGGTCGATGGCGTCGGTCCGCAGGCGACGCAAGGAGCCGTCGACGGCGGCACGGATGCTGTCCGGCCTGCTGCTGACACCGGTCTGCTTGCCGTCCTCGTCGAACGCGAACCCGAACTTGGTGGCGATGACGACGTCGTCGCGAACGGGCTGGAGTGCCTCGCCCACCAGCTCCTCGTTGTGGAAGGGGCCGTAGACCTCGGCGGTGTCGAAGAGCGTGACGCCGCGCTCCACCGCGGCGCGGAGGAAGGCGATCATCTCGTCGCGGGGTGGTCGCGCACCGAAGGACTGGCTCATCCCCATGCAGCCGAGGCCGAGCGTGGACACCTGGAGTCCGGTGGTGCCGAGCGTGCGTGTGTCCATGGTGGTTCTCCTTTGTCGAGAGGGTCCGGCAGACGCCTGTGGCTGTACGCAGCCGGGTGGGTCAGGGCGTGGAGGTGTCCTCGGCCGGGCTGACGATCCGTGCCGGAGCCGTCCAGCTGGCCAGGAGGTCGAGTCGTTCGGCGGAGGCGGAGTCAGGTGGTGCTGTGTAGACGTTGATGCGTTGCCCGACATCGCCAGGAAGCTCGAAGGCTTCGTAGTCGAGCTCGAGGTCGCCGACGAGCGGGTGGTGGAACCGCTTGCGACCGGTGCGGTGGTACCGCACGTCGTGCGCTGCCCAACGCCGGCGGAAGTCGTCGCTGCGGGTGGAGAGCTCGCCGACGAGGTCGGAGAGCTCCTTGGCGTAGGGGTCGCGCCCGGCCTCGGCACGGAGGAAGGCCACGCAGTCGTTGGCTGCCTTGTCGTGGTCGAGGAAGAACTCCGGGGCTGACGCGTCGAGGAAGAGGAAGCGGGCGCTGTTGGGGTGGTCCCCGGCTCCCGCCTGTTCGTAGAGCGGGCTGTAGAGCGCGCGGCCGAGGTCGTTGGCGGCCAGTACGTCGAAGCGACCGTTGCGCAGGTAGGCGGGCATCGGCATCTGGTCGAGGATGCGCTGGACAGTGGGGCGGACCTGCTTCTTGGTGGGGGTCCGCCGGGCGGTCCGGTTGCTCGAGGTGCTGGCGGTGCGGATCAGCCGGTACAGGTGGTCGCGCTCGGCTTCCTCGAGCTGCAGGGCGTGGGCGAGGCCTTCGAGGACGCTGTCGGAGACGGTGCCGACGCTGCCCCGCTCGAGCTTGGTGTAGTACTCCACGCTGATGCCGGCCAGGATGGCCACCTCTTCGCGGCGGAGACCCTCGACGCGACGGTTGGCGCCGTACACGGGAAGTCCTGCCTGCTCCGGCGTGATCTTGGCGCGACGCGTCGTGAGGAACTCACGGATGTCGTCCTTGATGGCCATGTGACTCACGGTACGGCGCTCCAGCCGGTGTGGGAGTCCCTGCCAGTACCCCTCTCACCGGGGTCTCCCAGTGCGCGCCTGTGCTCCTCGCTGCGCTCGTCGACAGGCTTGGCATGTGGCCTCACTGCGCGCCTGTGCTCCTCGCTGCGCGCCTGTGGCTCACTGCGCGCCTGCGCTCCTGCCTGTGGCCTCGCTGCGCGCCTGTGCTCCTCGCTGCGCTCGTCGACAGGCGCTTGCTCGGCGCGACATGACAAAGACCCCGACGGCGGCGCTTCGCGCGGTCCTCGGGGTCTTTCTGTTCAGCCTCGCTGCGCGCCTGTAGGGATTCGAACCCCAAACCTTCTGATCCGTAGTCAGATGCTCTATCCGTTGAGCTACAGGCGCCGGCCCCGGACTGCTCCGAGGACTGCGAAACTCTAGCCGACGACCCGTGCGGGGTCGAAATCGGCCGCGGCACCGGCCGCACGACGGGGGTTTCCGACGCCCGCAGCTGTCCGCGCTTCGGACAACAAATTCGCTTTCGACGTGAGCCTGCCCACACAAGTCCCGGCCGTTAGACCGCTGGATCGATCCAATAGGCGTAATCAGTCCGGGGACGTAGATTCCCCTTCAACCTCCGTTACATCGGCGACATTTCCCGGCGTAACTTGAGGGATTACAAAATCGGGTGATGCAACGGCGCGGCACCCGCGTACTGCAACTCAAGGACACCTACCGCCGATGCGCTCGGTGGCCGGTCGGTCCCATCACAGGGGTCGACCGTGAATGCTCGAGAGGGAACAGGCATGACCGCCGACACGTCGAACGAGACCACCGCCACCCACGACAGCGCGCCGACATCCCACGCAGGCATCCTCGCCTTCGTCAACGAGGTCGCCGAGCTCACCACCCCGGACCGCGTCTACTGGTGCACCGGATCGGACGAGGAGTGGGTCGAGCTGACCGACGCCCTGGTGGCGACCGGCACCTTCACCCGTCTCGACCCGAAGAAGAAGCCGAACTCCTTCCACGCGGCCTCCGACCCCACCGACGTGGCGCGCGTCGAGGACCGCACCTACATCTGCTCGGTCGACGAGAAGGACTGCGGGCCCACCAACAACTGGATGGACCCGGGCGAGATGAAGGCCATCATGCGCAAGCTCTACCAGGGCTGCATGAAGGGCCGGACGATGTACGTCATCCCGTTCGTGATGGGCCACCTCGAGGCCGAGAACCCGATGTTCGGCGTCGAGGTCACCGACTCGGCGTACGTCACCGCCTCGATGCGCGTGATGGCCCGCATGGGCACCAACGTGCTGCGCAAGATGGAGGAGCTCGACGCGCCGTTCGTGCCGGCGCTGCACTCCGTCGGCCACCCGCTCGAGCCGGGCGAGAAGGACGTCGCCTGGCCGTGCAACGACACCAAGTACATCGTGCAGTTCCCCGAGGAGCGCGCGATCTGGTCCTACGGCTCGGGGTACGGCGGCAACGCCCTGCTCGGCAAGAAGTGCTACGCCCTCCGCATCGCCAGCGCGAAGGCGCGCGACGAGGGCTGGATGGCCGAGCACATGCTGATCCTCAAGCTGACCAGCCCCGAGGGCGTCACCAAGTACGTCGCGGCGGCCTTCCCGAGCGCCTGCGGCAAGACCAACCTCGCCATGCTCGAGCCGACCATCCCCGGCTGGAAGGTCGAGGCCATCGGCGACGACATCGCCTGGATGCGCATCGGCCACGACGGCCGGCTGTGGGCGGTCAACCCGGAGTACGGCTTCTTCGGCGTCGCTCCCGGCACCAACGAGCACACCAACCCCAACGCGATGAAGACCATCAACAAGGGCAACTCGGTGTTCACCAACGTCGCCCTCACCGAGGACGGCGACGTCTGGTGGGAGGGCCTGGAGAACCCGCCGGCCCACGCCACCTCCTGGAAGGGCGAGCCCTGGACTCCCGACTCCGAGGAGCTCTCCAGCCACCCGAACAGCCGCTACTGCACCCCGATCAAGCAGTGCGACATGCTCGCCAAGGAGTACGACGACCCGCGCGGTGTCCCGATCGACGCGATCCTCTTCGGCGGTCGCCGCAAGACCACCATCCCGCTCGTCACCGAGGCCCGCGACTGGGTCCACGGCACCTTCATGGGCGCCACGCTCTCCTCCGAGACGACCGCCGCTGCGACCGGCCAGGTCGGTGTGGTCCGCCGCGACCCGATGGCGATGCTGCCGTTCATCGGCTACAACGCCGGTGACTACTTCAGCCACTGGATCAACATGGGCAAGGACAACGACGCCGCGAAGATGCCGCGCATCTTCTACGTCAACTGGTTCCGCCGCGACGACGAGGGCGGCTTCCTGTGGCCCGGCTTCGGCGAGAACAGCCGCGTGCTCAAGTGGGTCATCGAGCGCATCGACGGCCAGGCCGCCGCGGTCGAGACGCCCATCGGCCACGTGCCCGCGCCGGGCTCGCTCGACATCGACGGCCTCGACATGACCGAGGAGGACCTCACGCCAGGCGCTCAACGTCGACGTCGAGGAGTGGAAGCAGGAGATCCCCCAGATCACCGAGTGGTTCGAGAAGTTCGGCGACCAGCTCCCCGCGGTGCTGTGGACCGAGCTCGACGGCCTCAAGGCGCGGCTCGGCGCCTAGACCGCCGTTCCCACCCAGAGTGGACCAGGACCCGCGCCCGGAGGGTGCGGGTCCTGTCTTTTCAGGGCATGCTGCGTTGCATGAACATGCAGCAGGGGCCGCAACGACGTGCACTGCTGGAGGGGCCGGCCGGGACGATCTTCCGCGAGGTCGTCGCGATCGGGGTGCTCCCCGAGAACGACCCCCGGCTCGAGCGGGACCACCCCGACCACGCGTCCGTGCGGGTGCTGGTCGACCTGGGCCTGCTGCGACAGGCGGAGTCGGGCGGCTGGGTCGCGGCCGACCCGGCGGCCGCGCAGTCCGGCGTGGTCGCCCCGATGGGCCGGCAGGTGGCCGAGCTGCTCTCGGAGTCCGCGGCGTGGGCCGACACCTTTGCCTCGCTCTCGCAGGCCTTCCGTCGTACGCCGACCGGGAGCCCGATCGACGAGATCCGCGGCCTGCCCAACATCAACCGCTTCCTCGAGTCGACGGTCGACGACGCCGAGACCGAGCTGCTGACCGCCCAGCCGGCCGGCGCTCGCCGGGCGGTGATCCTGCAGCAGGCGGTGGACCGCGACCTGCGCACGATCGAGCGTGGCGTGCACATGCGCACGCTCTACCAGCACACGGCGCGGCGCTCGAAGGCCACGCGCGACTACGTGAACCTGATGCTCGCCCACGGCGGCGCAGGTGCGCACGCTGGACGAGTTCTTCAACCGGCTGATCGTGATCGACCGCCGGCTGGCGATCATTCCGGGCGAGGCGCCCGACGTGGCCCTCGCCATCCACGACACGAACCTGGTGTCCTACCTCGCGGACATCTTCGACCGCTCCTGGGAGCGGGCTCGTGAGTACAACGAGCGGGGCAGCGCCTCCGACAGCGACATCGCCGCGGAGGTGCGACAGCTGACCGTGCGGATGCTCACGGAGGGCCACAGCGACCCTGCGAGTGCCAAACGTGTGGGCGTCAGCACGCGCACCTACGCCTCCTACGTCGCAGCCCTCAAGGAGGAGTACGGCGTGGAGACCAGGTTCCAGCTCGGCTATGCGATGGGGAGCCGGGACTCGGAGTCAGCCCCCGACAACTGACCGACTCAGAGCTCGGCTTCCCCTGTCGGTCTACTTGGCGGTGTAACCCCATCCGGTGTCGCTGGTGCTGGCACCGGTCGAGGCCTTCTTGAGGATGGCCGCGTCAGCGGGAGCAGCGATGCTGGCCGTGGACAGTCCGACGGCGAGCAGAGTGGCCGCAATTACCTTGAAAATTCGTGAATTCATGGAGCAATTCCTTCTCATCTCGGGGCAAGTGCCATCGTGCCCGCGGCTCTCGGGCCAGTAACAGAGATGGTGTCCACATGACTGTGCATTGCATGTTCACGCAGGTTTTCAGGGCATGACTGGGACCGCCCCGGACCCATGTGGGTCCGGGGCGGTCAACCGCGGAGGTGGCGGGATTTGAACCCGCGAGAGGGCATTACCCTCAACCCGCTTAGCAGGCGGGCGCCATAAACCGGGCTAGGCGACACCTCCAGGAACAGCAGGCCACAGGGTACCCATCCACCGGGTCGGCGAAAAATCCGGTACGTCGGGTCGGCCGTCAGCGCAGGCGGCGGTACCCGTGTCCCCGGTCGAGGTGGGTGGTCAGTGCCTCGGTCAGGGCGACCGGATCGCCCTCGATCGCGTCGACCGGCAGCGCCGTCGTACGCCCGTCGCGCAGGCGCAGCACCAGGCACCGGGTGCCGGACACGGTCGCGGTCTGGAGGTCGAGCACGTCGGTCCACCGGGCCGACCGGGCCTCCGCGGTCCGCAGCACCCGGACCCGGTAGCCGGTGTCGTCGAGCCGCAGCACCCAGTGGCGTACGCCGACCAGCAGCCCCAGCGCGACCGCGCCGACGGCGCCCAGCACGACGAGCCCGGAGACGAACGCCGTCGGAAGATCGGTGACCCAGGTGACCAGCACGCCGAGCGCGACGACCAGGCCGATCGCGACGAGACCCGAGCCGAGCAGGCGGAGCGCGCAGCGCCGGGGCCAGCGCGAAGTCGACGGGGCCGGCGGGGCTGGCGGGAGGCGGGGAAACCGGGTCTGGCACCGGCCGATTACACCCGCGCAGTGGGCCGCCCACCAAATCCACTCTTGTCGGGGGCGGTGACCTGAGTCACACTCAGATTCCCACTGTGCACGAAACGGACTCGTGGAGGTGGTTCGGGAATGGCTCCTCTCGAAACCGCGGTCAACGAACTTCGTCAGATCCTCTCGGCCGACAGCACTGCGCCCGAATGGCGCTGGAACGTGCGTCGCCGGCTCTCGGAGGTGAAGGACGCCCTCTCCGGCCCCCAGGCGCGACAAGCCGATGCCTGGCTGGCGGCCCGGGCCCAGTCCTCCAACCGCGTGCGGCACCAGCTGCATGCGCGCGCCACCGCCCTGGCGAGCGGCGTGCTGGACAAGCTCGACACCGAGAGCATCCTGCAGGAGACGCGACGGCTGCTCACCGATCTCGAGCACCACGTCCAGCGCCTGCACGACCTCGTCTACGACTCGGTGTCGCTGGAGCTCGGCGGCTCGGAGTAGCAGCCTCCGGCAGTCTCGGCAGAGGGGGCGGGATTCGAACCCGCGGCTGACATCACTGCCAGCGACCGCTTTCAAGGCGGTTCCGATCGGCCACTCCGGCACCCCTCCAGGTCCCTGCGGGACCGGGCCCGAGTGTAGTGCCGTGCCTGCCCGGACCTAGTGCAGTGGCTGGAGCCGCGGGGGCTCGGGGCGGTGACCGGTGTCCTCGACCCGGGCGGCGCGACGGCCGGGCTTGCCCCGGAGCAGGCGCACGACGCGGATGACGACGTACCCCAGCGCCAGCCCGAGCACGATGCTGTACGCCGCTCCCAGCGCGGTGCTGCACGGTCCAGGTGTCCTCGCCGACGAGCCGGGTCGCGGCCGAGGCCGTGGCCGTCGTACCGAAGGCGCACACCCACCAGCCCTGGCGGCGCCGGTCGCGCATCGTGACACCCCAGACGAGGGCGGGGACGCCGAGGAGCACCTCGATCGGATGGGGTACGGCGCCGAGGTGGTCGTGCATCCAGAGCTTGGCCGAGTCGACGTCGGCGCGGAGCCCGGGTGATCCCCAGTGCGTCAGCGCGGCGGTGTAGGCGAGGCCGACGACGAGCAGCACCATGCGCCGCGACGACGAGGACCAGGCCGCTGCGGCCGAGACCGTGCAGGCCGCCGCCGAGCCGGTAGACCAGGGCGACGGTCGTCGCCATGGCGAGGGCCAGGACGGTGTACTCGAAGCGGTCCGGGTCGATGCCGACGCGGAAGCCGGCCACGCCGAGGGCGCCCGCGGTGGCGAGCAGCTCGGCGACGAGCGACCTCGACGACCGCGCGGCCGTACGACGACGCCGGTGTCGTGCCGAGGACGGCCAGGCACGCCGCGAGCACGCCGGTGCCGACGGCCGCACCGGCCAGCAGGGCGGGCCACTGCGTCGCGACCGCTGCGGCCCCGACGATGACGGCGAGGACGACTGCGGGGACCGCGCGCCCGCCGCTGCGGACCGCCAGCCCGAGGGCCATCAGCACGCCGAGCGCAGCCGCCACCGACTGCTCGACGTGGATGTCCACGTCGACGTAGCGCGCGGCCACGAGCGCGCCCGAGGCGGCGACGAGGCCCAGCAGCCACAGCGTGCGGGACGCCGTTGCTGCTCGTGCGCCCTGGCGGGACGGCGGCGGCTGCTCGTCGCCGGCGGTGGGCGCCGACGCGTGGGGCGCGCGCCCGGGCGGGTAGCTCCGCGGCCCGGTCGAGTCGTGGCGGCACCGCCTTGCGGCGGCCCGGCACCCTCTCGACCCTTGGCACGCCCGGGAGGATACCGCCGCTACATCCGCCGGTTGGCCAGCGAGGGGTTGGTACGACGCACCGCGCTCACGGCCTCGCGGTCGATCACCGCGTCCAGGGCGACCGCGTCGTCGTCACCGGCCTCGACCACGACGTCGCCGTCGGGCGCGACCACCATCGAGTGGCCGGAGTAGCGGGGACCGGGCTGCCCGACGCCGATCACCCAGACCGTGTTCTCGATCGCCCGGGCCCGGAGCAGGGTGCGCCAGTGCTCGACCTTGCGCTCGCCGGCGACCCAGGCGGCGGGGACGATCAACGCCTCCGCGCCCTGCTCGACGAGCGTGCGCGCGAGCTCGGGGAAGCGCAGGTCGTAGCAGGTCATCAGCCCGAGCGGGAACCCGTCGAGGTCGACGCGGCACGGCGCGATGGGACCGGCACTGATGGTCGAGGACTCCTGGTAGCCGAAGGAGTCGTAGAGGTGGATCTTGCGGTACGCCGTCAACCGGCCGTCGTCGGCGAGGACGAGCGTGTTCACCGGCCGGGCCGGGTCGTCGGCGACCTCGAACATGCCGGCCAGCCAGGCGGTCCCGGTGCCGGTGCTCAGCTCGCGGAGGCGGCTCGCGAACGGCCCGTCCAGCGGCTCGGCGTACGGCGCGAGGTCGGAGCCCGGCTCGCCGAAGTCGCGCGCGAACGCCTCGGGGAGCACCACCAGGTCCGTCCCCTCGGCGAGCGGGGCGAGCTCGTCGAGGACGGCGCGGTTCTCGGCCGGGTCGAGGCCGGAGGCGCGCTGGACGAGGCGGACGTTGAGCTTGTCGGCGGGTTGGTCGGCCATGCCTCCACCCTGCCAGCCGTTCGGCCCGTCGCCCAAGCGGTCCGCAGGTGCCAGACTGCGGACGTGAACGGAGGGGGAACGACCGAGCTCGGGGCGCATCGTGCTCAGCGGCGGCAGCGCTGTTCGGTTCCAGGGCGCCGACAAGGCCTCCATCGAGATCGCCGGGATCACCATGCTCGAGCACGTCCTCGGCGCGCTCGCCGAGGTGCCCGAGGTCGTGGTCGTGGGCGACGAGGTGCTCACCAGCCGTCCCGTGAGCTTCGTCCGCGAGGACCCTCCGGGAGGCGGCCCGGCCGCCGGCCTGCTCGCCGGGCCTGGCCGGCTTCCCTCGACCACCGCGCCTGGTGGTCGTGCTCGCCGTCGACATGCCGCTCGTCACGACGGCGACGGTCAGCCGGCTGATGCTGTCGGCGGAGGAGGACGGGGCGCTGCTCGTGGACGAGGACGGGCGGCGGCAGTACCTCTGCGCCGTCTACCGCAGCGAGGCCCTGCTCGAGGCCGCCCCGCACGCTCGAGGAGCACCACGGGCTGCCGATGCGCAGCCTGGTCGCCGGGCTGCGGCTGGCCGAGGTGCCGGCGCTGGCGTGGGAGGCGCGCGACGTCGACACCTGGGACGACCTCACCGAGCTGCGCGAGCGGCTGGGCGGCTGAGCCGGGACCGCGCCGAAAGACATTTGGGATACGTGTTGCGTCCCACCGGCTCCGCGCTCAAGACTGTGAAGCGTGAACCTGCACGACTGGATCGACGAGCTGTGCGACGTCCTCGACATCGAGGTGGAGGTGGACGAGGCACTGATCCTCGACCTCGCCAGGGACGCGGCACACCTGGTGGAACGGCCGGCGGCTCCGATCTCGACCTTCCTGCTGGGGTACGCCGCGGCCGCGTCCGACGGTGACCCTGCCGAGCTGGAGCGGCTGGCCGGCCTGGCCGCCGCGCTGGCGCAGCGGTGGGACAAGTCGGCCGACGAGCTCGAGCACGAGGACGACGACGAAGAGATCGAGGCCGCGATCGAGGTCGAGGTCTGACCCGAGGTCCCACCGGACCCCCGAACACCCCTCGTAGGGTGGCGGTCATGCGTGCCGTCATCGCACCCGAACCGGGTGGTCCCGAGGCCCTGACCGTCACCGACCTGCCCGACCCCGAGCCGGCTGCCGGCGAGGTCGTCATCGACGTCGTGGCGAGCGCCGTCAACCGCGCCGACACCCTGCAGCGGCAGGGCTTCTACCCGCCGCCTCCCGGTGCCTCCGACGTCCTCGGCATGGAGTGCTCGGGCCGCATCAGCGCCGTCGGCGAGGGCGTCGAGGGCCACCAGGTCGGCGACGAGGTCTGCGCGCTGCTCGCCGCCGGCGGGTACGCCGAGAAGGTGGCCGTGCCGGCCGGTCAGGTGATGCCGGTGCCGTCCGGGGTCGACCTCGTCACGGCGGCCGCGCTGCCCGAGGTGGCCTGCACGGTGTGGTCCAACGTGTTCATGATCGCCGGCCTGCAGCAGGACGAGACGCTGCTCGTCCACGGCGGTGCCGGCGGCATCGGCACCATGGCGATCCAGCTCGCGAAGGCGCTCGGCGCCCGGGTGTTCGCGACCGCGGGTTCGCCGGAGAAGCTGAAGCTGTGCGAGTCGCTGGGCGCGGACCGGGCGATCAGCTACCGCGACGAGGACTTCGTCGAGGTGCTCTCGGAGGCCGGTGGCGCCGACGTGATCCTCGACAACATGGGCGCCAAGTACCTCGAGCGCAACGTCACCGCGCTGGCGACCGAGGGTCGGCTGGTGGTGATCGGCATGCAGGGCGGCACCAAGGGCGAGCTCGACCTGGGCGTGCTGCTGCGCAAGCGCGGTGCGGTGATCGCGACCACGCTGCGGGCCCGTCCGACCGAGGAGAAGTCGGCGATCTGCGCCTCGGTGGTCGAGCACGTGTGGCCGCTGGTGGCCGAGGGCAAGGTGCGGGCCGTCGTACACGAAGAGGTGCCGTTGGAGGAGGCCGCCCGCGCGCACGAGCTGATGGAGTCGGGGTCGCACAGCGGCAAGATCGTCTTGACGACAGGTCGGTAGGGTCGAGCTCATGTCGACTCCTCAGGACCAGCAGCCCGAGGCCGACCACATCATGGTGATCGGCCCCGACGGCCAGCCCGTGGCGGTCCCCGCCGACGCGGTGGCCGACGACGAGGAGGGCGGCGACAACGCCGAGCGGCTGACCGGCCTCGTCGAGCAGCCCGCCAAGGTGATGCGGATCGGCCGGATGGTGCAGCAGCTCCTCGAAGAGGTGAAGTCGGCGCCCCTCGACGAGCCCGGCCGCAAGCGGCTGGCCACGGTGCTGCACACCTCGATCCAGGAGCTCAAGGACGGACTCGCCCCGGAGCTCGACGACGAGCTCGACCGGCTGATCCAGCCCTTCGACGAGACCCCGCCCACCGAGTCCGAGCTGCGGATCGCGCAGGCCCAGCTGGTCGGCTGGCTCGAAGGGTCTCTTCCACGGCATCCAGACCGCGATCTACGCCCAGCAGATGGCCGCCCGCTCGCAGCTCGAGCAGATGCGCCGCGCCCTGCCGCCCGGCGCGATGCCCGGCATGCACGGCCAGCCCCAGCAGGACGACGACGGACCCGAGCCCGGCTCCCAGGGCGGCATGTACCTCTGAGCTGCACGCCGAGCCTGCGAGGGGTGCAACAGCGAAGAGATTGAGGAGCGTCGGCACGGAGCGGCGCGAGCGACGGACCGTGCGACGCGTCTCGAAATCTAGGAGTCAGTGGGTGGTTTCGAGACGCTCGCTGGCGCTCGCTCCTCAACCACCGAAGAAGCAGGCAGCGGGCGCACCATCACCAGCTCGCCGTCCTCGGTCGAGCCGCGCAGCTGGGTGAAGCCACACTTCGCCAGCACGCGGAGGCTGGCGCGGTTCTCGGGCTGCACGCTCGCCCGGATGCGTACGCCGGCCCGGTCGGTGTGCTCGAGCAGGGCGGTCAGCGCCTCGGTGACGGCGCCGTGGCCGCGCGCGTCCTCGACCAGCCCGAAGCCGACCTCGGTCTCGTCGACGTCGTCGACCGCGATCGGGGCACCGAAGAAGCCGATCGACCCGACCACCATCCCGTCGCCGTTGCGCACGATGTGCCGCGGTCCCCAGCCGGCGTGCGGATCGTCGGCCTTGACCATCGAGGCGGCGTCGCGGTCGTCGCGTCGCGGGTAGTCGGGATGCCAGGAGACCCGGCGCCGGCCGGCGAGCATCCCCTCGGCGTCCTCGGGGCTGATCAGCCGCAGGGTCAGCCGCTCGGAGACCACGTCGTCCGGGAGGCTCACGGGAACCCTTGGGTCGAGGAGGGCGCCCCGCGCCCGTCTGGAAACCACGTGCGCAGCTCGACCGCCGCGCCGTCGTCGTAGACGGTCTCGGTGGTCGCGTCGGCGGCCTCGTGGACCTCCTCGACGGCCTGGCCCATGGCCACGCCGCGGCCGGCCCAGCGGAGCATCTCGATGTCGTTGCGACCGTCGCCGATCGCGAGGGTGTCCTCGCCGGTGAGGCCGAGGTGGCGGGCGACGTACTGCAGCCCGGACGCCTTGGACACCCCGACGGGGGAGAGGTCGAGCCAGGCCGTCCAGCCGACGACGTAGTCGGTGCCGTGCAGTCCGAGCCGCGCGGCCATCGCGACGAAGTCGTCGGCGGAGGCGGTGGGGTCGCGGATGATCACGCGGCTGACCGGCTGGCCGAGGATCTCGTGCAGCTCGGTCTCGATCATGTCGCCGGAGAGCTCGCCCTCGGGGAAGGGCCGGTTGACGCGGTAGCCGACGCCGCGCTCCTCGACGGCGACGAGGGCGTCGGGGTGCTGCTCGAGCACCTGGCGCACGGCCTCGCTCGCGTCGAAGGTCTCCTCGTGGACCACCTCGAGCGGCGGGTAGCGGAAGATCACCGCACCGTTGGAGGCGACGACCCAGAGCCGGTCCTGGCCCTCGCGGGGCAGGTCGAGCAGGTCGGCGATCTTGGTCATGCCGTGCGGGGAGCGTCCGCTGGCGAGCACGACGTGGGCCCCTGCGTCGACGGCGGCCTGGATCGGCGTCGTAGAGGACCGGGGCGATGACCTCGTAGTTCTGGCCGGTGCCCTCGACCCACTTCAGCAGGGTGCCGTCGATGTCGAGCGCGACGAGCCGGGGCTGCCAGTCAGAGCCGTTGTCAGGCACCGGTCACCGGCTCGAGCACCTCGCGGCCCTGGAGGTAGGGCTGCAGCGCCTTCGGGACGCGGACGGAGCCGTCGGCCTGCTGGTGGGTCTCGAGGATCGCCACGATGGTGCGCGGGATCGCGACCAGGGTGCCGTTGAGCGTCGCGATCGGCTTCACGTCGCCGTCGAAGCGCCCGCGGATGTCGAGCCGGCGCGTCTGGAAGTCGGTGCAGTTGGAGGTCGAGGTGAGCTCGCGGTAGCGACCCTGCGTCGGCACCCAGGCCTCGCAGTCGAACTTGCGCTGCGCCGAGAGGCCGAGGTCGCCGGCGGCCACGTCGATGACGCGGTAGGCGAGCTCGAGCTTGTCGAGCCACTCCTTCTCCCAGCCGAGCAGCCGCTCGTGCTCGGCGGCGGCGTCCTCGAGGGTCGTGTAGGAGAACATCTCCACCTTGTCGAACCAGTGCACGCGGATGATCCCCCGCGTGTCCTTGCCGTGCGAGCCTGCCTCCTTGCGGAAGCAGGGGCTGAACGCGACGTAGCGGCGGGGCAACGACTCGCCGTCGAGGATCTCGTCGGAGTGGTACGCCGCCAGCGGCACCTCCGACGTACCGACGAGGTAGGTGTCCTGGCCCTCGATCCGGTAGACGTCGTCGGCCGCCTGGCCGAGGAAGCCGGTGCCCTCCATGGCCCGCGGCTTGACCAGCGTCGGCGGCACCATCGTGGTGAAGCCGGCCGCCCGGGCCTGGTCCATCGCCATGTTGACCAGGGCGAACTCGAGGTCGGCGCCGGAGCCGGTGAGGTAGTAGAACCGCGAGCCCGACACCTTGGCGCCGCGCTCGACGTCGATGGCGCCGAGGATGCGGCCGAGCTCGACGTGGTCGCGCGGCTCGAAGCCCTCGGCGGCGAAGTCGCGCGGGGTGCCGTGCTCGGAGAGCACCACGTAGTCGTCCTCGCCGCCGGCCGGCGACTGCTCGGCGGCCGGGTTGGGGATCGCGTAGATCGCGTCGCGCCAGTCGCTCTCGGCCTCGGACTGGGCCGCCTCGGCCGTCTTCACGTCGGCGGCCAGCGCCTTGGTGCGGGCCAGCAGCTCGGCCTTCTCCTCGCCCTGCGCCTTCGGGATCAGCTTGCCGAGCTGCTTCTGCTCACCGCGCAGGCGCTCGAAGTCGGCGATCGCGACGCGCCGGGCGGCGTCGGCCTCGAGCGCGCGGTCGACGACCTCGGCAGACAGCCCCCGCTTCTCCTGGGCAGCACGCAGTGAGTCGGGGTCGTCGCGGAGCAGTCGTGGGTCGATCACCTCGCGAGGATATCGAGGGGACGCGACAGGTTTGCCGGACGGGTTGTGGCTGGCTACTGGGCTGGCTACTGGGCGGGCGGCAGGACCAGCGGGAACGCCGCGGCCTCGGGGGCCACCGGACTGCTCGGCTTGCCGTAGGCGGTCCACGTCGTGCCGTCCTTGGGCAGGTAGTAGGTCGACAGCGTCGGCTTGTCCGCGCAGAACGTCCAGGTGACGCCGTTGGCGTCGATGAAGGCAGCGCCGAGGCGGCAGGGGCTGGCCGGCAGCTTGGCCAGCGCGTCGGAGTCGTCGGCGAGGACGGTGCCGCCGTCACGGGTCACCGGGGAGGTGTCCGCCGGGCCGTTGCCGGCCGGGTTGGTGGCGTCGCTGTCGATGCTCTCCATGTAGGGCTCACCGGTGTTGTGGTTGAAGCCGTTGGTGAACACCCACGGGCCCTTGGCCAGGGTGCCCTCCTGGGTGGCCTTGCCGCCGGCGACGTTGACCACCCAGACCCGGTTGGCGGTGTCGACGACCCGCAGCGTGTCGGCGCGCTCGGGGTCGAAGGCCCAGCCGATCGGGCGCAGGCCGTTGTCACCGGTGGCCTGGCGGATGTCGATGACCTTGCGTGGCGTCGGAGGTCAGCGAGTAGACGGTGAGCTGCCCGGTGTTCTCCTCGTGGTTGGAGATGCCGGTGTCGGGGATCGCCCACTTGCGGTCGGCGCTCACCAGCAGCGGGGCCACGTCGGAGGACGCGCTGGCGGCGGTGACGCCCGGCATCGAGCGAGCCTTCGCCTGCCCGGTCGACGGGTCGTAGGTGATGTAGACGGTGGTGCTCTTCTCGCCGTCGTTGCCACCGGCGCTCTGCAGGCCGAGCAGCCAGTCGCCCGCAGCGGCACTGGTGTCGACGGAGGCGCTGGGGTCGGGCGAGGCGGTCGAGTCCTTGTCGGAACCGCCCTTGGCCGAGTCGGAGGTGACCTTCACGTCGCCGCACGCAGCGGTCAGCAGCAGCGCGGTCACCGCTGCGGCGACCGGGGCTGCGGACCGCAGCAATTCGGTGCGACGCAATGTGGGCCCCCTCGAGTTGAGCGGCCATGGGTTTGAATGGGGAACATGGCCAGGAAAGCTCCTCGAAATGATCCCACAGAAGACAACCTCGAGGTAGGACATCGCAAGCACCATGCCGCGGGTGTTCCGGCCGTGCTCAAGGCGATGAAGATGTCCCAGGAGCAGATGGGCGTGCGGCGTACGGCGCTGACGCTGCTGCGCGTCAACCAGCCCACCGGCTTCGACTGTCCCGGGTGTGCGTGGCCCGACCCCGGCCACACCCACACCGCGGAGTTCTGCGAGAACGGCGCCAAGGCCGTGGCCGAGGAAGCCACCCTGCGCCGGGTGGACCGCGACTTCTTCGCGGAGCACTCCCTCGACGACCTCTCCGGGCGCACCGACTACTGGCTGGGCCAGCAGGGCCGGCTGGCCGAGCCGATGTACAAGCCCGCCGGCGGCACCCACTACGAGCCGATCGACTGGGAGGGCGCCTTCGCGCTCATCGCCGAGCGGCTGCGCTCGCTGCCGACCCCGGACGCCGCGGCGTTCTACACCTCGGGCCGCACCTCCAACGAGGCGGCGTTCCTCTACCAGCTGATGGTGCGGCGCTTCGGCACCAACAACCTGCCCGACTGCTCGAACATGTGCCACGAGTCGAGCGGTGCCGCGCTGGCCCACTCGATCGGCATCGGCAAGGGCTCGGTGCTGCTCGAGGACATCTACGCCGCCGACCTGATCATGGTGGTCGGGCAGAACCCGGGCACCAACCACCCGCGGATGCTCTCGGCGCTGGAGGAGGCCAAGAAGAACGGCGCCTACATCGTCAACATCAACCCGCTCGACGAGGCCGGGCTGCGCAGGTTCCACAACCCGCAGACCCCGAAGGGGCTGACCAAGGGCCAGGACCTCACCGACGACTTCCTCCAGGTGCGGATCTCCGGCGACCAGGCGCTGTTCGCGGCGATGGCGAAGCTGACGATCGAGGCGGGGGCGGTCGACGAGGAGTTCGTGGCCGCCTACTGCTCGGAGTACGACGAGTACGTGACGTTCCTCGACAAGCTCGACTGGGACGACGTACTCACCGCGACCGGGCTGACCCGGCCGGAGATCGAGCGGGTCGCGAAGAAGTACCGCGAGTCCGACCGCGTCATCGTCTGCTGGGCGATGGGCCTGACCCAGCACAAGGGTGCGGTGGCGACCATCCAGGAGATCACCAACCTGATGCTGCTGCGCGGCAACATCGGCAAGCGCGGCGCCGGGCTGTGCCCGGTCCGCGGCCACTCCAACGTGCAGGGCGACCGCACGATGGGGGTCTGGGAGAAGGCCCACGACTCGTTGCTCGACGGGCTGCGTGACGAGTTCGGCTTCGAGCCCAACCGGGAGCACGGGCTCGACTCGGTCGACACGCTGCGGGCGATGCACGCCGGCAAGGTCAAGGCGTTCTTCGCGGTGGGCGGCAACTTCGTCTCGGCCACCCCGGACACCACGCGCACGGAGGAGGCGATGCGCGGCCTCGACCTGACGGTGCACGTCTCGACGAAGCTCAACCGCTCGCACGCCGTGGCCGGCCGCGAGGCGCTGATCCTGCCCTGCCTGGGCCGCACCGAGCGGGACACCAAGGTCACCGGCGAGCAGGTCGTCACGGTCGAGGACTCGATGGGCATGGTGCACGCCTCGCGCGGCCGGCTCGAGCCCGCGTCGCCGCACCTGCTCTCCGAGGTCGCCATCGTCACGCGCCTCGCCGAGGCGCTGTGGCCCGACGGCACCTCGGGCATCCCGTGGGGCGAGTTCCGCGACAACTACTCCGTGATCCGGGACCGGATCGAGCGGGTGATCCCGGGCTTCGAGCGGTTCAACGAGCGCATCGAGGAGCCCGGCGGCTTCCCGCTGCCGCACCCGCCGCGCGACCGTCGGGAGTTCAAGACCCAGACCGGCAAGGCGCGCTTCACCGCCAACGACCTCGACATCCTGGCGGTCCCCGAGGGTCACCTGCTGCTCCAGACGGTGCGCAGCCACGACCAGTTCAACACCACCATCTACGGCCTCGACGACCGCTACCGCGGCATCAAGCACGGACGCCGGGTGGTGTTCGTGAACGCGATGGACCGGCAGGAGCTCGGCTTCGCCGAGGGAGAGCACGTCGACCTCGTCAGCGTCGCCGCCGACGGCGAACGCCGGGCCGAGGACTTCCGGGTGGTGTCGTATGCGACGGCCAGGGGCTGCGCGGCGGCATACTTTCCCGAGACCAACGTCCTCGTCGCCCTGGACTCGGTCGCCCGGGTCTCCAACACACCGGTATCGAAGAGCATCGTGGTCCGCCTCGAGCACAGGACGGAAATGTGACGGAAGCCGACAAGCGCCCCTCCCGCCTGGGATGGAGCGCCCTGTGCTTCGCGCTCTTCGCCGTACTGGCCCTGCTCGTCAGCACGGAGTGGGCTCCGCTCCAGGACCTCGACACCGACCTCGGCACCTGGCCCCAGCAGTTCACCTAGCGACCACCACGGTGTCTACGTCTTCTGGCACGCCGTGTCGGTGGCGACCTCGACGCTGCCCGATGGCGGTGGCCACCGCGTCGTGGCCGGTGCGCTCTTCGCGACCAAGGCTACCGGCGCGCGGCCATCTGGACGGTCGGCGTGATGGCCACCGCCTCGCTGCTGACCCTGGCGCTGAAGAACCTCGTCGATCGACCGCGTCCCGTGTGGACCGACCCCGTCATGACGCTGAACAGCTACTCGTTCCCGTCGGGCCACTCGCTCGGGCATCGCGGCGGCGGCCGGCGTGGCGATCGTGCTGACCCAACATGCTGATGCGGCGTCGCGGCGTACGACGCCTGGTGCTCGTGCTCGCCCTCGCGATCGCGCTGCTCGTCGGTGCCGACCGGATCTTCCTCGGCGTGCACAACGTCTCCGACGTGGTCGCGGGCTACCTCCTCGGCGCCGGAGTGGTGCTCGCGTGGCTGGCCTTCTACGACCCGACACCGCGCTCGATCGCGCTGGACAGCCCGCCGCTGGCCGAGGCGGTGCCCAACCAGCGCAAGAAGCTGGCCGTCATCCTGAACCCCTCGAAGATCGACGAGGCCGACCAGTTCCGGGTGCTGGTCGAGGCGCTCGCCACCGACTCGGGCTTCAGCACGGTCGTCTGGTGGGAGACCACGCGTCGAGGACACCGGCTACGGGATGGCGCACGAGGCCGCGGTCAGCGGCGCCGACCTGGTGCTGGCGATCGGCGGTGACGGCACCATCCGCGCCGTCTGCGAGGAGCTCGCCGGCACCGGCGTCCCGGTGGGGATCGTGCCCGCCGGCACGGGCAACCTGCTGGCCCGCAACCTCGACATCCCGCTCTACCTGCGCTCGGCCGTCGACGTCGCGCTGAACGGCCAGGACCGCGCGATCGACATGGTCGAGGTCAGCGGCGACAAGATGGAGGACGCGACCTTCCTGGTGATGGCCGGGATGGGCTTCGACGCCGCGATCATGGAGGGCGTCAACGAGGACATCAAGGCCAAGGTCGGCTGGCTCGCCTACGTCTGGTCGGCGCTGAAGTCGCTGATGTTCCCGGCGATCCGGATCGACGTCTCCGTCGACGGCGGCGAGTTCACCCGCCACCGCGCGCGCACGATGGTGATCGGCAACGTCGGCTTCCTGCAGGCCGGGATGCCGCTGATCCCCGACGCGGCCATCGACGACGGCCGCCTCGACGTGGTGCTGCTCTACCCGCGACGGTTCCTGTCCTGGCTGCCGCTGGCGATCCGGGTGATGACCCGCAGCAAGCGCACCGACGAGCTGATCGCCCGGATGAGCGGCCGGGAGGTCGTCGTACGCGCCAACGTCGACGCGCCCCGCCAGCTCGATGGTGACCTGATCGCCCCGGGCAAGGAGATCCGTGCCCGGTGCATCCATGGGCGGTTGTTGGTGCGGGTGCCTCGGTAGGGGTGGTGCAGGGTCGGTTTCCCCGGGCGCCCGGGGAAACTGCCGCCGGGCAGGCCGATACTTCGGCCCACCAGCCTCGCAGAATTGCCCGCCAGCCCTGTCCGGTTCGGGCAGCGGCTAGCTCACCGGGTCAGGCCGGGTCGAGGTAGAAGACCGGGATCGTGCGGTCGGTACGGGCGGCGTACCGCGCGTAGTTGGGCCAGGTCCTCACCATGACCTCCCACAGCTCCTCGCGCTCGGCGCCGGTGATCTCGCGGGCCTTGGCGTCGTGGGTGCCGCCGTCCTGGGCGACGCCGACGAGCTCGCCCTTCTCGATCGCGGCGCGGACGTTGACCACCCAGACCGGGGGCTTGAGCTGGCCGAAGTTCGAGCCGGCGATCAGGTTGCCGCCCTGGTGGGGCACGCACAGCAGCGGCGTCGTACGCGGCACCCCGGACTTGCGGCCCTTCACCGTCAGCATCAGGTTGGGCAGCCCGGCGATGTCGAGGATCGTCACCCGGCCCTTGCTGATCCTCTGCACGAACTTGTCGGTCGCCGTGATCTGGGGCAGCAGCTTGGGCATCCACGGGATGGCGCCGATGCGGATGGCGAGAGGGGTCATCACCGTGAGCTTCATGACCGGAGTCTAGGTTCGAACGGGCCCGCCCAAACCGCGACGTTGGTCACGTCGGACGCCGCAGGTCAGGCGCGCGCGTTGGTGATCGCGTCCTCTTCCTCGGGGGAGAGCTGGGTCTCGCTCGTCCAGCCGGCGACGTTCTTGGCGTAGGTGCGCGACTCGTTGCGTCCCTGGATCGAGGTGAGCACGACGCCGCTGCCGCTGTCGTCGAGCAGGGCCAGCGACCAGGACAGCTGGCCGCCGGTGTCGGTGAAGGCGTCGTACCGGACGACGGCCACGTTGCGGAGGGCCTGCGCGCTCTCGGCCTTGAGCGCCGCGACTTCCTGCCGCAGGGCGCGCGGGTCCTCCGGCAGGCCGGTGGCGTCGGCCTTGCCGCGTGCGCGGCTGTTCGTACGCCGACCCGCCAGTGCGATGACGAGGGCGACCAGCGCCACGACGAGGGCGAGGATCCCGAGGAAGGTGTCCACGCAGTGAGGGTAGAGCCCGGACGGTTCGCCTCGTGGAGACTCGCGGAGAGGCGCGGGCACGACGTGGGAAACTCGGACCTGTGACCTCGACCGACCGACGCCGGATCGCCTACCAGGGCGAGCCCGGAGCCAACTCCCACATCGTCAGCCTGCAGCACTACCCCGACTGGGAGCCGGTGCCCTGCGCGTCGTTCGAGGACGTCTTCGCCGCCGTCGAGGGCGGTGACGCCGAGCTGGCGATGATCCCGATCGACAACTCCGTCGCCGGCCGGGTCGCCGACATCCACCACTTCCTGCCCGACTCCGACCTGCACATCATCGGCGAGCACTTCCTGCGCGTGCAGTTCGCGCTGATGGCCCTGCCCGGGGCCTCGTTCGACACCATCAAGACGGTGCACAGCCACGTGCACGCGCTCGGCCAGTGCCGCAAGGTGATCCGCGAGCACGGCCTGCGACCGGTCATCTCCGGCGACACCGCCGGCGCGGCCCGCGAGGTCGCCGAGTCCGGTGACCTCACCCAGGCCGCGATCTCGCCGCCCCTGGCCGCGGAGACCTACGGCCTGGAGATCCTCGCGTCCGACGTCGAGGACGAGGACCACAACACCACCCGGTTCGTGGTGCTCTCCCGGGAGTACGTCGAGGCGCCGCTGGGCCATGGCCCGGTCGTCACCAGCTTCATCTTCAACGTGCGCAACCTCCCCGCCGCGCTCTACAAGGCGCTCGGCGGCTTCGCCACCAACGGCGTCAACATGACCAAGCTGGAGAGCTACATGGTCGGCGGCCACTTCACCGCGACCCAGTTCCTCGCCGAGGTCGACGGACACCCCCAGGACCTCCCGCTGGAGCGAGCCCTCGAGGAGCTGGCCTTCTTCACCACCGACGTGAAGATCCTCGGCGTCTACCCGGCCGACTCGTTCCGGTCTGAGTGATTTCGTCCCCGGTTCTGGACTAGTCCGAAGTCCGCGAAATACCCACGCGACGGGCAATGTCCTGAGTGGAAGATGTCGCGCGTCCAGCACCTTGCACTCGCTGGGAGGTTGTCCGATGCGCTCCGCCTACAAGTACCTCGCCTTACGCGATCGATGCCCTGATCCTCGTCCAGGCTGCCGCCATCGCTTGGGCGGTCTTCGGTCTGTGCGAGCTACATCGAGGACGGCGAACACGCCTCACCAAGGCCAAGATGGAGGGCGACACGCTTCAGCTTCACCGAGGAGCGCGGGTTCATGATCCACGGCATCAACGGCGCAGATGCTGATCCCGCTGATCGGCCTGATCCTGCTGATCATCTCCTTCTTCGCCAAGGTGCCCGAGGGCGCCAAGTGGGCCGGCATGCTGTTCGGCGGCATCGTGCTGCAGGTGGCGCTCGGCATGGTGGCCCACGCCGTACCCGCACTGGGCTTCATCCACGGCTTCTGGGCGCTGCTGCTGTTCTGGCTGGCCTATCGCACGGCGAAGCAGGCCGACCTGGTCGACCCCGGCAGCGCGACACCCGAGGCCGCCGCGGTCTCGTGATCTCGCGCGACCGGGTCCGGGTCCTGGTCGGCGTCGTCCTGACCCTGGCGATCGTCGTACCGCTGGGCTGGATGTGGTGGAACAGCAGGCTGCCCTCGCTGTACTCCGTGATGGACATGGGGTACGCCGACTACGGCGGCGGCGCCCCGACCGGCCCACGGCATGGCCGGCATGGGCACATGGCCGGGATGGAGCACGCGTCCGGCGAGCGTCAGCGTGACCTCGCTGGACACCCCCAAGGACCGCCCGCGCCGACGTGGTCGTCGACCTCACCGTCCGGCACGGGAAGCTCAAGCTCGCCTCCGGGAAGACGATCGAGGGCTACACCGTCAACGGCACCTCGCCCGGGCCGACGATCGAGGCGACCGTCGGCCAGCTCGTCGAGGTCCACGTGCACAACGAGAACGTCGCCGGCGGCATCGCCCTGCACTGGCACGGCGTCGACGTGCCCAACGCCGAGGACGGCGTCTCCGGCATCACCCAGAACGCCATCAAGGCCGGGCACGACTACACCTACCGCTGGGTCGCGCCGCACGCCGGCACCTTCTGGTACCACTCCCACCAGGTCTCCCACGAGCAGGTCTCCCAGGGGCTGCTCGGCGCGATCGTGATCCGTCCGCGCACGCCGGACGCCGGGCGTCCTCGAGACCCTCGCGCTGGCGCACCTCTACGACGGCGAGGAGACCGTCAACGGCCGCACCGGTGACCAGCCGGTCGTGGCCAAGCCGGGCCAGCGGGTGCGGGTGCGCGCGATCAACACCGACAACGGGCCGCAGGCCATCTGGACCTCAGGGCCCTTCCGGCTGCTGGCGACCGACGGGTACGACGTCAACGCAGCCGACCGAGGTCACCGACCGGTCGGTGGTGATGCCCGCCGGTGGGCGCGCCGACCTCGAGGTGACCGTGCCCCACGGACGGCACCGCCGTCGGCGTCCACCTCGGCGACGGCCGGCTGGTCGTCGGGCCCGGACGGGTCGACGGCGCCCGAGGTCGAGCAACCCGACAAGCGCCTCGACCTGCTGCACTACGGCAGCCCGGCCGCGGTGCCCTTCGACACCCACCGCGCCGACCGGCACTTCCGGTACTCGATCGGCCGCAAGCCCGGCTTCATCGACGGGAAGCCCGGCTACTGGTGGAGCATCAACGGCCACCTCTACCCGGACATGCCGATGATGACCGTGCGCGCGGGCGACGTCGTGCACATGACGATCTCCAACCACAGCGGCGAGGTGCACCCGATGCACCTGCACGGCCACCACGCCGTCGTACTCACCCGCGACGGCAAGCCCGTGACCGGAAGCCCGTGGTGGTTCGACTCCCTCGACGTGCAGAACGGCCAGTCCTTCGAGGTCGCCTTCGTCGCGAACAACCCCGGCATCTGGATGGACCACTGCCACAACCTCAAGCACGCCGCGCAGGGGATGGTCACCCATCTGATGTACGAAGGCGTGACCACGCCGTACGAGCTGGGCTCCGACTCCGGCAACGAGCCCGAGTGATCCCGGCGATACCTTGAGGGCGTGACCGAGAGCCCTGATCCGCGGACCGCCGACCTCGGCTACGCCCGCGTCGACCTGGACCGGGCGGCGCGCACGGGCGACCCCGAGGTCGTCTACGGCGAGGGCAAGACGCCCGAGCAGGTCGTCGGGATCCTGCGCACGCTGCACGAGCGCCATCCCGACCGCGCCGTGCTGGCCACCCGCCTCTCGGCGGAGGCCCTCGACGTCGTCGGCGAGGAGCTCCCCGAGGCACAGCTCGACGAGGTCGCGCGGGCCGCGACGCTCGGCCCGATCCCCACCGCACGCGGGCTCGTCGCCGTGATCAGTGCCGGCACCTCCGACGCCCCGGTCGCGGCCGAGGCGGCGCTCACGGCCGCTGTCCACGGCGCCGGGGTCGAACGCATCGAGGACGTCGGGGTCGCGGGCCTGCACCGGCTGCTGGAGGCGCGTGAGCGCTTCGCCGGGGCGGACTGCCTGGTGGTGGTCGCCGGCATGGAGGGCGCCCTGCCCAGCGTGGTGGGTGGCCTGGTCGGCGTACCTCTGGTGGCCGTGCCGACGAGCGTCGGGTACGGCGCCTCCTTCGGCGGGGTGGCCGCCCTGCTCGCGATGCTGAACTCCTGCGCGCCCGGGGTCAGCGTGGTCAACATCGACAACGGCTACGGCGCCGGCGTCTTCGCCGCACGGGTGGCTCGCAACGCCCACCGGGACGACCGTGGCTGAGCGCCCCAGCGAGCGGCTCGCCTGGGTCGACGCCTCCTCGGGAGCCAGTGGCGACATGCTGCTCGGTGCGCTGGTCGGTGCCGGCGTACCCGTCGGCGTGCTCGTCGAGGCGGTCGACAAGGTCGCCCCCGGACAGGTCGGGCTCGAGGTCTCGGAGGTACGCCGCGGCGGCTTCGCGGCGACCCGCTGCCGGGTCGAGCTCGCCGACACCACCGAGCACCGCACCTGGCGCGACGTCGAGGAGCTGCTCAACGGGGCCGGGCTGCACGAGGACGTCCGCTCGCTCGCGCACGACGTGTTCTCGCGGCTGGCCGAGGCCGAGGGCCGGGTGCACGGGCACGCACCCGAGGACGTGCACTTCCACGAGGTCGGCGCCCTGGACGCGATCGCCGACGTGGTCGGCACCTGCGCCGGGTTCGTCCACCTGGGCGTGGACCGGGTCGTGGTCTCGGATGTGTCGGTGGGCGGTGGCACGGTGTCCTCCGAGCACGGCCGCCTGCCGGTTCCGCCGCCGGCGGTGGTCGAGCTCCTCCGTGGTGTGCCGAGCTCCGGGGGGCCGGTCGACGTCGAGCTGTGCACGCCGACCGGGGCGGCGCTGCTCACCACGCTGGCCGACGGCTGGGGACCGCAGCCGGCGATGGCGGTCGACTCGGTGGGGGTCGGCGCCGGTGGTCGTGATCCCGAGGGCCATGCCAACGTGCTGCGGCTGCTGGTCGGGTGAGGCGGCGCACGCTGGAGCTCGCGCGACAGCGAGGCCGACCGCCGTGCTGCTGGAGACCAACGTCGACGACCTCGACCCGCGGCTGTGGCCGGAGGTGCTGGCTGCGCTGCTCGAGGCCGGAGCCTCCGATGCCTGGCTGACCCCGATCCTGATGAAGAAGGGCCGCCCGGCGCACACGCTCAGCGTGCTGGTGGCGACCGACCGGGCCGACGGCGTACGCCGCGAGGTCTATCGCCAGACCTCGACCATCGGCCTGCGCGAGCAACGCATCGGCAAGCACGAGCTCGACCGGTCGATGGCTACGGTCGAGCTCGACGGACACACGATCGGGGTCAAGCTGGCCCGACTCGACGGAGAGGTGGTCAACGTGCAACCGGAGTTCGAGGACGTCGCGGCTGCGGCGCGCTCATTGGGACGTCCGGTGAAGATCGGTGATGGCCGAGGCGGTTGCCGCGGCGCGTGGGCTGGTCTGATGGATCTCGCTGTCGTCGCGATCGTGTTCGTCGCGATCTTCGTGGTCGAGCTGCCCGACAAGACCTTCATCGCGGCCCTGGTGCTCTCGACGCGCTACAAGCCGTTCGCGGTCTGGGTGGGCGTCGGGCTGGCCTTCTTCGTGCAGACGCTGATCGCGGTGCTCGCCGGGCACCTCGCGACCTTCCTGCCCGACAACCTGATCAAGTCGGTCGCGCTGCTCATCTTCCTGATCGGCGGCATCATCCTGATCCGGTCGGCGCCGGGAGCCGACGAGGAGGAGAAGCAGACCGAGGAGGAGTACGCCGCCAAGGCGGTCGACTCGCGCACCGGCCTGAAGGCGGTCGGCGCCTCGTTCCTGGTGCTGTTCGCCGCCGAGTGGGGCGACCTCTCCCAGCTCCTCACGATCAGCATGATCGCGAAGTACGGCCACCCGCTCAGCGTCTTCGTCGGCGCCTGGGCCGCGCTGCTCACCGTCTCGGGGCTGGCCGTGATCTCGGGGCGGGTGCTGCTGCGCTACGTGAAGCTCTCGGTCGTGCACTACGTCGGCGGCGCGGTCTGCCTCCTGCTGGCCGTGATCACTGCGGTGGAGCTGCTGGCCTGACGGGGCGCCGGCGGTTTCCCCGGACGCCCGGGGAAACTCCGGGCCGGCAGCCAATACTTCGCCCGCCAGCCTCCAGTAATGCCCGCCAGCCCCGCCCGATTCGTCCGATCGAGTCGTCGTACGGCGATAGCCTGCGTCGCATGACCGACGCAGCTCAGCGCCAGCCAGGTGTCTCCTCCGAGGTCGGTCGGCTGCGCACGGTGCTGCTGCACCGGCCCGGACCCGAGCTGCAGCGGCTCACCCCGCGCAACAACGACAAGCTGCTCTTCGACGGCATCCCCTGGGTCACCCGGGCGCAGGAGGAGCACGACGCCTTCGCCGAGGCGCTGCGCGGTCGCGGCGTCGAGGTGCTCTACCTGACCGAGCTGCTCGTCGAGACCCTGGCCAGCGAGGCCGCGCGCGACCACGCGATCCAGGGGGTCACCGCGTCGCTCCGGCTCGGCGACACGATGCGCGACTACCTGCGCCAGGCGCTCACCGAGATGTCGCCGGCCGAGCTCAAGGACGTGCTCACCGCCGGGCTCCGCAACGACGAGGTCCGCGGTGGCTTCGGGCTGGTGACCAGCCTGCTGCACAACGACGACTTCCTGATCGACCCGCTGCCCAACCTGTTGTTCACCCGCGACTCGAGCGTCTGGATCCGCGACAAGGTCGCCATCACCTCGCTCGCGATGCCGGCCCGCGAGCGCGAGAGCCAGCTGACCGAGCTGATCTACACGAGGCACCCGCGCTTCGCCGTCGTCACCGAAGATCCACGGCTGGCACCGCGAGCACGTCGAGGGCGGCGACGTACTCCTGCTCGGACCGGACGTGATCGCCGTCGGCGTCGGGGAGCGTACGACGCCCGCAGGTGTCGAGCGACTGGCCCGCCAGGTCTTCGCGGCCGGTGATGCCCACACCGTGCTCGCCGTACCCATCGCCCAGGAACGCGCGACCATGCACCTCGACACCGTCTGCACGATGGTCGACGTCGACAAGATCGTGATGTACCCCAACGTCGCCGACCACCTGACCGCGCACGCCGTCACCGATGCCGGCGACGGCACCCTGCTCGTCGCGGAGGCCGAGCCGTTCCTGGTCGCGGCCGCGAAGGCGATGGAGATCGACACGCTGCACCAGATCGACACCGGTCTCGACCCGGTCACCGCCGAGCGCGAGCAGTGGGACGACGGCAACAACACCCTCGCTGTCGCACCCCGGGTGGCCGTCGCCTACGAGCGCAACATCGAGACCAACAGCCGTCTCGAGGAGGCGGGCATCGAGGTCATCGCGATCGCGGGCTCGGAGCTCGGTTCAGGTCGCGGCGGGCCGCGGTGCATGTCCTGCCCGATCGCCCGCGACGAGATCTGACGAGCCTGTCCGGTTCCGGACTCACTGGTCCGGAAAAGGAAGATGCCCGACCGGTGTTGACGGGGGGGACAACATCGGTCGGGCAATACGAATGTACGGCATCGTCTCACCGGCCCACAACTACTGGGTATACCAGGTTTAGCCGTGTCACCGAATGGTGAGCTGACGGCTCGCCAGACCGGCCCGGGCCGAGCGTTCCTCGGCGGTCAGCGGTGCCGTCGAGTCCATCGCCGCACGCAGTGCTTCGTGCACGCGCGCGGCCGGCTCCTCGAGCGCCTCGGCGCCCGTGCCGAGGGGCAGGTCCCAGACCGGCGCGACGAGACCGTGCGCCCGGAACATGCCGATCAGCCGGTCGCCCTCGACGAGGTGCTCGCCGTCGGCCGCGTGCAGGCGCGCGAACGCGTCGAGCACCCTGTCCTCGTCGTCGGGGAAGCACCCAGCGGAGGTACTCGCGGTTGCCCACGGAGGTCCAGTACGCCGACGGCACCGAGGTCAGGCGGTCGGTCGGTGCAGCGGCCTCGTTGGCCTGCTCCAGGGCACCGGCCATGGTGCCGTCCTCGTCGTCGACGTCGGCCACCCAGAAGTCGAAGCCGCGGTGGACCGTGACGGTGAGCGGCTCGTCGCGCACGAGGTCCTGGAGGCGCGGTCCGTCGCCGGGGGCCTCGGTGAGACCGACCATGCTGCCGGGCTCGGCGTCCAGGGCGAGGGTGAGTACGGCGGCCAGGTCGCGGCTCGGGTCGCCGTACGCGTGCTGCACCTGGAGCCCGAGCCAGATGGTGCCGTCCTCGCGGACCAGGGCCGGAGCCGCTCCGGGGAGGAGCGAGCCGAGCAGCACGGTGCGGTCGCTGTCCTTGAGGGGCAGCGGTGCGGTGGCCGACGGCACGAACTCGCGCATCGCCACGATGTCGGTCTCACCGGGCAGCCCTCGAAGGGACGAGCGACGAAGGTGGGAGGTGCACCGGCCGCGCTGCCGTGGCAGGCCTTGTAGCGGCGACCCGACCCGCACGGGCAGGGCTGGCGCGGGCCGACGGCTCCCTCCGGCGTTGCGGACGAGGACGCGGCGGCGTCGGTGCGGGTGCGCTGGCGAGACTTCTTTCCCATGCCGCGAACACTAGGCGCGCGGCGTGCGGCGCAGGCGCGTCAGGCGAGGGCGAGCAGGGCGTGCACGGTGGTGCGTGAGCGGGTGCTCTCCACCCACCAGCGGGCGGCGAGCGTCTCGACGATCGTGAGGCCGCGGCCGGCGAGGTCGGAGACACCGGCCTCGACGCGCTCGGGAGTGGTGAGGGCGCCGCCGTCGGTGACGGCGATGTCGATGCCGTAGTCGCGGGACTTCCACGCGACGCGCATGGTGCCGTCGGCGAGCGGTCGGGCATGGCGTACGGCGTTGCCGACCAGCTCGCTGACCACCAGCCGGGCGTCGTCGCTGGTCTCGTCGCCGGCGCCGAGGTCGCGCATCCACTCGACGAGGTGCCGTCGGGCCACGCTCGCGCTCTCCGGGCTGAACGGCAGGTCGAAGGCCATCGGGTCGATCGAGGAGATCTCCCTGCTGGTTCCCGCCATGTGATCCTCCGAGGGGTGAGGTCCCGCGCTCACGCTCGTGTTACTGGTGAGTCGATGTTGCCCATCGCGGGCAGCCATAAACTCATCCCTTCAACTTTGTCAGGTAGGTCACGGCGGCCTCGGGACGATCGGTGATCAGGGCCTCGATGCCGAGCTCCAGGCAGGCGTCGATGTCCTCCTCGGAGTTGACCACCCAGCAGTGCACCCGGCGGCCGGAATCGCGGATCTTGGCGATCACGTCCGGGTGATGACGGACCATCTCGATACCTGGACCGGCGATCCAGTCGTTGTCGATGAACGGCTTGGCCCGGAGCCACTGCGTGCGGCTCTCCGCGAGCATCACCAGCTCGATGTCGGGTGCCAGCCGGCGGATCCGGCGCAGGGCCACCCAGGAGAACGACATCACCCGCACGGGGGCGTCGCGGCCGGCCCAGCCGAACTCGTCGAGCAGCTGCACCAGCCGGCGTTCGACCAGCCCGGCGTAGCGGGTCGGGTGCTTGGTCTCGATCGCCAGCTCGACGCGACGGGGGTACTCCGCGGCCGTCTCGAGCAGCCGGCGCATGGTCAGCACCTTGCCGAGCTCCGGGTCGTTGTCGGGTGCCTCGTCGTCGAGCTCGGCCCAGGGGTTCTTCCACGAGGAGAAGTCGAGGTCCTCGAGGTCGGCGAGCTCCATGGCGGACACGACGCGGTTCTGCTGCGCCGTACGACGCAGGTTGCGGTCGTGCACGCAGACGAGGTGACCGTCGGCCGTCAGGCGTACGTCGCACTCGAGGGCGTCGGCACCTTCGTCGAGGGCCGTCACGTAGGCACCGAGGGTGTGCTCGGCGCGTACGGCGCTGGCACCCCGGTGGGCGACCACCTGGGGCCACTCCTCGACCATGCCCGCCATTCTGCCCGCCGGGACGCCACTCCCGTGGGAGCGGCGTCCCGTCATTTGCCTCAGGCTTCGATGGCGGGGACCGGCACGACGGGCTCGGTCGAGTCCATGGCCCACCCCTCGTGGAGGACCTGGGTGGCGATCCCTGTGAAGGCGGCGAGGTACACCAGTCCCGAGAGCAGCGATGCCCAGGACGCGATGTTGCTCAGGGCGAACTCGAGGACGACGAACAGCCACAGCGCGACGGGTACCCAGCGGACCACCGCCCGGGAGCGGAACAGCGCGATGCCCAGCACGACCAGCCCCAGCACGGTCCCCAGCAGACCCATCGCCATGAACAGCTTCGCCGGGCCGGCCTCCACCCGGGTCAACGCGTGGCCCATGGTCTCGCGGTGGGTGGCGTCGGCAGCCAGGGCGAGGTAGGTGAGGCTGATGCCGCCGAAGACGCTGTGGCCGAAACCGCCGAGGACGCCGAGCACGCCACCGAACCACGCGGCCCGCGGTGCGCGGGCGTGAGCGAGGGCCGCGACCGCAACGACGGCGATGAGGAAGGGCAGCTGGGAGAGCGTGAACGTCAGGGCGGAGACCGTCGCCGACGTTCCGGCCGCGTCGATCTGCGCCAGCCGTTGGGCAGGGTCGGCGGTGAACTCGGGTTGCGTGAGCAGCGAGACGATGGAGAGCAACGCGGTCAGCACCAGGCAGGTTGCTGCGAGGATTCGCGTGGGGCGTGTGTTCATGGTGGCCTCCGGTGGGTGGTGGATGCCGCCGACGTTAGGAACCGCCGACCTCGCCGCACATCGGCTGCGGGTCGCCGGTCATGTCTCCGGAAGTCGTCTTGGGTGTCAACTCCAGACGGACCCGCGACGGCGCGAGCGGTCCTAGGGTTGGTGCGTGCAGCTGACCGCCGTACGACAGCTCCAGGACGTCGCGCTCGCGGCCGCCCTGGGCGTCATCGCGGTCTTCGAGACGCTCACACCGTTCTCCTCCGCCATCGGGGCAGGCAGCTCTGGACTGACCCTCGCCGTTGCCCTCCTGTCGTGCACGGCTCTGGCCCTGCGGCGCAGGTGGCCCCTGCCCAGCGCCCTGGTGGTCGTGCTCTGCTGGCCGGTCTTCTACTCGATCACTCCGCTGGTGGTGCTGTTCTGGGGCGAGTTCGTGCCGATCGTGATCGCGCTGTTCTCGGTGGCTCGTTACGGCACTCCCCGACAGGGCAGGATCGGCGCGCTTGCCGGCGTGGTGACCCTGCTGTTCTTCGACCTGCGCGTCGCGGTGCTGGGGGACCCGGGCGAGATCGTCTTCCACTGGACCGTGTGCACGGTCGCCTGGGGGCTGGGTTGGTTCGTGCGGGTGCACGCCGAGCGCGCCGAGCGCGAGGCCGCGCGCGCGGTTGTCGTCGAGCAGACCAGCCGTGAGCGAGCACTGCAGGCCGTGGCCGACGAACGGGCCCGGATCGCGCGCGAGCTGCACGACATCGTGGCCCACTCGGTGTCCGTGATGGTCGTGCAGGCAGGTGCCGCGCAGAAGGCCTCCGATGACCCCGCCTTCGTCGACAAAGCCCTGGACTCCATCCGCACGACCGGGACCAGCGCCCTGGCCGAGATGCGGAGGGTGGTGTCGCTGATCCGTGACGACGACCAGCCGGGGCTGGAGCCGGTGCCGGACCTGGCAGCCGTGTCTGTGCTGGTGGCCGCCATGGACGTGCCGACGACGTTCGAGGTCGTGGGCGACGAGCGTCCGCTCAGCCCCGGGCTCGCCCTCGCGGCGTACCGCGTGGTTCAGGAGGCGCTCACCAACATCCGGCGGCACGCGCGGGCGCGATCCGCAACCGTCTGCCTGCACTACCGGGACGACTGCCTCGAGATCGAGATCAGCGACGATGGCCTGGGGGCGGAGGTTGCCGAAGGCGGCAACGGCCTGATCGGCATGCGCGAGAGGGTGCAGATGTACGGCGGTTCCCTGGTCACCAGCACGGCCCCCGGCCAAGGGTTCCGAATCACGGCATCGCTGCCGATCGGCTCGGTCACGTGACGAGCGTCCTCGTGGTCGATGACCAGGAGCTCGTCCGCACGGGCTTCTCGATGATCCTCGAGAAGGCAGGCATGGAGGTCGTCGGTGAGGCCGCCGACGGCGAGGCTGGGGTCGCCCTCGCACTCGAGCGTGCACCCGATGTCGTTCTCATGGACCTGCGGATGCCCGGTGTCGACGGCATCGCGGCGACCCGCCGAATCACAGCGACCGCCCCGGACGGGCCACGGGTGCTGGTGCTGACGACGTTCGATCTCGACGAGTACGTGTTCGCCGCCGTGGAGGCCGGCGCCTCCGGGTTCTTGCTCAAGGATGTCGCCCCCGACGACCTCGTGCACGCCGTGCGCGTGGTCTCCCGTGGCGAGGCGATGCTCGCGCCCGCACTGATCCGTCGGCTCCTGGAGCGCTTCGCGAGGCGTGGGGCGACGGCCCCGCCCACGACGCAGCTGTCCGATCGCGAGGCCGGGGTGGCCCGGCTGGTCGCCCGTGGCCGGTCGAACGCGGAGATCGCGGCCGAGCTGTTCCTGAGCGAGGCGACCGTGAAGACCTATGTCTCGCGGCTGCTCACCAAGCTCGGCCTCCGTGATCGCGTGCAGGTGGCCGTGTGGGCCTACGAATCCGGCCTGGTGCGCGTGGGTGAGGACGAGCGAGAACGATGATGCTCACCCGCGGGTGACGGTCAGGCCGGTCACGGTCACGCCGTACGCCGCCTCGAGCGCGCTCACCGGGTCGGCGAGCTCGGCCTTCCGGGGCCGGCGCGTCCCGGAGAACCACGTGACCTCGCAGGGACGGCGGGTGCCGGTGCCCGGGAGACGCCACTGTCCGGTGACGCGGCCGTCGACCAGCAGCAGGGCGGGGATCATCCCGTTGGCCGAGATCCACAGGCGGGCGTGGTGCTCGGGCGTGACGACGCGGGCGCGCGCCTTCGGGTCGTAGCCGCAGAAGAGGGCGTCGAACTCCGGGAGCAGCCGCACGCCGTCGGGGATCCGGGCCGTAGGGGCACCCTGGAGGTCGTGGTAGGTCCGGCCGTCGGGACCGGTCTCGGAGTCGAGGTCGTCGCCGAGCCGGTCGAGCGAGGCGTCGACGACCCGGAGTCCGACCCCCGCCCACCAGGAGAGGTCCTGTCGGCTCGACGGGCCGTGGCTGGAGATGTGTCGCCGCACCAGCGCGTCGAGGGAGCCTTCGGGATCGGCCAGCGCCGCGCGCCGGTCACCGATGACTGCGGACGCCGTGCGGTAGCCGGGCGCGCCCTGGGACTGCCAACCACCCGAGAGCGGTCGCCGGAGCAGGCCACCGTGACCGAAGCCGAAGTAGCGGCCGGCCTGGTTGTCGAGGGTCGCTCCCGCACCCGGATCGTGGGTGGCGAGCCACCCGCTGAGGTGGGTGCTCAGCTCGGCCGGCGTGCGCCACTCGTCGCGGGCGAAGTCCTCGATGCCGGCCCAGACGTCCTCGAGCGAGGTGCGATCGAGCTTGAGGGTGCGTTGCCACACGGCCCGCTGGCCGAGTCGGGTGGCCACCTCGAGGAGCGGCGCTGTCCTCGGGAGTCGAGGTGTGCACGGTGCCGCGGATGTTGCTGCCGCGGACGATCCGGTGGGCGTCGTACGCCGCCGAGATGGTCTCCAGGGTGACGCCCGGCATCCGGGCCGCGAGGGCGAGGAAGGGGGCGCGGGCCGTCTGCGCCTGGATCGGTCCGATCAGGTGGAGTGCCCGGGCCACGGAGTCGACATCGCGCCCTGGCACGTCGGGGAACTGACGTGCCAGGGCGCGACCCGCCAGGTCCTCCCACGTGTGCATGGCCGGGACTCTAGGGCGGAGGTGTGACGTGATGACCATTCAGCCGCGACGCAGGCGGGCGCCGAGCGCGTGCGCTGCGACGACCAGGCCGGCAGCAGCCAGGACGATGTCCTTGAACACGTACTGGCCGGTGAGGGTCGGGCCGTTGCCGCTCCACATCTGGTCGGGGAACAGCACCAGCGGGGACAGGATCCCGACCAGGGCCATCGCCATCACGCACAGGCCGACCTTGACGAAGCGACCGGTCAGCAGGGTGATGCCGATGACGGTCTCGGTGAGGGCGGTGAACAGCAGCGCCGAGTGACCGCTGACCATCCCGAGGGTGAGCTTGTCGACGGTGGCGATGGCGAGGTCCTCTGCCGGGCTGGCGCCGGAGACGAACTTGAAGGAGGCGAAGACCAGGAAGACGACGCCGAGACTGATCCGGAGCACGTCGATGCTGTGCTTGGTCAGGACGTCGGCGACGCGGTCGATCGTGGCGTCGACGACCTTGCGGGCTGAGGCCGTGGTGGCCGGCTTGGAGACTTTCTGGCTCACCGGTGGGCGGGCGGCGATGGTGGACATGAGCGGTTCCTCTCGGGGGCAAACGGTGTGCTGGTTGATGAGCACTACGTTCGTCTCGAGATACCTCGTCGCGAATCCACCGCAGGACCGAACTCGAGGTACTCCGGATGGATGGGACGGCCTACGCCTCAGGGCGGAGACGCTGATCCGTGCGTCATCCTCAGCGCTGGCTGCGCAGGAACTTGCCGAAGTGGGGGACCGTGAACGCGACGGTGCCGCGCTCGCCGGAGAAGACCAGTCCCTTCTTGATCAGGCCGTCGCGCGCAGGGGAGAGCGACTGCGGCTTGCGCGCCGAGCAGCCTCGCCACGTCGGCGGTGCTCACCGCCAGGTCGTCGGTGCCCTCGCCGAGGTCGGCCATGGCCGTCATGTAGTCGCGCTCGGCCGGGGTGGCCCGGTCGTAGCGGGCGCCGAAGAAGCCGACGGCCAGCTCCGCCTCCGCCTCGGGCGCCGCCTGCATCACGTCGGCCCAGGTGATCGGGGAGTCGACGGCGACGTCCCAGGTGACCTTGCCGTAGGCCTGCACGAAGTAGGGGTAGCCGTCGGTCAGCCGGTAGAGCTCGTCGAGCGCCTTCGGTTCGTACGTCGCGTCCTCGGTCGCGGCCGGCAGGGTCCAGGCGCGCTCGGCCATCTCGCGCGGAAGACGGTCGACGACGACGTAGCGGAACAGGCGCTCGGCGTACGACTTCGAGGAGGAGAGGGCGACCGGCAGGTGCGGCAGCCCGGCGCCGACCACGAGCAGGGGAGCGCCCTGCTGGCTCATCTCGTGGCAGGCACCGCAGACGGCGGACAGCTCGGCCACCGGGATGTCCTGCATCTCGTCGACGAACAGCGCGATGCCGACGCCGAGGTCGCCGGCGAGCGAGGCGACGTCGGTGAACAGCTCGATCAGGTCGAGCTCGAGGTCGCCGGAGTCGGCGCGTCCCTTGGCGGCGAGTACGTCGATCGGGGGCTGCCACCGGCTCTGCCCTGCGCTGGCCTTGCGGTCCTTGAGCTCGGTGCGCAGCGCGAACGCCTTGAGCACGCCGGCGACCTGGTCGACCTTGTCGGGGTCGCGGTGCCGGTGGGCCACCTCGCGGACGGCGGCGTGCACGGCCTGGGCCAGGGGCAGCCGCAGCGACTGGTCGGGACGGGCCTCGATCTTGCCGGTGCCCCAGGCGCGCTTGACGGCCAGGCTGCGCAGCGCGTTGAGCAGCACCGTCTTGCCGACCCCGCGGAGGCCGGAGAGCACCATGCTGCGGTCGGGGCGGCCGGCGGCCACCCGCTCGAGGGTCACCTCGAACTGCTTCAGCTCGCGGTCACGGCCGGCCAGCTCGGGCGGGCGCTGCCCGGCGCCGGGGGCGTAGGGGTTCCTGATCGGGTCCACGATCGGACGGTATCGGGGTGTCTAGTGGATTCCGTAGATTTCGCTAGCGAGTCGTAGCGATGGAGCCGTCGGTTTCCCCGGGCGCCCGGGGAAACTGCCGCCGGAAGGGCGATACTTCGGCCGCCCGCCTCCAGAATTGCCCGCCAGCCCTGTCCGTTTCGTCCGACGGCGCGGGTCAGGAGCGAGGCGTCAGGCTGCTGCGGTGCGTCGTCGTACGCCGCGTCCAGGCCGGAGCGCAGCGCCTCGATCAGGACGGGCACCTCGTCGATCGCCAGGCGGAAGGTGCCGGTGCACTCGCGGCCGCGCCAGAGGGACAGCACGACGAGGCCCTCCTCGCGGTGCCAGCGGACCCGCAGCGAACGCGCGCCGCCGCGGGCGTCGAGGAAGAACTCGGCTCCCAGAGGGGCTGGCGCGACGGCGGTCATGCCCGATTCTCCCTCGCGCGGGCGATTCAGACCAGAGGTTCAGGAAGCGCAGCCGCCGACGTGCGCGATGTCGCCGTTGCTGAGCACCTTGCGACCCGGAGTGGAAGCCGTAGGCCGAGCAGTAGTAGAAGCTCAGCAGCGAGGCGCGGTGCAGGGTCACCGGCGCCCAGACGCCGTTGCCGGCCGGCTCGAGGTAGCGGAAGGTGTCGCCGGTCAGGGCGGCGTCGTTGCTGCGGTGCTTGAGGTAGCGGTCGAGCCAGGCCTGGACGTAGTGGCTGGACAGGTCCTGCCCGTAGCGGCTGGCCGGGAGCACCAGCGGGATGTCGGTGTAGTCGAGGTGCGTCGACGCGCGGGGTACGACGACCATGCTGTCGACGCCGGCCTTGCGCCAGGCGTCGTACCCGGTCGCACGCTCGCGCTTCGGGTCGGGGCCGTCCGGGCGAGGGCTCGGGGGTGAGCGAGGAGCCGCCGCTGGTGAGGTACGGCGAGACGGTGAACCCGTACTCCGACTGCATCCCGAGCCCGGGGACCACCGGCTTGTTGCCGTTGCCGTCGAGCGGACCCGAGGCGCCCGGACCGGTGAGCTTGTCGAGCGCGACGACGGCCTCGACGCGCTTGTCGGTGCCCTGCACCTTGGAGACGGCCGCGGCGCCCATCGAGTGGCCGATGATCGCGATCTTCGTGGTGCGGCCGGGGGTGACGGTGCGGGTGTCGACGGAGCGGTCGAACTGCTGCCAGTACGGGTTGAACGCGCTCACCTTCGCGCCCTCCGAGCGCGGGTTGGCGTAGTGCTGCGACGGGGTCGAGGTGAAGAACGACAGCGCGTCCTCGGTGCCGACCACGAAGTTGGACAGCTGCTGGAACGGGACGCCGGGGCAGCCGAACTGCTCGCCGTCCTGCGGCGTCGCGAACGGGTTGCAGAACGGCAGCGCGTTGCTGTTCGCTGCCGGGGACGGGTTCGTGGGGGAGCGTCTCGCCGCCGCCCTGGCCCTGCACGTCGTAGGTGAGCACGACGTAGCCGCGCTCGGCGAGGTCCTGGGCGAGCCAGCGGTACATGCCCTCGCTGCCCTGCACCGAGCCCTCGGTGATCACCACGCCCGGGAACGGGTCCGCGCAGCACCTCGCCGGTGTAGGGGTCACGGGCGCCGGGCTTGGGGCGGTAGACGGTGCCGTTGAGCAGCGCGCCGTAGCGGTTGGTGAACGAGATCCGCTCGCTCTGCCCGCGGGTGCCGTTCCAGCCGGCGCGCAGCGGGTTGCCGACGTTCCAGCCCGGGACCACGCGGCCCGGCGTCACCGCGATCCGCGTCGGCGAGGCTGCCTGCTCGAGCAGCTGGGAGGTCTGGTCGGCGGTGCCGGCGGCCACGAGCGACTCGAGGTAGGCCGGGTTCTGCAGCTGGCCGCCGGGGCCGGTGATCCGGCCGTAGGCGTCCTGCATGTTCTGCAGGTCGCGGGCGACGTACGCCGGAGCTGCCGGGAGCGGGGCGGCGCGGGTCGGCGCCGTACGACGTCGCAGGGAGCAGGGCGACTGCCACTCCGGTTGCCAGGGCGAGGATCGATCGGGTCCGGTGAGCGCGCATGTGGGGTCAAACGAGGGTCGAGGGTGAGGGTTACCGCAGTAACGTGTCTCCGTGCCCGAGCTGCCCGAGGTCGAAGCGCTCGTCGACGACCTGTCCCGTCGACTCGAAGGCCGTGCCGTCGTACGTGTCGACATCGCCGCGTTCAGCTGCCTGAAGACCTACGACCCGCCCATCACGGCGCTGGCCGGCGGCATGGTCGACGGGGTCACCCGGCACGGCAAGTTCCTCGACATCGACGTCTCCGGCACCCACCTGGTGCTGCACCTCGCCCGCGCGGGCTGGGTGCGCTGGAAGGACGAGGTGCCGGCGCTGCCGGCGCGACCGAACAGCAAGTCGCCGCTGGCCGCGCGGATCGTGCTCGACAACGGTGCCGGTCTCGACGTGACCGAGGCCGGCACCCGCAAGAGCCTGGCGCTGTACGTCGTCCGCGACCCCGGCCGACATCGAGGGCATCGCCCGGCTCGGTCCCGATCCGCTGGCCGACGACTTCACCATCGACGTGCTCCGCTCGATCCTCGACAAGGCCGGGCGCGCGCAGATCAAGGGCGTGCTGCGCCACCAGAGCAACATCGCGGGCATCGGCAACGCCTACTCCGACGAGCTGCTGCACGCCGCGAAGATGTCGCCGTTCAAGCCCTCCAACAGCCTCGACGACGACGAGATGCAGACCCTGTACGACGCCATCCGCAACGTGCTCGGTGACGCCGTGAAGCGCTCCGAGGGGCTGGCCGCCAGCGAGCTCAAGGGCGAGAAGAAGAGCCACATGGCCGTGCACGGCCGCACCGGCCAGAAGTGCCCCGTGTGCGGCGACACCGTGCGCGAGGTGAGCTTCGCCGACTCCAGCCTCCAGTACTGCCCGACCTGCCAGACCGGCGGCAAGCCGCTGGCCGACCGGCGCATGTCCAAGCTCCTGAAGTAACCTGCGGGGATGATCGAAGTACCCACGATCGAGGTCGCCCAGGTCCCCGATCCGATCCCTGAGGGGGTCACCGTCCTCGACGTGCGCGAGCCCGTCGAGTGGCAGTACGGCCGCATCGACGGTGCGGTCCACATCCCGCTCACCGAGATCCCGGCCCGTGTCGAGGAGCTCCCGGTCGACCAGCAGCTGCTCGTCGTGTGCAAGGTCGGCGGCCGCTCGGCCCAGGCGACCGCGTTCCTGCGCGAGAAGGGCTTCGAGGCGATCAACCTCGCCGGCGGGATGATCGACTGGGCCGAGGCCGGTCGCCCGATGGTCGGCGACTCGGGCGACCCGCTCGTCGTCTGATCGGTGGTCGAGACGGGCCGGCTCACGGTCGGTTTCGAGACGATCGCTGGCGCTCGCTCCTCAACCACGAGGGTCAGGCGAAGGCGGCCGGGGGCGGGAGCTCGAGTGCCCGCTCGAGGCGGGTCGAGGTAGTCCCGGCGCGGGATCTCGACGACGCCCAGGGTGGCGAGGTGCGGGGTCTGCCACTGCGTGTCGAGCAGGCGTACGGCGGCGTGCTCGTCGGTGAGCAGGTCGACGAGGCCCATCAGCGCGACCTTCGAGGCGTCGCGCACCCGCGTGAACATCGACTCGCCGGCGAAGAGGCCGCCGATGGCGACGCCGTACAGCCCGCCCGCGAGCTCGCCGTCGCGCCAGGCCTCGACGGAGTGGGCCCAGCCGAGGTGGTGGAGATCGGTGTACGCCGTGGCGATGTCGTCGTCGATCCAGCCGCCCGTGCGCTCCGGGTCGGCGCAGCCCGCCACGACGTCGGCGAACGCGGTGTCGACGCGCAGCTCGAAGTGGTGGGCGGACTGTCGCATCGAGCGGCTCACCCGCAGCCCGTCGAGCGGCAGCACGCCGCGCGGGTCCGGCGACCACCACGCCATCTCGGCGGAGCCGCGCATGCCCGGGAGGTCGACGGCCATCGGGAACAGGCCCCGCCGGTAGGCGGCCAGCACCGTGCCCGGTGCGAGGTCCGCGCCGACGGCCACGAGGTCGGCCTCGCCCGAGTCGGCCGGCGGGAACGCCCACGGGCTGGCGGGAGGTTCGACGGGCACGGGGCCATGGTGGCAGCCGTGGTCTCGACTGTCCGCTCGCTGCGCTCGCTGCTCGACCATCATGCTGCGGTTTGTACGCTGTTGGCATGAGCATGGCCAAGCGCGTCGGGAAGTCGCTCGCGCCGAAGGTGACCCTGGTGGCCCCGCAGATCACTGCCGGGTTCGTCCACCAGGCGCTGGAGCGCGCGATCCGTGGCGTGGGCCCGCTCGACGGCGCCGCCGTGCTGGCCGAGAAGGAGCGCGACGAGCACCAGGGCGACGACGCCGCCGCGATCAAGGACATCATCGAGACCCACGTGCGGCTCGCGGGTGCCCAGGGCTTCCTGACCAACATCGGCGGCCTGGTGACGATGCCGGTCGCCGTACCCGCCAACATCGCCGGGCTGGCGCTGATCCAGTGCCGGATGGTGGCCGCGATCGCGCACCTGCGCGGCTACGACCTCGCCGACAAGCGCGTGCGCAACGGCATCCTGGCCAGCCTGCTCGGCGAGGAGCGGATGCTCTCCATGATCAAGAAGAAGAAGCTCCCCGGCACGCCGATGGCGGTGGCGACCGCGCCCGTGTACGACGAGCACCTGAGCACCGTGATGGCCAACGAGGTCGCCGGCGAGATGATCACCCGGATGGCCGGCAAGCGGATCGCCTTCACGGTCGGGCGCCGGGTGCCGGTCGTCGGCGGGATCATCGGCGCGGGCACCGACGGGTTCGCGACCTGGCAGGTCGGTCGCTACGTGGACCGGGAGTTCCTGCCCCGCAACCGGCGGTAGGTCGCGAGCCCGGCTCGCGCGAACGGGTTGGTCGACGACATCGCGACCAGACGCTCCTTGGCCTTGTAGCTGCGGGTCGAGTGGAAGCGGTCGAGCTGCCCCATCAGGTCGTCGATGACGCCGTGCAGCTCGATCTCGACGTCGCGCAGCCGCGCGGTCTCCCGCGTCATGATCGCGAGCCCGTCGAGGGCGGCGTCGCCCACCTGCTCCTCGTCGCCGTGGTCGGGGTCGACGAACGGCAGCGGCTCGTCGGGCACGAGGTCGTCGAGGGTGCCGACGACGTCGTACCCCCGCAGCGCGAGCTCGCTGACCCAGGACCGGGCGAGAGCGCTCGCCCAGCGGTAGGCGTCCTCGGGCAGCGACAGCCGCGGCGAGCCGGGGCGTCCGGAGAGGTTGCGGTGCACGAGCAGCTCCCGCACGAAGGTGCGGTAGTGGTGGTTGGGCAGGGTGTCGTTGAGGCGCATGTTCAGGCGCCGGACCATGGTCGACTCGGGTACGCCGAGCGAGGCGTTCGCCTTGCCCTCCGGGGCGAACTCGATCGGGTCGATGCCGAACACGCCGGCGAAGCGCTCCCACAGCAGCGTCGGGCTGGCACCCGGCCGCGGCACCGTGACGAGGTGGACCTGGTCGCGCGGCAACGACTCACCCCACCGGTCGAGCACGTCGGGGATCTCCTGGACGCCCCAGAACCACTGGGCCACCTCGGCGCTGCGCTCGGGGTCCTGGAGGTTCTCCAGGAAGCGGCCGTAGGTCTTGGTGCGGCGGTGCTTGACGTTCTCCTGCCACTCCGCGGGGATCTGGCGGACCAGGTCGCGGGCGGAGAACACCACGTGGACCTCGGTGTCGTCGCCGAGTGACGTCCAGCGCACGTGCCACCTGCACGCGCGAGGCGGTACCGAAGATCTCGTGGCTGATGATCGACGGTCCCGGGCCAGGCGCGGACCTCGGCGGCGAGCCGGTCCCAGGCGCCGACCGCCTCGCGCTCCAGCCCGCCCCAGGGCAGCTCCATCAGGTCGAGGGCGGCCAGGAAGTGGGCGTCGTGCCGGTCGGCGGCGTAGAGGATGCCGCGCTCGCGCAGCGCCACGCGGTTGGTGAAGAGGATGTCCTGGACGAAGGAGGTGCCGGTCTTGGGGGCGCCGACGTGCAGGAGTACGCGTCGGGTCACGGTGTTCCTCCCTGCAGTCGCCAGGTCCGGAGACAGGCCGCGAGGGCCAGCTCGAGGGTGCGGGTCCGGTCGACGGTCCCGGGCTGCCGGTGGTCCGACGGGGCCAGGTCACCGGGATTGCCGTGCACAGCGTAGCCAGCCCGCGTCGAGGTCGCGGGCCGTCGCCGTCCGCCTGCTCGCGCGCCCATCCGAGCGCGCGGTGGGGGACCGTCGGGGGCTGCGAGCTGCCCGCGAGCGGAGGCCTCGTCGAGCGCGGCGGACAGTCGTGCGGCGAGCTCGCGCACCCGGTCCGGCCCGGCAGTGACGGCCGTCAGCCGGTTCACCCGGCGCAGCAGGTCGGTGCGGGCGAGGTCTCCGGTGCCGGCCACGGTGAACGGGCGTGCGCGCAGCAGGCGAGCGGTCGTCTCCGCGGCTTCCTGGGCGTCGCGGGCGACCACCACGTGCACCGGTTCGCGCCGCCGCCCGGCCAGGCGGTGGGCGATCGCGGCGACGTCGATCGGTGGGGGGAGGTGGCCGGCCGCCACCCGGCGACGCCACAGCGTCGTCCACTTCAGGCTGCCACCCCGCAGCGTGCGGGCAGCCCACTGCTCGGCCATCATCACGTCGACCGGACGCGCGAGCACGACGTGCGTGGGTCGCCAGTCGGTCTCGAGCAGTCCCTGCCGAAGGAGCCCGCGCCGTACGGCGGCGGCGGTGCCGGGGGACCCGTGCAGCAGGAAGCGGCGCCGCCACGGGAGCGGCCAACCCGAGGTCGTGTCCTCCTCGCGAGGCGCCGGCACGCCGGGCAGCAGGTGGACGAGCACGCCGACCGCGAGCCGGATCAGCTCCTCCTCGGCGAGCCGTGCGGGGTCGGTGGCAGGGCTGCCGTAGCCGCGGGCACCTCCGGGCCAGGACAGGGGTACGTCGACGAGCCCGCGCCCCGGTGAGGCGGTGGCCAGCACCCGGTCGGCCAGTGCCTCGACCGGACCTCCGGCCGCCTCGTTGAGCCGGCGGACCAGCTCGAGATGGACGGCGTCGGGGAGCGGGCGCGGAGCTGCGGACGTCGGAAGGCGCCGGGTCGCGGTCGAGCCACGCCGACCAGGTCGTCGTACCTCCGGAGCGGAGGTGGGCAGCCCAGCCGGCCACGGCCTCGTCGTACGACGTGAGCATCAGCCGCGCAGCATCCGGGTCAGGCGGGCCACGGCTCCGGAGTCGTCATCGGCGACCGGGGTGCGGCCGACCCGGGCGAGGACGTGCGCGAGCGCCTCGATCGCGGCGTCGGCGACGACCGCGGGGTCGGCCTGGTCGGGGTCGGACCAGTGGCCCTCGTCGTCGGGCCAGACCGGCTCGAGGTCCGCCAGGTCGCCCACCACGTCGACGCCCGAGCGGCGGATGTCCTCCAGCCAGGACGCGGTGATCTCGTCGACCGACGCGCGTCGTCGCGGCGGCACGGTGGCGAGCACCTTGTCCGGTCGTTGGGCGAGCACCTCCTTGACGATGCTCTCGCGCACCCAGTTGACGTAGATGGTGCGCGGCACGCCCTCGTCCTTCAGGGCTCCGTTGAGGCGGCGCAGCATGGTCACCTCGGCGGCGCCGAGCGAGGCGTTGGTCGTCTCGCTCTCGGCGTACGACGCCCGCGGGCTCAGCCCGAGCACGCTCGCGAACCGCTGCCAGAGCGCCGTCCCTCGGCCCGTCGGCCGGCGGGACCGTGACGAGGTGGATCCGCTCGGGTGGCAGTGCCGCGCCCCAGGTCTCGATGATGCGCGGGAGGTGCTGCACCCGCCAGAACCAGACCGTCCAGTCGGTGCGGGTGTAGTTGCGCTGCAGGGCCTTGAGGAACGCCGCGTAGTCGCGCCCACCGCGGTGCTTGACCCGCTCCTGCCACTCGGCCGGGATCTGGCGGCCGAGGTCGCGGGCGGTGAGGACGACGTGCACCTCGTGCTCGGGGAACGAGGCCATCGCGCGGGCGACGCTCTCGGGTCCCGCGGCGGCGAGGATCTCGTGGCTGATCAGCACGTGCCGGCGCGACCGACGGGCCTCGTTCACGAGCGCGTCCCACTGGCCGCGGACGTTCTTCTCCTCGCCGGCCCACTTCTCGCCGATCAGGTCGAGCGCGGGCTCGAAGTGGTCGCCCTTGCGGGTGCGCACGTAGTCGAGGCCCTGGCGCTCGAGCGCGTCGCGGTTGAGGGCCAGCTTGTCCTGCAGGTAGCTCGTGCCGCTCTTGGGCGTCCCGACGTGCAGGTAGACCCGGCGCTGGCTCATGGAGTCATTGTGCAGGGGAGGGAGGGGGCTCAGTGATCCGGCTCGTCGCGAGCGTCACGAAACGCGCGGCCGCAACCACGAGCTGGTCGAGCAGCGAGCGCCAGGGCGGTGTGGTCTCGACCACCTTCGGATCACCGCAACTACAGGGTGGTCGAGCAGCGAGCGCCAGCGAGCGATCAGTCGAGACCACTGCGTGAGCCGAACGACCTGCTGCGCCCACCGGTTCGCGTTGGCGTACGGCGGTGTGGCTCGACTATCCGTCGCTCGCTCACTGGTCGAGCCACTGCTGGTCAGCGAACCACGCTGAGCCATGGGTTCGCGTGCGGCGTACGGCGGTGTGGTCTCGACTATCCGTTCGCTTCGCTCACTGCTCGACCACCTGTGGGTCAGCGAGACCACTGCGTGAGCCGAACGACCTGCTGCGCCCACCGGTTCGCGTTCGGCGTACGGCGGTGTGGTCTCGACTACCTTCGGATCACCGCAACTACAGGGTGGTCGAGCAGCGAGCGCCAGCGAGCGAGTCGAGACCATGCTGAGCCAACCACCTTCGCACCGCGATCCGCTGGCGACAGCGAGCGGCTCGACTATCCGTCGAGTCGCACTGCTCGAGCCGGAGCCGGCGGGTCGCTCAGCCGCCTGCCAGAGCTTGTACGACGCGGGAGGGACTGGGTCGGCCGAGGACGTCGGCCATCCAGCGGCTGGTGGCGACCAGCTGGCCGAGGTCGACGCCGGTCTCGATGCCGAGTCCGTGCAGCATCCAGACGAGGTCCTCGGTGGCCAGGTTGCCGGTCGCGCTCTCGGCGTACGGGCAACCGCCGAGGCCGCCGGCGCTGGCGTCGAAGGTGGTGATGCCGTGCTGGAGGGCGGCGTACGCGTTGGCGAGCGCCTGGCCGTAGGTGTCGTGGAAGTGCACCGCCAGGGCGTCGTTGCCGAGCCCGGCGTCGTTGAAGGCGGTGAGCAGGTCGCGGACGTGCCCGGCCGTGCCGACGCCGATGGTGTCGCCGAGGGAGAGCTGGCTGGCGCCGAGGTCGAAGAGGCGCTTGCCCACGCTGACGACCTGGTCGATCGGCACCTCGCCCTCCCACGGGTCGCCGAAGCACATGCTCACGTAGGCGCGTACGTCGAGACCGGCCGCGCGCGCCCGGGTGACCGTCGGCTCGAACATCGCGAACTGCTCGTCGAGGCTGCGGTTGAGGTTGCGCTGGGCGAAGGTCTCGGTGGCGCTGCCGAAGATCGCGATGTGGCGGCAGCCCAGCTCGAGCGCCCGGTCGAGGCCACGCTCGTTGGGCACCAGCACCGGCAGGTCCTTGCCGGTCTCGCCGAGACGCTCCATCAGCTCGCCGGCGTCGGCGAGCTGCGGCACCCACTTCGGGTGCACGAAGCTGGTCGCCTCGACGACGGGCAGTCCGGCAGCGAGCAGGCGCTGGATGAACTCGGCCTTCGCCTCGACAGGGACGATGCCGTCCTCGTTCTGCAGGCCGTCGCGGGGACCGACCTCGTAGATCGTGACGCGCTCGGGGAGGTCACTCATCCGGGAGTCACCTCGAACAGCAGCGCCTTGAGCGCGACCTGCTCGCCGGCCGCGGCGCCGACGGTGGTGACCGTGCCGGCGAACGGCGCCTTGAGCGCCAGCTCCATCTTCATCGCCTCCAGTACGCCGAGCCGCTGACCTTCCTCGACAGCATCCCCCTCCGCGACGTCGACCGCGAGCACGGTGCCCGGCATCGGCGCCGTGAGACTGCCTTCACCGACAGCGATCCCGGCGCCCGCGAACGGATCGGGGCGCTCGAAGACGAACCGCTGCCCCTCGACCACGACCTCGACGGAGTGCGCGGTCGCGTTCACGACCGCCTGGACGCGACGGCCGGCGACCTCGAGGCGGACCACGTGGTTCTCGGCGGAGAACTGCGTGACGGGTACGTCGTCGACCAGTCCGCGAGCCCGGTCGACGAGCACGACCCGGTCGAGCTCGACCCGCGTCGGGGCGGGGTGCGGCGCTCAGTCGGAAGCCGTCGGACCGGAACGGACCCTGGTCGCCGTGGTCGGCGGCCAGCATGGCCGGCACCCAGGCGGCGATGGTGCGGGCGAGGTCGTCGCTGGGAGCAGCGACCTCAGCACGGTCGAGCCAGGCGGTGTCGATGGTCGCGTCGCGGAACTCGTCGGTCGCCGCGAGCACGCGCAGGAACCCGACGTTGGTGGTGAACCCGAGCACGGCGGTCTCGTCGAGCGCGGCGAGCAGGCGGCGACGCGCCTCCTCGCGGTCGCGGCCGTGGGCGATCACCTTGCCCAGCATGGGGTCGTACGACGTCGACACGACCTGGCCGCTCTCCAGCGCGGCGTCGACCCGCGCGTTGGTCGGGCCAGCGCGCACCAGCTCGGCCGTGCCGGCCTGCGGCAGGAACCCGCCGAAGGAGTCCTCGGCGTAGACCCGCGCCTCGATGGCGTGGCCGCTGAGCCGGATGTCGTCCTGGGTGATCGGCAGCTCCTCGCCCGAGGCCACCAGCAGCTGGAGCTCGACCAGGTCGACACCGGTCACCAGCTCGGTGACCGGGTGCTCCACCTGGAGGCGGGTGTTCATCTCCAGGAAGTAGGTCCTCCCCGTTGCGTTGTCGAGCAGGAACTCGACCGTGCCGGCGTTCTCGTAGCCGACCTGCTTCGACAGGGCGACCGCGGCGGAGGTCACCTCGTCGCGCTGCTCGGCGGTGATCGTCGGCGCCGGTGCCTCCTCGAGCACCTTCTGGTGCCGGCGCTGCGTGGAGCAGTCGCGCTCGAAGAGGTGGACGACGTTGCCGTGGGAGTCGGCGAGCACCTGCACCTCGACGTGGCGTCCGGACTCGACGTACTTCTCGATGAGCATGGTGTCGTCACCGAAGGCAGCCGCGGCCTCCCGCTTGGCGGAGGCCACCGCCTCGGCGTACTCGCTCTCGGCGCGCACGATCCGCATGCCCTTGCCGCCGCCGCCGGCCGCGGCCTTGACGAGCACGGGGTAGTCGAAGGTGGAGGCGTCCGCCGCGAGGTCGTACGACGGGACCACGGCGACCCCGGCCTCCTCGGCGATGGCACGGGCGGCGTCCTTGCGACCCATCTGCTCCATCACGCGGGCACTCGGCCCGACCAGCTTGATGCCGGCGTCCTCGACGGCCTGGGCGAAGGCAGCGCGCTCGGAGAGGAAGCCGTAGCCGGGGTGGATCGCGTCCGCCCCGGTCGTCCTCGCGGCGGCGATGACCGCGTCGATGTCGAGGTAGGAGTCGATCAGCAGCGCCTCGTCGGCGTCGTACACGTGCGGCGCGGAGCGGTCGATCTCGCTGTGCACGGCGATGGTGTGGATGCCCATGGCGCGGGCGCTGCGGATGATCCGGCAGGCGATCTCGCCACGGTTGGCGATCAGGAGTCTCTGGATCATGCTGCTTCCTGTCTCACTGGGTTTCGACGCGCCCGTGCGCCCTCGTTCCTCGGTCGCAGGGCTTGCTCAACCTGGCAGCGCCCACGCGCCGAGCTCGTCCCTCGCTCGTCACTGCTCGCTCACATCCTCCAGATCCCGTAGGAGGGCTCGGGGACGGCGCGTGGCGCGCAGCCAGGCCCATGCCGAGGACCCGGCGGGTGTCGAGCGGGTCGATGATGCCGTCGTCCCAGAGCCGCGCGGTCGAGTAGTACGGCGAGCCCTGGTGCTCGTACTGGTCGCGGATGGGCGCCTTGAAGGCCTCCTCGTCCTCGGCCGACCACTCACCGCCCTTGCCCTCGATGCCGTCGCGACGGACGGTCGCGAGGACGGAGGCGGCCTGCTCGCCGCCCATCACCGAGATGCGCGCGTTGGGCCACATCCACAGGAACCGCGGGTCGTAGGCGCGGCCGCACATGCCGTAGTTGCCGGCGCCGAACGAGCCGCCGATGACGACGGTGAACTTCGGCACCACCGAGCACGCGACCGCGGTGACCAGCTTGGCGCCGTCGCGGGCGATGCCGCCGTTCTCGTACTCCTTGCCGACCATGAAGCCGGTGATGTTCTGCAGGAACACGATCGGGGTCTTGCGCTGGTTGCACAGCTCGATGAAGTGCGCGCCCTTGCGGGCCGACTCGGAGAACAGGATCCCGTTGTTGGCGACGATGCCGACGTCGTGGCCCCAGATCCGGGCGAAGCCGCAGACCAGCGTCTCGGCGTACAGCTGCTTGAACTCGTGGAACCGGCTGGCGTCGACGATGCGCTTGATCACCTCGCGGACGTCGTACGGCGTGCGGGTGTCGGTGGGCACCACGTCGTACAGCTCGCGGGGGTCGGCGGCCGGCTCCTCGACGTGGTCTCGACTGATCGCTCGCTGCGCTCGCTGCTCGACCACCTAGGGGCCGGGAGGGTGTTCACGATCGAGCGGATGATCTGCAGCGCGTGGGCGTCGTCCTCGGCCAGGTGGTCGACGACGCCGGAGGTGCGCGCGTGCACGTCGCCGCCACCGAGCTCCTCCGCCGTGACGACCTCACCGGTCGCCGCCTTCACCAGGGGCGGGCCGCCGAGGAAGATCGTGCCCTGGTTCTTCACGATGACGGTCTCGTCGGACATCGCGGGGACGTAGGCGCCGCCGGCCGTGCACGAGCCCATCACCGCCGCGAGCTGCGGGATGCCCTCGGCGGAGAGGTTGGCCTGGTTGAAGAAGATCCGGCCGAAGTGCTCCTTGTCGGGGAACACGTCGTCCTGCATCGGCAGGAACGCGCCGCCGGAGTCGACGAGGTAGATGCACGGCAGCTTGTTCGCGCGGGCGACCTCCTGCGCGCGCAGGTGCTTCTTGACGGTGATCGGGTAGTAGGTGCCGCCCTTGACGGTGGCGTCGTTGGCGACGATCACGCACTCGCGACCCTCGACCCGTCCGATGCCGGTGACGATGCTGGCGCTGGGTACGGCGTAGGCGTCGTCGCCCGGTCTGCGTCGTCGTACATCCCGTACGCCGCCAGCGGGCTCAGCTCGAGGAACGGGCTCCCCGGGTCGAGCAGCGCGTCGATGCGGTCGCGGGCCAGCATCTTGCCGCGGTCGGTGTGCTTGGTGCGGGCGGACTCCGAACCGCCCTGCCGGACCCGTTCCGTGCGGTCACGCAGCTCGTCGACGAGGGCGTGGAATTCTGAGGTCACCGACCTAGGTTAGCGATCGTTAACATCAAGCGCCAGAGAAGGCCGTACGCCGTCCGGGGTGGGTCAGCGCTCGGCGGGGGCGTACTCGGGTTGTCGGCCGAACACGACGCCCTTCGCCTCCTTGCCGACGAGGGTCACCACGGCGACGATCACGAGCACCGGCACGATCGTGACGGCGAGGGCGAACGGGTAGCCGTGCGAGGCGGCCAGGTGCTCCTGGATCGGCAGGTTCAGGGCCGCGAAGACGTTGCCGAGCTGGTAGGTGACGCCGGGGTAGAAGCCGCGGATCGCGTCGGGCGACATCTCGGTCAGGTGGGCCGGGATCACGCCCCAGGCGCCCTGGACGAGGAGCTGCATCAGGAACGACCCGAGCACCAGCATCCCGGCGCTGGTGGAGTACGCGAAGATCGGCACCACCGGCAGGGCGAGCAACGCGCAGAAGGCGATCGTGTAGCGCCGACCGAACTTCTCGGAGAGCCCGCCGAAGGTGAGGCCGCCGATGATCGCGCCGATGTTGTAGATGATCGCGATGGTCAGGGCGGTGGACTCCGCGAGGCCCGCACCGCCCTGGTCGGTCGCCTTCAGGAAGGTCGGGTAGACGTCCTGGGTGCCGTGGCTCATCCAGTTGAAGGCGGTCATCAGGACGACGAGGTAGAGGAAGCGGCGCAGCACGGCGCCGGTGAAGATGACGTCCTTGACGCTCGTCTGGGTCACCTTCATCTGCTCGCGGCTGGCCTCCCAGGCCTCGGACTCGCCGACGCGGGTCCGGATGAACAGGCTGATCAGCGCCGGCAGGATCGAGAGCGCGAACAACCAGCGCCAGGACAGGCCGAGCACGTCGCTGATGATCAGGAACGAGACGGCGGCCATCAGGTAGCCGACGGCGTAGCCCTGCTGGAGCACGCCGGAGAAGAACCCGCGTCGCTCGGTCGGGATCTTCTCCATCGCGAGCGCGGCGCCGAGTCCCCACTCGCCACCCATGCCGATGCCGTAGAGGAGGCGGAGCACCAGCAGCACCGTGAAGTTCGGCGCGAACGCGCAGAGGAAGCCGACGGTCGAGTAGAAGATCACGTCGACGATCAGCGGGCACTCGTCGTCCGACCTTGTCGGCCCACAGCCCGAAGATGAGCGCACCGATCGGTCGCATCAGCAGGGTGGCCGTCGTCAGGAACGCGACGGTCTCCTTGGACTTCCCGAACGTCTCGGCGATGTCGGCGTACACCAGCACGACGATGAAGTAGTCGAACGCGTCCATGCTCCAGCCCAGCAGGGCTGCCATGAACGAGTTCCTCTGGTCGGGGGTGAGTGGCGTCCTTCGTGTGGGCGCGCTGGTCGCGGACATGGTGCCTCCTAGCGGCGCGGGGCCGGCCCGAAATCGGAGTGGAGCACCCAACGTCGTACCCGCCGGCGTCGTGATGAAACAAGCACCCGGTCGCACGGCGAGTTAGCGACCGCTAACCTAGGTGCCGTGACGCGCCGCCAGGAGATCCTCGACATCGCAGCGGAGCTCTTCGCGCAGAAGGGCTTCCACGGCGTCTCCATCTCCGAGCTCGGCGCAGCCTGCGGATTCTCCGGACCGGCGCTCTACCGGCACTTCCGTTCCAAGGACGCCGTCCTTGCCGAGATGCTGGTCAGCATCAGCGACGAGCTGCTCACCGTCGGCCGTGAGCGGGTGCGCGCAGCCGACTCGCCGACGGAGGCGCTGCAGGCACTCATCGACTGGCACGTCACCTTCGCGCTCGACCACAAGGCGCTGATCGTGGTGCAGGACCGTGACTGGGCGGCGCTGCCGCTGGAGGCACGCGAGAAGGTGCGCGAGACGCAGCTCAAGTACGTCGACGTGTGGGTCAAGCAGCTGCGTCTGCTCGACAGCGGGCTGTCGCTGAAGGAGGCGCGGGCCAGCGTGCACGCCACCTTCGGCCTGCTGAACTCCACCCCGCACAGTGCGTTCCTCGAGCCGGACGACATGCGCGGCCTGCTGAGCGGGATGGCCGCCAAGGCGCTCATCCCTGCGTGACGGCCGCGCCCGGTGAGCGCCTCGCGGATGACGGCCAGGTCGTCGGCGTCGATCTCGAACAACCCGCGCCGGAAGGGGTAGCCCCACCGCTGCTTGTCGGTGATGAAGGAGAGCCGCGGCAGGAGCGGCCTGATCGGGGCCGGCGTCACGTCGTGGAAGGTGACCTCGAGTCGCCACGGGTGGAAGTCGGGCGTCATCTCCACCTGGAACACCTCCTCACCGGTGACGGTGGCGAGCGCGGTGAACTCCTGGAGGGGCTCCCCGCCGCGCATCTCGGTCCTGGGCGAGTAGAAGGCGATCGTGTCGCCGGGTGCGAGCTGGCGCAGCCGCGTGTTCTTGCCGTGGTCGGCCTGCGTGTAGCCGCCCTCGACGCCCCACAGGACGTGCTCGCGGCTCACCGTGTTGATCCAGGAACGGGACATGCTGGTGACGCTAGGCGGGAGCACCGACAGGCCCGGCTCAGCTCGCGGCCACCGTGATCGCGACCTTGCCGCGGACCTCGCCGGCCTCGAGCCGGCGCATCGCCTCGGTCGCCTCTGCGAGGGGATAGGTCCGGTCGAGCGCGGGCACGACCTTGCCGGCATCGATCAGCTCGGCGACCTGCGCCAGGTCGCTGCCACGCTCCTTGGGGATGAACCCGGTGAGGCGCTGGCCGACGAACCAGGAGAGCACCAGGCCGCGCAGCTGACGGTCCATCCCTCCGGTCAGGCTGCCGCCGTCCTCGCCACCGGTGAGCACGGCGGTCCCCTTCGGGGTGAGCGCGCGACGCAGCCGGCGCAGCGACGGGTTCCCGGCGATGTCGATGATCACGTCGTAGGGCCCGTGCTCCGACCAGTCCTCCCGGGTGTAGTCGACGACGTGGGTGGCGCCCAGGGAGCGCACCAGGTCGAGCTTCGCGGTGCTGGCGACCCCGGTCACCTCGGCGCCGAGGGCCACGGCGAGCTGGGTGGCGTAGCTGCCCACTCCACCCGAGGCGCCGATGACCAGGACGCGCTGCCCGGCCTCGACCCGACCCGCGTCGTGCACGGCCTGCCAGGCGGCGATCGAGGACACCGGGACGACGGCGGCCTGCTCGAAGGTGAGGCCGGCCGGCTTGTGCGCGAGCTTCGACGCCTTGGCCGCGGCGTACTCCGCGAACGAGCCCTGGCTGATGCCGAACACCTCGTCGCCGACCGCGAAGCCCGGAGACCTCGGCGCCGACGGCGACGACGGTGCCGGCCACGTCGAGCCCGGGCACCGGGTTCTTCCTCGGCCCGCGCAGGCCGAAGACGAGCCGGAGGGCGTAGGGCTTCCCGGTCATCAGGTGCCAGGTGCCGCGGTCGAGCCCGGCCGCGTGGGTGCGGATCAGGACCTCGTCGCCGGCGATGGTCGGCGGCGCCTTCCGGTCCAGGCGCCAGGTGTCGACCGAGCCGTAGCGCTCCTGGGTGATCGCCTGCATCGTCTGCGGGACGACGGTGGGCGTCGGGGTGGGAGTGGTGGGCTGCATGGCGGTTCCGTCCTGGAGTGTGTGGTGCCCGAGCCGTACTTAGTACGGGAGCGTACCTTACTAAGTACGAAACTGCTAGAGTCCGGGATCACCATGGCGACGACCAGAGCACCAGCGGGAGCGAGACCCCTGCCGAGCGCACCCCGCTGAGCCGTGACCGGGTGCTGCGCGCAGCGGTCGAGATCGCGGACGCCGGGGGGATCGGCTCGCTCACGATCCGCTCGCTGGCCCAGGCGCTGGGGGTCAAGCCGATGTCGGTCTACCACCACGTCGCCAACAAGGAGCAGATCCTCGACGGGATCGTGGACATCGTCTTCGGCGAGATCGAGCTGCCCTCGCCGGACGGCGAGTGGCGGGCGCAGATCCGGCGGCGCTGCGAGTCCGCGCGCGAGGTGCTCGGCCGGCACCGCTGGGCGATCGGCCTGCTCGAGTCGCGCACCAACCCCGGCCCGGCCACGATGCGGCACCACGACGCGAACCTCGCCACCTTCCGCGCGGGCGGCCTCTCCATCGAGCTGACCGCGCACGCCTATGCGCTCGTGGACAGCTACGTCTACGGCTTCGCGCTGCAGGAGGCCTCGTTGCCCTTCGACAGCAGCAACGTCGCCGAGGTCGCCGAGCCGATGATGGAGATGTTCCGGGCCGGCGAGTTCCCGCACATGGTGGAGCTGGCCACCGAGCACGTGCTCAAGCCGGGCTACGACTTCGGCGACGAGTTCGTGTTCGGGCTCGACCTGATCCTCGACGGGCTCGAGTCGCGCCTCAGAGCAGCCGGCTGACCGCCTCGTCGTACGCCGCCACGGCAGCGTCGGCGAGCCCGTGCCCGCTGGGAGCGTCCTCGGCGAGGGCGAGGACCTGCGCTGCGCGGATGCGTACCTCCTCGCGCTCCTCCTCGCCGGGCGTGGGTACGCCGCTCGCGAGTGCGGCCACCTCGGCCAGCAGGTCCTCGCGGGTGCGGCCGCGCAGCAGCATCAGCACGTAGGGATCGGCGTCGACCTGCCAGGCCAGCTGGTAGAGCAGCGCCAGGCTGTGCACGCACGGCTGGGCCCACGCGTCGCACTCGCAGGCGCTGTCGATGTCGCCCGGCCCGGGGATCAGCTCGACGCCTGCCTCGTCGGCGTGCTCGACGAGGTCGATCGGCAGCTCGCCGGCCTCCAGCGCGGCGGCGTTGCCGCTCTCGCGGGCGGCCTCGCGCGCGAAGGTGGTCCACGCCTCGACGTCGAGACGGTCGACCTTCACCTGGGCCATCAGCGGGTTGGCACTGCCGGGATCGACGACGGCGGACGCCATCGCCTCGAGCACCACGATCGCGCCGAGCCGTCCGGAGCGCGCCAGCGCGCGACCGCGGCCGAGGTCGTCGGCCTCCATGGTCAGCTCCTCGAACGAGCGCACCAGCGCCCGCCCCCACCAGGTCGTGCTGCGGGCGGTCGCCCCGCGCACCCGGGCGAGCCGGCGCAGCACGATCGGGTCAGGCATGGCGGTCGACCGGAGCGCTGGCCGCGGAAGGCGAACCGCGGGTGCGGATGCGGCACCCTCCACCAGGTCGGCCACCAGCACCCCGACCAGCGGTGCGAACTTGGCGCCGTGACCCGAGCACGGCGAGGCGATCACGACGGAGCCGCCTCGCGTGCGTGGCACGGTCGAGCACGAAGTCCTCGTCGGAGGTCATCGTGAACAGGCAGCTCTTCTCCGAGATCGGCTCGGGGTCGAGCCCGGGCAGGTGGCGCTCCACGAAGGAGCGGATCGCCCGCCGCGGACGGTCGTCGATGACACCGTCGCGGGAGGACGCGGTGGTCGTGCGGTCGCTGTCGTACTGGCCGATCTTGTACGCCGGACCAGGGCCGCCGTCGCTGCCCGAGCCGAGGGCGTAGAGCTCCACATCGCTGTCGTGCACCAGCGTCGGCCACCGCGCATCGGGATCGCGGTGCCGGTGGTGGAACACCTCGACCTGCCTGACCTCCACGGACGGGAGCCGCGGCTCGACGGCGAGTCCGCCGAGGAGCTCGGGCAACCAGGCGCCGGCGGCGACGACCACGGAGCCGACCCGGTCGTGGCCGGAAGCGTGGTGCACGAGCAACCCGTCGGCCACCGGCTCGATCCGGGTCAGCGGGGTGTGCTCGCGGAGCTCGGCACCGCCACCGACGGCGAGGTCGAGCAGCGTGGCCACGGTGAGGTCGGGGTCGAGGTGGCCGGCGTCCGGGTGGAAGCAGACCTCGCCGTCGAGCGCGATGCCCGGCCAGCGCTCGGCGACCGCAGCCGCGGGGAGCAGGGTCGCCTCGACACCCTGGGCACGCATGGCGGCGTACATCTCCTGCTCGCGGCCGGCGCCGGCGTCGAGGCCACCGGTCCGGGTGCGCAGGACGACTCCGGACTCGTCCTCGAGCCGATCCCACTCGTCGGCGGCGCGACCGGTGAGGGCGACGTAGACGGGGTCGGCGTAGGCCCGTCGGTAGATGCGCGACGACCCGTGCGAGCTGCCCCGCTCGTGCCCGACGGCGTACTGCTCGAGGAGCAGCACGGAGTGGCCGCGCGCGGTGAGCTCGCGCGCGGTGGCCGTGCCCGGTGAGCCCGGCGCCGACGACGGCGACGTCGTAGTCATGCGCCATCGGTGTCTCCGCGCGTCCGGAGCTGCACCAGGTCGCGCAGCTCGTCGTTGCTCAGCTCGGTGAGCGCGACCTCCCCGGAGCCGAGCACGGACTCGGCCAGGGTGCGCTTGCGCTCGAGCAGCTGGCCGACCTTCTGCTCGATGGTGCCCTCGGTGACGAGGCGGTGGACCTGCACCGGTCGGGTCTGGCCGATCCGGTAGGCGCGGTCGGTCGCCTGGTCCTCGACGGCCGGGTTCCACCAGCGGTCGAAGTGGATCACGTGGTCGGCGCGGGTCAGGTTGAGGCCGGTGCCGCCGGCCTTGAGCGAGAGCAGGAAGACCGGGGCGGCGCCGTCCTGGAAGTCCTCGACCATCTGCTCGCGGGCCCTGACGGGGGTGCCGCCGTGGAGGAACAGGGTCGGGATCGAGGCGGCGGCGAGGTGGCGTTCGAGCAGGCGCGCCATGGCGACGTACTGCGTGAACACGAGCACCGAGCCGTTCTCGGACAGGATCGTGCCGAGCAGCTCGTCGCACACGTCGAGCTTCTCCGAGCGTCCCTTGAGCCGTCCGCTGGGCTGGCGCAGGTAGTGGGCCGGGTGGTTGCAGATCTGCTTCAGCCCGGTGAGCAGCGCGAGCACGAGGCCACGACGGGTGTCCTCGTCGGCGCGCTCGATGCGCTCCATCGACTCGCGCACCAGCGACTCGTAGAGCACCACCTGCTCGCGGGTCAGCCCGATCACCTGGTCGGTCTCGGTCTTCGCCGGCAGCTCGGGGGCGATGCCGGGGTCGGACTTGCGGCGCCGCAGCAGGAACGGCTCGACGAGCTGGGCGAACCGGCGCGCGACCGAGGGGTCGACGCCGCTCTCGATCGGCGCGGCCCACACCTTGCGGAAGGCGGCGCGCGAGCCGAGCAGCCCGGGCGTCGCCCAGTCGAGGATCGCCCACAGCTCGGTCAGGTTGTTCTCCACCGGGGTGCCGGTCAGCGCGACCCGGCAGCGCGACTCGATGGTGCGCAGGTTGCGCGCGGTCGAGGAGGTGGCGTTCTTGATGTGCTGCGCCTCGTCGGCGACGACGAGGTCCCACGGGACGGTCGACGAGGGTTTCGTGGTCGAGCCGCATGGTGCCGTAGGTCGTCAGCACGAAGCCGTCGTCGAGCCCGCCGAGGTCGCGGCCGGTGCCGTGGAAGCGGCGTACGGCGACCCCGGGTGCGAACCGGTGGATCTCGTTCTCCCAGTTGCCCATCAGGCTGGCCGGGCAGACCACCAGCGTCGGCCCGGTCGCCAGCCCGCGCAGCCGGCGGTGCAGGTGCAGCGCGATCAGGGTGATCGTCTTGCCCAGGCCCATGTCGTCGGCCAGGCAGGCGCCGAGCCCGGAGCCGGTGAGCTCGGCCAGCCAGGTGAGGCCGTGGCGCTGGTAGTCGCGCAGCGGCGCCTCGCAGCCCCACCGGAGTCTCCAGCGGGGCGACCACGGCGGCGTCGACGATGCGGTCGCGCACCTTCTCCAGGGTGGCTCCGGGGTGCACCTCGAGGGCGCCACCGTCGAGGTAGAGCTTGCCGGTCAGCGCCGCCTGCAGGGCGACCACCGGCTTGACCGGCTGGGCCGCCTTGCGACGGCGCGCCCGGCGGGCGATGACCGGGTCGATCACCATCCAGTTGTCGCGCAGCCTGATCACCGGCGACTTCGCTCCCGCGAGCACGGCCATCTCGTCGTCGGTCAGCGGGTCGTCGCCGAGGGCGAGCCGCCAGTCGAAGGTGAACAGCGCGTCGGGACCGAACAGGCCCTCCATCAGCTGGCCCTCGCGCGGACCCGACGCGACGTCGACCCGTGCCTGCGGCACCAGCTCGCCCCGGAGCCCGCGCGGCCAGAACACGTCGACGCCGATGCCGTCGAGCGCCTCGAGGCCGTGCTCGAGCAGGTCGGCCAGCTCGTCGGCGTCGAGCACCATCCGGTCGGGCACCTGCATCCGCTGCAGTCGGTCGAGCGGTGGCCACGCCTTCGTCGCGGCGCGCAGGGCCCGGCCGAGGCTCAGCCGCGCCCGGCCGGAGAAGCCGTGGCCCTCCGCCGATCCTGGCCGAGCCAGAGCTGGTCGGCGTCGACGAAGTGGGTGTCGTCGTCCACGTCGTGGGCCTGGAGCACGACGACCACACCGCCGCCCTCGAGCACCTCGCCGGGCGCCTCGATCCGCAGCGCGAGGCGGACCTGGTCGGGCAGGTCGGGGTCCTCGTCGTCGGTGGGGTCGACTCGTGGCCGGCGTACGAACGTGGTGGTGTCGTGCAGCTCGGGCGGCCGCGTCATCGTGTCGGCGACGGCGTCGAGCAGCTGGCGGATCACGTCCTCGGCCTCGTCGACGTCGGTGTCGGCGTGGGCCCGGGCCGTGGCCAGGGCGCGCAGCCGGTCCTCGTCGTCGGGCTGCAGCGGACCGACCCGCCAGGAGTCGCCGGTCTCGGAGAGCCGGACCCGGCCGGCGGCCACCAGCTTCATCGCGAGCAGGGTCGCGCCGCTGAGCAGGCCGACCGACGGGTGGGCGTCCTCGACCCGCATCGCCCGGGTGAGCACCGGGATGGCGCCGCGCATCGGCATCCGGATCGTGCGCGCCGGACCGGAGAACTCGACCTCGCTGTCCCGCGGCGGGTGCTGGGGGACCCAGGTCGCCCGGCCCTGCAGGGGTACGAAGCTCACCGGTCGAACCTAACCGGTGGCCCCGACAACCCGGCCCGGGCGTGGCAGGCTCGGGGAGTGACGTTTCCGCCCATCGAGCCGTACGTCGTCGGACACCTCCAGGTCGACGACGGAGCCGAGATCTGGTGGGAGGCGTCGGGCAACCCGCTCGGCACGCCGGTCGTGTGGCTGCACGGCGGCCCGGGCGGCGACCTGAGGACCGGCTACCGGCGACGGCTCGACCCGGAGCGGTGGAACATCATCGGCCTGGACCAGCGGGCGTGCGGCCGCAGCCGGCCGCTGGCCACCGACCCCGGCTTCGACCTCGGCTCGCTCACCACGCAGCGGATGATCGCCGACCTCGAGGCCCTGCGCGAGCACCTCGGCCTGGACAGCTGGTTGGTCAGCGGTGGCTCCTGGGGCAGCACGCTCGCTCTGGCGTACGCCGAGGCGCCACCCCGACCGGGTCACCGGCCTCGTGCTCATCGCCGTGACCACCAGCTCGCACCGCGAGCTCGCCTGGATCAGCGAGGGAGTCGGCCGGGTCTTCCCGGAGGCGTGGGCCGAGCTCGAGGCCGCCTCGGGACGGCGCCCTGGCCAGCCGCTGCTGGAGGCCTACCTGGAGCGGCTGACCGACCCGGATCCGGCGATCCGCGACGCGGCGGCGCTGGCCTGGTGCACCTGGGAGGACGCGCACGTCGCGATCGGCCAGCTGGGTGAACCCGCGCCCGCGGGTCAGGGCATGGCCGACCGCGACCCGGCCCGGCGGCTCCTGATCGCCACCCACGTCGTCAACAACTGGGCGCACGACGCCTGGCTGGGCGAGTCCGGGGTGCTGGACAACGTCGACGCGATCGCGCACATCCCCGGCGTCCTCATCCACGGCCGCCTCGACGTCAGCGGACCGGTCGAGACGGCGTGGGAGCTGCATCGGCGCTGGCCCGCCAGCCGCTCGTCGTCATCGAGACCGAGGGCCACGGCGGTCCGCTGATGGGCGAGGCGATGGAGGACGCCTACGCGACGTTTCTCGAACGAGCCGAGGACGAGCCTCTGACTACCCCTCGACGCCGCGGATCGCGGCGGCCACGGCCTTCGGCACCTTCTCGTCGAACACGCTCGGGACGATGTAGCTCGCGTTGAGCTCGTCGTCGGTGACCACGTGCGCGATCGCCTCGGCGGCCCGGAGCAGCATCTCGATGGTGACGTCGCTCGCGCGCGCGTCGAGCAGTCCCCGGAAGACGCCGGGGAAGGCCAGCACGTTGTTGATCTGGTTGGGGTAGTCGCTGCGCCCGCTCGCGACGACCGCGGCGTACTGCCCCGCATCGGCCGGGTCGATCTCCGGGTCGGGGTTGGCCAGGGCGAACACGATCGACTTCTCCGCCATGTCCTTGATCCACTCGGCCTCGAGCACGCCGGGTCCGCTGACCCCGATGAACACGTCGGCCCCCTCGAGGCCCGCGCGCAGGTCACCGGTCACGCGGCGCGGGTTGGTGCGCCCGGCCAGCTCGGCCATGGCGGGCGGGAGCGAGTCGTCGTCGGCGGACAGGCAGCCCACCCGGTCCCACACGACGACGTCCTTGGCCCCGGCGGCGAGCAGCAGCGTCACGATCGCCGTACCGGCAGCGCCCGCACCGGCCACCACGATCCGTGCAGCGTCGAGGTCCTTGCCGACGCAGCGCAACGCGTTCGTCAGCGCAGCGAGTACGACGATGGCGGTGCCGTGCTGGTCGTCGTGGAAGACCGGGATGTCGAGCCGCTCGCGCAGCCGCCGCTCGATCTCGAAGCAGCGTGGGGCCGCGATGTCCTCGAGGTTGATGCCGCCGAAGCCCGGGGCGATCGCCTCGACCACGTCGACGATCCGGTCGGTGTCCTGGGTGTCGAGGCAGATCGGCCAGGCGTCGATGCCGGCGAAGCGCTTGAACAGCGCGGCCTTGCCCTCCATCACCGGCAGCGCCGCGCCGGGTCCGATGTTGCCGAGCCCGAGGACCGCCGACCCGTCGGTGACCACGGCGACGCTGTTGCCCTTGATCGTCAGGCGGGGCACGTCCTCGGGGTGCTCGGCCAGCGCCATGCTGACGCGGCCGACTCCCGGGGTGTACGCCATCGACAGGTCGTCGCGCGTGCGCAGCGGGACCTTGGAGTGGACCTCGATCTTGCCGCCGATGTGCAGCAGGAAGGTGCGGTCGGAGACCTTGTGCACCGTCACGCCCTCGAGGCCCTTGACGACCTCGACGATCTCGTCGGCGTGCTCGCTGTCGGTGGCCGAGCAGGTCACGTCCACCACCAGCCGGTCGTGGCGCGACTCGGCGACGTCGAGCGCGGTCACGATGCCGCCTGCCGAGGCGATGCCCGTGGCGACCCGTCCGACGACCGCAGGGTCGACGTCGGTGTGCAGCCGCATCGTGATCGAGTACGACGCACTGGTCGCTGCCCGGCGCTTCTTCTCGGTTGCCATGTCCGCATCCTGCCCGGCCTCGGGGGTTACCGGCGAGTCGGTCGGTGCGGCGGCGGAAAAACGGTGACCTGCTGCCTGATCCCGGCGATGTTCCTGCCGCGGAGGAAGACCGCCGAAGGCGGTCGACCCGGCTGTGCTGGTCGGGCACTGAGCTGCGTCTGTCTGATCCCGGTGGTCTGAGGAGGTTGCGCAGCAATCGCTGCTCGAAACCACGCTGATCCAGTGGTTTCGAGACGCTCGCTGGCGCTCGCTCCTCAACCACCTATGGCCAGGGCCAGCGGCAACACGGCCGGGCGCCGGCGTTGCGCAGGGCGCGGGCGGCGAGGGTGAGGGTCCAGCCGGTCGCGACCAGGTCGTCGACGAGCAGGACGGGGCCGCCGTCGAGCGGCTCGTCGAGGTCGAGGTCGAACCGGCGCGCGACTGCCTTGACCCGCTGGGCCGAGTTGGCGGCGCCCTGTCCGGGTGGGACGTCGGGGTCGACGATGTGCCAGCGGCCGACGATGGGCAGCTTGAGGTAGCGGGCGAGGCCCTCGGCGAGGTCGCGGGTCAGCTGGGGTCGGCGGGCGGACTCGACGTAGACCACCCCGGTCGGGCGGTCGGGCCACTCCGGGTGCCAGTCGCCGAGCACCTCGAGGACGGCGTCGACGAGCGCGCGCGGCACCGGTCCGTCGTCGGTGTCGGGCCGGAACAGCTCGCGCAGCACCTGTCCGTGCCCGAGGTCGGTGAGCCGCCCGATCGCGCGGCCCTCCTCGGCCGACTCGGTGATCTTGCCCTTCAGGTCGATGCCGAGGTTGGCCAGCGCGGTGGGCCACATCTTGCGCGGCGCCAGGGTGACGCCCGGCCGGCGGAGCCGTTCCCCGGCCTCGGCCACCGCGGTGTCGGAGACCTCGCCGGGGAGGGTGAGCCCGCCGCAGTTGTCGCAGCGTCCGCAGTCCGCGGCCCCGGGGTCGTCGAGCTGCTCGCGCAGGAAGCGCATCCGGCAGCCGTCGCTCGCGGCGTACGCCAGCATCGCCGCCTGCTCGTCGCGACGCGCGGCCGCGACCCGGTCGTAGCGCTCCTGGTCGTAGGCCCACTCCTGACCGGTGGCCGTCCAGCCGCCACGGACCCGGTCGACGGCCCCGTCGACGTCGAGGACCTTGAGCATGGTCTCGAGCCGGGTGCGGCTCAGGTCGACGTGGGTCTCCAGCGCGGCGGTCGACATCGGGGCGCCGTTCTCGGCCAGGGCGCGCAGCGTCGTACGGACGTGCTGCTCGGGCGGGAAGGCGAGGGAGGCGAAGTAGCGCCAGATGTCGCGGTCCTCCTGGGCCGGCATCAGGATCACCTTCGCCGGGCCGGTGCCGCGACCGGCACGGCCGACCTGCTGGTAGTAGGCGACCGGCGACGACGGCGCCCCGAGGTTGACCACGAACCCGAGCCGCGCGTCGAAGCCCATGCCCAGGGCGCTGGTCGCCACGAGCGCCTTGAGCCGTCCCGACAGGAGGTCCTGCTCGAGGGCGAGGCGTTCGGTGGCCTCGGTCTGCCCGGAGTACGCCGCGACGGCGTGGCCGTGCGCCCGCAGGTGCTCGGCGACCTCCTGGGTGGCGGCGACCGTGAGCGTGTAGATGATGCCGCAGCCGTCGAGCTCGCCGAGGTGCTCGCCGAGCCAGGCCAGCCGGTGCTCGGGGCGCGCGAGCTGGAGCACCCCGAGGTGGAGGGACTCGCGGTCGAGCGACCCGCGCAGGACGAGGACGTCGGTGCCTCCTCGAATGTCCAGCTGTTCGGCGACGTCGTCGGTGACCCGGGCGTTGGCGGTCGCGGTGGTGGCCAGCACCGGGATGCCGGGCGGGAGGGTGGCGATCATCTGGCGGATGCGGCGGTAGTCGGGACGGAAGTCGTGGCCCCAGTCGGAGATGCAGTGGGCCTCGTCGACGACGAGCAGTCCCGCGGTCTCGGTGAGCTGGGGCAGCACCTCGTCGCGGAAGGTCGGGTTGTTCAGCCGCTCGGGGCTGACCAGCAGGACGTCGATCTCGCCGGCGTCGACGCGCGTGCGGATCGCCGACCAGTCCTCGACGTTGGTGGAGTTGATGGTGGCGGCGCGGATGCCGGCGCGCTCGGCTGCCTCGATCTGGTTGCGCATCAGCGCCAGCAGCGGCGAGATGATCACCGTCGGGCCGGCGCCGAGGCCGCGCATCAGGGCGGTCGCCACGAAGTAGACCGCCGACTTGCCCCAGCCCGGTCTTCTGCACGACGAGCACCCGGCTCTGCTCGACCACGAGCGCCTCGATCGCCGCCCACTGGTCGTCGTGGAGGCTGGACGTCGTCGCGACCGACCAGCGCGCGCAGGTGCCTCTCGGCGTCGTCGCGGGTGCCGGCGGACTGGGTGGTGGTCATGGGCTCTGTCTACCAAGCCGGAACGACATGTTCACCGCGGCATCCACAGCCGTACACCTGGCTCGACCAGCCTCACGACGACAGCACCCATTGCTTTGAAAGGTTCACGATGCCCACCAAGCGCACAGCGGTCGTCCTCGGCGCCGTCGTACTGGCCCTCAGCGGGGCCGCCACCTCAGCCGTCGTCGCCGGCGGCCAGCTGCCCCTGCTCGACCGGCACGCGAAGGGCAAGGTCGACGAGTACGGCGGAGCGACCCGCCTGCGCGGCGACCAGACCCAGCTGATCAAGGACTCGCTCGCCACCGGCAAGGTCCGCAACGTCATCCTGTTCATCGGCGACGGCATGGGTGACTCGGAGATCACCGTGGCGCGCAACTACCTCGAGGGCGCCGGCGGTGCCTTCAAGGGGATCGACGCCCTGCCGCTCACCGGCAACATGACGCACTACAGCGTGCTCAAGGACACCGGGAAGCCCGACTACACCCCCGACTCGGCCTCGACCGGCACGGCCTGGTCGACCGGCGTGAAGACCTACGACAACGCCATCTCGGTGGACCGGCACGGCAAGGCCTACCCGACCCTGCTCGAGCTGGCCAAGAAGTCCGGCTTCGCGACCGGCGACATCACCACCTCGGAGATCCAGGACGCCACCCCGGCCGTCGAGGTCAGCCACATCAGCCAGCGGTCCTGCTACGGACCCGTGGCCACCAGCACCACCTGCCCGGAGGCGGCCAAGGAGAACGGCGGCCGCGGCTCGATCAGCGAGCAGCTGCTCGACACCCGTCCCGACGTCACCATGGGCGGCGGGTCGACCACCTTCGCCGAGGTCGCCAAGGCCGGGAAGTGGCAGGGCAAGACCCTCGAGCAGCAGGCCAAGGCGCGCGGCTACAACTACATCACCGCGAAGGGCGACCTCGCCGGTGTCACCCGCGCCGACCAGGACAAGCCGCTGCTGGGCCTGTTCGCGCCGGGCAACCTGCCGGTGAAGTTCGCGCCGCTGCTGGCGACGTCCGGTGGGGCCAACCTGCCGGCCGCAGTCGTGCAAGCCCGAGCCCACGTTCAGCCAGGTGCCGGAGCTGAAGACGATGACCAGCAAGTCCATCGACCTGCTCTCGCACAACAAGGCCGGCAAGAAGAAGGGCTTCTTCCTCCAGGTCGAGAGCGCCTCGATCGACAAGAAGGACCACGCGGCCGACGCCTGCGGCCAGATCGGTGAGACCGAGCAGCTCGACCAGGCCGTCCAGGAGGCCCTGAAGTTCGCGAAGAAGGACGGCCACACGCTCGTCATCGTGACCGCCGACCACGCGCACACCAGCCAGATCGTGGACGGCACCACCCCCGGCCTCACGGCGCGGCTGGCCACCAAGGAGGGCTCGGAGATGATCGTCGCCTACGGCACCGCCGCCGCGGGTGGCAGCCAGCAGCACACCGGCACCCAGCTCCGGGTCGCCGGCTACGGTCCCGACGCGGGCAACCTGGTCGGCCTGATCGACCAGACCGACCTGCACTTCATCATCAAGAACGCGCTCGCCGGTCACTGACCGGCTGCGTCGGTGGTGGTACGGCGGGTTCACTCCCGTCGTACCACCACCGCACCCGTGTTCGTGGCGATCGCGATCAGCCGGTCGGTGACGGCGAGCTGGTAGGGCCAGTAGGTCGTGTTGATCCCGTCGGTCGGCAACGCCGCCGAGGTCATCGCGCCGGTGCCCAGGTCGAGCGTGTGCAGGGCCGTCGTACCCCCGATCAGCACGTGGTCCTCGTCGAGCAGCGGGACGCTGTCGAGCTCGAAGCCGTAGGGCAGGAACTGCGGCCGCGCGGGCACGCTGCGCCGCCACAGCCGGTGGCCGTCGGCGAGGTCGTACGCCGACCACTGCTCGCCCGCCCGCACCAGCACCCGACCCGTCCGGAGCGCGGCGTCGAACGCCTTGCCCGGCGACGGGACCACCGACCACACGTCCTTGCCGTCCCGGTCGATCGCGGTGAGCCGCGCCGTCCTCGTGCTGCCGTCCCACTCCTGCACGACGGCGATCCCCGTGGCCGGGATCGGTCCCGACGACGTGCACGTCCGACCCCGCCGGCTCGCTCCGCTTCCACACCGTCGTGCCGTCCTTCGACCTCAGCAGCACCAGGGCCGTACCTTCCGTGCGGTCGGCCATCGAGGCCGGGTCGAAGAGCTCGAACTGCGCCCGCCCACCCGCCAGCAGGGTGTCGTCGCCGAGGTCGCCCAGGAAGTCGCCTCCGTCGGCGTCGACCTCGCGCTCCCAACGCTGGTCGCCGTCCTTGCCGGACAGCCGGACCACCCGCTCCTTGCCCTGCGCTCCGGGTCCGAGCACCGCGACGCCCTGGTCGTCGAGGAACTGGGTCGCGAACGGGTCCGCCGCGTGCACGACGTCGCCCCCGAGGTGCGCACACCACCGCCGGTGACCGTTGTCCGCGTCGAGCGCGACCAGGTCGGGCGCCGCCTTCGCGGGCATCGTGGCGACGAGGTAGCGCTCGTCGCTGGCGTCGTACGCCGACCGCTTGGTGTCCACCTGCACGCTCCACCGCGGCTTCAGCGTCGTGTCGTCCAGCATCGTGAAGTCGGGGTTGTCGCGCGTGCGCACGCCGATGCCCTGGGCGTACGACGAGACCTGCGCCCACTGCTCGTAGTGGTACCCGACCGCCCCGAGCACCTCGCCGATCGGCGCCGGATCGCCTGCCAGCGTGTCCACCAGCGTGTCGCGGTTCTCGTCGGGCTGCTGCGCGCGCTGCTCGGCGTCGAGGAACGGTGAGCTCGACTTCGCCGCCGGCAGGCTGGTGACCGCGTCCCCGCACGAGTCGCGGGTGCGCGCGTAGGCGACCGCCCCTGCCGCGACGAGCAGGACGCACATCCCACCCACCAGCCACGCGCGCCTGTTCACGCAGGTCAGCGTAGGGCCGGGGCGGTTCTGCAACTCGCCGTTGCACTTCCGCGCCGGGCCGCGCGCGCGTGGTGCTCAGCGGAGTTGCACCACGCGAACGAGCGACCGGCGGGTTGTGCGCACCGGCTGCGCAGTTCCCGCGTGGGCGCCGGCCGGGTTGTGCTCATCGGAGTTGCACCAACGGCAGCGAGCACCCCGCGGGAAATGGAAACGTGCTGCGCACAACCGCGGAAACGGCGTGCGGGAACTGCCACTTTCGCTTCCACAACCGCGACAGGGGCTGGCTCTCCACAGGTGCGAAGCGAGCGAGTGCTCGCCAGCGGTGGCAACCGGTAGACCTGCGCCATGCCGAGATTGATCGACTGGGGAGTCAGGTTCGAGTTCATCCGCGAAGCCGTCGTGCGCGTCGCAGCGCGGGACGGTGGCGCCGCCGTGACGATCGCGTCCGTGGCCGCCGAGCTGCACGTGTCGGGCTCGACGCTGCGCCGCACCCTCGACTCGTCCGACGGCGCTTCCCGGCTGGGCGTTGCGTGGATCGAGCGGTTGCGGCAGTACTCGCGCTACGGGGTCATCAAGTCGTTCGAGGCGCGGCACGGTGGAGCGAGTGGTCGCAGCGATCAGGTGTGAGCTCCCGAGCAACGAGGAGGAGCTCGAGTGTGAACGCGCGTGGGCGGAGCTCACCGGGGTCGGAGCCACTGCCAGGTGTCGCGAGCTCCGCGACGAGCACAACGAGCACCTCGACAGGTTGATGGCTGCCGTGATGCCACGGCTGGTGCCCGACGAGCAGCGGCGGGAGTTCGAGGCGATGCGACTCCGAGCCCTGGTGGACGGTCTGATCGCCGCGGTCTGCCGCGGGAGCATGAGCCTCGAGCAGATGCACGCAACGTTCGATCGGCACATGGCGGAACTGGTGGAACGGGCCGAGCTGTCGCTGGAGCAGGAAGAAGCGCCGGTCAGCCCCGACGCCGCCTGATCTCCTCGTTGATCGCCGGCACGACCTCGTGCATGTCCCCGACCACGGCATACGTCGCCTTGGTCATCATCGGCGCCTCGGCGTCGGTGTTGATGGCGAGGATCACCTTCGAGCTCGCGCAGCCGGCCCAGTGCTGGATGGCGCCGCTGATGCCGCAGGGGATGTAGACCTCGGGCGAGATGCGGCTGCCGGTCTGGCCGACCTGCTCGTGGTGGGGTCGCCAGCCGAGCGAGGTGACCACGCGCGAGACGCCGAGGGTGCCGCCGAGGAGCTCGGCGAGCTCGAGGACGTCGCCGAAGCCGTCGGGGCCGCCGGCGCCGCGGCCGGCGCCGACCACCACGCGCGCGGACTTCAGGCTGTCGGCGTCGTCGGTGTCGGCGCCCTCGACCGAGGTCACCCGCACGAGCAGGTCCTCGGGGGCGAGGTCGACCGCGAGCGGCACGACCGAGCCTGTCCCCGGCGTCTCTGCAGGGACAGGCTCCACCGCGTGACCGGCGACAGAGAACACCGCCGGGCGCTTGCCGAGGCGCATCTCCTCGAGGGCGGCACCGCCGACGACCTGGCGGGTGACGACGAAGGGGGAGAGGCCGTGGAAGGAGACCACGTTGGCGGCCATGGGTACGTCGAGCCGGGTGGCCACGCGGGCGACCACCTCGTTGCCGCGGTTGGTGCCGCCGGCCATCACGACCACCGATCCGGCGGCCTGCCGAGCGGCGATCACGGCGCTGGCGGTGGCCGCTCCGGAGAAGAGGTCGAAGTCGTCACCGGTGGCGTGGTGCACGTTGCGGACGCCGTACGACGCCAGCTCGGTCGCCACGTCGGCGGGAGCGGGACCCACCACGACGGCGTCGATCGGCACGCCGTTGCCGGCTGCGGACAGGGTGCGGGCGAAGGTGACGGTCTCGAGCGAGACCTCCTGGATCCCCTCGGCCGAGGTCTCCACGTAGACGAGGATCATCGCGTCACTCCGAGCTTCTGCAGCAGGTCGACCACGACCTTGGCGGTCTCCGGGCCCTCGCCGAGCACCTCGGCGTTGGTGGGCGTCGGTGGGGGCAGGGTCAGCTTCACCCGGCCGCTGCCGACGGGTTCACGGGAGAGGGCGCGGTTCTCGACCTCCACCTTCTTGGCCTTCATCCGGCCGGTGATCGTGGGGTAGCGCGGCTCCACGCCGCCCTCCATCACCGTCACCACGGCGGGCAGCGGCACCGAGTAGTTCTCCCGACCGTCGGGTCCGTCGGCGCGGGCCGAGACGGTGTCGCCGTCGACGGCCAGCGTCTGCACCCCGGTCACGACCGGACGGGACAGCTCGTGGCCCAGCCGGATGCCGACCTGGAAGTCGCCGGAGTCGGCGGCGTCGTTGCCGAGCAGCACCGAGCCCGTAGTCGTGGTCGCGGACCACCTGCGCGATCTCGTGGGCGACGTCGGCCGGGCCCAGCGTCACCGGGTCGGCCTCGACCAGGACGGCGGCCGTGGCGCCGACGCCGAGGGCGGAGCGCAGCTGCTCGACGGAGTCGGCCGAGCCGATCGTCAGCACGGTCACCTGGCCCTCGGTCGCCGCGGCGACCTGCACGCCGAGCTCGACGGCGCACTGGTCGTGGTTGCTCATCGTGAAGCCCACGAAGCGCGCGTCCGCGGACTGCGCGTCCTCGGTGAGCAGCACCTCGCCGGAGAAGTCCGGCACCCGCTTCACGCAGACGAGTACGTCAGTCATCGGGTCACCGGCCTTCCATCGGTGGTTGAGGAGCGAGCGCCAGCGAGCGTCTCGAAACCACGTTGATCACCGCATCCGCTCGTTGCTCGGGTCGAACAGCGACGTGGCGTCCACGGAGCCGACGGTCACGGGGTAGAGCTCCTCCATGTAGGAGACCGCGAGCTCGTTGCCGATGCGCGCCTCCTCCGGCGGCAGGTAGGCCAGCAGGACGTGCTTGCCCAGCGACGGCGCCGAACCGGCCGAGGTCACGTAGGGGTGGTGCCCGTGGCCGTCGGTCAGGGTGCCGCCGTCGCGCGTGAGGATCGGCTCGCCGCCGAGCATGTAGCGCTTGATGCCGCTCGCCGAGGTGTGGTCGTCGACGGTCATCGTGCAGAGCACGGTCGCCGGCGCCTGGTCTCCAGGCTGGCACGCTGCGCGAGGTAGGCCTCCCTGCCGACGAAGTCGGCCGCCTTCACCTTGGGCCGCTGCATGCCGGCCTCGATGATGGTGCGCTCGGCGTCGAGCTCGGCGCCGAAGGCGCGGTAGCCCTTCTCGATGCGGCCGGTCGTGCCGTAGACGCCGATGCCGACGGGTACGGCGCCGTGGTCCTTGCCCGCGGTGAGTACGGCGTCCCAGAGCTGGGCGGCCTGGGCGAAGGGCACGTAGAGCTCCCAGCCCAGCTCGCCGACGTAGGAGATCCGCGAGGCCAGGACCGGCGAGTCGACGCCCTTCACGGCGATCTCGCGGCAGGACAGCATCCCGAAGCCCTCGCCGGAGACGTCGTCACCGGTGAGCGAGCCGAGGATGTCGCGCGCCTTCGGACCCCACAGGCCGACGGTCGAGAGCTCCTCGGTGCGGTCGACGAGGGTGGCGTCGACGAGGTGGTCGGTGAACCACTTGCGGTCGGCCATGCCGTGGGCACCGCCCGTGACGACCCGGAAGTGGTCGTCGCCGAGGCGCATCACCGTGAGGTCGGAGAGGAACCCGCCCTTCGCGTCGAGCACCGGCGTGTAGATCACCTTGCCGACCGCGACGTCGCACTGCGCGACGCAGGTCTGCTGCACCGACGCGAGGGCGCCGGGGCCGGTGATGTCGAAGATGGAGAAGGCGGTCAGGTCGATCACGCCGGCGTTCTCGCGCATGGCGAGGTGCTCGGCGTTGATGATCGGGCTCCACCAGCGCGCGTCCCACTCGTGCTCGCGCGGCATCACCGCGTCGCCGTACTTCTCGACCAGGCCGGCGTTGGACTCGTACCACCAGGGCCGCTCCCAGCCGACGGTCTCGTAGAACACGGCGCCGAGCTCCCGCTGGGACTCGACCATCGGCGACCAGCGGACGCCGCGGTCGGACTCGTACTGCTCGCTCGGGTGGACGATCCCGTAGGTCTTGATGAAGGCCTCGCCGGTGCGCGCCTTGACGTGCGGCCGGGTGGTCTCGTGGTCGTGGAAGCGCGCCATGTCGCTGTGGTGGATGTCGATCTCGGAGTGGCCGTGGGTCATCCACTCGGCGACGGCGCGACCGACGCCCGGACCCTCCTTGATCCACACCGCGGCCGCGACCCAGAGGCCGGTGACCTCGCTCTCGCCGAGGATCGGCGAGCCGTCGGCGGTCAGGGAGAGCAGGCCGTTGATCGCGTAGCGGATCTCGGCGCCCTCGGCACCGAGCAGCTCGGGCATCAGCTCGAGCGCCTGCTCGAGCTGGGGGTCGAAGTCGTCCTCGGTGAACGGCATCTCGGTCGGCGACAGCTTCGCCTGCGCGAGCGAGGGGATCTCCTCGGGGTCGTGCAGGATCGCGCGGTGCGCGTAGGAGCCGACCTCCATGTCGGCGCCGTGCTGGCGCTCGTAGCAGAGCGTGTCCATGTCGCGCACGATCGGGAAGGAGATCTCGCCCTCCCGCTCGGCGAGCTGGGGGCACGGGCCGACCGAGACCATCTGGTGCACGGCGGGCGTCAGCGCGATGCGTACGCCGGCCATGTCGCCGATCTTCGGGCTCCAGACACCGCAGGCGATCACGACGTACTCCGCCTCGATCGTGCCCTGGTCGGTGTGCACCCGGCGGATCTTGCGGCCGTGCTCGGTGTCCTCGACGTCGAGGCCGGTCACCTCGACGTTCGGCGCCACGGTCAGCACGCCCTTGGCGAGCGCGTTCTCGCGCATGATCGTGCCGGCGCGCAGGGAGTCGACGACGCCGACCGACGGCGTCCAGAAGGCGCCGATGATCTGGTCGGGGTCGAGGAACGGCACCTTCTCGACGACGAACTCAGGGCTGACCAGCTCGGCCTCGATGCCCCACGCCTTGGCGCTGGACATCCGGCGCCGCAGCTCCTCCATCCGCTCCTCGGTGCGGGCGACCTCGAAGCCGCCGGACTCGGTGAAGACGCCCATCTCCTTGTACTGCTTCACCGAGTCGAGCGTCAGGTCGGTGATCTCCCGGGAGTGGTCGACCGGGAAGATGAAGTTGGAGGCGTGACCGGTCGAGCCGCCGGGGTTGGGCAGCGGCCCCTGGTCGAGCTGGACGATGTCGGTCCAGCCGAGCTCGGCCAGGTGGTGGACGAGGCTGTTGCCGACGATGCCGGCTCCGATGACGACGACCTTGGCGGTGGCGGGGACGGTGGCCATGCTGACTCCTGAACTCAATCTCTGTGTTGCGTATGACGCAACGTGATGCGTAATGTGAAACTCGACTCAAGGATCACCCCGGCACGCCCGGGGTGTCAAGCGCACGTGCCCGGGACCGGTAGACCGGTCCCGGGCACGTGACTAGTGGTCGAGCGCAGCGCAGTGAGCGGTCAGTCGAGCCGTGGTCGCAGCGAGCGCAGCGAGCGGTCAGTCGAGACCACTCGCCGCACCCACTCGCGGCTCAGCCCAACCAGGCCTTGACCTTGTCGGGGTTGGCGTCGACCCACTTCTTGGCGGCGTCGTCGGGCGTCATGCCGTCCTTGGCGATGTACGTCGAGACGATGTTCTGGTCGTCGTTGGTCCAGGTGAACTTCTTGATCAGGTCGACCGCCGGCGAACCGGAGTCGGCGAACTTCTTGGCGATCAGCTTGTTCAGGTGTACTCCGGGTAGTCGCAGTCGACCTTCGCCGGATCGGCGTCGCAGCCGGTCGGTGTACTTCGGCAGGTTGACGTGGACCAGCTTCATCTCGGAGAAGAACCACTGCGGCTCGTAGAAGTAGGCGAGCAGCGGCGTCTTGTTCTTCTCGGCGGACTTGAAGCCTGGATCAGCGCGGCCTCGCTGCCGCCCGACGACCACCTTGTAGTTGAGCTTGAGGTTCTTGACCAGGGCCTCGTCGTTGGTGACGTACGACGGGTCGCCGTCGAGCAGCTGTCCCTTGCCGCCGGACTCGGAGGTCTTGAACAGGCTGGCGTACTTGTTCAGGTTCTTCCAGTCGGTGATGTCGGGGTACTTCTCGGCCATCCACGGCGGGACGTACCAGCCGATGATGCCCTTGTTGCCGGTCGGGCCGGCGTCCTCGACGCGACTTCTGCTCGTCGATGTACTTCTTGACCAGGTCGGGGTGTCCCCAGTTCTCGACGATGGTGTCGATCGAGCCGCTGGCCATGCCCTGCCAGCGCGACCTCCTCCTTGACGTCGGGGTAGGTGACGTTGCAGCCCAGCTTGGTCTTGGCGACGTAGCCGATGACGTGGGCGTCGGCCACGTAGCCCGACCACGGGTTCACCGCGATCCTCAGGTCGCCGCAGTCCTTGCCGCCGCTCGCCGCAGAGGTCTGTTGTCCTTGATGACCGCGCTGCCACACGCAGTGAGCGCCGAGGGCAACTGCGACAGCGACGCAGGCCAGCTGAAGCCGGCTTGTTCCTCGTGCCATGCGCTTTCCTTCCGTTTGACTCCGCAGTCGTGTGCGGAGAGTCGTCTGGGGGTTCACCGTGCCGTACGCGGTCGGCGGCGTAGCTGGGCGATCCGGTCGAGCATCACGCCGAGCAGCCGTGATCGCGATGCCGGCCGCCAGGCCCTTGCCGAACAGCTGGTCCTGCGAGAAGCCGGAGACGACGATGTAGCCGAGGCTGCCGCCGCCGACGAGGCCGCCGATGACCACCATCGACAAGACGTAGAGCAGTCCCTGGTTGGTCGCGAGCACGAGCGCGTTGCGCGACCATCGGCAGCTGGACCTTGGTGATCATCTGCCAGTCGTGCTGCCGCTGGACCGGGCGGCCTCGACGGTCGTCGGGGAGACGCCGCGGATCCCGTCCGCGACGAGCTTGGTCGCGATCGGTACGGCGTACGCGACCGCCGCGACGATGGCGGTGAAGCGGCTGGCGCCGAACAGGGCCAGCGCGGGGATCAGGTAGACGAACGGCGGGATCGTCTGGAAGGCGTCCAGGATCGGTCGGATCGACCGTATCGGCCCGACGGTTGCGTCCCATCCCGACCCCGAGGACCACGCGCCAGGACATCACCAGCACGGTGGCGACGATCGTCATGGTCAGCGTGATCATCGTGTCGTTCCACAGACCGGTGCCGAAGATGATCGCCTCGCACACCAGCGTGGGCACGACGGCCGCCAGCCGCCGAGGACGTAGGCGAACGCGAGGAGCACCAGCGCCATCATCCACCAGGGGGACTCGGCGAGCAGGTTCTGCAGCGGGTTGATCAGCCAGTTGGTCAGGTCGTTCTTCAGCAGGTGAAGGTGTCGACCTTGTCGATGAACCAGTCGAGAAGTCGTTGACCAGCTTGGTCACGTGTGCCGTCGATGTACTTCAGGACGGCCAGTCGTCGCGGGTGGGGAATGCCGACAACTGTTGGCGGGAGAAGTAGACGAGGACAGGGTCGGGAAACCGCGGACCAGCCAGCGTAGGCCTCGCGACCGTGGTAGCGGACACGCCGGCCTCCCGGCGGCCCAGCGCGGCAACCGAGGACGACCCGGCGAGCATCACGCCCGGGCCGCTCACCGACGCGACGCCGGACGGCCCATGCTCTCGGACCGCTCGCTGGCCGCCGTCGTGGTGCGGTCGAGCATGATCGCCGATCAGCACGATCAGGATGCCGGCCACGAACGCGGCGCCGATGTTCTGGATCTGCAGGGCCGCGTTGACGGCCTTGCCGAGCCCCGGGCCGTTGACCAGCGCAGCGATGGTGGCCATCGAGAGCGCCGCCATCATGCTCTGGTTGACGCCGACCACGATGGTGCGCCGTGCCATCGGCAGCTGGACCTGGCGCAGCATCTGCCCGCGCGTCAGGCCCAGCGACCTCGCTGCCTCGATGGTGGTGCCGGCGACACGCGCGGATGCCGTGCTCGGTGATCCGGACCATCGGCGGCAGCGCGTAGATGCAGGTCAGCACGATGGCGGCGTCGGGCCGATCCCGAAGCCCAGGGCCACCGGAGCAGGTAGGCGAACGGCGGCATCGTCTGCATGATGTCGAGCACCGGCGTGACGAAGGCGGAGATCGCGCGACTGCGCGCCATCAGGATGCCGGTCGGCAGGCCGACCACGAAGCAGAAGACCACGGCGATGATGGTGACCAGGAGCAGGTCGATGCTGTCCTGCCAGAGCCCGAAGACGCCGAACAGCAGCATCGTGACGACCACCAGGATGGTCGACCTCCAGCCGGCGACGGCCCAGCCGAGCCAGGTGGCGAGCGCCACCACCCCGAGCCAGCCGATCTCGGGCACCGGGCGCGGGAACGCGGGGATGCTGACCAGCTTCTGCAGGAACTCGAAGATGGCGTTGAAGAAGTCACCGATGAAGCCGAGTACGCCGCCGAAGAACCAGTTGTCCGGGCCGTGCAGCTGGACCCAGTCGCGGATGCCGTTGAGCCACTCGTGGAACGCGGTGGTGTCCTGGAGTCCCAGGGCCCTGGTCATCTGGTTGTGGAAGACCAGCCACATCACGAGCCAGAGACGATCCCGATGCCGGCGAGCTTCGCTCCGGTGTGGCGCTTCTGCCGAGCTCGACGTACGGCTGCTCCTCCTTGGAGGAAGGCGCTCCTGTCCGGAGGCGCCGGTGGCGGCGCGGTCGCGGTGGCCATCAGCGCCTCGTCCTCGGCGACGACGACGCGCAGGATGTCCATGTCGTCGACCACGCCGACGAGCTGGTCGCCGTCCACCACGCGGCACGGGCCGTCATGGTCGAGGACGATGCGGGCCGCGTCGCGGACGATCTGGTCGGCCTGGAGCACCGGACCCTCGCCGGGGTCGCCCTCCGGGGCGCGCATCACCCACTTCAGGGTGAGCACGTGCGACTTGGGTACGTCGCTGGTGAAGTCACGGACGTATTCGTCGGCCGGGGCGCCGACCACCTCGTCGGGCGTGCCGATCTGGACGATCTCGCCGTCGCGCATGATCAGGATCCGGTCGCCGAGCTTGAGCGCCTCGGCGAGGTCGTGGGTGATGAAGACCATCGTCTTCCCGACCTCTTCGTGCAGCCGGATGACCTCGTTCTGCATGTCGCGCCGGATCAGCGGGTCGAGCGCGGAGAACGGCTCGTCGAACATCATCACGTCGGGGTTGGCGGCCAGGGCCCGGGCCAGGCCCGACGCGCTGCTGCATGCCGCCGGAGAGCTGGTCGGGGTAGTTGTTCTCGTAGCCGGAGAGACCGACCAGGTCGACCATCTCCTGGGCCCGGTTGCGACGATCGCTCTTCTTCTCGCCGCGGACCTCGAGGCCGAAGGCGACGTTGTCGACCACCTTGCGGTGCGGCAGCAGGCCGAAGTGCTGGAAGACCATCGAGACCTTCTTGCGTCGCGTGTCCAGCAGCGCGGAGTCGGACATCGCGGTGATGTCCTCGCCGTAGAGCTCGACGGTGCCGGCCGTGGGCTCGATCAGCCGGGTGAGCAGGCGGACGAGCGTCGACTTGCCGGAGCCGGAGAGGCCCATCACGACGAACACCTCGCCCGGGGCGACGTCGAAGCCCACGTCGCGGATGCCGACGACGTGCCCGGTCTTGGCCTGGAGGTCCTTGCGGGAGAGCTGGGCGTCGGGGGTGTTGATGATCTTGTCGCCCTTGGGGCCGAAGATCTTCCAGAGCCCCTCGACGTGGAGCGCGGGCGACTCCTGGCTCGAGGTCTTCTCGACGGGACCGGACTGGGTTGCGGTCATGACCGCACCTCCCCTGGTTGGTGGTTGCGGCTGTCGCCGGGCGGGTAGAGCGGTGAGTCGTCGCGGTGCCGGTAGTAGGGCACCTCCTCGGCGGGGAGCGGAGTGTTGCCGAGGATCAGGTCGGCGGCCTTCTCGGCCACCATCATCACGGGCGCGTAGATGTTGCCGTTCGTGACGTAGGGGAAGACGCTCGCGTCGACGACGCGGAGGGACTCGAGCCCGTGGACCTTCATCGAGAGCGGGTCGGTCACCGACATCTCGTCGGTGCCCATCTTCGCCGTGCAGGAGGGGTGCAGCGCGGTCTCGGCGTCCTCGCGGACCCAGTCGAGGATCTCCTCGTCGGTCTCGACCCTGGGGCCGGGGGAGAGCTCGCCGTCGTTGAACGGCGCGAACGCGGGCTGGTTGAGGATGTCGCGCGCGACCCGGATCGCCTCGACCCACTCGCGGCGGTCGTTGGGGGTGGTCAGGTAGTTGAAGAGCATCTTCGGGTGCTGCTTCGGGTCGGTGCTGGCGATGCGGACCCAGCCACGGGTGTCGGCGTACATCGGGCCGATGTGCACCTGGTAGCCGTGGCCCTCGGTGGGGGCGGTGCCGTCGTAGCGCACGGCGATCGGCAGGAAGTGGAACATCAGGTTCGGCCAGTCGACGTCGTCGTTGCTGCGCGCGAAGCCGCCGCCCTCGAAGTGGTTGGTGGCGCCGAGGCCGCGGCGGTGGAACAGCCACTGGTAGCCGATGCCGGGGCGGCGGTGCCAGGCCATGCCGGGGGCGATGGAGACGGGGAGCTTGGAGGCGTACTGGATGTAGACCTCGAGGTGGTCCTGGAGGTTCTCGCCCACGCCGGGCAGCGCGTGCACCATGGGTACGCCGAGCGGCTCGAGGTGCTTGGGGTCGCCGATGCCGGAGAGCTGCATCAGCTGGGGAGTGTTGATCGCGCCGCCGCAGAGGATCACCTCGCCGGCCTTCACCGACCGGTGGGCGCGACCGCCGCGCAGGTAGTCCACGCCCGTCGCCCGCTTGCCGTCGAAGTGGATCTTGGTGGCCATCGCCAGCGTCTCGACGCGCAGGTTGGGCCGGCCCATCACCGGGTGCAGGTAGGCGCGCGCAGCCGAGAGCCGGCGCCCGTCGTGCACGTTGCGGTCGAAGCGCGCGAAGCCCTCCTGGCGGTAGCCGTTGACGTCGTCGGTCAGGGGGTAGCCCGCCTGCTGGGCGGCCTCGAAGAACGCGCCGAACAGCGGGTTGGTCGCCGGGCCGCGCTCGAGCACCAGCGGGCCGGAGCCGCCGCGCCAGACGTCGGCACGGCGCTGGCCGTCGACGAGCAGCGTCTCCATCCGCTTGAAGTAGGGCAGGCAGTGCAGGTAGTCCCAGGTCTCCAGGCCCGGGTCCTTCGCCCACCGCTCGTAGTCCATCGGGTTGCCGCGCTGGAAGATCATCCCGTTGATCGAGCTCGACCCGCCGAGGACCTTGCCGCGGGCGTGGTAGATCCGGCGGCCCTTCATCTCGGGCTCGGGCTCGGTCTCGTACTTCCAGTCGTAGAACCGGCTGCCGATCGGGAACGGCAGCGCCGCCGGCATGTGGATGAACGGGTCGATGCGGAAGTCGGAGCGGCCCGCCTCGAGCACCAGCACGCTGGTCGACGGGTCGGCGCTGATCCGGTTGGCGATCGCACACCCGGCGGACCCGCCACCGACGATGACGTAGTCCCAGTGGTCCCGCTTCTTGCTGCTCATCGCGCTGGCCTCGCCGTCCGAACCAGCCGGACGGTGCGGGCGCGATGTTGTGCCAGATGTGCTTGGTCTCCTGGTACTCCTCGAGCCCGGCCTGGCCGAGCTCGCGTCCGATGCCGGACTGCTTGTAGCCGCCCCACTCGGCCTGGGCGACGTACGGGTGGTAGTCGTTGATCCAGACCGTGCCCATCCGCAACCGGCCCGCGACGCGCTGGCCCTTGCCGGCGTCCTGGGTCCAGACGGCGCCGGCGAGACCGTAGATGGAGTCGTTGGCGATGCGTACGGCGTCGTCCTCGTCGGTGAACGTCTCGACGGTGAGCACCGGACCGAAGGACTCGTCGCGCACCACGCTCATCCCGCTGCGTACGCCGCCGAGGATGGTCGGCTCGAAGAAGTAGCCGTCGGCCAGCTCGCCCTCGGTGGCGCGCTTGCCGCCGACCAGGACCTGCGCGCCCTCGGCGACCCCGGCCTCGACGTACGCCGTGACCTTGTCGAGGTGGCCCTGCGAGATCAGCGCACCGGTCTCGGCCTTCTCGTCGAAGGGACCGCCGAGCCGGATGTCGCGCGCCCGCTCGACCAGCTCGGCCACGAACTCCTCGGCGATCGACTCCTCGACGACGAGTCGCGCACCGGCCGAGCACACCTGGCCGGAGTGCAGGAAGACCGCGGTCATCGCCATGTCGAGCGCGGTCTCGCGGTCGGCGTCGGCGAAGACGATGTTGGGGTTCTTGCCGCCGAGCTCGAGCGCGACCTTCTTCACGGTGCCGGACGCGGCCGCCATGATCCGCTTGCCGGTGCCGAGGCCGCCGGTGAACGAGACCAGGTCGACGCGCGGGTCCTCGCTGAGGGCCGCGCCGGCGTTGGGTCCGTCGCCGAGGACGAGGTTGCCGACCCCGGCCGGGAGCCCGGCCTCGTCGAGCAGCCTCATCAGGTGGATCGCGGTGGTGGGGGAGAGCTCGCTCGGCTTGAGCACGAACGTGCAGCCCGCGGCGAGGGCCGGCGCGACCTTCCAGGACACCTGCAGCAACGGGTAGTTCCACGGCGTGATCAGCCCGCACACGCCCACGGGCTCGCGCACCACGCGGCTCACCACTCCGGGCATGCCGGTGTCGACGACGCGTCCGCCCTCGCTGTCGGCGACGCGGCCGAAGTGACGGAAGACGCTGGTCACGTCGTCGATGTCGATCTCGCTCTCGACGAGCCGCTTGCCGGTGTCGAGGGACTCCATCCGGGCCATCTCGGCCTTGTCGCGCTGGAGCAGGTCGGCGACGCGCAGCAGCAGGTCGCCGCGCTCGCGGGCACTCGTGGCCGGCCACGGCCCGTGGTCGAACGCCTCGCGGGCGGCGGCGATGGCGGCCTCGGTGTCCACGCGGGTGGACTCGTCGATCTCGGCGACGAGGGAGCCGTCGGCGGGGCAGCGGATCTCCCGGCGACCGCCCAGCTCTGCGGCCACCCAGCTCCCGCCGATGAAGTTCTCGGGCATCTAGATCCGTCCTGGTCCCATCGTTGCGTTATCCGCAACGACTAGGCGTTATACGAAACACAATGCTGACCCGTGCGCTCGGCGTCAAGGCTCGCGATCGGATCGAGACCTGCGGTATGAACCGCCGCCCGGACCCGGTCGCCGACATCAGCGCATCCCCCACCCGAGCCGGTGCGAGAGCTCGTCGGCCGCCTCGATCAGGAGCGGGAGCACCTCTTCGACCCGGTCCGGAGGCAGCCGGAAGGTCGGGCCGGAGACGCTCATCGAGCAGATCACGTCGCCGTGCGCGTTGCGGACCGGCGTGGCGATCGCGGTGAGGCCGACCTCGAGCTCGTCGACCGCGACGGCGTACCCCTGCTCGCGGACCACCTCGAGCTGCTTGCGCAGGGCGGCCTTGCTGGTGATGGTCAGCCCGGTGTACGCCGGGAGCCGACCGAGCAGGTCCTTGAGCTCGACGTCGCCCAGCCACGCCATCAGCACCTTGCCGTTGCTGGTCGCGTGCAGCGGGATGTGCTGCCCGACCCAGTTGTGCGGCTGGAGCGCGGACGGGCCGGCGACCTGGTCGAGGTACAGCGCGCTGTGTCCGCTGAGCGTGGCCAGGTTGACCGTCTCGCCGGTCGCGGCCGCCAGCTGCTTGCACAGCGGGCGTGCCTCCTGCACGACGTCGAGCCGGGCGCTGGTGGCGCCGGCGAGGCGGAGCAGGCCGACGCCGAGGCGGTACTTGCCGCGTCCCTCGACCTGCTCGACGAGACCGTGCTGCTCCAGGGTGGCCACGAGACGGAAGGCCGTGCTCTTGTGGACCTCGAGCGCCGCGGCGATCTCGGTGACGCCGGACTCGCCGGAGCGGGCCAGGATCTCGAGGATCCGCAGCGCCCGGTCGACCGACTGGACCCCACTGGCCGTCTCGGTGGCCGCGTTGCTCATTGCGCAACCGTAGACTGCACAGCGCAACCCGGCTAGGCCCTGGTCTAGCCCCAGAGGTGTCCCAGATCTGGAGGAGTCCTTGACGATGCAGGCGCCCATCGAGGCCTTCACCGACGGTGCCTGCCGGGGCAATCCGGGTCCGGGCGGGTGGGCCTGGGCGGTGCTCGACGGGCCGCAGGGCTCGGGTCACGACCCGGCGACGACCAACCAGCGGATGGAGGTCCGGGCCGCCTACGAGGCGGTCGTCGCGATCCCGGGTCCGCTGGTGGTGGTCAGCGACTCGACGTACGTCGTGAACTGCTTCAAGAACTCCTGGTGGACCGGCTGGCGTGCCCGTGGCTGGCTGAACAGCGCCAAGAAGCCGGTGGCCAACCGCGACCTGTGGGAGCCGCTCATCGACCTCGTCGAGGAGCGCGGCGACGTCAGCTTCCGCTGGGTCAAGGGCCACTCCGGCCACCCGATGAACGACCTCGTCGACCGCCTCGCCGTCGACGCCAGCCACCTGCGCCGGTTGAGGACCGGACAAAGCGACGAGTCTGTCCCGAGGTCTGGACAAGTCAGATGGTTCTGCGAGTGAACTGTCGCGGATCGCACGAGTCCTGCCTGACTCGGGAACAGGACCACTCATGAAGAAGCTCATCGCTGCGCTCGCCGCATCCATCCTGGCCGTGGGGCTGGCCCAGGGCCATCCACGGCCTCGGCGGCCTCGGCGGCACCGCAGCGCACCGTCGTACACGCCGCCACCGATCGTCTGGGGTGCCTGCACCAACCCCACGCTGGTGCGCGTACGGATCGCAGTGCGGCATCGCTCGTCGTCCCCCGCGACTACGCCCATCCCCACGGGGCCAAGATCGGGCTCGCGGTCTCGCGGCGTCATGCACAAGACCTCCGACGCGACTACGCAGGGCGTCATGCTCGTCAACCCGGGCGGCCCCGGCGGCTCCGGCCTGATCTACTCGGTGCTTCCAGAGCTTCGTCGCCGCAACGACTGCCGGCCTCGGCCTACGACTGGATCGGCTTCGACCCGCGCGGTGTCGGCGTCGAGCACGCCGGCGATGACCTGCGACCCGACGTTCTTCGCGGCCGCGACCGGCCGCCGTACCGTCCCGACGACGCGACCAGATCCTACCGTCAGTGGGTCGCCCGGTCGCAAGGCGTACGCCGGCGACTGCGCGACACTCGAACGGCTCCGGCGCTGTTCCGAGCACGTCAAGACGACCGACTCCGTCGCCGACATGGAGAGCCTGCGCAAGGCGCTCGGCCAGAAGCAAGATCAACTACTACGGGTTCTCCTACGGCACCTACCTCGGCCAGGTCTACGCGACCCTGCACCCCGACCGCGTGCGCCGGTTCGTCTGGGACGGCACCGTCAACCCGCAGCGGGTGTTCTACAAGAGCAACCAGGACCAGGACGTCGCCTTCCAGAAGACCTTCGACGATCTACTTCCGGTGGCTGGCGAAGTACCGGTCGACGTCTACCACGTCGGGCGACACCTTCGCAGCAGGTCCGGCGGACCTTACCTGCGGACGATGGCCAAGCTCGACCGGCACGCCGGCAGGCGGCGTCCTCGGTGGTGACGAGCTGACCGACGTGTTCACCTCGGCCGGCTACTACGTCTACGGCTGGGAGGACATCGCCAACGCGTACTCGGCGTACCTCAACAAGCGGCGACCCGTCCGGTCTGATCGCGCGGTACCAGGACGCGAACCCGACGACGCCCGGCGCCGACAACGGCTACGCGATGTACCTCGGCACCCAGTGCACCGACGCGCCCGTGGCCGCAGGAGCCAGCGCGAGCTCGACCGCGACAACTGGCGCCTGGACCGGAAGCTACGACTACTTGACGTGGGCCAACGCCTGGTTCAACGGTCCGTGCGCCTACTGGAAGTACCAGGCGCAGCACGCCGGTCAACGTGCGCGGCTCGACAGGTGCACGTGCCCGATCCTGATGATCGGGGAGACCTTCGACGCGGCCACGCCGTTCTCCGGCAGCCTGGTGACGCGCGGCTGTTCCCGACCGCCTCGCTGATCGAGGGCGTGAACGGGTCCACCCACGCCGGCTCGCTCTCCGGGGTCGCCTGCACCGACGACGCGATCGCGGCGTACCTCGCCGACGGGACCGTGCCGGCGCGCACAGCGCGGCAACCGCTCCGACAAGGTCTGCCCGCCGGTGCCGCAGCCGGACCCGACCGCCGGCACACGGCCGCTGCGCAGCCTCGCGGCCACGGACGGCATGCCCGCGGTCCTGCGTGACGGGCCTGCAGCAGGCGCAGCTGCACCGCTGACTCGCGGACCCGCTCGGTGCTAGGGCGAGGCACCGGCGCTCTCGGTGGAGGATGACTCCATGAGCGCGCCGGTCGTCCGCGTCCCCGGTGACGTGCTCGTCCACCTGCGGCGGGCGCGCGACCAGATCGACCGCGACTTCGCCGAGCCGCTCGACCTCGATGCGCTCGCGCGGACGGCCGGGATCAGCAAGTTCCACTTCCACCGGCTCTTCCGGCGGCCTACCACGCACCCCGGCGGTGTACCTCTCCGAGCGCCGGGTGGAGCGCGCCCAGGACCTGCTGCGCTCGGCCAACCTGACCGTGACCGAGGTCTGCCACGCCGTCGGGTTCAGCAGCCTCGGGTCGTTCAGCAGCCGGTTCAAGGAGATCGTCGGCGAGACGCCGCGCGAGTTCCAGCAGCGGTGGGGTGCCAACGCGCCGCGGATCCCGGGCTGCTTCGTGCTGATGTGGGGCCTGGCCGAGCGGAAGACCGCAAGCGAGGAGAAGCAGGCGGCGCCGTCCTCGCCCTAGCGTCGTCGCATGATCACGAACATTTCCCTGGCCAGCGTCTTCGTCAAGGACGTCGACGCATCGAAGAGGTTCTACGTCGACGTGCTCGGCTTCGAGGAGGGTGAGGACATCCTGCTCGGCGACTACCGCTGGTGCACGGTGCGGCACCCGAGCCAGCCCGAGCTGCAGGTCCATCTCGCCCATGCCCGGCCCGCCGCACTCGCCCGAGATGATCGAGTCGATCAACCGCGCGATGGACGAGGGCGGCATGCACGGCCTCGGCCTGGCCACCGACGACTGCCGCAAGACCGCCGACGAGCTGAAGTCCAAGGGCGTGCAGTTCATCCAGGACCCGGAGGAGCGGCCGTACGGCGTGGAGGCGGTCCTCGCGACAACTCCGGCAACTGGATGGTGCTCGTCGAGCCCAAGCCGTACACAGCGGCCGACTTCGCCTGAGTCGATCGAGTGGTTTCGAGACGCTCGCTGGCGCTCGCTCCTCAACCACCGAAGCTCGGTGGTTGAGGAGGCCGAGGAACGAGGCCGTCTCGAAACCACTAGTTGCGACGAGCTACCGGAAGACCACGGTCCGGTGGCCGTCGAGGAGCACCCTCGACTCCGAGTGCCAGCGGACGGCGCGGGACAGCACCTGGGCCTCGACGTCGCGACCGGCCGCGACGAGCTGGTCCTGGTCGTGGTTGTGGTCGACGCGGATCACGTCCTGCTCGATGATCGGGCCCTCGTCGAGGTCGGCGGTCACGTAGTGCGCGGTCGCGCCGATCAGCTTCACCCCTCGGTCGAAGGCCTGGTGGTAGGGCCTGGCGCCCTTGAAGCTCGGCAGGAACGAGTGGTGGATGTTGATCGCCTGGCCCGACAGCGCGCGGCAGGCGTCGTCGGAGAGCACCTGCATGTAGCGGGCGAGTACGACGAGATGGATGCCCAGGTCGTCGTGCAGCTTCAACAGCTCGGCCTCGGCGTCGGGCTTGGTCTCCGGCGGTGACCGGGATGTGCCGGAAGTCGATGCCGTAGCTGCGCACCAGCGGCTCGGCGTCGAGGTGGTTGGACACCACGACCGGGATCTCGATCTGCAGGCTGCCGGTGCTGGCCCGGAAGAGCAGGTCGTTGAGGCAGTGCAGCTGCTTGCTGACCATGATCAGCGTGCGGTACGGCGCCGCGCGTCTCCCACAGCTCGAAGGACATCTCGAACCGCTGCGCCACCTCGGCGAAGTCGGCTCGCAGGCTCTCGACGGTCGCGCTGTCGTCGGCCATCGAGAAGTCGATGCGCATGAAGAAGCGGCCGTTGAGCCGGTCGCCGAACTGCTGGCTCTCGACGATGTTGCCGCCGTGCTCGACCAGGAACCCGGAGACGGCGTGCACGATCCCGGGCCGGTCGGGGCAGTCGAGCACGATCACGAAGTCGCCGGACGGGTTGCCGGCGTTGGCCGTCCCGCGGCTGAGGGTCAGCGGGCCATCAGTCGCCGAGCTCCTTCCTGCGGCGGATCACGAACTCCTCCATCTCCTGGCGGATCGCCTCGTCGAGCGGGGGCTTCTCGTAGGCCTCGAGCTTCTCGTGTGTAGATCTTCGTGGCGCGCGCGGCGGCGTCGTTGCCGCCGGTGCGCATCCACTTCTCGTAGTTGTCCGAGGACGACAGCAGCGGCCGGTAGAAGCAGGTGCGGAACCGCTCCATCGTGTGCATCGCGCCGAGGAAGTGGCCACCGCGAGCCGACCTCCTCGTGCGCCCCGAAGGCCAGCGACTCCTCGTCGATCTCGAGCGGCGTGAACTCGACCTGCATCATCTGCAGCAGCTCGATGTCGACGATGAACTTCTCGTAGCCCGCGACCAGGCCGCCCTCGAGCCAGCCGGCCGAGTGCATCACCCAGTTGGTGCCGGCCAGGAAGGTCGGCATCAGCGTCATCAGCGCCTCGTAGCCGGCCTGCGCGTCGGGCACCTGCGAGGAGGTGAGCGTGCCGCCGGAGCGGAACGGCAGCCCGAAGTGGCGCGCGATCTGGCCGGTGCAGAGCAGGCCGATGCCCGACTCCGGCGTGCCGAAGGTCGGCGAGCCCGGACTGCATGTCGATGTTGGACAGGAACGAGCCGAAGATCACCGGGCAGCCCGGGTCGATCGTCTGGGCCAGGGCGATGCCGGTCAGCGCCTCGGCGATCTGCTGCACGAGCGCGGCCGGGATGGTCACCGGCGACATCGCGCCCATCAGGATGAACGGGGTGAGTACGACGGCCTGGTTGGCCTCGGCGTACTCGAAGAGCGCGTCGAGCATCCGGTCGTCCCAGCGCAGCGGGGAGTTGCAGTTGATCAGCGAGATCGTCGCGGGCGTCTGCGTGATGCTCTCGCGGCCGACCTCACGACCCTTGCCGCCGCCGAACAGGATCGAGGCCAGCTCGATGGTGTCCTTCGCGTTGGGCCCGGAGACGACGTTGCCCATGAAGATCTTGTCGGTCAGCGTCGCCAGCGCGTAGGTCATGTCGAGGTGGCGGCTGTCGAGCGGGGTGTCGTTGGGCTCGCAGATCACGCCGCCGGCCGAGTCGAGGATCGGGAACGACTGGGCGAGCTTGGTGAAGTTGCTGTAGTCGTCCATGGTCGCGTCGCGGCGTACGTCGCCCTGCGCGCACGAACGGCGGGCCGTAGACCGCGCCGAAGGCCATCGAGTCGCCGCCGATGTGGATGGTGTTGGCGGGGTTGCGCGCCTGCACGTCGAACTCGCGCGGCGCCTTGGCGACCTGCTCGAGGATCCACTCGGGGTCGAAGAAGACCTTGTTCTCCTCGACCCGCTGGCCGGCCGCGCCGAGCAGGTCGAGCGCCCGCTGGCTCATGAACTCCACGCCGAGCTCGGTGACCAGCCGGCGCCAGCCCTTGTCGAGCGTGGCCATCGCGTCCGCCGAGAGGATCTCGTAGCGCGGCATCTGGTTGCGGAACATCTGGACTCCCTGCACTTCCGTGCTCGTTTCGGCTCGGTGCTTGACCCGGGCCCGGCTCCAAACCTAGCCTCACCATGTGGGCATGTCAGTTCCACATCGTGGGAGTGTCGTAGTGACACCTTGGACCGGAGAGGGAAGGGCGGTCAAGAGTGACCAGCAGTTCGGTCGCGAGTCGGGACCGAGCGACCAGCACGCAGGGCGGGACCCAGGCGGTCGACCGCGCCGCTGCGCTGCTCACCTACGTCGTCGAGGCCGACCACCCGGTCACCTTCGCCGAGGCCACCGAGGCCCTCGGCCTGGCCCGCTCGACCACCTCGCGCCTGCTCGCGGCGCTGGAGAGCAACCGGCTGCTCGAGCGCTCCGCGCCCGGCGAGTACGTCGGCGGCCCGCTGTTCGTGCTCTACGCCGCCCGCCACGACCGCAACGCCGCAGCTCGCCCGGCTGGCCCAGCCCGACGCTCGAGCGGATCGGCGAGCTCACCGGCGAGGACGTCCACCTCGCGGTCGCCAACGGCAACCAGGTCGCCCACATCGCCAACGTCGACTCGACCTTCCTCCTCGGCGCCCGCGACTGGAGCGACGTCGAGATCCCGCCGCACTGCTCGGCCCTCGGCAAGGTGCTGCTGGCCTGGGACGCGCTGCCGCCGTCCCGTCGGCCGGCTCGAGACACCCACCGAGCACACCCTGCGCACCCGCGACGCCTCGACGTCGACCTCGCGCAGGTGCGCAACCGCGGCTACGCCGTCACCCATGACGAGCTCGAGGTCGGCCTGGCCGGCGTCGCCGCACCGGTCTTCGGACCGGACAAGGACGTAGTCGCCGCCGTCGGGGTCTCCGGCCCCACGGCGCGGCTCGAGCGACCGGCTCGACGAGCTCGGTCGGCTGCTCAAGGACCACACGGAGGCAGCTCTCGGAGCTGCTCCGTCGTGCACGGCACGCGACTTGCAAGCAGGGGGCCCAGAAAGGGACACGGCATGACCACACCAGAAGAGATCCTCAAGGGGCTGTACGACGAGACGCTCGTCGGCAACGCGCCCAAGGTGCTCGACCTCACCCACGAGGCGCTCGCCATGGACATGGAGCCGCAGAGCCTGCTCTTCGACGCGCTGATCCCCTCGCTCGAGGAGGTCGGCGCCCGCTTCGAGCGCGGTGACTTCTTCGTGCCCGAGATGCTCATCGCCGGGCGCGCGATGGCCGGCGCGATGGAGGTGCTGCGCCCGCTGCTCGCCGAGACCGGCGTCGAGACCATCGGCAAGTTCCTGATGGGCACCGTCAAGGGCGACGTCCACGACATCGGCAAGAACCTCGTCAACATCATGCTCGAGGGCGCCGGCTTCGAGGTGATCGACCTCGGCGTGCAGGTGGCGCCCGAGACGTTCGTGGCCAAGATCGAGGAGCACAAGCCCGACATCGTCGGCTTCTCGGCGTTCCTCACCACGACGATGCCGATGTTCAAGGCCAACATCAACGCGCTGCAGAAGGCCGGCATGCGCGACGACGTGATCGTGATGGTCGGCGGCGCCCCCGTCACCCAGGAGTACGCCGACGCGGTCGGTGCCGACGGCTACGCCGCCGACGCCTCCGGCTGCGTGCGCAAGGCCAAGGACCTGCTCAAGACCAAGCGCGCGAAGGTGCTCGCCTGATGGCGCGTCGAGCTCCAGCGAGACCCGCATCCGCTCGGCCTCCAAGGAGGTCGTGATCGGCGGCATGCACCGCTTCTGCATCATCGGCGAGCGCATCAACCCGACCGGTCGCCGCATCTTCCAGGAGCAGATCAAGGCCGGCGACCTCTCCGCCGTCGAGCGCGACGTGAAGGCCCAGGTCGAGGGCGGCGCCGACGTGCTCGACGTCAACATGGGCGTGCCGCTGGTCGACGAGGCCGAGCTGCTCGCCAAGGTCGTCACGATGATCCAGGAGCTGACCGACCTGCCGCATCTGCATCGACAGCTCGGTGGTCGAGGCGCTCGAGGCCGGGCTCTCGGCGTACAAGGGACGGGCGCTGGTCAACTCGATCACCGCCGAGGACGAGCGGATGGAGCAGATCCTCCCGCTGGTCAAGAAGTACGACGCCGCCGTGATCGCGCTGCCCAACGACGTCGACGAGATCCCGATGGAGCCCGACAAGCGGCTCGTGCTGGTCGACAAGATCGTGCGGGTCGCCACGCAGGAGTACGGCATCGCGCTCGAGGACATCGTCATCGACCCGCTGGCGATGCCGATCGGCGCCGACGTCACCAACGGCCTCGCGACCCTCGAGACGATGCGCCGCATCCGCGACAACTACGGCCTGAACATGACCTGCGGCTGCCTCCAACGTCTCCTTCGGCATGCCCGGGCGGCACGAGCTCAACGGCACCTTCCTGTCGATGGCGATGACCGCCGGGCTGACCAGCGCGATCATGGACGCCCGCACGCCCGCGGTGGTCTCCGCGGTCAAGGCGACCGACCTGCTGCTCGGCCACGACGAGTGGGGCATGGCGCTGGATCTCCGCGGCACCGCGCAGGCGCAGGCGGCCCAGGCAGCGGCCGAGGCGGCCGCCGTCACGTGACCGCCCCGATCCAGGGCGACCGCCCGAGGAGCTCGCCACCTCGCTCGAGCAGCGTCGGCCGCGAGGGCCTGATGGCTCCGCCCGGGCGCGACCGTGCGAGCCGCACGACGGCACCGGCCGGGTGCAGCTGTCCTTCACCGTCGCGCGAGGGCCAGGACCGCGACGGTGCGCGTCCCGCCCGGCGTCAGCGTCTTCGACTCGGCGTCGTGGAACGGCATCGCGATCGACTCCACCTGCGGCGGCCACGGCACCTGCCACAAGTGCAAGGTGCGGCTCGACGTGCCACCCCGATCTCGCGGCACGACCGCCGTACGTTCTCCGACGACCGAGCTCGGCAACGGCTGGCGGCTGGCCTGCCTGGCGCACGGCGACCCAGGACCTCAAGGTCGAGGTGCCGCCGCTGACCACCCGGCCCAAGGCGGCGACCGTCGGCGTCGGGCGCCAGGTGATCCTGCGGCCGGCCGTGCAGAAGCGCTACGTCGAGCTCGCCGACCCGACGCTCTCCGACCAGCGCACCGACCTGGCGCGGCTGACCGACGCCATCGACGACCTCGAGCTGACCGTCGACCTGCCGGTGCTGCGCCGGCTGCCGAAGGTGCTGCGCGAGGCCGACTTCAAGGTCACCGCGGTCGTCGTCGACGAGGCGCTGATCGACGTCGAGCCGGGCGACACCACCGAGCCGCGCTACGCGATCGCCTTCGACCTCGGCACCACGACCGTCGTCGCCACCCTGCTCGACCTCGGCACCGGCACGCCGGTCGCGGTGGCCTCCCGGCTGAACAAGCAGCAGCCCTTCGGCGGCGACGTGATCACCCGGATCAGCGCGACGATGATGGACCCCGAGGCGCTCGGCCGGCTGCAGTCGCTGGCCGGCGAGACGCTCGACGAGCTGGCCGCAGCAGGTCTGCGCCGAGGGCGGCGTCGACCCGGCGCACGTCTACGAGGTCGCGATCGCCGGCAACGCGACGATGACCGCGCTGGCGCTCGGCATCGACCCCGAGCCGCTCGGCGTCGCGCCGTTCGTGCATGACCACCGTCGCAGCCGCCCGTCGTGCTCGCCGCCGACATCGGGCTGCACCTGCACCCGCGTGCGCGGGCGGCGTTCTTCCCCGCGCTCGGCGCCTACGTCGGCGGCGACATCGTCGCCGGCATGCTCGCCACCGGCATGGACCGCGACAAGCGCACCCGGCTGTTCATCGACGTCGGCACCAACTGCGAGATCGTGCTCAGCAACGGCGACACGCATCGTCTCCACCGCGGCGCCCGCCGGCCCGGCCTTCGAGGGCGGCGCGATCCGCTGCGGCATGCGCGCGGCCGACGGCGCCATCGAGGTGGTCAAGCTCGACCCGGCCGACGACGTCGAGCTCGTCGGTGATCGGCGACGTCGAGCCGCGGGGCCTGTGCGGCTCCGGCCTCGTCGACGCCGTGGCCGAGCTGGTCAGGGTCGGCCTGCTCGACCACAGCGGTCGCTTCGTCCCCGACGAGGCGGCGGCCGAGATCGCGCCCGCGCTGGCCGACCGGCTGACCAAGATCGGCGAGGAGCGGGTGTTCGTGCTGCACCGGCCGACGCCGAGACCGAGGTCGCCGAGACGCGTCTACCTCTCCCAGCGCGACGTGCGCGAGCTGCAGTTCGCCAAGGCCGCGATCTCGACCGGCTGGACGCTGCTGCTCGAGGAGCTCGGGCTCGAGCACGGCGACGTCCAGCAGGTGCTGCTCGCCGGCTCGTTCGGCTCCTACCTCTCCCCGGCCTCCGCGATCCGCATCGGGCTGGTGCCCAAGCTGCCGGTGCTGCGGATCGTCTCCGCCGGCAACGTCGCGGGCGAGGGCGCGAAGATGGCCCTGCTGTCGCTGCGCGAGCGCGCCGGCGCGGCCACGCTGCTGGAGGAGGTGGAGTATGTCGAGCTCTCCGACCGCCCCGACTTCAACGACAGGTTCGTCGACCAGCTCGCCTTCCCGGCTGAGCCGACCGGCGTCGCGTCATCGCCTGCGGCGCGATCGCCCAGCCGGCCGCGCCGGATCGTCGACGCGAGCACGGCTGGCCGGTCGACGTGCACCCGCTGCCGCCGCTGCTGCACAACCAGCCGCAGCAGATCGCCGGCGAGGTCGAGCGGCTGGCCGAGACGCTGCGCTCGTCGTACGACGCGGTGGCGGTCGGGTACGCCGACTGCGGCACCTACGGCGCGCTCGACGAGGTCTGCGAGCGGCTCGGGCTGCGGCGGCTCGAGGGGCTGCACTGCTACGACGTGTACGCCGGGGCCAGCCGGATCGAGGCGTTCTTCGCCGACCAGCCCGGCACCTACCTGCTCACCGACTTCCTGGTGAAGTCGTTCGCGCGCACCGTCGAGACCGAGCTCGGCCTGGACCGCTACCCGGAGCTGCGCGACGACTACTTCCGGCACTACACCCGCGTCGTCTGGCTCGCCCAGGACGAGACCCCCGAGCTGCGCGCCGCCGCCGAGGCCGCCGCCGACCGGCTCGGCCTCCCGCTCACCGTCGTACCCACCGGGAACGGCGGCCTCGAGCGCTGGCGCGTCGAGGCCGCGTCCGGGCTCCGGACTGGCAGGATACTGCCCGCCGCGCAGTTCGCCAGCCGCCGTGACGACGGCGCTCAGCCGACTCGCGAGCAGCTCCTGGCGCCACTCCTCGGTCGCGGCGATCTGGTTGAAGGTGAAGACGTGCAGGCCCTCGACGAGGGACTCCGGCTTCATCGCGGCGGTGGCGCACTCCTCGAGGAACTTCTGGCCGGTCCAGCCGCCGGGCGCCGCGAGCTTGGCGAAGAAGCCGGCGTTCTTGGACAGGAAGCGGGTCGACTCGCCGACGCCGATCTTGGTCGCCATCGTGAGCAGCTTGGCCCGGTCGATCGGCCCGGGCATGCCGAGCAGCAGGGGCATGGTGATGCCGCGGGCGCGCATCCGCTCGCACCCACGCCTTCACCGCGCCGGCGTCGAAGGTCAGGTTGCTGACGATGTGGGTCGCGTGGCGGCGCTTGTCCCACATCGCCTGCACGGTGAGGTCGTCGTGGATCTTGGGGTGCGACTCGGGGTAGCCGGCGATGCCGACGTGGGTGAACGGCTTCTCCAGCCGGTTCAGGTCCTCGAGCAGGCTGAAGGAGTCGGGGTAGACGCCCACCGGGTCGGCGTCGCCGCCGGGCACGAAGACGCTGGTGATGCCGGCCTCGCCGAGCCGCGCGCGGATCTCCTCGACCTCGCTGAAGTCGTGGATCATCCGCGCGGCGAGGTGGGGCACGGCGACGTACCCGGCCCTCGCCAGCGACTCCGCGAGCGCGAGCGTGGCCTCGAGCCCCTTGGAGGCCGACGCGGTCACCGTGACCGCGACGTCCTTCGGTACCGAGGCGAGCACCTTCTCCTCGGTCG
>CAWCQB010000007.1:0-78095 GCA_963797505.1 uncultured Actinomycetota bacterium | reverse complement strand
GTCCGGAGCGGAGTGCGGATCAGATTGGCCGCACGTCCTCCGGTCGACGCGGGCTAGGGTCGGTCAGATGCGACTCGTCGTACTCAACCACCTCAGCCTCGACGGCGTCCTGCAGGCGCCCGGCGGTCCCGAGGAGGACACCCGTGGCGGTTTCCGGCACGGCGGCTGGGCGATCCCCGGCAACGACGAGGTGATGGGCCGACGACTCGGCCAGCGATCCGGTGAGCCCGGTGGCGGACTGCTGCTCGGGCGACGCAGCTACGAGCAGATGCTGGCGTACTGGAACGAGGTCGGCGGCCCCTTCAAGGACCGGCTCAACGAGTCACCGAAGTACGTCGCCTCCTCCAGCGCCTCGACCGAGCTCACGTGGCCGAGCTCGACCCTGCTGCACGGCGACATCCCGGCGGCGATCGCCGACCTCAAGGAACAGCCGGGCGGGGACATCGTGATCATGGGCAGCGGCCAGCTGATCCGCTCGCTGCTGCCGCACGGACTGATCGACGAGTACCTCCTGATGATCCATCCCGTCGTCCTCGGCTCGGGCCAGCGACTCTTCGAGCACGAGGACCACCTGACCAGGCTGCGACTCCACGACTGCACCCCCACGACCACCGGCGTGATCATGGCGACGTACCGGGCGGCCTGATCATGGCCAAGCCATGGAAGTGCCGTCTGGGCTGGCACGCGTTCTTCAGGGAGTCGGGCCAGGACGATCCCAACCGCCAGGTGTGCATCCGCTGCGGCAAGAAGCGCAGCTACAACCCCGGAACGCTCGGCGGGATGGGCTGACGCTGGCTGCTGGTCGTGACGTCATACGTTCTGGTCGCTATGGCAGCCACTTCGTATGACCTCCCGGACAACGTCATGCGTTCTGGTCGCCATGACAGCCAGCTTCGTATGACGTCCCGAACGCGAGCACGACGCGGGCCTTGGCCGACCGCCCTGCCCTCGGCGCATGAGTGCCCAGTGAGTCCAGTGAGTCCTACTGCAGACGAGCACAGGTGCTGTGCTCGTCTGCCTAGCGTCTCGGAAGGCCCCAGCACCCCGGCCGGGCAGGTCCGAGCGGAACGCCGATGAGCGGCGGCGCGACCAAGTCCAGCGCCTCCGCCGACGTCAGACGTTGAAGCGGAACTCCACCACGTCGCCGTCGGCCATCACGTAGTCCTTGCCCTCCATGCGCACCTTGCCGGCCGACTTCGCGGCGTTCATCGAGCCGGCGGCGACGAGGTCGTCGTAGGAGACGATCTCGGCCTTGATGAAGCCCTTCTGGAAGTCGGTGTGGATCACGCCGGCGGCCTCCGGGGCGGTGGCGCCCTTCTTGATCGTCCAGGCGCGGGCCTCCTTGGGGCCGGCCGTCAGGTAGGTCTGCAGGCCGAGGGTGTCGAAGCCGACGCGGGCGAGTACGTCGAGCCCCGGCTCGTCGACGCCCATCTCGGCGAGCATCTCGCGGGCCTCGTCGTCGTCACCGAGCTCGACCAGCTCGGACTCGAACTTGGCGTCGAGGAAGATCGCCTCGGCCGGAGCGACGATCTTGCGCATCTGCTCCTTCAGCGACTCGTCGTTCAGCTCGTCGGCGTCGCAGTTGAAGACGTAGATGTAGGGCTTTGCCGTGAGCAGCGACAGCTCACGGAGAAGCGAGAGGTCGATCCTGGTGGCCAGGATCGGGGTGCCGGCCTCGAGCGCCTCCTTCGCCTCCTGGGTCGCAGCCAGGTTCGCGGCACGCGCCTTGTCGCCGCGGACCTCCTTCTCCAGCCGCGGGATCGCCTTCTCGACGGTCTGCAGGTCGGCCAGGATCATCTCGGTCTGGATCGTGGAGATGTCGGACTCGGGATTCACCTCGCCGTCGACGTGGGTGACGTCCTCGTCGCGGAAGACCCGCGTCACCTGGCAGATCGCGGCGGCCTCGCGGATGTGGGAGAGGAACTTGTTGCCCAGTCCCTCCCCCTCGGACGCGCCCTTCACGATCCCGGCGATGTCGACGAACTCGACCGTCGCGGGGAGCTGCTTGGCCGAGGAGAAGAGCTCGGCGAGCTTGCCGAGGCGCTCGTCGGGGACAGCGACCACGCCGACGTTGGGCTCGATCGTCGCGAACGGGTAGTTCGCCGCGAGCACGTTGTTCTTCGTCAGTGCGTTGAAGAGGGTCGACTTGCCGGCGTTGGGGAGTCCGACGATTCCGATGGTGAGGGCCACGGGCGGCGAGTTTACGGCGACGCTCCGCCGCATCAACGAATCGAAGAACCTCCTGAACCGGCCCCGCCCCGACGTGTGGCGCGCGCCACAGTGGGTAGACGGTAGGAGAACGTTCAGCGATCCCGACGAGGTCGCCGTGTCGCCCCGTGGGTCACCCACCCTGCTCCGGCACGCCCACGCACCACGACGTACGCCGCTGGAGGCGCTCCGTGACCAACCTGGCCGACAACCTCACCCGCACTGCCGAGAAGCACCCCGACCGCCCGGCCGTCCGGCTCGACGACCTGGTGCTCACCTACGCCGAGCTCCAGGACGGTGCCCGTCGGGTGGCGACCCTGCTGAAGGACAAGGGTGTCGGCCCCGGTGACCGGGTCGGGCTGGTGCTCCCGAACGTGCCGCCGTTCCCGGTGCTGTTCTACGGCGCGCTCGCGGTCGGCGCGGTCGTCGTACCGATGAACCCGCTGCTCAAGGGTCGCGAGGTGAAGTACTACCTCGAGGACTCGGGTGCCTCGATCGTGTTCGCCTGGAAGGACATGGCCGAGGAGGCCACGAAGGGCGCCGACGCGGTCGGGCATCGAGTGCGTGCCCGTCGACCCCGCCGACTTCGTCGACCTGCTCGCCCAGCACGAGCCCACCGATGACGTCGCCGACCGCGAGGACGACGACACCGTCGTGCTCCTCTACACCTCCGGCACCACCGGCCAGCCCAAGGGCGCCGAGCTCACCCACGCCAACATGATCAGCAACGCCGCGGTCAGCGCCGAGACCCTCGTCGAGCTCACCGAGGAAGACGTCGTGATGGGCTGCCTGCCCCTCTTCCACTGCTTCGGGCTCACCTGCGGGCTCAACGCGGCCGTGCTCACCGGCGCCTGCCTCACGCTCATCCCCCGGTTCGACGCCGAGAAGGCCCTCGAGGTCGTCGGCCGCGACCAGGTCACCGTCTTCGAAGGCGTCCCGACCATGTACGCCGGGATGCTGCACGTCGAGGACGCGTCGTCGTACGACATGTCGAGCCTGCGCACCTGCATCTCCGGTGGATCCGCCATGCCCGTCGAGGTGATGAAGAAGTTCGAGAAGGCCTTCGACTGCATCGTGCTCGAGGGCTACGGCCTCTCCGAGACCTCCCCGGTCGCCTCCTTCAACCAGCCCGACATCGAGCGCAAGCCGGGATCGATCGGCGTGCCCGTGCGCGGTGTCGAGATGAAGCTCCTCGACGACGAGCGCAACGACGTCGAGCAGGGCGAGGTCGGCGAGATCGCCATCAAGGGCGAGAACGTGATGAAGGGCTACTGGGGCAAGAAGGACGAGACCGAGGACACCTTCGCCGGCGACTGGTTCCTGTCCGGCGACATGGCCAAGCAGGACGAGGACGGCTACTTCTTCATCGTCGACCGCAAGAAGGACCTGATCATCCGCGGCGGCTACAACGTCTACCCGCGCGAGGTCGAGGAGGCGCTCTACGAGCACGACGGGCGTCGCCGAGGTCGCGGTCATCGGGATCAAGGACGACGACCTGGGCGAGGAGGTCGGTGCCGCCGTCGCGCTCAAGGACGGCCACGACGTCGACGAGGAGGAGCTGCAGGCCTTCGCGAAGGAGCGGCTGGCGGCGTACAAGTACCCGCGCGCCGTGTGGATCGTGGACGAGCTGCCCAAGGGACCGACCGGGAAGATCCTGCGCCGCGAGGTCAGCGCGCCCGAGGAGGTCACCTCATGAGCGCGGCGACGAAGGCCGAGGCCGCGGAGACACGGATCCACGAGGCCGACGAGACCGCGGAGAACCGCGACGACGCCGCAGCGCCGCTCGACCTGCTGCTCGCCGACGCCACCAGCAGCCCACTACGACGCTTCATCCCCGGCATGTCCGGGGTCCGGTTCACCGCCGCCCTGGCCCGGCGCCCGCAGCGCGTCGCGGGACGCGCACTCGGTCTGACCGCCGAGCTGGGCAGGATCGCGGCCGGCCGCTCCGAGGTCGAGCCCGACGAGAAGGACCGCCGCTTCTCCGAGGAGGGCTGGGCCAAGAACCCGGCACTGAAGCGCACCCTGCAGAGCTATCTCGCGATGGGCGCGGCCGCGCGCGGGCTGGTCGAGGACGCCGAGCTCGGCTGGGGCGACGGCCAGCGGATGGGCTTCATCGTCGACAACCTCGTCGAGGCCTCCGCGCCGAGCAACAACCCGTTCCTCAACCCGAAGGTGCTCAAGCGCATCATCGACACCGGCGGCGGCAACCTCGTCGAGGGCGGTCGACGCTTCGTCCGCGACTTCGCCAGTGCTCCCGCGCGTGCCCTCGATGGTCGAGCCCGATGCCTTCGAGGTCGGCACCGACATCGCCGTGACACCGGGCCAGGTGGTGCTGCGGACCGACGTCTTCGAGCTGATCCAGTACACCCCGCAGACTCCGAAGGTCCGCGAGATCCCGCTGCTGATCGTGCCGCCGACGATCAACAAGTACTACGTGATCGACCTCGCCGAGCAGCGCAGCCTGGTCGAGCACCTCGTGGCCAACGGCCAGCAGGTCTACTGCATCTCCTGGCGCAACCCGGACGCCCGGCACGCCGCCTGGGGGCTGGACACCTACGGCCAGGCGATCATCGAGGCGATGACGGCCGCCGAGAAGATCTCGCGCCAGGACCAGGTCGCCCTGCTCGGCATCTGCTCGGGCGGCATGCTCGCCTCGATGGTGCTCGCCCACCTCGCCGCCACCGGCGATCTCGGCCGAGTTGCGGCGTTCAGCCTCGCGGTGACCGTGCTCGACCAGGAGCAGGCCGGGCTGCCCAGCGCGCTGCTCTCGCACAAGGCCGCAGCAGCGTCGACCCGGGCGTCGGCGGAGAAGGGCTACCTCGACGGGAAGGTGCTGGCCGAGGTGTTCGCGTGGCTGCGACCCAACGACCTCATCTGGAACTACTGGGTCAACAACTACCTGCTCGGCCACGCCCCCAAGGCCTTCGACATCCTCTACTGGAACGCTGACCCGGTGCGGATGACGGCGGCGATGCACCGCGACTTCATGGACCTGGCCATCCACAACAGCCTCACCCAGCCGGGTGCCGCGTCGATGCTCGACAGCGACGTCGACCTCGGCAAGATCGACACCGACACCTACGTCGTGGCCGGGATCGCCGACCATCTCTGCAAGTGGCAGTCCTGCTACCAGACCACCCAGCTGTTCGGGGGTGAGACGAAGTTCGTGCTCTCCACCAGCGGTCACATCGCCGCGATGGTCAATCCTCCCGGCAACCCGAAGGCCAGCTTCCAGACCGCGTCCAGCAACCCCGCGGACGCGACCGAGTGGCTGGAGTCCGCGAGCAAGGTCAAGGGCAGCTGGTGGGACGACTACGTCGACTGGCTGGCCGAGCGCACCGGACCCGAGCGCAACAAGCCGACCCGCATCGGCTCGGCGGCCTACGAGCCGATCTGCGACGCCCCGGGCACCTATGTCCTCGACCGCTAGTCGCGACCGGTTGCGCACCGTCTCGGTGCGCGGCCTCCAGGCCCGCGTCTCCGTGCGCCCCGCCCGCGGCCGGCTGCTCGACGAACCACCCCTCCTGCTCTGCAACGGCATCGGGGTCAGCCTCGAGGCGCTGCAACCCCTCGTGGACGCGCTCGACCCGGACCGTGGGGTGGTCCGGTTCGACGTGCCCGGCGTCGGCGGGAGCGCGGCCCCACCTCTCCCCTATCCGATCGCGGCACTGTCGTCGTGGGTGACCGCCCTGATGCGCAGGCTCGGCCACGAGCAGTTCGACGTGCTCGGTCTCTCCTGGGGCGGCGGCCTCGCCCAGCAGCTCGCCGTGCAGTCCCGTCGTCGCGTACGACGCGTGGTGCTCGTGGCCACCGGCACCGGCTCGCTGATGGTGCCCGCCCACCCGCGGGTGCTCGCGAAGATGCTCACTCCACGACGCCACCGCGACCCGGCGTACGCCGCCCGGATCGCCCCGGAGATCTACGGCGGCAGCATGCGCACCAACCCGGAGATCGGCGCCGACCTCCTGCACGCGACCACCCGGGCGGGGCCGAAGCGCGGCTACTACTTCCAGCTGGCCGCCATGACCGGCTGGAGCAGCCTGCCGTTCCTGGGCCTGATCCGTCAGCCCACGCTGGTGATGGGCGGGGACGACGACCCGATCATCCCCGTGGCCAACCCGCGGATGCAGGCCCGACTGATCCCGTCGGCACGGCTGCACGTCTACCACGGCGGACACCTCGCGATCCTGACCGAGGCCGCCGAGCTCGCACCCGTGATCGAGACCTTCCTGGACGAGGAGAACCCGCATGACTGAGCTCGAGGACCTCGGCCTGGAGGACTCCCCGTTCTCCGACTTCCTCGGCTTCGAGCTGCTGCTCGACGACGAGGACCGCGAGCTGCTCAGCGGCGTGCGCGCGTTCATGACCCGCGAGGTCGAGCCGGTGATCAACGACTACTGGACGCGCGCGGAGTTCCCGCACGACCTCGTCCCGGGCATCGCCGAGCTCGGCATCGCCGGCCTGGCGTACGACGGTCCGGGCTGTCCTGCCCGTGGGGCGCTCGTCGACGGTCTCGTCGCGATGGAGCTGGGTCGGGTCGACCCGTCGATCGCGACCTTCATGGGCGTGCACGGCGGCCTCGCCATGGGCTCGATCCACCTGTGCGGCTCCGACGAGCAGCGCGAACGCTGGCTGCCGGCGATGGCGCGGATGGAGCTGCTCGGCGCGTTCGGGCTGACCGAGCCCGAGCACGGTTCCGACATCTCCCACGGGCTGGCCACCAGTGCGCGGCGCGACGGCGACGAGTGGGTGCTCAACGGCGAGAAGAAGTGGATCGGCAACGCTGCCTTCGCCGACCTGGTCATCATCTGGGCGCGCGACGAGGAGGACGAGCAGGTCAAGGGTTTCGTCGTCGAGAAGGGCACCGACGGCATGACCTTCGACAAGCAGCAGGACAAGATCGCCCTGCGCGTCGTGCAGAACGCGGAGATCCACCTGCACGACGTACGCGTTCCCGAGGCCAACCGCCTGCAGAAGGCCGAGAGCTTCCGCTCCACCGCCGACGTGCTGCGGGTGACGCGGATGAGCGTGGCCTGGCAGGCCGCCGGCTGCACCCGTGGCGCCTTCGAGCACGCGCTGCGCTACACCAAGGCGCGACAGCAGTTCGGCCGGCCGATCGCGTCCTTCCAGCTCGTGCAGGACCTGCTCGTGAAGATGCTCGCCAACGTCACCGCGTCGACCGCGATGAACGCTCGGGCCTCGCAGCTGCAGGACGCCGGACTGCTCAAGGACGAGCACGCCTCGCTGTGCAAGGCGCACGCCACCGTCCGCATGCGCGAGGCGGTCGGGTGGGCCCGCGAGGTGCTGGGCGGCAACGGCATCCTGCTCGAGCACCATGTCGGCCGGTTCGTGGCCGACGCCGAGGCGATCTACTCCTACGAGGGCACCCGCGAGGTGAACACCCTCATCGTCGGCCGCGCGATCACCGGCGAGAGCGCGTTCATGTAGCGCTCCCCGGCTCCTCGTCCTCCGCGAGCGCCATCATCACGGCCTCGTCGAGCGAGAGCCGGGCACCCTCGGCGAGCAGCTCGGCGAGGCGCTCCTCCCCCAGCTCCGCGGCGAGCGCAGCCGCCACCCGGTCGAGCTCGGGCGTGTCCCCGGGCGACGGGTCGACGCCGAGCCGGCGCAGCGCCTCCTCGGAGGCTCCCATCAGCACGGCACCGCGCTCGGGACGTCCGAGACCGAGGTTCGCACCCGCCATCTGGGCCATCGTCGCGGCGAGCACCAGCCGCCGTCCCAGTGCCCAGCTGAGCCGGACCGCTTCGACGCACAGGCGCAGGGCCTCCTCGTAGTCGCCGCGGTGCTCGGCGATGAAGCTCAGGTTGCCGACCAGCATCGCCTCGTGCGTCCGGTCCCCGGCGGCCCTGACCACCTCGAGGCCCTCCTCGTACGCCGCCAGCGCCCGTTCGTCGTCGCCCGACACGCGCGTCAGCTCGCCGAGGATGTTCAGCGCCTGGGCGAGCAAGGGTCGCTCGCCGACCCGCCGCGCCAGCCTGATCGCCTCCTCGCAGATCTCCAGCGCCTCCGCCGTGCTGTCCGGGTCGCCGACGTAGGTGGTGGAGATGAGCGCCAGTGAATAGGCGAGGTAGCGGTCGTGACCGAGCTCGCGGAAGCGTTCCTCCGCGGCCCGCCAGTGCCGACGCCCGACTTCACGGTCGCGGGTCCACTCCACGAACCCCGCCGCGAGGTAGAGCCGCGCCACCAGGAAGTCGTCGAGCTCCGCCTCGTGCGCCAGCGACGCATGGGCCCAGCCCCGGCCCTCGGGATGCGAACCCTCGCGGTGCCAGTAGGTGCCGAGGTCCGCGGTGATCCGTGCCGCCAGCTCGACCTCACCGTTCTCGGCCGTCCACTCGTGCGCCCCACGTACGTCGGCGAGCAGGAGGGTGATGTCGTCGATCCAGGTGCCGGACGCCGAGCCCCAGCGGCGCTCGTCGAGGTCGTCCAGCCACTCCGCGAGGTAGGTCGCGTGGCGGAGCCGCACGTCCCGGTCGAGTCCGGGATCCTCGGCCAACAGGGCGCGCGAGCGCTCGCGCATCAGCTCGAGCAGCAGGAACCGGCCGTCGTCGAGACGCCGCACGAGGCTGTGGTCGACGAGGCGGCTGAGCGACTCGACCACGTCGACACCGGGACCGGCGAACACCTGCTCGACGACCTCGAGCGGCACCGGCCCCTGGAAGACCCCCAGGCGCACGAACAGCTCGCGGTCGTCCTCGCCGAGCAGCCGCAGGCTCCAGTCGATCATCGACGGCACGGTCTGCTGCCGCTCCGGCGTACCCCGGATCGCACCCTGCGCCGAGCCGAGCCGCTGGCCGAGCCGCGCCCGCAGCAGGGGCGGCGACAGGGTCCGCACGTGTCCGGCAGCCAGCTCGATCGCCAGCGGCAGCCCGTCGACCGCCCGGCAGATCGTGACGACGTCGTCGAGGTGCCGGTCGACGTCGAAGCCGGGGTCCACGGCGTGGGCGGCCTGCTCGAACAGCGTGATCGCATCCGCACGCGAGCCGGACTCGTCCGGGTCCAGCGCGAGCGGCAGCACGTCGTACACCTGCTCCCCGGGCACGCGTAGCCGGGCACGCGAGGTCGTCAGCACGCTGAGCTGCGGGCAGCGCTCCACGAGGCGCGGCACGATCTCGGCCGCCTCGAGCACGTGCTCGGCGTTGTCGAGGACGAGCAGCAGGCTGCGGTTGCGCAGCGCCTCGGCGAGCGCCTGCACGACGTCTCCCTCGACGTGGATCCCGAGCTCACGGGCGATCAGCCCCGGCACCAGTCCCGGGTCCCCGACCTTGGTGAGGTCGACGTAGCACGCCTCCTCCGCCGTACGACGCAGCGCGACCTCCGCGACCAGCCGCGTCTTCCCCACGCCACCGGGCCCGAGCAGGGTGACCGTCCGGGAGTCCTCGAGCAGCTCGGTCACCCGCTCGATGTCGCGGTCGCGCCCGATCGTCCTGGTCGCCGGGGTCGGCACGGGCGCGCGCACGGGGCGCTCCGCCGGCGTCAGCACGACCGCCAGCCCCGGCCTCCGCACGCAGGGCCAGAGCAGTCTCGCCCAGCTCCTCCCCGAGCTCGTCCTGCCAGAGCCTCTCCATCACCTCGAGCTGCCGCAGGGCCCCACGACGGTCGCCGCGGGCCACCCGCTCCTGCACGAGCTGGAGGTGCGCGACCTCGTCGAGCGGGTCCACCGCGACCGCCGCTCCCACCGCCCGAGCAGGTGGAGCAGCTCCACGTGCCCGAGGCGGAGCCGCTCCCGGGGCTCCTCGCTCCACGCCTCGTAGACGTCGTCCGGCAGCAGCTCGCCGCGGTAGGCCTCGACCGCCTCCGCCGCTCGTCCCAGGTCTCCCTCGCGAGCGGCCGCCACCGCCGCGTCCACGAGGTCGGTGTCGACCACGACCTCGGCGTCGGGGAAGAGGGCCACGGACTCCCCCGCCAGCACCAGGGACTCCGCCCCGAGTGCCGACCTCGCGTAGTGCGCGGCCTTGTGCAGCCGGGGCGCCGCGCGCTCCACGAGCAGGTCGGGCCACAGCAGGTCGATCACCTGCTCGCGCCGCATCCGGTGGCCGGGCGCGAGCGCCAGCACCTTGACCAGCGCGGCAGGAGCCTGCCGGCCCCAGGCGTCGTCCGGCACCCGGACCCCGTCGACGCGCACCTCGAACCCGCCTAGCAGGCGAACGTCGACGCGCATGGGCACCCCTCGGACCGGTCGCCCCGATCGTAGGACGTGCGGTGGACGAGCGCGTTCCGCGAGCGTCAGGCCGCGGCCGGGCCACCTCGTCGGCGGCGGGGATCGTCGTACGCCACACCTCCGGCCGGGGCACCGATCGCACGTGGTGCTCAGGGTCGGGATCAACGCCACGGCAGCCGTCAGCGCTCCGAGGACGGCGATCGCGGTCTCGCCACCGAGCGTTCCCAGCAGGGCGCCGGCGAGCACGGGCGCGAGCGGCAACGACGACAGCGCCAGGAACTGGGTGGTGGACTGGATCCGGCCCTGGAGCGCCGCCGGCGTGATCGCCAGCCGGTAGGCACCGATCCCGGCATTGCCGGCCGGGTTGAGGAACAGGCCGGTGCCGAGCGCGGCCGCCACGACCATCGGGTTGTTGAAGAAGATCATCGGTACGACGAGCGGGGCGAAGCTCCACGCCACGGCCACCGTGAGCCGCCCGGTCGCGAACCGCTCGATCATCGAGGGAGCCGCCAGGGCACCGAGCACGCCGAAGACCCCGGCCGCCGTCTCGACCAGACCGATCTGCAGCGGCGGGAAGCCACCCTGGATGAGGCGCAGCACCGCGGCGAAGAAGAGCGCGTTGACCACGAGGTTCATCAGCGCGGCCCAGATGGTCAGCACCCGGAGGAACGGATCGTGACGGATGAAGGACAGCCCCTCGGCGATCTCCTGGCGGGGTCGCTTCCGGGGTCCGCTGACCACGGGCGCGGACAGGTCGGTGCGGACCCGGCCGAGCATGACCCACGAGACGGCATAGCTGATCGCGTCGACGGCGAACGGCAGCCAGCGGGTGACGGCGTACAGCGCACCACCGACCGGACCACCCACCAACGACGCGACGTGCTGACGGGCCTGGTGCTGCGACAGGGCGGTCGGCAGCTCCTCGGTCGCGACGATCGACCTGACCGCCGAGATCTCGGCCGGGCCGAACAAGCCGACCCCGGCCCCGGTGAGGACCGCGACCACCAGCAGGTGCGGCATCGTCAGCGCGTCGAGCAGCGTCGCGGCGACGAGCGAGGCGTAGAGCAGCACACCGGCTCCGCTCGCTGCCCGCATCAGCCGGCGCCGGTCGACCCGATCGGCGAGCACACCGGCCGGCAGCAGGGCGGCGGCCATCCCGGCCAGGTGGCAGGTCTCCGCGAGCGCTGCGACGAACGCCGACCCGGTCAGCGCGAAGGCGAGCAGCGGGAACACGAACATGCTCATCCGGCTGCCGAGCTCGCTGATGGTGGCGCCCGTCCAGAGCACGGTGAAGTCGCGGTTGTGGGCGAGGGATCGGAAGCCGGGCATATGCGCACCATAACTTGCGCATGTTTAGTTGCGCAATACTTGGTGCGGAATCCGCTAGGCTGCCGCCATGTCCGATCCCACCAAGCCGGAGCGGGTCCACGACCCGCGCGTGCTGCGCGCGATCGCCCACCCGGTGCGCAACCGGATCCTCGACGAGCTCGGTGCCACCGGTCCGATGCGGGCCGCGGACATCGCCCAGGCCCTCGCACGTCCCGGCCAACCAGGCCAGCTTCCACCTGCGCCAGCTGGCCAAGTACGGCCTCGTGGTCGAGGCGCCCGAGGAGGCACGCGACGGCCGCGACCGGGTCTGGAAGCTCTCCCACGAGTCCGGCCTCAACATCGACACCACGGAGCTGGCCGCCGCCCCGGGCGGCAAGGCCGCCGTGTCGGTCTTCCGTCGCGAGTGGACCAACGCCGCCCACGAGGCTGTGCAACGCGCGGAGACGGCTGAGCGGATCCCGGAGACGCTCGTGATGGTCAGCGACAGCGCGCTGCGCCTGACCCGAGACGAGGCGCTGAAGTTCTCCGAGGAGCTCACCGACCTGGTGAACACCTGGCGGGTGCGCGGGCACACGTCCGGACCCGACGCGCGCACCTACCAGGTGCTGCAGATCCTCCAGCCCGCGCGCGACGCCTGAGCGGTCAGAGCCGGACCAACCCCGTCACGTCGAGGACCAGCTCGCCCTCGTCGTCGGACGCCTCCAGGTCGACGGTGGCGACGATGCGCCAGTCGTGGTCGCCCTCGGGGTCGCCGAGGATCTGCTGCACCTCCCAGGTCCGTTCGCGCTTCTCGACGATCAGCATCTGCGGGCCACGAGCGTCGGGCCCGGTGTCGATGGCGTCGTGCTCGGCGAAGTACGCCGCCAGCGACTCGCGCCACTCCTCCGGCCCGGTCGTCGAGCCGGCCTCGGCCTCGAGCTCGCCGAGCTGCTGCCACCGGTCGAGCGCGGCGAGCTCCACGCGCCGGAACATCGCGTTGCGCACCAGCACCGTGAAGGCGCGCTCGTTGGCGGTGATCCGCTCCGGCGTCGGCGGGAGCACGTCCGGAGCGGCCTCGGCAGCCAGCCGGTCGGGGTCGTTGAGCTGCTCCCACTCGTCGAGCAGGCTCGAGTCGGTCTGGCGTACGACGGCCCCGACCCACTCCACGATGTCGTCGAGCTCGTCGGTGCGCACGCTCTCGGGCACGGTCTGCCGCAGCGCCCGGAACGCGTCGCCGAGGTAGCGCAGCACCAGTCCCTCGGAGCGGGTGAGGCCGTAGAACGCGACGTACTCGGCGAAGGTCATCGCCCGCTCGTACATGTCGCGCACCACCGACTTCGGCGAGAGCGCGTCCTCGGCCGCCCACGGGTGCCGCTGCCGGTAGAGCCCGTAGGTGTGCTCGAGCAGCTCCTGCAGCGGCTTGGGCCAGGTGACCTCGTCGAGCAGCTCCATGCGCTCGTCGTACTCGATCCCCTCGGCCTTCATCTCGCCGATCGCCTCGCCGCGCGCCAGGTGCTCCTGCGCGCCCAGCACCGGCCGCGGGTCCTCGAGGGTCGCCTCGACGACCGACACCACGTCGAGGGCGTACGTCGGAGCCTCGGGGTCGAGGGTGTCGAAGACCGCCAGCGAGTACGCCGACAACGGCTGGTTGAGCGCGAAGTCGAACCGGAAGCCCTCGGCCAGGCGCACCCGTCGGCCGTCCGGCTCGGGCGGGTCGACCAGCTCGACGACGCCGGCCGCGAGCAACGACCGGTGCTGCGCCGCCGCGAGCCGCATCAGCCGCAGCTGCGAGCGCGGTTCCTCGTGGTTGTCGCGCAGCAACCGGCGCATCGCCTCGGCCGGGTTGCCCGGCCGCGCGATCACGTTGAGCAGCATCGCGTGGCTGACCCGCATCCGGGACACGAGCGGTTCCGGCGCGGCGGCGACGAGCCGCTCGAAGGTCTCCTCGGTCCAGTTCACCTGACCCTCGGGCGGCTTCTTGCGCTGCACGCGCTTGAGCTTCTTCGGGTCGTCGCCGGCCTTCCTGACCAGCCGCGCGTTCTCCACGACGTGGTCGGGCGCCTGGACGACGACGGTCCCGGCGGTGTCGAAGCCGGCTCGTCCCGCCCGCCCGGCGATCTGGTGGAACTCACGGGCCTTGAGCATCCGCTGACGGCGCCCGTCGTACTTCGACAGGCCGGTGAACACCACCGTCCGGATGGGCACGTTGATGCCCACGCCGAGCGTGTCGGTGCCGCAGATGACCTTGAGCAGCCCGGCCTGGGCGAGCTGCTCGACGAGCCGGCGGTACTTCGGCAGCATCCCCGCGTGGTGCACGCCGATCCCGTGCTTCACCAGTCGCGACAGGGTCTTCCCGAAGCCGGGCTGAACCGGAAGCCACCGATCAGCTCGGCGATCCGGTCCTTCTCCTCGCGCGTGCAGACGTTGATGCTGGTCAGCGCCTGCGCGCGTTCGAGGGCGGCCGCCTGGGTGAAGTGCACGACGTAGATCGGCGCCTGGTGGGTGGTGAGCAGCTCCTCCAGCGTCTCGTGCAGCGGCGTCACGGCCCACTCGTAGCTGAGCGGCACCGGCCGGGTCGCGTTGCTGACGACCGCGGTCTCCCTGCCCGTACGACGCTTCAGGTCGTCCACGAACCGGGTGACGTCGCCGAGCGTCGCGGACATCAGCAGGAACTGCGCCTGCGGGAGCTCGAGCAGCGGCACCTGCCAGGCCCAGCCCCGGTCGGGCTCGGAGTAGAAGTGGAACTCGTCCATCACCACCTGGCCGATCTCGGCAGCGGACCCCTCGCGCAGCGCGATGTTGGCCAGCACCTCGGCGGTGCAGCAGATCAGCGGCGCCTGCGAGTTCACCGCCGCGTCGCCGGTCAGCATGCCGACGTTCTCCGCGCCGAAGATCGCGATCAGCGCGAAGAACTTCTCCGAGACCAGCGCCTTGATCGGCGCGGTGTAGAAGGTGCGCTCCCCGCGCGCGAGTGCGGCGAGGTGCGCCCCCGTCGCGACCAGGCTCTTCCCGGTGCCGGTGGGCGTCGACAGGATCACGTTGGCGCCGCTGACCAGCTCGATCAGCGCCTCCTCCTGCGCGGGGTAGAGCGTCAGCCCCTGCTCGGTCACCCAGGTCTCGAAGACGTCGAACAGCACGTCCGGGTCAGCAGGTTCCGGCGTCGCGGGGAGGCGGTCGAGGAGCGTCAGGACGCGTGCTCCCAGACGCCGTCACGCTGCGGGTCCGGCTTGCGGGCACGGAAGGTGAACCCGTAGTCGACGCTGACCGTGATCGCCCCGAACCCGACGGTCTGCAGCCGAGTGATGAGAGTGGCGGGATCGACCGGGTTGTAGACGTCGCCGACGTGGAAGTCGTGCAGGCCCGTGCTCGGGATGCTGTCCGAGCCGATCATCGTCCCGCCCGGCCGCAGCACCCGTAGCGCCTCCGCGAACACCTGGTTCTGCAGGGCCGGCGTCGGCACGTGGTGCAGCATCGTGAAGGTCCCGACGGAGTCGAACGACCCCTCGTCGAACGGGAGCCCGGTCGCGTCACCCTGCTGCACCTCGACGTTGGTGCCGGCGAAGCGCTCGCGCAGTGCTGCCACGGTCTCCTCCTCCAGCTCGACCGCGACCAGCTGCTCGACGCGGTGGCGCAACCACTCCGCGCTCGCCCCGGGACCGGGCCCGATCTCGAGCATCCGCGGGCCGAGCTCGAGGCCGTCGCACAGTGCCGGCAGCACGTCCCTGTGCAGGTACGCCGCCCACTCCGGGCTCGGGCAGAGCTCGGCGTGGTTCTGGTTCATCGGCACGGGGCAACCCTAGACGGGCACGTCGGAGCTCAGCGCTTGCCGGCGTCCTCGACGCAGAGCACGGCCCACGGCAGCGCCTCGAGCCGACCCTCGGGGATCGGCCGGCCGCAGACGTCGCACCGCCCGTAGCTGCCGTCGTCCAGCTTCTCCAGCGCGCGCACGACGTCGGCGCGGATGCGCTGGAGCCGGTCGTGCACGGCCACCTGGGCCATCCGGTCGATCGCCGCCGTGGTGCCCTCGCCGATCCGCTTGCCGAAGGAGATCGAGCCCTGGTCGACGGGCGGCTTCTCCATCTCGGCCATCTCGGCATCGATCTCGGCGAGCTTGGCGGTGAGGGTCTCGCGGACCTCGTCGGGGTTCACGACGCGGCCTTCGATCCCGAGAGCAGCTCGCCGCGGTGTCGCCACGACCAGGTCAGGATGGTCACCGAGAAGACCGCCTCGAGCACGACGATCACCGCCTCGAAGGCACCACCGCCGCCCTTGGTGAAGATGCCGTTCTCCACGTCGTACAGGAAGTCCATCGCGAACAGGTAGAGGCCGGCGCTGCCGGCGCACAGCAGCCAGAACAGTGCGGACTCGTGGCGGCGACGCAGGGTCACCAGGGCGAGCAGGCAGGCGACGCCGAGCCACAGGTCCGCGAGCGGGAAGGCGTTCTCGAACTCGTAGTACGCCTTGCGTGTGCTCGCTCGCGATCCAGTCGCGCTGGGTGAACCAGATCGACCAGTACGCGACGTCGAGCACGATGGCCACGACCAGCATGGCCTCCACGGTGCGCCTCATGCGACGATCCTCCGCCCACGCACCTGAGCACCTCAGGTGTTGTCGCACTGCAGCGACGAGTTGCCGTTCTCGTCGATCACGGTGTGGCAGTTCTTCTCGATCTCGTTGCCGATCACGCCGCCGACGGCGATCAGCACCACCACCAGGACGGCGGCGAGCACCGACCAGATGGTGCCGATCAGGCCGGTGACGAAGCCGGCCGTGGCCAGTGCCGTCGCCGCCGAGGCGACCCTGCGACTCGACGATCTCGCGCTTGGCCTGACGCGACAGGATCATCGCGGGCACGCCCAGGAACAGGCCGCACAGCACGATCGAGACGATGCCGAGGATGAGGCTGGTGGTGGCCTTGCTCGAGTTGGGCGGCGCCACCGGCGGCATCGGGTACTGCCCCGGCGGCGGGTACTGCGCCGGCTGGTACTGGCCGGGCTGGTAGGGGCCGGGCTGGTACTGGCCCGGCTGGTACTGGCCCGGCGGGTACTGGCCCGGGGGCTGGTACTGCCCGGGCGACTCGTCCGGCGGTTCCGGCGGGTTCGGCGGCGTCTCGCTCACCCCCTGAAGTTAGGGCATGGTGAGGACAGTGCCTAGATGACCCGCTTGCCCTGGCGCATCCGACGCGACGGACAGCAGCCCAGCGAGGGCGGGCTGGACTGCCCGGGGGCGGGTACTGGCCGGAGGCTCGTCCAGCGTGGGCGGGTACGGCGGCGTCTCGCTCACCCCCTGAAGTTAGGGCATCGCGCGGGCAGTGCCTAGATGACGCGCTTGCCCCGGCGCATCCGGCGGCGGAAGTCGCGCAGCACCAGCCGCGCGTGGGCGCACCGCACGAACCGCGGGAGCACCGGGTAGACGAGGTTGTGCACGCTCCAGAACAGGTCGTAGAGCTTCTGCTCGCGCCACGACCAGGTCAGCCCGAGCAGGTCGCGCACCTCGGCGGGCAGGTTGCCCTTGGTCATCAGCGTCTGCAGGCCGTTGCCCGGGCGCAGGAACCACGGCTGTCCCTTGCTGGAGAGCAGCTTGCGCACGTAGTCGCGGACGAGCGGCTCGCTGCTGAGCTGGGTGGTCAGCGTGTGGTCCCAGTACTTCTCGAAGTCGGCGTACGTCGCCGGCCAGTCCTCCGGCTTCACCTGGAGCGCGGTGCCGAAGACCTGCGAGTCGCGGTAGATCTGCTCCTTCGACTCCAGCGACATCGGCCCGAAGACCTTCTCGTGGATGAAGATGCCGTTGTGGGCCAGCGTCGCGGCGACCCACAGCTGGAGGTCGCGGTCGTAGGCGGTGTAGCCCTCCCCGCGCACCGGCGCGTGCATCTTGTTGACCATGCGGGCGACGGAGTCGCGCTCCTGCTGGGTGCCCTTGGTCATCACGTAGACGTAGGTGAGCGTGGTGCGCAGCCGGTCGACGGGACGGGTCAGCGTCGTGCTGTGCTCCGCGACGCCGCGGCCGACCCCGAGGAGGGCCAGCTGGTAGAGCACCGTCGAGCCGGCGCCGAGCAGCAGCATCGACTCCTCGATGATGTCGCCGAGGTCGCAGGTCCTTGTTGGTCATGGTGTGCAACAATACAACAGTATTTGTTGCATGAGAACACGAGCTCGAGAGGAGTCGATGTGACCGCCACCACCGACGAGGCGATCCTCGAGGCCGCGCTGCAGCAGATCGCCATCACCGGCGTACGCCGCACCAGCGCCGACGACATCGCCCGTCGCGCGGGCGTCAACCGGGTGACCCTCTACCGCCGGCTCGGTGGCCGCGAGGCGATCCTGCGGGCGGCGTACCTCCAGGAGACCGCGCGCGTCCTCGGCATCATCGAGGCCGCCATCGGCGAGGTGCCCGCTCCCGGCACGCCGGGCTTCGAGCCCGCCGACTACGTCGTCAACTTCTTCGCGGTGACGATCAAGACGCTGCGCGAGAACCGCATCCTCACCCAGCTGCTCGAGGCCGACCGCGAGGAGACGCTGGTCAGCCTCACCTTCGACGCGGGCGACACGCTGCGGGTCTCCTCGGCGTTCTGTGCCGACCGGATCCGTCAGCTGCGGGCGCACCTCGACCCGGTGCCGCCCGACGACGACATCGACGTCGTGGCGATCACCCTGGCCCGGCTCGCGCAGTCACTGCTGCTGACGCAGGACGCTCCCCCGTCGCTGCGCACCCGCCCGCAGATGAAGGCGTACGCCGAGACGCGTGATCGTGCCGATGGTGCTGTCGCCGCTGACCCGGCGTGCTCAGTCCAGCGGGTTCTCGTGCACCCAGACCGGTGAGTCCTTCGCGGAGAGCAGCTCGTGGCGTTCGGCGGCCGGCAGCGCCTCGATCTGCTCCATCAGCTCGGAGGCGTAGCCCGCCTTCTCCTCGGCGTCCGGCACCGGCACGACCGAGTGCACGACGCGGTCGTCGTAGAAGTGCATCATCGTCACCGACTGGTGGCCGTCGACCGCGGAGAGCAGCCGCCCGGCCGGAGCGGGGTCGGCGAGGTAGCAGGTCGACGAGGCCACCGACACCGGGACGCCCGCGAAGGTGGAGTACGACGAGAAGTGGATGTGGCCCGCGATCACGCCCCGCACGTCGGTGCCCTCGATCACCTCGGCCAGCAGGTGCTGGTCGTGCAGCTCGATGACCTCGGCCGCGCGCACCATCGGCACCGGGATCGGCGGGTGGTGCATCGCCAGCACGGTGCCGTGCTCGGCCGGTGTCGCGAGCTGGTCGGCCAGCCAGGCCAGCTGGGCCGGCGAGATCTCCCCGTGGTGGTAGCCGGGCACGCTCGTGTCGAGGGAGATCACCCGGAGGCCGGCGACGTCGTGCACCCGGTCCTGGGTGACGTCCTCGGTGACCTCCTCGCCGAACAGCTCGCGCGCGTAGTGCTCGCGCTCGTCGTGGTTGCCCATCACCCAGACGACCTCGGCCCCGATCTCGGCGGCCGCCGGCTCGACGATCTCGCGCAGCTTCACGTAGGCCTTCGGCTCGGCCCGGTCGGCCAGGTCGCCGGTGAACACGATGGCCTGGGGCGGCAGCTCCAGCCGGGCCAGGCGAGCCATCGCGTTGCGCAGGGTCTCGTGGGTGTCGATGGCGCCGTACAACCGACGTTCGGCCAGCAGGTGCGGGTCGCTGACGTGGGCGACGACGTGGGTGGGGAGCGGGTACTGACCCAGTGGGATCACGGAACAAGCGTAGGAGTCCGACGCGACGCGCACGAGCATTCCCACAGGTGTCGTCGGTGATTAGTGTCGCGGGGTGCGAATCGCCACCTGGAACGTCAACTCCCTGCGCAGCCGGATCGACCGCGTCGAGGCGCTCCTGCAACGCCACGACATCGACGTGCTCGCCGTGCAGGAGACCAAGGCGCGCGAGGACCAGCTGCCGCTGATGGGGCTCACCGTGCTCGGCTACGACGTCGCGTCGGCCGGGCTACGACCAGTGGAACGGCGTCGCGATCATCAGCCGGGTCGGCATCGAGGACGTGCAGGTCGGGTTCCCGGGGATGCCGACGTGGGGCGACCCCGCGGCGGCGGAGGCCCGGGCGATCGGGGCGACCTGTGGCGGCGTACGACTGTGGTCGCTGTACGTCCCCAACGGCCGCAAGGTCGACGACCCCCACTACGTCTACAAGCTCGAGTGGCTGGCCCGCCTGCGGGAGGCGGCCCGGTCGATGACCGGCGACGTGGCCCTCGTCGGCGACTGGAACATCGCGCCGCAGGACGAGGACGTCTACGACATGGCGGCCTTCGCGAAGGACACCCACGTCACCCCGCCGGAGCGGGCCGCGTTCGCCGGGTTCCTCGAGGACGGGTACGTCGACGTCGTACGTCCGCACACGCCTGGGCCCGACGTCTTCACCTACTGGGACTACTACCGCCAGCGCTACGAGCGGAACCGCGGCATGCGCATCGACTTCGTCCTCGGCAACCCCTCGTTCGCCGCCCGCGTGACCGGCGCCTTCATCGACCGCGACGAACGCGCCGGCAAGGGTGCCAGCGACCACGCCCCGGTCGTGGTCGACCTCTCGTGAGCCTCGAGCTGCGACCGGCCCGCGGAGGCCGACGCCGCCTTCCTCACCGACGTGGTGATCGAGACGACGCGGGACCAGGGCCGTCTCGCCCCGGACTTCGACGAGAACGCGTTCCGCGGCCTCTACGAGAAGTGGAGCGCGACCCAGCTCGACGACACGTCGGTGATCGTCGTCGACGGCACCGACGCCGGGCGCCTGCGGGTGGTGCGTACGCCGGAGGCGATCGAGCTCGCCGGCATCCAGCTGCTCCCGGCGTACCAGGGCATCGGCATCGGCCGCCTCGTCCTGGACGGCATCAAGCAGGAGTCCTCCGCCACCCGGACCCCGATCGAGCTCAGCGTCGAGCAGGACAACCCCCGGGCGAAGGCCTTCTACGAGCGCGAGGGCTTCCGCCTCGTCGGCAGCACCGACACCGAGCACGTCCTCCGCTGGCCCTGACCGGTCTCGGCTACGCTCCGGGCATGTTGATCCTCGCCATCATCCTGTTCGGCATGATCGCTGGCGCCGCGGCCCAGCTCCTGCTGGGCAAGCCGGCCCGGGGCATCGACTGGCCCCTCGCGTTCGGCGCCGGGCTGATCGGCTCCTTCGTCGGAGGGCTCCTGATCAGCCTGATCGCAGGCGACGGTGTGGACCTGAAGCCGAGCGGCCTGATCGGGTCGATCCTCGGCGCGGTGATCGTCACGGCCGGATGGCTGTGGTTCAAGCGCCGAGGCGCGACGACCCAGTAGCGACCGAGCTCAGGTCGCCGCCGGCGGCACGTCGTCGATCACCCGGCGGTGCAGCTCGGTGGTGAGGACGTGGATCTCGCGGGTGAGATCGGTGTTGGTCTTGAGCTCGAGCTCCTGCGCCACGAAGTCGTGGTCGGCCTTGGCCTGCTGGAAGGCCGCCTGCCGGTTCTGGCCGATCATCACGAAGGTCGACAAGAAGATGGCCTCGAGCGAGACCACCAGCGTCAGGGTCGGCCACGGGTTCCCCTCGGCGAACACCATCCACAGGGTGAAGATCACCGCGTGCAGGTAGACGAAGGTCATCGACCCCGCGAACTTCGTGATGGCATCGGCGATGCGCAGCTGCACGTCCTCCGCCTGACGCGCGCGCATCGCCAGCACGACGGGATGGCCCCTGAGCGCCTCACTTCGTGAGGCCGCGGATCCCGTCGTGGGTGCAGGTGCTGGGTCGCTCATGGGTGTGCTCCGTCCGGTGGAATGTCTCGAGACCATCATCGACCGCCCGGCGCCGAGGTCCACGATTGTGTCGGTCCCTGCTGCCACCCTCGCGGCATGGACATCATCCTTCCCCTCCTGACCCTGGTGATCGGGGTGCTCCTCGGCGCGGTCGCGGTGCTGGCGTGGTCGCGCCAGGCCGGTGACCCCGACGTGCTGCGGGCGCTGTCGGCCCGCGGCGAGGACCAGGCCGTGCTGCGCGACGGGCTCGAGCGGCTGCACGAGCGGCTGATGGACGTCGAGCAGCAGCGCGCCTCCTGGCAGGGGCAGCTGCGCCAGCAGGTCGACGACATGCGGCACAGCACCGACCTGCTGCGGCGCGAGACCGGGCGCTCTGTCGACCGCGCTGCGCAAGCCACACGTGCGCGGCCAGTGGGGCGAGCTGCACCTGCGGCGCGCGGTGGAGCTGGCCGGCATGGTCGAGCACTGCGACTTCGAGGAGCAGGTGCACCTCACCCACGCCGACGGTCACCACCGCCCCGACCTCGTGGTGCGGCTGGCCGGCGGACGGTCGGTCGTGGTGGACGCCAAGGTGCCGCTCGACGCCCAGCTGGACGCGATGACCACCGACGACCCGGAGGAGGCCGCCGCCCACTGGCGTCGCCACGTGCGCCAGGTGCGCACCCACGTGGACGCCCTGTCGGGCAAGGCCTACTGGCGATCGCTGCCGACCGCCCCCGAGTTCGTGGTGATGTTCGTGCCGGCCGAGTCGTTCCTCGCGGCCGCGCTCGAGACCGACCCCTCCCTGCTGGCGTACGCCGCGACCAAGGACGTCGTGATCGCCACCCCCACCACCCTGATCGCCCTGCTGCGGACCATCGCCCACGGCTGGACCACCGAGGCGCTGGCCGAGCGGACCCGCGAGATCCACGAGCTCGGCCGCGAGCTGCACACCCGCATCGGCGTGATGGGCGGCCACCTCGACAAGGTCGGGCGCTCGCTCAAGGCGTCGATCGAGGCCTTCAACAGTGCCGTCGGTTCCATCGAGAGCCGGGTGCTGGTGACGGCCCGGCAGTTCGAGGACATCGGGGTCGCCCGCGAGCCGCTCCCGCCGGTGCAGCCCGTCGACCAGCTGCCCCGTCCGCTCACCGCCGCCGAGCTGCTGGACGCGGTGGCCGAACAACGCCCTGACCTGCACGAACTCTCCGACGGTGGCTCCGGCGAGTCGCGCCGATCCAGCGCCTGAGGCGGCCTACCTTGTGCCTGTGAGCGCACCCACCCTGTGGGAAGAAGGCCGGATGACCGGCAGCCGCGTCACGCGGCTGGCAGTCATGGCCGCCCTGGTGGTGCTCGCGCTCGATCTCGCGATCAACCAGCGGCTGACGTTCATCTTCGACCTCGGCTTCGTGCTGATCTGCATCGGCGCAGCGCTGGCGGTGCACCCGCGCGACTTCTTCCACGTCGGCGTGCTGCCACCCCTGCTCCTGCTCGGGCTGATCTCGCTCGTCGCGATCGTGCACAGCGGCTGGGTCGGCCAGACCGGCGACGGCTTCGTCCAGGCAGTCGTCTCGGGGCTCGCCCACCGGGCCACCGGACTGCTGGCGGCCTACCTCCTGGCGCTCGGCGTGCTCGCCATCCGGCAGCGCGTGCGCGCCAAGCGGCGTCGGGCGGCCTACTCGAAGCGCGAGGTGTCGCCGGCGCCGACGCGTGCCACGACGGGCAGCCCGTCGGAGAAGTCGACGACGGTCGTGGGCTCGGAGCCGCACTCGCCGGCGTCGATCACCGCGTCCAACCAGTGATCCAGCTCCTCCTTGACCTGCCACCCGTCGGTCATCGGCTCGGTCGCGCCCGGCATCAGCAGCGTGCTGGACAGCAGCGGCTCCCCGAGCTCGGCCAGCAGCGCCTGCACCACGGCGTTGTCGGGGATGCGTACGCCGACGGTGCGCTTCTTCGGGTGCATCAACCGCTTCGGCACCTCGCCGGTCGCCGGCAGGATGAACGTGTAGGGCCCCGGCGTCGCCGACTTGATCGCCCGGAACGCCGCGTTGCTCAGGTGCACCAGCTGGCCCAGCTGGGCGAAGTCGCGGCAGACCAGGGTGAAGTGGTGCTTGTCGTCGAGCTGGCGCAGCTGCTTGATCCGGTCGAGGCCGTCGCGGTTGCCGAGCTGGATGCCGAGCGCGTAGCCGGAGTCGGTCGGATAGGCGATCAGTGCGTCCTCGCGCAGCAGGGCGACCGCCTGGGCGATGGCCCGCGGCTGCGGGTCGACCGGGTGTACGTCGAAGTAGCGCGCCACGTCAGTCGCCCTCAGCCGTCTGAGGTCGCGGTGGCTGCCTTGCGCAGGTCGCGGCGCAGCTCCGGCGGCAGCGCGAAGATCAGCGACTCCTCGGCGGTGTGCACGGCCTGGGCGTCGGGGTAGCCGCGCTCGGTGAGGAACTCGAGCACGCCGTCCACGAGGTCGTCGGGCACGGAGGCACCCGAGGTCACGCTGACCGACTGCACGCCCTCGAGCCAGGCCTCGTCGATCTCGGTGGCGTCGTCGACGCGGTGGGCGGCCTTGGCGCCGGCCTCGAGCGCGACCTCGGCCAGCCGCACCGAGTTCGAGGAGTTGGCCGAGCCGACCACGATGACCAGGTCGGCGCCGTCGCTGATCTCCTTGATCGCCAGCTGGCGGTTCTGGGTGGCGTAGCAGATGTCGTCGCTCGGCGGGTCCAGCAGCTGCGGGAAGCGCTCGCGGATGGCCTCGACGGTGGCCATCGTCTCGTCGACGGACAGCGTGGTCTGCGAGAGCCAGGCGACCTTCTGCGGGTCGCGTACGACGATGCCGGGCACGTCGTCGGGGCTCTGCACCAGCTGGATGTGCTCGGGTGCCTCGCCGGCGGTGCCCTCGACCTCCTCGTGGCCCTCGTGGCCGATCAGCAGGATGTCGTAGTCGTCGCTGGCGAACCGCTTCGCCTCGTGGTGCACCTTGGTCACCAGCGGGCAGGTCGCGTCGATCGTCTTCAGGTTGCGGGCGGCCGCCTGCTCGTGCACCAGCGGCGAGACGCCGTGGGCGGAGAACACGACGGTCTTGCCCTCGGGCACCTCGTCGAGCTCCTCGACGAAGATCGCGCCGCGCGACTCCAGGTTGGCCACCACGTGCTTGTTGTGCACGATCTGCTTGCGCACGTAGACCGGGGAGCCGTAGAGGTCCAGCGCCTTCTCGACGGTGATCACCGCGCGGTCGACGCCCGCGCAGTAGCCACGGGGTGCGGCCAGGCGCACGGCGCGGTCGGCCTCGTCGGGCGAGAGGACGCTCGGCGTACCCAGGTCAGTCATGCGCCCAATCGTAGGTGCCGGGCCTTAGGGTGCGAGCCATGGCCTTGGAGACCTCGCCTGAGCATCCGGCGCCGGTGCGCCAGATCACCCAGGCGATCGGTCAGTGGGTCGAGCGGCTCGGCGCGGTCTGGGTCGAGGGCCAGGTCACCCAGATCAGCCGCCGCGGCGGGATGAACACCGTCTTCCTCACCCTGCGCGACAAGCTCGCCGACATCTCGATCCAGGTCACCTGCAACCGCGGGGTGATCGACTCGCTGCCCACCCCGCTGGTCGAGGGCGCCCAGATCGTCTGCCACGCGAAGCCGTCGTTCTACGCCAACCGCGGCACGCTCTCGCTCAACGTCCGCGAGATCCGGCTGGTCGGCGAGGGCGAGCTGCTCGCCCGGCTCGAGCGCCGACGGCAGCTGCTGGCCGCCGAGGGCCTGTTCGCCGAGGAGCTCAAGCGCCCGATCCCGTTCCTGCCGCGCAACGTCGGGCTGGTCACCGCCCAGAACTCCGCCGCCGAGCGCGACGTCCTCGACAACGGCCGGCGACGCTGGCCGGGCGTGCACTTCACCGTGAAGTACGCCGCGATGCAGGGCATGCACGCCGCCCGCGAGGTGATCGAGGCGATCCAGTCCCTCGACCGCGACGAGGCCGTCGACGTGATCGTCGTGGCGCGGGGCGGCGGCTCCGTCGAGGACCTGCTGCCGTTCTCCGACGAGGCGCTGATCCGGGCCGTGCACGACCTCCGCACGCCGCTGGTCTCCGCGATCGGGCACGAGCCCGACTCCCCCATCCTCGACCTGGTCGCCGACGTACGCGCCTCGACGCCGACCGACGCGGCCAAGCGGGTGGTCCCCGACGTCGCCGAGGAGGCCCACCGGGTGCTGCAGGCGCGGGAGCGCGGACGGATGGCGATCCGCTCGATGATCGACCGCGAGCTGCACCAGCTCGAGTCGCTGCTGTCCCGGCCGAGCCTGGCCGACCCGCGCACCGGGCTCGACGAGCGCCGGGTCGAGGTCGACGGCCTGGTCGAGCGGGCACGGCGTACCTTCCGCCACCGCCTCGACCGCGGCGAGGACGACCTCGTCCACCAGGTGGCCCGCATCCGCGCGCTGTCACCGCTGGCGACGCTGCGCCGGGGGTACGCCGTGCTCTCCGACGCCGAGGGGCAGGCGCTGTCCAGCGTGGCCACGCCTCGAGCCCGGCCAGGACCTCCACATCCGGGTGGCCGACGGCCGCATCGGCGCCACCACCACCACGGTCGACCGCATCGAGCTGATGAACGACCACGACGACGAGACTGACGACACCGAGGATGGCGATGGCTGAGCAGAAGGACGACCTCTCCTACGAGGAGGCCCGCGACCGGCTGATCGAGGTGGTCCGCACCCTGGAGCAGGGCGGCACCAGCCTGGCCGAGTCACTCGCGCTGTGGGAGCAGGGCGAGGAGCTGGCCAAGGTCTGCCAGCGCGCGCTCGAGGGCGCCCGGGCACGCCTGGACAAGGCCCTCGACGAGGACCGGCCGACCGACGACTAGCTGCCCTCGACCGCCGCGAGGGCCGTGCGGAACTGCGAGGCGGCGCCGGCCGAGTTCGGGTGCGCCGGCACGGCGACCGCGGGTCCGTTGACCGACACCCCGCCGAGCCCCTCGACGTAGCGCACGGTGGGCAGCTGGCAGACGTCGTGGCCCAGCGACGGCGTGTAGGTGTCCACGAACTCCGCGCCCCCCTCGTCGGCCGCGCGGTGCACCATCGCGTTCAGCTTCTGGAAGGTGGCGTAGAGGTAGGCCATGTCGGAGTCGCTGACCGGCACGAACGGGTAGCACCCGGTCTGCGGGATGCCGGCGAGGTAGTCGAGCATCAGCACCCGGGCGTTCGGCGAGCGGCGGTGGATCTCCTGGAGCGCGGCGACGAGCTTGGGCTCGGAGGCGTTGATGCGCTGCTCGAGCTGGTCGACGCCACCGGCGGTGTACTTCTCCTTGCAGTGCGCACCGCGCGGGTCGGGGCTGATGCAGTCGGTCGCCGCACCGGCGAAGCCGGCGTCGTTGCCGCCGATGCCGACGGTGACCAGGTCGGTGGTCGGCGTCAGCCGGTCGAACTGCGCCGGGTTGGTCTCGCCGGTCGGCAGGCCGGTCTGCGGCGCGTAGAAGTCGTCGGTGGTGGCCGAGCCGCAGGTGGCGTCGCGGAAGGTCGGGACCTTCAGCGCCGCGGCCAGCAGCTTGGGGTAGTTGCGGTGCGACTGGGCGCAGCCGGTCGGGGCGTACGTCGAGTCGGGGATGCCGTCGGTGTTCGCGATCACCACGTCGGCCGACCACGAGTCACCGAGCGCGACGTACTCCTGGTAGGCGGGAGCCGTGGCCGCACGGGCCCACGGCGCGAGCACCGTCAGCGGCAGCACCACGGCGGCGACCAGGAGGAACGTGGTCAGGACGGGCTTGCTCATGGTGCCTCCCAAGACGGACTGTCAGGAGGTACAACGCCGCGCGCGCCCGAGGTCACCCGGGAGGCCGGACCGACCCACCCTCCAGGCGGCCGGCGAAGTCCCGGATGGTCGCGTGCGGCGCCGTGCCGACCACCAGGTAGGACTCGGTGCCTCCCTCGATGGGCACGGTCCGCGACACCGCGTAGTCGCCGCCGGCGTCCGTCCAGGTCTGGTAGGTCTCGCCGCCGATGGTCACGTCCTTGCCCTGCACGGCGTCCGCGTCGACGTGCTGGTCGACGAGGTCCTGCACGCCGCCGAGCGCCTCCTCGACCCCGACGTACTTGCCCTTGCCGGTGAGCATGCCCAGGTGCCAGATCGGGGTCGTTCCCGTGTCGTACGTCGCGCTGGTGGCCTTCCAGCCGGCGGGGAGGCTCGGCGGCGCCATCACCAGGAGCTTGTGGTCGGCCCGACCCGCCCGCATCATCGCGGTGTAGTCGACGGCAGGCATGGGCGTCGTCTCGTGGTCGGTCTTGAGCGCGTTGAGCCCCCAGAAGGCGACGACCGCCACGACGGTGACCAGCATCGCGCCCACCAGACCGCCCGTGGAGCGGGTGTAGCGGCCGCCCCCGGCGCTGCTCGTCTGGCTCATGCGACCCATCCTGCCAACCGTCGTGGAGGCTACGATCACTGCCATGTCCGAGAGCCACATCCCTGACTCCCTGTCCGTCGCTCCCTCCTCCCCCGACCGCAACCTGGCTCTCGAGCTGGTCCGGGTGACCGAGGCGGCCGCCATGGCCGCCGGTCGCTGGGTCGGCCGAGGCGACAAGAACGGCGCCGACGGCGTCGCGGTCAACGCGATGCGGGTGCTGATCTCGACCGTCGGCATGCGCGGCGTCGTGGTGATCGGCGAGGGCGAGAAGGACAACGCGCCGATGCTGTTCAACGGCGAGGAGGTCGGCGACGGCGACGGCCCCGAGTGCGACGTCGCGGTCGACCCGATCGACGGCACCACGCTCGCCGCCAAGGGCATGACCAACGCGATCGCGGTGCTCGCGGTCGCGCCACGCGGCACGATGTACGACCCCTCGGCGGTCTTCTACATGGAGAAGCTGGTCACCGGTCCGGCGGCCGCGGACGTCGTCGACATCCGCTACCCGGTCGCGGAGAACATCCACCAGGTCGCCAAGGCCAAGGGCAGCAAGCCCGAGGACGTCACCGTCGTCGTGCTCGACCGTCCCCGCCACGAGAAGCTGGTCGAGAAGATCCGCGACACCGGCGCGCGCATCAAGTTCATCACCGACGGCGACGTCGCCGGCGCGATCATGGCGGCTCGCGAGGGCACCGGCATCGACCTGCTGCTCGGCATCGGCGGCACTCCCGAGGGCATCATCGCCGCCTGCGCGATGAAGTGCCTCGACGGCGTCATCCAGAGCCGGCTGTGGCCGACCGACGACGAGGAGCGCCAGCGCGCCGTGGACGCCGGGCACGACCTCGAGCGGGTCCTCTACACCGACGACCTCGTCTCGGGCGACGACTGCTTCTTCGTGGCCACCGGCATCACCGACGGCGAGCTGATGCAGGGCGTGCGCTACAAGGCCGGCGGCGCCTCCACGCACTCGCTGGTGATGCGCTCGCGCAGCGGCACCATCCGCTCGATCCACTCCGAGCACAAGCTCTCGAAGCTGCGGGCGTACGCCGACGTCGACTTCGAGCGCTGAGCCGGCGCTCCCGTGATCGTCGTCGCCGGCGAGGCGCTCATCGACGTGGTCGTCGACCCCGACGGTGACACCTCGGAGACTCCTGGCGGGCTCACCCCTCAACGTGGCCGTCGGTCTCGGCCGCCTCGACGTCCCCGCCACCCTGATCAGCCAGGTCGGGCACGACGAGCGCGGCGGGCTGGTGGTGCAGCACGTGACCGGCAGCGACGCCGAGATCGTCGCCGTACCCACCGCCTCGGGACGTACGTCGGTCGCGACCGCGCGCCTCGACAGCACCGGCGCCGCCCGCTACGAGTTCGACCTCGAGTGGTCGTTGCCCCGCCAGGAGCTCCCGCCGTGCCGGGCGCTGCACGTCGGCTCGCTCGGCACCCTGCTCGAGCCGGGTCGCGAGAGCGTCCTCGACCTCGTCGAGCAGGCCTGCGCCCGCGAGGTGTTCGTCAGCTACGACGCCAACCTGCGCGAGACGTTCATGGACGACCGCGAGCGCACCTGGCGCGACGTACGCGCCCTCGGGGCCCGCTGCACGCTGGTCAAGCTCAGCGACGAGGACGCCGAGCTGCTCGACCCCGACTCCGACCCCGACGACGTGGCGCGCACGCTGCTGCGGGGCGAGCGCACCCGCCTGGTGCTGCTCACCCGAGGCTCGAAGGGCGCGACCGCCTACGCCAACGGGTCCGAGGTGAGCGCCACGCCGCGACCGGTCGAGGTGGTCGACACCGTGGGCGCCGGCGATGCCTTCATGGCCGCGACGCTGGCCCAGCTCTCCGACCTCGACGCGTTCGAGCGACCCGGGCCCGGGCCTCCCGCTGGACGAGCCGGGCCTCGCGCGACTGGTGCGCGGGTCGATCGAGGTCGCCGCCGTCACGTGTGAGCGACGCGGAGCGAACCCACCTCGGCGGCAGGATCTTCCTGTCGGCTGGCCCGCCTGACCTGCTGGTCGCGCAGCGCCGTGAGCACGTGGTCCATCACGACCGGGTCGACGGCCATGCCGACGTGGCTGGTGCGCACCTCGACGTGCTCGGCGGCCGGGTCGAGACAGGCCCGCCAGTCGACGATGCCGTCGCGCTTGCTGTAGATCGCGGTGAACGCGAGCTCGGGGTCGATCGGCAGCTTGCTCTCCTCGAAGCTGAGCCGCGCGCACTCGCCGCCGAAGCAGTCGGAGCTCATCATCCCGCGGAAGCCGGCCCGGGTGAGCCGCGCGAGCATCTCGGCGTCCCAGGCGAGCACCTTGTGGATGGCCCCCGGCGCGAGCACCGGGCTGCCCATGCTGACGATGCCCTCGATCAGGTCGGGCCGACGCGAGGCCAGTCCGCGGGCGAGCATGCCGCCGAGGCTGTGGCCGACGATGGTGACCTTGCGGTCGCGTCGGATCGCGATCGTCTCGATGCGCCGCTCGAGGCGGTCGGCCGCCTCGCGGGTGCAGCCGACGTTGACGTGGATCTGCGAGCGGTAGGTGCGGAAGCCCTGGTGGCGCAGGAACATCGCCATCGCCTTGAGGGTGGCGTCGCCGGCCATGAAGCCCGGGACGAGCAGGACGGGGTCGTGCGCCGTGACACGATGCGGTGCCGGCGTACGGCAGCAGCGCGCGGGCCCGCCGGTCAGCCCTGGTACGCCGGATCAGTCGGCCCGCCTCGACGATCGTGCTGGACTCGCGGGCCAGCGCGCGGAAGCCGGCCGGACCGTCGAAACCGGTGGGCAGGAGGAACGAACCGAGCGGTGAGTTCACTCAAAGAAGGTAGCGTCGTCAACTAGTTGTGCGTGGGATTTCATCCCCTTCTTCGACAAATCGTGAAAAGGCGGTCTAGATGTCGATCCCGGTCTCCCAGGAGCTGTTCGCCGAAGTCTCACCCGGTGTGCAGCTGTGCTACCAGACCTTCGGCAGCCCGGGCGGCGACCCGCTGGTGCTGGTGATGGGCCTCGGCGGACCGATGACCTGGTGGGACCCCGAGCTGTGCACGATGCTCGCCGAGGCGGGCTTCCACGTCGTCCGCTTCGACAACCGCGACACCGGACGGTCCTCGCGTGTCCCGAGGGCCGCGTGTCGCGCTCCCAGCTGGTCCGGTCGTTCCTCGGTCGGGGCGGCCGGCCGCCGTACACGCTCAGCGACCTGGCCGCCGACGCCTTCGGGCTGATGGACCACCTCGGCTGGGAGAGCGCCCACGTCGCCGGCGTGTCGATGGGCGGGATGATCGCGCAGACGATGGCCGTCGACCAGCCGCGCCGGGTCCGGTCGCTGACCTCGATCATGTCCACGCTCGGCAAGCGCACGGTGGGCTGGCAGCACCCCGCGATCCTGCCCGCGCTGATCGGGCCGCGGGCCGCCGGTCGCGAGGCCTACGTCGCCTCCTCGACCAAGATGTGGCAGCTGATCGGCTCGCCCGGCTTCCCGAGCGACGACGCGAAGGTCCGCTCCCGGGCCGAGGAGACCTTCGACCGGGGCGTGTCGGCGAGCGGCGTGATGCGCCAGATGCTGGCGGTCCTCAACCAGCCCAACCGGTCGAGGGGCCTGGCCTCGCTGCGGATCCCGGCCGCGGTGGTGCACGGTTCCGCGGACAAGATGGTGCACGTCTCCGGCGGCCGCGCCACCGCACAGGCCATCCCCGGTGCCGAGCTGCTCGTCATCGACGGGATGGGGCACGACCTCCCGGCGGAGCTGTTCGAGACGTTCACCGACGTGATCCGTCGTACGGCGGACCGGGCCGGTCGGGACGCCGCCTCGAACCGCTCGGCCTAGCGGGGCGCTAGCGCGCCGCTGCCCGGCACTGCGCCGGCGTGCAGTCGTCCCACTGCTGCAGCTTGCGCATCAGGGTGCGTGCCCACGGCTGGTCGTGGTCGGCAGCGAACACGTTGGTCTTCTCGAAGAACCCCTGGTGGTAGCGGTACAGCTCGTAGGCGTAGTGGTGCCCGGTCCACGAGTCGTCGAGGTCGAAGCGCGCGAGCAGGCCCTGCCGACCACGCACGCCGATGTAGGACGGCACCTGCTCGAGGTCGCCGCCGACCGCGGTGTCGTTGTCCACCTCGCCGGGTTGTGACTTGGCGTAGGTGTGGTCGAAGAAGACGTAGCGGCCGCCCCGGGCGCGGGGGTGGTGCAGGCTCTTCAGGAACGAGACGCCGGAGACCGAGGGCGGCGGCGTGATCCCGGCCAGCCTCTCGAAGGTGGGCGCGAGGTCGATGTTGCTCACGAACTGGCGGCGTGGGCCCGGGGCGACGCCCGGACCGTCGACGACGAGCGGCACCCGCGTGTCGAAGTCGTACGGCGTGCCCTTGCCGCCGTTGAGCTGCAGCTGGCCGAGGTGGTAGCCGTTGTCGGAGGTCAGGACGACGTAGGTGTTCGGCCCGACGGCGGCGCGGATCCGGCCGATCATCCGGTCGACCGCCTGGACCATCCGCGAGCGGTTGCGGTACTCGCGCAACGCCTGCGGTGCGTGCAGCGTGACCGGGTTGACGTTCCACGCCGGTGCCGGCGACGTCGTGCCGTTGCGGTGCAGGTACGTCGGCCGGTTGTCGGCGCGCGGGTCGCCGAACCCGGCCAGGTCGCGCAGCGAGAGCTGGCTGCACAGCTTCATCCCGCAGTTGCCGCCGGTCGGGTCGCCCTTGGGTGGGCGGTCGGCGAACGCGGGAGGGTACGGCGGGTTGTCGGGATAGGCCTTCTTCAGCTGCGCGTGCGGCGCGTAGGTGGCCACCTCGAGGAAGTACGGCTTGTTGTCGTCACGGTGTCGCTGGACGAAGTCGACGGCGTCGCGCGACTCCACGTTCGTGGCGTAGTGCGCGTCGAGCTGGTCGGTCGTGGAGTCCCGCGGCGGCTCGGCGTCGTACGTCAGCCGCATCGGCCCGCTCTCGTTGCGATGGGCCCGCCAGAAGCCCCACTCCGGGTAGCCACCGCCCAGGATCGCGTCGAAGTGGTCCCAGCCCGGGATCGTCGGCGGTGCGACGCGCTTGCCGTGCTTCATGGTCACGTCGTAGCCGTTGAGGTACTTGCCCACGAAGCCGGTCGTGTAGCCGCTGCGCTGCAGGGCGAGGTTGAAGGTCCGCTGGGCGTTGCCGTGACGCGCGAACGCGGCGTACCCGCCGATCGGGTCGCTCGGGTCGTTGGCGGTGTTGGTGAGCACGCCGGTCTGGTGCGGCGGCCGGCCGGTGAAGATCGAGGTCCGCGAGGAGCAGCACAACGAGTCCACGACGTGCGCGTTCTGGTACGACGCGCCCTCGGCCGCCATCCGCATGCCCTGCGGCATCGTCGCGAGCAGCTCGTACGACGCGTCGTCCATCAGCACCATCACGATCGACGGGCGTCCGCTGGCGGTCTCCTGCTGCACCTGGTGACCGCTGCTCGCACGACCCGCGGGTGCGGTCGCGAAGTGGATCGCCGTAGCGACGAGGATCAGAGCCGCCAAGGTGGCGCTCACGCCGAGTGTCTTCCTCCACGCCATTCCCTCAGCATGGGCACCCGACCTGATCGCAGCCTGAGGGAAGGCGAATCAGCGGCTGAGGGCTCGGCACTCCTCCGGCTCGCAGCCGTCCCACGCACGCAGGCGACGCATCAGCTCGCGCGCCCACGGCTTGTCGTGGTCGGTCGCGAAGACGTTGCGGTCCTCCCACGGCACGTCGTAGCGGTAGAGCTCGTAGGCGTAGTCGGTGCCGCGCGCGGAGTCGTCGAGGTCGAACCGCGCGAGCAGCCCGCGCTTCCCGCGCACCGCGATGTACGACGGCACCTGCTGGATGTCGCCTCCGGATGACGTGTCGCTGTCCACCTCGCCGGGCTGGAGCTTGGCGTAGGTGTGCTCCATGAACACGAACCGGCCGCCCTGGGCCCGCGGGTTGTCCAGGCTGGAGGCGAACGACGTCCCCGAACGGTAGGACTTCGGCCGGAGCCCGGCGATGGTCTCGAAGGTCGGCGCGAGGTCGATGCTGCTCACGAGCTGCGAGCGTGCACCCGGCTGCACGCCGGGACCGGCCACGACGAGCGGCACGTGCGTGTCGAAGTCGTAGGGCGTGCCCTTGCCTCCGTTGAGCTGCAGCTGGCCGAGGTGGAAGCCGTTGTCGGAGGTCAGGAAGAAGTAGGTGTTCGGTCCCGGCCTCGGCGCGCAGCCGGCCGAGCATCCGGTCGATGGACTGCACCATCCGGGCGCGGTCGCGGTACTGCTGGAGCGCGACCGTGTCGCTCGAGCGTGACCGGGTTGACGTTCCACGCCGGAGCAGGAGCCGTGGTCCCGTTGCGGCGCAGGTAGGTCGGCGCGTTGTCGTCCCGCGGGTCGGCGTACCCCTTGAGGTCGCGCAGCGTGAGCCGGCCGCACGGCTTCGTGCCGCAGTTGCCGCCCGCCGGGTGCCCCTGGGGCGCGCGGTCGGCGAAGGCCGACGGGAACGGCGGGTTGTCGGGGTAGGCCTTCTGCATCTGCGCGTGCGGGCCGTAGGTGGCGACCTCGAGGAAGTAGGGCTTCTTCTGGTCGCGGTGCTCGCGCAGGAAGGTGTCGGCGTAGCGGGACATCACGTTGGTGGCGTAGGCCCGGTCGAGCACCTTCGCCGGTGCGCTGCGCGGTGGCTTCCGGGTGTGCCGCATCCGGACCATGCCGTCCTTGTCGAGGTACGTCGTGCGGAACCCCCACTCGTGGTAGCCGCCGCTGAGCACCGCGTTGAACACGTCCCACCCGGGGATCTTCGCGGGGGCGAAGTTCTCGCCGTGGTTGGTGTACATGCTGTAGCCGTTCATGTACTTGCCGATGAACCCGGTGGTGTAGCCACCGTTCTGCAGCGCGACGTTGAACGCCTTGGACGTGTTGTCGTTGCGGACGAACGCCCGGTAGCCGCCGATCGGGTGCTCCGGGTCGTTCGCGGTGTTGGTGAACACCCCGGTCTGGTGGGGCGGGCGGCCGGTGAAGATCGCCGCGCGCGACGGGCAGCACAGCGAGTCGACGACGTGGGCGTTGCGGTACGTCGCTCCGTCCGCGCGCAGCCGCTGCGCCTGGGGCATCGTCGCCAGCAGCTCGAGGGAGAAGTCGTCCATCAGCACCAGCACGATGTTGGGCCGGTGATCGGTGTGCGCCACCTGGACGGCGGACGAACGGCCGGCGGCGGTCGCGAGGTGGCCACCGGCCACCGTCACGGCCGCGGCCAGCACCACCCCGAGCAGGGCAACCGTTCTGCGTCGCACGTCTGGTCCGTCCTGTTAAATCCAGTAAGTCACTAGAGTTTGCCCTAATAACTCAGGACGAACCAAACCGCCCGCGTGTCGCACCGGTCACAGGGACCGTCGCGACACGCGGGCGGGTGGTGGTTCAGGCGCTGAGGCGCTCCCCCGTGTCGGCGTCGAAGACGTGGACGTCGTGGGGGTCGGTGGTCACGTGCAGCACGTCGCCCTTGTGCACCGTGTTGCGCGCGGCCACGCGGACGATCACGTTGCTCGGAGTGCCCTCCACGCTGCTGGTGCCGTAGACGAACGCGTCCGAGCCGAGCTCCTCGACGACGGTGACCTCGACGGGCAGGCCGCCCTCCTCGGCGGAGACCACGCGCCAGGCCTCGGGACGGACCCCGACCACGACGTTGCCGCGCATCTTCTGCGCGGCGGCCTCGTCGACCGGCACGTGGTACTCGCCGATCTTGGCCCTGCCGTCGACGGCCGTCGCCGCGAGCAGGTTCATCTGCGGGGAGCCGATGAAGCCGGCCACGAACAGGTTCACCGGACGGTCGTAGAGGTTCAGCGGGCTGTCGACCTGCTGGAGGTAGCCGTCCTTCATCACCGCGACCCGGTCGCCCATCGTCATCGCCTCGACCTGGTCGTGGGTGACGTAGACGGTGGTGACGCCGAGGTCCTGCTGGAGCTTGGCGATGTCGGTGCGGGTCTGCACGCGCATCTTCGCGTCGAGGTTGGACAGCGGCTCGTCCATGCAGAACACCTGCGGCTTGCGCACGATCGCGCGGCCCATCGCGACCCGCTGGCGCTGACCACCCGAGAGGGCCTTGGGCTTGCGGTCGAGGTACTCGGTCAGGCCGAGGATCTTGGCGGCCTCGGCGACGCGCTCCTTGCGCTCGGACTCCTTGACCTTCGCCATCTTCAGCGAGAACGCCATGTTGTCCGCGACCGTCATGTGCGGGTAGAGCGCGTAGTTCTGGAAGACCATGGCGATGTCACGGTCCTTGGGTGGCAGGTTGGTGATGTCGCGGTCGCCGATGAAGATCTGGCCCTCGTTGACCTCTTCGAGGCCGGCGAGCATCCGCAGGGTCGTGGACTTGCCACATCCCGACGGGCCGACGAGGACCATGAACTCCCCGTCGTTGATCTCCAGGTCGATCCCCGGGACCGCAGGCTTGTCCATCCCTGGATACCAGCGCTGCGCCTTCTTGAAACTGACTGTTGCCATGACTATCTCCTCACCGGCAGGAACGTGCCGGACGATCCGTTGTAAGTGACGTGGGTCACCCTACGGGCAAGGAGATGGCCAGGCCACGTCCGTCCGGACGCCAGGTCGACCGGCACCGGGTCGATCACTCCCCCGACGAAGTCGCCGCGGGCATCGGTGTTCCGGAAGGCGAGGAAGTACGGCGTACCGAGGTCGTGCACCACCTTGCCGACGTACAACCGCTCGTCGGTGACCCGGACGGCGGACGCCACGTCGACCGGTGCACCCGGGCCGTCGACCGGCACCGACCACACGCCACCGGACCCGGCCGGCGCGCCCGGCATCTCGGGTGAGAGGCACGAGAAGAGCAGCACCCAGCGGCCCTCCACCTGCACCACCTGGATCACCTCGAGGCAGTCGAAGAAGCCGGTCGGCGCGCTCAGCGGAGGCAGCACCTCCCACCTGCGGAGGTTGCGGGAGACGGCGTGCCCCACCACCCCGCAGCCCGGGCTCGCCGCTCGACGTCGCGGGCCGAGACGTACATGTGCCAGAGCCCGTCGTCGTCCTGGACCACCCAGGGGTCGCGCCACGCCATCTGGCCGTCGTCGGGCTGGTACCAGCGCGGGTCGGCCTCGAGGATGAGCTCCGTCCGGTTCCACGTGCGCAGGTCGGTCGAGGTGGCCGAGCCGATGCGCTGGAGGGCGCCGTCGTCGGACCGGGAGAGCCCGCTCGTGAACTGCCACCACTGGTCGCGATCGCGTACGACGCATCCGGTCCACTGCGCCAGGTCGTCGATCCCGGCCGACCTCCGGCAAGCGGGTCGTCGCGCAGCTCCCAGTAGACGAGGTCGTCGGAGACGGCCCGCCCGACGCGGGCGTTGCGGTGCCGGAGGTCGGGGTCGCCGAGGGATCTCGGGGCGTGCAGGAAGAACACGTGGTGCCGGTGGGTGTGTCGCGTCGTACGCCGTCCAGAAGTCCCAGACGTAGGCGTCCCGGAGCTCGAGGGCCACGTCAGCGGCCGCGCCGACGCAGCAGCTTGCCCTCGCCCGGCATCGGTCGTCGTACGACGGTGACGCCCGCCATCAGCGAGGCACCGGTCACGCGCACGACCGGCGAGTCCGGGCCGATCTGGGCGTCCACCTTGTCGCGCGCCTGGTCGAAGGAGCCCATGATGCCGACCCCGTCGACGACGACGCGCGTGTGGGCGTTGACGTAGACGTTGACCGCGCCCCAGTAGGCGAACGCCCGGACGACGGTCTCGCGGCTGGTGAACCGGGCGCTGCGCAGGTCGATGTCGACGTTGCCCATCACCGCGATCGCGGTGTGGGAGGCACCGACCTCCCACACGCCCGTGCGGCTGGTCGAGCCCATGATCGCGATCGAGTGGTCGTAGCGGACGGCCGGGAGCAACGGCCCCGTCGGCGGCACCGGAGCCGGCGCGCTGGTGGCGACGGGGAGGTCGGCCGTCAGCGGGACCAGGTCGCCGTAGGTCTTCGCGGCGTACGCCGACTCGAGGCGCTCCTCGAGCTCGTCGATGTCGAGCCGGCCCTCGCCGGCCGCCACGCGCAGCAGCTCCGCGACCTTGTGCCGGTCCTCGTCGGAGATCCGCAGCCGCGACCGCTCGTCTCCGTGGGACCACCCCTGCGACCTCGCCCGCCATGGGCACAGGTTAGACGGTGCGGGATACTCGGGATTCGTGACGACCGAAGCCGACTTCCGCTACTCAGACCTGCTGCCGATCGGGCCGGACGAGACGCCGTACCGGCTGCTCACCACCGAGGGCGTCTCGACCTTCGAGGCCGACGGCCAGACCTTCCTCCGGGTGGCGCCCGAGGCGATCCAGCTGCTCACCGCCGAGGCGATGCACGACATCGCGCACTACCTGCGGCCGGCGCACCTCGCGCAGCTGCGGCGGATCATCGACGACCCGGAGTCGTCGGGCAACGACCGCTTCGTGGCGCTCGACCTGCTCAAGAACGTGAACATCTCCGCCGGCGGCGTGCTGCCGATGTGCCAGGACACCGGCACCGCGATCGTGATGGGCAAGAAGTCCGAGGGCGTGCTGACCGGCATCGACGACGGCGTGGCGATCAGCCGGGGCGTGTACGACGCCTACACCAAGCTCAACCTGCGCTACTCCCAGCTCGCGCCGATCACCACGTGGGAGGAGAAGAACACCGGCACCAACCTGCCGGCGCAGATCGAGCTCTACTCGACGCCGTCGCCACGGTTCGCCGGAGTACAAGTTCCTGTTCATGGCCAAGGGCGGCGGCTCGGCGAACAAGTCGTTCCTGTTCCAGGAGACGAAGGCCGTCCTGAACCCCAAGCGGATGCTGGAGTTCCTCGACGAGAAGATCCGCTCGCTCGGCACGGCCGCGTGTCCGCCGTACCACCTGGCTGTGGTGATCGGCGGGACGAGCGCGGAGTTCGCGCTGAAGACCGCGAAGTACGCCAGCGCGCACTACCTCGACAACCTGCCGACCTCCGGGACGCTCGACGCGCACGGCTTCCGTGACCTCGAGCTCGAGGAGGAGGTCTTCAAGCTGACCCAGTCGTTCGGGATCGGGGCGCAGTTCGGCGGCAAGTACTTCTGCCACGACGTGCGCGTCGTACGACTTCCCCGGCACGGCGCCTCGTGCCCGGTCGCCCTCGCCGTCTCGTGCTCGGCCGACCGGCAGGCGCTCGGCAAGATCACGGCCGACGGGGTGTTCCTCGAGCAGCTCGAGACCGACCCGGCCCGCTACCTGCCGGCCACCACCGCGGCGCAGCCCTCCGACGACGCCGAGGTCGTGCGGATCGACCTGAACCGGCCGATGGACGAGATCCTCGCCGAGCTCACCCGGCACCCGGTGAAGACCCGGCTCTCGCTCACCGGTCCGCTCGTGGTGGCGCGCGACATCGCGCACGCGAAGATCAAGGAGCGCCTCGACGCGGGCGAGGAGATGCCGTCGTACCTGCAAGGACCACGCGGTCTACTACGCCGGCCCGGCCAAGACCCCCGAGGGCTACGCGTCCGGCTCGTTCGGCCCGACCACTGCCGGCCGGATGGACTCCTACGTCGAGCAGTTCCAGGCCGCGGGCGGCTCGAAGGTGATGCTGGCCAAGGGCAACCGGTCGAAGGTCGTGACCGAGGCCTGCCACAGCCACGGCGGCTTCTACCTCGGCTCCATCGGCGGCCCCGCCGCCCGCCTCGCCCAGGACTGCATCAAGTCGGTCGACGTGCTCGAGTACCCCGAGCTCGGCATGGAAGCCGTCTGGAAGATCCAGGTCGAGGACTTCCCCGCCTTCATCGTCGTCGACGACAAGGGCAACGACTTCTTCACCGACCCCTCCGGCGCGGTCACCGTCCCCATCACCGGCCTGCGGGTGCGCTCGGCGGAGAAGTAGGGCCGGCTCGCGTCGCTGGGGTTGCTGCTTGCGTCATACGAATTGGCTGCTATTGCGACCAGTTCGTATGACGTTCCGCGGGACGTCATACGAGGTGGTTGCCATAGCGACCAGAACGTATGACGTCCTCGGGGATCAGGCAGCGTCGGGGCCGAGGATCGGGCAGCCGGCGTTCGTCAGAGCCGTTTCGAGCTGGGCGAAGAACTCGTCGGGGCAGAGGCGCAGGCCGAGCACGGGCAGTCGGAGCACCAGGTCACCGCTCAAGGCGATGGAGTTCTGACGGAGGGCATCGGGCACGATCTGCTGCACCCAGGCGTGTTGGATCCCGTCGACCTCGAGGACGACGGCCCATCGGTCCCACCTGAAGTCGAGGTAGTACGTCCCGCTCGGCGTACGACGGAGCACCTGCTTGTCGGGCTCCGGGATGCCCCTCTCACGACACCCGCGGAGCACATCGAGCTCGCCGAGCGAGCCCACGCCGCCGGCGAGGTCGAGCAGGAGCACGTGCACCAGCCCGCGGCGGCGATCGCGTCGTACGCGCAACATCTCCAGAGCCAGGTCCTCCACCTTCGCCAGCCCCTGCTGGACGGTCATGGTCAGCAGAAGCGTCGCCTGTCGGTCCGACCTGGCCCACAGGGCTGCTCGGATGGCAGCCACAGCGGGTCGGGCGCGCGGCAGTCCTTCCTCGACGACGTCGTCCGGCTGCCATCGCCGCGTCTGCCGGATGTTGCAGACCGTTCCTCGGTGTCGGATCCGCGCTCCCCGAGGCACGGAGACCCGGATCTTGTCCGAGTCGTAGTGCTCCAGCCCCGCGACGACCAGAGCCGTCTCGCCGTCCAGGAAGGCGCGCGGGCCGCCTTCGAGGACGGCTGACCACCAGCGGGCATCGGTGGTGAGAGCTCCCGTACGTGCCAGGACGCAGTGCGCCCCGAGCCGGGACCATCGCCCAGCTCGGATGTTGGCGCGCACCTCGCCACGACGTGAAGCCCGCGGCGTACAGCTGGGTGCGCGAGAGCACCCAGCCCTGTTCTTCGGCCAGCTGCATCGCAGCCGCTCGACGCCGACGGCGCCGCTCAGCGGTCAGGTCCTTGGTCACCGCGGCACCTTCGCCGAGACCGCACGGCCTGTCTGCGGTGCCCGGCAGGGGCTGTGGAGCACTGTCCGTTCACGACGGCTGTGGACGACACCCGGCTCATCCGAGCGACCGCCCAAGACGTCATACGAAGTGGCGGCTATAGCGACCAGAACGTATGACGCACCGCGGGACGTCATACGAGTTGGCTGCCATAGCGACCAGTTCGTATGACGTCCACCCCGGAGCCCAGCCCTACCCGAACAGGCTGACTGACTGTACAGTTAGTGAAACTGAGTACGCCGAGGGAGTCAGCATGGCCACCCGCTCGCCGGTCCGGGAGACGCTTCCCGGTCGGGCCTACCACTCCGAGGACACCTGGCAGATCGACCAGGAACGGGTGTTCTACCGCAACTGGATCTACGTCGGCCGCGCCGAACGGGTGCCCAAGCCCGGGTCGTGGCTGCGGGTCGAGATCGGCGGCGAGAGCCTGCTGATCGTGCGCGGCAAGGACGAGCAGATCCGCGGGTTCTACAACGTCTGTCGCCACCGCGGGTCGCGGATCTGCGACGACGAGCAGGGGTTCGCGCGCACCCACCTGCGGTGTCCGTACCACGCGTGGGGCTACAAGCTCGACGGCACGCTCGTCACCACGCCGATGATCGAGAAGGACGAGATCGACCGCGAGCAGAACTCGCTGTGGCCGGTGCACGTCGACGTCTGGGAGGGGTTCGTCTTCGTCAACCTCTCCCGCGAGGAGCCCCGTCCGCTGCTCGAGCACCTCGCCGACCAGCAGGACGACGCGCTCGACCTCGCCCGCGTCGGCCTGGCCGACCTGCGCATCGGGCACGTCTCCACCGTCGACGTCCAGGCCAACTGGAAGATCGTCATCGAGAACTACAACGAGTGCCTGCACTGCCCGACGATCCACCCCGAGCTGGTCGCGGTGGTGCCGGCGTACAAGAAGGGCTCCATCTTCGAGGACGGCCGCGCCGACGGCGGGGTGTCCCTGGCCGACGGGCGTACGGCGATGGTCACCGACCCGCGGCTCCGGCTCCCGCTGCTGCCCGGCTTCAAGGGCCAGGGCGATCCCGAGGCCTACTACGGCGCGCTCGTCTACCCGACGATGTTCCTCGACGTCGACGGCTCGACCTGCCTCGCGACGGCGGTCTTCCCGACCGGTCCGCAGAGCTGCCGGCTGGTGACCGAATACCTCTTCAACCCCGAGGCCCTCGAGGACCCGGAGTTCGACCCGACACCGATCGTCGAGTTCAACGAGCTGGTCACGCGGCAGGACAACGAGGCCTGCGAACGCGTCCAGCGCGGAGTCACCTCGCGGGCCTTCGACCACGGCGTGTTCCCTGCCAAGGACTCCTGGGTCTACGGCTTCGACCAGCGCTACCTGCGCGACGTCGAGGGCTGAGCGAGTACGACGCGCGCGTCGAGGGCGAGCGCTCCCGACGGGCCGGCCAGCAGCGGGTTGATCTCCAGCTCGCCGAGCTCCGGGTGCGCGGCCGCGACCCGTGAGAACGCGCTGACGACGGCGGCGAGCGCGTCGAGGTCGACCGGCTTGCTGCCCCGGAACCCCGTCAGCAGCGGCGGCGCTCCGCAGCGACAGCAGCAGCTGCCGGGCCTGGTCGAGGCCGACGGGCGCGAGCGCGCAGGCGGTGTCGGCGAGCACCTCGGCGTGTACGCCGCCGAGCCCGACCATCAGCACCGGCCCGAAGGTGCGGTCGCGGACGCTGCCGACGATCAGCTCGACGCCCGCACCGAGGTCGGCCATCGCCTCGACGGAGACGGCCGGCGGCTGCGAGCCGCGCCACGAGGTCGTCGTACGACGCGAGAGCGGTCTGCTCGTCGGCGAGGCCGAGCACCACTCCGCCCGCGTCGGACTTGTGCACCTGACCGAGCGCCTTGAGCACGAGCGGGAAGCCCGGTCACGGCCATCGCCGCCACGAGCTCCTCCCGGCTGCGCACCGTGCACGCGGCCGGGAACGGCGATGCCCGCGTCGGCGAACAGCCCCCTCGCCACGTCGTACGACGGATCGGTGACCGGCAAGGCCACCGACGGCTCCTCGTCGTACGACGCGAGAGGGTGCTCCTCGAGCCCGGCCAGCACCGCGCACGCCCGGTCGACGTCCCGGTGCACCGGGATCCCGGCCTCGCGGAGCACGGCCGAGGTCGGACTGGTCGGGAAGATCGTGTGCACCACCACCGGCTTGTCCTGCGCACTCGCCGCTGCGGCGATCGCGTGGGCGGCGGCGATCTCGACCTCGTGGACCCCGCCCGGCTCGGTCGAGTAGCCGCCGAACCAGCCGGTCAGCAGCACCCCGTCGACGTCCTCGCCCGGCAGCAGCGCCTCGACCGCCCGCGCGTAGTTCATCGGGTCGCGGTCACCGGCGCCGGCGAGGTCCACCGGGTTGGTGACCGTCGAGCTGGCCCAGAGCACGTCGCGGAGCCGCGCACGGGTGGCGTCCTCGAGCAGCGGCGTCTCCAGCCCGACCGACGTCAGTGCGTCTGCCGCGACGGCCCCGTGGCCACCCCCGTCGGTGAGCACGGCGACCCTGCGGCCCGGCATCCGGCGGGGACCGAGGACCCCGGCGAGCACGTCGGCCATGTGCGTGACGTGGTCGACGCGGCGTACTCCCCCGGCCGCGCACGCGGCGTCCACCACCTGCGAGGGGCTGGTCATCGAGCCGGTGTGCGACACCGCGCTGCGCACGGCCGCGTCGGAGCGTCCGGGCGAGAGCAGCACGACCGGCTTGCCGGCCTCGACCAGGGCGCGGGCCGCCGACACGAACGCACGCCCGTCGATCACGTCCTCGGCGTAGATCGCCACCGCACGGGTGCCGTCGTGGTCGACGCACGCCCGCATCAGGTCGACCACGGTGAGGTCGGCCTGGTTGCCCAGCGACACGAAGCGGGAGATCCCGAGGCCGCGCTCGGCGAGCAGCGCCGCCAGGTCGAGGACCATGTTGCCGCTCTGGCTGAGCACCGCGACCTCGCCCGGCCGGGAGCACCGCGTGGCTCAGCTGCAGGCCGGCGCCGGTGTCGGCGATCCCGAGGCAGTTCGGCCCGACCAGCACCGCACCGCCGGCGCGGGCGACCGCGACCGCCTCGGCCTCGGCGCGGGCACCCTCGGCGCCCAGCTCGGAGAGACCCGCGGTGATGGCCACGACCGCGCGGGCACCGGCGGCGACCGCCTCGCCCACGGTGGCCACGAACGCCGTCGCCGGGACGCACAGCACCACGAGGTCCACGGGCTGGCCGAGCCCGTCGCGCGCGTGCGCCAGCGAGGCGTACGTGGGCTGGCCCAGCACGTCGGTCCCGCCCCTGTTCACGAGGGCGACGGGACGGCCCGAGCTGGACGCGAGCGCCCGTTTGCTGAGGATGTGTCCCCACTTGGCGGGGTCGCTGCTGGCACCCACGACCGCGATCGAGCGGGGCTCGAAGAGCGCGGTCAGAGCGGCGTCGGACGCGCTCTCTGGTGACCCTTGACGCGTCACGAGGGCGAGCCTAGCATCACTGACTGACTGAGCAGTCAAACACCAAGCTCACCCGATGGGGGGCACCGCGTGAAGGAACCCAACCGTCGCGACCTGGCAGCCGAAGAGGCCCGCAACCGGATCCTCGTCGCCGCCGCCGACTGCATCGTGCGCGACGGGCTGGTCAACGTGCGGATGGCCGGCATCGCCAAGGCCGCCGGGGTCTCCTCCGGCCTGGTGCACTACCACTTCGCGACCAAGGAACAGCTCTTCACCGAGGTGCTGAGCCACTCCAGCGCGGTCTCCAACGCCCTCACCGAGCAGGCCCTCGAACGCGCCGGGACCCAGCCGGCGCAACGCCTCTCGGCCTTCCTCGACCGCTGCCTGCCCAGCGACGCGCTGCTCACCCACGACTGGCGGCTCTGGCAGGAGCTCGACCTGCTCTGCCTCCGGCAGCCGGCGCTGGCCAAGGTCGGCACCGACGTCTACGAGACCATCTACGCCAGCATCACCGACATCATCACCGCCGGCATCGAGGCCGGCGTCTTCCACCTCGAACCGGCAGCCGCGCGGTCGGTCGCCGAGACCGCGGTCGGCCTGTGCGACGGCCTCGGCGCCCGCGTCGTGGCCCCCGGCCCCGACCTGTCCTTGGACGTGGCACGGAGCATGGTGGCCAACGCCGTCGGGCGCCTGGTCGGCCACGACGGCCCGCTCCCCCGCCCCGACCAGACACTGCAGGAGGCCGGTGCATGACGCCCACGCCCGCCGTCAGCCGCCGGTCCCTCCTCAAGGGCGGGCTGGCCCTCGGCGCCACGGCCGGGCTGGCGACCACGGGCTGTGCCTACATCCCGAGCGAGACACCGGTGAAGGCGACGCTGCCGAAGTCGGCCAAGGCCAAGATCGACGGCGACCTCATCTACTTCAACTGGGCCGACTACCTCGACCCGAGCACCTTCAAGGGCTTCCAGAAGGAGTACGGCGTCAAGATCATCCAGTCGAACTTCGACTCGATGGAGGGCATGTACGCCAAGCTCCAGGCCGGCAACCAGTACGACATCATCTTCCCGATCGCCAAGTGGGTGCAGAAGCTGCGCCTCGAGGGCAAGGTCCGCGCGATCGACCACGGCCAGCTCACCAACGCCGACCAGGTCTTCTACTCGGGCTCCTACTACAACGACCCCTGGTACGACGACAAGTCGGCCGTCTCGGTGCCGTTCACCGTCTACAAGACCGGCATCGGCTGGCGCACCGACAAGGTCGACTCGATGACCGGCAGCTGGAACGACCTGTGGAACCCGCAGGCCGCCAAGCGCATCTTCACCCTCGACGACCAGGACGAGGCCCTCGCGATGGCCGCCCTGCTCCTGGGGTACGACGTGAACACCTCCAAGCCGTCGCAGCTCGACGAGATCAAGAAGCTGCTGGTCAGCCAGAAGAAGTACCTCCGCGCCTACTCCTCCGACGACGTCAACAACATGGCCCGCGGTGACGCCTGGATCCACCACATGTGGAGCGGCGACTTCGCCTACCTCCGCGAGGGCGTGGTCAACAAGCCGGAGAACTACGACTTCGAGGCGCCGCAAGGAAGGCACCCCGATCAACTCCGACGCCTACTGCATCCCCACCAACGCCAAGCACCCCGGCACCGCGATGCTCTTCATCGACTACCTGCTCCGGCCCGAGGTCGCCAAGAAGAACATGGGCTACCTCTACTACCCGTTCCCCGTGAAGGACGCGCTGCCGGCCTTCGCCGACCTGGTCAAGGACACCCCGGCCGCCAACGTCGACGTCAAGGACCTCGAGAACTCCGACGTGTTCCGACTCCTCGGCGCCGACGAGGTGCAGCGACGGGCCGCCACCTGGACCGAAGTGAAGGCGAGCTAGCCGTGGCCACCCAGGAGGTCACCCGCCCCAGCGCTCCGGCGACGCCGCCGGCTCACGCGCCGCAAGTCCGTGCAGCGCACCAAGCTGTGGGGCACCTTGCTGGCCCTGCCGACGGCCTGGATCGTCGGGTTCTTCGTCTCCAGCATGGTCATCGTGGTGCTGCTCTCCTTCGGCCGCACCCAGCGCGACGGCCGCCCGGTCTTCGGCACCCGGCTGACCAACTACGACGCGCTCTGGAACGAGGTCTACCTCCGGCTGTTCCTCCGCTCGCTGAGCTACGCCGTCGCGACCACGCTGCATCTGCGCGCTGATCGCCTTCCCGGTCGCCTACGCGATCGCGCTCCACGGCGGCCGGTTCAAGAGCGTGCTGATCGCGGCGATCGTGGTGCCGTTCTTCGCCAGCTACCTGATCCGCATGTACGCCTGGTCGGCACTGCTCTCCGACGACGGCGTCGTCAACAGCGCGCTGCGCAAGACCGGGCTCGGCGGGGTGCAGTTCCTGAACACGCCGTACGCCGTGATCGGTGGCCTGGTCTACGGCTACGTCGTGTTCATGATCCTGCCGGTCTACGCCTCCCTCGAGCGGATGGACACCTCGCTGATCGAGGCCGGCAAGGACCTCTACCACGGCCCGCTGCGCACCTTCTTCTCCGTGACCCTGCCGGCCACCCGCGCCGGGCTGTTCGGCGGGATGCTGCTGGTCTTCCTCCCCGCGCTGGGCGACTTCGTGAGCGCGCAGCTGCTCGGCGGACCGAAGACCTACATGATCGGCAACCTGATCCAGCAGCAGTTCCTCGAGGGCCAGAACTGGCCGCTCGGCTCGGCGATGACCGTCGCGATGATGATCGGGCTGACCGTGCTGATGGTGGTCTACCTGCGGGCCACCGCGACCCGCGCCCGGGAGTCATCGTGAGTCGCGCGAGCTCGAACGGCGACCGGCCTTCGCCGTCACGATCACGGTGCTGTTCTTCGCGTGGCTCTACCTGCCGATCGTCGCGGTGGTGCTGTTCAGCTTCAACAGCGTCAAGTCGCTGGCCACCTTCCAGGGCTTCAGCACCCGCTGGTACGACGACTTCTTCCACGACAGCTCGCTGATCACCTCGCTCGTGCGCCAGCCTCGGCATCGCGGCGGTCGCGGCCGTCGGGTCGCTGATCCTCGGCACCATGCTCGCCCTCGGACTGGAGCGCATCCGGTCGCGGAGCGGCCGGGCCATCGGCGCGGTGACCCTGCTGCCGCTGGTCACCCCCGAGATCGTCACCGGCGTCGCGGCGCTGCTGTTCTTCACCGGGCTCGGCATGAAGCTCTCGCTGGTCACCGTCACGCTGGCCGAGATCACCTTCTCGATCGCCTACGTCACCGTGATCGTCCGCGGCCGCCTGGCCTCGATGTCGCCCGAGGTCGAGGAGGCCGCCCGCGACCTCGGCTGCACGCCGTGGCAGGCCGTGCGCCAGGTCATCCTGCCGACGCTGGTGCCCGCCCTGCTGGGTTCGGGACTCCTCGTCTTCGCGCTCGTCTTCGACGACTTCGTGCTGGCCTTCTTCACCACCGGCGTCGACCCCCAGCCGCTCCCGGTGCGGATCTACTCCTCCATCCGGTTCGGCGTCTCGCCGGCCATCAACGCGGTCGGCACGCGTGATGCTCGCCTTCTCCGCCCTCCTGATCGTGCTCGCGCTGCTGGTGCCGCGCCTGTTCCACCGCAAGACCTCCACCCTGGACCTCATCGCCGGAGGCGAACGCCCATGACCACCACCGACACCCAGCTCACCCGCGAGCCGGCCACGGCCGAGTCCCCCGCGGTGTCGCTCCGCGGACTGACCAAGCTGTTCGGCGAAGGAGACGGTGGTCGACGACCTCGACCTCGACATCGCCAGCGGCGAGTTCTTCTCGCTGCTCGGTCCCTCGGGCTGCGGCAAGACGACCACGCTGCGGATGATCGCCGGCTTCACCGACCCGACCGCGGGCACGGTCATGGTCGGCGGCGAGGACGTCACCTCCACCCCGCCGCAGAAGCGCGACGTCAACACGGTCTTCCAGAGCTACGCACTCTTCGAGCACCTCGACGTACGCCGCAACGTCGGGTTCGGCCTGCGTCGCAAGGGCATCGACCGCCGCACCATCGACCAGCGCGTCGGCGAGGCGCTCGAGCTGGTGCAGCTCGCCGACCGGGCGCACGGACCGCCCCGCGCAGCTCTCCGGCGGCCAGCGCCAGCGCGTCGCCCTCGCCCGGGCGCTGATCAACCGGCCGCAGGTGCTGCTGCTCGACGAGCCGCTCGCGGCGCTCGACCTCAAGCTGCGCCGGGCGATGCAGCTCGAGCTGAAGTCGATCCAGCGCGAGGTCGGGATCACCTTCCTGTTCGTCACCCACGACCAGGACGAGGCGCTCAGCATGAGCGACCGCATCGCGATCATGAACGGCGGTGTCATCGAGCAGTGCGGCACCCCCGAGCACATCTACGAGAACCCCACCTCGGTGTTCGCCGCCGGGTTCATCGGCACCAGCAACCTGATGCCCGGCACCTACGCCAACGGTGCCGTCCAGGTCTGCCCCGAGCTGCGCGTCCCCCTCCTCGACGGGCACGGCCTGACCGGCGGCGAGCAGGTCAGCGTCGCGATCCGGCCGGAGAAGATCTGGCTCAGCGAGCTCACCCCGGCGATGGTGCAGGTGCCCGGCACGGTCGTCGCCTCGACCTACCACGGCGCCACCACGCAGTACCTCGTCGACGTCGCCCCCGACGTCACGCTGACCGTGCTCGAGCAGAACCTGCCCCGGATGAGCACCGGCGACCGCTGGACGCCCGGGTCACGCGTGCAGATCGGCTGGCTGCCCGAGCACACGGTGCTGCTGCGGTGAGCCCATGACCGCCGACGTCGTCGTCGTCGGCGCCGGGCTCGCCGGTCTCAGCGCTGCTCGCGACCTGGCCGCCGGCGGAGCCACCGTGACCGTGCTCGAGGCACGCGACCGGGTCGGCGGCCGGGTCGAGCAGGTCGAGCTGCCCGACGGACGCCGCGTCCAGCTCGGCGGCGAGGTGGTGGGCAACGCGCACACCGCCTACCTCGGGCTGGTGGCCGAGCTCGGGCTGACCCTGGTGCCGTCGTACGTCGCCGAGCCGGGTGAGATCACCCGCCAGATGCCCGAGTCCGTCGACGTCGGCACCTGGCCGTCCTGGTTCGACCGACGCCGACATCGCCTCCTACGAGACCGTCGAGGCGGCGCTGGAGAAGATCGTCGCGAGCATCGACCCGGCCGACCCGTTCGGCTACCCCGACCTGCACCGGCTCGACCAGCTCAGCTTCGGCGACTTCCTGCGCGAGGCCGGCGCGACCGCCGGCCGTGCTGCGCGCCTTCGACCTCGTCCACCTGAGCCTCTCCGACGGGTCCATCGAGCGGCAGAGCACCTTCGCCTATGCGCGCAAGCAGGCCGTCGGCGGCGGCACCGCTGCCTACGACGTCGCCGAGTGGGAGAACCAGCGCGTCGCCGAGGGATCGGCCACGGTCGCCCTGACGATGGCGGCCGGGCTGTCCGACGTACGCCTCGCGACGCCGGTCTCCCGGATCGCGATCGCGTCCAGCGGCTGCACCGTCACGACGACGCGCCGGCGAGGAGATCCGCGCCGACGCCGTCGTGCTCGCCGTACCCTCCGGACCCGCGCGCGACCTCGAGATCACCGGCGTCAGCGACGCAGCGCCTGACCTCGCTGCGTCGCCAGCGGCATGCGTGGGCGGCCAAGTTCGTCGCGGCGTACGACCGGCCGTTCTGGCGCGACAACGGCCAGAACGCGCTGTCGGAGAGCGAGGGCGTGATCGGCTCCACCTGGCCGCAGCAGGAGGGCGTGCTCTCGGCGCTCGTGCCGCCGGAGCGCTACGCCGCCTTCGTCGCCAGCGACCCGGACACGCGCCACCGCGAGGCGCTCGAGCAGCTCGCCGGCCTGTACGGCGAGCAGGCACTCACGCCGCTGCAGACCTGGACCCGGCTCTGGGGCACCGACCCCTGGACCCAGGGCTACGTCACGAACTGGCGACCCGGCGACGTGGAGGGCGTCGGGCCGCTGCACGGCACCCACGAGCCGCCGTTCTACGTGTGCGGCTCCGACCAGTGGGTCGCCGGCTACATGGAAGGCGCCGTCCGCACCGGGTCGGGCGGCGGCACGAGCAGCACTGCAAGGGTGAGGTGTCCTGATGGACTTCGGGCTGACCGACGAGCAGCGGGCCGTGGTCGCGACGACGAGGGCGTTCGTCGAGCGCGAGCTCTACCCCCACGAGGAGGAGGTCGAACGCACCGGCGTGCTCCGCCCCGAGCTCCGCGACGAGATCGCGCAGAAGGCGCTCACGACCGGCCTCTACGCCGCCAACATGCCCGAGGAGGTCGGCGGCGCCGGGCTCGACACGGTGACCTGGGTGCTCTACGAGAAGGAGCTCGGCCGGGCCAACTACGCGCTGCACTCCGCCGTCGGCCGGCCGTCGAACATCCTGCTCGCCGGCACCGACGCGCAGAAGGAGAAGTACCTCTACCCCTGCGTCCGCGGCGAGCGCCGCGACTGCATGGCGATGACCGAGCCGGGCGCGGGCTCCGACCTGCGCGGCATGCGTACCAAGGCCACGCGCGAGACCGTGACGGGCAGAGCGGCTGGCGGATCAAGGGCACCAAGCACTTCATCAGCCACGCCGACGAGGCCGACTTCGTGATCATGTACGCGCGCACCGACGACTCCACCGGACGGGAAGGCGATCTCGACGTTCCTCGTCGACTTCGACACCCCCGGCGTCGTGGTGCACGACGGCTACCGCAACGTCTCGCACCGCGGCTACACCAACTCGATCATCGACTTCGACTGCTGGGTGCCCGCCGACGCGCTGCTCGGCGAGGAGGGCAAGGGCTTCGACCTCGCCGGCACCTGGCTCGGCAGCACCCGCCTGCAGGTCGCGGCCACCTGTCTCGGCCGGGCCGAGCGCGCGCTCGACCTCGCCGTACGCCATGCCGCGGAGCGTGAGCAGTTCGGCCAGAAGATCGGTCGCTTCCAGGGCGTCTCCTTCAAGCTCGCCGACATGGCCGTGGAGCTGAAGGCCGCCGAGCTGATGACGCTCGAGGCGGCCTGGAAGTACGACGAGGGCACCGCCACCGACTCCGACATCGCGATGGCCAAGCTCAAGGCGACCGAGATGCTGGCGATGGTGGCCGACGAGGCGATCCAGATCCACGGCGGCATGGGCCTGATGGACGAGCTGCCGCTGGAGCGGATCTGGCGCGACGCCCGCATCGAGCGCATCTGGGACGGCACCTCGGAGATCCAGCGGCACATCATCTCCCGCGCCCTGCTGCGCCCGCTGGGGTCCTGATGTCCGACGTCGTCCGCACCCGCCGCGAGGGCGGCATCCTCGAGGTCACCCTCGACCGCCCCAAGGCCAACGCCATCGACCTGGCCACCAGCCGCATCATGGGCGAGGTGTTCGCGGGCTTCCGCGACGACCCCGAGCTGCGGGTCGCCGTACTCCAGACCGCCGGCGAGAAGTTCTTCAGCGCCGGCTTCGACCTCAAGGCCGCCGCCGCCGGCGACGCGGTCGACGGTGACTACGGCGTCGGCGGGTTCGGCGGCCTCCAGGAGCTGCCCGACCTGAACAAGCCGGTGATCGCGGCCGTGCACGGCATGGCCGTAGGTGGCGGCTTCGAGATCGCGCTGTCCTGCGACCTGATCTACGCCTCCGCCGTCGTCGACGTTCGGCCTGCCGGAGATCAACGCCGGCACCCTCGCCGACGCCGCGACCATCAAGCTGCCCAAGCGGATGCCCTACCACGTCGCCATGGAGCTGCTCCTGACCGGACGCTGGATGGAGGCCGAGGAGGCCCAGCGCTGGGGCGTGGTCAACGAGGTGCTGCCCGACCACGACGCCCTGATGGCGCGGGTCTGGGAGGTGGCGCGGCTGCTCGAGTCCGGCCCGCCGCTGGTGTTCGCCGCGATCAAGGAGACCGCCCGCGCCGCCGAGGGCCTGCCGTTCCAGGACGCGATGGACCTGATCACCCAGCGCAAGCTGCCGACCGTCGACACCCTCTACGGCTCCGAGGACAACATGGAGGGCTTCCGCGCCTTCGCGGAGAAGCGCCCGCCTGTGTGGAAGGGCCGCTGAGCTTCACGAGTACGCCGTTGCGGCAGGAACTAGGCTTGCGACATGCCCGACGCACCTGACCACCCGATCGCCTACACGGCGCTGCAGCCGGGCACGTCGGTGCAGACCAGCGACGGGCAGGACTTCGGCACGGTGCAGGCCGTGCTGGTCGATGAGCTGGTCTCGGTGTTCGACGGCATCGTCGTCCAGACGGCACAGGGCACGAAGTTCGTGGACGCCGATCAGGTCGGCTCGATCTACACCACCTACGTCCGCACCACACTTTCCGCGGAGCAGGCAGCGAACCTGCCGCTCCCCGATGCTCCGACCCTGATCGACATCAAGCCGCCGAGGTCGATCGCCTCCCGGTTGGGCCGCATGTTCGGCCGACGCTAGCCGTCGTACCTGCCGAGCGACCGGCGTCGGACGGCTTGTCGCCTGAGCGACACTGGCAGGGTGCGACTGCACCACCGCTGGGACGACGACGAGGGCCGTCCCGAACCTGACCTGACCGATCCCGCCACGGCCGCGGCGTTGACCCGAGCCGCGCGCGGTGTGCGCATGGTCAGGCTGATCCACCTGGCCCTGCTCCTCCTCGGGATAGGCCTGCTAGCGCTCGCGCTGGTCCTCCGGGCGGGCTGACCACTCGCCGGAGCCAGATGCACGAGGAAGCTCAGATGGGTGCGAGTGCGGGACGTTTGGGTGCGATGCCGTCCCCCAACGAGCGCCCCGTCAGCCGACGGGCGACCCAGGGCCCGGCAAAAGTCCGCAGCCATTCGATGTCCGCCAGCAGCCGTTCCTTGCCAGCCAGCACCTTCACCTCGGGCGACAGCGGCGGCTCGGCGTCGTGCGCGATGCCCAGGGTGTCCAGCACGTGCCGCGCAGCGAGGTGGTGGCCCAAGGGAGACAGATGGATGCGGTCACGGTCCCAGTACCGCGGATCCCTGGCCTCGCGCAGCCGCCAGTTGTCGACGAGTACGGCGGCGCGCGCGTCGACCACCTCGCGAAGGAGCTCGTTGAAGATGGCCACCCTGCCTCGGAGCGCACGGAACGGGCCCGAGGCAGCCACTCCATGGGTGAAGAGCACGACCTGCGCACCGACGTCGACTGCTCGAGCGACGGCCACATCGATCGACTCGACGAGTCCGTCGATGTCGACACTCAGGTGGAGCAGGTCGTTGCCTGCACCCTGGATCGTGATGAGGTCCGGCGCCAGGTCCAGGGCCGGCGCGAGCTGCTCATCGATGATCTCGGCGACGGTCCGCCCGCGGATGGCGAGGTTCGCGTAGGCGAAGGCATCGTTCCTGGCGGCCAACGTCTCGGCGACCCGATCTGCCCAGCCCCGCACTCCATTGGGTCGGGTCTCGTCGGGATCACCGACGCCCTCGGTCCAGGAGTCTCCGATGGCCACGTAGCGGCTGTACGTCGGGCTCATCGTCGGACCGCCACGTGTGGCTGCACTTCCTTGGGCATCGATCAGGGTCACGTACGAACTCTGGCACGACAGCCCAACGCGCTCTACTCAACGGTCACAGCCACTGACTGCAACGGACCGGCGAGCGATGTGCGCGCTAGGTGGATGAGCCAGGTGAAACCTCTACGTAGTGCCCAGAGGCAGCGGCGAGCAGCACGAGGCAGACGCCGAGCGGGAGGAGCGGCACAGCCGCGGAGAGGAGGCCACCGGCGCCGCTGGCGAGGACGAGCAGCGGCCCGACGAGCGTGAGTACGCCGAGCCAGATGGGCACGGCGCGAGCCCTGAGGAGCGCAACGCCGAAGAGGGCGCCACCGATGATGAAGGCCGGGGCGAAGAGGAAGGGCAGCCCCAGAATGCCCTGCTGTGCCACGTCGATGATGGCTCGGGCGACGGCCTGGTGGCCGGGCACGAGGGCTGACATCACCAAGGTCTGCATGACGTCGCCCGCGCCGAGCGCCAGGGCGCCGAGTCCCCAGAGGACCGCGGCGACCGTGGCCAGGCGCGAGTAGCGCCCGGTGACGAGGCGCAGCGCCGCCGCAAGGCCCGGGACGAGGAGGAACGCACCGACGGCGACGGTCAATCCGCCGAGTGTCCCGCGCACGTGATGTGCTGTGAAGTCCGCAAGGTAGGCGTTGGTCGTCTGGTTTGAGTCGATGCTCAGCGCGTGCCCGACGACGATGCCGACTCCGGCGCCGGCGAGCGCACCGGCGGACAATCGGCGACGCAGCGGTGTGGACTGAGCATGCGGAGAGGTGGTCGAGGTCGTTTGGGTGGTCGTGATCGAGCTGGTCATGGTGGTCTCCCTGATCGTGGTTTCGGGCCCCGAAGGGGGCGTGCCCGAGACGCTAGGCAGCGGATCGTCCCGGCGGATCGGTCGTCGCGGCCAGAGCACACCTGTCCTGCGGACCAGTGCGCCTCATCCCTGAGAGTGATCCACCGACGGCACGACGCGGCTTACGCTCGCGCCATGAGTCGACGGCTCCCGCGCTCCCCCCAGGTGCTCGATGCCGCGATAGCAGTCGGCTTTGTCGTCGTCGCCGAGATCGAGCGCGCAGTGTCGCCGAGCAACGTCCTGCACGGGACGGCCGCACCGGGTCTGGACGCCGTCCTGGTCGTGGTGCCGGTCGTCCCGCTGCTGTGGCGACGACGACATCCTTTCGCGGCGCTGGTCGCGACCACGGTGCTGCTTGGAGTCGTCGGCGGGCTGCTTCACGGCACGATCTGCTTCTTCGGCGGCTTGTTCGTGCTGCTCACCGCTCTCTATGCCGCGTCGAGCTACGCGAGGACTCCCACCGACAAGGTGGCCTTCGCCGTCCCCTTCGGCCTGTACGCCACTCTTCCCCTGTTTGCCGGCAGCTACTTCAGGATCCCGGGCGACCTCGTGTTCGCGACGGTGCTCACCACCGGGACCTGGCTGGCCGGTCAGGGCGCGCGACGCTGGCGACGGCAGAGTCTCGAGCTGGCAACGGCGCTGGAGGAGGTCGAGGCGGCCCGCGCGGCTCACGCCGAGCTGGCCGTGCAGGCCGAGCGGAGCCGACTGGCCCGTGAGCTGCACGACGTAGTCACCCACGGTCTCAGCGTTGTCGTGCGCCAGGCCAACCGCGCCCGTCTCGAGCTGCGCGAGCGGCCCGAGGAGGCATACGACGCGATCACGGCCATCGAGTCCACCGGCCGCGAAGCCCTGGTCGAGATGCGACGACTTCTCGGCGTCCTGCGCAGCACCCCCCGGTCCGGACCCGAGTCCGATCCTCAGTCCGGTCTCGAGCCCGCGCCCGGGCTGGCGAACCTGCCGACCTTGCTCGACCGGATGCGCCGGTCGGGCTTGGACGTCGTCGCGTCAGGCAGCAGCGGGTCCGCTCTCCCCACCGCACTGGACTTGACGGCGTTCAGGATCGTCCAGGAGTCGCTCACCAACGCGCTCAACCACGCCCGTCCTCCCGCAGCCGTGGTCGAGATCAGTCGGTCGGACGGGTCATTGAGGCTCCGAGTCAGCAGCCCGGGCGGGTCCGGCCCAGCCGAACCACGCCGGCGCCCGCGCCACTCGCCAGGGCCATGGGCTGGTCGGTCTCCGGGAGCGAGTGGCCCTGTTCGGCGGCAGTTGTCACGCGGGCGACGCAGAGGACGGCTCCTTCGTCGTGGACGTGTGCTTGCCCGTGCCGGATCAGCAGGCGCCCTCGTGATCACGGTGCTCCTCGCTGACGATCAAGCGCTCATCAGGAGCGGGCTCTCGGCCGTGCTCGAACGCGAGCCGGACATAGAGGTCGTGGGTGAGGCGGGCACCGGACGGGAGGCCGTCACCGCCGCGGCCCGGCTTCGACCGGACGTCGTCCTCATGGACATCCGGATGCCGGATCTCGACGGTCTCGCGGCCACGCGCGAGCTCATGATGCTGCCCTCAGGTCCGCGCGTAGTCATCCTCACCACCTACGACCTCGACGAGTACGTGTACGCCGGGCTCAAGGCAGGGGCGAGCGGCTTTCTCCTCAAGGACGCGCAGCAGGAGCGGATCGTCGAGGCTGTCCGCACCGTCGCGGACGGGGAGTCGCTCCTGGCGCCGAGCGTCACCCTGCGCCTGATCGAGTCGTTCGTCACCGCGCCCGGCCCGGTTCCCAACCCGGGGTTCTCGCTGACCCCGCGCGAGGACGACGTGCTGCGGGAGATGGCCCGGGGCCGGTCCAACGCCGAGGCCGCCGGCGCGCTCTTCCTCAGCGAGGCCACCGTCAAGACACACGTCGCGGCGATCCTGGCCAAGACAGGCGCACGAGATCGCCTTCAGGCGGTCGTGCTCGCCTACGAGACCGGGATCATCCGACCCGGCCACTGAGGAGCGTCCCTTCTCGGCAGCGATCACCTCTTGCAGACTCACGGTGCCTGCGCCGTGCGGCATCATCCGGGCCCAGGGACAGCTGAGGGGGCGGGCAAGGGGGCATCCGGTCATCGGCATGACAGTGCGCGTGCGCCCAAATGTTGGCGCACCCTCTGAGCCGCGGATACTGGGGCCTGGATACGTGGCGTTTGCGTGACGTGGGGCTGCCGGGTTCGATGGCGGTATGCGCCTTCGGCCGGTCCGTGGCACGCGGAGGGATGTTGCGATCGCGTCAGTGCTGCTGCTGTGCCTCGGTTGGCTTGGGGGCTGCGCTGCAGACAGCGCGTCGAGCAACGACGCCGGCTCGAGGTCGCCGGAAGGCAACCCGGCCGGGACCACGGTGCGCGTGTTGCAGATGAACCTCTGCAACAGCGGGCGCGCGGACTGCTACTCCGGTGGGCGGGCCCTCCGCATGGCAGTGGCACTGGTCCACGACGACCGGCCCACCATGGTCAGTGTCAACGAGGTGTGTCGTGGCGACGTCGGCGTGCTCGAACAGGCGCTGTTGACCACGTTTCCCGCCGGCTCCGTTGCGACTGCCTTCACCCCCGCCCGGGACCGTCTCAACCGGGAGCCGGTCCGTTGCCAGAATGGGCAGCAGTTCGGTGACGGTGTCCTGGTGGTGGTCTCGTCCGGACATGGCGTCCGCAGGTACGGCGGCCTCTACCCGATGCAGGATGGTCACGACGTGGAGGAACGCGGCTGGGCGTGCCTCGACCTGGCCGCGCAGTTCACCGCCTGCACCACGCACACGGCAAGCACGAGCACGACGGTCGCCCTCGCCCAGTGTCGGCATCTGCTGGGCTCGGTGGTGCCGAGGATCAGCCGCGGCGACGGCGGTCTCCCGGTCGTCCTTGGCGCTGATCTCAACCTGGCCGTTGGCGGTTCACCTGGCCCGCAGTCATGCGTTCCGAGCGGTTACCGGCGTGCTGACGACGGCGCTCTTCAGGACGTTGTGCTCGGCCCGGGCGGCGGGGTGCGCTCGCACTCGATCATCGACATGCGTGGCACCACCGACCACCCCGGATTGCTTGTCGACCTCGTGCTGCCGCACCTCTGAGCGCAGATCAGCATCGGCAGCGGGCCTGGCTGCGGTGGCGTCGCCGAGGTTCCCGTAGCTCGGCTCTGTGCTGTCCAAGACGGCACGCCGGCAACCCGCACATCGGTGGGCCACCAGGCGGATCGCGCAGTCTTCGCTGCCAAAAATACAAGGTCTCCTCCCTCTTGCCGTACCTCGTGACCCTGACCGCGCGCGCATCGCGGCAGGTGCGGACGCCTCCTCTGTAGCCTCGCCATTTCCTGCGCCTCTGTCATCGCCCTTCCCCAACCTCCCCGACCGCAGCACACTGGTCTCATGAACATCCTCGCCGCCGTGCTGGCCCGCCTCGGCCGTCGGTCCTCCGCCGATCCCCCGGCCACGCCCCCAGCCGCGCCCTCCTCCGCCGACCTCAACCGTCAGTGGCACAAGGACCGGGCCAAGGCCCGTGGAGGCGACCAACCCTGGAGCGCGGGCCAGCAGGACCAGGGTCAGCCCGGTCGATCCTGGGGCGGCATCGGTGGTGACGGCGGCGTGGGGCAGTAGAGCGGGTCAGCCACCACTCCTGCCGGTCACGGCACATCACCCCTAAGAACCCACTGCCAACCACGCTCAAGAAGTGCACTCAGTTCTGAAAACCAGGTCACACCACTGTCAGCTCCGCCCCAGACCGGACAGCGGCAGATGCGGACGGTCCGGCGGAAGACTCCGCAGACGTGACTGTCAGACTCCGCAGCGTTGACTAGCCAAGGTTCGGAAAAGGAAGTGAGTTCCCGCGCTTCTTCTTGCACCGCAGGCAGATCTGGTGGTTTGGATCGTCATGACCGGGTTGGCGAACATACGCGTGCCACCCGATGCGGCACTTCCACGGCTTGCTCATGGCCTCAAGTGTGCTCCACCTGCTCGTGCCGGGCGCAGAGAGACTTGGATGGCGTAGACCACGACGAGCACTGAACGACCGCCGCGCGGACGCATCAGTGCGTGAAGCGATCAGACAGAACGTCCTCATCTCGGCGTGTGAGTGCACGGCGGAGGGGTCAAGATCTCGGGTGGCAGGCCGGTGCCTCCACCGATCCGAGGTTCGGCGGGGTCGGGGCGGCGCGGTCAGAAGTGCGGCGGGTCTGTACGTCGAGGCGGCGGTCGGTCCGGGCTGACGTCCAGAGTGCCCTCGTCGTCGCGGAGGAACTGGTAGCCGTGGGGACTCGACCAGAGGTAGGTGCCGGGTTCGAGGACGGTGTAGGTCCAGGTCGAGTGGGTCTTGAGGCGGTGATGTCGCCGACAGAGTGGGGCGAGGTCACAGGAACACGTGGTGCCGCCCTCGGCGTAGGCGATGACGTGGTCGCAGTCGCACGCGCGGGCCGGCCGGGTGCACCAGGGGAACACGCAGGAGTCGTCGCGCAGCTCGGTCTGTTCGCGGAGCCGGTCGGGGATCTCGTAGGCGTCGACCCGGATGTGCTCGGCGAGGTCGATGACCGGCTTGACGACCACGTGGGTCTCGGGGTTGGCGCACCATGCCTTGACCTGATCGGCGGTGACGCCGCGGTGGTGGTTCTCCACGCGGGCCAGGTCCAGCTCTCCATGGGTGCTGCCGGTGATGGCGGCTTCGGAGAGGTGCACGTAGAGCACGACCTGCCGCGGGCTTGGTGCGTGGTCGACTGGTCACTCGCTGCTCGGCCTGCGAGGTCGAGGGTCAGCTGGTGGCGGGCGAGGTCGCCGGCAGCCAGTGCCGCGGCGTACGTCGAGGGACTCCGTCGATCCGGCGAGTCGCAGCTGCTCGGCACCGCGGTGATGGCGGCGTCGAGGTCCAGGGCGTCGGCGAGGTCGAGCTCGGCCTCGACGAAGGTGGTGCCGTCGAAGGAGACCTGGTCGTGGTGGAAGGTGACGTGCCGACGCTCGGCCGCCTGCTGCGCATCCTCCAGGGCCTGGTCGGGCATGAACCGGGCGATGGCCTCGGCGACGAGCCGGTCGAGCTGGGCGGGGCCGATCCGGTGGGCGAAGGGTGCGACCTGGGCGTCCACGAAAGCCGCCGCCTGCGCCGTGAGGGCGATGGTGGCCTCGGCGATCCGGCGGGCCTTCCAGGGCGCGAGCCCACCGGGCTCGCCGGCACGGTCGACGCGGCGCTGGGTCCGAGGCAGGCGGTGCTTCAGCTCCACGGCGTGCGCGATCAACACCCGCCCGGAGTCGGTGGAACGTCCGATCGCGGCCGCGAACTCCGCGATGCAGAACTCGGCCACTGTGGGGGCACCTTCGCCCGCCAGCGCCAGCTCGCCCTCGGTGCCGGGCCAGCTCGCTGCCAGCGCGATCGACTCCGGCGGGTGCTGCTCGGCCCAGGTCACCGCCGCCAGCAGCAGGTCGGCCTCGGCCCGATCGGCCGCCGCGCGCGAGGCCCGCGCGAACCCGAGCACCCCGGCAGGGGCTTCGAGGTCGGTCGTTGACATACCCGAATCCAACCAGCGACCACCGACAGTTTCGGATCGAGAATCCCCCGTGTGGACAGGGAATTCTCGATGTCTTCGTGAGAGCGTGGCCCGGTGACCGAGTACGTCGAGGTGGCCCGGGCCGAGTCCGAACGCGGCGAGGTCGTGCTGCGTCGCCGCATCGAGGACCGCGCCGCCGACGCGCTCGAGCTGCGGGTCAACGGCGTCTTCGTGATGGACACCAAGGAGACGGGCAGCGAGGTCGAGCTGGCCGCCGCCGCGCTCGACCTCGTCGACGACCCGAGGCGGGTGGTCGTCGGCGGGCTCGGTCTCGGCTTCACCACCCAGCGCGTGCTCGCCGACCACCGGGTCGAGGACGTGCGCGTGGTCGAGATCGAGAGCGCGCTGATCGGGTGGATGCGCGACGGCACCATCCCGCACGGGCCGGCCCTGCTCGCCGACAAGCGACTGCGCATCGTCGACGCCGACGTCGTGCAGGCGGTCACGGAGGCGATGTCGACCTACGACCTGGTCCTGCTCGACGTGGACAACGGTCCGGGCTACCTGGTGCACGCGAGCAACGAGGCGGTCTACCAGCGCGCGTTCCTCGAGGCCACGAGGACGATCATCGATCCGGGCGGCGCACTGGTGATCTGGTCGGCCAACCCGGCTCCGGAGCTCGCCGAGATGATGGAGACGGTGTTCGGCAACTGCACCGAGCACCGGTACGACGTGCTGCTGCAGGAGCGACCCGAGGAGTACCTGCTCTACCTGTCGCGTCGGTAGCGTCGGGACCATGAGGATCGTGGTGCTCGACGACTACCAGCAGATCGCGTCGTCGTACGTCGACTGGGCTCGTCTCGGCGCCGAGGTCGACTTCGTCACCGAGCACCTCGACGCGGACGCCACCGTCGAGCGGGCCGCCGGTGCGCAGGTGCTCGTGGCCATGCGCGAACGTACGCCGCTCCCCGCAGAGGTCCTCGACCGGCTCCCGGAGCTCCAGCTGATCGTCACGACAGGAGGGGCCAACGCCTCGATCGACGTCGTGCACGCCGCCACACGCGGCATCACCGTGTGCGGCACCGGCGCCCGACCGGCGCCCCCGGCCGAGATGACCTGGGCACTGATCCTCGCGTTGCTGCGCACCGTCCCGACGGCCGACCACGACCTCCGCGAGCGGAGCCTGGCAGGACGTCCTTCCAGGCACCGAGCTCGCCGGCAGCACGCTCGGGCTGATCGGTCTCGGACGGCTCGGCCAGCGGGTCGCCCGTGTCGCGGAGGCCTTCGAGATGGAGGTGCTGGCCTGGTCGCAGCACCTCGACCCGGACCTCGCCCGCGGACTCGGGGTCGAGCCGTGCAGCAAGGAAGACCTCCTCCGCCGCTCCGACGTGGTCTCGCTGCACCTCCGCCTCAGCGACCGCACGCGCGGCGTGCTCGGCGCGACCGAGCTCGCCCTGATGAAGCCGAGCGCGATCCTGGTGAACACCTCACGCGGCCCGCTCGTGGACGAGGCGGCCCTCGTCGCCGCGCTGGAGAACGGCACCATCGCCGGTGCCGGACTCGACGTGTACGACGAGGAGCCGCTCCCACGCGACCATCCACTGCGCTCGGCACCCAACACGGTGCTCACGCCCCACCTCGGCTACGTCACCGAGTCGACGTACCAGGTGTTCTTCGACGACATCCTCGAGGACATCGAGGCCTGGGCTGCGGGAACCCCGATCCGCGTCATCGAGGGCTGACCCGCCGTCATCGTCCGTTTGTGCAATGCACAGACGTGAGGTTCCCACCGGCAACCCCGAGGGGAGACCGTGGCCGCATGTCTCGGAACCTCAGCCCCTGGCGGGCTCTCGTCGTCCTGCTCGCCCTCCTGGCCGCCGGACTCGTCTGGTCGCCACCCGCGTCTGCTGACACGACCTGGAGCGGCACGCTCACCCAGGCCATCGCACACGTCCCGGTCGCCGGCGAGAGCCGGACCGGCTATGAGCGCACCAAGTTCCACCTCTGGATCGACGCCGACGGCGACGGGTGCGACACCCGCGACGAGGTGCTGATCTCCGAGGCCGAGGATGCCCCGACCGTCGGTTCGGGCTGCTCGCTGACCGGTGGTCGTTGGTACTCCTACTACGACGGTGTCTCGCAGACCAGCGCGTCGGCCCTCGACATCGACCACGTCGTGCCGCTGGCCGAGGCCTGGGACTCCGGTGCCGGCGCATGGACGGCCCAGCGCCGCGAGGACTACGCCAACGACCTCGGGGACAGCCACACCCTCGTCGGCGTCACGGCGTCCCTGAACCGCAGCAAGGGTGACCAGGACGTCGCGGAGTGGACGCCACCGATTAACGACTGCCGTTACATCAAGGACTGGGTCACCGCGAAGATCCGCTGGAGCCTCTCGCAGGACGCGGCCGAGAAGTCGGCGCTGCAGCAGCTCGCCGGCAGCTGCACCAACTCGACCATCACGGTCACCGTCACGGGCTGATACGGCCCCGGTAACGTCGAAGACATGAGCAACGACGACGGCGAGACCCGCACCGAGCACGACAGCATGGGCGAGATCGCGGTGCCCAAGGACGCCCTGTGGCGCGCCCAGACACAGCGCGCGGTGGAGAACTTCCCGATCAGCGGGACCACCCTCGAGCCGGCCCACGTCGTGGCGATGGCCAGGGTGAAGAAGGCCGCCGCCCGCATCAACGCCGAGCTCGGCATCATCAGCCAGGAGCAGGCCGACGCCATCGCGGCCGGGGCCGACGAGATCATCGGCGGGCAGCACCACGACGCGTTCCCGATCGACGTCTTCCAGACCGGGTCGGGCACCAGCTCCAACATGAACATCAACGAGGTGCTCGCCTCGCTCGCCTCCCGCGCCGGCGTCGACGCCCACCCCAACGACCACGTCAACGCGAGCCAGTCCAGCAACGACACCTTCCCGACGTCCATCCACGTCGCCGCCGTGGAGGCGACCACGCACGAGCTCATCCCGGCGCTCGACCACCTCGCCACGGCGCTGGAGGGCAAGGCGGAGGAGTTCAAGGACGTCGTGAAGTCCGGGCGGACGCACCTGATGGACGCGACCCCGGTGATGCTGGGCCAGGAGTTCGGCGGGTACGCCGCCGTCGTACGTCTCGGCATCGAGCGCCTCGAGTCCACGCTCCCCCGCGTCGGCGAGCTGCCCCTGGGCGGTACGGCGGTCGGGACCGGCATCAACACCCCCGACGGGTTCGCCGCGCGGGTGATCGCCGACCTCGCCGAGGAGACCGGCCTGCCCTTCACCGAGGCACGCAACCACTTCGAGGCCCAGGGCGGCCAGGACGCGCTCGTCGAGCTCTCCGGCCAGCTGCGCACCATCGCCGTCGGGCTCACCAAGATCTGCAACGACCTGCGCTGGATGTCCTCCGGGCCGACGGCCGGGCTGTCCGAGATCCACCTGCCCGACCTCCAGCCCGGCTCCAGCATCATGCCGGGCAAGGTGAACCCGGTGCTTCCCGAGGCCACCTTGATGGTCTGCGCGCAGGTGATCGGCAACGACGTCGCGGTCGGCACGGCCGGGGCCAGCGGCAGCTTCGAGCTCAACGTGATGATGCCCGTGATGGCGCGCAACCTGCTGGAGTCGATCAGGCTGCTCGCGCACGTGACCCCGCTGCTCGCCGACCGCTGCGTCGCCGGGATCGAGCCCAACGTCGAGCGGATGCTCGCCTACGCCGAGTCCTCCCCGTCGGTGGTCACCCCGCTGAACAAGCACATCGGCTACGAGGAGGCCGCCAAGGTCGCGAAGGCGGCGCTCAAGGAGGGCCGCACCATCCGCGAGCAGGTGATCGAGATGGGGTACGTCGAGCGCGGTGACCTGACCGAGGAAGAGCTCGACGCCGCTCTCGACGTACGAACCATGACCGGATCGTCGTGACGTCGGTACCGTGAGCCGGTGAGCGCGAGCCAGCGCCGCACCGTCACGGTCATCGTGGCGGCGCTGGGGGTCGCGTTCTTGCTGGTGTGGGCGGCCGCCGCCGGGCCCCAGCAGGTCGTCGTGCAGCACACCCAGTCGGTGGTCGAACCTCCCGTGGACCAGCAGGGTGTCGCCGACCAACCACCCACCCAGCAGGAGAAGCCTGAGGGACGACACGAAGGAACCCCGCTCGGCCGGCCAGGTCACCCGGTGGATCCAGGACCTCGTCGCCTTCCTGCTCCTGGTGGCGGCTCTCCTGGTGGCGGCCATGCTGCTGCGCCAGCTGTTCCTCCGCATCCGCCGCAGCCTCGGTGACGAGCGCCTCGTGGTCCCGCTCGAGCCGCTTGCCGGACCTCGATGTGGCACGCGCCGTCGTCGAGCGCGAGCACGAACGTCAGCTCGAGGCACTGGCCACCTCCGACGTACGCAACGGGATCGTCGCCTGCTGGGTCGTCTTCGAGGAGGCGGCGGCCGAGAGCCACGTCGTGAAGCGGCCGGCCGAGACTGCGAGCGCGTTCGTGGTCCGCTTCCTGCACAGCCTCGACGTCGACCCCCGGCCCGTCGGGCAGCTCGCCCAGCTGTTCCTCGAGGCGAGGTTCTCCAGCCACCCGATGGCCGACGACGCGAGGCCGCGCGCCGAGCAGGCGCTCGCCGCCATCCACCGGGACCTCGTCCGCTCCGGAGCGACCCCATGAGGGCGACCACCCGCGCCTGGGTCGGGCGAGGCGTCGTCGCCGTCCTCCTGGCCGTGGCCGCGAACGCGGTGCTGTCGGTGCTGTCGATCGAGCACGACGCCGCGCTCGTCGCGCTGCTCGCCGTCTCCACCGTGGCCGTCGTCCTGCTCACCCTCGCGGCCCTCGACGCGAACACCCAGACCAGCTGGACGATCAACCGCGGTCCCGCGCGACTCGAGACCGGCGAGGACACCCGCACGGCGATGTACCGCCACGTGGTCGACGTGCACCTGACCTCGCTCGACGCCGACGACACGATCGTCTGGCAGATCGCCGACCTCGGCCGGCAACGCGTGCGCCAGCTCCACGGAAACTGGTACGACGAGTCACCCGAGCAGCTCACCGAGCTGCTGGGGCCCCAGCTCGCCGACTGGGTCACGCGCGACCGGCGACACCGCTACGAACCCGACACCCGTCACCAGCGCTACTCCGTGCGACAGCTCGGAGACGTCGTCCGGAGGATCGAGGAGCTGTGACCAACCCACGCATCGAGACCGCGGCGACGAGCTCAGCCGACGTGCTGCACCGCGTCGGATCGGTCGTGATCGGCAAGTCCGACGCGCTGCGCCTCGTCCTCGCCGGCATCCTCGCCGGCGGCCACGTGCTGCTGCAGGACCTCCCCGGCCTGGGCAAGACGCTGGCCGCGCGGTCGATGGCCCAGGCGCTCGGGATCGAGTTCACCCGGGCCCAGTTCACCCCCGACCTGCTGCCCGCCGACCTGACCGGCTCCTTCATCTACAACCAGCGCATCGGCGACTTCGAGTTCCGCGAGGGTCCGCTGTTCACCGGCCTGCTGCTGGCGGACGAGATCAACCGCACGCCGCCCAAGACGCAGGCCGCCCTCCTCGAGGCGATGCAGGAACGACAGGTCACCGTCGAGGGACGCACCTTCGAGCTGCCGCCGCCCTTCCACGTGCTCGCCACGGCCAACCCGGTCGAGTACGAAGGCACCTACCCGCTGCCCGAGGCGCAGCTCGACCGGTTCCTGCTCTGCGTCGCGTTCGGCTACCCCACCGCCGAGGAGGAGTACGACGTCCTGCACAGCAGGATCGCCCGGCGACAGGAATCGGTGGTGCTCGACCCCGTGACCGACGCGGCCGGACTGCTCGAGATGCAGGCAGCCGTCGAGGAGGTGGAGGTCGACCGCAGCGTGAGTGAGTACTGCATCTCGCTGGTGACCGCCACCCGCACCCACCGCGACGTGCTCATCGGGGCCTCGCCGCGCGGATCGCTGGCGCTGATGCTGTGCGCCCGGGCCCTGGCGCTGATCTCCGGCCGCGACTTCGTGCTCCCCGAGGACGTGAAGACGATCGCCCCCGCCGCCCTGGCGCACCGCGTCACGGTCAAGCCCGAGCTGTGGATGACCGACGTCAGCGGTGCCAGCGTGGTCGCCGGCCTGCTCGAGACCGTGCCGACCCCGGCCGCCCAGGAGAGAGCGGGGCGATGGACCCGTCCCTGACGGGGTCGTGGCGGCCCACGGCCTCGCTGGCGCGGTCGGTCGCGACCGCGACGACCGTGCTGTTCGTCGGGGTGGCCCTCGGTCGGCCCGAGCTGCTCGTCCTCGCCGCGCCCTTCGGGCTGGCCGCTGCGCTGGCCGTCGCCCACGCTCCGCCGTGCACGGGTGCTGGCTCGGGTCCGGGTGGCGAACCGCTGGCTCCACGAGGGACAGAGCACCCGTCTCGAGGTCTCCTTCGAGTCGGCAGACCCGCTCGAGCAGGTGACCGCGGTGATCTCGCCGGCGCCGTACATCGCGACGCAGCCGGCCTCGGGTGCGTGCTCGGCCACGGTCCGCGCAGGACCAGGAGGCGCGGCTGGTCTTCGCGGTCAGCCCGCGCCGCTGGGGGCAGCACCCCACCGGCCCGGTCGTGGTGGCGGCGACGACGCCGTGGGACGGGTTCCGCTGGGGGCCGCAGCGCATCCCCGAACCCACCCTGATCGCGCTTCCCGAGACCGTGGCGTTCCGGTCCGGGGAGACCCCGCACCCGGTCGGCCTGATCGGACAGAACCGCTCCCGTCGCGGTGGTCACGGCTCGGAGTTCTTCGCGATCCGGCCGTTCCAGCCGGGCGATCCGCTCCGCCGCGTGAACTGGCGCACGACGCTGCGCACCGGCGAGCTGCACTCGGTCGGCACCAACGCCCAGGAGGACAGCGCCGTGCTGATCCTGGTCGACGCGGTCACCGACGTCGGGGCCAGCGGTGGCGTCGACGGACCGGCCAGCACCCTCGACGTGACCGTCCGTGCTGCCGGTGCACTGGCCGGGCACCACGTCCGCGTCGGCGACCGGGTGGGCCTGCGGGTCCTCGGCCGCACCGGCCAGGTGCTCGGCCCGGGTACGGGCCTCCGACACCTGCGCAGGCTGCAGGAGCTCCTCGCGCAGGTGCAGCCCGGATGGCCCGAGGCGCTCAGCGCTCGGCGGCTGCGACTGCGGATCGGCGCCCGGAGCGTCGTCGTGGTCCTCACCCCGCTGCTCACGCCGGACATCACGACCGCCATGGTCACGCTGGCCCGTCGCGGCCTCGACGTCGTCTGCATCGACACCCTCGCCGAGGGCACCCTGCCCGACACCGCGCGCGACCCGCGGTTCGTCCGGAGCCCTCGCCTGGCGGCTGCGGCTGCTCGAGCGGGAGGTCCAGCTGACCGAGGTGTCCCGGCGCGGCATCCCGGTGGTGCCGTGGCGCGGCCCGGGCTCGCTCGACGAGGTGCTCCGCCGGCTGGCGCAACGCTCACGGATGCCACGGGAGGTGCCGCGATGAGTGCCCTCGTGGCCGAGCGCCGTCGCGTCTACCCCGGACTCGACCAAGCCGTCCTGCGCGCACTGGTCGCTGGTCGGCGCGATGGCCTCGGTCGTCGCGGCCCAGGCTGCCGGAGCGCGGCCCAACCTCTGGGGCCAGCTGCTGCTGACGGCGCTGGCACTGGTCCTCGCCTTCCGCCCGGAGTCGTCGGTCGGTCCGGTGCTGCTGATCGGGCTCGCCTACGTCTGGTCGACGGTCTCCGACCCGTTGTCGCCGTTGGTCCTCCTGGCCGCCGCGGGGATGGTGATCGTGCACGAGGCAGCCCTCGTCGCCGCCCAGGGACCGGTCACGATGCGGGTCGACAGGACGCAGGCGCTCCGCCACTGCGGGCGCGGCGCTCTGCTCTGGCTCGCGGCCGCGATCGTGTGGGGGCTCGCCCTGGTCGCGGACGCCCTGCCCGACGGCCGGCTCGTCTATGCCGTCGGCCTGACCCTGCTGCTCGGCCTGGCCGCCGGCGCGGCGACGCTGATCGGCCCGCGGCGCTAGCCCCCGGTGTGCTCGACGATCGCCGGCACGACGACGTCCCACAGCGCCTGAGGCGGCACCTCGTGGCCCATCCCCTCCAGCGGCAAGAAGCGCGCGCCGGCGATCTCGGCGGCCAGCGCGCGTCCGTGGGCCAGCGGGAAGAAGGGGTCGTCGCTGCCGTGCAGCACGAGGGTCGGCGCCTGCACCTCGGCCATCGTGTGCGGCTCGTCGTCACCACCGCCGACGACGAGCCAGTGGTTGGTGACGCTGGCCCGGACATCGTGGGAGCGGTCCACCACGGCCCGTGAGATCGCCCGGACCCGGTCCTCGTCGAGGCCGAGCGAACCGGCGTACACCCGGTGCACCTCGACCATCTGGTCCACGACGGCGTCGGTGTCCTCCCAGTCGAGGTCGTCGTCCTGCTCGAACGTCGCGGCCACGCGCGGCTCGGGCGGCGGCAGCGGCGTCGGGTCGGAGCGGTCGTACGCCGCCGTGGTGGCGATCAGGGTCAGGCTGAGCACTCGTTCGGGATGCTCCACGGCGATGCCCTGCGCGATGCCGCCACCCATGGAGACGCCGACGAGATGGGCTCGCTCGACGTCGAGGGCATCGAGGATGCGCAGCGGGTCGTTCGACAGGTCGGCCCCGGTGTACGACGGCGCACCGACCGGGCTCGTCGTGGACTGGCCGGTGTCCCGGTTGTCGAACCGGATCACGAACCGTCCGGCAGCGGCGATGCGCTCGCAGAACTCGGGCTCCCACCAGTCCATCGAGGAGGTGGCTCCGCCCATCAGCAGGACGGCCGGGTCGCCCGGGTCGCCGTACGTGTCGACGCAGAGCTGCGCGTCACCGACCTGGACCATGCGTGACGGGCATGGGTCGATCAGTACCAGCCGTGGCCGGACTTGAACGACCAGGCGCCGCACGCGGAGCCGTAGCGGTCACGGATGTAGCCCAGGCCCCAGCGGATCTGGGTCTCGGCGTTGTCCTCCCAGTTGGGACCGGCCGAGGACATCTTCGAGCCGGGCAGGGCCTGCGGGATGCCGTAGGCCGAGGACGACGGGTTCGCGGCGTGCACGTTCCAGCCGGACTCCTGGGACCAGATGTTGTCCAGGCAGCCGAACTCGGAGGACGACATCCCGAACTGCGGCATCAGGGCACGCGCGAGGTCGCGCGGATCGGCGTTGCTCAGGTCGACGGTCTTGGTGACGGCCTTGCCCGAGGCGTTGGACAGCGCCCGGGCCTTGACGGTGTCGGTCACGGGGCGGCGGTCGTCGTCGGAGCGGGAGGCGCGCTGCTCGCGGTCGGCGAGCTCGGCCTGGCTCAGGCTCTTCGCCGGCGTCGACGTGCTCAGCGCGGCGGCCGCGCCGTTGATCGGCAGCGGCTGCGAGAAGACCCCGGTCGAGACGGCGATACCGGTCGCGGCGACCGCGATCCCGGACAGGACCGCGACCTTGCGCAGGCGGTGACGCAGGCGGGGCTCGGGGGGTGTTGCGGGCGCGCTTCGGTGCTTCGCGATGTGCTTTTCAGACAAGGGATGACCTAGCGGTTGACGGCATGGACGTCAGCTGCGCTCGACATGCACCTCGGGGGGCGGGGGAAAGTGCAGAGCGCGTAGGGAAGAACCACCACCATCCCCCATCAATGTGGCAGTTGCAAGTTGAACCACACAGATGGGGACGTGAGCCTCGCCACGACACAAATCACGTGTTCACAAGCGTCACATGGTGACGTGTTCCAGCATCTCCGTCACCAACGCTGCGATGGGCGACCGCTCCGAGCGGGTCAGCGTCACGTGGGCGAACAGCGGGTGACCCTTGAGCCGGTCGACCACGGCGACGACGCCATCGTGCCGACCCACGCGCAGGTTGTCACGCTGGGCTACGTCGTGGGTCAGTACCACCTTGGAGTTGGCCCCCATCCGCGAGAGCACGGTGAGCAGCACGTTGCGCTCCAGCGACTGGGCCTCGTCGACGATCACGAACGCGTCGTGCAGCGAGCGGCCGCGGATGTGGGTCAGCGGGAGCACCTCGAGCATGCCGCGGTCGAGCACCTCGTCGACGACGTCGGAGGTGGTGATCGCGCCCAGGGTGTCGAAGACCGCCTGGCCCCAGGGCGACATCTTCTCCGACTCGCTGCCGGGCAGGTAGCCGAGCTCCTGGCCGCCCACCGCGAACAGCGGCCGGAAGACGACGACCTTCTTGTGCTGGCGGCGCTCGAGCACCGTCTCCAGGCCGGCGCACAGGGCCAGCGCGGACTTGCCGGTGCCCGCCCGGCCGCCGAGGGAGACGATCCCGACGTCGGGGTCCAGCAGCAGGTCGAGCGCGATCCGCTGCTCGGCGGAGCGGCCGTGGATGCCGAAGGCCTCGCGATCACCGCGCACGAGGTGCACCCGCTTGTCGGCCTTGACCCGACCGAGCGCGCTCCCCCGGTCGGACATCAGCACCAGTCCGGTGTGGCACGGGCAGCTCGCGGGCGTCGTCGAGGTCGATCACCTGGTCGTCGTACAGCTCGTCGAGGTCGAGGCCGGTGACGTCGAGCTCCTTCATGCCGGTCCAGCCGGCGTCGGACTCGTGGATCTGCTCGCCGCGGTACTCCGCAGCGTCGAGGCCCGACCGCCGACGCCTTGATGCGCAGCGGCAGGTCCTTGGAGATCAGGATGACGTTGTCGCCCTCGTTGGCGAGGTTGCGGGCGACCGCCAGGATCCGGGTGTCGTTGTCACCGAGGCGGAAGCCGGAGGGCAGCGAGTCGGCGTCGGTGTGGTTGAGCTCGACCCGGACGGTGCCGCCCTCGGTCGCCGACCGGCACCGGCTCGTCGAGGCGGCCGTTCTCCACACGCAGCTCGTCGAGCATCCGCAGCGCCGACCGCGCGAAGTAGCCGAGCTCCGGGTGGTGCCGCTTGCCCTCGAGCTCGGTGATCACCACGACCGGCAGCACGACCTCGTGCTCGTCGAACCGCCGGATCGCCCCCGGGTCGGCCAGCAGGACCGACGTGTCGAGGACATAGGTACGGCGGGTGCTCGCGGTGGACTTCGTCTGGGCGGACGCGCGCTTCGCAGTTGGCACGGATCCCCTTGCGACCGGCACGCGCACTCTGCGCCCCGGTCCTCTAGTTCTGCTCGGACCGGGTCAGGCGCCGGAAGTCTGAGTGCTGACCTCCGGTGGTGCAGTGGTGTGGGACCACGTCGTGCCCTCCCTGGTATCTCCCCGCTGGTTCGCAGTTCGACACCCGCAACGTAAGCCCGCTCAAGGGTGCATTCCGGTCGACACGCCAGAACGCGGGGTGAAGGCAGGCGTACGGCCTGCGGTTCGTGGTCTCGACTGACCGCTCGCTCCGCTCGCTGCTCGACCACCTTGTGGTTAGGTCGCCGAATCGCGTCTCTCGCTCGGCGTAGGCACGCACGGCGCGCAGGAAGTCGACGCGGCGGAAGTCGGGCCAGTAGGCCTCGCAGAAGTAGAACTCGCTCTGGGCGCTCTGCCAGAGCAGGAAGCCGCCGAGGCGTTGCTCGCCGCTGGTGCGGATCACCAGGTCGGGGTCGGGCTGGCCCTTGGTGTAGAGGTGCTCGGCGATGTGCTCGACGTCGATCACCCCGGCGAGCTCCTCGAGGGTGGTGCCCTTGCCGGCGTGCTCGTGCAGCAGGGAACGTACGGCGTCGGCGATCTCGCGGCGGCCGCCGTACCCGACGGCGATGTTGACCAGCAGCCCGTCGACGTCGCGGGTGGACTCCGCGGCCGTCTTCAGGCGCTCCGCGACCGACGCCGGCAGCAGGTCGAGCGCGCCCACGGGGTGCAGCCGCCAGCGCTGCTGCTCGGCGAGCGTCTCGACCGCGTCGCCGATGATCGCGAGCAGCGGCTCGAGCTCCTTCGCCGGGCGGTTCAGGTTGTCGGTGGACAGCAGCCACAGGGTGACCACCTCGACGCCGATCTCCTCGCACCAGCCGAGCAGCGGCTCGATGTTGGCGGCACCTGCCCGGTGGCCCTGGGCGGTGTCCGCGCCGACGGCCTTCGCCCAGCGCCGGTTGCCGTCGAGCATCACGCCGACGTGCTTGGGAAGCCGGTCGGTGGGGAGGCGGCGGGCGAGTCGGGCCTCGTACGCCGGATAGAGCACCTTGCGCAGGCCTCGCTTCCAGTCCACCACCCTCGCGACTGTACCCGCGCGGCCTGCGCCCGCGATCACGCAACTCCCGCCGCGCCGTCGCTTCGTGCCGCTGGGTAGTTTTGCTCCCGTGGCCCCCGACCAACCCTTGCCGAAGCGCGTCTCCGAGAACGCGCACGAGGCGGCCGAGCACGTCCGCGAGCGGGTGCACGAGGTCAGCGAAGAGGTCAAGCCCAAGCTGCGCGGCTGGCTGCACGCGGCCACCGCTCCGCTGGCCCTGGCGGCCGGGATCGTGCTGATCGTGCTGTCCCCGACGCTCACCACCCGCGTGGGCTCGGCGGTCTTCGCCGCGTCCGCGCTGCTGCTCTTCGCGGTCTCGGCGATCTACAACGCCGGCCGCTGGTCGCCGCGGACCCAGGCGGTCCTGCGCCGGCTCGACCACTCGAACATCTTCCTGCTGATCGCCGGCTCCTACACGCCGTTCGCGCTGATCCTGCTCGACGGGCGGCGAGCGCGTCGTGCTGCTCACGATCGTGTGGGCAGGCGCGATCCTCGGAGTCGCGTTCCGGATCTTCTGGAGCGATGCGCCGCGCTGGATCTACACGCCGATCTACCTCGCGCTCGGCTGGGTGGCGATCTTCTACGCCGACGACTTCTCCTCGGGCGGGCCGGCGGTGATCACGCTGATCGCGGTCGGCGGTGGCCTCTACACCCTCGGCGGCCTCGTCTACGGCTTCAAGAAGCCCGACCCGTTCCCGACCTGGTTCGGCTTCCACGAGGTCTTCCACCTGCTCACCATCGCGGCGTTCGTGTGCCACTACGTGGCGGCGTCGATCGCGACGTACCGGCTGCGCTGACCCCCTCGCGCGGAACTAGAACACGTTCTAAGATCGCCCGCATGACCCCACGCCCACCAGTCTGCCTCATCGGCGCCGGCTGCTCGGGCATCACCACGGCCAAGCGGCTCAAGGAGTACGGCGTCGCCTACGACCAGTTCGAGCTCTCCGACGACGTCGGCGGCAACTGGTACTTCAAGAACCCCAACGGCCGTTCGGCGGTCTACGAGTCGCTGCACATCGACACCTCGAAGACCCGGCTCCAGCTCGAGGACTTCCCGGTGCCGGAGGAGTGGCCGGACTTCCCGAGCCACCGGCTGATGCACGACTACTTCCGGGCGTACGTCGAGGAGTTCGGCCTGCGTGACGGGATCGAGTTCGGGACCGGCGTCGACCGCGCCGTACGCCGCGACGACGGGGGCTGGGACGTCACCCTGTCCACCGGCGAGACCCGCGCCTACACCGACCTCGTCGTCGCCAACGGACATCACTGGTCGCCGCGCCTCCCCGACTACCCGGGCACGTTCGACGGCGTACTCATGCACAGCCACGACTACGTCTCCCCCTTCGACCCGGTGGAGATCCGCGGCACGCGGGTGATCGTCGTCGGCATGGGCAACTCGGCGATGGACATCGCCAGCGAGCTGGCCTCGCCGTGGATGGCGGAGACCCTCTACGTCTCGGCCCGGAGGGGCGTGTGGGTGCTGCCGAAGTACCGCAACGGCCAGCCGGCCGACAAGGTGATGGCGCCGCCGGACATCCCGAAGGACGTCGCGCTCGCGGCCTCGCGGGAGCTGATCCGCAACCTGGTCGGGAAGATGAGCGACTACGGCCTCCCGGAGCCCGACCACGAGCCGCTCTCGGCCCACCCGTCGGTGTCGGCCGACTTCCTCACCAAGGCCGGGTCGGGCGACATCCACATGCTCCCGGCGATCGAGCGGCTCGACGGGTCGACGGTGCACCTCGCCGACGGGTCGTCGGTCGAGGCCGACGTGATCATCTGCGCCACCGGCTACGACATGAAGTTCCCGTTCTTCGACGACGCAGAGGTCGAGCTGCACCCCGACGACGACCACCGCTACCCGCTGTTCAAGCGGATGATCAAGCCCGGCGTCGACCACCTGTTCTTCATGGGCCTGGCCCAGTCGTCGCCGACGATCGTCAACCTCGCCGAGCAGCAGAGCAAGCTGCTCGCCAGGCTGCTCACCGGCAGCCTACGCGCTGCCCACCATCGAGGAGCAGCAGCGGATCATGGTCGCCGACGAGCAGGCGCACCTCGAGCAGTACTACGCGGCCAAGCGGCACACCATCCAGATCGACTTCGCCCGCTACTGCGTCGACCTCCACGAGGAGATCGCCGCCGGCGAGGAGCGCGCGAGCGTGGCGTCCTGACCGCTCGGGACGTCAGCCGGCCCAGCCCGGGTTGACCGGCAGCCCCGCGAACGGCGCCGGGTCGCGGACCGCGCTCCAGGCCTCGACCACCGGCACCAGCTCGGTCGGCGTCGCGCCGTGCAGGATCACGCTGTCGGCGCCGGCGGCGAACTGGTCGCCGATCCGTTCCGCGCAGGCCGCCGCCGAGCCCGACGCCGACGCGGCCAGCCAGTGCTCCGGGATCACCTCGTCGCGCAGGTAGCTCAGCTGCTCGGCCGTCCCGACGGCGTCGAAGGCGCCCGGGTAGCCGTTCACCAGCGGGTCCTGCCGGAACCGGTCGAGGTCCTCGCGCGACCAGCCGTTGGCATCGACCAGCACCTGCCCGTAGCCCTGGAGGTACGTCGCGAGGCGACCCACCGTCTTGCGGAGGGCGACCTCCTCGGGCACCGACTCCTCGACCGTCGCGAGCACCGCCCAGATGCGCACCGACGCCGGGTCCCGCCCGGCCTCCTCGGCCGCGCGACGGATCGTGCGCACCGCCCGCTCGAGGGTCTCGTCGGTGAAGAAGGTGTGCAGCACGACCCCGTCGGCCAGCCGTCCGGCCAGCTTCAGCGTGCGCTCGCCGATGGCCATCATCATGATCGGGATGCGCTCGTCGAACGAGCTGTCCTGGCTGAGGTAGGGGAAGCTGCCGGCCGGTCCCTCGTGGCCGACCACCGACCCTCCGGACCACAGCGTGCGGTAGATGCCGATGACGTCCTCGAGCTGGGCACCGGTCACCCGAGGCAGGCCCATCACGTCGAAGAGCGCGTCGAAGCCGCGACCGAGGCCGAGCGCGTAGCGTCCCCCGCTCAGCCGGTGCAGCGTGGTCGCCATCGTCGCGGTCACCAACGGGTGCCGGGTGTTGTGGTTGGTGGCAGCGGTCCCGATCCCGATGCGGTGCGAGACGGTGGCCGCGGCTCCGGCGAGCACACCGGCGTCCTTGACGTTGAACCGCTCGGAGAGGAACACCGCCCCCAGCCCGAGGGTCTCGGCGAGCCGGACCTCCTCGAGCAGGTCGTACGGCGAGTCAGTGTGGCCGGCCAGCCCGTAGCAGCCGAGCTCGACGAACGGCTGGCTCATCCGAACGCACGCATCACGTGGCCGTGGATGTCCGGGTAGCGGCGCAGGTGCGCGCCACCGTTGACGTCGAGCACCTCCCCGGTCACCCAGCCCGCACGAGCGAGGAACAGCACGGCGTCGGCGACGTCCTCCGGCGTACCGGCACGACCCAACGGCGTGTTCTCGAGGTAGTCCTCCTCCACGCCCGGGATGTCGAGCGCCGGCGCGGTGAGCGGCGTCGGCACCAGTCCGGGAGAGACGGCGTTGACGCGTACGCCGCGCTCGGCCAGCTCCAGCGCCGCGACCTCGGTGAGCATCACGAGTCCCGCCTTGGCGGCGCAGTACGCCGAGAGCCCGGCACCCGGCTGTCGGGCGTTGAGCGACGCGATCGACACGACGGAGCCGCCCTCGCGGAGCAGCCGGCCGGCGTGCTTGAGCACGAGGAACGAGCCGTTGAGACAGACGTCGACCACGCGGCGGAACTCGGCGGCGTCGTGCTCGGTCACCAGTCCGAACGTGCTCGTCCCGGCGCTGTTCACCACCAGGTCCAGCGAGCCTGCGCGCTCGACGATCTTCTCGAGGAACCCCTGCACGGCCTGCTCGTCCGTGACGTCCACGGGCGGCGAACCGGTCAGGTCCGCGACGTGCACGTCGTACCCCTCCTGCGTGAGCCTGGCTGCGACTGCGGCACCGATCCCCGAGCCCCCGCCGAAGACGGCAGCGACCCCTCCCTGTTGTCCATCCACGGGCTCACCGTAGACACTCGACGACGTTTTTGACAGGTGTCGGAAAAAGTCGACGTACGTCAAGTCAGCGGCTAGGGTCGCGGCATGCCGGGCACGAGCGCACCCACGACCGCCGTGATCGGAGCCGGGATCAGCGGGCTCACCACGACCAAGATGCTCGCCGACTACGGCGTCCCGGTCACCTGCTTCGAGGCCTCCGACCGGGTCGGCGGCAACTGGGCGTTCGGCAACCCCAACGGGCACAGCAGCGCCTACCAGTCGCTGCACATCGACACCTCGAAGCACCAGCTGTCCTTCAAGGACTTCCCGATGCCCGACGACTACCCGGACTTCCCGCACCACACGGAGATCAAGGACTACCTCGACTCCTACGCCGACGCCTTCGGCCTGCGCGAGCACATCGAGTTCGGCAACCGCGTCCTGTCCGCCCGCCGCCTCGAGGGCGGCGGCTGGGAGATCGACGACGAGGCGGGCGCGACCCGCCGCTTCGACCTGCTCGTCGTCGCCAACGGGCACCACTGGGACCCGCGTACGGCGGAGTTCCCCGGCGAGTTCACCGGCGAGTCCTTCCACTCCCACCACTACGTCGACCCGTGGACGCCGCTGCACCTGATGGACAAGCGGATCCTCGTCGTCGGCCTGGGCAACAGTGCCGCCGACATCACCGTCGAGCTCTCGCAGCGGGCGCTGCGCAACCAGGTCACGCTCTCCACCCGCAGCAGCGCGTGGGTCGTGCCGAAGCTGATGTTCGGCAAGGCCGCCGACATGAACTACCGCACCAACCCCCACCTGCCGCTGAGCTGGCAGCGCAAGGTCGCGCAGTGGGGGCAGCGGCTGACGGCGTCGGACCCGACGCTCTACGGGCTGCCCGCCCCCAACCACAAGTTCTTCGAGGCCCACCCGACCCAGTCCGGCGAGCTGCCGTTGCGGCTGAAGTCCGGCGACGTCACCCCCAAGGGCAACGTCGTCCGGCTCGACGGCAGCACGGTGCACTTCGAGGACGGCACCTCGTCGGACTTCGACGTGATCATCTACGCCACCGGCTACAACCTGACCTTCCCGTTCTTCGACCCCGAGTTCATCAGCGCCCCGGAGAACCGGATCGACCTCTACAAGCGCATCTTCAAGCCGGACATCGACGACCTCCTGTTCGCCGGGTTCGCCCAGGCCACGCCGACGCTGTTCCCGTTCGTGGAGTGCCAGGCGCGGGTGATCGCGGCGTACGCCGTGGGTGCCTACGCTGCCGCCGTCGGAGGCCGAGATGCACGAGGTGATCAAGGCCGACGACGAGCGCTACATGGGCCACATGCTCGACCGTCCGCGGCACACCCACCAGCTCGACTACTTCGTCTACGAGCACGACATCCGCACCAAGGAGCTCCCCGCAGGACGTCGCCGGGCCCAGAACGGGCCAGCAGCAGGCGTCGGCATGAGCCGGGCCGGCACGCGCGACCGACGGCCGCCGCAGAAGGGCGACCAGCGACGCAGCGCGCTCCTCGAGTCGCTCGACCAGCACCTGCAGGAGAGCAGCTTCGACTCGATCAACATCGCCGACATCTCCCGGCGGGCGGGTGTCACGCGCTCGGCCTTCTACTTCTACTTCGAGAACAAGGCCGCGGCCGTGGCGGCCCTGATGGAGGAGCTGTACGACGAGATCTTCGCCGTCTCCCGTGGCTGACCTCCACCGACAGCACCCCGGAGGTCCGCATCACCTCGATGGTCACGGGCCTGTTCGGCGCCACCCGTCGCCACGAGCACCTCTTCGCCGCGATGCTCGAGGCCCGGGCGACCAGCCAGGCCGTCCGCGAGATTGGGACGCCGACCTGCAGTCGTTCGTCGAGCCCCTCGCCGACATGATCCGCTCCGAACGTACGGCGGGCCGGGCACCGGACGGACCTGACCCGGTCGGGCTCGCGACGATGCTGCTCGAGCTCAACGACCGCGCCCTGGAACGACTGGTGCGCGGGAGCACGCTGACCGACGAGCAGCAGGAGGAGGCGGTCACCGCCGTCTGGCTGCGGACCATCTACGGATCGGTGGCGTCATGACCGGGACGGACATCAAGCACCAGGAGCTGACCTTCGACTCCGAGGGCACCGAGTG
>CAWCQB010000006.1:0-106890 GCA_963797505.1 uncultured Actinomycetota bacterium | reverse complement strand
CGGCCTCGGTTTCGTCGCCCCGCGGAAAAAGTCGTGGCTCATGACGGTAAGGACTTTCGACATGTGCCGACGAAAGGCCCGTTCAGTCGTGGCGGTTGAGAGCGGCCGTGGTGGCCGCCGCGGAACCCGACGCCCACGAGCGCGATCAGCGGCGCCTCCGGCCCGAGCACCTCGCCGAAGGCGAGCGTGGCGAACGCGGCCAGCGCGATGCCGGGGCGTGCGACAGCGGCTTCACGCCGCCGCCGATCCCGTCGAGCGGCGAGTGCCCGCCGTCTCCGGGGAGGAACTTCCGCACCAGCAGCACGAGCACGCCGCCGATCGTCGGCAGCCCGAGGACGAGCAACCACGGAGGCGAGGCGTAGCCCATGGACGTCGGCAGGTCGTCCCACAGCCAGTTCTCGCCGGTGTGCACGATCGCGAGGAACGCTGCGGCGACCAGCGCCGCGGGGATGCCGATCAGGGCGCCGAGCAGCACCAGTCGGAGGTAGGTCATGCCCGACAGGGCCGGCGCCGCTGCCGGCTTGGCCTCGCTCACGACGCGACCCGGGAGCCGTGGCCGGAGAGGTACGACGTGACCAGCCCGCCCAGCGTCGGCAGGTGGTAGCCGCCCTCCTGGACGACCACCGAGGGCAGCCCGGTCGCGCCGAGCAGGGCACCGGCCTCGCGGTAGCCGTCAGCGGTCACCAGCAGCGGGCTCTCCGGATCGTCCTTCGCCGCGTCGACACCGAGCGAGACGACGAGCGCCGTACAGCCCTCGCTCGCGACCCAGTCGGCGAGCTCGCGCACCGCGTCCAGCCACGCCTCGTCGCCGGTGCCCTCGGGCAGCGGCAGGTTGCGGGTCGCGCCGGCTCCTTCGCCCGCTCCCGGTCTCGTCGGCGTGGCCCACGACGTGCGGGAACCACCCGGCGGCAGGATCCACGTGCACCGAGCCGTAGAGCACGTCGGCGCGCTCGTAGAAGATCGCGGCCGTGCCGTTGCCCTGGTGTGCATCGACGTCGACGATGCCGACGCGGTCGAAGCCGCCCACGCGCAGTGCTTCGCGCCGCGACGGCGGCGTTGTTCAGGTAGCAGGAGCCGCCGAAGCCCGCCGGGGTCGCGTGGTGGCCGGGCGGCCGGCACAGTGCGTAGGCCATCGGCTCTCCTCCCACGACGAGATCGACCGCCGTCAGGGCACAGTCTGCCGCTGCACGCACCGCTGTCCACGTCCCCGGACCGATGAGGGTCATCGTGTCGTAGGCGAACCGGCCCGCGTCCGCGTGCACCGAGACGGCCGGACGGGTGGGCAGGCCGGCCGTCATGGCCGGGGTCGGGAACAGGTACGGCACCACGCGGTCCTGGCCGACGAGCTCGTCGTACGGGCCCTCGCGCCAGCGGTCCGACGCGGTGGCCAGGAACTCCAGCAGCGCCGGGTCGTGGACCGCACGCAGCACGTCGTCGGGGTGGTCGGTGGCCTCGACGATCGCGGTGGCCGGCAGACGTCGCGCTGTCGAGGATCGCGTCCACGCGGGCGGCGACCTCGGTGCCCTCGGTCGCGACACCCACCCAGACCTCGTGCTTCGGGTCGTGGTCGCGGGTGGCCGGCGACCAGACGACCGGCGCGGCGTACTGATCCATGAGTCAGTATCCCACCACGTCACGGGCCCTTTCGGGCAAGATGGCGGCATGCCGCGAGCTCGTGAGATCGGGATCAGCATCGGTGTCCTGCCGACCGGTCCGACCAACTCGGTGCTCGACGTCGCCGGCGTCGGCCTCGGGCACACGACGCTGGTGCGCGACGAGCCGGCACCGCCGGAGGGTCGCGGTACGGCGCGCACGGGCGTGACCACGTTGCTGCTCGCCGAGGACGCCTACACCCGACCGCTCGCCGCCGGCGGCGCCGTGCTCAACGGCGCCGGCGAGTGCACCGGCTTCCTCACCGCTTCGGAGTGGGCGGTGGTCGAGACGCCCGTCCACCTGACCTCGACCATGCAGCTGGGCCGGGTGTACGACGCTGCCTGCCAGATCGCCCTCGAGCAGAACCCGGCCGTCGCCGGAGACGTGGTCATCCCCGTCGTCGGCGAGTGCGACGACTCGTTCCTCAACGACTGCCGCGTGATGCAGGTCGAGACCGCCGACGTGTTCGCAGCACACCGGGCGGCACTCGACTCCCGGGGCAGCAGCGCACCTCCCGCCGAGGGCGCCGTCGGGGCCGGGCACCGGGATGTCCTGCCTCGGCTTCAAGGGCGGCATCGGCACCTCGTCGCGGGTGACCCCGGCGGGTCACACGGTGGCGGTGCTGCTGCTGACGAACTTCGGCGAGCGCAAGCGGCTGACCGTCGACGGCGTCCCGGTCGGCGCGCTGCTGCCTGCGGACGTCGGGCCCGCCAAGCCCGCCGGGTCGTGCATCGGCGTCGTGGTCACCGACGCCCCCGTCACCGGCGCCGACTGCGCCCGCCTGGCGCGCCGGATCGGTCTCGGGCTGGCGCGAACGGGGTCGACCGCGCACCACGGCAGCGGCGAGATCTTCGTGGGTGCCTCGACGACCTGCCGGTTCGACCGCGACGGTCATCCCGAGGACGGACCGCGCGTCGCCGGCCGCGGGCTGGACGACCTGTTCGAGGCGGTGGTCGACGCCGCCGAGGAGTCGGTGCTCAACTCGCTGCTCGGTGCCTCCACGACCGTCGGGCGCGACGGCAACACCAGTGAGGGCCTCGATCCCGACGTCGTCGCGCGACTGCTCGCGGAGGCCGGCCGTGCCGGGAACTGAGCACGAGGTCCGGATCGCGATGCCGGACGGGATCCGGCTGGCGGCGACGCTCTACCTGCCCGACGAGTCCGCCGGACCGCAGCCGTGCCTGCTCGAGGCGCTCCCCTACCGCAAGGACGACCTGACCTCGTCGTACGCCGAGTCCTACGTGGCGCTGCGCGACGAGCACGGGTACGCCGTCTGCCGGCTCGACCTGCGCGGCACCGGCTCGTCGGAGGGCGACGCGACCGACGAGTACCCCGAGGCCGAGCAGACCGACCTCGTCGAGGTGATCGCCTGGCTGGCCGACCAGCCGTGGTGCGACGGCAACGTCGGCATGTGGGGCACGTCGTACTCCGGGTTCAACTCGCTGCAGATCGCCTGCGAGCGGCCGCCGGCGCTCAAGGCCGTGTGCGCGATCTACGCCAGCGACGACCGGTGGACCGACGACGTGCACTGGCGAGGTGGTGCGCTGCGGCTCGTCGACCTCGTCGACTACTGCCACTACATGACCCCGATGTGCGTGCTGCCGCCCGTGCCGGCGGTGTGGGGCGACACGTGGCGCGAGGAGTGGGCGCGACGGCTGGAGACCAACGAGCCCTGGGTGCTGACCTGGCTGCGCGAGAACCGCGACGGCCCCTACTGGCGGCACGGCTCGGTCAACGTCGACGGTGCCGGCCACGGCTACGACCGCATCGACTGTGCGGTGATGATCGTCGCCGGCTGGGCGGACGGCTACCGCAACAACTCCTTCCGCACGATCGAGGCGCTGGCCGAGGCGGGAGTCCCCCACCGACTGCTCGCTGGTCCGTGGGTGCACGCCGATCCCGCGACGGCGTACCCCGGCCCGCGCATCGACCTCGACCGCGAGATGGTCGCGTGGTGGGACCGCTGGCTGCGGGGTCGGGACGAGACGCCGCACCAGCGACGTCGCGGACGTGTTCGTGCGGACCTCCACCCGACCCGACGGCGTTCCTCGACCAGCACGAGGGCCACTGGATCCGGGACACCTGGCCGTCCCCGTCGGTGACGACGCAGACGCGGGAGCTGGCCGGGCCGCGCGAGCTGGTCGTCCAGCCGGACACCGGCACGGCCGCGTGGATCGACTGCGCCGGCCACCTGCCGTGGGGGCTGTCCACCGACCAGCGCGAGGACGACGCACGCTCGCTGGTCTGGGAGTGGGACGGCGACACCGAGACCATGATCGGCCAGCCGCGCGTGCGGCTGCGAGTCAGCGCGGACGCGCCGCAGGCGTCGTTGTCGGTGAAGCTGTGCGACGTCTTCCCCGACGGCACCTCGGCGCTGATCGCGCGCGGCAGCCTCGACCTCGCCTTCCGTGACGGCGTGCACGCACCCGCGTCGCCGTCGCCGCTGGTCCCCGGCGAGGAGTACGACGTCGAGGTGGTGCTCGACGCCTGCGCCTACCGGCTCGATCCCGGGCAGACCCTGCGGCTCTCCGTCGCCGGCGCGGACTGGCCGAACACGATCGCTCCCCCGGCCCCCGTGACGCTCACCGTGCACGACGGGTCGCTCGAGCTGCCGATCCGTTCGGGTGCCGAGGAGCAGCCCACCGACGTTCGCACCCGGGCGAGGCGACGTCGTCGGAGGAGCCGGGTGACATCTCGTGGACGGTCACCCGCGACGTGCTGCGCGACACGACGACCTGCGCCGTACGTCATGGAGCGGAGTACGACGTGCCCTACGACGGCCGCGCGTCCGAGCAGTACGCCGGCTCGGTCGTCGTGGACCGTCGTACCTTCGCCCAGCACGCCTCGGCCGACTGCACCTACCGGCTCACCTGGCCCGACATCGACGTCTCGGTGTCCTCCACGATGCGCGTCGACGTGACGGCCGAGGGCTACGACGTGGTCATCGACCTCGACGCCTTCGACGACGGGGACCGGATCTCGCACCGCACCTGGAGCGAGCACATCCCGCGCTGAGCCTGTGACTCGGTGGTTGAGGAAGGCGTCGCCGGTCCGGTGGTGAGGAGGCCGTCTCGTGTCGGTGGTTGAGGAAGGCCCGCCAGGGCCTGTCTCGAAACCACCCGGTCCACGTGGTTTCGAGACGCTCGCTGGCGCTCGCTCCTCAACCACCGAGGGCACGGCGCTCGCTCCTCGAACCACCGACGCTTGTCGTCAGCGGATCGGTGCTCCCGAGATCGCGCGGGCGATCACGAGTCGCTGGATCTCGGAGGTGCCCTCGAAGATCGTGTAGATCTTGGCGTCGCGGGCCATCCGCTCGACGGGGTACTCGCGGGTGTAGCCGTTGCCGCCGAGGATCTGGATCGCCTTCTCGGTGACGCGCACGGCCGTCTCGCCGGCGTACAGCTTGGACATCGAGCCCTCGGCGGCCTCGAAGCGCTTGCCCTGGCGGGCCATCCAGGCCGCGCGCCAGACCAGCAGCCGCGACGCGTCGATCGAGGTCTTCATGTCCGCGAGGGCGAACGCGATCGCCTGGTTCTCGATGATCGGCTTGCCGAACTGCTCGCGGGTCTTGGCGTAGTCGAGGGCCACCTCGTACGCCGCCCGCGCGATCCCGATCGCCTGGGCGCCGACGCCGGGCGGGTGCGCTCGAAGGTGGCCATCGACGCGTTCCCCGAGGACGAGGCTCCCTCGCGCGCCTTCGCCAGCCGCGCGTCGAGCTTCTCCTTGCCGCCGAGCAGGCAGCGGCCCGGGATGCGGCACTGGTCGAGCACGACCTCGGCGGTGTGCGAGGCGCGGATGCCGTGCTTGAGGAACTTCTGCCCCTGGCTCAGTCCCTTGGTGCCGGGCGGCACCACGAAGCTGGCCTGCCCGCGGGTGCGCAGCTCGGGGTCGACGACCGCGGTGACGACGTGCACGTCGGCGATCCCGCCGTTGGTGGCCCAGGTCTTGGTGCCGTTGAGCACCCACTCGTCGTTGGCCTCGTCGTACGTCGCCCGGGTGCGCATCGCGCCGACGTCGGAGCCGGCATCGGGCTCGGACGAGCAGAACGCGGCGAGCTTCAGGTCACCCGGGCTGCCGAACATCTCCGGGATCCACTCCATCGCCTGCTCGTCGGTGCCGTTGCCGCGGACGGCAGCCGCCGCGAGCGTCGTACCGACGATGGACAGGCCGATGCCGGCGTCGCCCCAGAAGATCTCCTCCATCGTGACCGGGATGCCGAGACCGGTCTCGTCGAAGCTCTGGGTCGCCCAGAAGTCGAGCGAGTAGAGGCCGATCTTCGCGGCCTCCTCGACCACGGGCCACGGGAACTCCTCGCGTTCGTCCCACTCGGCGGCCGCGGGCCTGATCACGTCGGCGGCGAACTCGTGCAGCCAGTCACGGAGCTCGATGCGGTCCTGGTCCAGCTCGAAGGAAGGAGTCACGCGACGAGGCTAGCGGGGCGCCTGTGTCAGGGCGCGGGGAACGTGAGACGAACCCGATGACCGCCCAGCTTCCCGACGAGCACGGCGCTCGCGCCCGTACGACGCGTGAGCCAGCTCCCGTGCAGCCGGCCGTGCGGCACCCGAGCCTGCGAGCCGGAGCCGCACCCGCATCGCGTTGCCGTAGCGGTCCCACGTCGCCGTCCCGCTGACGGCGACGCCCGACACGAGCTTGACGCGGTGGAGGTGGAAGCGGGTGATCCGGTCGCCGCCGTAGCTCCAGTGGCCGCCGCGCAGGCCGAAGCCGACGCCGGAGTAGTTGTTCCACCACCGGTCCACGACGTCGGCGACGGTCAGGGCCGCGACCCGGCCCGTCCGCCGGACGCGCAGCGACGCGTTGCCCGCCGCCGGCGGCACCGAGCCCAGTCCGCGCGGGAAGACCGCCATCGCCCGGAGCGGCTGCACGGCATCGGCACAGGCTCGCTGGGCCGGGCTCAGCGGCCCGGGGCTCCAGCACGAAGGCGCGCACCAGGCTCTGGGCGCAGCCGTCGGTGTCGCCCATCGCGGTGACGTGGAAGCTGTTGCGGACGACGACCTGCTGGGCGTTGGGGAACTGCTGGGCCACCAGGTGTCCCTCGGCCGGGGTGGTGATGGAGTCGAGCTCGCCGCTGAGCACGAGCACGGGCACGGGCGGGTACGCACCCCCGGGCGGGGTCGGTGGCTTCGCCGGGTTGTCCGCGGGCGCGACCGGCCACCGGGTGCACCAGTCGAGGGACTGCCAGTCGGAGCGGGCGTACTCGCGGATCGTGAACGGCCCGTAGATGGCGGGGTTGGTGCGGGTCGCGCGGGCGATCGAGGCGGCGTACTGCCGTTGACGGACCGCCGGCGTGGCACGCATGTCGTAGAGCTGCGGGTAGTCGTGGCAGGCGACGGCTGCGTCGAGTCCCTCGCTGTAGTCGACGGGGTCGCCGGCGTCGGTGCCCCCGCCGATCGCCTCGGCCACCAGCCGCAGCAACGGCTTGCGGTCACCGCGCAGACCGGACCGCAGGGCGGCGGTCATCTCGCGGTAGAACGCGACGGAGTACGTCGCCCCGAACGCCACCGAGACGAGCGTCGGGCCGTTCACCTGCACGTGGGCACGGCGGCCGTCGGCGTCGTGCGAGACACCCGCGCCACGGGTGCTTGCGCACCTTCTGGAGGACCAGGCGCAGTGCCGTCAGGTAGGACCGCCCGCCGACGCGGCACGGCGCCGAGCGGGCACACGCGAGGGCGAACGAGCGCCGCATCGCCGGCCCCTGGGTCGGGTAGAACGCGGACTCGCCGTACGCCGGGTAGGCGCCGTCGAGGATGAGGCTGCGCACCTGGTCGGGGTGGCGACCGGTGAACACCTCGGTGAAGAAGGTGCCGTAGGAGTCGCCGTACACGTCGACCTTGCCCAGCCCGAGCCTGGTGATGACGGCGGAGAGGTCGTCGGCCGAGCGTGCGGTCGTGTAGTCGTCGGCGTGCGCGCCCAACGAGCGTCCGCACCGGCCGGCGGCGACGTTGTAGGCGATCTTCAGGTCCTGCAGGGCGGGACAGTTCAGCGCCTCGGAGTGACCGGTCCCCCGCTGGTCGACGAGCAGCAGGTTGTGCCGGTTGAGCAGCGGGCCGTACATCGGCGCGTAGTACGACGCGCTGCTGGTCGTGCTGTAGCCCGGACCGCCCTCGTGCGGCACCACCGTGCCGATGGCCGGTCCGTGCCGGGCGGGCACGAACGCGAACCCGACGCGGACGCGTCCCTGAGCCGGGTGGGCCGGGTCCCAGGGCCGCAGGATCGAGCCGCACAGCGCACGCGGCAGCACGTCGCACCTGCGCAGCGTCAGGGATCCGACCTGGGTGGGGGCCGGCTTGGCGGCCGGCTTCACGCGCGGCCCCCGCGGGGGTGCTGTCGACGAGTCCGGCTGCGACGAAGGCCAGCACCACGACGACGCACGCCGCCCAGCGGCCTCGACGGGTCATGCCTCGAACCGACCGACCTGGTAGGCGCGGCCCACCCGCGTGACGAAGTCGGCCACGGCGTCCTCCTTGGGCGCGAACGGTCCGGGACGGAAGTGCGGGCTGCCGAGCCCGCGCTGCACGCTCTCGCACGCGGCCCAGTCCTGCTTGTTGGTGATGTCCCAGAACTCGACGGCCCCACGGGGCTCGGGAACCGAGCCGTCGGCGCCCGGGGCGACGTACCACGAGCACTCGACCCACGTACGTCCCGGCGCCAGGGGCACCATCCGGTGTGCCATCACGTAGTCAGGATGCGCTGAGACGAGCAGGTTCGGCAGGACGTGGAGGTACTCCACGCGTGTCGCGTCGACGTCGGGCAGCGGATTTCCGGCCAGCTCCCCGGTCAGCGACATGGTCGCCATGCCGTCGCGCAGGAACATCGCACCGCCCACCCACGCGCCCGGCAGGTCGTAGTTGTCGCCGGAGTCCGGCGGCGTGACCTGGCACAGCTCAGGGTGGATCAACGGGCAGTGGTAGCACTCGTGGTAGTTCTCGGCGATGACCTTCCAGTTCGCCGCGACCTCGTAGCTGTGGCGGTCCGCGAGCACCAGGTCGTCGCAGCGGTACGGCGCGAGGATGCCCTCGAGGTCGCCCAGGTGAAGGGTGAAGTCGGGAGCCTCTCCGGAGCTCACCGGGTGCAACGCGTGCCCGAACACCCAGCCCTGCCAGACCCGGACGGGCAGCTCGACGAGCGAGTGGTCCTCCTCGTCGAAGCCGTCGACCTCCTGGAACCCGCGGGCAGCCCGCAGCGCACCCTCCAGGTCGTAGCTCCACGCGTGGTACGGACAGACGATGCGGCTCCGCGGCGAGGTCTCCCCCTCGCCCAGCAGCTCGTGGCCGCGGTGGCGACAGGTGTTCGCGAACATCCGCAGCTCGCCCGAGTCGCGCACGAGCAGGACGGGGACATCACCGAGCACGGCGGCCCGTTGCCGCACCGCGGCACCGGTCTCCGGGAAGAGGTCGCTGAGCCGGCCGAGGCAGGTCCAGCTGCCGGCGAACAGGTGGCGCCTCTCCCAGGCGAGCACCTCCACGGAGGTGTAGGCCTCGGCGGGGAGCATGTGGTCGGGTTCGCCCTCGATCGGAGTGGCCGCGCGGACCGCGTCCATCGGGTCGGCGTACGTGTCGGTCATCGAGCCACCTCCTGCGGTTCTTCTATGCTGCGGCGCATGGGAGCGCAGGGGTGACGCGGCGGGGGCGTCGGACGGTCGAGGTACGCCGCGAGGAGATCCTGACCGCGACCACCGACCTGCTCGACCGCATCGGGCTCCCGGCGATCCGGGTCGCCGACGTGGCCGAGGAGCTCGGCGTGAGCCCGGGCCTGATCTTCTACCACTTCGGCACCAAGGACACCCTCGTCGCGGAGGCCTTTGCGCACGCCGTGGACCGGGACCTCAGTCGTCTCGACGACGCCACCGCACGCGGCACCGATCCGGTGGACCGGCTGCGCCGGGTGCTGCGCCTCTACGGCCCCACCGGCACCGCGGTCGGCTGGCGCATCTGGATCGACGCGTGGGCGCTGGCGCAGCGGGAGCCGGTGATCCGCAAGGTGCTGCGTCGACTGGACCAACGCTGGTCCGCGTCGCTGCTGGAGGTCGTCGAGCAGGGTGTGGCCGAGGGCGTGTTCACCTGCGCCGACCCGGCTGCGTCGGTGGCGCGGGTGTCGGCGCTGCTCGACGGGCTGTCGGTCGCGACGCTCGTCTACCGCAGCGTGACCCGTGCCCAGCTGCGCGAGTGGGTGGCGGCTGCCGTCGCCCGCGAGCTCGGGCTCGAGGACTCCGCGCTGCTCTGAACGGTCATGCATCCTGTGCTCACCTCACACCAGCCAGTGGGCCTGGTAGTCGGGGTCGGTCAGCGCGGGTCGGTCCATCCGGAACGCCGACAGGTCGGTCGTCGTACGCCCCTCCACCGCGAGGTCGGCGAGCAGCCGGCCGAACGTCGGCGCGAACTTGAACGCGTGGGCCGCGCCCATGCCGACCACGACCGCCTCGAGACCGGGGACCGGCGAGATGACGAAGTCGCGGTCGGGGGTCAGGGTGTACTGGCAGCGCAGTGAGCGCACCGGCTTCCCGCTGTCGGGCAGGATCTGGCGCATGTGCTCGACGAGGCGAGCCTGCATGTCCTCGTCGGTCTCCGAGCCGCGCTGGTCGGGGTCGACCACCGGTCCGCCGCAGTCCTGCGCGGCCTTGACGGTCGGTTCGCCGTACGACGGGAAGCCGTAGTACGACGGGTCATCCATCCAGATCCACAACGGCATCCGGCCCTGGGCGAACTGCTCCGGATGCGGCGGCTCGAAGTAGGTCACCTGCTCCAGCGTCACCTCGAGCGGGATCGTGTGGCCGAGGCCGGAGAGGACGTCGTTGACCCACGCGTCCGCGCACACCACGATCCCGCCGCAGTGCAGCACGCCCTGCGGGGTGTCGACCTCGAAGCCGCGCGATCCCAGGTCGCGTACGCCGCGCACGGGAGTGAGCTCGCGGAGCTCGGCACCGTGCAGCCGTGCCTGGTCCTGCATCACCCGGGTGCCTCGCGCCGCCGGCACGATCGCCGCGTCGGCCTGGTGGAGCGCGATCAGGCCGTCGGGCAGCCGGAACTGCGGCCACCGGTTCATCACCCCGGCGGCGGTGAGCAGCTCGTAGTCGATGCCCACCTCGTCGAGCGACTCGGTGTAGTCGACGGGGCTGATCGCCGGCTCCGGCGGGAACAGGTCGAGCCCGCCGACGACGGAGACGAGGCTGGTCCCGGCGTCGCGCTCGAGCCGGGCCCAGTCGCCGTACGCCTCCTGGGTCAGCCGCACGTAGTCGGGCGTGTGGTAGCTGTGCCGCAGGATCCGGCTGGTGTCGTGGCTGGCTCCCCACGAGTGGCCGAGCCCGAACCGCTCGAGTCCGACGACCCGGTGCCCGCTGCGGGCGAGCTCCAGGCAGGTGGCGCTGCCGAGGGCGCCGAGGCCGATCACCACGAAGTCGGCGTGCCCCGTCGTTCCGTGGCAGTCATGGCGTCTCCTCGAGCAGGGGCAGCAGCCAGCGACGGATGTCGAGGCTGTCGTTCTCCATCGGGGCGAACCATCCGTGGCGATAGCTGCGCGAGGACATGCCGCGCTGCACCGACTCGCACACGGCCCAGTCCTGCTTGTTGACGAGGTCCCAGAGCTCCACGGCGTCGCCGGGGTCGAAGCCCTCGGCGGCTGCTTCGGCGCGGTCGAAGAGCAGCGTGCAGACCACGTCAGTCCGGTCGGTCGCCCGCGGCAGCAGCGCGAAGGCGGCGACGTGGTCGGCGGAGGCGGAGAGCATCAGGTTGGGGTAGACGACGTCGCCCTTGTGCCGGGTCCGTTCGGCCTCGGTCAGTCCGGGCAGCGCCGCCCGGGTGGTGGTGCCGGTCGTGGTGAACGTCCAGGCGCCCTCGCGGTGCGGGATGCCGTCCTCCCAGTCGAGGTCGGCGCCGCCGCCCGCGAAGGACGGCACCAGCCGGCACAGCTCGGGGTGCACCGGGCCGCAGTGGTAGCACTCGTTGTAGTTCTCGAGCAGCACCTTGTAGTTCGCGGCGACCTCGTAGGTCAGGGTCGCGCCCGTCACCAGCGCCGTCGAGCCCGTAGTTGGCGAGCGTCTGCCCGGCGCGATCCACCGCGTCCGTGAGCGGGGTCGCGTGGTCCGGCGAGAGATGGACGAAGACGAAGCCGCCCCAGGTCTGCACCCCGACCGGGTGCAGCGCGAAGTCCTCGACGTCCAGGCCCTCGAGGTTCGTGTGCGGCGCCCGCAGCAGCTGACCGTCGAGCCGGTAGGTCCAGGAGTGGTAGGGACAGCGCAGCGCCAGACGCCGCGCAGGCAACGGGCTTCGCGCTCGACTCCTCGACCGGCAGCACCTGCGAGCCGCGGTGCCGGCAGACGTTGTAGGCACCGTGCAGCACGCCGTGCTCGTCGCTCGTCACGAGGACGGACTCCCCCACGACGTCGATCACCACGACGCGTCCGGTCTCGGCGAGGCCGAGGTCGTCGACGCGACCGACGCAGAACCACTGCCCGAACAGCACGGTCTCCCGCTCGGCCAGCCAGGTCTCGGGATCGACGTACATCTCGCGCGGTAGTGCCGCCTGCAGAGCGCCCTCGGGCAATGGAGACCTCCTCGCTGCTTACTGACTCGCCAGTCAGTACGAGCATCGTGGCACGGGGGGTGACCCTCGCGCCAGATGTGGGGGGTGGGCGTGTTGGCAGCTCGGACTCGCGCGTTCATGACATCCTGCGCTGGACGGCATCCGCACGCCGGTGGCTGCGCGCCCGCCCGAGCGACGTGGTCGACGTCTTCGTCTACGTCGTGGTCCTCAACCTCGCCATCGAGTACCTGCCGGCGGTGATCAGCGAGAGCTTCACCCTCTCGCTGCTGACCGCGGTCCTCCTCAAGGTCGCCCTCGAGCTGGTGATCCTGCTCAAGAACCGCATTCTCGAGCGGCTGCGCGACGCCACCACCCGGCGGGCGAAGGTGGTGTCCGCCCTGTCCCTGTGGGTGGTCGCTGTCGGCAGCAAGCTCGTGGTCCTCGAGCTCGTCGACCTCGTCTTCGGCGACAAGGTGAGCCTCGGCGGCTTCATCCCCGTCACGCTGCTGGTCGTGGCGCTGCTCGCGTCGCGGGCCGGCGTACGACGGCTGCTCTACGGCACTCCCCCCGGCTGACTGACGGTGACATGGTGGTCTCGTGAACACCGGACCTTCGATCGACAAGGCAGCTGCGCTCCTGGCCCTGCACACCGGGCCGGCTTCGTGCTGCCCAACGCCTGGGACGCGGGCTCGGCGCGCATCCTCGAGCAGGTCGGCTTCCCGGCCATCGCCACGACCAGCGCGGGCATCGCCTGGTCCTGCGGAGTCCCGGACGGAGGAACGATGGACCGCGACTCCATGCTCGAGCACGTCGGTCGGATCGTGGCCGCGGTGAGCGTTCCGGTCACGGCCGACCTCGAGGCGGGGTACGGCGACACCGCGGACGACGTCGGCCGCACCGTGGCCGAGGCCCTGGAGCTCGGAGTGGTGGGCGGCAACATCGAGGACGCTGCCCAGGGCCGACTCTTCGACATCGACGAGGCCACCGAGCGCATCGCGGCCGCCCGTGCCGCAGCGCCCCGTGGCACCTTCGTGCTCAACGCCCGCACCGACACCTACTTCGCCGGCACGACCGAGGACGTCTTCGACGCGACGATCGAGCGTGCCGTGCGGTACGTCGAGGCGGGAGCCGACTGCGTCTTCGTGCCCGGTGTCGTCGAGGAGGAGACCATCCGCCGGCTCGCCGTCGCCATTCCGGCTCCGCTCAACGTGGTGGCGGGGCTGGCGAGCACCACCGACGCACCCACGCTCTTCTCGCTCGGGGTCAAGCGCGTCAGCCTGGGCGGCAGCCTGGCCCGAGCCGCTCTCAGCATGTTGGAGCGCGCCGGTCAGGAGCTGCTCGACTCCGGGACGCTCGGCTTCCTCGACGGTGCGATCGGCTACGCCGACCTGCAGCGACGCTTCGGCGCCACGCCCTGACTCGGGTGTCGTTCACCCCTGGTACACCTCACCCTCAGGGCCGACGGTCAAGAATCCGGGACGAGCGAGCACGCTTTTCTCGGTGGTTGAGGAGCGAGCGTCAGCGAGCGTCTCGAAACCACGACCGCTCTGCTCGCTCGGCCTGGGTTGACGGAGAGTGTGGTCAACGTCGGCGTCTGGTTGCGCTGGCGTTCCCCACACCTTCGCCCGGCGCACGGCGGTGCCTCTCGACCGTCGTGGTTGCGGCTGCTGAAGTGAGGCTTGCGCGGTCGCCACCGTGGCTCGGTGGTTGAGGAGCGAGCGTCAGCGAGCGTCTCGAAACCACTCGATCGGACTTCTCGCAGATCTTCGGGAAATCCCTTCCACACAAGGGGAAACTCGATCAGAATCTGTCGGTGGTCACTGGTTGGATTGAGGCATGTCGCACCACTCCAGCACCCTCGTGAGTGAGCTGGCCGGCGTGCGTGCGCGAGTTGTCGAGATGGTCGACACCCTGTGGGCGGCACACGACGGCGGCGAGCTGATGAACGTCGTCGCGGAGGTCGAGGCGCTCAAGGCCGTCCTCGACGCCCTCGAGCTCGGTGTGGTGCGTGAGCTGGAGGCCACCGGAGCAGTGAAGGACACGCGGGTGGGCATCGACGCAGGACTTCCTCACGCACGTGGCCGGCGGCCACAAGGGCACCGGTCCCGCGACCGTGCGCCTCGCAGGTGCCGTCACCGAACCCGCTCTGGCACCGGTGGTGGAGGCCATGCGCGACGGCTGGCTCTCCACCACCAAGGCCCACGTCATCGAACGCGCCATCGACCGACTCCCCGAGCGACCCCGACCTCCGCGCTCGCGGCGTGCAGGTCCTGCTTGCCGACGCCAAGGCCCTGGACGCCTCCGAGCTCAAGAAGATCGCCCTCCACCTGGTCACCGTGGTCGACCCCGACGGAGAGGAACGCCGCGACGAGAAGGCCCTCGACCGTCAAGAACGCGCCGCCCACCACGGCCGGCACCTCTCGGTCACCGACGACCAGGCCGGCGGAGCCTGGATCAAGGGCCGCTGCACCGCCGAGGACGCGGCGCTCATCAAGGCCACCCTGATCCCACTCGCCGCACCAGCAGCCGCTCGACGACGGTGAGCGCGACCCCCGTGACCACGGCGCCCGGATGCTCGACGCCCTCGTCGATGCCTGCCGGCTGCTGCAGACGACCGACGTCCTGCCCGACTGCCACGGCGCGACCCCAGGCTCACCGTGACCATGGACCTACACGCAGCTACGCGACTGGACCGGACTCGGCGAGACCGAGACCGGCGAAGTCCTCTCCGCCTCCGCGATCCGCCGGATCTGCTGCGACGCCGAGATCATCCCTGCCGTCCTCGGCACCGAGTCCCACGTCCTCGACGTCGGCCGCCAGCAGCGCCTCGCCACCGCAGCCATCTGTAAGGCCCTTGTCGCGCGCGACCGCCACTGCCGATTCAAGAACTGCACCCGCCCACCGATCATGTGCCACGCACATCACATCCAGCCACTGGGTCGACGGCGGCCCGACGAGTCTGGGCAACCTGATCCTTCTCTGCGGACACCACCACCGGCTCGTGCACTCCGGTCCCTGGGAAATCAGGATCACCGCACCCGGAGTGTTCGAGTTCGTCCTTCCCCGTGGCCAGACCCGCAGAATGACCGACCGCGCGCCACCTGACGACTGAAAGAGCCTGGACCGTCGATGAGGTCGTTTGCACGGCCGAGCCAGCTCGTGTCATCGGCTGAGCAAGACCGCGAGACCGGTGCCGATGCCGGCGACGACGAGCGCGACGATGAGGACAAGAGCCACGAGTTTTGTGTTCATCACGGCTGCTCAGCCACCCACTGGGCGCCACACGGTGGTCACGATTGCCCCGTCCACGATCATCTCGAACTCCCCCACCTCGAAGTATCCCTGTCGCTCGTAGCGAGCATTGTTCCGCGGATCGCTCGGCTCAAGGTACGTCGGGAAGCCGGCGGCATCCCAGCGCCCGAGATCAGCGGCCAGGTGCGCCCGTCCGTAGCCGCGGCCAGCAGAGACGGTCGGGCCGACGAGTCTGGGCAACCTGATCCTTCTCTGCGGACACCACCACCGACTCGTCCACTCCGGTCCGTGGGAGATCAGGGTGACCGAGCCAGGCATGTTCACCTTCGATCCCCCGCAACAGCTCGCACGCGGTCACGGGCCACCGTTGGCACGTTGACGAGTGGACCGAACCAATCCGGTAGCGCTTCCGCCGTGCTTGCGGCAACGATCGCAGCGTGCACATCGACGTCCGGGTCACCGGCGGAGTCGTCCGGGGCGAAGCAGCGGCGGGTCTCACGGTCTTTCGTGGCATCCCGTATGCCTCGTTGCCCGTGCGTTTCGGCGCGCCAGCACCGGTTCGGGCCTGGTCAGGCATCCGGGAGGCAACGAAGTTCGGACCACCGCCGCCGCAGTCCGGAGCTTTCGGCATGGACGCGCTGGGTGAAGACGGCGACGAGTGGCTGACGGTCAACGTGTGGTCGCCCGATCTCGGCGGCGGACTGCCGGTGATGGTGTGGATCCAGGGCGGCGCCTACCTGTTCGGCACCTCCGGACTGCCCGAGTACGACGGCGGCAACCTCGCTCACGACGGGGTGGTGCTCGTGACCCTCAACTACCGCGTCGGACTCGAAGGCTTCGGTTTCGTCGACGGAACGCCCGCCAACCGCGGCTTGCTCGACCAGGTCGCGGCGCTCGAGTGGGTGCGGGACAACATCGGCGCGTTCGGCGGCGACCCGGACATGGTCACCGTGTTCGGCCAGTCGGCCGGCGGCGGCTCGGTGGCAGCACTGCTGGCGATGCCGCGAGCGGCCGGACTGTTCTGCCGGGCGATCGTGCAGAGCATGCCGGGGACCTTCTTCACCCCCGCCCTGGCCAGCGACATCACGCAAGCCTGCGCCGCCGAGCTGGGGATCCGTCCCGACGAGCTCGGGACCACGGATCCTCGCCTCCTGCCCTTGGCCAGTGATGCCGTCGCGGCGAAGATCGAGCAGTTCGCAGACCGCTGGGGCCGGGCAGCGCACGCACAGATCCCGATCGCTCCGGTCATCGACGGTGACGTGCTGCCCACGACGCCGTGGTTGGGACTCACGGGCCAGGTCGAGCTGATGGTCGGGCACACGCGCCACGAGCAGCGGCTGCTCAGCGCCGTGAGCGGCATGCTGGGCGAGGTCACCGAGGCACAGGCGAACCACACCGCCGAGATCTTCGGTCCCGATCCGCAGCGGTACCGGGAGAGCTTTCCCGACCCCGAGGAGCTCTACGAGGTGGTGCGCTCGGACTGGCTGTTCCGGATGCCCTCGTTGCACCTCGCCGAGGCGCACCTCAGGGCAGGCGGCCGGGCCCACCTCTACGAGCTGACCTGGCCGGCCCCCGGCATGGGCGGAATCCTGGGCGCCTGCCACGGGCTGGACGTGCCACTGGTGTTCGGCAACCTCACCGCCGGTCAGCCGGCCGCGCTGATCGGACCACCCACCGATGAAGCAGCACTGGTGTCGGCACAGATGCGCGACGCGTGGACGGCGTTCGCGACGTACGGCGACCCCGGCTGGGCAACCCACGACACCGGCGCCACGCGGCTGTTCGACGCGGAGCCCCAGGTCACGGACTACCCCGAGCAGGTGTCCCGTCAGATCTGGCAGCAGCCTCCGAGCGTGCTCGACCTGAGCTAGCGGTTGACGCTCAGCACCGCGTCCAGGTGGCAGGCGACGCGGTGCACGCCGGTGGCCGGCAGCGTGTCCAGCGGCTCGGTCCGGCACTTCTCGTCGACGCCTGCTGCCGCCGCGCTCCCGTCGGCGAGGGCCGGGCAGCGCGGGTGGAAGCGGCACCCACCGGGGATGCGCGTCGGGTCCGGGATCTCGCCGGTCAGCACGACCGGCTCGATGTGCTCGATCTCGGGTACGACGGACAGCAGTGCCTTCGTGTACGGGTGTCGCGGCGACCCGAGCACCTCCTCGGTGGTGCCGCACTCGACCACCCGGCCGAGGTACATCACCGCGATCCGGTCGGCGATGTTCCACGCCAGGCCGAGGTCGTGGGTGACCACGACGATGCCGAGCCCGAGCGTCTCGCGCAGGCCGAGCAGCAGCGCCAGGATCTCGCCACGGATCGAGGCGTCGAGCGACGAGACCGGCTCGTCGGCGATCAGCATCTGCGGACGCAGCGCGAGTGCTCCGGCGATCAGCACCCGTTGCTTCTGACCGCCCGACAGCTCGTGCGGGTAGCGGAGGAACAGCCGCTCCGGTGGACGCAGCCCGGCGTCGGAGAGTGCGGCGGAGACGAGGTCGACCTCGGTCCGCCCCTCGGGGTCGTCGGCCACCCTCTTGTGCAGCCGGATGCCCTCGGCCACCGACTCGTAGACGGTCTGGCGCGGGTTCAGCGACCCGGCGGCGTCCTGGAGCACCATCTGCACCTGGTTGCGGAACCGGCGCAGGCCCCTGATCGAGTAGTCCAGCGGGGCGCCGTCGAAGTACACCTCGCCGGCGCTGGGTCGCTGCAGCCCCATCAGCGAGCGCGCCAGCGTGGTCTTGCCGGAGCCCGGACTCCCCGACGAGGGCGACGATCTCGCCGCGGCGTACGGACAGGTCGGCGCCGTCGAGGGCGCGCGCCACCGACCCGGCCCGGGTGGCGAAGTCGACCTGCACGCCGCGGGCCTCGATGAGCGGCTGCTCCTCGGCGGCGACCTCGGCGGCGACCTCGGGGGCGCTCACGGCTCCCCCACCCGGATGCAGGCGGCCGCGCGCTGGCCCTCGAGCTCGAGCAGGGCCGGCTCGGCCTCGCGGCACCTGTCGACGACCCGCGGACACCGCGGCGCGAAGGAGCAGCCCGGTCGGCAGCTCGCGCGGGTCGGGCGGGTCGCCGGCCAGTCCGGTGGGTGCATAGCGGGCGGCCGGGTCACCGATGCGCGGGAAGGCGCCGGAGAGAGCGCGTGTGTAGGGATGCTGCGGGTCGCTGAAGACCTGCTGGGCGCTGCCCGACTCCACGATGCGGCCGGCGTACATCACCAGCACGCGGTCGCAGACGTCGGCGAGCACCGACAGGTCGTGGCTGATGATCATCATGCCGACGCCGAGGTCGCGCACGAGTCCGGAGAGCAGGTCGAGGATCTGCGCCTGGACCATGACGTCGAGCGCGGTCGTGGGTTCGTCGGCGATGATCAGCGAGGGTCGGCAGGCCAGGGCCATCGCGATCATCACCCGCTGGCGCTGCCCGCCGGAGAGCTGGTGGGGGTAGGCACGCATCCGGGCCGGCGGGAGGCCGACCTGCTCGAGCAGCTCACCGACCCGCTCCTCGATCGCGTCGTCGCTCACGCCCGGGCTCGTGCACCTGGATCGCCTCGCCGATCTGCCGCTCGACGCGGTGCACCGGGTTGAGCGAGTGCAGCGCGCCCTGGAAGACGATCGAGGCCCCGGCCCAGCGCAGCGCGCGCAGGTCGCCCCAGCTCATGGTGAGTACGTCGGCACCGAGCACCTCGACCGTCCCGGAGACCGTCGCGCTCTTCGGCTGCAGCCGGAGGACCGTGCTGGCGAGGGTGGACTTGCCACAGCCCGACTCCCCCGCGACGCCGACGACCTCGCCGGCGTGCACCACCACGTCGACACCGCGTACGGCGGGCAGCGGACCCTCGAGGGTGCCGTAGGAGACCGACACGTCCCTGCAGCGCGAGCAGCTCGGTCATCGCGAACCACGCAGCCGGGGGTTGAAGACTTCCTCGAGCGCCTGCCCGACCAGCGTGAACGCGAGCACCACGATCACGACGCACACGCCGGGCGGCACGATGTACCACCACGCCCCGGTCGTCATCGCGCCGACCGCGAAGGCGGCCTCGAGCATCGACCCCCACGAGATGCGGGTCGGGTCGCCGAGGCCCAGGAAGCTCAGGGTGGTCTCGAGCAGGATCGCGCCGGCGACGGTCAGCGTCGTGTTCGCGAAGATCATCGGCGTCACGTTGGGCAGCACGTGCCGGCTCATCTGTCGCCAACGTCCCGCGCCCAGCACGCGGGCGCGCTCGAGGTAGGGACGCTCCTTGATCGACAGCACCTGCGCACGGATCAGCAGGGCCGTCGCCGGCCAGCTGGTCAGCCCGATGACGAACGAGATCGTGAACAGCGAACGCCCCATCACGGTGGCGAGGATCAGCGCGAGCGGGAGGTAGGGGATCACCAGGAACCACTCGGTGATCCGGAACAGGATCGCGGCCGGCCAGCCCTCGAAGAAGCCGGACATCAGCCCGACCAGCGTGCCGATCACCATCGAGATGACCGTCGCGCACAGCCCGACGAACAGCGAGATGCGGGAACCCCAGATCAGCAGGGTCAGGATCGAGCGGCCGTTCTCGTCGGTGCCCAGCCAGTACTCCCGGGACGGCGGCTCGAGGATGCCGCCGGTGGCCTTGGTGACCTGGAGCCCCTCGGGGTCGGCCAGCAGCGGCGCGAACACGGCGACCAGGATGAAGATGACCAGCACGACGAGGCCGATCACGCCCCATCGGCTGGCGCGGAACAGCTTCCAGTTGGCCTTCAGTGCCGCCACGCGTCGCGCGCGGAGCAGCTGCGCCGAGGTCCGGGCGGGATTCGTGGTGCTCATGAGCGCACCCGCGGGTCGAGGACGCCGTAGAGCAGGTTGGCGATCAGGTTGGCGAGGATCACGCCGGCCGCGGCCACCAGGAAGGTCGCCCTGGAGCACCCAGTAGTCGGGGATGCTGAGCGCCTCCTGCGCGAGCAGTCCCAGCCCCGGTATGGAGAACACCGTCTCGATGGTGATGGCACCCGAGACGACGTACCCGAGGCTGATCGCGGAGAGCGTGGTCGTGGGCAGCAGCGCGTTGCGAGCGGCGTGCCGGCGGCGCACCTCGACGTCACGCAGGCCCTTGGCGCGCGCCGTCGTCAGGTAGTCCTCCCCCAGCTCGTCCAGCAGCGAGGAGCGCATCACCAGGGAGTACTCCGCCAGGAACGCCAGGGTCAGCGTGAGCACCGGCAACGTCAGGTGCCAGGCCGTGTCGATCCAGCCCGCCAGGCTGTTCGGATCGACGTCGAGGGAGTGCAACCCCCCGGTCGGGAAGAGCCCGGGGAACGGCCCGATGCCCACCGCGAAGACGGCGATCAGGATCAGGCCGAGCCACCACTCCGGCATCGAGTAGAGCGTCAGCGTCGAACCGGTGGAGAACCGGTCGAACGGACCACCGCGGTTCCAGGCGCCGATCATCCCGATGTACACCCCGATGACCATGGCCAGGATCGTCGAGCTGCCGACCAGCAGGAGGGTGGTGCCGAGGCGTTCGGAGATCAGCTCGCTGACCGGCACCCGGTAGCGCAGCGACACCCCGAGGTGCCCGGTCAGGGTGTTGCCGACGTAGGTGACGAACTGGTGCGGCAGCGACTGGTCGAGGCCGTAGGTGTGCCGGAAGGCCTCGAGCTGCGCCTCCGTGCGGAACCGTCCACGCCCCAGCGTGCGGGCAGGGTCGCCCGGCAGCACCCGGAAGAGGAAGAAGTTGAGCACCAGGACGAAGCACAGGCTGCCGAACGCGCCCAGCACCTTGGACCCGACGTAGCTCAGGTAGGTACGACGGCGGGCGACCGGCGGTGCCGGCGCGTTCGTGACGACGGTGGTCATCTGTTCGGCATCACTCGCGCTCGGCCGCAGTGCCCCGGCGCCGGATCAGCAGCACGCCGCCACCCACGAGGGCGACCACGACCACTCCGCCGGCGATCCAGGCAGCGGTGTTGCTGCCACCACCGTCGCTGGAGGACGAGGTGCTCGACGACGCGCTGGCGCCGATCGCCGAGGCGACCCCGTCGCAGTCACCCGCCTGGGACGTCGGCCGGAACTGGTTGTAGTTGTGGCCGCCGTACTGGATCAGCCAGACACCACCCGGGTCGGGCTGCGGCTGGAAGCACGCGAACCGGTCGGTGCGCACCGCCTGGCCCTGGGTCGTCTCGGCCACCACGATGTACGGCGAGTCCTCGTAGAGCTTCTGCTGCATCGCCTTGACGATCTCGATCCGCTTGGCCTTGTCCATCTCGCCGTTCTGCTGCTTGTACATGGCGTCGTAGGCCTTGTCGCAGTACCACGAGTCGGAGAGCCCGCCACGCTGGTCACAGGTGAAGTCGGCCAGGATCCCGTCGGGGTCGGGCTCGACGTACCAGTCCCACTGGAACAGGTCGAACTCCCCGGACAGGATCACGTCGCCGAGCTTGCCGCTGTCCATGGCGGTCACCTTGGAGTCGATGCCGAGGTCGGCCAGCCACTCCTTGAGGAAGTTCATGATGTTCGTCGAGAACTCCGAGTCGCTGCGCGAGAACAGGCGCAGCGGTGCGATCGGCTTGCCGTTGGGCAGCGTGCGCTTGCCGTCACTGCCCTTCTTGTAGCCCGCCTCGTCGAGCAGCTGGCCCGGCCTTGTCGAGGTCGAAGGTGAACTTCTCGTCGGCCGGCGGGTTCCAGTGCCAGGTCGTGTACGGCGACGGGACGACCGTCGAGCCGGGCGTGGCCGCCCCCTGGAACGCGCTCTTCACGATGCGGTCCAGGTCGACGGCGTACCCGAGCGCGTGCCGGAACTTCGGGTCCAGCACGGCCGGATTGGCGTCGCCGATGGGCTTGTTGGTCTTGGTGTCGACCGCGCCGGTGTTGAACCCGATCTCCTCGAACAGCGGCGAGACGTTGTTGCCCGCGGTGATGCCGTCCTTGCCCTTGAGGGCCCGCACCTGCAGCGCGGTGATGTCGTCGACGAAGTCGGCCTCGCCCTTGATCAGCGCCTGCACGGCGGGGTCGGTGCTCTTGAACACCCGGAAGTCGACGTGCTCGACGTGCGGGGCGCCGCCCCAGTAGTTCTTGTTGGCCACGAACTTGAAGGTCGAGCCGCCGGTCTTGCCCTCCTCCAGGATGTAGGGCCCGGACCCGACGATCGGGTGGCCCGGGGTCGGCGCGTTGCCGAAGCTCTTCATCGCCTTCTCGCTGACGTTCTTCCAGATGTGCTCGGGCACGATCGGGATCGGCAGCAGCGGGAGCACCGCGTTGGGCTTGGACAGCTTGAGCACGACCGTGCCGGCGTCAGGCGCGGTGACGCTGGTGACGTTGTTGAGGTAGCTCGACCAGTTGTTCGCCTCGACGGTGCCGTGCAGCACCCGGTTGTAGGTGTAGGCGATGTCGGCGGCGGTGAGCTGCTGACCGTCGGTCCACTTCACGTCGTCGCGGATGTGGAAGGTCCACGTCTTGCCGTCGGGGGACGTCTCCCACTTCGTCGCCAGCTCGGGCTGCGGCGACATGTCCTTCATCGAGTAGCCGATCATGAAGTTGTAGGTGAGCGCCCACATCTCGTAGGAGTTCGCCAGCACGCCCAGGAACGGGTTCAGGGAGTCGACCTCGTCGGTGAGCGCCACCGTGAAGGTGTTGTCGTCGGCGGCGGAGGCCGGCGGAGCCGGGGTCAGCACGAAGAACCCGGCGATCAGACCAAGTGCCGACGGCGAGGCGGGTGAGAGTACGGTGCCCGCTGTGACGTCCCCTCCACTCGCGAGACAGGTGCCGCACGTGCATCGGGAGCACGGAGTCGCGCGCCCCGACCCCTACAGCTGGATGCGCGACCACGAGTCGCCCGAGCTTCTGGAGTACCTCACGACAGAACGTCGTTGGTACGAATCTGCCACCGGACATCTGAGCCCCCTCGTAGACGCACTGCGATCCGAGATGAAGAACAGGGTGCCGGCTACTGACTTGTCAGTCAGTTGGCGACATCAGAGTCGTTACTACTACACGCTCCTCCCGGCGGGAAGGGAGTACACGCAACTGTTGCGTGATTTCGACCTTCCGGGGCAGTCCACTCCCAGGGGGCCGGGTCAGGGCCAGCTGCTCCTCGACGCCAACCTCCTGGCCGACGACTCGGGCTACCTCGAGCTGGGCCTGAGCATGGTCAGCCCGGACGAGCGACTGCTCGCCTACTCGGTGGACCGGACCGGCGACGAGGTCTACGAGCTGCGGTTCCGTGACCTCGACTCGGGCGAGGACCTGGCCGACGTGGTGCCCCGGTCCTACTACAGCGGGGCGTGGAGCGCCGACTCGGCGTACTTCTTCTACACGGTGCACGACGAGGCCTACCGGCCGTTCCAGGTGTGGCGGCACGCGATCGGTTCGTCGTACGACGCGGACGTGCTGGTGCTCGACGAACCGGACGAGCGGTTCGAGCTCGAGGTGCGCGGCACCCGCAGCGGCGGACTGGTCGTGTTCTGGACGCAGAGCCGGGACACCCGCGAGGTCTGGGTCCTCGACGCCCACGACCCCACCTCGACGCCGCGCTCGGTCGGCGGTCGGCGCACGGGCGTCGAGTACCACGCCGAGCACGTCGTCCTGCCCGACGGCACCGACACCCTGCTGCTGGTGACCAACGACGGTGCCCAGGAGTTCCGGCTGGCCCGCTGCCCGGTCCCCCGCGACGCCGACCAGGACCACACCACCTGGCAGCCGGTGCGCCCGGAGGAGCCGTCCGAACGGCTGGAGCGGGTCGACGCGTTCGCGACCCACGTGGTGCTCAGCTTCCGTTCCGACGTCCGGCACCGGCTGCGGGTGCTCCCGGTGGACGCGCTGGACTCCCCCGGGCTCGTCGTCGCCCCCCTGTTCGACTCCGGCACCGTCGACCAGACCCACAACGAGGACTTCACCGCGACGAGCGTGACCGTCGTCGACGAGTCCTACGTGCACCCTCCGGTCTGGTCGGACATCGACTTCGCCACCGGCTCACGCACCGAGCGCCACCGCCAGGACGCGCCCGGGCACGATCCCGAGCGCTACGTCAGCGAGACCAGGACGTTCCCCTCCCCCGACGGGACGCCGATCCCCGCGACCGTCGTACGACACCGGGACACGCCGCTGGACGGCAGCGCGCCCGCCCTGATGTACGGGTACGGCGCCTACGAGGCCACCGACGACCCGGCCTGGGATCCCGCGCTGCCGAGCCTGCTCGACGCGGGCGTCGTCTTCGTGCACGCCCACATCCGCGGCGGTGGCGAGGGCGGCCGGCGGTGGTGGCTCGAGGGCCATCTCGAGCAGAAGCAGAACACCTTCACCGACCACATCGCCGTGGCCGACGGCCTCGCCCGGGAGGGGCTCGTCGACGGCAGCCGCATCGGCACCCGTGGTCTCAGCGCGGGCGGCCTGCTGCAGGGCGCAGTGCTCAGCCAGCGGCCGGACCGGTGGCGGGCCGTCGTCGCGGAGGTCCCCTTCGTCGACGCGGTCACGACGATGCTCGACCCGTCCATCCCCCTCACGGTCAACGAGTGGGACGAGTGGGGCGACCCGCGGCGCAAGGCCGACTTCGACTGGATGCTCGCCTGGTCGCCGTACGACCACCTCCCGCCGGCCGGCTCCCGACCCGACCTGCTCGTCACCGGCGCGCTGCACGACGCCCGGGTGATGGTCCACGAGCCGGCGAAGTGGACGGCCGCGCTCCGCGAGTCCGACCCGGAGTGGTCGCCCCGTTGCCTGTTCCGGGCCGAGACCGGCGCGGGGGCCCACGCGGGCCCGTCGGGACGCTATGCGCGGCTCGACTACGAGGCCGAGGTCTACGCCTGGGTTGCTCGACTCCCTCGGCGTCGCTACTGACGCGCGAGTCAGTAACGGATAACGTCTGTCCCACCATGATCAGGACGACGCCGTTCCACCCCCGACTGGGCGAGCTGAACACCCAGGGCCTCTACACGCAGTGGCAGGGCTACCTGTCGGCGCTGCGCTACACCGACGCCCCCAAGCACGAGTACTTCGCGGTCCGCAACGCGGTCGGCGTCTTCGACACCTCGCCGCTGTACAAGTACCGGATCCAGGGTCCCGACGCCGAGCAGTTCCTCGCCGGAGTGCTGGTCCGCGACATCCGGCTGTGCCGACCCGGCAACGCGCAGTACACGCTGTGGTGCGACGACCGCGGGTTCGTGATGGAGGACGGCGTCGTCTTCCGGCACTCCGACACCGACTTCCTGCTGACCGCCGCCCGCCCCAACCTCGGCTGGTTCAGTGACCTGCGCGGACGGCTGCGCGTCGAGATCGAGGACGTCTCGGAGAGCTACGGCATCCTCGCCGTCCAGGGTCCCCGCTCGCGGACGGTGCTCTCGAGGCTGATGCCCGAGGCCGACTCGCTGCCGTTCTTCGGGCTGACCGACACCAAGCTCGGGTCCTCACCGGTGACGCTGTCCCGCACCGGCTACACCGGCGACCTGGGGTTCGAGGTCACGGTCGAGGCCGACCAGGCCGTCGACGTGCTCGATGCGATCCTCGACGCGGGTCGTGGCCACGGCGTACGCCCGTTCGGGGAGGAGGCGCTGATGATGCTGCGCATCGAGGCCGGCCTCCCGCTCGTCGACGTCGAGTGGCACAACAGCCGGACCGCCTTCACCGACCACCAGCGGGTGACGCCGACCGAGCTCGGCATGGGCTGGATGCTGCGTGGCGTGGCGGACGGCGACCGTGCGTTCGTCGGCGGCGCCGCGATCCGGCGCGAGCTGGCCACGAAGTCCTCGCGGTGGGCCTCGGTCGGGATCGTCGTGGACTGGATGGCGTGGGACACGCTGCACCGCGACGCCGGCCTGCTCCCACCCAAGGACGAGCACCCGCTGCCCTACGAGTCGGTGCTGCACGACCGGCCGACGACCGCCGGAGGGTCACAGGTCGGCTACGTCACCAGCTTCATGTACTCCCCCGTGCTGCAGAAGCACATCGGCCTGGCGCGAGTCCGCCCCGATGCCGCCTCCCCCGGTTCCGAGGTGCACATGGAGCTGGCGATCAACCACTCGAACACGACGGTGCTGGCCCGTACGGCGCGGCTCCCCCTGTTCAACCCCGCGCGGAAGGCGGCGAAGCCATGAGCCCCGACACGTCCACCCATGCGTACGACGCCATCGTGGTCGGCGGTGGCCACAACGGACTCGTCAACGCGGGCTACCTCGCCAAGGCGGGTCTGCGCACCCTCGTGCTCGAGCAGCGCGACCTCGTGGGTGGCGCCGCGATCACCGAGGAGCTGCTCCCCGGGTTCTCCTTCACGACGTTCTCCTACGCGCTCAGCCTGCTGCGGCCGGAGATCATCCAGGAGCTCGACCTCGTCGAGCACGGCTTCATGCCGCTGATGATGCCCTCGTCGTTCCACCCGACCGGTGACGGCGACTACCTGCTGCTCGGCGACGACCACGCCCAGAACCTCCAGGAGATCCGGCGCCACTCCCGGCACGACGCCGACGCCTACGACCGCTACCACCACGACCTCGACCGCGTGGTGCAGGCGATCCGGCCGCTCTTCGACCACGCCCCGCCGAACGTGTTCGGCAAGGACCCCGAGGACCAGGCCGACGTGGCCTGGCTGCTCGACCACCTCGGCGGCGTCGAGCAGAAGGTGATGCACGACGTGGTCCGGCTGCTCACCGGCAGCGCCTCGGACTGGCTCGAGGACTACTTCGAGCACGAGGCGATCAAGGGCTTCCACGCCTCCTCGAGCATCATCGGCTCGAAGGTCGGCCCGATGTCCCCCGGCTCCGGGCTGGTGCTGCTGTTCCACAAGATGGGCGAGCACGACGGCCACCTCGGCTCGTGGGCGTTCCACAAGGGCGGCAACGGCGGGTTCACCCAGGTGCTGGCCCGGGCGGCCGAGGCGTTCGGCGCCGAGATCCGGCTCGGCTCGCGGGTCGACTCCGTGATCACCTCCGAGGGCCGGGCCGTCGGGGTCGCCCTCGAGGACGGCACCGAGTTCCGCGCCGACGTGGTCGTGTCGGCGCTCGACCCGCGTCGTACCTTCCTCGACCTCGTCCAGCCGCGCGAGCTGCCCGCCGACCTCGTGGAGAACATCGAGCGGATGAAGTTCCGCGGCGTCTCCGCCAAGGTCAACTTCGCCCTCGACGGGCTGCCGGTGTTCCCGGCGCTGCCCGACAGCGACGCGCAGTACGGCGGGTTCCTCAACATCGGCCCGACGATCGAGTACGTCGAGCGCGCCTTCGACGCCGCGAAGTACGGCTGGTACAGCGAGCGACCCTTCATCGACGCGGCGATCCAGTCGGTCGTCGACCCCGACATGGCTCCGCCCGGGAAGCACGTGATGTCGTGCTTCGTCCAGTACGCGCCGTACGAGCTCAAGGGCAGTGACTGGGAGACCGAGCGGGAGAACTTCGGCGACAAGGCGCAGGCCGTGCTGGAGTCGCACTTCCCCGGTTTCGGCGACCTGGTGCTGCACCGCGAGGTGGTCACGCCCGTCGACATCGAGCGGGTCACCGGCCTCACCGAGGGCAACATCTTCGCGGGCGAGTTCCTCGCCCCGCAGATGTACTTCTTCCGGCCCGCCCCCGGCTGGAGCCAGTACCGCACCCCGATCGACGGCTACTACCAGTGCGGCTCGGGAACGCACCCCGGCGGCTGCGTCATCGGTTCCCCCGGCAAGCTCGCGAGCGAACGCGTGCTGCGCGACCTACGATCATCCTCGTGAGCAGGACGGCCAACCAGCCTCGGGTATACGCATATCGCTGGGTCGTCCTGGCTGCCTTCATGGCGGTCAACCTGACGATCCAGACGCTCTGGATCAGCTACGCCCCGGTGTCCAGCACGGCGCAGGAGTACTACGGCGTCTCGTCGGCGGCGATCGGCGCCCTCGCGATCTCCTTCATGCTCGCCTACCTGCCGTTCTCGTTCGTCGCCTCGCAGACTGATCGTGCACCGCGGCTTCCGCTTCGCCGCCGGGCTGGGCGCCCTGCTCGCCGGTGTCTCCGGCGTGGCTCGCGGACTCGTCGGAGCCGCACTACGCGCTCGCGCTGCTGGCCACGATCGGGGCCGCCATCGCGCAGCCGTTCCTGCTCAACGCCTGGACGACCATCTCCACGCAGTGGTTCCCGCAGTCGCAGCGAGCGACCGCGGTCAGCCTGATCACCCTGGCCAACCTGTTCGGCGTCGCCGTCGGCATGGCCGTGACGCCCACGCTGGTGGAGTCGATGTCGATCTCGTCGGTGCAGCTGGTGTACGGCGTCGCCGCGCTCGTGGCCGGCATCGTCTTCGTCCTGGTCGCCCGGGACCGTCCACCGACCCCGCCCGACGACAGTCCCGTGGCCGCGCCGCACACCGATGCTCGTCGGCGTACGCCAGGCACTGGCGGTGCGCCCCTTCGTGGTGTTCCTGGTGATCGCCTTCGTCGCGATGGGGGTGTTCAACGGCATCTCCACCTGGGTCGAGGAGATCGTCAAGCCGCGCGGCTTCTCCTCGGTCGACGCCGGCAACCTCGGCGCACTCCTCCTGCTCGGCGGCATCATCGGCGCCCTGGCGATGTCGGCGATCTCCGACTGGCTCGGGCGACGGGTGCCGTTCATCGCCATCTCGTTCATCGTTCTCCGCGCCCGCCCTGCTGTGGGTGACCTTCGCCGACACGCGGGTCGCCCTGGCCGCGCGCCGCCTTCCTGCTCGGCTTCTTCATGACCAGCGCCCTGCCGGTGGGGATGCAGTACTCCGCCGAGATCACCGCACCGGTGCCCGAGGGCACCTCCAACGGGATGATCCAGCTCGCCGGCCAGACCTCGGTGGTGGTCGTCTACCTGATGGCCGTGACGCGCACGTCGTCCGGCTCGTTCGTCCCGTCGCTGTGCGCGCTCGCCGGGCTGCTGCTGATCTGTGGCGTCGTCGTCTCGCGGCTCCCGGAGCCCGCGCGCCACTTCGAGCTCATGTCGGGAGCAGGAACCGCGCCCGGCAGCGCCATCGCCACCAGCGCACCGCTGGCCGCGAGCGCGGCGGCCAGCCACATCGAGGGGACGAACCCCGCGATGAACTCCCCCGCCGACGAGTAGCCGCCCTGCGCGGCGAAGGCGACTCCCAGCGCCGCCACGCCGAGCACGACCGCGAGCTCCCGGATGGTGTTCACCGTGCCGGACGCCTGCCCCTGGTCGCGCGGCTCGACCGCACCCATCGTGATCGCCGCGAGCGGCGCGAAGAAGAGTGCGCTGCCGGCCCCCATCAGCACCAGCGCCGGGAACAACGGTGCGTAGCCGACGCCGGGCGTGACGACCACGGCGAACCACGCCATCGACGGCGGCCTCGAGCACCAGACCGGCGATCAGCAGCGGACGGTGGCCGACCCGGTCCGCGAGTGCCCCTCCGACCGGGGCGAGCAGGAACGGCATCACCGCGGCGGGCAGCGTGTGCAGGCCGGCGACCCACGGCGAGGCCCCGAGCCCGACCTGGAGGAGCTGGGCGACCAGGAACAGCCCGCCGAAGAGGGCGGCGTACATCATCAGCGACGCGAGGCCCGCCGTCGCGAACACCCGGTTCCGGAAGAACCGCACGGGCAGGATCGCGCCCGGCGTACGCCGCTCCCAGCGCACGAAGGCCACCAGCAGCACCAGCCCGGCCCCAGCCGTCGCGAGGACCTCCGGGCTGGTCCACCCGGCGACGTTGCCGCGCACCAGCGCCCACACCACGCCGAGCAGCCCGCTGCTGCCCGAGCGCGATGCCGGCCACGTCGAGCCGTCGGTGCGGCCCGTGGCTCTCGGCGAGCCATCGACTGAGCCAGCACGTCACCAGCAGCACGCCGAGCGGCACGTTCAGCCAGAAGATCCAGCGCCAGCCCGCCGACCCGGCCAGGCCGCCGCCGACGAGAGGTCCGAGCGCTGCCCCGAGCCCCCGACTCCGCCCCACGCACCGAGCACCCTCCCGCGTCGATCCGGTGCCGTTGCGGCCGTCAGCATGGTCAGCGTCACCGGTGTGAACAGCGCGGCACCGGCTCCCTGGGCCAGCGCGTGCCGCGATCAGCACGTCGACCGTCGGTGACGAGCGCGGCCGCGACCGAGGCCGCCGTGAACAGCCCCACGCCCAGCACGAAGACGCGACGCCGCCCGAATCGGTCGCCCAGGGCCGCACCGGTGAGCACCAGCACGGCGAAGGTGAGCGTGTAGGCGTTCACGGTCCACTCGAGGTCGGCGAAGTCCGCCGCGAGATCTGCACGGATCGCCGGCAGCGCCGTCGTGACCACGAGTCGGTCGAGGGCGAACACGAAGAACGACATCGACGCGATGGCGAAGGTCCAGCGGAAACGGGTCATGGAGGTCACGTGGCGATGAACGCCGTCGCCACGACAGGCGTTCATCGGGAAACCCCTGAGCAGAGGAAGTCCGGCATGCCCGCCGAGAACTCCACGTCCTGTCCACGCATCGCCGTCGCCGGCGTCGGCGGCTTTGCCGTCGCCGTCGCTGGTCACCGGACTCGATCACGCCCGGTTACGACCGTCCGCCGCGAGGCGATCAGCGCCCTGGCGGCCCTCGACTCCCCTCACGCCTGGGTGATGATCCTCGGCTTCGTCGCCGCCGCCGTCGGGCTGGTCTGCCGCAGGTCTCGCCCTTCGCCGGCAGGGCCCGACGCAGGTCGGCCCGCGTCGGCGCCTGGCATCGTGGTGGCCGCCGGGTGCTCATCGGCGTCGCCGGGCTTCGCGCGCGAGGACTGCTCCGACCAGCTGGCCACCTGCAAGGACTTCGGCGAGGCCGTGCACGCCTCCGGCAGCTACTGGCTGCACAACTACGCCTCGCTGCTGGCCTTCGTGCTGCTGATCGTCGCGTTCTTCCTGCTCGGCCGGACGAGCCGGTTCGTGGGAGTCGCCTGCCTCGTGGGTCTCGCGCTGCTCGTGGTCACGCCGGCATTCGTGGCCGACAGCTATGGCCTCGTGCAGCGCGTGTTCGTCGCCGTGCTCTTCGGCTGGCCGGTGCTCGCCGGCCTGCTGGCCGTCCGGGACCGCCCGGTCAGAACATCTGGGGATACACCTGTGCACTTCGCCCAAAGGTAGACCAGTGGGGCGCGCCCGATTCCTCCCGGTAACAGGCTAGAGAGACGCCCTTCGGAGATTCGGTGGATTCCATTCTTTTCCGGGATCTTTTAGGACAGCAGAATCACCGCAAACAGTGATGATCCAGACTCCGCACGATGGTTCCGTCCGGTGCGTGGGACGAGGTCGATTTGCGAGGTTCGTGAAATCCACAGGCACCCTGATGGTTGCCGCGCCATAGCCCATTGGGGCTATCTTTTTCCCGCCCACGCAGGCCATCGGGGGGGACACCAGCAGTCGTCGGACCGTCTCTCGGAGTGCGGGCGGTCCTGTCGTCTCCCCCGAAGCGAGCCCATGCGTACTCCACATCGCAGACCCCTGTCCCTGGCCCTGCTCATCTCCCTGTGCCTCGCACTCCTGGTGGCCCTCTCCGGGCCCGTCGCCCACGGTCAGCGCCGCGGCTGCGCGGCTGACCAACGGTTGTGCCGTCGGCCCCCGCGGCATCCCGAGCTGTGGTGCGTACTTCGGCGCGGCGTACGGCGGAAACACCGCCGGTCGGCAGCTGGGAACGCTCGATGGGCAAGAAGCTCGGCGTGCACCGCACCTACTGGAGCGGCAGCCAGGTCGCCTCGGCCGTGCAGACGGCGAAGGTCGACGCCGCCAACAACCGGGTGCCGTGGCTGAGCTTCAAGGCGCCGTACTCCTGGAGCCAGATGGCCGCCGGCAAGGGCGACGCCTGGGCCCGCAACCTCGCGCTGCGGCTGAGGGCGGTAGGCGGTCCGGTCTGGGTGGCGATCCATCACGAGCCCGAGGGCGACGGTGACATCCAGGTCTGGAAGCGGATGCAGCAGCGACTCGCGCCGATCATGCGCAAGGCCGCACCCAACCTCGCCTACAGCATCATCTTGATGGGCTACCACGAGTTCCACGGCGCCGCGAAGTACCGGATGAGCGCCATCTGGCCCCACACCAAGATCGACATCGCCGGGTTCGACATCTACGAGACCTACGGCGCGCAGGGCAGCACGACCTGGAAGATGTTCAACGCCAACTACTTCATCCCGATCCAGCGGTGGGCGAGGGCCAAGCACGTCCGGTGGGGGCTGGCGGAGACCGGCTACAGCGACCCCGCGGCGAGGAAGAACACCGCCTGGATCCCGAGGGTCTACCAGGCGATGCGGGCCCACGGCGGCATCGCGATGGCCTACTTCAACACCAACCTGAACAGCACGGCGAACTGGAAGCTCAGCCTGGCCAGCAAGCAGAGCGCGTTCACCCGGGTGAACCGCGCGGCACCGACGACTGCGCTAGTCACATCGGCACCACCAGTCCGCGTACTCGTGCTTGCGGCAAAGTAGACCAGCAGGCGGGTCGCACCATTCGTCCCCACGCCCGGCCGGGGACGGGTCCCTCCGGGGACCTCCCGGTCGGCGTGTCGGGACGGTGCCGGACAGCGCGGTCGCGGGGCCCGGTCGGACGGGCCCGCGACGCCGGCTTCGGACATTGGCCGCATCCGGCGGCTGTGCAGGCCTGCTTTCGTCACGAAACGGCGCGGACACAACCACCCATTCCGGCATCTTCCGACGCGAGGCACGCGATCGATCGAGCGGCTCCCGACCGGTCATCAGCCCGCCGCCTGCGGGGTGGTTGCGGCTTCAACAGTCGCGGCGCGTCCCTGCCGCCGACCGGGACCGCACGGCCTCGAGGTCACAGCGCTTGCATCTGCAAGCGACGCCAGAAGTCCACAGGCACGTCCCCGTTTGCATTGCCATAGCACGTTCGGGCTAGGTTCTTCAGGCCCACGCAGGTCATCGGACGCCCATTGTCGTCGGACCGTCTTCTCGGAGTGCGGGCCGTCCTGTACCCGTCCCCGAAGCGAGACCATGCGTACATCACATCGCAGACCCCTGTCCCTTGCCCTGATCCTGTCGCTGGGCATCGCCCTGTTCCTGGCAGTGACCGGCCCCGCCGCCACCTCGAACGCCGCCTCGGCCACGATGACCAACGGCTGCGCCGTCAGCGCCCGTGGCATCCCGAGCTGCGGCGCGTACGTCGGAGCGGCGTACGGCTCCAACACCGACCTCGACGTCCCTGGGAGAAGCTCGATGGGCAAGGCCATCGGCGTGCACCGGACCTACTGGGGCTCGGGCTCGGTCGCCTCGGCGGTCAAGAGCGCCACGGCCGACGCCTCCAAGCACCGCGTCCCGTGGATGAGCTTCAAGGCGCCGTACTCCTGGAAGGACATGGCGGCCGGCAAGGGTGACGCGTGGGCCAAGGACCTGGCCACCAAGATGAAGTCGACCGGCGGCCCCGTCTGGGTCGCGGTCGTCCACGAGCCCGAGAACGACGGCGGCGACATCCAGCAGTGGAAGGCCATGCAGGCCCGGCTGGCGCCGATCATGCGTGCCGCTGCGCCGAACCTCGGCTACAGCATCATCCTGATGGGCTACCACGAGTTCCACGGCGCCGCGAAGTACGCCATGAGCGCGATCTGGCCGAACACCAAGATCGACGTCGCCGGCTTCGACATCTACGAGACCTACGGCCACCTCGAACAGGACCGTCTGGAAGGACTGTTCGACGCGCAACTACTACCAGCCGCTCCAGGCCTGGTCGAAGAAGACGGGCGTGCCGTGGGGCCTCGCCGAGACCGGCTTCAGCGACGCCGCCGCCAAGGCGAAGTCGTCGTGGATGTCGTCGACCTACAACCAGATGGTGGCGCGCGGCGGCATCGCGTTCTCCTACTTCAACACCAACCTGAACGCCACCACCAACTGGAAGCTGAGCTTCGCCGCGAAGCAGAACCCGTTCACGGCGATCAACAAGTCCGCGCCGATGATGCGCTAGCCGTCGCGGGCGCGGCGGCGTGCGGCAGACTGGGGTCGTGGTCTCGAACGACACCATCCCGGGACTGCTGTCCGCCGCCGTCGCCCGTGACGCGCACGGCATCTGGCTCCGCACCGACGAGGGCACGCTCAGCTTCGGCGGTGCGGCCGCCCACGTCGGCCGGCTCGCCGAGCGCCTCACCGACGCAGGCGTACGCCGCGGCGACCTGGTCGTGGTCACCGCGCGGACCACCCCGCCGTACGTCCTCGTCTGGCTCGCGCTGGCCGGCCCTCGGCGCGGTGTCGGTGCCCACCGACCCGACCGGCACACCCGACGAGCTCGCCGGCCTGCTGACCCAGGTGCAGCCACGCGCCGTGGTCACCGATGCGGAGCTGCGAGCCGTCGTGGACACCGCGGCCGCCTCGACGCAGGCCCGGGTGCTCGACATCGACGACCTCCTCGGCGACTGGCGCACCGAGCTGGCCGCCGTCGAGGTCCCGGTCGCGGACGGGATCGACCCGGCCGACGTGGTGGTGCTGATCCCCACGTCGGGGACCACGGGACGTTCCAAGCTGGTGATGCAGACCCAGCGCGCCTACGCCTGGGCAGGCGTCGGCTTCCCGTGGTGGATGGAGCTCACCGCTGCGGACCGGATGATGACCACGCTGCCGCTGTTCCACGTCAACGCGCCGGCCTACTCCGTGCTCGGGTCGCTCGCGGTCGGCGCCGGGCTGGTGCTGGTGCCGCGGTTCTCGGCGAGTGGGTTCCTCGACTCGGCGCGGCGCCACGGGGCGACCGAGTTCAACGCCATCGGGGCGATGCTCGAGATCCTGATGCGCCAGCCCGAACGGCCCGACGACGCGGACACCGACCTGCGGCTCTGCTACACCGGCCCCTCCCCCGCACGCGAGTGGCAGGAGGCCTTCGAGGACAGGTTCGGGCTGCGCGTGGTCTGCGGCTATGCGATGTCGGAGTCGCCGTACGGACTCATCTGGCGGCACGGCACCCGACCCTTCGGCACCCTCGGCTCGGTGCGGCAGCACCCCACCCTCGGCACCGTCAACGAGGCCCGCGTGGTCGACGAGGACGGAGCCGACCTCGGCGCGGGCGAGACCGGCGAGCTGCTGCTGCGCAACCCGACCGTCACCCCCGGCTACTGGCAGATGCCGGAGGAGACCGCGGCCGCCGTCGTCGACGGCTGGATGCACACCGGCGACCTCGTCACCGGCAACGCCGACGACACCTACACCTTCGTCGCCCGCAAGAAGGAGGTGCTGCGGCGGCGTGGCCAGAACCTCTCCCCGCTCGAGGTCGAGGAGGCGATCGCCGAGCACCCGGACGTCCTCGAGGCGGCTGTCGTCGGCGTACCTTCCGAGCTCACCGAGGAAGAGGTGAAGGCGTTCGTCGTACCCGCTCCCGGGGGCACGCTCGACTTCCCCGCGCTGCGCGCCTGGACCGCCGAGCGGCTCTCGGCGTTCAAGGTCCCGCGCTTCTGGGAGTCGGTCGACGCGTTGCCGCGCACTCCCACGTCGCGGGTGGCCAAGCACCTGCTGCCCCGCGACCGCACGCCCGAGGAGTACGACGCCGAGCAGTAGGTCGTCAGATGGCGAAGAACAGGTTCAGGTAGCGCTCCGCGAGAGCGTGGTCGCCGCGGACGGTGCCGGAGTTCATCCGGTTGTAGGTCCGCAGCACCAGGCTGGCGGCGTCGAACTCGATCAGCGCAGGCAGGTCGTCGATCTCCCCGAGCCCGTAGCTCATGCCCTCGTTGCTGACCGACACCTTGTAGTCGCCGCCGTTGCGGCCGCCGACGCGGATGCCGATGTCGAACGGCTCGGTCACGGTGTCGGCGCGGCAGGTGCCCTGCCAGAGCGCGAACATGAACGGCACCAGCAGGTCGGCGACGTCGCCGTTGAGCGCGTGCACCTGGCCGCGACCCTCGCGCAGGTCCCAGGTGTGTACGCCGTAGTCCATCAGCTGGCCGGCCGCGAAGAAGAACGCCGGCACCGGACCCATGTAGGCGTGGGTCACCATCATCCCGGTCCAGTCGTCGGCACCGAGGGGCTGGAGGATGCCCTGCATCTTGTCGAAGTCGTCGTGCAGCCGCTGCACCATCTCCTCCTGGGACAGCGACCGGAACGAGGTCGCCCCCTCGTTGGCGAGCTCGGCCATCACGGTCAACCCGTGCGGCGGCGCATCATCGCGCTCGCCGCGCGCTGCCTCGAACGCCGTGAAGTAGCCCTCGGTGGTGTCGACGATGTGACCGACCACGTCGCGCGTCGTCCAGCCCTCGCAGGCGGTCGCGTGCTCCCAGGTCGCGGGATCCTCGATCATCCCGAACATCGCATCGGCTTGCTCGCGCACCACCCGAAGGATGGTGTCCTTGCCCTCGAACGTCATCGCGTTCCACTCACTCATGTCCCACACCTCTCCTGTGGTGAGTCAGGAAGGCTCGACGAGTGTCCTACTCGTCGAGCTGGCGGCCACCGAAGTACATCAACGGATCGCTCAGCAGCTCGATCTGGATGCCGTCGGGGTCTTTGAAGTACATCGACTCCTCGATGCCGCGATCGGGTCCGGCGTACTCCACGCCGGCCTCGTCGAGACGCTCTCGGACCTGCTCCCACCGCTCCCGCGGGGAAGAGATGGCGATGTGCTGCACACTGCCGATCGACTCGACACCGGGGTCGAGACCCAGCCCCGGGAAGTCGAAGAAGCCCAGCAGGGTCTGGTTGCCGAGATCGAAGAAGAAGTGCGAGGACCCCGGGTAGTCGCGGTTCTCGACCAGCTCGACGAGCGGGAATCCCAGCAGGTCCTGGTAGAAGCGGATCGTCGCCTCCACGTCGGAGCAGATGAACGCCGCGTGGTGGATGCCTCGTCCGGGGGTGTCCCACTCGGCCGGGGGCTTGAGGTACTTCTCGCGCAGCTCCGCGCGTCGGGCCTCGAGCTCGACCTGCTCGTCCTCCGTGGGTTCTGCCATGGCCCCCGCCACCCTTCGGCTCAGAAACTGGTGAGAGTTTCAACGACTCCGACTGTAGTCCGCGGGCCGGGCACAGGTAAGCCCCCGCGAGCACTGGCTCGCGGGGGCTCCTGGGTGACTGACGTCAGGCGACGACGCGGTGGGTCGCCTGGTTCTGCAGGTTGCGCGCGAGGACGCGGCGGACGCGGTCGGCGTCCGGACCGTCCTGGTGGGCGATCACGGCCAGCAGGTCGTCGACCTCGGTGCGGGAGGTGTACGACGAGAGCGAGCGCTCGAGGTCGCGGTACGACGCGCGGACGCGACGACGCTCACGCAGCTCGTCACGCACGGTGGCGAGCAGCTGACGCGGGCGGGAAGGGGTCGAGGAGGAGTGCTGTGCGGTGTTCATGGGCTCAAGTATTCGCGCGCGCGACCCATACGTCCAATGACCAGAATGCAGTTGATCCATGCGCTAGCGTCATGTGTATGGACACCGAGGCACTGCGCTGGTTCCAGCAGGTGGCGGACGGCGTGACCGTCACCGAGGTCGCCGAGCTCGACATGGTCAGCCAGCCCGGCGTCTCCCGCGCGCTGGCCCGTCTCGAGCACGAGGTGGGCACCCAGCTGCTGCAGCGCCACGGCCGGTTGCTGCGTACGACGCGAGCCGGGGCCGAGTTCAAGCGTCACGTCGACGCCATGCTGCACGCGCTCGACGACGGCCACGCCGCGGTCAACGAGCTGGTCGACCCCGAGACCGGCACCGTCGACGTCGCGTTCCAGGTGTCGCTCGGCGGCTGGCTCGTGCCCGGCCTGATCGGCGGCCTTCCGCGAGGACCACCCGCGCGTCCGCTTCCGGCTCGAGCAGTCCGACGACGCCCTCGGCTCCTCGCGGGTCGCCGGTGGCCGGGTCGACCTCGAGTTCACGGCGCGCCGTCCGCGCAACCCGGAGGTCCACTGGGAGCACCTCTTCAGCCAGCCGCTCGCGCTGTCGGTGGCCCCGACGCACCGCCTCGCCGGACGGCGGCGGGTCTCGCTCGCCGATGTCGCCGAGGAGGACTTCGTGATGCTGCACCCCTCCTGGGCGCTGCGCACCCTGACCGACGAGCTCTGCGAGGCCGCCGGGTTCAGCCCACGAGTGGCCTTCGAGTGCGACGAGCTGTCCGTCGCGCGCGGCTTCGTGAACGCCGGGCTCGGGGTGGCGGTCATCCCGGCCGCCGAGCCCGGCCGGCGTACCCGCAGCTCGCGGGCGGAACCGCTGATCCGGCTCACCGACCACGACGCCCGCCGCGAGGTGGGCCTGGCGTGGTCGACGAGCCGGAGGAGGTTGCCGTCGGCCGAGCTCTTCCGCGAGTACGTCCTCGACACGGGCCTGCGCCGACTCGGCTCGCGATGAGGACGTGCCGTCTCAGCTGAGGATCAGCACCGCTGCGACCACGATGAAGAACACGGTCTGCGTGGAGTGCACGATGATGCTGAGGACGGCGCTGCGGTAGCGGCTGACCGGGTAGGACAGCGCGAAGGCGTCGTACAGCGCGCCGGGCATCGACCACGGCTGGTGCAGGTGGTACGCCGCGAACAGGACTCCGTTGGCGACCCAGTCCCCGCGTCCGAAGGCACCGCGCATCCGGGGCAGCAGCAGCCCGCGGAAGAGCAGCTCCTCACCGAGGACGGTGTTGAGGACCATCTCGAAGACGATGAGCAGGGGCCAGAAGAGGCTGTGCGTGAGCATCGCGTGACCGGCGTGCGAGTCGAGGAACACCCCGAAGTCGTGGCTGCCCGGGTGCGGGAACACCGGCATGAACTCCTCCGCCGCGAAGATCAGGATCATCGGCACGCAGGACCCACCACAGGCGGCCGCCCCGACGACCGTCCTTGGGACTCTCCGGGGACCGGAGCCACAGTGCTTCTCGCAGCACCGACCAGCGCAACGTGCCCTGTTCGCGCCACACGAGCACGAGGACGAGCACGAACTGCCAGGCAAGCCCGGCGGTGAGCGAGAGGAGGAGTGCTCGCGCGCAGGCCGTCGGACCCTCGAAGACGTGGGCCAGCACGGGGGCGACCACCCAGGCCAGCAGGCCCATCGGGACGGCAGCAGCGGCCCACGTCCCGAGGATGCGGGCCTTGCTGTACTGCGGGATCACCACCTGTGTAGTGGTGGTGGTGGTGTCGGTGATCGTCATGGCGGGGCTCCCGGTGCAGTGGTGGCTGGCTGGACGTTCCCGACGCTAGGTACGCGAGGCGATCGAGCGCGTCGTCGGAAGGCCGCGACGTGGGTGGTACCTCACGAGGAGGGGCGTCCGACCTTGGTAGGACGCGGCGGCGTCGTGCACTGGGCATACGTTGACGACGTGAGCCGACCCTGGCTTCTCCTCCTCAAGCGGCACGGACTCGACGTACTCATCGTGGTCACGGCCGTGGCCGCTGCCGTCGGCACGGCCGTGCGGGACGACGCCGACCGTCCCGACGGCGCGTTGCTGTGGTTCGAGATGTTCGCCGTCGCGGGCGCTGTCCTCGCGCTGCTCGCCCGACACCGCCTCCCCTTCGCTGCCCCGGCCACGCTGTGGCTCGTCAGCGCCGCGCTCTCCTTCGTCGACCCGCGACTCGATCGTCGCCCAGCCCGGCCTCTTCATCGCGGGGCTGGGCGCGGCGCTCCTGCTCGGGAACCTGCGCAACGGCGTCCAGGCCCGGGTCGGCCTCGTGGTCGTGGTCGCTGGGCGCGGCCGTCGTCGTCTACAACGACCCGCGCCACGTGGCCGGCGAGTACCTGTTCGTCCCGGTGCAGTTCGCCATCGCCTGGCTGGTCGGCTTCGCGCTGCGGGAGCGAGCCGACGAGGCCGAGGCCGCGGAGGCGCGCGCGGCCCAGGCCGAGCGGGACCGGGAGTCGGCCGCCCGCGTCGCGGTGGCCGAGGAGCGCGCCCGGATCGCCCGGGAGCTGCACGACGTGGTCGCGCACGCGATGAGCGTGATGGTGCTGCAGGTGGGCGCGGTGCGCCACGGCATGCCGGACTCCGAGGCCGAGGACCGCGAGGCGCTGCGCAACGTCGAGCAAGCGGGCCGCACCGCCCTCGCCGAGATGCGGCGGCTGCTCGGCGCGATGCGGACCGAGGGTGACCGTCCCGACCTGCGTGCCCCACCCCGGGATGCACGACCTGGAGGCCCTCGTGGACGACGTGCGTGCCGCCGGGCTGGACGTGCACCTGCAGGTGTACGGCGAACCGGTCGCCCTGTCCCCCGGGCTCGAGCTGTCGGCCTACCGGATCCTGCAGGAGGGCCTCACCAACGCCCTCAAGCACGCCCGCGCCCAGCCACGCCGAGGTGGCCGTGCGGTACGCCGACACCGAGCTCGCCGTGGAGGTGCGCGACGACGGCGACGGGCATCCCGCCCCCGACCGACAGCCTCGGGCACGGCCTCGTCGGCATCCGCGAGCGCGTGAAGATCTACGGCGGAGACATGTCCGCAGGTGCGACCGACGCCGGGGGCTTCCTCCTCGAGGCGAGGCTTCCCCTGGACGGCTACGGCTCATGACCATCCGCGTGCTCGTCGTCGACGACCAGTCCATGGTCCGGGCGGGCTTCCGGATGCTCCTCGCCGACGAGCCCGACATCGAGGTGGTGGCGGAGGCGGCCAACGGGCTCGAGGCGGTCACCCAGGCGGCCCGGTTCCACCCGCACGTCGTCCTCATGGACATCCGGATGCCGGAGCTCGACGGGCTCGAGGCCACCCGCCGGATCCTGGCCGCGGACGCCACCGCGCGCGTGCTCGTGCTCACCACGTTCAACCTCGACGACTACGTCTACGAGGCGCTGCGTGCCGGCGCGAGCGGGTTCGTGCTCAAGGACGACCCGCCCGAGCAGCTGATCGCGGCCGTCCGCACGATCGCCGCCGGCGACGCCCTGCTCTCCCCCACCGTCACCCGGGGCGTGATCCAGCAGTTCGCCCGTCTCCGCAGGCAGGCGCCCCCGCCCGGGGTCGATGAGCTCACCGCGCGCGAGATGGATGTCTTCCGGCTGATCACGCAAGGGCTCTCGAACGCCGAGATCGGCCAGCAGCTGTTCATCAGCGACACCACGGTCAAGACCCACGTGACCCGGCTGCTGCAGAAGCTCGACCTTCGCGACCGCGCCCAGGCGATCGTGCTCGCCTTCCAGACCGGCCTCTTCGAGACGACGAATTCCGCAGGGTCAGAAGCCCCCGATCTGTCCTAGACTGACCCCCGACCAGGGGACGGGTCGCAAGGGGGAGGGCGTCGTGAGAGACGTTGAGGCACAGGTCATCCACGACATGCAGAACACCGCGACGGTGCTGCGCGAGGCGGCCTCGCAGCTGCACCGCAACCGCGAGACGCTCCCTCCGGGCGTGGTCGCGCACCTGACCGAGATGATGGACCGGCGCAGCGAGATGCTCGTCCACCTGCTGAGGGACCTCTCGACCGCGCACCTCGCCGAGAACGGCGAGCTCGACCTCTCCCTGCAGGCCGTGTCCCTGCCCGACGATCTGTCGGGACCTCATCGAGGAACGCCAGCCCGTCCTCGGCTCGTCCCGGATCACCGTCGACGTGGCGGACGATGCCCTGGTGGTCGCCGACCCCACGCGGATCACCCAGGTCCTCGACAACCTGGTCACCAACGCCCTGCGCTACGGCGGACCCGACGTCGAGGTCCGTGCCGTGCGCGAAGGTGCGCACGTCGTCCTCACCGTGACCGACGACGGGGTGGGCATCCCCGCCGACCTGGTCGACACCTTGTTCGACGCCTACGTGCACGGCACCAGCTCCCACGGCCTCGGCGGCAGCGGGCTCGGCCTGCTGATCGTGCGGCAGCTGTGCGAGGCGATGAGCGGCACCATCGAGTACGACGACAAGGACGGGACCCGCTTCACCGCGACCTTCCCGGCCCTTCCGGTGCCGACCCAGGAGCTCGACCCCGACGTCGCGGCCGGTCACTCGGTGTCCTTCTGGCACACCGACGAAGACCTCGCCGAGAGCATCGTCGCCTACGTCGCCAACGGCCTGGCCGCCGGAGAAGCGGTGCTGGTCGCCGCGACCCCTGCGCACCACGACGTCCTCGAGGAGGGCGCTGATGGCGATCGGGATCGACCCGGCCGCCGCGCACGCGTCCGGCCAGTACCTCCCGCTCGACGCCAACGCGCTGCACACCCACCTGCCGAAGGGCCAGCACATCGACCGCGAGCGCTTCGACTCGATCATGGGCGAGGCAGTCGAGCGGGTCAGCCGCCACTGGCGCGGCTTCCGGGCGTTCGGCGAGATCGTCGACCTCTACTGGCGCACCGACCACGACCACCTCGCCCTCGAGCTCGAGGCCTGCTGGAACGACCTCCGTCGCCGGTTGCCGTTCCCGCTCCTGTGCGCCTACCAGCTGGCGCCGGGTGAGAGCGCCGGCGCCATCTGCGACTGCCACGACACCGTGGTCTCCGCCTGACCCAGGCACGCGGGCGTGGCGAAGCGCGACCTGGTCTCGGCCCGCTTCCCGGACCTCGCGGCCGGGTACGAGAGCTACTACCTGCGCGCCGCCGACCCGGCGGGCGGACGCGGGTTCTGGATCAGGTACACCGTCCACCGCCGGGCCGACCATCCCGCGACGGGCTCGCTCTGGTTCACCTGGTTCGACGCCGACGCCTCCGCTCCGACGGCGCTCAAGACGACGCTCGCCGACCCGCGCACCGGGCCCGGGGCCTGGATCCGCATCGGCGACTCCCGACTGGGACCGGGCGGAGCGCGTGGCGACATCGAGCTCGAGTCGGGCGACGGCGCGAGCTGGGACCTGACCTTCGACGGTGCCGAGCTGTTCGCGCACCTCCCCCGCCCCTGGATGTACGCCGCGCCGCTGCCGCGCACCAAGCCGGTCAGCCTGCATCCCCCGCCCGGTTCACCGGCCGACTCGTCATCGGCGACCGGGTGGTTCCCGTCGACGGCTGGCCGGGGATGGTCGGGCACAACTGGGGCAGCGAGCACGCCGAGCGCTGGATCTGGTTGCACGGCGCCGGCTTCGAGGGTGACGCCGACGCCTGGCTCGACGTGGTGCTCGCCAGGATCAGCGTCGGGGGTCGGCTGACACCGTGGTCCGGCTTCGGCGCCCTCCGCCTCGACGGCGAGGTCCACCGGCTCGGCGGCCTCTCCCGCACCCGCTCCACCCGGGTCGACGAGCACCCCACCCGCCTGGCGTTCTCACTGGGCGGCCGCGACCTGCGGGTGCACGGGCGCATCGCGGCGCCGGCGAGCAGCTTCGTCGGCTGGGTGTACGCCGACCCCGACGGCGCCGCCCACGACGTGGTGCACTGCTCGATCGCCGACCTCGAGCTCACCGTCGACGGACCGCGTCGTGCCAGCCGGGTGCTGCGCGCGAGTGGCGTGGCGGCGTACGAGCTCGGGATGCGGGAGCACGACCACGGCATCGAGGTGCAGCCCTACCCCGACGGCTGACCCCTGTCTGTCGGCATCGCGCAACCGATTCCGAAAAGCCCGCTTTGGTGCCCTAGACCACGGAATCGCGCCGACTCGCGCCTTTCGTGACGTTCAGTCATGATTCCACCAGCTCCTGCAGGTGACCCGAGACGCCGACGGGAGCGGGAGCCGCCCGTTGACAGTGCCCAGGTCAGCGGGCGGTTTTCCATTGCCCGACGTCCTAGACGAGATCGCCTTCCTCGGAGTCCTCCTCGTCGGGGTCGACGGTCCACTTGAGCTGGAACTCGATCTCCTCCTCGTCGTCGCCCAGCTCGTGCTCGATGGAGAACTGGGCACGCACGGGCACGCGGATCCGCACCCCTGCCACCTGGATCCGGAAGGACGTGTCCTGCTCGAGGGCGTCGGCCAGCCGACGGAGCTTGGCCACCACCTCGGGAGTCGAGTAGAAGCGTTCGATGTCGCGCGGAGCCCTGGCCATCGGTGCCGCCCTTCGGTCTGCTGTGCGGACTCGTGACGGTGCCAACCAGGAAGCGGCCCGGGCTCCCCCGAGAGGGGTGATTCGCCGGCGGAGCGCTCAGTCGACGGCAGCCTCGGGTACGGGTCGGACCAGCACGGCGCGCTCCGCACGCTCGCGGGCCGGATGGATGGTCCAGCGTCCGAGCCGCAAGCCCACCCAGCCGATGGCCAGCCCCGCCATGTCGTCGACGGCGAAGTGCCAGCCCAGGTAGACGGTGGCGAGGATGGTGCCGCAGAGGAACACCGCCAGCACGCGCGTCGTACGCCGGAGTCCGTAGTAGGACGCCATCAGCACGATCACGAACGTGACGCCGACGTGCAGGCTGGCGAAGGCGGAGACCTGCGCGAAGGACCCGGCGGCGTGGGGGTGGGCGAGCAGCTCGGCGCGCTGGGCGAGATACCTCGCCTGGGTGTCCTGCACCATCGTGTGCGGCAGCCCGGCGAACTCCTGCGGTGCCGACCAGAACGGACCCAGCGACGGGATCGCGTAGTAGGTCGCGACGCCGAGGATCCACACCCACACCAGCGAGGCGACCATCACGGCGCCCTCGCGGACCCGGTCGGCGAAGGCGACAGCGGCCACGAGCGAGATCGCGACCAGCGTCGAGAACGACTCGTAGACCACGAGCAGCACGTACGCCGCGACGTGCTCCCCCAACAGCTGGTGGAGCAGCACGGCGGGACTGTGGCCGAGGAAGAGCCAGCGGTCCCACGCGAGCAGGTCCTGGTCGCGGGGCTGGTTGAACACGTCCCAGCTCTTCAGGTTGTGGTAGCAGAAGTAGACGACGTGGAAGGCGAGCAGTGCGCCCGCCGCGAGCAGCAGCCGACGCCGGGTCCAGCGCTCGCGCACGGTCCGCCAGACGGTGCGGACGGTCCGGCGGGGCGCCGTACGACGCAGGCCGTCGAGCACGACGAGCACGGCGAAGATGGCGACGGTCAGCGCGACGCGGTTCAGGAACACCTCGCCGTGCGGGTCCCGCAACGGGATGCCGACCTGGAGGGACCGCACCACGGTGACCGTCGCGAAGACCGCCACCACGACCCACAGGCGCAGCAGCCAGGCAGTGCTCGTCGACGTGGGGCTCTTCAAGGTGGGGCTCCTCAGGGAGTTCGTCACGCGGCCTCGGAGCCGGGAGGGGGTGGGTGGTCGAGGTACTTCTCGGGTCCGCTCGACGCCCGCGCGCCGCTGTCCAGCCACGCATGCAGGGCCGCGGCGTGCCGGCGCTCGAGCTCGTCGAGGCACGCCTCGCGCAGCGAGACGACGCACAGCTTCGTCCCCGCGGGTCCCGATCCGCGCAGCACCCAGAACGACTCGCGCCAGAGCCGGCACAGCTGTCGGTCGTCGAGCCCGCGGAGCGGACCCAGCGACTCCGGCACGGTGAGCGCGCAGCCCTCGTCGACGGGGTCGGCGAGCCTCCGGCTCGGCCCGCGTCTCCTGGTCGGTCGGCGGCGCCGGGTGCGGCGGCGACGAGGGCGCGCCGGACGACGGCGGGAGAGGACACCCCGGCCATCAGCACGAGCAGCAGGTCGAGCGGCAGGGACACCCGGCCGTACACCGCAAGGCCAGGAGGCCGATCGTCACCGTCAGCGGGTGTGGTCCGCGGAGCGCGTCGGGCACCAGGTAGCGCACGACCCAGCAGAGCGCGAACACCAGGCCGAGGACGAGCAGCACGCCGATCGCGGACGCCTCGAGGACCGCGAGCCCCACCGCGAGGGCCGCCACCACGGACCAGACGCCGCGCCAGACGCGCTCGTAGAGCCTCATCGGCTCGTCCGCACCGAGCTGCCGCGCACCGAGGCGAACACGTCGTCGAGCCGGTCCGGAGCCGGACGCCCGTGCTCGACGTACCACTCCCGACCGAAGACCAGCCAGAAGACGGGCAGCGGCAGCCGCACGAAACGGTCCATCGCGCGCCTCTGCGTCGCCGCCTCGTCGCTGCGACCCGTGGGCGGCCATCGCGGCGCGCTTGCGTCGGAGCGCGTCGCCGCGCACGCGCACCCGGTGGGTGATCGCGCGGGGGTGCGCGAAGACCCGGGCGGTGCCCAGCGGGGCGGAGCCGCCGAGCGGGTGCCCGACGAGCGCGAGCGCGCGCAGCACGCCGGCGAACAGGCGTCCGGGCACGGTCGCCTCGAGGACGACGGGCGTGCCGGCGAGCCGGGCCGCGAGGACGCCGACCCGGTGGACCTGCACGTGGTCCGGGTGCCCGTAGCCCCCGTTGGCGTCGTAGACGGTGAGCACGTCGGCCCCCTCCTCGCGGAGCACCTCGGCCAGGACCGCGGCGCACTGCGCGGGGTCCTGGTTGGCGAAGGCGGCCGGCTCGTCCGGGTCGGGGTGCAGCCCCGAGTCGGCGTACGCCAGCCCGAGGACGCGGGCACATCCGAGGAGCTCGGCCGAGGCGGCGAGCTCGGCCATGCGTACGTCGGCCAGGCGCTTGCGGTCCGTCCTCACCGGTGAGTCCACGCTCGCCGGCGGTCGCCGTCACCAGCACCACCCGGTGGCCCTCGGCGGCAGCGCGCGCCAGCAGCCCGCCGGTGAGCAGCGCCTCGTCGTCCGGATGGGCGTGGAACGACACCAGCGTGAATCGCTCGCCCGAGCGGGTCATCGCCTCCATCACCGCCTCGAGCCGGCGCCCGCGGGCGAGGGCGTAGATCTCCTCGTGCCGGTCCAGCGAGCGCGTCCACGTCATGCCGTGCTCCACGGTGCGGTTGTGCTCGGACATCCGTCGCCGCAGGGCGGCGTCGTCGACGAGCTCGACCAGCCTGTCGGCCATGTCGGCGTCGCTGGCGCAGAGCAGCCCCTCGACCCCGTCCTCGATGAACTCGGCGAGCCCCGTGCCGAGCCGGCCGACCACCGGCAGCCCGACTCCGCGCGCCTCGAGCGCGGCCAGCCCGAACGACTCGAGCACCGCGGGCGCGACGTACACGTCCGAGCGCGCCAGCAGGTCCAGCACCTCGGCGGGCGTCACCCGCCCGGTGACGCGGACGCCGTCGTCCAGGTCCAGCCGGCGGACGAGCCGCTCGAACCCGGCCCGCAGCGGTCCGTCACCGACGACGGTGAGGCTGACCGGCGTGCGCGGCGCTCGTGCCTGACCCGGTCGAGGATCCGCAGCAGCTCGAGCGGCCGCTTGCGGCGGGCGACCCGCATGGTGCTGACCAGCCGCACCTCGTCGCCGGTCGCGGGGGTCGCCGGTCGCGGCGGCGCCTCGACGGCGTTCGGGATGACGTGCACGGGTGTGCCGGCCGGCAGCCGGCGCCGCACCTCGTACGCCGCGACGCGACTCACCGCTGTCCAGCGCGACCGGCGCGCTCGCGCATGCCGGACAGCGCCGCGCCCAGGGTCGGGATCGGGCCCATCCCGCCCCAGAGCGAGTGCACGGTCACGACGGTCGGCACCCCGCGGCGCGCGAGGACCCCGACCAGGGGCGCGGTGAAGGGCGCGACCACCGACACGTGGGCGTGCACCAGGTCGAAGGCCTCGACGTCGACGCGCAACCCCTCCATCAGGCCACGGACCCGCACGACGTCAACGGGTCCGGCGTCGACGCTCGTCTCCCCCTCCGCCGTGCGGGGCGTCGAGGTGAGCACCGTGACGCTGTCCCCCCGGAGCGCCTGTCGCTGCGCCAGCCCGGCGACGTGCACCTCGATGCCGCCCATCGCAGGCGGGTAGTGGTCGGTGACGTGCAGGATCCTCATGCGGCCACCCCGGACCCGGCCGCCGGGCGCGCCGACCGTTGCCTCCAGAGCCATCCGGCGAGCAGCGCGCTGCCGAGCGGGATCTCCATCACGACCAGGAAGATGCGGCAGAGCAGCACGCCGGCCACGACCTCGACCGGCGGCGAGCCCGGTGCCGACCAGCCAGGCGATCGCCCCGACCTCGGCGACACCGGTGCCGCCGGGTGTGATCGGGATCAGGGTGCCCAGCCGCTCGATCGCCGCGGCCATGATCACCACGGTCAGCGGCGGGTGCAGCCCGACCGTGTGCAGGCTGACGTCGAGCAGTGCCACCTGCGCGGCGATGTAGCCGGCGCTCGCCGTGAGCAGCCGCGGCGCCCCGGTCCGCATCAGGTCACGGATGCGCAGCCAGGCATCGTGGATCTGCCCGCGCAGGCGATCGGCGAACCCGTGGCCGGTCCGTGCCCTCCGGGAGAGTCGGCGGACGACCGGCTCGACGAGCACCCCCGCCACCAGGGCGGCCGCACAGCAGGCCGCCATCACCCACAGCGTCGTCGGCACGTGCGCCGAGACCATGGTCAGCCCGGCGACCGCCACGAGCGGCAGCACCAGCTTGGTGAGCACGTCCAGCGCGTTGGTCAGCACGCAGAAGGCCGCGAAGGCAGTGCTGCTGTGGCCCCATCGGGTGACCATCCGCCAGTTGAGCGCCGTACCCACCGCCCCGCCGAGCGGCACCACGTTGGACACGGCGCTCCCGCTGAGGTTGAGCAGGAGGCTGCGCGGCACCCCGAGCCCGGGCAGGGCCGCGGACAGCACCAGGGAGTAGACCGCGAGACCGCCCACCCAGATCACGGTGAGCAGCAGCAGCTGTTCGGGCTGCACCTGGCGGAGGATCGCGACGACCTCGGACCAGCCGACGTGGGCGACACCGTGGGTGGCCGTCCAGAGCCCACCACCGACCACACCCACGACCAGGCCGGTCTTGGCGAGGCGCCAGGCCCAGGCGTGGGTCGTGCGCTCTCGGTCACCTGAGGTGGGGGCGCGCTCCACGCCGTCAGTAGACGAGAGCCAACCTGACCGGCACCTGACCAGCGCGCCTGCGCGTGGTCGGCGACCTCAGGGAGCGGCTGGGTCGTGGCCTCGAGTGGGCAGGCGCAGGCGCATCGTGGCCCCGTCATCGGCACCCACCAGTCGAGGCGTCCGCCGTTGCGCTCGGCCAGCCCTCGCGCGATCGAGAGACCGAGGCCGCTGCCACCCTCGCGGGAGCGGGCATCCTCGGCGCGATAGAACCGGTCGAAGATCCTGTCCCGGTGCTCCACCGGTACGCCGGGCCCGTCATCGACCACATCGAGGCGGGCCCGCGTCGCCGTGTCGACCGTGAGCGACGACCGTCGACCCGGCGTGGGCGACGGCGTTCTCCAGCAGGTTGCGCACGATCCGCCGGACGTCGTCGGCGTTGGCGTACGCCGGTGCGGCCGAAACCGGCTCGGTGTCGATCCGCACCCCGATGCGTCCTGGCACGGGTCGCCTCCTCCAGCACCAGCTGTCGAGATCGATGTGCGCCGGCTGCGGTGTCGGTCGGCGTCGATCGACGCCAGCGCCAGGAGGTCCGCGACCAGCCGCTCCATGTCCGCAGTCGCGCCGAGCACCTCGGCCCTCAACCGGTCCGTGTCGAGCCTCGGGGGCCTGCAACGCCAGCTCGAGCGCCACCCGCTGCGCGGCAAGCGGACTCTGCAGGTCGTGGGAGACGTCGGCGACGAAGTCCCGCTGCCGCTGGGCGGCGGCGTCGAGCCGCTCGAGCAGCGCGTTCATCGTGGCGGCCAGCCGACCGACCTCGTCGTCGACGCCGTCGCCGGCCACCCGGGAGTCCAGGTTCTCCTCAGAGATCCGGTCGACCTCGGCGCGGATCCGGTCCAGCCTGCCGATCGCGCGGCCGAGCAGCAGCCAGATCACGATCCCGAGGACGAGCACGACCAGGGGCACGCCGATCCACAGCGCGCGGCGAAGCGCGGCCGATGCCTCGCGACGGCCTCGAGACTGTTGCCGACGTACACCGTCACCGTGCCGTCCGGGCTCGACCCCGTGGCGTACCAGAAGCGGTAGGTCTCGATCTCGCTGTCGTCGGGAGCCTCGAACGTGCTCGTCCGCGGCTGCCGGCCGGCTCGCAGGTCCGCGACGGCCGGCTCCCCTCGAGGTTGGGGGAAGCTGCGAGCACCGTCCCGGAGGCGCCGACGACCTGGGCCACCCCGTTGTCGTCGACGTTGCGGAGCATCGGCGGCAGGTCCCCGGTCCGGGCCAGGTCCAGCAGGTCGGCCACCCGGGACCGGGACAGCTGGTCCGAGGCATCGGTCAGCCGGCTCTCGAGCGTCGAGACGCAGCAGCTATCGAGCCGATGGCGAGCACTACGGCGAACGCAACCGTGCCGATCAGGGTGGCCCGGGCGCGCAGGCTCAGCCGCCGGGTCACGACTCCGGCCCTCCCCGTCGTCTGCGAGGCGGTACCCGACCAGCCGGACGGTCTGGAGAGACCGCCGTCCGAACGGCTCGTCGACGCGTTGCCGGAGCTGCCGCACGTAGACCTCGACGATGTTGGGATGGCCGTCGTAGGCGAAGTCCCAGACGTGCTCGAGGATCGTCGCCTTCGGCACCACCTCGCCGGGAGCCGCATCAGGAACTCGAGCAGCGCGAACTGCCGGGGGTCAGGTCGATGGCCACCTCGCCACGCCACACCCGGTGCGTGGCCGGGTCGAGCCGGAGGTCGCCGACCTCCAGGACCGTCGGCCGCTCGTGTCCGCCGCGCCGCACCAGCGCCCGCAGCCGCGCGGTGAGCACCATGAACGAGAACGGCTTGGAGAGGAAGTCGTCGGCCCCCGCGTCCAGCGCCCGGCTCTCCTGCTCCGGCCCGACTCGCGCCGTGAGCATCAGGATCGGCGTCCAGTCGCCGCTCTCGCGGCGCGCGCACACAAGGCGTCGCCGTCCAGACCGGGCAGCATCACGTCGACGACCATCGCGTCGTAGGTGTTCTCCGTGGCGAACCACTCGCCCTCGGTCCCGTCAGGGCGACATCGACGGCGTACCCCTCCGCCTCCAGCCCGCGGCGCAAGCCGCTGCCAGCTGCTTGTCGTCCTCGACCACCAGTATCCGCACACCGTCACCCTCGCACTCCCCCGCTGAAGACGCGCTGAAGGCCGGCTGAGCCCGAGCACGTTCAGGCTGGCTTCAGCGGTCGCCGCGCAGGCTGGAGGCACCGACCCACGAAGGAGAGATCCATGCGCAAGCGAACAGTGGGCACGGCCGCCGGAATCGGGCTCGTCGGCGCCATGGCGGCCGGCGGTGTCGCCGTCGCGACCGGCGGCGATGACGGAGCCGCGAGCCACCAGTACACCCGGAAGCAGGCCGACGCCGCCACCAAGGCAGCCCTCGCGGCGACGGGCGGTGGCACCGCCAACAGTGTCGAGTCCGACACCGAGAACGGAGCGACGTACGAGGTCGAGGTCACCAAACCTGACGGGACGACCGTCGACGTACGGCTCGACGAGAACTACCAGGTCGTCGTCATCGAGGGTGACGGCGAAGGCGCGGGAGGCAGCTGACCCCTGATCACACGAGCACGGGCACGTCCGCAGCCGTGGGCTGCGCCGGCGCCTCGACCGATGTCGTACGACGGCGCCGGCGCAGGACCTCGAAGGTCGCGGGGATGATCGAGACGCTCGCGATGGCGATGGTGATCAGCTCGATGTGAGCCGCCACGAACGCGATGCCTCCGAACAGGAATCCCACCGCCACGATGCCGACCGCCCAGACCAGGGCCCCGCCCAGGTTGAGGATCGAGAAGGAACGCCGCGGCATCCGGGCGACGCCCGCCACGACGGGGACGAAGGTCCGCACCACGGGCACGAAACGGCCGAGGACGACGGCCAGTGCGCGGCCGGGCAAGAAGAGCCGGCCCGCTCGGCGTTCTCACGGCGGAAGAACCTCGACTCCGGCCTCGAGAACACTCTCGGGCCGTATCGCCGCCCGATGAGGTAGCCGAGCTGGTCGCCCAGGACGGCGGCCACGAAGACCCCGGCCGCGAGCACCCAGAAGGGAAGGGCGATCACGTGGGACGCGACCAGGGCACCGGCCAGGAAGAGCAGTGAGTCACCGGGGAGGAAGAATCCGAACAGCAGACCTGTCTCGGCGAACACGACCGCCATCACCAGCACGATGGCCAGGGGGCCGAGCTGGTAGAGCAGCGGGGACAGGATCGCGATCACGAGCTCACGCTAGGTTCGAAGACCTGACTACGACCTGACAGCGCAGCCGGCCGTCGACGTCGCTACCTGACTGCAACCTGACTGGCGCCTCAGCGGCAGTGCCGCGCGATGCTGCGCTGCCCCTAGGTTCGGCTCATGCGTCGAGTCGACCGAGCACGCCGCACCGAAGCAGCTCGCCGACCGATCCCGCGACTCCTGCTCGCCAGCGCCCTGATGCTGTTCCTCGAGCTCGCGCTCATCCGCTGGCTGGGCGCCAACATCGTGCACCTGAGCTACTTCTCGAACTTCGTGCTGCTCGGCTCCTTCCTCGGGATCGGCCTGGGCTTCCTGATCAGCCGCAAGCGATGGTCGGTGCTGCCGTGGACCGGCCCGCTGCTCGCCGTCCTCGTCGTCGTGACCTTGACCTTCCCGGTGAGCATCCAGCGGCAGGGCAGCGACGTCATCTACTTCACGGCCCTCAAGGTCAGCGGCCCGCCCGCGTGGATCGCCTTGCCGGTGGTCTTCGTGCTGGTCGCAGCCACCCTGGCCGGTCCGGCCGAGACCGTCGGCCGTTGCTTCGGCGAACTGCCGCCGCTTTCGGCGTACCGCTACGACCTGCTCGGCTCGCTCATCGGGATCGGCTCTTCACGCTCTGTCCCTGTTCTGGGCGCCCTCCGTGGTGTGGGGCGCACTGGCCGGACTCGCCCTGCTCGTGCTCAACCGGGGTTGGGGCGGCGCCTGATCGCCGTGGCGAGCGCGGCCGTCATCACCGCGATGCTGCTCTCCGAGACCCTGACCGCCGGCGTCAGCTGGTCGCCGTACTACAAGGTCACCACCATCCGTCCCGCTCGGGTCCCGGCGCCCTGTCGATCTGGGTCAACGGGGTGCCTCACCAGACCATGGCGAGGCCGACTGGCGGCTGGCCCACGCAGCCGAGCAGTACGGCACGCCGTACGAGCGACTGCCCGCGTGAAGCTCGACAACGTGCTGGTCGTCGGCGCCGGTTCCGGCACGACGTCGCCATCGCGCTGAACAAGGGCGCCCGGCACGTCGACGCCGTGGACATCGACCCGGGATCCTGCAGCTCGGTAGGCAGCACAACCCCGACCGGGCCTACCAGGACCCGCGGGTGACCCCCCACGTCAACGACGGCCGGGCCTTCCTGGAGAACACCGACGCGAGGTACGACCTGATCCTCTTCGCGCTCCCGACTCGCTCGCCCTGGTCAACGGCGCCTCGCAGATCCGGCTCGAGTCCTTCCTTTCACCGAGGAGGCGCTGAAGTCCGCCCCGGACCACCTCAAGCCCGACGGCGGCTTCCGATGACAACTACTACCGCGAGAGCTGGCTATCGACCGCCTGGCCGGCACCGCCGGCCGCCTTCGGGCACGCGCCGTGCATGGACAGCTTCGCCGCCCACCAGGCCTGGTCACCGTCGCCGACCAGACGAGCGACCAGGCCTGCGCGACCCATCCGACCCTACGACGCCGGTGGTCGCGCCTGCGACCGACGACGCGCCCTTCCTCTACTACCGCGGCGTATCCCGCCGATTTACCTTGGACGCTGGTCGGGATCCTGCTGCTGTCCTTGCTGCTGGTCCGCGCCGTCGGTGGACGGTTCCGGGGATGCGGCCCTACGCCGACCTGTTCTTCATGGGGGTGGCGTTCCCGCCGCTCGAGACCAAGAACGTCGCGACGTTCGCCCTCCTCTTCGGCACCACGTGGCTGGTCAACGCCCTGGTCTTCGCCGCGTCTGCTCGTGGTCCTCGCGGCGGTGGAGACGACCGAGAAGTCAGGACCCCACCGCTCCGGGTGGTCTTCGGCGGGGTGCGGCCGCCCTGGTGCTTGCGTGGTGGTCAAGCCGGCGTACCTGCTCGCGCTCCCCTACGCTGCCACGCCTGGTGCTCGCGACGGTCGCTCGCGTTCCTGCCGATCTTCCTGGCCAACATCGCGTTCGCCAAGCGGTTCGCGCAGACCGCCGACGCCCAGGAGGCCTTCGCGGTGAACCTCCTCGGCGCCATCGTCGGAGGGTGCCTGGAGTACGCCGCGCTGCTGACCGGCTACGACGACCTCCTCATCGTCACGGCGCGGGATCTACCTGCTCGCCTTCGCGCTGCTGCCCCGGTCCGCGCGTGCTGGCTGGGGTCGACAGCTGCCCCTCTGAACCGGGCGCCGCACGTCAGCGCGCCGTCGTGCCCGCGTCCTTGGCCATCCGGTCGACGACGTACTCCGCGATCGCCAGCTCGACGTCGCGCCCGGCGAAGGCGCGTTGCGGACCCTGGTGACGCGTCCGAGCCGGTGATGCGGAAGTCGTCGACCAGGCGCGCCGTCGCGGTCGACCGCCTGCGCGCGTACGCCGGCGCCGGCGCGGACCACGTCCGCGGCGCCGATCTCGGGCACGTAGCGCTGGGCCGCCCGCATGTAGGCGCGCTTGGAGAACGACCCGTGCATCTCCTTGGCGCCGGTGCGCCAGTGCTGCGTGCCATCCGCCAGAACCCCGGCCACGCCGCCATCTCGCGCAGGTCGCGCGGCGCGACGTCCGAGCGGCGGTAGCCCTCGCGGGCCAGGGCGAGCACCGCGTTCGGGCCGACGTCGAGTCGCCGCCGACCCGCCGGGTGAAGTGCACGCCGAGGAAGGGGTAGCGCGGGTCGGGCACCGGGTAGATCATGCCGCGCACCAGGTCCCGCTTGGCCGCGCTGACGCGCCATGTACTCGCCGCGGAACGGGACGATCCGCGGCGCCGACGTCGCCGCGGCCAGCCCGGACCCGATCGGCCTGGAGGCCGGCGCAGACGACGAGCCGGTCGACCGGTGTTCGCTCCGTGCCGGCGACGACCGCGATCCGCCGCGCCGGCGTGGTACGCCGGTGACGGCAGTGGCGAGCCGCACCTCCCCGCCGGCCGCCACGATCTCGTCGGCGAACGACTCGCGCGATGGCGACGTAGTCGGTGATCGCGGTCTCCGGCGAGTGCAGCGCGGCCAGCCCGCCGGCGTGCGGCTCGATCTCCCGGATCCCCGCGGCGTCGACCCGGCGCAGTCCCGGCACGCCGTTGCGCCGTGCGGTCCTCTCCAGCGCGTCCAGCGGCCGAGCTCGGGTCGTCGACGGCGACGACGAGCTTGCCGCACTCCTCGTAGGGCAGGCCGTGCTCGGCGCAGTACTCCCTGATCAGCCCGGCCCCGGGTGCACAGCTCGGCCTTCAGGCTGCCCGGCTTGTAGTAGATGCCCGCGTGCACGACCCCGGAGTTGTGCCCGGTCTGGTGCCCGGCGACCCGGTCCTCCTTCTCGAGCACGACGATCCGGGCGCCCGGTCGGCGGCGGGTGAGCTCGCGGGCGACCGCCAGGCCCACGATCCCGGCCCCGACGATGCCGACGATCTCCTGTCAGCCATACTAGCGCCCACGTCGATCGTCACGAGGTCGTCCTCACGGACGCCGACGGCCAGCATGGCGACCATTGTTGCTCCTGGCCCTGCGCGCCGCGACGCAGCCACGGTTCCCGGCAAACGGGGTACGTTCGACCGGTGGCCCCCTCTCGGACTCTCGCGGCTCCCGTCCTCCTCGGCCTCGCGCTGACGTTGGCCTCCTGCGGGACGGCGCCGCAGGCATCGCCACCGGCCAAGGCGTCGCAGACATCGGCCCGTGAACGTGCCTCCGTCCCCGGAGGCAGCGCGCGCAGGGCCCGGACAGTTCGCATCGTTGCCGCGGGTGACATCGCCTGCCCACCCGGAATGGCGGTCACCTCGACCCAGTGCCAGCAAGGCGCAACGGCAGCGCTCGCGGCCAGGATGAGGCCGAACCTGGTGCTCACCCTGGGCGATCACCAGTACAACGAGAACTCACTGGCGCAGTACCAGGGCTCTGACGTGAAGTCCTGGGGCAAGCTGCGCCCCCTCACCCGCCCGGCGATCGGCAACCACGCAGTACTACACGGCAGGGGCGAAGGGCTACTACACCTACTTCCGGAACCGACAGCCAGGACCGCCCGGCTACTACCGGGTCCGCGCAGGCAGCCCTAGGTGTTCGTGCTCAACGCGAACTGCACGAAGGTCAGCTGTACGACGGAAGCTGCCTGGCTCAATCGCCAGATGAAGGCACACCCGTCGCGGTGCTCGATGATCACGATGCACCAGCCGCGCTACAGCTCCGGTCTCGAGCACGGCAACGACCCCGCGGTGATCCCGCTGTGGCGGGCGGCGTACAGCCACCGCAACGACGTCGTCCTCTCCGGTCACGACCACGACTACGAACGGTTCAAGCGGATGGACGCGGTCGGCCACCTGCGGCCGACCCGCGGGATGCTCGAGTTCGTCGTGGGAACGGGAGGCCGCAACCTCTACCACCTCGGCACGCGCAAGTACGGCTCGGCGTACTACCAGGCCCGCCAGTTCGGGGTCCTGCGGATGGACCTCGGTCCGCGCTCGTTCTCGTGGGCGTATCGGACCATCGACGGCCGGGTCCTGGACTCGGGCGCGCGCAGCTGTCTCTAGGTTTCCCGGCGTTTGGCGGCTGCGGCCAACGCGGCGCCCGAGTCCACCTTCCTGAGTCCGAGCGCGATCAGGGTGCGCAACCATGGCGGGGCGCCGGCGTCCGGCAGTGCCCCCGAGACGCTCTGCGTCGGTGCACCGGCCGAGCCCGGAGTCCACCAGGAGGAAGCACCCCACCGGCCGGCTCGACGGTGACCCGCGCCTGGCCCTGACCGTTCGTGTCACACGGTTCGGTGACGGGGACGGTGTCCGGCCCGCACAACGGAGTGCCGTCCGGGTCGACCGGGGTGCCGTCGACCAGCACGGTGTTCACGGTGTCCTGGTCGACGAACGCGGTGCACGTGAACACCCAGGTCTCGTCGAGGGCGTCCTCGAAGGTGCTGATCGGGCTGTCCAGCAGGCCGTCCTCGTCCAGGTCCCCGGAGACATAGGTCACCGGCGAGCAGGTGTCGTCCGTGATCCGGGCCGCCACGTCGCCGAGCGGGACGTCGCCGCTGTTGTGGACCCGGTAGGTGTAGGTCACCTCGCCCGGACCGTCGAGCGTGGTCGGTGTCGCGGTCTTGTCGACCTCGATCCCGGGGTGGAAGGCAGTGACCTGGGCGGTGGCGAAGTCGAAGACCGGCACCCGCTCGCCGATGGTGCTGCCGCCGAGACCGCCCACGGCCGCCAGGTCGATCGCTGCGGCGCGTGATGGTGCCTTGACAGGTGAAGCGCCAGGTCTCGGCAGGATCGCGATCGAGGAAGTCGTCCGGCTCGCCCCCCTCTTTCGCGACCAACACCGGCACGCGACACCCCGGGTTCGAAGGACGGGTCGCGTCGAGCAGGGTGACCGAGTCCAGGACGTCGTCCTGCGCCAGCGGGCTCTGCCCGATGTTGGTGACCAGGAACGTGTAGTCCACCGTCGACCCGGAGAGCACGAGGTCGTCACGGACGGACTTCTCCAGGTGGATCGCCGGATCGATGACGGTGACTTCCGCGGAGTCGGAGTCGGTGTAGGTGTTGCCGAGCGGGTCCAGCCCGCTGACGCTGACGGTGTTCACGTCCGAGGTCGCCGGAGGTGTCGGCAGGCCCACCGGACGCGTGCACGTGTAGGTCCACGTCTCCGGTGCCCCGGTGTTCGCTCCGTCGAGGACGTCGTTGCCGTCGTCGCCACCGGTACGGACGAGGGGTGCGCACTTGTCGTCGACGGGGACGACCTCGGTGAGCCCGACGTCTCCGGTGTTGGTGACCTTGAACGTGTAGGTGACGTCGCGCCCGACGCGCACCGCTTCGGGTGAAGCGGTCTTGGTGATGGCGATTCCGGGCTCGATCACGAGCACCTGCGCGGTGTCGGTGTCGGTGACCGCCTTGTCAGGCACGAGTCCACCGTCGAAGAACGGCACGCCCCGGACGGTGACGGTGTTCGTGACCAAACCGGACTCGTTCCCGGTCACCGGAGGCGTGTTGGCATCCCCCTGACGATCGAGAGTGGTCCGCACAGGTGTAGTGCCACACCTCGCCGGGCTGGAGGAGGTCGTCACTGTTGGTGTCGCCGCGCCCGGTCGCGGGTGGCACCAGTGGCCCGCACTTGTCGTCGACCGGCGGCGACGGGTCGAGGGAGAGCGGGACGGTGCCGGTGTTGGTGACTTCGTAGCTGTACTCCGCCTGCCGGGGCGAGGGAACGTCTGGGCCGTCCACCGGGTCGGCACCCGGGTCGAGCACCGGGTCACGCAGGGCGATCTTCGTGATGGAGATCCCCGGCTTGGCGGTGCGGACGATGGCTGCCGCCAGGTCCTGGACCGGGTCGACGTTCGGAATCGGGCTGCCGTCGTCGTTCGCGGGCTGGCCGATGAGGCGTGCGACGTTGACCGTCGTCTGGGTGACTGTTCCCGGGCAGGAGAAGCTCCACTGCTCGCCCGGGTCGAGAGGTCGTTGTCGTTGGCGTCGCCACTGTCGTACGTCGGTGGCGAGTCGCACGACCCAGGCCCGGACGGTCCGGCGCGATGTCCTCGACCCAGCCCGGGTCCTTGGTCCCGGGTCCGCCGCCGTCGGCGCCGGGCCGGTTCAGCGGCTCCTCCCCCGGGTTGGTCGCCGTGAACCGATAGGTGACCGCCTGCTCGGTCTGGTCCGCTGCGAAGAGGACCACCGAGGGCTCTACGGCCTTGCTCAACCGGATGGCAGGATTGACCACCACCACATCGGCGTCGTCGGTCGCGGTGACGGGTGGGTTCGGAGCCGTGAAGGGGGCGTTGCCCTGGGCCGGGTTCAGGGGGATCGCGGTGACGTTGGTGACGTTGTGCACGTCCTGGGTTCGGCCGCGAGGTGCAGCTGTACGTCCAGGTCTCGCCGACTCCCAGGGTGTTGTCACCGTTGCCGGGGTCGTCCGCTCCGCGGGTCGGCGACTCGCACGGTGGGGTGTCGTCGCTGAGCGTCACGGTGCTCAGAGTGTGTTGCCCGTGTTCGCCACCCCGGTAGGTGTACGCCGCATCGGCGCCGCTGCTGATCGTCACCGCCTCCGCACCGTTGACGAGCCTGCTCAGGGTGATGGCGGGGTTGAATGCGTCGACATCGTCGGTGGCGGTCGCGGTGACCGGGTCACCCTCGGGGGGTGAGCCGCTCGCGATCGCCGTGTTGAGGATCCTCTGACGGGCGGGGTTGGCCGAGTCCGGAGTGCTCACCCCACGGGTACAGGTGAACTGCCAGGTCTCACCCACGTTGAGGAGGCCGTTGCTGTCCGTGTCCCCTGCATTGTCGCCCGTGGCGGGGACCGGGTCGGCCGCCCCGCACACGTCGTCGGTCACCGATACGTTGGCGAGTGGGGTGTTCCCCGGGGTTCGTGACCTCGAAGTCCGAGGTGACTGTCGCCGGCGGGTCGAGGTCGCCGCGCAGGGACGTGGGTGTGTTCACCTTGGTGAGCGCGATGTCCGGGGCGTAGTCGTAGGAGTTGTAGACCTTGCAGGTGCCGACCTCCTGCTCGATCGGATCCAGGTCGAAGGACGGGTTGTCCGGGTCGCTCAGGTCGAACTCTCCCGTGACCGTTCGCACCTGTCCTGCCTCGTTCTTGAAGGCGCACGTCCAGTCGTTGTTCGGCCCCGGTCTGCCCGCGATGTAGCCCGGTCTCAGCGCCTCACTGACCCCCAGCGGCCGAGTCGGCCTCAGGTGGTATCGGTTCCCACTGGAACGGTGCGAACCCGTTGCCGTCCGTGGTCACGGTCGCCGTGGCGCCCGCACCGCCATTACCGGGGGAGGATCCAGGTGAATCCGCTTCCGGTGGGAACGCGGGGAGCGACGGTCATGTCCCAACCCCGCGCGGGCTCATAGGCCGCACTGTCCGGGGTCTGCGCGACCTTCTGGATGGTCAGCGAGGGTGAGCACAGCTGCAGCACCACCGAACGCAGGAACGCGGCGAGGTCCTCGAAGTTGGTGACCAGCGCGACGTCGACCTCGTTGAGGCTGTCGATGGTGCCGAGACCGGCGTCGCGGACCACCTGGGGACCGGAGATCTGGCGCAGTCGCTGCCTGGCTCGAGGAGCTGCTCAAGGCGTTGCCGACGCCGACGGCGAGCATCCGGCTGCCGTTGGTCTTGACCCGGTTGGCTTCCGTGACTGCTCGGTCCACCGTCTGGGTGTCCGTGCTGCTGGTGCCGTACCGGATGTCGGGCGGCGGCCCGGCGTCACCAGGGTCACCGGCCTTGTCCAGGTCGTAGGCCGTCGGGTCGCCGTCGGTCACGTAGACGACCAGGTCGGGTGTGGTGTCACCGGCCTGGTTCAGCGACCCGTCCCAGTTGGTGTACTGGTTGTTGGTCGCGTTGTTGTTGCACCTGGTTGCGGGTGTCGATGAAGTTGACGCCCGTGCGGACGAGGCGGCCTCGGGTTGTAGTAGCCGCCGATCGCCCCCCGTAGGACACCGTTCGGTCCCAGGGACGCGTCGTCGACGACGGTGCTGGGCGCGAGCTGCTGGGCGACGGTCGCGAACTGGGTGACGCGGGCGGAGGAGCCGGTGTTCGAGAGCGCATCGAGGAAGGCCTCGGCTGCGTCGCGCACCTGGTTGACAGCGTTGGACTGCTGCACCGAACCCGACGCATCCAGCACCAGGGTCAGGTCGACCCCGCACTTCTCGGTGATCTGCGGGTTCGTCACCGGAGTCACCGCTGCCATCGCTGGGGCCGCACCCGGCCCGGCCACTCCCACCAGGAGCGGCCCGATCAGGGCCATGGCGCACGCAGCCCGAACGCGTGGTACCGAGGTCCACGATCTGGACTATGCCAGAGGAATCCGCTGCCCGCGGGTCGCCCTTTTCGGGGGAGATGGCCGACTCCCCAGGCAAGACGGCCAGGTTCAGCGCCGACGTCGGTTCTGGAAATAGAGGACCAGGGCGACGACCCCGAGGATGAGGACGAGCGCCCACGGGTGGTGGCTGAGGAAGAAGAGGCCGCCGGTCCCACGGAGTCGCGCCGCTTCGGTCATGTCACCGAACCCAGGTGGCGCCTGCGCGCCTCCGACTCACGACGCGCGGGCCCGGAGTACGACGAACCCGGCGCAGAGCGCGCCGAGGGTGCCGAGCGAGAGGTCGCCCAGGGTGTCCTCGTAGGCCGTGTCGAGCTCGGTGCCGTGCCGGATGAAGGTCCACCACTCCCCCAGCTCCCAGCCGATGGCCAGGATCGCGCCGAGTCCCGTCGACGAGAGCGACGAGCGCCCAGTCCGGGCGGACGTTCCCGGCGACGAGCAGCCCGATCCCGGTCAGCAGGAGCAGCCAGTTGATCCAGTGGTTGAAGTCGTCCCACCGCGACCGAGTCGTAGAGGTCGAGGCTGTTGCCGGTCACGTCGATCAGGAACGGCAGCATCACCAGCGTGAAGGCGCCGTACGGCGGAGGGGCGTCGCGTCTCACGTCGGCGTACGACGAACCACCAGATCGCCGGAGCCAGCAGCATCAACAGCGGGTACGCCACCAGCCGAGCCCCGAACGCCTTGTCCGCGAACCGCTCGATGCCGGGCCACCACTCGGCGACCGCCAGCTGGGCCACGGTCAGCACGAGGACGACGACAGGCACCCAGAACGGGCAGGAGCGGCGGGTCACGACGCTCATTGTGCGGTAGTCAGGTTCTCGGTCAGGTTCGTCGTACGACGATCACGACCCAGCCTTGAACCTCCGTCGAAGGGAGGGCACCGTGACGACGACCGTGCGACGACTCGCCACCGTGGCCGGCTGCGCCGCGCTGCTGCTGGGTGCTCGGCCCCTGCGGTCGAGCTCCCCCTCGAGCGCCCCAGCCGCACCCGCCATCGAGACCGAGCGCACGCCGACGCTCGACTCCCACACCGACCCCGCCACCGACCCCGACGCCGACCCGACTCCGCCGCCCCAGGCCTCACCGCGAAGCGCGTCCTCCTCGCCACGTCGGGCATCTCGAAGGTGCTGGTGGTGATCGAGGAGAACCACTCCTACGCCCAGATGAAGCAGGGAATGCCGTTCCTCGCCGGCCTCTCGGACACCTACGGCTACGCCAGCCACTGGACCGCGCTGGCGCACCCCAGCCTGCCCAACTACCTCGGCATCGCCGGCGGGAGCACGTTCGGCATCCTCGACGACCGGTCCCCCGCCGCGCACACCTCCGACGTCGGGTCGGCGCCGTCGGTCTTCGACCAGGCGCTCGCCGCCGGCAAGACGGCGGGGACGTACGCCGAGAGCATGCCCGACAACTGCCACGTCTCCGACTCCCCCGACCGCTCCGTCGGGACGCCGGTGTACGCCGTCCGGCACAACCCGTGGGTCTACTTCACCAGGGGCCGCGCCAGCTGCCTGGCCCACGACCGGAGCCTGACGCCGTTCGCCGGGGATGCCGCCCACAACGCGCTGCCCAACGTGGGGTTCCTGATCCCGAACCTCGTCCACGACGCGCACGACGCCTCGCTCGCGTCGGCCGACACCTGGCTCAAGCAGCAGCTGACGCCGGTCCTCAAGAGCACCGACTTCACCAGCGGGAAGCTGGTCGTGGTCGTGACCGCCGACGAGGACGACAAGCACTCCGGCAACGTCGTACTCACCTCGGTGCTGACCCCGCGCATCCACCACAAGGTGGTGAGCGCCCCGCTGACGCACTACTCGCTGACGCGCTTCATCGCGCAGGTGCTCGGTGTGAAGCCGCTGCAGAACGGCGCCACCGCCCCCGACCTGAAGGCCGCGTTCGGACTCTGAGCACGCCAACGAGAACGTGTTCTATTCTCGGAAGATGCGGCTCCTCCTCCACCTCGGCGACACCTCGACCCAGGTCGACGTCGACCAGCGCGGCGACCACCTCGTCCTCGACCGGGCCACCGTGCTCGAGGCGACGGGCTGGGAGGTCAAGGACCACGGGCTGTGCCGCGGCGACGTCTGCCGTCCCGGCCAGCTCGGCGACGACGCTGACCCTCGACGAGCTCGCCGAGGCACTCGGACGGCCGCTGGCGCTCGAGGTCGACGGCGACCAGTCCGTGGCGGTCCTCGGCGAGCCGGGTGGTACGACCGTGCGCCGCGGCGACCTCGCCCCCGAGCTGCGCCTGACCGACGCCGACGGAGCCGCCGTCGACCTGACCCGGCGCGGCCGACGGACCGTCGTCGTCGCGTGGTCGACCTGGTGCGGCTGCCGCTACGAGCTGCCGGCCTGGCACGCGCTGGCCGACGAGCTCGAACCGCTGGGGCTGGACCTCGTGGCGGTCGCGCTCGACGACGACGAGGAGCGCGTGCGGCACTGGACCGGGAAGGCCGAGCATGCCGCCCGTGCTCGACCCCGAGCACCGGCTCTCCGACGTCTTCGGCGTCGTCAACGTGCCCTCGACCGTGTGGCTCGACGAGGAGGGACGCGTCGCGAAGCCGCCGACGATCGCGCCCGGCGACGACCAGTTCAAGGACTTCACGGAGGTCGACTCCGCAACGGCACCACGAGGCGCTGCGGCAATGGGTGCGCGAGGGCGTCGTACCCGACAGCGGCGCCGACGACGAGCCCGACGACGACGTACGACGGGCTCGTGCGGAGCGCCGGCTGGCCGCCTGGTTGCACCGCGAGGGTCGTGACGAGGCGGCCCGGCGCCACTTCGACGCGCCGTACAGCTCGCGCCGCTCGACTTCAGCATCCGCCGCTCGTCGATGCGCAACCGCGGCGAGGACCCCTTCGGCCAGGAGTTCTTCGAGCTCTGGGAGCAGTGGTCGGCGGCGGGCCGCCCGGGCTACCAGCCGACGTGAGAGGCTCGGCCCATGGCCTTCACCGTCGAGTTCACCTCCGGGGAGTCGACCGAGTACGACGACCGGGCGCGCTACTCGATCGACGACAGCGGAGCCCTGCACATCACCGCACCTGACGAGCGGTCGATCTACGCCGCGCACGCGTGGCGCAAGCTCATCGAGCACCACGACCCGCGCGAGCCCAGCTCGAGGTTCGTCTGAGCCGTGCCGTCCCTGCCCAGTCGCAAGCAGCTCTTCGTCGACGCCCTCAAGCTGCACCAGGCCGTCTACGAGGGCACCCGCGGACTGGTCGGTCACCGCATCCTGCTCGGCATGCCCGCCCTGATGCTGCGTACGACGGGGCGTCGTACCGGCCAGACGCGCACCAACGCACTCGTCTACGGCAAGGACGGCGACCGCCTGCTCGTGTGCGCGTCCAACGGCGGGCACCACAAGCCGCCGGCCTGGCTGCTCAACCTGGAGGCCGACCCGGACGTCGAGGTGCAGGTCGGCGTACGACGCTGGCCCGCGACCGCCACCGCGCTGCGACCCGGTGACGCCGACTACGACCGGCTCTTCGCGATCTGCAACAAGGCCAACCGCGGCCAGTTCGCGGCGTACCAGAAGCTCACCGACCGACCGCTCCCGGTCGTCGTGCTCACCCGCCGGTGACCGCCCCGAGCCCCGGCTCAGACGCGGAGCTTCGTAGACGACCTGGCTTGGACGGGCCTCCGATGCCGACCGCGCTGGTCGATCGTCGCACCAGGCCGAGCTGGTCGGCCACGGCGACGGCGCGCAGGCGGTCGGAGACTCCGAGCTTGGCGTAGACGTGCGCCAGGTGGGTGTGCACCGTCCTCGGCGAGATGACCAGGGCATGCCCGATGCCCTGTGCGGTGCAGGCCTTCCGAGAGGAGCTGGAGCACGGCACGCTCGCGGCCGGTGAGCCCGACCGGGTCGTCGTGGTCGGCGCGGACGTGCGCGAGGACGGCGGTCTGCCGGCTGATCAACGCGATCAGGGGCTGGATGAGCCGGGCCAGCCGGACATCGTCGTCCGAGTAGTCCGCACCGGACTGGGCGAGGACGAACGCCCGGCTCCCGCTGGGACCGATCTCGTAGGGGATCGACAGCTGCGCTCGAGGCCGTAAGGCGAGCAGAGCTCGCGGACCAGGGCGAACCCTCCCGCAGGGACCAGACGCCTCGGCACGCGCTCGATCGTCATCGGCCGTGGATCGAGCGTCGCCTGGAACCAGAACAGGAGCGGATGGGTCGAACGGTTGGCGTGCGACCAGACATCGAGGTCGGCACCCGCGAGGCCGGGCACCGGATGGCTGAGGTCGAACCGGAACGAGCCGTCCACGTCCTGGAAGTGCCACGAGGCCAGGGACTCGAAGGTGGCGCTGAGCTCGGTCAGGAGGCGATCGTGCGGCATCGTGGCGCTCGGGAGACTCACCAGGTCCGCAGCGAGATCGAGCCATCGCGCGTTCTGCGTGCGTACGTCCATGCCGACCTCCTGTGTCGACAAGCACTTTCGTCAATCGGCAATTCTACGGATTCCTGCGCGTCCGGTGAAGTGGTGACTCTGAGGCAGCGCGTTCCTCGCGCCAACGGGCGCTCGGTCCGGAGGACAGATGGACGAGGCGGGTGCACAGACCGCTGCCGGGGACAGGCAGATCCTCCCCGCCCTCGCACCACGCCCGGACGTGCAGGGGCTCCGTGCGCTCGCCGTGTGCGTCGTCATCGTCGGTCACGCACACATCGCCGGTTCACGGGCGGATACGTCGGCGTGGACATCTTCTTCGTGGTCTCGGGCTACCTGATCTCCACGCTCTTGCTGCACGAGGCGACGAGCACCGGACACGTCCGCATCGGTGCGTTCTATGCGCGACGTGCGCGCCGGATCCTGCCGGCCGCGGGGCTCGTGCTCGCTCGTCACCTCGGTGTTCGCCGCCATCGAGCTGCCGCTGTCGCGAGTCCCGGCGATCGTCGGTGACGCGCGCTGGGCGGCGTTCTTCGCTGCGCCAACTGTGCACTTCTCGCAGATCGGCACGGACTACTTCCAGCAGGACCGCGCCACCTCACCGGTGCAGCACACCTGGTCGCTGGCCGTGGAGGAGCAGTTCTACTTGGTCTGGCCGTTGGCGCTGCTGCTCGTCTTCTGGCTGTTCGCCCGCGCGTCAGCTGCTCGTCACTCGCATCGTCGTGGTCGCGGCGTGGAGCGCCTCCCTGGTCTGGTCGGTCTTCCTGACGGAGAGCTCACCCGTGGCGGCGTACTTCTCCTCGGCGACGCGGGCCTGGGAGCTGGCCACCGGCGCGCTGCTCGCTCTCGCCGGTCATCAGCTGAGCGCGGCTGCCTGCCTGGGCGCGTCACGTGCTCGCGGTGCTCGGGCTCGCGGCCATCGCCGCCGCCGTCGGGTGGTACGACGAGTCGACGGCCTTTCCGGGCTGGCATGCAGCCCTCCCCGTCGCGGGCGCTGCAGCACTGCTCGCGGCCGGGGCTGCGGGGACCGTCGGCGCTGCGCGGGTGCTGACCCTGAAGCCCGTGCGCTACGTCGGCGACATCTCCTACTCGCTCTACCTCTGGCACTGGCCGGTGCTGATCATGGGCGTCTTCCTGATCGGGCATCAGCCCGAACGTGCGGCAGACCGCGGCGCTGATCGTGATCATCGGCGCCCTCTCGGTGCTGGCCTACCACCTCGTCGAGAACCCCATCCGGCACCAGCGCCTGCCGGGGCTCGGAGGCCTGCGCGGACTCGCGTTGTGGCCGGTGGTCGCTCGTCCTCGTCCTGGCGGTCAGCGGCGGAGCGGCCAGCTATGCCCAGCACCGTTTCGACTCCAGGTTCCAGGCGGACGCGGAGGAGAAGCTGGACCCTCAGCTCGCCGTGCACCACACGCGCGGCGCCAGCGGACGGGTCGCGTCTCCAGCTGCCCGATCCGGACGTGGGTGGACTGATCGAGGCCTCGCTCGTGGACTGCCGACCACAGGCGCCCGATCCCGTTTCCCCTGGCCAACTTCAAGCACCTGGGCAGGGACCTGTGGCAGTCGAAGTTCGACTGCTACGCCGGGTGGGAGGACCGCAAGGTCCGCCTGTGCCCGCGTGGGGATCGACGGGCGACCCGCACGGTGGTCCTGTACGGCGACTCCCACGCCGGCATGTGGCTGCCTCCTCTCGACCTGCTCGGTCGGCGGGACGGGTTCCGGGTGATCCCGCTCATCAAGCTCGGCTGTGCACCCTTCGACGTGGAGCAGCTGCACGGCGGCGCCCCGCTTCCGGCCTGTCCACCGTTCCGGACGTGGGCGCTGGAGCGCATGCGACAGCTGCACCCCGATGCCGTCGTGGTCGCCTACCGAGGCCTGCTGGAGGTCGTGCCGCCGTCCGGCCAGAGCACCGAGGAGGCATGGCGCTCGGGCGCACGGACGAGCCTCCATGACATCGCGAGCTCGCCCCTCGGGTCGAGGTCATCTCCGACATCACCTCTCTCGACTTCTCCCCCGGTGACTGCCTCACGGCACCGCGGTCGAACACGGCCTCCTGCACCCAACGCCAGCAAGCGGTGACCGAGACCGGCAACGACCTCACCCGCGACGCGGCACGCGCCACCGGCGCGCGCTTCGTCGACGTCACAGGGCTGGTGTGCCGCCACAAGCGCTGTCCCCTCGTCGTCGATCACGTGGTCACCTACCGCGATCCGTGGCACATCTCCCTGACGTGGAGCAAGGTCATCGCCGCCGAGCTCGGTCGCCGGCTGCACCTCCACGCTGAGACGCAGCGCCCCGTCTGTCGTGCCACGAGCTGCGTGGTGTCGACCACCCCGACCGCGCCGTTGCCTGGGCTCCCGCGCGAGAGCACAGTGGGCGCACCTACTACGGAAAGTGGTGCCGTTATGCCCGAGTTCATGGACGTGCACACGCAGATGGCTGGGGTCACCCCAGAGGCTTTGCTCGACGCTCACAAGGCCGACCTGGCGATCCAGGACGACGAGTCCGTTAACTTCAAGCACGCCTGGGCGGACCCGGAGTCGGGCATGGTCTTCTGCCTGTCCGAGGCACCCGACGCCGACGCGGTCCAGCGCATCCACGAGCGCGCCGGACACCCCTACGACAACATCTACCCGGTCCCGGTCCAGGCCTGACCCGGACCGGCCTAGCGCGCGAGCAGCACCAGCGAGCCGAGCGCGACCAGCCAGCTGACGAAGCTGCCGACGAGGAAGTACTCGGTCAGTCGGTGGATCCACTGCTGCTCGTTCTTGGTCTGCAGCTCCGGCCAGCGCAGCAGGCCCTTGCCGGCGATCACGATGCTCGCGGCCGTCAGGTGGCCGGTCAGGCCGAGGCCGAGGATCAGCACGCGCTCCATCGGACCCAGCAGGCGTCCGCCCTTGAGTCGCTGCTCGGGGTCCTCGGGGGTGTCGAACACCATCGGGTTGGTGGTGCCGGTCGCGGCGAGCACGAGCCGGACGAGCACGTTGCCGGTCGACAGCATCACCAGGAAGGCACCGGTCAGCAGCAGGAACCGGTCGGCCGAGACGCCGCGGAGCGCGGGCACCTGCGTCGCCTCGAGCCAGTCGGCGAGCAGCCCACCCGCCGGGCCGGCCCACGCCGAGCACAGGACGCCGAGCGTCAGCGAGCCGCCCAGCACGAGCAGCGGCGCCCACGCCGGACCCCAGACGTCGCGACGGGAGAACGCGCGGGTCACGGTCTGGCCCCAGAGCACGACCAGGATCGCGATGACCAGGAGGGCGAGGAGGTCGGGCCAGTCGGTCAGCCCGGCCAGGAGCCCGACCCAGACCGCCACGGCGGCGCCGGTGCACTCGTTGATCAGGGGGATCGGCCTGATCGAGTGGGCGAGGTCGGCCACGGCCACACCGATCAGCAGTACCGCGATCCAGCTCATCGAACCTCCTTGAGCAGCTCGTCGGCCAGGGCGACCATGGCCAGTCCGTCGTTGCGCACCCGCTGCGACACCGCCGAGGCGGAGATGCCCTCGGCCGCGGCGAGCTCGGCCTGGCTGTCGCCGTCGAGCACGCCACGGAGCAGCCGCAGCGAACGTTCCGACACCGAGCCAATCATCTGGTCCCGACAGACCAGGGCGGCGTTCACCGCGCCGGGATCGGGTCCGTCGGTTTCCTCGGCCAGCCGGTACGCCGTACGCATCAACCGGGTGCCGGCCTTGGACGCATCGGCCTTCACCGCCTCGATGGCCGCCCGCGCCACCCACCAGCCGGGGCCGTCCTCGACCCGCGGCTCCTCGGCCAGCACTCCCACCGCTCCCCAGCCGACGCCGTGGCGCAGCTGCACGGGCGCGAGCCGCAGGCGCAGCCAGAGCGAGGCGTGCAGCGCCTCGCCGACCGTGGTGAAGCAGCCCTGGAACTCGTCGGCCACCGTGATCCGCAGGGGTACGACGGGCCGCAGCCGGGTCGTTCGCCTCCGCCAGGGTCGCCACGAGCCGCTCGTGCAGCCCGGACCGGTCCGCCGCGATCCGGGACCCGACGATGTCCCCGATCAACGTCGCCAGCACGGTCGACTGCTTCAGATCAGTCATCTGAAGATGATAACTTACTTCTGGTCAGATCAAGCGATCCACTTCAGGACCAGAAGACGCGGTCCACGATCCCGCGGGCCCGCCGCGCGGCCCGGAGGTAGTCGTTGAGCATCTCGTCGGACTGACCCGGCTGGTACTGCAGGATCGCCGCGACCGCCGCCCGCTCCCGGGCGTCGCGCGGCAGCTGGTCCGACGGCTTGCCGCGCACCTGCACGGTCGCGTTGCGCGCCCGGCTCGCGAACCGCCAGGCCTCCGCGAGCCCCTCGGCGTCGCCGAGCTCGAGCAGGTCGTTCTCGACCGCCACCTGCAGCGCCTCGAGGGTCTTGGTGGTGCGCATCTCGGGGATCTTCCCGGCGTGCTCCATCTGCAGCAGCTGCACGGTCCACTCGACGTCGGAGAGCCCACCGCGGCCGAGCTTGAAGTGGGTCGCCGGGTCAGCGCCGCGCGGCAACCGTTCGGAGTCGACGCGCGCCTTGATCCGGCGTACCTCCACCACGTCGTTGCGCGTCAGCCCGGCCTCGGGGAACCGCAGCGGATCGATCAGCTCGCGGAAGCGCTCGCGCAGCTCCGGGTCGCCGACGATCGGTGCCGCACGCAGCAGCGCCTGCGCCTCCCAGACCGCCGACCACTTGCCGTAGTAGGCGGCGTAGGAGTCCAGCGTGCGCACCAGCGGACCCTGACGACCCTCGGGCCGCAGGCCGGTGTCGACCTCGAGGGACGGGTCGCGCGACTGCGAGGTGAGCAGCTGGCGTACGTCGTTGGCCACCGCCTGCGCCATCGACGCGGCCAGCTGGGCGTCCCCGCCGGGCAACGGGTCGTGCACGAACATCACGTCGGCGTCGCTGCCGTAGCTGAACTCGTAGCCGCCGTAGCGGCCCATCGCGATGATCGCCATCCGCGTCGGCATCGGCTCGCCCTTGGCCTTCTCGACCGACCGGATGACCGCGGCGAGAGTCGCCTCGAGGGTGGCGCTGGTGACGTCGGTCAGCGCGTAGCCGACCTCCGCGACCCCGAACGGCACGCACAGGTCGGCGACGCTGATGCGCAGCAGCTCGCGGCGGCGTACCGACCGGATCGCGGCCACCGCCTCCTGCGCGTCCTCGCGCCGCTCGGCGGCCGACATCATCTCGCTCTGCACGGCGTCGCGGGTCAACGGCTCGAGCCGCTCCTGCTCGCCGAGGATCGCGACGCCCTGGGGCTCGCGCTCGAGCAGGTCGGTGGCGTAGCGACTGGTCGCCAGCACCTGCGCCATCCGCTGCGCGGCCTCGCCCTCGTCGCGCAGCAGCCGGAGGTACCACGGCGTGGCACCCAGCGCCTCGGAGATCCGGCGGAACCCGAACAGGCCCGCGTCCGGGTCGGGTGCGTCGGCGAACCACTCGAGCATCACCGGCAGCAGCGTCCGCTGGATCTGCGCCGTGCGGGTCACCCCGGCCGTGAGCGCCTCGAGGTGCCGCAGCGCGGCGGTCGGGTCCTCGTAGCCGAGCGCCGACAGCCGGGCCCGGGCCGCCTCGGGGCTGAGTCGCGCCTCGTCGCCGCTGATCCGCGCCACGGCCGAGAGCAGCGGGCGGTAGAAGAGCTTCTCGTGCAGCCGGCGTACCTCGCGCTGGTGGAAGTGCCACTGCTTGTCGAGCTCCCGCACGGGTTCCTTGGTGTAGCCGAGTGACCGACCGAGGCGGCGCAGCGAGGCCTCGTCCTCCGGCATCACGTGCGTACGCCGCAGCTGCTGGAGCTGGATGCGGTGCTCGAGCATGCGCAGGAACGCGTAGGCGTCGTGCAGCGCGCGCCCGTCCTCGCGCCCCACGTAGCCGCGATCGGTGAGGCGGGCCAGCGCGCTCAACGTCGTCGGCGGCCGCACCTCCTCGTCGGTGCGCCCGTGCACCATCTGCAGCAGCTGTACGGCGAACTCGACGTCACGCAACCCGCCGGAGCCGAGCTTGAGCTGCCGCTCGGCCTGGTTGGCCGGGATGTGGTCGAGCACGCGGCGACGCATCGACTGCACCTCCTCGACGAAGCCGTCGCGCTCGGCCGCCGACCAGACCAGCGGCGCGACGACCTCGATGTACTCGCGGCCGAGGTCGAGGTCACCGGCGACGGGTCGCGCCTTGAGCAGTGCCTGGAACTCCCAGGTCTTCGCCCAGCGCTCGTAGTAGCCGCTGTGGCTCGCGAGGGTGCGGACGAGTGGGCCGGACTTGCCCTCGGGACGCAGGTTGGCGTCGACCGGCCAGATGGTGCCCTCGCGGGTGTTCTCCGAGCAGACCTGCATCATCGTCGAGGCGAGCTGGGTGGCGGCGCGCATGGCGGGCTGCTCGTCGTACGACCCTCGACGGGCTCGGCCACGAAGATCACGTCGACGTCGCTGACGTAGTTGAGCTCGTGGCCACCGCACTTGCCCATCGCGACGACCGCGAGCCGGCACGACGACGAGGCCTCCCCCACCTGCGCACGCGCCACGGCGAGCGCGGCGTCCAGCGTGCCTGCGGCCAGGTCGGCGAGCTCGGCGGCCGCGTCGTCGACGCCGAGGTGGTGGGCCAGGTCGCGGGAGGCCAGCCGCAGCAGCAACCGGCGGTAGTCCACGCGCAGGGCGTCGCGCGCCTCGGCCAGCGGCAGCGTCGCCACCGGCTGCGGGTCGTCGGGGTCGGCGCCGACGGACCGGACCAGCGAGGCGCGCAGGGCGTACGCCGGAGGGCGGGTCGACCCGAGCGTCGGGTCGCACAGCTCGTGCCAGTGGTCGGGATGGCGACGGAGATGGTCGCCGAGCGCCTGGCTGGCGCCGAGCACGGAGAGCAGCCGCATCGAGGTGCCCTCGTCGTCGGCCACCTCCTGCAGCAGCCGCTCGCGGTCGTCGACGGCATCGGCCAGGGCGATCAGGGCGGCGAGGGTCTGGTCGGGATCGGCACTGCGCCCGATCAGCGGGACGATCGGCGCCGCGACCTCGCCGAGCCCCTCGAGCAGGGCAGCCGGCACGGTCCGGGTCGAGGAAGCCGAGACGCACCAGCTTGCCCTGGGTGATGTCGCCTCGCGCTGCCACCCGGCGAATCTATCGAAGCGCCGGGTCACGCGGACGTCATACGAAGTGGTCGCTATGGCGACCAGGCGTATGACGTCACGCGAGACGTCATCGAAGTGGCTGCATAGCGACCGAACGTACGAGCGACTCAGGCACCTGCCCCGTCGTGGATGGTCAGCACCTGGTGCAGGCCGGTGATCCGCAGGATGCGCAGCAGTCGCGGGTCGCTGCAGACCAGCTCGAAGGATCCGCCGGCGGCGACCTGCGCCTTGTGCGCCCCGACGAGCACGCCGAGCCCGGTCGAGTCCATGAACGTGACGCCGTCGAGGTGCACGACGACCTGCTCCTCCCCCTGGTCGAGGACGTCGTCGCAGCCACCCGCGCAGGAGCGGTGCGGTGTGGACGTCGATCTCGCCGCGGAGCGTGACGTTGGCGCCGGACTCACCGAGCCGGATGTCGGTCTCGAGGACCGTGGGGAGGGCGAAGACCCCCGAGGGTGTGCGCTTGGTTGCCATGCGCCCACGCTTCCGTGGACAGGCAGGCTGCCCGTATCCGTACAGGTACTCAGGTCGGACGGACTGAGTACTCACGGTCAGATGACCGGCAGCATCCGGTCGCGCTCGAAGGCGGAGACCTGGCCGCGGTACTCCTCCCACTCCGCGCGCTTGTTGCGGAGGAAGAACTCGTAGACGTGCTCGCCGAGGGTCTCGGCCAGCAGCTCGGAGTCCTCGGCGATCTTGATCGCGTCGTGCAGGTTCTTGGGCAGCTGCTCGAGGCCCAGTGCCTTGCGCTCGCGGTCGTTGAGCGACCAGACGTTGTCCTCGGCCTCGCGCGGGAGCTCGTACTCCTCCTCGAGACCCTTCATGCCCGCGGCGAGCACGACGGCGTACGCCAGGTAGGGGTTGCAGGCCGCGTCGATGGTGCGCAGCTCGATGCGGGTGGACTGGCCCTTGTTGGGCTTGTACATCGGCACCCGCACCATCGCGGAGCGGTTGTTGTGGCCCCAGGAGATGTACGACGGCGCCTCGCCGCCACCGATCAGCCGCTTGTAGGAGTTGACCCACTGGTTGGTGATGCAGGTGATCTCGCTGGCGTGGTGCAGGATCCCGGCGATGAAGTTGCGACCGGTCTTGGAGAGCTGGTACTCCGCACCGGCCTCGAAGAACGCGTTGGTGTCGCCCTCGAACAGCGACACGTGGGTGTGCATCCCCGAGCCGGGGTGGGTGGTGAACGGCTTGGGCATGAAGCTCGCCCAGATGCCCTGGCTCAGCGCCACCTCTCGCACGACCGTGCGGAAGGTCATGATGTTGTCCGCGGTGGAGAGCGCGTCGGCGTAGCGCAGGTCGATCTCCTGCTGGCCGGGTCCGCCCTCGTGGTGGCTGAACTCCACCGAGATGCCCATCGACTCGAGCATGTTGATCGCCTCGCGGCGGAAGTCGGAGCCGCGCGACTGGGCGGTGTGGTCGAAGTAGCCGCTGCGGTCGACCGGGATCGGGTCCTCGCCGACGCCGGGCCGCCCCTGGAAGAGGTAGAACTCGATCTCGGGGTGGGTGTAGAAGGTGAAGCCCTTCTCGGCGGCCGTCTGCAGGGTGCGCTTGAGCACGAACCTCGGGTCGGCGTACGACGGAGAGCCGTCCGGCATCATGATGTCGCAGAACATCCGCGCGGTGGACGGCCCCTCGCCCCGCCACGGCAGCAGCTGGAAGGTGCTCGGATCGGGGTGGGCCAGCATGTCGGCCTCGGTGACCCGCGCGAAGCCCTCGATCGCGGACCCGTCGAAGCCGATGCCCTCGGTGAAGGCGTTCTCCAGCTCGGCGGGCGCCACCGACACGGACTTGAGGTAGCCGAGCACGTCGGTGAACCACAGCCGCACGAACCGGACGTCCCGCTCCTCGAGAGCGCGGAGAACGAAGTCTTCCTGCTTACCCATGGGACGGAGCCTATTGGTAGGAGCCGAAGGCGTCAGGTCACGGTGCCGGCGCCAGGATCCAGAGCACCTCGCAGGTGTCCGGGCCGGGGTTCCGCCACGTGTGCGGCGAGCTCCCGGGGAAGGTCATCGCGTCGCCTGCGTGCAGGGTCTCGGGGCCGTGCTGCAGCACCACCTCGACGGTGCCGGAGAGCACGTAGGCGCACTCGACGTCGCGAGGTCAGCGCGTAGAGCTCCTCGCCACCGTTGCCGCCGGGCTCGATGACGGAGTGGATCACCTCGAGCGCGCTCTGCGTGCCCGGCGTGACGCAGCCGCTCGACCGCGCCCTCGCCGCCGAAGTTGATCAGCCGGCCCTCGCCCTTGCGCAGCACGGACGTGACCGGCGGGTCGAAGAGCTCACCGACGCGCAGCCCGAGGACGTCGCACACCGCGACCAGCGAGGCGACCGAGGGCGAGACGTCGTCGCGCTCGAGCCGGCTGACGAAGCCCTTGGTCAGGCCGGCGGCGAGGGCCACCTGGTCGAGGGTGAGGGAGCGCAGCTTGCGCGCGGCGCGCAGCTTGGCGCCGATCAGCACGGCCGGTCGATCCTCGACGGGATGGGCCACGCGCGTGCGGATGCTGCTCATGCGCCAAGTTCTATCGCAACGGCCCGCACCGGCCCGCCGTCGGCACCGGTCAGCCGCACCGGGGTGCACACGACCAGGAACTCGCCGTCGGGCAGCACGTCGAGCCGGAAGTTCTCGCCGATCACCCCGTCCAGGTCGGGAGATCAGGTGGTGGCACGGGAAGCCGACGCCGGGGTGCTCGTCGTCCGGGGTCTCGTCGATGTTGATCGCCTCGATGCAGAACGTGCGCACGCCGAGGTCCAGCATCCGCTGGCACGCCTCGGCGCCCAGGTAGGGGTGCTCGAAGTACGCCGGGGTGCCGTAGTGACGACCCCAGCCCGGTGCGGAGCAGCACGATCACGCCGGGTCCGAGCCGGTCGGCGACCGGCTCCACGTGCTCCAGGCCGATCACCCCGCGCGGACCCAGCCCGGTCGCGTCGACCACGACCCCGGGGCCGACGAACCGCTCCGGCGGGATCTCGTCGACCCGCAGGCCGTCGGGCTCGAAGTGGTACGGCGCATCCACGTGCGTGCCCGACTGGCTGCCCGAGGTGGATCTCCAGCAGGTTGAAGCCGTCGCGCTCGATGGTGCTGTGCACCTCGAACCTCGGTGAGGGGTCGCCGGGGTAGACGACGGTCGAGCCGTCCACCGGCACCGACAGGTCCACCACGCGATTAACTCTCATGGGCAACAACTATTGCATGTGAGTAAACCTTGGTCTACGGTCCCGGACAACCCATTTCCTCTCGGGCCACCCGCGACCGAGCAGCCCCAGGAGCCGTGATGAGCGTCCCTCTCGACGAGTCACCGATCGCCCGCCCTCGCGTCACCGAGGTCGAGCAGCACGGGATCGACACGATCCCCGCCGAGCACCGCCACTCCACCCCGTTCGACCTGTTCCGGATCCAGTTCGGCGGCGCGAACACCTTCGCCACCGTGATCCTCGGGACCTTCCCGATCCTGCTCGGGCTGTCGTTGTGGCAGGCGCTGGCCGCGACCGTGGTCGGCGTACTCGTCGGGTCGCTGTTCCTGATGCCGATGGGGCTCTTCGGCCCGCTGACCGGCACCAACAACGCCGTCTCCTCCGGCGCCCACTTCGGGGTCCGCGGCCGGGTGGTCGGCTCGTTCCTCTCGCTGCTCACCGCCATCGCGTTCTACTCGATCTCGGTCTGGGTCAGCGGCGACGCGGTCGTCGGCGCACTGATCCGGCTCTTCGGCATCTCCGACTCCGACCTGCTGCGCGGTGTCGTCTACGCGATCCTCGGCGCGATGGTCATCGTCGTGGTCGTCTACGGCTACGTGTTCATGCTGCTGGTCAACAAGGTCGTCGTGGTCGGCAACACCGTGATGATCCTGCTGGGCGTCCTCGCCTACTCCGGCCAGATCGACCTCTCCTACAACCCCGGCCCGGACGCCTACGCCCTGGGCAGCTTCTGGCCCACGTTCGTGCTCTCCGCGCTGATCGTGATGGGCAACCCGATCTCGTTCGGCGCCTTCCTGGGCGACTGGACGCGCTACATCCCGGAGCGGACCAAGCCCAGCAGGCTGATGCTGGCCACGCTCGCCGCCCAGGCGTGCACGCTGGTGCCGTTCTTCTTCGGTGTCATCACCGCGACGCTCGTCGCCGGCGAGGCCGACTACATCGTCGCGCTGATCAACGCCTCACCCCTCTGGTACGCCGTGCTGCTGATCGGGGTCGCGTTCCTGGGTGGCCTCTCCACCGGGATCACCTCGCTCTACGGCACCGGCCTCGACTTCTCCTCGGTGTTCCCGCGCTTCAGTCGCGTCCAGGCCTCGCTGTTCATCGGCGCGTTCGCGTTCCTGTTCATCCTCGTCGGGCGGCTGGCCTTCGACCTGATCGACAGCGTCAACGCGTTCATCGGCGCGATCGTCATCTGCACGACGCCGTGGATGGTGATCATGACGCTCGGCTACTTCGTGCGACGCGGCCACTACAACGCCGCCGACCTGCAGGTGTTCAACCTCGGCCTGCGCGGAGGCCCCTACTGGTTCGACAACGGCGTCAACTGGCGCGGCATGGCGGCCTGGATCCCGGCCGCGATCGCCGGGCTGATGTTCGCCAACTACCCGCCGCTGATCGAGGGCCCGTTCCGCAACGCGGCCGGCGGTGTCGACATCAGCCTGCCGGTCGCGATCGGTCTGGCCGCCGTGCTCTACCTCGGCATGCTCTTCCTCGCCCCGGAGCCGCGCTACGTCTTCGGGCCCGACGGCCCGCGCCTGGTGCCGTCGCGGGAGGGCACGCCGCCGGAGATCGTCGAGGACCCGAACGCCTCGACCCACCGCCAGATCATCCGCAACCGCAAGGCCGAGGCGGAAGCCGTCGAGGAGCTCACCGAGGGCCAGCCGCATGTCTGACTCCCTGCCCCGCATCGTCGAGGGCGACCACGTCGGCCAGGTCGACAACACCCAGGTCCCCCGCTTCGCCGGACCGTCGACGTTCGCCCAGCTGCCACGGCATCGACGAGGTCGACTCGGCGGACATCGCGGTCGTCGGGATCCCCTTCGACGCCGGCGTGTCCTACCGGCCCGGCGCGCGGTTCGGCCCCGCGCACATCCGCGCCTCCTCGAAGCTGCTGCGCCCCTACAACCCGGCGGTGGACCTCTCCCCGTTCGGCCTCCAGCAGGTGGCCGACGCCGGCGACATCGCGGCCAACCCGTTCAACCTCGAGGAGGCGGTGACCGGCATCGAGCGCGCGGCACGGTCGCTGCGCGAGCGGGCCGACCGGCTGCTCGTGCTCGGTGGCGACCACACGGTCGCGCTGCCGCTGCTGCGCGCGCTGGCGACCGACGAGCCGATCGCGGTCGTCCACTTCGACGCACACCTCGACACGTGGGACACCTACTTCGGTGCGGCGTACACCCATGGCACGCCGTTCCGCCGCGCCTCCGAGGAGGGACTGCTCGACACCTCCGCCTGCGTGCACGTCGGCACGCGCGGCCCGTTGTACGGCGCCCGCGACCTCGTCGACGACCGGGAGCTCGGCTTCGCGATGGTGCCGTCCACGGAGATCGACGCCATCGGCGCCACCGGGGTCGCCGAGCGGATCCGGGCCCGCGTGGGTGACCGGCCGGTCTACGTCTCGATCGACATCGACGTCCTCGACCCGGCCTTCGCCCCCGGCACCGGCACTCCCGAGGCCGGTGGCATGACCAGCCGCGAGCTGCTGGCCGTGCTCCGACAGCTGGCCGGGCTCGACATCGTCGGCGCCGACATCGTCGAGGTCTCGCCGGCGTACGACCACGCCGAGATCACCGGCATCGCCGCGTCCCACACCGCCTACGAGCTGCTCAGCGCGATGGCTCCGAGGAGTGACTCATGACCCCGCTCGCCTTTGCCGAGTCGCTGGTCGACGCCTTCGCGGCGAGCGACGCGACGTCGTACTTCGCGCACTTCCACCCCGACGCCACCTTCCTGTTCCACGACACCCCCGGCCGGATCGAGTCGCGGGCGGCGTACGAGCAGATGTGGGCGGAGTGGGAGCGCGACGCCGGCTTCCGCGTGGTGGCCTGCGAGTCGACCAACCAGCGCGTCCAGGAGTACGGCGACACGGCGGTCTTCACCCACGACGTGCACACGGTGCGCGAGATCGACGGGGCCGAGGACGAGGTGTTCGAGCGCGAGACCATCGTGCTGCGCCGCGAGGGCGAGGCCTGGGCCTGCGTCCACGAGCACCTCTCCCCCGACCCCGCCCACGCGACGACGTGCCTAGGCGTTCATCAGCTCTTCCTGCGCCCGGGCGTGCTCGTGCACCGCGCGCGGTCGGGCAGGAACACCGTCGAGACGGCGCAGACGAGGAACCCGCCGAGCACCCACCAGCTGGCGGTGACGTCGGCGTGACGCAACGCCGCGGGCGTGAACGACTCGATGGCGCCGAAGAACACCGACCCGATCACCGCGATGCCGAGCGCGGCGCCCACCTGCTGGAAGGTGCCGTAGGTGCCGGACGCGGCGCCGGCCTCGGTCTCCGGCACGGTGGCCAGCGCGATGTCGACCAGCGGCACCACCAGCAGCCCCAGCCCGATCCCGGCCAGCAGCATCGGCAGCGCCAGGCTCCAGAAGGTGAGGTCGTTGCCGACGTGCTCGATGATCCGCGCGACCCACCAGACCCCGACGGCCTGGAAGAGCGCGCCGACCAGGCAGACGGTCTTGCCGACCTTCAGCCCGAGCGGCACCGAGACACCGGTGCCGACGAAGGCGCCGATGCTGAACGGCAGCAGCATCAGGCCGGCGTGGAACGCGCTGAACCCGAGCCCGGCCTGGACGTAGATGATCGTCACCAGCGAGAACCCGGCCAGCGATCCCTGGAAGACCGACTGGGTGACGAGTCCGGCGCTGAAGCCGCGGTTGGCGAACAGGTGCATCGGCAGCAGCGAGGAACCGGTCCGCCGCTCGGTACGACGCTCCACCGCGACGAACAGCACCATCAGCACGGCCGAGCCCGCGAGCATCAGCCAGATGCGCGCCGACCAGTCCTGGCTGTGGCCCTCGATCAGCGGGAAGACCAGCAGGAACAGCGCCGCGCTCGCCAGGAGTACGCCGGGCAGGTCGACCTTCTTCGCCGTCGCCGAGGACGTGTTCGGCACGAACATCCAGGCGAGCACCAGGATCACCAGGCCGACCGGGATGTTGATCAGGAAGATGCTGCGCCAGCCGATCCCGAACGCGTCGTGGGTGATCAGCCAGCCACCGAGGAGCGGGCCGATCACGGCCGCCGTACCGCTGACGGCGCCGACGACGCCGAACACCGCCGCGCGCTCGCGAGGTGCGTAGAGCACCTGCACGCTGGAGAGCATCTGCGGGACCATCATCGCCGCGAAGCCGCCCTGGACGACCCGGGCGACGACGAGCATGTCGCCGTTGCTGGCGAGACAGGCGCCCAGCGACGCCAGGGTGAAGCCGCCGACTCCGAGCAGGAACATCGTGCGCCGGCCGAAGTTGTCGCCGAGGCGCCCACCGGTGATGAGCAGCACGGCGAAGGTGAGGGTGTAGCCGCTGAGCACCCACTCGAGGTGCGCAGGCGTCGCCTGCAGGTCGTCGCGGATCGAGGGCAGGGCGACGTTGACGATGGTGACGTCGATGAGGTCCATGAACGCGGCGAAGATCAGGATGCCGGTGGCCAGCGCCCTTCGGGGCGCCTGGACGTGCGGAACGGTCGGGTCGATGACGGACACGGGTTCTCCTTGGATGAGGAGCCGCTCGTCTACCCTTGCGAGTGCGAGCCTGGGTCGTGAGCGACTCGGTTTCGAGATCCCCGGTCGATGGCAGTCGGCCGGGGATCACTGCTGTGTGGGCGGTGCTGCTTCAGCCGCCTGCGTCGTCGAGGTTCCAGTCGAAGATGCCGGGGAACTCCTCGGCGAGCTTCTGCTGGAGGTCCTCGCCGGCGTGCCCCGCCTCGCGGAGCTCGTGCATGCGGGCCCAACCCTCGAGGCCGCCGAGGCGGCCCGAGGAGATCTTCTCGAGCAGGGACCGGACGTACGCCGTCTCGGCCTCCCGCATGTGCTGCGCGTAGTCACCCTCGACCGTGAAGATCTCGGGGAACCCCTCCGGCATCATCGCGTGCAGTCCCTTGTGCTTCGCGGACTCCTTGGCGAGCGCCTCCAGCCGTTGCCGCAGCATGTCCTCGACGACGTCGGGCGGGATCGCCCCCATCAGCGAGAGCGCGGCCTCGAAGTCGGTGAACTGCGGCGACGGGTCGCCCAGCATCTCGGCCAGCCACTCGCGCATGGCGTGCTCGCCCTCGGGCGTCAGCGCGTAGATGGTGCGCTCCGGACGGTTGCCCTCGCGCCGGGTCTCGCCGGCCTCGACGAGGCCCTTCTTGCGCAGCGACTCGACCACGGCGTACAGCGAGCCGTAGTTGAGCTTGATGCTCTCCTCCTTGCTGCGGTGGCGCAGCGTGGTGGACATCTCGTAGGGGTGCATCGGCTTCTCGTAGAGCAGGGTGAGCACGGCCAGCGCGAGTGCGTTCGCGGGTCGCTTCATGGCTCACCTCCAGGACATTGCTCTGACTCTGATTACTCTAGATCAAGTATTCGGTGCAGAGCAAGTCGTTCAGGCAAGCGTCGTGAGCGCCGTCGCGAGTGGTCGCCATCCCGCCTCGAGCTGGGCGCGAGCGGCGGCGATCCGGGCCAGCACGTCGTCGAGGACGCCCACCGCGTAGCGGTCCGGGTCCTCCTCGGCCCAGGTCCGCAGGATCTGCTCGTCGACCTCCGGGTGCAGCTGCACGCCCCAGACGCGTCCCGCGAACCGGGCGACCTGGAGCTCTCCCCCGGGCGCGATCGCCAGCACCTCGGTGCCGGACGGGCGCCCGCGTGACGATGTCGTCGTTCCAGTGGATGCCGACGCCGGCGTCGACGAGACCGGCCATCAGGTCGTCGCCGGCTGCCGCGCTCCGTCCAGCCCATCGGCAGCAGGCCGAGCTGCTGGCCCTGCGGGTTGCGGGTCACCTCGCCGCCCAGGGCGACCGCGGCGAGCTGGTGCCCGAGGCAGATGCCGAGCGTGGGCGTCCCGCGCTCGGCCGCCTCGCGGATCAGCGCCTTGGTCGCGGCGAGCCAGTGATGGTCGGCGTCGTCGGCTGCGCCCATCGAGCCACCGAGGACCAGGAAGGCGTCGTGGTCGGCCAGGTCGTCGGGCAGCTCGTCGCCGGCGTACGGGCGTCGTACGTCGAGCACGCAGCCCGCCTCGACCAGCCAGTCGCCCACCAGCGCCGGCGGGCAGTCGTCCTGGTGCTGGACGACGAGGACGCGGACGGTCATCTCAGTCGCGCGGGACGTTCTCGAGCTCGGCGAGCCAGGCCGCCGGGTTGGCGTCGCTGGGCATCCGCCAGTCGCCGCGCGGCGACATCGTGCCGCCGGCACTCACCTTCGGCCCGTTGGGCAGCGCCGAGCGCTTGAACTGGCTGGCGAAGAAGCGCTTCACGAACACCTCGAGCCAGTGCCGGATCTCGCCGAGGTCGTACGACGGACGCCGGTCCTCCGGGAAGTTCGGGGGCCACTCCCCTGTCGCCGCGTCGGACCAGGCGTGCTCGGCGAGGAAGGCGATCTTGCTCGGTCGGGCACCGTTGCGCAGCACGTGGAAGAGCGTGAAGTCGTGCAGCGCGTAGGGACCGATGGTGCCCTCGGTCGACTGCGGCTGCTCGCCCTCGCGGGTCGGGACCAGCTCGGGGGTGATCTCCTGGCCGACGATCTCGGTCAGCAGGTCGTTCACCTCGTCGCCGGCGTGACCGAGCTGCTCGCTGTCCACCACCCAGCGGATGAGGTGCTGGATGAGGGTCTTCGGCACGCCGGCGTTGACGTTGTAGTGCGACATCTGGTCGCCGACGCCGTACGTGCACCAGCCGAGCGCGAGCTCGGAGAGATCGCCCGTGCCGAGCACGATTCCCCCACGCTGGTTGGCGATCCGGAACAGGTAGTCGGTGCGCAGCCCGGCCTGGACGTTCTCGAAGGTGACGTCGTAGACCTCCTCGCCGTCGGCGAACGGGTGGCCCATGTCGGTCAGCATCTGCTTCGCGGCCGGGCGGATGTCGAGCTCCTCGAAGCTGACGCCGAGGGCCTTGGAGAGCCGGGTCGCGAGCGACTTCGTGACGTCGCCCGTCGCGAACCCCGGCATGGTGAAGGCGAGGATGTCGCTGCGTGGTCGCTCGAGCCGGTCCATCGCCTTCGCCGCGACGATCAGCGCGTGCGTCGAGTCGAGTCCGCCGGAGACTCCGATGACGACCTTGGGGTTGCCGATCGCCCGCAGTCGCTGCTCGAGCCCGGAGACCTGGATGTTGTAGGCCTCGTAGCAGTCCAGCGCCAGCCGCTCGACGTCGTCGGGCACGAACGGGAAGCGGTCGACCTTGCGACGCAGGCCGATGTCGCCCGCGGGCGGGTCGAGCGCGAACTCGATCTCGGCGTAGTCCTGCTCCTCGATGCCGAACGCGCGCCGGTTGTCGTCGAAGGTGCCCTGGCGCAGCCGCTCCTGGCGGATCCGGTCGAGGTCCACGTCGACGACCGTGCGTCGCGAACCCTCGGGGAAGCGCTCGGTCTCCCCCAGCAGGTCGCCGCACTCGTAGACCATCGTCTGGCCGTCCCAGGAGAGGTCGGTCGACGACTCGCCCTCGCCCGCGGCGCTGAAGGCGTACGCCGCCAGGCACCGGGCACTCGCCGAGCGCACCAGCAGCCGACGGTCCTCGGCGCGGGCGACGGTGATCGGCGACCCGGAGAGGTTGGCCAGCACGGTGGCGCCGGCGAGCGCGGCATGGGAGCTCGGCGGGACCGGCACCCACATGTCCTCGCAGATCTCGACGAACAGCGCGAGGCCGGGGACGTCGCTCGCCCGGAAGACGAGGTTCCTGCCGAACGGCACCTCCTCCTGGCCGGCGACCGTGATGGTCTCGCCGAGCTGGTCCTCGCCCGAGGCGAAGTGGCGGTGCTCGTAGAACTCGCGGTAGTTCGGCAGGTGCCACTTGGCCGGCACGCCGAGGATCTCGCCGCGGTGGATGACGACCGCGCAGTTGTAGAGCCGGTTGCCCTTGCGCAGCGGCGCTCCGACCACGAGCACCGGCCGCAGCTCCTTGCTCGCCTCGACGATGGTGGCGACGGCCTCGTCGACCGCCTCGAGCAGCACGTCCTGGAGGAACAGGTCGTCGATGGAGTAGCCGCTCAGGCACAGCTCCGGGAAGATCGCGACGGCCACACCCTCGTCGTGGCAGGCGCGCGCCTCGGCGAGCACGGTCGCCGCGTTGGTCGCCGGGTCGGCGATCGCCACCGGCACCGTGCAGGCGGCGACCCGCGCGAAGCCGTGGGCGTAGGCGGAGTTGAAGTCCACGTCACCAGTGTTACAGAAGGGACGCCCCGACCCGACGGAGAATGGGTGGGTGCAGCCGATCGCGCAGACCCCGGAGCCGCCGTACACCGCCGTCATCTTCACCAGCACCCGGACGGAGGGCGACCAGGGCTACGCGCGCATGTCGTCGCGCATGGACGAGCTCGCACGCCAGCAACCCGGCTACCTCGGCCACGAGTCCGCCCGCGACGACGACGTCGGCATCACCGTCTCCTACTGGGTCGACCACGCCGCCGCCGCTGCCTGGAAGCAGGTCGCCGAGCACCTCGTCGCCCAGGAGCGCGGCCGCGAGCACCTGGTACGCCGACTACACCGTCCGGATCGCGACGGTCGAGCGGGACTACACGAAGGGAAGCAGCACAGATGGTTGAGGTCGAGACGCCGGAGGTCCTGATCGACCGCCACATCCTCCGTACGAACATCAGGCAGATGGCGGAGTCGACCGCTGCCTCGGGCATCGGGCTGCGACCGCACGCGAAGACGCACAAGGTGCTGGAGATGGCGCGCATGCAGCTCGCCGCCGGCGCCGTGGGCTTGACCGTGGCGACGGTCGGCGAGGCCGAGGTCTTCGTCGCTGACGGCGCGACTGACGTCTTCATCGCCTACCCGTTGTGGGCGACACCCCAGCTGGCTCGGCGACTGCTCGATCTGACCGAACGCGCCACCATCACGGTGGGCGTGGACTCCCTGGAGGGCGCCGACAACCTGGCCCGGCAGCTGGGCAGTGACGCGCACCGCATCGAAGCGTGGGTCGAGGTCGACTCAGGTCATCGTCGGAGCGGGCTGCGACCCGGCTCGGTCGAGGAGGAGCGGATGGCGGGGACGACCGCACTGCGGGTGACCGGGGTGTTCACCTTCCCCGGGCACGGCTACCTCCCCGGTCAGGCGATCGCCGCTGCCTCCCAGGAAGGGGAGGCGCTGTCCCGGTCGGCAGCACTGTTTCGCCAAGCAGGGCACGACATCCGCCACACGAGTGGTGGCTCGACCCCCTCCGCGGAGTTCAGCTCGCCGGAGCACGTCACCGAGGTCCGCCCCGGTGTCTACGCGCTCCGCGACGCCCAGCAGCTCGAGCTGGAGCGCTGCGGCTGGGAGGACATCGCGCTGTCGGTCGCGGCGACCGTCGTGAGCCGTCGGGAGCAGCCGGCGCGGGAGGTCATCGTCAACGCGGGCAGCAAGGTGCTGGGCAGTGACCGTCCGGCGTGGACGACCGGTTTCGGCCGCGTCCTGGGCCAGGCTGGCGCCCGCGTCACCGCCCTCTCGGAGCACCACGGCACCATCCAGTGGCCAGACGAAGTCCCGCTGCCCGCACTCGGCGAACAGGTGCGGGTGATCCCCAACCACGTGTGCCTGACCATGAACCTCGTCGACGAGGTCGCGGTCGTGGAGGACGACCAGGTCGTGGACCGCTGGCAGGTGGCCGCCCGCGGCCGCAACCGTTGAGCGCCGGGCGACGACAATGGCTGCCATGACAGCAGACGAGGTGGACGCCTACCTGGCAGGGCTCGAGGAGCCGAAGCGGGCCACGTTGGAGGCCCTGCGTCGATCGATCCGGACAGTCGTCCCGGACGCCGAGGAGTGCATCTCCTACGGCATGCCGGCGTTTCGGGTCAACGGCAAGGTGGTCGCCGGCTTCGCGGCGTTCAAGAACCATCTCGCCTATCTGCCGCACAGCGGAGAGGTGTTCGGACGCCTCGGGGACCGTCTCGACGGCTACGAGCGCACGAGCGGCTCGCTGCACTTCGCGATCAGCGAACCGCTGCCGGACGACCTGGTGCGAAGCCTGATCGACACCAAGCTCGCCATCCTGGGCAGCGTCGACACCTGACGATCGGCGAGGCCGACAAGCGGCCGCTGACAGGTCAGGAGGTCCACGACGAGGGCCTTGATGGCTGGCGCCAGGTGTTCGACCGGCTCGTCGTACGGTTCGACACGGGCGGGTTCAGTGCGGGCGCAGCACTGGTGCAGCGCATTGCTGCGGTTGCCGACCAGGTCGACCACCACCCAGACGTCGAGCTGTGCCATCCGCACGCGACGGTGTCCCTCAAGATGACGTCGCCGAGACTCGGATCCAGTCCGTCATCGACGCTGGCGGTCGCCTGGTCGACGACAGCGCCGCCCCCGAGCACTGGGTACTGGCCGACCCCGACGGCAACCGATCCTGCCTCTGCACCTGGCAGGCGCCGCAGGCTGATCGAGCCGAGAGCGGATAGTCGAGAAGGGGCGCGAAAAGAACTTCGCCGGCGTCTCACGGATTGAGCAAAACCGCAGGTCAGAGGCCCTTTTCTGTCAGTGGTGGCTGCTTGAATTGAGTCATGAGCAGCCAGGCGGTCGACCACTCCGAGCACCCGGTGGTCGACTTCGCGCACCGGCTGCACGTCGCGCCTGAACACCCTGGCCGAGGTGCCGCTGTTGTCGATGACGCCGGAGCAGACAGCGCGACGCGCTGGTCTGCCTGGCCAGGATGCTCGCGCAGCTGGAAGCACTGCGGCTCCGGCTGCTGCTCGAGGCCGAGCAGTCCGAGGCCACCGTCGACTCCGGCGCCCGCAGTGCTGCTGACTGGGTGGCGATCGAGACCCGCCAGGTACGGCGCGACGCCCGCGCCGACCTGAAGCTGGCTCAGCAGCTCGAGCGAGCACGACTGCCTGTCCGCGGCGATGCGCGACGGCCGGGTCAACACCGCCCAGGCCCGCGCGATCGTGGCCGCGTTGGCCAGGCTGCCGAGGACGGGCGAGTTCGCGGTCACCTGCGAGCAGCGCGCCGCGGCCGAGGCTCACCTGGTCGAGCTCGCGGCTCATCACGACGCGAAGGAGCTGCGGATCCTGGGCCGCCATGTGTTCGAGGTGATCGCCCCCGAGGTCGCCGAGCGGTTCGAGGGCCAGGCACTCGAGGCCGAGGAAGCCCAGGCGCTGCGGCGTACGACGTTCACGATGTGGGAGGACGACGAAGGCACCTGCCACGGCCGCTTCCGCATCCCCGCCCTGCACGGGCAGATGCTGACCAAGATGATCCTGGCCATCTCCTCACCTGCCCACTCCACAACCGCTGGTGGCATCGACCCCGACCTGCCCACCCCGGTGCGCCACGGCCTCGCGTTCACCCAGCTCATCGAGTCCATCCCCGCCGAGACGCTGCCCAAGACCGGTGGCTGCTCGGCCACCATCGTGGTGAGCATGACCCTCGAGCAGCTGCTGGCCGACCTCGACGCCGCCGGGGTCTGCACCCTGGACACCGGCGGCCGCATCTCCGCCGCCCAAGCCCGCCGCCTGGCCTGCTCGGCCGGGATCATCCCCCTCGTCCTGGGCGGCAAGAGCCAGGTCCTCGACGCCGGCCGCAAACGCCGCAGCCACACCGAAGCCATGCGCATCGTCATGGGCGTCCGCGACCGAGGCTGCACCGCAGAACACTGCGAAACCCCACCCGGCCTCTGCCACGCCCACCACGACACCCCCTGGTCCCAAGGCGGACCCACCAACGTCGACACCGGCCGACTGCTCTGCCCCCACCACCACCGCCGCATCCACGACCCCGCCTACCAGACCACCCGACTCCCCAACGGCAAGATCCGCTTCCACCGACGCGAGTGAGCCGACGGCTCGCCGATCGCGGAGACCTGGGCATCGTTTCGGCCTCCCCGGCGGCGAAACGTCTGCGATGGCTGCCAAGCGACTCGACCTGGTCGTCGAGTACGAGTCGCTCGACCGGCGTATGACCGTAGTGATCCAGCGTGGCACCAACGACGCAGCAGCGATCAGCACCACCTGGTGGCCGAATGTCCCAGGAGTTGAGTAGCAGGGCTCATGCGCCCGATCTCTCCGGCGGCAACGATTGACGACGTACGAACCGCAATCGCCAGGTACCCGCCGACCGACTCATCGAGGACTTCCCCATGAGCACCACTCCCCTAGGACACGCCCCAGGGTCGAACCGCGTTGCCAGTGCCCGCACCCAGGTCAGGGCGCTGCTGTGCGTAGCGGTTTCGTTCGCGTTCCTGCTGCTGGCGCTGGCCGCCTACATGTGGCAGGCCGAAGCGACCTACACCGGGGAAAGCCTCGGCGTCGGGTACGTCCTCGCGATTCTCGCCGCCGTCCCCGCGGCCGTCGCGTTGCTGCTGTCTCTGTGCGCGTTCCTGCTGCGACGGCGTTTCGCCGTCACCGCCGCGGTACTCGCCTGGTGCGCTGCCGGGGCGGCGGTCGCTCCGGTCGCGGTCGTCGCGTGCTTCTCCCTGGTCAGCCTCTGACATGGGCAGGCACCTGATCAGCGGGTGGTGGCTTCTCGCCGTGCCGACCATGTGCGCGATCGCCCCGTGGTACGTCGACCCGCAGGACGCCGAAGGCGTGGTGCTCGAGACGTGCATCCCGATGGTCGGTTTCCTCGCTGCACTCGGCTACGCCGCCGACCCGGCGGCAGCTCCGGGCACTGTGGGCGCTGGTGCCGTTCGCCGCCGTGGCCACTGGGGCGGGTCGCGTCGGTCAGCGATCACTCCGCGACCTCGAGCACGCTGCGGCACTGTCTTCGTCTCGTCGTGGCTACTCCGCCACCGTGGCTGGCGACGATGGTTGCGGCCGGATTGCTCGCCTCGCACACGGCTGCCGACGCGCACTCGGTAACGATCGTTGCGCGACGCCCAGCGCATCGAGCAGCCTGTGACCGACAAGACATCACGCGACGCTGCGCCGAGGTCTAGCGTTGACGATGGTCCGGGGACTTCACACGGGAAGCCTCGAGTCACAGCCCAAGGAGCTCGATGATGAGCAACTCACCGACCGAAGAGAGCGCGCCCTACGGCACCGGAGCAGGCAAGCCGGCCGCGCCTGCGAAGCGGATCCGCACCCAGCACCTGCGCGAGATGAAGGCCCGCGGCGAGCGGTTCGCGATGCTCACGGCGTACGACATGTACACCGCCCAGATCTTCGACGAGGCCGGCATCGAGGTCCTCCTCGTCGGCGACAGCGCCTCCAACAACGTCTACGGCAACGAGACCTCGCTGCCCGTCACCGTCGACGAGCTGATCCCGCTGACCCGCGCCGTCTCGCGGTCGGTGACGCGGTCGCTGGTGGTCGGCGACCTGCCCTTCGGCTCCTACCAGCGCTCCCCCGAGCAGGCCTACGACACTGCCGTGCGGTTCATGAAGGAGGGCGGCGCGCACGCCGTGAAGCTCGAGGGCGGCCGCGAGATGGCGCCGCAGATCGAGCTGCTCAGCCGCGGCGGCGTACCGGTCATGGCGCACATCGGCTTCACCCCGCAGAGCGAGCACGCCCTGGGTGGCTACCGGGTGCAGGGCCGCGGCGAGACCGCCGACCGGATCCTCGCGGATGCGCGCGCCATCGAGGCCGCCGGCGCGTTCGCGGTGGTGATGGAGATGGTGCCCGGCGACGTGGCCGCCAAGGTCACCAGCGAGCTGGCCATCCCGACGATCGGCATCGGCGCCGGCGTCGACTGCGACGGCCAGGTCCTCGTCTGGCAGGACGCCTTCGGCATGCGCAGCGGGAAGATGGCCCGCTTCGTCAAGCAGTACGCCGACCTGCGCGGCGTACTCCTCGAGGGCGCGCGCAGCTACGCCGACGAGGTCCGCTCCGGCGCCTTCCCGGGCTCCGAGCACACCTTCTGACGTCGTTTTCGTCCATTTTTGGGCTATTTCTGCCGTTTCGCCCGCATCGGCGCTGATCGCTGCGCCACACTTGAGCGCACTGACCACCCACGCCGTGCAGGGATCCCGATGGCCATCTTCAGCGTGTCCGCACGCAAGAAGCGCAAGAAGAAAAAGAAGCGTCACCACGCGAAGAAGCACCCTGCCCCGAAGAAGCGCAAGCCGAGTCCGCCCAGCCCCAGCCGGCGCCCAAGCCCGCGACCCAGCCGCATGCCCCGACGCCTGCGCCGGGCACCGGCAGTGGCGGCACCGGTACGGCGGCAAGCACCACTGCGCTGGTCGCCACCGCACGCGAACGGCTGTTCCTCAACCGCCTCGGCACCGGGTTCACCCAGGACGCGCTGAAGCAGCTCCGCGCGGCCGGGACCACGGAAGACGTGGCTCGAGCAGCAGATGAACCCCTCCTCGGTGACCGAGGCCGCGAAGGTGGACGACATCGACGGGTGGTTCTCCTACCTGTCGGCTCCTGCGGCCACCAAGGTCGCCGCCAACGGCGACGGCTCGATGCCGGCCTGGAAGTACGGCCACAACCTCGGCAACTGGACCATCCTCCGGAGGATCTACTCCCGGCGATCGGTGCTGGAGTCGATGACCGACTTCTGGTCGACCAACCTGCACATCCCCGTCGGGCACGACAAGGCCTGGCTCTACCGGGCTGACTACGACAACGCCATCCGCCAGCACGCGTTCGGCCGGTTCGAGGACCTGCTGGTCGTGCTCTCGCTGCACCCGGCGATGCGCGTCTACCTCGACAACTGGTCGTCGGTGAAGAACAAGCCCAACGAGAACCAGGGCCGTGAGCTCCTCGAGCTGCACACCGTCGGCCGCGGCGCCGGCTACACGGAGGCCATGGTCAAGGACTCGGCCAAGATCCTGTCCGGCTACACCGTCGACTGGGGCAAGACCTACGCCGAGAAGTACGACGCCACCAGGCACACGACCGGTGCGGTCAACGTGCTCGGCTTCAGCGACGCCAACGCGGCTGCCGACGGGCAGGCCGTGACCGTCGGCCTACCTGAAGTACCTCGCCAACCACCCGTCCACGGCATCGAACCTGTGCCGCAAGCTGGCGACGTACTTCGTCTCCGACTCCCCCTCCGACGGCCTGGTCGCCAGCCTCGCGCAGGTCTACCTCGACTCCGGCACCGACATGAAGGCCGTGCTGCGCGCCCTCGCCGGGCACCCGGAGTTCCTGACCAGCCAGGGTCAGAAGGTGCGTACGCCGGTGGCCGACATGGTCGCGACGGCCAGGGTCCTGGACATCGACGTGCAGCCGCCCGGCCCGTCCAATGCCTACGCCTACAACGCCAACTGGGCCAACGGCGGGCCGGCGCTGTTCTCCTGGCCACGTCCCGACGGCCCTCCGGTGGTCGGTCAGATGTGGTCCTCGGCGTCGCGGGTCTTCGCCTCCTTCGACATGCACCTCAACCACGCCGGTGGCTACTGGCCGAAGGGTGCGACGTTCCGCAGTGCCCCGTCGTGGCTGCCCGCCTCCAAGATTCGGTTCGACGACTACGTCGAGCACCTGAGCCGCACCTGGTTGGGGAAGTCCGCCGACGCTCGGCTGCAGAAGGCCGCCAACCAGGCCGTCACCGGACCCGAGAAGTGGGCCGTCATCACGGCGTCGTCGGAGATCACCGCCGACCACAACCTCGCCAAGTGGCTGTTCCCGTACCTGGTGATCGCCCTGCTCGACACCCCCGACCACATGACCACCTGAGGCCCCAGAGATGACCAGATGACCGAGAACACTGCCCCGAGCGACGCGCGCGACTGCTGCCGCGACTTCGCTCGCGTCTCCGCCTCGCGGCGTTCCCTGCTCAAGGGCGCGTTGATGGCCGGCGGCACCATGGCCGTCACGCAGATGTTCGGCGACGCGATGATGCAGGCCACCTTCGCCGGCACGAAGGGCGGCAACACCCTGGTCGTGCTGTCGCTGCGTGGCGGCATCGACGGCCTCGGTGTCGTGGTCCCGCACGGCGACCCCGGTTACTACAGCGCCCGGCCCAACACCTCGGTGCCCAAGGCATCCCTGCTGGGAGCCGACGCCATGTTCGGGCTGCACCCGAACATGTCGACGTTGCAGTCGCTCTGGGACTCCGGCGAGCTCGCCGCCGTCCAGGCCGTCGGGCTCGCGGTGCCCAACCGCTCGCACTTCTCGGCGATCGAGGCGGTCGAGGACGCCGACCCCGGCTCGAGTGCCCGCACGGGATGGATCAACCGGATGATCGGTCTCGGCCAGGGCGCCGGCACGCTGGACGGCGTACAGCTGGGCATGAACTTCCCGACGAGCGCGATGATCGGACCCCGGCAGCTGCTCGCCACCACCGACCTCGACGGCCTGCAGATCAGCGGCACCGACGGCACCAACGCCACCCGGCGCTACGCGTCGCTGGCGAGCGCCTGGAACGGTGCCACGGGGTCGATGGCCTCGGGCGCGGCAGAGGCGGTCTCGATCTCCAAGGGCGCGGGCGCGACGTTGTCGACCATGGCGGACTCGTCGGTGGCCTACCCGACCCAGTGGTACGCCACGCCGTTCGCCGAGCCGCTGGAGAGCGCCGCCAAGCTGATCAAGGCCGACCTCGGCACCGACGTGATCGCCATCGACGCCGGCAGCTGGGACCTGCACACCGGCTACGGCAACGTCGGCTCGGGGAACATGCAGCAGAACATCTCCGGCCTGGCCACCTCGCTCGCGGCCTTCTTCTCCGACCTCGGCAGTCGACGGTCGAGCGTCACCGTGGTGACGATCAGCGAGTTCGGCCGACGGGTGGCGGAGAACGGCAGCCGGGGCTTCGACCACGGCTGGGGCAACATGATGCTGGTCGCCGGCGCCGGGGTGAAGGGTGGCCAGTACTACGGCACCTGGACCCCGCTGCAGACCGGCGTGGACGCCGACCTCACCGTCACCACCGACTACCGCAACGTCCTCGGCGAGATCGTGTCGAGGCGGTTCCCGGATCGCTCCGTCAGCTCGCTGTTCCCGGGACTCAGCTACGACCCGATCGGTTTCATGGTCTGAAATGCCCGGTTCACCGGCCCCCGTTCGCGGCGGCGCCGGGTTACCGTCGCCCATGCGACCCACCGTTCTCGGGGTGGCAGCAGCCATTGGCGCTGCTGCCCTTGCCCTCACCTCCGTGCCCGCCACCTCAGCCACCTCGCACCCGGAACGGTCGGCCACGGCGGCCGCCGCGACGTACCCCACGCTGAAGGTCACCCGGGTCGTCGGCGGCCTCGACATCCCGTGGGACGTGAAGCCGATCTCCCGCGGTCGGCTGCTGATCACCGAACGCAGCACCAAGCGGCTGTTCCTCTGGGCACCCGGGCACCGCAAGCAGCAGGTGCGGTTCCCGGCGGCCTCGGTCTGGGCGGGCGGCGAGACCGGCCTGATGGGGCTGGCCGTCGACCCGAAGTTCAGCAAGAACAAGCGCTTCTACACCTGCCAGGGCGGCCACACCGCCGGCGGCGGGCACGACGTACGGGTGCTGGCGTGGCGCTTCGCGAAGAGCCCCGCGCGGGCCGTCTTCGTCCGCCGGCTGCTCACCGGCATCCCGTCGACGACCGGCCAGCACGGCGGCTGCCGCCTGCTGATCGCCAGCAACGGCACCATGTTCGTCGGCACCGGCGATGCGGCCACCGGCACCAACCCGCGCAACCTCGACTCCCTGGGCGGCAAGACCCTCCGGCTGAACCGGTTCACCGGCGCGCCCTCGAAGCTCAACCCCTACTACCACTCCACCAACCGCAACCGCCGCTACGTGACGTCGTACGGCCACCGCAACGTGCAGGGCCTCGCGCAGCGGTACGACGGCAGCGTGTGGTCCGCCGAGCACGGACCCGACCGCGACGACGAGATCAACCGGCTCGTCAACGGCGGCGACTACGGCTGGAACCCGGTCCCCGGCTACAACCAGAACGTGCCGATGACCGACCAGAGCCTCCCCGGCACCCAGATCAACGCGCGCTGGAGCTCCGGTTTCCCGACGGTCGCGACCTCGGGCATCGCCTGGGTCCGCGGTGCGCAGTGGAAGGGCTACCGCGGCTTCCTCGCCGTGGCCGCGCTCAAGGCCTCGAAGATGATGTTCATGCACTTCGACAGGAACGGGAACTTCGTCGGGATGCGCACGCCGCCGGCCCTCACCCGCTTCGGGCGGCTGCGCTCGGTGACCAACCTGCCGAACGGCGACCTGCTGGTGACGACGTCCAACGGGGGCGGCCAGGACTCGGTGCTCCGGGTCCACCCGAACCGCTGAGGTCTCAGCCCCAGCCGAGCTGACTGCTGCCGATCACGATGGTCGGCAGCCAGACCAGGAAGCCGACCAGCGGCAGGTACGGCACCCGCTTGGGGTGCGGCACGAACCACCTGGTGGCGATCACGAACAGCACCAGCCAGAGCAGCACGAAGAGGGTGGTCACCCACCAGGGCGCGATGTTCGCCGTACCGAGGTCGAGGAACAGCAGGCAGGCCATCGCCCCCATGCCCACGAACCCCCACGGGGAGACCTTCGACCGCGCCACGGGCGAAACCCTAGGGGAAGCCTCCACGCTGCCCTAGCCTGAACCGCCGCCGCGACGGGCGCGGCCCACTTCTCGGAGGCAACGTGCACTTCCCCACCCTCGTCCGCCGGCTCGTGCTGCCACTCGCCGTCGTCGCTGCGTTCGCTGGAGTCCCCGGACCGGCGAGCGCCGCCCCCGCACCCACGACGCTGACCCTGACGGCTCCGGCCTCGGGCAAGGCAGGGGTCCCGGCGCCGTTCACCGCGACGCTCACCAACCAGGTCGACTCCACGCCGATCGCCGGCGCCACCGTCACGCTGCAGCGCACGGGCGGCGCACCGGCCACCGGCACCACGGCCGGCGACGGCACCGTCACGTTCAGCGCCTCGCTCCCGGCCGGCACGACGACCTGGCAGGCGAGGTACGCCGGCGACGCGACCTTCGCTCCCGCCACGTCCGAGACGAAGAGTGTCGTGGGCCGTCGCTACGCCAGCACCGTGCAGCTCACCGGTCCTCGACGGCTCGTCGACGAGCACTCGGCCACCCTCTCGATCCTCTGGAAGGCCGCCGACGGATCGCCGGTCAGCGGCCTGGTCACCATCCAGCGCAGGCTCGGCTCCGGGAAGTGGACGGTCGCCCGCAAGCTGCGTACGTCGACCGCCGGGCGGGTCTCCTTCGTGGTGGCCCCACGGGTGGACTCCCAGTGGCGTGCCGTCGGAGCGGCCGGGTCCTGGTGGCTCGCGAGCGCCTCGGCGATCCTCTCCCTCGACAACGTCCCGCAGATCTCGCCGGCGGCGTACCCCCGGGCCGCACCGCGCCCGGTCGCGACCGCCGCTCAGCCACGAGCCACCGGCGCCGGCGCCCACGCGGTCATCACCACCATTCCTGCGGCCGTCTGGCGCTCCATGACGGGCCGCACCTGGCATGCCGGCTGCCCTGTGGGCCGGTCGGGGCTGCGGCTGCTGCGGATCAACTACTGGGGCTTCGACGGCTACCGCTACCGCGGCGAGATGGTGCTCAGCACGGCCATCGCGAGCCGCGCCGCGGCAGCACTCCGCGACATGTACAACGGCCACTTCCCGATCCGACGGATGTACCGCGTCGACCGGTTCGGCTGGAGCAAGCGTGTCCACGGCGGCAACGACTACGCGTCGATGCGCGCCGACAACACCTCCGCGTTCAACTGCCGCAGCGTGGTGAACAAGCCGTCCGTGCTCTCACCCCACGCTCGCGGCCGCGCAGTCGACGTGAACACCTGGGAGAACCCCTACCGCTCGGCCACCGGCCTGGTGCCGGACAAGTGGTGGGCGGCGCACAGCAACCCCCGGTACGCCTGGCGATCCAGCTCCCACCCGGTCGTGAAGATCTGGCGGTCGCACGGCTTCCGCTGGACCTACGGCAACATCGACAGCCAGCACCTCGACGGGCGCCAGCAGCCGCTGTCGGGCAGCTTCACGGGCTGAGGCTCACTCCACCCCGGGAACGATGCGCATGTCCCGGACGGCGCCGCCGTCGAGCGCGGCCAGGGCCTCCTGGTACGCCGGGCTCTCGTGGGCGGCCCGGGCGGCCTCGACCGAGTCGAACTCGATGAGGACGGTCCGGGTGCTCGCTCCCGCTTCGTAGGTCTGCTCCGGCAGGCCACGCGCGATGAAGGTCCCGCCGGCGGCGCGGAGAGCCGGACCGGCGAGCTCGGCGTACGCCGCCACCTTGGCCTCGTCGAGGATCTCCCGGTAGATGCTGATCCAGTAGGCAGTCACGCGGTCAGTCCTTCTTGTCGTTCCAGCGCGGGTCGTTGTCCCACTCCTCGTTGCGCTCCTTGACCTTCTCCAGCGCTCGGGAGGCCTCCGCCTCCGAGGGGTAGGGCCCGAGCCGGTCGGCATAGCTGCACAGGTTCTCGTGCTCGACCCGGTGGTGCTTGAGGCAGTACCAGTAGTCGCTCATGGTCCGAAAGTACACTCGGCGCGTGACCACCATGGCCCCCGGAAGGATCTCCGCCCGTCGGCCCGTGCCCGCGAACATCCCGCGGCCGGAGTACGTCGACAAGGCCGGCCCGGCGCCGTTCACCGGCTCGGAGGTCAAGGACTCCGACACGATCGAGCGGATGCGCATCGCCGGCAAGCTGGCCGCCGAGGCGCGCGACCTGGTCGGCTCCCACGTCGCCCCCGGCATCACCACCGACGAGCTCGACCGCATCGGCCACGAGTTCCTCTGCGACCACGGCGCCTACCCCTCGACGCTCGGCTACAAGAACTTCCCGAAGTCGCTGTGCGCCTCGGTCAACGAGGTGATCTGCCACGGCATCCCGGACAGCTACGTCGTGCAGGACGGCGACATCGTCAACATCGACATCACGGCCTTCCTCAACGGCGTCCACGGCGACACCAACGCGACCTTCCTGACTCCGGGTGTCTCGCAGGAGGTGCGCGACCTCGTCGACCGCACCCGAGAGGCCCTGCGCCGGGCGATCAACGCGGTGAAGCCCGGGCGGGAGATCAACGTGATCGGCCGGGTCATCGAGTCCTACGCGAAACGGTTCGGGTACGGCGTCGTACGCGAGTTCACCGGCCACGGCATCGGCTCGTCGTTCCACTCGGGACTGGTCATCCCGCACTTCGAGGACCTGCGCTACGACGACCTGATCCAGACCGGGCATGACCTTCACCATCGAGCCGATGCTCAACCTGGGCACCCACGAGTGGAACATGTGGGACGACAACTGGACCGTCGTCACCAGGGACGGTCGGGCGAGCGCCCAGTTCGAGCACACCCTGCTCGTCACCGACGACGGGGCCGAGGTCCTGACGCTCCCCTGAACCCGGGCCTGAACCCGGCCTGAGCCCGCCCTGGACCGCCCTGAGACCGGGGCGCACGCCGGCAACACGTTCTCGCTATGGTCGCTCGGGTGACCAGCATGTTCGAGGACTACGCGACCGGCATGGGTGCGGCCTACGACGAGATGTTCGAAGACGGCGAGGGGCTCCGCACCCCCTACAGCCAGCTCCAGCCCTCCCTGCAGCAGATGGGCTCCACCGAGCTGCAGACCCGGGTGGAGGCGCTGCAGTCCAGCTACCTCGACCAGGGCGTCACCTTCGACATCGGTGGCGAGGAGCGCGCGTTCCCGCTCGACGTACTCCCCCGCGTCATCGAGATGGACCAGTGGGCCAAGGTCGAGACCGGCGTCCAGCAGCGGGTGCAGACGCTGGAGAAGTTCCTCGACGACCTCTACGACGCCGGCCGGGTGCTCCAGGACGGGGTCGTCCCCCGCCGCGTGGTCACCACCTCCTCGCACTTCCACCGCGCCGCCGCCGGCATCGAGCCGCCCAACGGTGTCCGCGTGCACGTCAGCGGCATCGACCTGATCCGCGACGACGAGGGCGAGTTCCGCGTCCTCGAGGACAACGTGCGCGTCCCGTCCGGTGTCTCCTACGTGATGACCAACCGCCGCGCGATCGCGGCCGCGCTGCCGGAGACCTTCGCCGAGCACCGCATCCGCCCGGTCGCCGGCTACCCGCAGAAGCTGCTCACCGCGCTGCGTGCCGCCGCCCCGGCCGGTGTCACCGACCCCAACGTCGTGGTGCTCACCCCGGGCGTCTTCAACGGCGCCTACTTCGAGCACGCGCTGCTCGCCCGCACCATGGGCGTCGAGCTGGTCGAGGGCCGTGACCTCGAGTGCCGCCGCGGCCGCGTGATGATGCGTACGACGCAGGGACTCGAGCCCGTGCACGTGATCTACCGCCGCGTGGACGACGAGTTCCTCGACCCGGTGCACTTCCGCAGCAACTCGCTGCTCGGCTGCTCGGGCCTGATCAACGCCGCCCGCGCCGGCAACGTGACGATCGCCAACGCCGTGGGCAACGGGGTCGCCGACGACAAGCTGATCTACACCTACCTGCCCGACCTCGTGCGCTACTACCTCGGCGAGGAGCCGGTGCTGAAGAACGTCGACACCTGGCGGCTCGGCGACGCCGACCACCGCGAAGAGGTGATGGACCGTCTCGACGAGCTGGTCCTCAAGCCGGTCGACGGCTCCGGCGGCAAGGGCATCGTGATCGGCCCGCAGGCCTCGAAGGCCGAGCTCGACGAGCTGCGCGAGAAGGTGCTCCAGGACCCGCGGTCGTGGATCGCCCAGCCGGTGATCCAGCTGAGCACCGTGCCGACGTACGTCAACGGCATGATGCGTCCGCGCCACGTCGACCTGCGCCCGTTCGCGGTCAACGACGGCAACCGGGTGTGGGTGCTGCCCGGCGGCCTGACCCGGGTCGCGCTGGGCGAGGGCGAGCTGATCGTGAACTCCTCGCGCGGCGGCGGCTCGAAGGACACCTGGGTGCTCGCCGGCCACGGTCGGCACGGCGCGCGCACCGAGCCGGAACGGATCCAGCTGCACACCACGCCGCAGGACGTCGGGCCCGCGCTCGACTCGTTCTCCTCCCAGCAGGACCAGCAACAGCAGCAACAGCAGACGGGGGCCGCAGCATGCTGAGCCGGATCGCCGAGTCGCTGTTCTGGATCGGCCGCTACGTCGAGCGGGCCGAGGACACCGCCCGCATCCTCGACGTACAGACCCAGCTGATCCTCGAGGACCCGGGCGTCGACGAGGCGACCACGTGCCGCAGCCTGCTCTCGATCATGGGGGTCGAGGTCGAGGACAGACGCGGTCTTCGAGACCGCCGACGTGATGCGCATCCTGGCCTACGACACGGCCTCGACCGCCTCCATCGCTGCCACGCTCGCCGCGGCCCGGGAGAGTGCCCGCCGCGCACGCGAGACGCTGTCGACGTCGATGTGGGAGGCGCTGAACACGACGTACCGCGCCGTCCCGTCGGGGCACTTCCGCTCGATGCGGCCGCCGGTCGCCTTCCGCTGGGTCCGCGACCGGGCGGCCCAGATCAACGGCATCGCCGAGGCGACGATGACCCGCGACGAGGGCTACCAGTTCCTGGTCCTCGGTCGCTCGATCGAGCGCGCCGACATGACCTCGCGCCTCGTCGCGACCGCCGCGATCACCTCGGGCGCCGCCTGGGGCACCTCGCTGCGGGCGTGCGGCGCCTACGAGGCGTTCCTGCGCACCTACAAGGGCCTCGAGACCGAGCGCGGCGCCGCCGAGTTCCTGCTGCTCGACCGGCTCTTCCCGCGGTCGGTGGTCTTCGGGCTCAGCGAGGCCGAGCGCTGCCTGGAGCGGCTGCAGTCCTCCGGCACCCGGGCCGGGTTCCAGAACGAGGCGCAGCGGCTGCTCGGCCGGACGCGCGCGGAGCTGGAGTACCGCTCGCTGAGCGACTTCGTCGCCGAGCTGCCCAACGAGATGGAACGCCTCCAACGCACCTGTGCGCTGGCGACCGACGCGATCAGCCGGCGCTACTTCGCCGGCGCCGAGGCAACCGAGTGGCACGGGGTGAGGGCATGAGCATGCAGCTGCGCATCGCGCACACGACCGGCTTCGAGTACGACGGCAAGGCGAACACCTCCTTCAACGAGGCCCGCCTCACGCCGCTGACCCTGCCGGGCCAGATCGTCGTGCACTCGCGCGTCGAGGTCACCCCGACGCCGTGGGTCTACACCTACAAGGACTACTGGGGCGCGCAGGTCACCGCCTTCGAGGTGCTCGACCCGCACCAGTCGCTGACCGTGACCGCCTCCGCGACGGTGCACACCGACCGCACCCCCGTCGGGTCGCCCACGATGAGCTGGGAGGAGATCCGCAGCGACGAGACCGCCGACCTGCACACGGAGTTCCTCACCCTGCCCGAGCGGGTGCGCCCGAAGGAGGACCTCGTCGCGCTGGCGAAGGAGATCGCCGACCGGAGCGCGACCCCCGGCGAGGCGGCTCGCGAGGTCTGCGCGCTCGTCTACAACGAGGTGAAGTACGTCTCCGGCTCCACCACCGTCGACGCCTTCGCCGCCCACTCGTGGACCGAGCGCAGCGGGGTCTGCCAGGACATGGCGCACATCGCCATCGGCGCCCTGCGGTCGATCGGCATCCCGGCCCGCTACGTCTCCGGGTACCTCCACCCCAAGAAGGACCCCGAGATCGGCGTACCCGCCAAGGGCGAGTCGCACGCCTGGGTCGAGTGGTGGGACGACGGCTGGCGCGGCTTCGACCCGACCAACGACACCGAGCCCGGCGACCGCCACGTCATCGTCGCCACCGGCCGCGACTACAACGACGTGAAGCCCCTCGCCGGCGTCTTCTCCGGCACCGGCACCTCGCGCATGTTCGTCGACGTCCAGGTCACCCGCCTGCTGTAGTCCCGCCGACCGGGCACTCGATGCACGCTTAAGTGCGCCGACCGGGCACTCGTTGTACGCCGTACGACGCCGACCGGGCACTCTGATGTACGCGTCAGCGCACCACCAGGCAGAACAGATGGCCCTCCGGGTCGGCGTACACCCGCCACGGCACCGGCTCGCCGTCCGGACCCGGACTTGCGGCGACCACCGCTCCTCGACGTACGACGCCCCGGCCGCGAGCACCGCGATCGTGGGCGAGCTCGCAGGTCCTCGACGAGCACATCCACATGGACTGTCGTGGGCGACGGCGGGTCGTCGCTCCCCTGGAACGAGAGCCGCTGGCCGTGCGGGGGCGGCTCGAGGGTGACCCACCCGTCGTACCACTCCGTCGGCGTGCCCCCGACGACGCGGGCCCAGAACTCCGCGAGCGCGAGGGGGTCGCGGCTGTTCAGCACGATCTCCCGGATCCAGCCGATCGGCGCATCGGTCATCCCCGCAGCCTGCCCCTGGACGTGACGCTGTGTCACGTGCCCGTCCCTCAGCACGCCGAGGACGACGCTCCCTCCGGCCGCATGCGTACGCCGCCTCCGCTGGATGAGCTCGCCTACGCCGCCCCGCGGATGAGCGATTGCTCAGCGTGCTCGTCAGCACCCAGCGCCTTTCCGGGTCATGCGGGCAAAGGGCGCGGATCGCCTCAACCATCGCGCGGAGGTGACCCGACTCGGGTGATGTAGCCGCGTCCCGTTCACACCACACTCGCAAGAATGGTGGAGACGGCCGGTGCCGGAGGCGCAGTCCTGGCGTTGCCCACGGGACCACACTGGCAGCACCGGTTGGTGCGCTTGAACGAATGGGTCCGTGAGCGTTTCTGGTCGATCCCGGCCGTTCTGGTCGTGGCGGGGGTGCTCACTGCGGTCGTCGTGTGCCGGCCCGACCTGCTCGGCTTGGGCACCGACTGGGATCTCGGCCGGGTGGTCCGGATCCAGACCGCGGACACGATGCTGCAGGTGATGGCCTCGTCGATGCTCACCTTCGTCGGCGTGGTCTTCGCGATCACCCTCGTGGGCCTGCAGCTGGCCAGCTCGCAGCTCTCCCCGCGGGTGATCCGCACCTTCGTGCGCTCCGGTGTGACCAAGACCGCGTTCGGCATCTTCCTGGCGACCTTCGCCTTCGCGGTCACAGGGCTCGCCTTCGACAACGTCGACGACGTGGCAGCGGCGTCGCGCACGGTAGGTGCGTGCGTCGCCATGCTGGCCGTCGCCGTGGTGGTGTTCATCATCTACGTCACGGCGACCATGCGCCTGCTCGAGGTGGGCTGGGTGATCACGACAGTGGCGAACGAGGCGCGGGTCGCGATCCGGAGGTCGTTCCCAGCCGAGTCCAGCTACGTAGCCGGCCGCGCCGCCCGAACTGGGCGAGACCTCGCACGTGATCCACCTGTCCTCCATCGACACTCGGGGGTTCAAGCGCGTGCTCGGCACGGTTCTCGGGATCGACCGGCCACGTCTGGTGCGCCTGGCGAACACGCACGGGTGCGTGATCGAGCTCCTTCCACGCATCGGGGAGTACGTCGCGACGGGTGGTGCGGTCTTCGCCGTGCACGGCGGCACTCCACCCGAGGACTCCGCGATCCTGGCGTGCCTCGACCTCGGTCGCGCGCGCACGCTCTACCAGGACCCGACGTTCGGAATCCGGCAGCTGGTCGACATCGCTACGCAGGCACTCTCTCCCGCGATCAACCAGCCCTCCACGGCTGTCCAGGTGATCGACCGGCTGTACGACCTGCTGCTCCGGATCGGCAGGGTCCCCACACCCACGGGCCTCCACCTCGACGCGGACAACGTCGTCCGGCTCGTCGAGCCGACCCTGATCCCGGCGTACGTCCTCGACCTGGCCTTCCAGGAGATCAGCCAGCTGGGTGCCTCCTCGTGGCACGTGACGCGTCGCCTGGCCGCTGCCTACGACGACCTGTCGCGTGAGTCCCCTGATGGCTGGCACGCCGCCATCTCCCGACTGCGCGAGTCCCTGGAAGAGCTCTCGCGGGCCCAGACCCAGGCCGCGTGGGGCGACGGCATCGCCGTCCAGCCCGACCGACTCGGGTTGGGGTAGACGCCCATGGACCTCCTGAACGGCCTGGCCCAGCTCTTCGTCGTAGCTGCGGTTTCGGCGCTGGCTCCCGTCCTGTCTGCCCTGATCCCGAAGATCCGGATCCCGCAGGTGGTGCTGCTGATCCTCGGCGGGATCGCGATCGGACCAGTCGGGCTGGGAATCGAAGGCTCACCGGAGCTCACCCTGATCGCGAACGTCGGGCTCGGCTTCGTGTTCCTGCTCGCCGGGTTCGAGATCGAACCCGAGATCCTGTTCGCCCGCAGCGGGAGACTCTCGGTCACCACCTGGGGCATCTCGGCGGTCGTTGCCGGGCTCGCGGTCGGTGGCCTGGCCGCCGTCGGATACGTGCACGCCTTCGTCCCGGTCGCCCTCGCACTCACCACCACGGCGCTGGGCACGGTCCTGCCCATCCTGCGCGAGCACGACATGCTCGGAGGGTCCTTCGGACGCTACTTCCTGGCCGTGGGCGCGATCGGCGAGCTGTTCCCCATCCTCGCGATCGCGATCTTCCTGGGGGTCAACAGCCGGCTCTCCGCGCTGATCTCCATCTTCGCGATCAGCGCCGTCGCACTGGTGCTGGCCCTCGGCCAACGCATGCTCAAGGGTCGGCGGGTCGCCATCATCGTCTCCGAAGGGGCCGACACCACGGGACAGACACCGCTGCGGTTCTCGATCCTGCTGCTGCTCGGGCTGCTCGTGCTCGCCGGCGAGTTCGGGCTCGACGTCGTGCTCGGCGCCTTTCTCGCGGGTGCCGTGCTCCGTCGCTGGGCGCCGGTCGACGTGCACTCGCTGGAAGGAAAGCTGGACGCGACTCGGCTACGGGTTCTTCATCCCGGTGTTCTTCGTCAGCGCCGGGATGAACGTCGACGTGGACTCCATCATGGAGTCACCCGACGCGGCTCGTCGTCTTCCTCGTCCTGCTGCTCGTCGTACGCGGGCTGCCGGTGCTGCTCGTCTACCGGACGGAGTTCGGTTTCCGACAGCGCACCCAGCTGATGCTGTGCACGGCCACCACGCTGCCGCTGATCGTGGCCCTGACCCAGATCGGGCTGGCGAGCGGGACGATGCTGCCGGAGAACGCCGCAGCGCTGGTGGGTGCCGGCGTCCTCTCCGTGCTCCTCTTCCCGCTCACGGCGGTGCTGCTGGAGCCACACCGACCAGACTCCGTACCCGCGGAACCGGAGGGTGAGGTCAGCCCGTCGCCGGGCGCTCGGGCGGAGCAGGAACAGGCACCACCATCGTGATCACGAACGCCACCACGACCGCCACCACGACTTGGGGCGTGACCGCGACCCCGTCGCTCCCCAGCAGCAGCGTGGCCAGCAGCGTCGAGGTCAGGGGCAGCCTCAGCATCGCGGCGCACATGGCGCCGATTCCGGCTGCGATCGCCGGCGCCAGGCTCATCCCGGGCAACCCGCTCAGGGCGATCCCCAGGGCGGCGCCGATGAACATGGCAGGAAAGACCGGCCCGCCGCGGAAGGCGCTCAACGAGAGCCCGTAGGCGAGCATCTTGCAGGCGACCAGCAGGACCAGGACGCCGACGGAGTAGTCGGCGGCGTGCTCGACCAGGCTCGGCAAGGCACTCTGCCCGGAGAACAGCACCTGAGTGGCAGCGTGCCCGGAGACGAGCTGGTAGATCATCGCGCTCACGCCGACGAGCGCCCCGAAACAGGCGGTGACGAGCACCCGGTTCAGATGCACGACCGGTCGAAGCGCCAGTCCGACGAAGCGAACCGCCCAGGCGAGCGCGGCGGCCACCACTCCGATGACCAGCGCCCAGGCCATCGTGGCCACGGTCGGGTCCACGGCGGCGGGTACTGAGGTGAGCGCGAGCGAGAAGGTGCCCAGCCCGGTCCAGTGGTCGAGCCCCACGAACACCAGTGCACCCATGCCGGAGGCCAGCAGACCTGGCAGTGCCACGAGGCTCAGCGTCACTCCGCTGACTCCGGCCACCTCCATGATCAGAAAGGCCCCCAGCAGCGGGGACCCGAGCAAGGTGCTGATGGCCGCGAAGCTTCCCGCGGACGCCATGATCGTCAGCGCCATCGGAGGCGCGTCACGTTTCAGGAGTCGCACGGTCAGGGCCGCCAGCCCACCACCGATGGCGATCAGTGGCGCCTCGGGGCCGAGGACAGCCCCCAGGGCGAGCGTGACCAGCGCCGCGAGCACGATGCCAGGCAGCTCTCGGTCGACGGGAGCGCCTCCGTCGGTGTGGAAGCCGAAGGCGGGCGAGCGCCCGCCGTTGCCGGGCAGGAAACGGATCGTCATCCCGACCAGCAGCCCGCACAGCGCCACGAGAGGGACGGGCCACCACGCCGGCACCTGGTCACCGAAGAGATGGTGCGGCCACTCGTCGAACAGTCCGGTCTGGATCTTGTCGACCAGCGCGAGGAAACCGTACGCAACGGCAGATATCGGGATGCCGAGGATGGCGGCGAGCACCAGCGCCGACAGGTACGCCCGCGAACGGATCACCGCCATCGGGTCGAGCGCCGGGGCAGCCGGTGGTGCAGCCGGGGGTGCGGCGCGGGCAACGATTCGGGCGACGCGTCCCGAGGCTCGCGTCATCGGCTCGGTGGCTCACGTCGACGGGAGCCCCGGTGACCAGCGTTGCTCCCGACCCAGTCCTCCGGGTAGCCGCGAAAGGTCTCAGGCACGAGATTCACGCGGGGTCCTTCCCAGGCGTCGGGACCATGTCTGTCGGACCACTCTGGTGCCGGGTCAGGTGTCTGCCATCCCCCACAAAGGGGGATGACTCCCTGACGGCCTGGCGTCAGGGTCGCTGTGTGGGCGACGTACGCCGCCGAGACGACGCCTGAATCGGAGAACCGATGGCCGACCTTTCCATGCACGAGGACCTCCCGTTCGACGAGGCGACGACGCCGGCGCGGTGTCGACCGGGACCCTGCCGATGCACGCGGAGATCCAGCGGCTGGTGACGGAGGCCTACGAGCTCTACCGCGACGACGACAGCGGCGCCGTCGCGGACTACATCCCGGTGCTGGCACAGGCATCGCCGGCCCTGTTCGGGATCGCCGTGGTCGGGCCCTGGGGCCGGTCCTTCGAGATCGGGGACGTCGCCACCCGTTCTCGATCCAGAGCGTCTCCAAGCCGTTCGTCTTCGCCCTGGTCTGCGACACGCTCGGCTACGAAGCTGCGCGGGTGCGTCTGGGTGTGAACAGCACCGGCTTCCCGTTCAACTCGTTGATGGCCGTCGAGCTCAACGCCGAGCGGACGATGAACCCGCTGGTCAACGCCGGCGCGATCGCCACCACCAGCCTCGCGCCGGGCGCCACGCTCGAGGAGAAGTGGGAGTCGATCCGCGAACGCCTCTCGATGTTCGCCGGACGCGAGCTCACCATCAACGCGGAGGTCTACGCCTCCGAGTCGGCCACCAACCTGCGCAACCAGGGCATCGCCCACCTCCTCAGGAGCTATGAGCGCCTGTACTTCGACCCCGAGGAGGCGACCGACATCTACACCCGCCAGTGCTCGCTGGACGTGACGGCCCACGACCTCGCCGTGATGGCCGCCACCCTGGCGAACGGCGGCGTGAACCCGGCGACCGGCGAGACCGTGATCGGGCCCGGTGTGTGCCGACGCGTCCTGGCGGTGATGGCGAGCGCCGGGTTGTACGAGCTGTCGGGCGACTGGCTCTACCAGATCGGGGTCCCGGGAAGAGCGGCGTCAGCGGCGGCATCGTCACGGTCGCTCCCGGAAAGGGCGGGCTGGCCACCTACTCACCGCCCCTGGACGCGGCCGGCAACAGCATGCGCGGCCAGCTGGCGACCAAGTACCTCGCCGAACGGCTCGGGCTGAACCTGTTCGCATCGGTGCCCGCGGAGGGTTCGCCGCCCCAGTTCTGATGCCTTGGTGCTGGCGCACGCAGGCCCAGTGCGGATGGGCTGGCTCATAGGCCGAGGGTTGACCCTGCCTGAATGGTCATCTTTTGGAATCGTTGGTCCTAGTCGTCTGAGCTGCGGATTTTGCGATCTCGTTGGTTGGCCTGAGTTGGCCGGTTGTGAGGTCTTACGGACTTTTTGCGACCGCAGGAAACACGGCCCTCCGGGTCCTCGCCGAGGGGTCCTTCAATGATTAGCACTCCGCTCAGCGAGTCAAGGCGGGACAGACATCGGTCTTGTGACCCTCAACGCTCCTCGAATCGTGAAGTTTCCTTCGGTGTCCACGTCTTGCAGACGAACAGTGCCCCGCGACCAAAGTCGTCGAAGGCCCCGCGGGGTGATCGGTGGGAACAGGATCAGCACGTGGTGCACGGTGCTGGCCTGCGTTGTCAGGCTCCATGTCCCGCACGCAGTCACCGACGTGCAGGTCGCCGTACCCGACCAGCCCCTGCCCGACGGGGGTCCACTCGTGCAGCAGCGCCACCGATGCGCAGGTCACCACGAGGGCTACCACGCACACGACCGCGGACGCCCGCACCGCCCACGTCGCCGGTTCCTGCTCCTTGCCGGGCTGTCTGGTGCGGCGCCGAACCCGTAGGTGGGTCGGGGCTCCTCGGAGACGCGTGGGCTGGTGCATGCGGGCTGCTCACCGGGACCGGCGTCCGCGGCAACGCGGTCGGCCTCCCTGGGCCGGACAGAGGAGCCATCTGTGGTCGGGCGCTCGTAGGGCTGCAGCTCCGGCTTCTCTGGTTCGCCCCGACCGGCGGACTACCCTGCTCCTCGCCGTCGCCAGTCGCCGTCACCGATGCCCTGGTGGTCGCCTCCGCCAAGAGCGCTTGGTCACTCATGTCCCACCGGCACCGCGAAGACCACGCAGTGAGCCGCCTTCTTCCAATCCTCGAACGTCTCTTCCCACG
>CAWCQB010000005.1:0-178897 GCA_963797505.1 uncultured Actinomycetota bacterium | reverse complement strand
ACGGCGTGCACATGGCATGTGCCCAACCCACCGCGTAGTGGTTGTACGACGTGGGCGATCCCCGCTGGTCGAGCTTGCTGAGCAGGAACTCCGGCGTCTCGAGGGCGGCCATCCCGTTGAAGTTCGCCATCTCGTTGAAGGCGCCGTTCAGGGTGCCTTCGGCGGAGGCGCCGTTGTCCCCGATGATGTAGTAGATCAGCGTGTTGTCGAGGACACCGAGGTCCTCGATCGCGTCGATCACCCGACCGACATGGTGGTCGGTGTGCTCCAGGAACCCGGCGTACACCTCCATCTGGCGGGTCAGCGCCGGCTTGAGCCGTCCGGCATCTGGTCCCACGACGAGATCTCCTCGTGGCGGACGGTGAGCCCGCGTCGTCCGGGATCACCCCGAGCTCCTTCTGCCGGGCGAAGGTGCGCTCCAGCAGGGCGTCCCAGCCGTCGTCGAACTGGCCGGCGTACTTGTCTGCCCACTCCTTCGGCACGTGGTGGGGCGCGTGGGTGGCGCCCGGCGCGAAGTAGACGAAGAACGGCCTGTCGGGCATCAGGGCCTTCTGCTGGCGGATCCAGTTGGAGGCGTGGTCGGCCAGGTCCTCGGTGAGGTGGTACCCCTCCTCCGGCGTGCCGGGGGGTCAACAGGGGTGGTGCCGTCGTACAGCGCAGGTTCCCACTGGTTGGTCTCGCCGCCGATGAAGCCGTAGAAGGTCTCGAAGCCCCCACCTCCGGACGGCCAGGCGTCGAACGGGCCCATCGGTGAGGACTGCCACACCGGTACCTCGTGGCACTTGCCGAACTGGGCGGTGGGGTGGCCGTCAGCTTCAGCGTCGTCGCCGGCGGTGCCTTGGTGTTCGGTCGCAGCGAGCTGTTGCCGGGTGCGGACGTGGCTGTCTCCGTGATGCTGCCCATCCCCACCGAGTGGTGGTTGCGACCGGTCAGGAGCGCCTGGCGGGTGGGCGCGCACAGCGCCGTCGTGTGGAACCGGTTGTAGCGCAGACCGGCCGCCGCGGGTCACTCCGCGGTCGGTGTCTGAGCACGGCCCTCCGAACGCGCTCGAGGCGCCGAAGCCGACGTCGTCGAGCAGCACCACCAACACGTCGGCGCGCCCTCGGGAGGCAGCAGCGGCTCGATCGGTGGGTACGACGTGTCGGGGTCCTTCGCGTCGTACGTCGTCAACCCGGGTGCCGGTCGATCCGGGATGGGCGGATGCTCCGGGCATGTCGGTCGACGCTCATGTTCTCGGACGGTACGGAGTCGGTGAGCGTCAGGTCTCGTCAGATTCGGGTGAGTACCCGGTTGCGGCACCGGGGCAGGATGGGACATCTCCAACGTGCACAGGGAGTGCAGCATGTCCAAGAAACGTCAGCGGCACCTGGGCAGGTGGGCCGCAGTGATCGTCGGGGGTCTGGTGGCGCTCAGGGCGTCGATCTTCTGCTTCACGCGGTTGTTCCGCTTCACCAAGGGCGAGGTGGAGTCCCGCGGCGGCGACGTGGCGTTCGTGCTCGGGATGGCAGAACGTCGCCGGGCCGGCCGCTAGCTGCTTGCCAGGCCGCTCGTCACTCGTGAGCGCCGCGACGTGAGCGCGGGCCGGCGTCCGGTCCGTCCGCGGCCGCCTCGCTGACGGCGTACCGGCTCACCAGAGGGCCGGCCGAGACGCCGTGGAGCACCACGCTCAGCAACACCGTGAAGGTGATGGCGGCCAGCACCGGTTCCACCGTGGGCGTCTCACCGAGCTCCTCGACCGCCAGCAGCAGGAAGACGACCGACGCAAGCCCGCGGGGCCCGAACCAGCCGACGAAGAGGACGGTCCGCGCGTCGAGCCCGCTCCCGACCAGGGCGACGGCCACCGGCAGCAGGCGCACGACCGTCAGGCTCAGCAGGGCGTAGAGGACCAGCGCCGCATCGACGTGCGCGAAGGCCGCGGGCAGCAGCACAGCGCCGAACAGGAACCAGACCGCGAGCGCGAGGACCTCGCCCAGGAGCTCCGGCAGCTCGGAGGCGGCCTCCACGTCGACGACCCGTTCGTCGGTGGCGGCCGAGAACGCGATCCCGGCGATGAACGCCGACACGAACCCGTTGCCGTCGAGGGCGACCGCGACCGTGTAGCTGCTCAGTGCGGTGGCCAGGGTGGCGAGCCGGTGGCCGCCCGTCACGATCCACCCGTGCCGGGTGCCGAAGCCCATCAGGACCGCACTGCCCCAGCCGAGTGCGACACCGACTCCCAGACCGAGAGCGAGCTCGACCAGCGCACGGCCCTCGGGTCTGTCACCGTGACCCGGGACCCCGAGCTGGCTGGCGGCGACCGCCAGCGTGAAGACGACGATCGGCGTGGCGATGCCGTCGTTCAGCCCGCTCTCCACGTTGAGCAGCCGGCGCAGGCGCTTCGGCACCCGCTGGTCGTTGATCACCTGGGCACTGAGCGAGGCGTCGGTCGGGGCCAGGGTCGCGCCGATGAAGCCGGCCAGCGCCCACGAGAGGTCGTGCAACAGCCACGCGGCGAGCAGGGATCCCAGCAGCACCGAGAGGGGCAGCCCGATCCCCAGCAGCCGCGCCGGCAGACGCACGTCGCGCCTGAGCCGGGCGACGTTGATGCGTGACGCGTCCGCGAACAGCAGCAGTGCGAGCGTCAGCTCGGCGAGCAGGTGGATCGACGGTGTCTCGAGGTTCATCGAGAGCGGTCCCCAGTCGGGGTTCGCGAGTGCGTAGCCGGCGACGAGGAACACCAGTGGTCCGTTGATGTTGGCGCGGGCCAGGAGCTTGGAGACGACCGCCCACCCGAGCACCAGCAGGGCGATGACAGCGAGCGTGGATTCGGTCACTGCCCCTTGCCTCTCACTCGGTACGAGTGGGCGTTCGCCCGGCCCGCTCGTCGAACCTAGGGAGCGCTGACCGTGCGGGCTTCGTCCGATGCGGGTGAGCGACGTGCCTTCCCGGCTTTGAATTGTCGGTGAGCCACGTGCGAACGTGCCCCTTTGTCGTTGATGGAGCACACCGCCCGGCACCTTCCCCCACCGCGGGTGACCGCCCGCAGTCCTGGAGCCTCGCGTGACCTCTCGGGTCCCGAACCTCGTCGTGCTGGCGGTGCTGGCTGCCGTGCTGAAGGCCGCGGCGCCGGTGCACCCGGCCCCGAGCGAACCCGGTCCCCGGGACGACGATCCCCACGGTCGTCCCGCACGGGTGGATCTCGACCCGTGACGAGCTGCGTCGCGTCGACACACTGAGCCCGTCCGAGCTGTTGCCGAGCTCGTCGACCTCCGCGGTGCACGTGGCCGTCGACGACAGCACGAGGTACCAGGCGATGGACGGGTACGGCGCTGCGCTGACCGAGTCCTCCGCCCACCTGCTGATGGGGCTGAGCCCGTCGGCGCGCACGGCTGCGTTGCGTTCCTTGTTCGACCCGGTCGACGGTGCCGGGATCGACCTCGTCCGACTGCCCCTGGGTGCGAGTGACTTCGCGCTGTCGCGGTACACCTACGACGACGTACCGGCCGGGCAGACCGATCCGACCCTGGCCAGGTTCAGCATCGCGCACGACGAGGCGGAGCTGCTGCCGGTGCTCGAGGAGGCCATCCGCATCAACCCGTCGCTGCGGGTGATGGCCACGCCGTGGAGCGCCCCGGCCTGGATGAAGACCGACAAGTCCCTGCTCGGCGGCACCCTGGCCGACGGCTGGACCGACACCTACGGCGCCTACCTCGCTCGCGCCGTCCAGGCCTGGCGCGAACGCGGAGTGCCGATCTCTTTCCTCACCCTGGGCAACGAGCCCGGCTACTCGCCGCCCGACTATCCCGGGATGGTGCTCACCGGTGCGCAGGAGGCGTCGCTGGGTCCGGCCGTCTCGAACCACCTGGCAGCCGCGGGGATCAGGGACGTGCAGGTCATCGGCTACGACCACAACTGGGACGACACCACCTTCCCCACCGGCCTGGTGGCTGGGCCCGGGGCCTCCTCGGCGGTGGTCGGCACCGCGTTCCACTGCTACGCCGGCAGCCCGAGCGCGCAGACAGTGGTGCACGACGCGGCGCCCGACAAGGGCATCTGGCTCACCGAGTGCTCCGGCGGCCAGTGGTCACCGTCGTACGCCGGCAACCTGGCCTGGAACGCCGACACCCTCCTGCTCGGCGCGACCCGGAACTGGGCGCGCAGCGTGCTGTTCTGGAACCTCGCCCTCTCCCCGACCGGCGGTCCGCACACGGGCGGCTGCTCCGGCTGTCGCGGAGTCCTGACGGTCGATCCGGCGACGGGGACGGTCACCCGCAACGTGGAGTACGACGTGCTCGCCCTCGCCGGCAAGGCCGTTCAGCCGGGCGCCTTTCGCGTGGCCACGCCGGCCTCGGTGTCGGGCATCAAGACGGTGGCCTACCTGAACCCCGACGGCTCACACGCGCTGACCGCCTACAACAGCGGGCAGACCGAACGGCAGCTGGTCATCGATGCCGGCGCGAGCCACATCGGTGCGCCCCTGCCAGCGGGAGCGGTGTCAACGATCGTCTGGTGATCCGCTCGTCGCCCGGTAGTGACGCACGATGCGCTCGAACTGGCGCGGTTTCACGTGGCTGGGGCGAAGCACCGTGCGGGGCCCGTTGTCGTTCCTGATCGTGGCGGCCCACGAGGGTGAGCCGGGCCGGCCGGCGAAGGTGACGGAGGTCGACGGCTCGGTCAGCTCGAACCGCTCGGTGTGCCCGCCACGGGTCACCTCGAGGACGCCCTCCTCGATGGTGACGACGGTCGGCTTCCAGCCGAGCAGCGCCCACCAGGCGACCAGGGCGAGCACGATGCAGCCGCCGGCGACGACGAGTGCCGACGAGGAGTCGTCACTGACCGCGACGAACAGGGTGATCACGGCCGCGACCGCGGCGACCACGAACACCCCGCCGAGCAGGTAGCCGCGGAGGTGGGTCGGGCTGTACTCGACGAAGCGCGGCACGTCCGGCGGCCGGGGTGCGGGCTCGGCCGTGGGCGCCGGGGGGTCGCCTCGACGGCGGGTTCCGGCTCGGCTCTGGCTCCGTTTCTGGTCCGGCTCGGGCTCCGGTTCTGGCTCGGGCTCGGGCTCGGCGGTCGGTGCGGTGCGATGGTGCTACGGAGAGGTGCGGCTCGGGTTCCGGTTCGGGTTCCGGCGCCTGCTCAGCGGACGGCTCCGGTTCGGGTTCCGGTTCCCCGGTTCGGGTTCCGGGGACGGGAGGGGCAGGTACGGCGTACTCGACCCCTTCGGCGTCCACCATCGTCCCGTCGGCGTAGTGGTAGAGCCACCCGTCGAAGGCCTCAGGTCCGTCGCCCTCGTGGAAGACCCAACCCTCGTCGACCGTGCTCGGCTCGGCCTCTCCCTGGGCCTCGTCCTCGGCCCAGCCGGACTGCTCCGAGAGCCGGGACAGGCCGGGGATCCGCGAGAGGATCCGCCGCCCGCGGTTCGGCTCCTCCTCGGCGGAGGACGCGCGTGGTGCGTCGACCACGTCGGAGGACCCCGGGGCGATCCAGGAGTTGCGCGGCCGGTCGCCGGGCGCGTCCGCGGACTCCGGGATCCCGTCGGGATCGGGCCTCGGTGAGAGGGGAGAGTCGGCCATCTGCGCACCTTACGACCGCGTCGTACGGGCGCGGGCGGATCGTTCCGTTTCGCCCGCACATCGACGTCCCCACGATGTAGACCTGTGAGGTCGGCTCGTACGGGCGCCCGCTCAGCAACCTCTGAGACGCGGCCGGAAGGGACATCCGGGGTGAACGTTGGGCACACGCCGTGGGTGCCGACTCGCGTTTACGTCAGGGATTGGTACGCTCAGCATGCAGGGTGCAAGTTCCAGCGGTTACACAACGCTTGTTGGAGTTTGTGATCCAACGGCGTTTCTTCTCTTTGCTACAAGGCTTGTGAGGCGGGACGGCGTATCACCCGCACCTTGCAGAGGCCGCTGAAGTGGCGGTCTCAAGCCTCAGTAACAGGAGAACAACAGCATGGCTCAGGGCACCGTCAAGTGGTTCAACGCCGAGAAGGGTTTCGGCTTCATCGCCCAGGAGAACGGCGGCGATGACGTCTTCGTTCACTACTCGGCAATCCAGTCGCAGGGCTACAAGTCCCTCGACGAGAACCAGAAGGTCGAGTTCGACGTCACGCAGGGCCCCAAGGGTCCGCAGGCGGAGAACGTTCGTCGCTCTCTGATCGCTCACACAAACGAAGGCCCCGACCGTTTCGGTCGGGGCCTTCGTGCATCTGTGAGGTCTCAGTTGGAGACCCGCCGTACCGGTCCGCCGACAAATCGGCGACCATGGTGTCCACATAGTGGTTTCCGGGGGCTCGGGCCCGGGTAGGACTTGGTCGTCACCATCCAAGGGGGACCGAGGGAAAGGGACTTGGAGAGTGGACCCGTTCGACGTGCGCCTGCAGGACGATGAGCTGCTCGACGAGGTGGAGCTGACCGCCAACCTCATCGTGGCCGCCAACCAGTCCGACGCGCAGATGTCCCTCTCCGAGATCGACCAGATCCTCGGCGTACTCCCGCCCAAGCCGCGCGAAGGCGAGTGAGCGCTCCTCGTCAGGACTCGGGCCGGAACCGTCGCAGTCGCAGCGAGTTCGACACCACGCACACGCTCGAGGCCGCCATCGCCGCCCCCGCGATCATCGGATTCAGCAGCCCCAGCGCGGCAATCGGGATGCCGACCAGGTTGTAGGCGAACGCCCAGAACAGGTTCTGCCGGATCGTGCGGAGCGTACGACGGGCCAGCCGGACCGACGTACCGACCAGCGACGGGTCGCCGTTGACCAGGGTCAGGTCGCCCGCCTCGATCGCGGCGTCCGTGCCGGTGCCCATCGCGATGCCGAGGTCTGACTGCACGAGGGCCGCGGCGTCGTTGACGCCGTCGCCGACCATGGCGACCACCTCGCCCGACTGCTGCAGTCGCGCCACCTCGGACGCCTTGTCCTGGGGGAGCACGCCGGCCACCACGGTCTCGATGCCGAGCTCGTCGGCGACGTGACGAGCGGCGGCCTCGTTGTCGCCCGTGAGCAGCACCGTCCGCAGGCCGAGACGGCGCAGCTGGTCGGTCGCGGCCCGGGCGGCGGGCTTCACGGTGTCCCCGACGGCGATCACCGCGCGGGGCTCGTCGTCGACGCTGCACCAGCACCGTGGTGCGACCGGCGGCGTGCCCGGCGGCCACCGCGTCGGCCAGGTCGGTCGGCAGGGTCGCCGGGTCCGGCGTACGCCCGACGTGGACGCGGTGCCCCTCGACCCGGCCGCGGACCCCGATGCCGGGCTCGTTGGTGAACTCCTCGACCGGCGCGCCTGCCCGTCGGCGTGGGCGACGATGGCCCGCGCGACGGGGTGCTCGCTGGATGCCTCGAGCGCAGCCGCGAGCCGGATCGCGTCCGGGTCGCCGGCGGTCTCGTGCACCTGCATCGCCCCGGTCGTCAGGGTGCCGGTCTTGTCGAGCACGACCGTCGTGATCGCGCGCGAGGACTCCAGCGCCTCGGCGCCGCGGATCACGATGCCGAGCTGAGCGGCGCGACCGGTGCCGACGAGCAGCGCGGTGGGCGTGGCCAGGCCCAGCGCGCACGGGCAGGCGATCACCAGCACGCTCACGGCGGCGGTCATCGCAGCGTCGGCATCGTGGCCGGTCAGCAGCCAGGCGACGAACGTGGCGACCGCGATCGACCAGCACCACCGGGACGAACACGGCGGAGATCTGGTCGGCCAGCCGCTGGACCGGAGCCTTGCCCGCCTGCGCGTCCACCACCGACTGCCGGATCCGGGCGAGCAGGGTGTCGCGCCCGATGCGGGTGACCTCGACGACCAGCCGCCCGTCGGCGTTGAGGGTGCCGCCGACGACCTCGTCGCCCGCGGCCTTCTCGACCGGGAGGCTCTCGCCGGTGACCATCGACTCGTCGACGGCGCTGGCACCGTCGGTCACGACACCGTCCGTGGGGACCTGCGCGCCCGGGCGCACCAGCATCCGCATCCCCGGTCGCAGGTCGGCGACGTCGACCTCGCGCTCGCTGGCCCTCGTCGAGCACCACGGCTCGCTTCGCGCCGAGCTCGAGCAGTGCGTGCAGCGCCGATCCGGCGCGGGACTTCGCCCGCGCCTCGAGGTAGCGACCGAGCAGCAGGAAGGTGGTGACGGTCGCGGCCACCTCGAAGTAGAGGTGCATCTCCCCGCGCAGCGAGCTGCACCACCGACCAGGCGAGCGCCACGAGCGTGCCCAGCGAGACCAGGGTGTCCATCGTCGAGGCGAGGTGGCGGGCGTTGATCGCCGCGGCGCGGTGGAAGGGCCAGCCGGCGTACAGCACGACCGGGACGGTGAGCACCAGCTGCACCCACGGCAGCCGGGGCACGCCGGGGACCATCGACAGCACCAGCACGGCGACGGTGAGGGGTACGGCGAGCAGCAGTCGCCGGAACAGGCCAGCGGCGTACGCCGCCTCCTCGGCCACGGGGTCGGCCTCGTCGCCGGAGGGGAGCGCGGCGGAGTAGCCGGTCGCCTCGACCGTCTCGACCAGGGTGGTCTCGTCGACCAGGGCCGGGTCGAACCGGACCCGCGCCGACGCGGTCGCGAGGTTGACGCTCGCCTCGACGCCCTCGAGCCGGTTCAGCTTCTTCTCCACGCGCGCGACGCAGGACGCGCAGGTCATCCCGCCGACCAGGAGGTCGACGGAACGGGTCTGCTGCGCTGCGCTGTGTCTGCGTCTCGGTCATCCGGCCCTCCGCCCCGCGCCCGCCCCCGACATGCGAATGTTGCTCGTGGGTCTCGGGGGAGCCTCAGGCGCCACGTCCGTGACATTCGCATGTCAGGCGAGCGCGTAGCCGGCCTCGTCGACGGCGGCCGCGACCTGCTCGTCGGAGAAGCCGTCGCCCTCGACGGTCAGGGTGCCGGTCTCGACGTCGACGCTGACGGCGCGGACGCCCGCGATCGCCTCGACCTCGCTCGAGACGGCGTGGGCGCAGTGGCCGCAGGTCATGCCGGTGACGTCGTAGGTGCTCATCGATCTCCTCCGTGGACGGTGGTGGTCAGCTCTTCAGCAGGCGGGTGATGGCCGCGCTCGCCTCGGCGACCTTCTCCTCGGCGCGGGCGCGCCCGTCGTCGTCCCCGGCGGCCGCACCGGCGACCGCGTCCTGGACGCAGTGGCTGAGGTGGTCCTCGACCAGGCCGACCGAGACGCTCTGCAGGGCGCTCTTCACCGCCGAGACCTGGGTGAGGATGTCGATGCAGTAGACGTCCTCGTCGACCATCCGCTGGAGGCCGCGGACCTGCCCCTCGATGCGTCGCAGCCGCTTGAGATAGTCGGCCTTGCTGTCGTGGTAGCCGGGCGTGTCCATGCGGACAGGCTATATACCCCTAGGGGGTATTGCAACCGGGCGAGTTGCATGCCGAGGCGGGCCAGCACCTAGCATGTGCATCGTTCTTGTCCTCCTCATCAGGAGTTAACGGTGGCCCTGCGCTTCAAGCCTGTGGACAACACGTTCTACACATTGCTCACCGAGTCGGCCACCCGCCTGGTGGAGGGTGCCGCCATCCTCGCGGAACTGCTCGGCGAATCTGTCGACCGCGAGGACATCGCGGCGCGCATGCGCGACGCCGAGCACGAGGCCGACGAGACGACCCACGAGATCGCCAAGCGGGTGAACGCGACGTTCGTGACGCCGTTCGACCGGGAGGACATCTACGCGCTGGCCTCCACGCCTCGACGACGTCATGGACTTCATGGAGGAAGCGGTCGACCTGACCATGCTCTACGAGGTCGAGAAGCTGCCCGGTCGGATGGCCGACCAGGTCGACGTACTCCAGAGGTGTGCGGAGCTGACCGCCGAGGCGATGCCGAAGCTGAAGTCGATGAAGGGTCTCGAGGAGTACTGGATCGAGATCAACCGCCTCGAGAACGCCGGCGACAAGAGCTACCGGCGCATCCTCGCCAAGCTGTTCAGCGGGCAGTACGAGGCGCTCGAGGTGCTCAAGCTCAAGGACATCGTGGACTCCCTCGAGCACGCGGTCGACGCCTTCGAGAAGGTCGCCAACATCATCGAACAGATCCACGCCAAGGAGTCCTGACCGGTGGACCTCATCGTCGTGGCGGTGGTCCTCGTCGCGCTCTGCTTCGACTACACGAACGGCTTCCACGACGCGGCGAACGCCATCGCGACCTCGGTCTCCACCCGGGCGCTGACCCCGCGGATCGCGCTCGTCCTCGCGGCGGTGATGAACTTCGTGGGCGCGCTCCTGGGCCAGGAGGTCGCGCACACCGTCAGTGACGTGATCTCCCCGCCGACCGGGAACGCAGGTCTGGTGATCGTGCTCGCCGGACTGCTCGGCGCCATCGCCTGGAACCTGATCACCTGGTACTTCGGCCTGCCGTCGTCGTCCTCGCACGCGCTGATCGGCGGCCTCGTCGGTGCGGCGCTGGTGGCCGGCGCGATCGTGCACTGGCCGACGATCGTGGACAAGGTGCTGATCCCGATGGTGGCCTCGCCGCTGGTCGGCTTCGCCGGCGCCTTCGCGTTGATGCTGGCGATCATGTGGATCTTCCGGCGCCGCTCACCGCACAAGGTCTTGCGCGGGTTCCGCCTCTCCCAGACCGTGTCGGCGGCAGCGCTGGCGCTGGGCCACGGACTCCAGGACGCCCAGAAGACGATGGGTGTCATCTTCCTGGCCCTCGTGGCGAGCGGCCACGCCGAGGCCGGCGACCCGCTGCCGCTCTGGGTGATCATCTCCGCCGCTTCCGCGATCTCCCTGGGCACCTACTCCGGTGGCTGGCGGATCATGCGCACCCTCGGACGTCGGATCATCCACCTCGACCCCGCGCGAGGTTTCGCCGCCGAGTCCGTCGGCGCGACGGTGCTCTACACGACCGCGTTCGTCTGGCACGCGCCGATCTCCACCACCCACCTGATCACGTCGGCGATCATGGGTGCCGGCGCGACCAAGCGCTTCTCCGCGGTGCGCTGGGGCGTGGCGCGCTCGATCCTGATCGCCTGGATCCTCACCTTCCCCGCCGCCGGTGTCGTGGCGGCGGGCATCTACGTGCTCCTGACGGCGGTCTTCCAGCTGCCCTAGGGTGCGGCTCCCTCAGCTGCTGATCGGGATCCGGAGCTTCCAGCCGGTCTGGATGACGTCGGGGTCCTTGATCTGGGAGTTGGCCGCCACGATCTGCGCCACCGTCGTCTTGCCGAAGTCGCGTGCCTTGCGGACGATGCCGGTCAGCGTGTCGCCCTTCTCGACGCGGTAGAGCAGGAACCCCATCAGGTCGGGGAACATGATCAGCTCGACCTCGCGCAGGTCACTCCCCGGTCCGGGGCCGGGTCCGGGGTTGTCCCCGAAGACCTGCAGCTTGACCGGCGTACCCGCCCGCGGTGGGTTCTTCACCTTCAGCACGGCGCTGAACTCCCCGATCAGGGCCATCCCGCCCGTGCTCGTCGCGAACCCGGTCGCGATGACCTTGCCGGCCCGGTTGAGCAGCCGCATGCCGATCGTCCCCTCGAAGCCCGTCCCGATGCCCGCGACCGTGAACTGCCTCCCGACCAGGTCGTCCTTGGCCGGCTGCCGGACCCGGATGTCACTGAGGATCCCCATCATGTGCCTCCCGTTGGCTGGTTGCTCGCCAACCTAGGCCGTTGCGTGGGGTGCGGGATAGGCCGGTGTAGTCGGATGGGGTGGGCTTGGTGTGGGGCCGCCGTCGAACATGCGAATGTGGCGACCGGGATGCTGAGTGGCGCTCATGCGGCGCTCACGCCACATTCGCATGTTCGGGGAGGGTCGCAGCTGCCAGAGCCACTGCCTCGATCAAGACCCGCTGGACGTACGCCGGGTCGAACATCACGTGCCACCAGCTGAAGCGGATCACGTACCAGAACAGCAGCGACAGCGTGTTGTAGCGCCGGCAGTCTCGAGTCAGCTGAGCCGTCTTGCCGTGCCACTCGAAGCTCTCCGCCTCGATCGCGATCCCGCGCACGGGATCAGCCAGGTCGGGGTGGAGTGTCTGCGTCGTACCCGGAACCGGCACCGCGAACTGAGGCCGCACGTTCAGTCCCGGGATCAGCAGCGCCTGCGCGTAGAGGACGGCCTCGAACGGGTTGGCGCACTGGCCCGTGACCGCGGCGGCCACCTCGCAGATGCGGCGACGACCGCGGCCCTTGGTCTGCTCGGCGATGAGCTGCACCTCGGCCTGGGTGAAGTCGTCGGCGCGGATCGCGCTGTTGACGATCGCCACCGCCTCGTCCCACGGGAGGTTGCGCATGCAGTCGACGAGCGTGCGCACCTGCGAGGTGACCGCCCCGCCGACATCGTCGGACGGCAGATCGCTCCAGTGGGGGACGAGGATCGTGCGCAGACCCCGGTCCACCCGCCGGGTGCGCGGGAACGTGACCTCGGGCAGGGGTGGCGGGGCCTTCTGCGCCCATCCCCAGTAGTGGGCCGCGCTGCGATGCGACAGCACGCCGGCGACCCGGTTCGCCGTCCGAAGCGACGGCCTCGTGGTCGGCAGGGCGTAGCGGCCCCGGGCGTCGCGCTCGAGTACGCCGTCGCGCAGCGCCTGGTCGACCTCGGCGGCCGATCGCAGCTTCACGAGGGCGGCCCGCTCGCACACGCCACCGAGCAGGGTCACCTGACTGATCAGATCCATGCCGGGAGCGTCGAGCAGTCAGCGACTCGGCGTGCGACCGTTCGATCGTGCTGTGGATGTCGGCCCGATCAGCCGGCCTGTGGACGTGAGGTGGGTCAGCCGCCGCGCCAGGAACATGCGAATGTCGCTGGAGGGGCGAGTGACCGCTTCGACAGTCACACGCGCGACATTCGCATGTCCGGCGGCGCCCCGAGCACGACCAGGGAAGACGAGCTCAGCCGAAGCGGCCCGAGATGTAGGCCTCGGTGGCGGGCTCGTCGGGGACGCTGAAGATCTTCTTCGTCGGGTTCATCTCGATCAGCTTGCCGGGCTTGTTGGCGCCGGCGATGTTGAAGAAGGCCGTGTCCTCGGAGACGCGGGCGGCCTGCTGCATGTTGTGGGTGACGATGACGATCGTGTAGTCGGTCTTCAGCTCGTGGATGAGGTCCTCGATGGCCGAGGTGGAGATCGGGTCGAGGGCCGAGCAGGGCTCGTCCATCAGCAGCACCTGCGGCTCGACGGCGATCGCGCGGGCGATGCAGAGGCGCTGCTGCTGGCCGCCGGAGAGGCCCATGCCGGGCTTGCTCGAGGCGGTCCTTGACCTCGTTCCAGAGGTTGGCGCTCTTCAGCGACCTCTCGACGACCTCGTCGGCCGCCTTCTTCGAGAGGCGCTTGTTGTTCAGCCGCAGGCCGGCGAGCACGTTCTCGTAGATCGACATCGTCGGGAACGGGTTGGGGCGCTGGAAGACCATGCCGATCATCCGGCGTACCTCTACCGGGTCGACGGCGGGGTCGTAGAGCGACTGGCCGTCCACGACGACCTTGCCCTCGACGCGGGCACCGGGGATCACCTCGTGCATCCGGTTCAGCGAGCGCAGGAAGGTCGACTTGCCGCAGCCGGAGGGACCGATGAACGCGGTGACCGAGCGGGCGGGGATGCTGAGGGAGACACCTTCCACGGCGAGGAAGTCGCCGTAGTAGATGTTGAGGTCTGAGATGTCGATGCTCTTGGCCATCGTGTTCCTTTCGAAAGGCCCCTGGGCAGGGGGTCAGTGCCCCGTCTTGGGGGCGAAGATCTTGCCGAGCACACGCGCCAGCAGGTTGAGCACCAGGACGATCAATATCAGCACGAGCGCCGCCCCCCACGCCATCGGGCGGGCGATCTCCGGGTGGTTCCCGGGCTGCGTGTAGCTGTAGTAGATGAAGACCGGCAGGGTCATCATCTGGTCCTTGAAGAGGTTGAAGTTCGTGGAGTCGGTCGACCCCGCGATGATCAGCAGCGGCGCGGTCTCGCCGATCACACGGGCGATGGCCAGCGTGACGCCGGTGATGATGCCGGCGAGCGCGGTGGGCAGCACGACCTTGACGATCGTCTTCCACTTCGGCACGCCCAGGGCGTACGCCGCCTCGCGCAGGTCGCGTCGGGACGAGCTTGAGCATCTCCTCCGAGGAGCGCACCACGATCGGGATCATCAGCAGCGACAGCGCGACGCCACCGCCGAGCCCCATGTGCACGCCGGGGCCGAAGAAGACCACGAACAGCGCGTAGGCGAACAGGCCGGCGACGATCGAGGGGATGCCGGTCATCACGTCGACCAGGAAGCGGATCGAGGAGGCCATCCGCGACTTGGCGCCGTACTCGACGAGGTAGATCGCGGTCATCAGGCCGATCGGCACCGAGATCACCGCGGCACAGGCGGTGATCAGCAGGGTGCCGATGATCGCGTGGTAGATGCCGCCCTTCTCGCCGACGATGTTGCGCATCGACCAGGTGAAGAACTTGGCGTCGAGCACCGGCGCGCCCTCGCGGATCACGGTCCAGAGCAGCGAGACCAGCGGCACGAAGGCCAGGCCGAGGGCCACCCAGACCAGGGCGGTGACGAAGCGGTCGACCGCGGAGCGACGGTTCTCGACCACGCGCGACCAGGTGGGCAGCACGACCAGGTAGAGCAGCAGCGCGACCACGACGATCGCCACCGACGCCCCAGCCGAGCAGCAGCGCGACCAGACCGGAGGCCGCGAACGCGATCACCAGCACCAACAGCGGCGCCCACCGGGGAAGGCGGGCGTGCTTGAGGGGGACGTGGTCCAGCGACGGTGCTGGCTTGTCCATCAGCGTGGTCATACCGTCACCTCACTGCGGGAGACGATCCAGCGTGCCGCGAAGTTGACCACGAAGGTGATCACGAACAGCACCAGGCCGCTGGCGATCAGCGCGTTGACCTGGAGGCCGGTCGCGTCGGCGAAGGTGAGCGCGATGTTGGCCGCGATCGTCGAGGGGTTGGTCGAGGAGATCAGGTTGAAGGTGACCACGCCGCTGGCGGAGAGCACCATCGCGACGGCCATCGTCTCGCCGAGCGCGCGGCCGAGGCCGAGCATGGCGGCCGAGACGATGCCGGAGCGTGCGTAGGGGAAGACCGAGAGGCGGATCATCTCCCAGCGGGTCGCGCCGAGCGCGAGCGCCGCCTCCTCGTTGAGGCGCGGCGTCTGGGCGAAGATCTCGCGCGAGATCGCGGTGATGATCGGCAGCACCATGATCGCCAGCACGATGGAGGCGGTCAGGATGGTGCGGCCGGTGGTGGACGCGGGACCCGCGAAGAACGGGATGAACGAGAGGTGCTCGGCCAGCCACTCGTAGAGCGGCACGAGCTTGGGGCCGAGGAAGCAGCCCGCCCCAGAGGCCGTAGATGACGCTGGGTACGGCGGCCAGCAGGTCGATCAGGTAGCCGATCAGGGTGGCGATCCGGCGCGGGGCGTAGTGCGAGACCGTCAGGGCCACCCCGATGGCCAGCGGCACCGCGATGGCCAGCGCCAGCGCGGCGGCCAGCAGGGTGCCGAAGAGCAGCGGCCAGACGTAGACGACGAAGCTCGAGGCGCCCTTGAGGTCCTCAGGGCCGGCCGTGAAGGCGGGGATGCCCTCGATGGTGAGGAAGATCGCGACGCCGGCCAGGGCGACGAGGATCGTCAGGCCGGCGCGCGCGCGTGAGGTTGGCGAAGACCAGGTCGCCCAAGCGTCGCTTGGGTGACCCGGCCTTCGCCTCGATGGTGCTCACGGTGTGATGTGCTCTCGGACTCACTTGGCGGAGATCGAGTCGACGATCGTCTTGGCCTTCTCGGCGAAGGACGCCGGGATCGGGGCCGAGCCGGCGTTGTCCGCCGCCTCCTGCTGGCCCTCCTCGCTGATCACGTAGGTCAGGAACGCCTTGACGAGCGTCGGCCTTCGCCTTGTCGTCGTACGTCGGGCACGCGATCAGGTAGGAGGTCAGCATCAGCGGGTAGGCGCCGGCCGCGGTGGTGGTGCGGTCGATCTTGACGGCCATGTCGCCCTCGGGACGGGTGTCGTCGAGCGGGGAGGCCTCGACGGCCTTGGCGGCACCCTCGGCGGAGGGCGGGGTCCAGGCGTCGCCGACCTTGATCGAGGCGGACTTCAGGTCGCCCACCTGGCTGAGGTCGGCGTACCCGATGGTGCCCTTGCCGCCGGACTGACGGCGGAGATCATGCCGGAGGTCTGGGCGGCGCCCTCACCGGACTTGATCGGCCACACCTTGTCGGCGGGGTAGGTCCAGGCGCCCTCGCCGGCCTTCTCCAGGTAGTCGGTGAAGTTCTTGGTGGTGCCCGACTCGTCGGAGCGGTGGACCGGGGCGATCGCGGTCGACGGGCAGCTTGGCGTCGGGGTTGTCGGCCTTGATGGCCGCGTCGTCCCACGTCTTGATCTTGCCGGCGAAGATGCCGGCGATGGTCTTGGGCGCGAGGTTGAGCTTGTCGACGCCCTCGAGGTTGAAGACGACGGCGATCGGGCTCACGTAGTTGGGGACCTCGATGGCGTCGGCGCCGCAGCGCTTCTTCGCGGCGTCGACCTCACCCTTCTCGGGGTCGAGGGCGGCGTCGGACCCGGCGAAGTCGACGCCACCGGCGTTGAACTTCTCGACACCGGCACCGGAGCCGGCGGGGTCGTAGTTGATGGTGACGCCGCTGTTCGCCTTCTGGAAGCCGGCACGCCAGGCGTCCATGGCGGACTCCTGGGCGCTGGACCCGGAGCCGTCGAGCTTGCCGGAGAGGTCGCTGGAGCCGCTGCTGGCGTTGTCGGTCTCGTTGCCGGCGCCGCACGCAGAAAGAGCGAAGCCGAGGGCAAGGGCCGCGACGCTGGGGGCAGCGATGCGGCGAAGGGAAGTGCGGTTCACTTCTACTCCTGAGTTCACAGTTGTTGGACGTTGCAGAACCTAGGAATGTGAAGTGACCGGGTACCTCGCCGCGGGTGAACGCGAGGTGAACGCTGACTGCCCGGTTGAGCGACGGTCGGACTGGTTGAAGGCAGCCGGTATCTGAACAGCCGCAGGTCAGCGGCGTTTTGCCCCGATCAGAGGGGCAGGTGGCGCTCGGTGGCGACCAGCTTGCCCTTGCGGTGGTGCACCACCACCATCTCGGCCGGCGAGAGCGGTTCCTCGTCGACGCCGAGGAGGGTGAACAGCTCGGGCAGCACCGGTCGGTGGCTGCACAGCACGCTCGATCCGGGCGCGGCCATCAGCAGGTCGAGCAGCGTTCGCGCACTGGCCTCGTCGTACTCCTCCTCGGAGAGCTCCTCGACCTCCTCGAGGGGCACCACGTGCTCGGTGGCGAACGGCGCGACGGTCTGCACGCAGCGGGTGCTGGAGGAGCTGAGCACGCGCGAGATGCCGAAGGCGTGCAGGATCGGCGACAGCGCGGCGGCCTGGGCCTCGCCCTCCGGCGCGAGCGGCCGCTTCGGGTCGGGGCCGTCCCAGGCTGCCGCGCTTGACCGCCTTGGCATGGCGTACGACGACCAGGGCGCCGGTCTTCTTGCGGGCCGACGCGGTACTGCTCGAGCAGGTCGATGTCGTCGAGGTAGGTCAGCCGTTCCTTGGCCGCGTCGAGCTCGAACCAGGCGAGCTCGTCGACCTCGTCGTTGATCTGGTACGTCGAGACGTCGTCGTCGCCGACCACGTGGCCGACCCAGTAGTGCACCTTCTTGGCGCGCCCACCGCTCACGGCGTACAGCTGGGGCAGCAGCGGCCGGCCGAGCCGGATCTCGACCCCGGTCTCCTCGAGCACCTCGCGCACCGCGGTGGCGGTCACGTGCTCGCCCGGGATCCTGCTTGCCCTTGGGGAACGACCAGTCGTCGTACTTGGGCCGGTGGACCAGCAGCACCTCGCGACCCCGGGGCCCCTTGCGGGCGACCACGGCGCCCGCGGCAACGACGTCAGGACCGCTCGCCGGGGTGGGGGCTGCCATGGCCCACATCCTCACACGGTTGGGTGAATTCCGAACGGCTACCCTCGGCCCAGTGCGCAGGTTCCTCGTCTTCGGTCTTGCGCTCGTCCTCGTGGCCGGTCTGCTGGTCGCCGGCGTGGTCGTGTGGAAGCGGCTGAACCGGACTGCCCTCGAGCAGGCGCTGCACGCCGTACCGGCCGCGCTCCGAGCGGGTCAGCTTCACCGACTGGAGCGTCGTACGGCAGCAGGTGGACGTGGGCCTGGGCAGCAAGCCGAGCGACGCCCGCATCGCGAACTTCATCGAGAAGGCCTACGACCGCGACTTCACCGCCGCCTCGAGCATCGACTCCGCGGCCGTGGCGATGAACGACAAGTTCGGCTTCGGCCCGGCCAACGCCCAGTGGGAGGCCTACGCCCAGGGCGAGCAAGGGCGCGACCATGGTGGTCAAGGTCGCCGACGGCGCCGACTTCGACGTGCTCGCCGGCAACCTGCGCTCCGACGGCTACACGAAGCCGAAGGACGACGACGGCGTCTGGAAGGGCGGCGAGGACCTCGTCGCCCAGCTCGACCCGACGCTGACCCCCGAGGTGCAGTACGTCGTGCTGCTCGCCGACCAGGGCCTCGTGGTGACCAGCGACGACGCCGGCTACGCGGCCACCGCGGCCAAGGTGGCGAAGGGCGACGCCGACTCGGCCGCCTCGAAGGACGGCGTCGGCGACATGGCCGACCAGCTGGGCGAGCCGGCCAACGCGATGCTCTGGACCGGCGACTTCGCCTGCGACGGACCTCGCGATGTCGCAGGCCGACCAGGACGACCAGGACGAGGCCAAGCAGCTGGTCCGCGAGGCCGGCGGCGTGACGCCGCTGAACGGGTTCGCGATGGGGATGCTGCCCGGCCGGACCCTGCGGGTGGTCGCGCACTTCGAGGACTCGGAGCGGGCGAAGAAGAACCTGCGGTCGCGGGCCAGGCTCGCGGTGGGCGACGCGCCGGGCCGGGGAGTCGCCTTCACCGACGACTTCAAGCTGACCACCTCGAAGGCGAGCGGCAGCGAGGTCGTGCTGGACCTGAAGCCGAAGCAGTCGACGGGGTATGTGCTGTCCGCGCTGTACGACGGGCCGTTGATCTTCGCGACCTGCTGAGGGCGACTGCCCGCGCCGCCCCCGACATGCGAATGTTGCTGGGGTGGTCGGAGTGGCCGTCTGCCGTCCCCTCAGTCACATTCGCATGTCCTGGGGGTGGGCGGATCTGCCTGACCCCCACGAACATGCGAATGTGACTCGCGTGCTCGGAGGGGCGCCCATCTGACCCTCGCGCCACATTCGCATGTTCGACGCCGGCCCACCCGGACCGAGCAACCGCAGCTCAGCGAGCCCGGCGCCGCCGGTGGGTGGCGATCAGCTGCTCCTGGAGGTTGAGCAGGGGCCGCTTGTCGGGGGAGGTGGCCTGGGTCCAGGTGCCGTCGGAGTCGAGCTCCCAGCCGGCGGTGTGCTCGGCGAAGGCGAGGTCGAGGACGCCGGCGACCTCCTGGACCTCCGCCGTCGAGGGCAGCTTGACCAGCACCTCGACGCGGCGGTCGAGGTTGCGGTGCATCAGGTCGGCGGAGCCGATCCACGCGACCGGCTCGCCGCCGTTCTCGAAGTACATGATCCGGCTGTGCTCGAGGTAGCGGCCGAGGATCGAGCGCACGCGGATGGTCTCCGACAGCCCGGGTACGCCGGGCCGGACGGCGCAGATGCCGCGGATCAGCAGCTCGATGGGTACGCCGGCCCGCGACGCCGTGTAGAGCGCGTCGATGAGCGCCTCGTCGACGATCGAGTTGGCCTTGATCCGGATGCGCGCCGGGCGGCCCTCACGGTGGTGGGCGATCTCGGTGTTGATCGCCTCGACCAGCCCGCTGCGCACGTCGTCGGGGGCGACCAGCAGCTCGGCGTAGGTCGCGTTGCGCGAGAAGCCGCTGAGGTTGTTGAACAGGTGCGCGACGTCCTCGCCGATGGCCTCGTCGGTGGTGAGCAGCCCGAAGTCCTCGTAGAGCCGGGCGGTCTTCGGGTTGTAGTTGCCGGTGCCGATGTGGGTGTAGCGGCGGATGCCCTCGGGCTCGTCGCGCACGACCATCGCCAGCTTGCAGTGGGTCTTCAGCCCGACCAGGCCGTAGACCACGTGGCAGCCGGCGTGCTCGAGCTTGCGCGCCCAGCGGATGTTGGCCTGCTCGTCGAAGCGCGCCTTGATCTCGACGATCACCAGCACCTGCTTGCCGGCCTCGGCGGCGTCGACGAGGGCGTCGATGATCGGGGAGTCACCCGAGGTCCGGTAGAGCGTCTGCTTGATCGCGAGCACGTGCGGGTCGGCGGCGGCCTGCTCGATGAACCGCTGCACCGAGGTGCTGAACGAGTCGTACGGGTGGTGCAGGAGTACGTCGCCCCGCTGCAGCGCCTTGAACACGTCGACCGGCGAGGCCGACTCGACCGGGGCCAGCCGCGAGTGCGTGGCCGGGATGAAGTTCGGGGTACTTCAGGTCCTCGCGGTCGAGGTCGGCGATGTCGTGCAGCCCGCGCAGGTCGAGCGGCCCGGGGAGCCGGAACACCTCGGCCTCGCTGACGTCGAGCTCGCTGATCAGCAGCTCCAGCACGTGCTCGTCGATGTCCTCCTCGACCTCGAGCCGCACCGGCGGCCCGAACCGGCGCCGCAGCAGCTCCTTCTCGAGCGCCTTCAGCAGGTTCTCGGCGTCGTCCTCCTCGACCTCGAGGTCCTCGTTGCGGGTCACCCGGAAGGTGTTCACGCTGAGGATCTCCATGCCGGGGAAGAGCCGCTTGAGGTGCTCGCCGATGACGTCCTCGAGCGGCACGAACCGCTGGTTGCCCAGCGCCACGAAGCGGTTGAAGATCGGCGGCACCTTGACCCGCGCGAAGTGCTCCTTGTCGGTCTTCGGGTTGCGCACCAGCACGGCGAGGTTGAGCGAGAGCCCGGAGATGTAGGGGAACGGGTGCGCCGGGTCGACCGCCAGCGGGCGTGAGCACCGGGAAGACCCGCTCCTTGAACAGCCGCTTGCAGTGCTGCTGCTCGTCGCGGTCGAGGTCGGCCCAGCGGACCAGCTCGATGTGCTCCTTGGCCAGCGCCGGGACGATCTCCTCGCGGAAGACCCGGGCGTGCCGCGCCATCAGCTCCGCGGTGCTGTCCCAGATCTGGTCCAGCACCTCGCGCGGCATCAGGCCCGACGCGGCGCGTACGGCGACGCCGGCCGCGATGCGCCGCTTGAGGCCGGCCACGCGGACCATGAAGAACTCGTCGAGGTTGCTGGCGAAGATGGCCAGGAAGCGCGCCCGCTCGAGCAGCGGCAGGTTGTCGTTCTCGGCCAGCTCCAGCACGCGCTGGTTGAACCGCAGCCAGGAGAGCTCGCGGTCGAGGAAGCGGTCCTGGAACTCGGCGGGCTCGAAGTCGACCGCGTCCGGCGTCGTACGGCGGGTCGACGTCGAAGATGTCGGCGGGTACGACGCGCAGGCTCGGGTCGAGTGGGCCCGGCCTCCGTGTCGGAACCGACCGCGGTCTGGAAGCTCTCGGTCGACATGGTCGCAGTCTGACACCGGAACATGAACAGCGGGTATCTGTCATAAGTTGACGCCCGTGCCCCGACTCCTCGACAAGGCCCAGGCCCTCGCCCTGCGCGCGTCGCTGAACCTGCCGGTCCGCGTCCAGCGGGCGCTCAACCGCCGGCCGGTGGTGGTCGACGGACTCGAGCTGTCGCCCGAGATCCAGCTGCTGCTCACGCTGAAGCGGCTGGCCCGTGTCCCGGCCGCCGAGACGCTGCCGCTGGCCCAGGCCCGGGCCGAGCTGTGTCGCCAGCAGCGCATGGTCGGCGGGCGGCAGCCGATCGGTGCCCTGCGCGACCTCGAGGTCGACGGCGCCGAGGGGCCGCTGAAGGCCCGGCTCTACATCCCGACCGAGCGCACCGGCGCCGACCCCGCGCCGACGATGCTGTTCATCCACGGCGGCGGCTGGATGTACGGCGACCTCGAGAGCCACGACCCGACCTGCCGGTTCCTGGCCGAGCAGTCCGGCGTCCAGATCCTCGCGATCGACTACCGGCTCGCGCCCGAGCACAAGTTCCCGGCGGCCGTGGAGGACTGCCAGGCGGCGTACCGCTGGCTGGTCGACCACGCCGACGAGGTCAACGCCGACCCGGCGCGACTCGGCGGTGGGCGGCGACTCGGCCGGCGGATCGCTCTCCCTGTCGACCGCGGTGTGGGCCGCCGAGAAGGGTCTGCCGCTGGCCTTCCAGCTGCTGATCTACCCCGGCGCCGACTTCGTGGAGCGCACCGAGAGCAGGCGCCTGTTCGCCGAGGGCTACGTCCTGACGAAGGTGTTCATGGACGGGGCCGAGGAGGCCTACTTCACGCCCGACGCCGACAAGGGCCACCCGGACGCCTCGGGCGTACGCCGCGTGGACTTCCCGGCGGGCATCGCCCCGGCCCACGTGGTCACCGCCGGCTACGACCCGCTGCGCGACGAGGGCGAGGCCCTGGCCCGGCTCCTCTCCGAGAACGGCGTCGAGGTCGACCACAAGCGGTACCCCTCGATGATCCACGGGTTCGTGCACATGGTCGGCGCCGGCCACGAGGGGCCGGCGTACAACCGCGAGATCGCCGACCGGCTCCGTCGCGCGCTGGCCTGACCTCAGATGGCGTCCTCAGCCGCGGGCCGTGCCGAGGAGTCGGTGGCGCGCGTGCGGGACGACCCGGAGGGCCGGTTGGCGCTGATGCGAGGGCTCTACGAGTCCTCCGCGCCGGAGCAACCAGCACCTGCCCTACCGCAGGGCCGCGGTCGCGTTCATGCGCTGGCAGCTGCGACGCGGTGTGCTGGAGCCGCTGACGTCGAGCCATCCGGGGAGCCCGTGGTGGCGCGCGCTCAACGAGGGCCTGATCCGCGACACCGCCGAAGCGCGCTTCCTGGTCGCCGGTGATCCCGGGCTCCCGTCCTCGCCTGCGGTCGAGGCGATCGTCGAGTTCATCCACCGCCCCACGGCGGCCGGTTGGTACCGCGCCCACAACAGCTCCATCGCGCACGGCTACCTCGCCCACCGTCGGCTGGCCGAGGACGAGGGCAGGGTCGAACGCTTCTTCCTGAACGTCGTGCTGCTGCGGGTGCTCTACGCGCACGCCCTCGTCCGTGCGCCCGGGACGGCACTCGGCTGGCTGGGCCCGGTCGCGCCGACGCTGGGCGACCCGCGCCTCGGCACCACCGGCATCTTCCTGTCGATGTCGCGCATCCTCCCGGACCGCTACCCGCTCGAGGAGGACGTCACGCCCTACCTCACGGGCGAACGGAGCCTCGGTCGGGTGCTCGACAAGGGGATCATCCAGCCACGGCTGCGGGTCCTCTACGACTGGGCCGCCGACGAGCTCGGTCTCCCGGATCTCGCGGGCCTGCTCGTCGGGGACATCCCGGCGTACGCCTGGGACCCGCACGACGTCGAGGAGTGGTCCTCCGACCCGCGGTGGCCGGCGCGGCTGGCCAGGCGAGTGGTCCCGAGCGGTTAGCTGCCGCCGTTGGAGGTGCCGCGGTACTGCACCTCGGTGCGGTCCACGTGGAAGCCCTGGCCGGTGTAGACGGCGATCGCCGGGTCGTTGTCGCCGTCGACGTAGAGCAGCACCGAGTCGAGGCCGCGGTCCTTGAGGTAGACGCAGTCCGGCGGCGGTCAGCACCGTGCCGAGGCCGCGGCCGGCGGCCTTGGGGTTGACCGCGACCACGTAGACCTCGCCGTACGGCGGGTCCTCGTCGGTGTGCACCTTCGTCCAGTGGAAGCCGAGCAGTGGCGGCAGGTCGCTGTCGCGGTCGGTGGGTACGGCGAGCAGCAACCCGGCCGGGTCGAACCAGGACTCGCTGGTGCGCTCGCGGAAGTCCTCGTGCGTCATGTGGCCCTGCTCGGGGTGGTGGGCGAACGCGCTCGCGTTGACCTCCAGCAGTGCCTTCTCGTCGTCGGGCTCGAAGCCGCGGATCGTGATGCCGTCCGGCGCCGTGACCGGTCCGAGGTCGTCGACCAGCGACTTCTTCATGATCTTCAGCTCGCGCTCGCGGGGGATGCCGAACCTCGCGGCCAGCGCGGCGGCGCCCGGGTGGTCCGCGTGCGACCAGGCCTCGACCTTGCGACCAGCGGGCAGTGCCTCCGCCGCCAGGGCGGTGCCGGCTCCCTGGCCGCGCGACTCGGGGTGGACCGCGAGGTCGAGGATGTCCCCGTGGCGCAGGGCGAAACCGCCGCCGCCGACCCACAGGTCCGCGTCGCGCAGGCCGCGGTGCTTGAGCTGGAGCACGGCCTGCTCGTTGAGCGTGGTGGCGCCGTCGTGCGCGGTCGAGGCACGCGCGATGCGGCGTACCTCCGCGGCCGGGCCGTCCTCGGCCGCCCAGTCGAAGTCGTCCGAGCCGATCCGGTCGATCTGCACCATGGCAGGAGGCTATGCCACGCGGGCGCTGCCGCGTCAGCGGGAGGTGGACCGCGGCGACGCTTCGGAGGCGGCGTCCTCCGCGGACGGCTTCCGGCTCGTCCTCGGCCGCGTCGACTCGGCCGGAGGCGCCCTGGTCGCGCGGCGGCAGCACGAACCGGTAGCCGACGTTGCGCACCGTGCCGATCAGGGCCTCGTGCTCCGTGCCGAGCTTGGCCCGCAGCCGGCGGACGTGCACGTCGACCGTGCGGGTGCCGCCGAAGTAGTCGTAGCCCCAGACCTCCTGCAGCAGCTGGTCGCGCGTGAAGACGCGGCCGGGGTGCTGGGCGATGTACTTGAGCAGCTCGAACTCCTTGAAGGTGAGGTCGAGCACGCGCCCGCTGAGCTTGGCGGTGTACGTCGCCTCGTCCACCACCACCTCGCCGGAGCGGATGATGTGGGACTCGGGGTCCGAGTCGTTGTGGCGCGCCGCGAGCTTGCCGATGGCGACCCGGATGCGGGCGTCGATCTCGGCCGGTCCGGCGGTCTCGAGGATGACGTCGTCCATGCCCCAGTCGGCGGCGACCACGGCCAGGCCGCCCTCGGTGACGATGAGGAGCACCGGCTGGTCCGACCCGGTGGTGCGGATCAGCCGGCAGAGGTCTCTCGCGTGGGCGAGCTCCCTGCGGCCGTCGACCATCAGCAGGTCGTGGTCGGGAGCCTCCAGGAGCGCGCTGCCCTCGGCGGGCAGGATCTTGACCTGGTGGCTGAGGAGCGCGAGCCCCGGCAGCACGTCAGCGGAGGGCTGCAGTGCTTTCGTCAGCAGGAGCACGGTGCCCATGGCACCTCCTGGGTGAGTGCCTTGCGTCGGTCGGTGGGTCATCGACGCTGATGAACTTCCCCACCACAGATGCGTCAGGATATCCAACATGACGGCCGAAGCTCACCGAGATGCCAGCGCTGGACGTGTGATCTTGCGCTACTGGGCCTCCGCACGCGCCGCCGCCGGCACCGACAGCGACGCCATGGAGGTCTCCGGCGCGGTCACCCTGGCCGAGCTGGTACGCCGTGCCCGCGAGGCGCACGCCGACTCCCCACGGTTCTCCGAGGTGCTCTCCTGCTGCTCGATGATGGTGGGCGATCGTCCGGTCACCACCGACGATCCCAACGAGGTGCTGGTCCCGCCCGGTGCCACCGTCGAGTTCCTGCCGCCCTTCGCCGGCGGCTGAGCCAGGCGGGGAAGCCTTTTGCCCGATCCGTCGTTGAGCCAGCCATGAGCGCAGGGGTGTGGGTCCTCGATCGTGGCCGTCATCGGCGCCCTCGCCTTCGGGCTGTACCGCGCCGCCACCGACGGCCGGTTCCGCGGCACCCACCAGGTCCACGGGGCCGAGACCTCGCCGGTCGCCGAGGCCCCGGCCGTCCGAGTCGCTGCTGACGGACACCCCTGGGCCGACGACCTCGGCGAGCGGGCCACGCTGCTGCAGTTCTCCTCGGCGTTCTGCGCGCCGTGCCGAGCCGCCCGCCGGGTGCTCGGTGACGTGGCCGCGGAGACACCGGGTGTCGCGCACATCGAGGTCGACGCCGAGCACCACCTCGACGTCGTACGCCGCCTCGGGATCCTGCGCACGCCCACCACGATCGTGCTCTCCGCCGGGGGAGTGGAGGTCACCCGCGCCAGCGGAGCCCCCACGCGCCAGCAGGTGCTGACCGCGCTGGAGATGGTGGTCGAGCAGCCGTGATGTCCATGATGTGGATGGTGTGCCCGAATGCTGAGACGGCCAATAGGGCCCGGAGCCGCCGCTGCCTAGGCTTCCCCTCATGAGCTCGACCTTGCTGACCCGTCGCCGCGCAGTGGACCACTGCCGCGTGCGCTCGTCGCTGTGTCGAATGTCCTGACGGTCACCCACGACCAACTTCCCCTTAGTCGATGAACTTTGTCGACTAAACTCGAGGGAGCGGCGACCGTCCGCGCATGCCACCGGACACCACCGGACATCAAGGAGAGCCATGACGTCACCCGAGCGAGCGAGCACCGGTAGCGGGCAGATCGACCCGCGCGGACCGCAGTTCAACGCGATGCTGACCAGCGTGGTGCTGGCGCTCACCCTGATCACGGCGCCGGACACCGTGGGGCTCGTGCTCCTCGGGATCCAGACGGCACTGTTCGCGACGGCGGTCGTCCTCGGGGTGCAGCGCACTCCGGCGGCGTACCTCTTCAAGACGCTGGTGCGCCCGCGCCTCGCGGCGCCCGCCCACCTCGAGGACCCGCAGCCGCCGCGCTTCGCGCAGGGCGTCGGTCTGGTCTTCGCGCTGGTCGGGCTCGTCGGATATCTCTCCGGCGTGACCCTGCTGGGCGCGGTCGCCACCGGGTTCGCCCTGGCGGCGGCCCTGCTGAACGCGGTCTTCGGCTACTGCCTGGGCTGCGAGATGTACCTGCTGATCCGCCGTGTCGCACCCGCGCACAGCACACCCGTCCACACCAACGCCTGACCCACCTCACCCGAGAAACAGACCCGAGAAAAAAGGAAGAAGAGGCACAACATGAGCCGCGAAACCGCACTGGTCACCGCTGACTGGGTGGAGGAGCATCTCGACGACCCCAGCATCGTGCTGGTCGAGGTCGACGAGGACACCACCTCCTACGACAAGGGCCACATCCGGGGGGCCATCAAGCTCGACTGGACCACCGACCTGCAGGACCAGGTCCGTCGCGACTTCGTCAACAAGCAGCAGTTCGAGGCGCTTCTCTCCGACCGCGGCGTGGGCAACGACCACACCGTCGTGCTCTACGGCGGCAACAACAACTGGTTCGCCGCCTACGCCTACTGGTACTTCAAGCTCTACGGCCACGACGACGTCAAGCTGCTCGACGGCGGTCGCAAGAAGTGGGAGCTCGACAGCCGCGAGCTGACCGACGAGGCGCCCACCCGCGAGAAGACCTCCTACACCGCCCAGGAGCAGGACTCCTCGATCCGCGCCTTCCGCGACGAGACCGTCGAGGCGATCGGCGTGAAGAACCTCGTCGACGTACGCAGCCCTGACGAGTACGCCGGACGGCTGCTCGCCCCGGCCCACCTCCCGCAGGAGCAGGCCCAGCGCGCCGGCCACATCCCCACGGCCGCCAACGTGCCGTGGAGCAAGGCGGCCAACGACGACGGCACCTTCCGCTCCGACGACGAGCTGAAGGAGATCTACACCGAGGCCGGCGTCGACTGGAGCAAGGACACCATCGCCTACTGCCGCATCGGCGAGCGCTCGAGCCACACCTGGTTCGTGCTCAAGGAGCTGCTCGGCCAGCAGAACGTCAAGAACTACGACGGCTCCTGGACCGAGTACGGCTCGCTCGTCGGCGTACCCGTGGCCCTCGGCGACGAGGCCGGTGAGGCCTGATGTGCGGAGCCACTGAAGGCGGCCTGTCCCTCGACGGCATCGACGTCAAGAAGGAAGCCATCATCCAGGGCCAGGTCGTGCATGCCACGGACGGCCGACCCCGTCGGGCAACGCCTACGTGCGGCTGCTCGACCGCACCGGTGAGTTCACCGCCGAGGTCCCGACCTCGGCGACCGGACACTTCCGGTTCTTCGCCGGTCCGGGTGAGTGGACGCTGCGCACGCTGGCGCCCCGCATCCAGCCGGTCGACACCAAGGTGACCGCCGAGGTCGGCGCGATCCAGGAAGTCGCCGTCTCCGTCTAGACGACCAGCAGCGCCCGGCCACCGGATCCCGGAGGCCGGGCGCTGCTGCATGTGTAGACCACCGGTCCGCGATCTTGGAGGTTCGGGATTTACTGGGGCCCAGTGACCGAGCAGGCGCAACACACGGGGGCACGGGGGGAACGGCTCGCAGGGCGAGTCGGCGTCCTCCTGCTGGTCTACGTCCTCGTGCTGGCGCGGTGCTCTTCTCGCCGACCTCGCACGTGCAGACCGCCTCGTGGACGGCTCGTGCACGTCCTCCAGGCCGTGCTGCCCGACTCGTGGGTCGACTTCACCCGGGTCGAGGTCCTGATGAACGCGGTGATCATCGCGCCGCTGAGCTTCCTCGGCTCGAGGGTGTGGCCGCGGCTGCGCTGGCAGGACTGGACGGCGTACGCCTTCGTCGGCGCCACCACCGTCGAGCTGGTCCAGGGGCTGCTGCTGCCCGGGCGGCAGGCCAGCTTCAGCGACATCGTCGCCAACACCTTCGGCGCGTTGCTGGGCGCCCTGCTCGCGCGACGCCTCCTGCGCTGACGGGTCCGTTCGTTCGACTGCCGCCGTCTCGGCGTCGTACGCACCTCTCCGGGCCGTCGTCGGCTGCTCACCTTCGCGCCGCATGGTGAGGGCCGTGAAGGTCTCCGTCTTCGGTTGCGGTTACCTGGGAGCAGTCCATGCCGCGTGCATGGCCAGCCTCGGGCACGACGTCGTCGGGGTGGACGTGCTCCCCGAGAAGGTCGACGCGCTGTCCGCGGGTCGACCGCCGTTCCACGAGCCTGACTTCGCCGAGCTCCTGCAACGCGCGCTCGGCACCGGTCGACTCGTGTTCACGACCGATCCCGCCGATGCGGCCGACGCGACCGTGCACTTCGTCTGCGTGGGTACGCCGCAGCGCAAGGGCGAGAACGCGGCGGACGTGTCCCACGTCGATGCGGCAGTCCGCAGCATCGCGCAGGTGCTCAAGCCGGGTGACCTCGTCGTCGGCAAGTCCACGGTGCCGGTGGGTACGGCGAGCCGGCTGGCCGACCGCGTGCACGAGTCCGAGCCCGACGCACACCTCGTGTGGAACCCCGAGTTCCTCCGCGAAGGCCACGCCGTCGTGGACACCCTCGAGCCCGACCGCCTCGTCTACGGCGTACGCACCGGTGACGCGCACGACGAGACCGTCGCGGTGCTCGACGAGCTCTACGCCGGCGTCCTCGCGAGCGGCGTACCCCGGCTCGTCACCGACCTCGCCACGGCCGAGCTGGTGAAGGCGGCCGCCAACTCCTTCCTGGCCACGAAGATCTCCTTCATCAACGCGATGGCCGAGGTGTGCGAGTCGGCGGGCGGTGACGTCACCGCTCTCGCCGACGCGATCGGGATGGACCAGCGGATCGGCCGCAGCTTCCTCAACGCGGGCCTGGGCTTCGGCGGCGGCTGCCTGCCCAAGGACATCCGGGCGTTCATGGCGCGCGCCGGTGAGCTGGGCGCCGACCAGGCGCTGACCTTCCTGCGCGAGGTCGACGCCATCAACATGCGGCGGCGGGTGCGGATGGTCGACCTGGCACGCGAGGAGTGCGGCGGGTCCATCGCCGGCCGTCGGATCGCGGTGCTGGGTGCCGCGTTCAAGCCGCACAGCGACGACGTACGTGACTCACCGGCCCTCAACGTCGCGGCGCAGATGCAGCTCCAGGGCGCATCGGTGATGGTCACCGACCCGAAGGCGATCGCGAACGCCGCGAAGAAGTGGCCCGACCTCCAGTTCGCCGACACCGTCGAGGAAGCCCTGGCCGGTGCCGAGCTGGTGCTGGTGCTGACCGAGTGGCCGGAGTACGTCGAGCTCGACCCGGCCGAGGCCAAGACGATGGTCGGGGAGGCGCGCGTGCTCGACGGGCGCAACTGCCTCGACGCCGACGCCTGGCGCTCCGCCGGCTGGCACTACCGCGCGCTCGGTCGCCCCCGCGCCTGACCGGAGGCGACATTTCAGCACGCGGCGCCCCCGATAGGCTCGTAAGCGTGTCTGGACCGACCCCGCCGGGCTCGTTGCCCCCCGAGGTGCCCGAGGAGTTCGCCGCTGCCTACCGGGCGGCGTACGAGCGCGCCCTCGCGGCGCAGAGCGAGGGACTCGAGGACGAGGAGGAGCCGGCGACCGACAGCTCCGACACCGACGAGCTGCCGCTGCGCCGGGGCCGGCTGGTCGTGGGCACCCACCGCACCGAGGCGTACGACGACGAGCCGACGATGGTCGAGAAGGTCACCGACTCCCCGTGGTTCGTGCCCGTGCTGCTCGCGATGCTGGCCCTGCTGCTGGTGCTCGGGGCGTACGCCGTGGGCCGCGCGTTCGCCGGCAAGGTCAACAGCGACGACAAGCCGAGCTCCGGGCCGAGCGTGGTGATGAGCGAGGGCGGGGAGAACAAGGCGCAGCAGCCGGTCACCACCCAGGCGCCCGGCAAGGGTGCGTGGGACGGCAAGGTCGAGCGGGTCACCGGCGTACGCGCGACAGGCGACCTGCACCTCGCCGCCCGGACAGGACGCGAGCGGCGACAAGGTCAGCTATGCCGCCGCCAACCTCACCGACGGCGTGGCCGACACGACCTGGCGCTGCGACGGCACCGGCATCGGCAAGAAGATCACCCTCCGGCTGCCCGACAAGACCGCCATCGGCGAGGTCGGCCTGATCCCCGGCTACGCCAAGACCGACGCCGCGACCGGCGACGACCGCTACGCCGAGAACAACCGGGTGACGAAGGTGCGCTGGACGATCGGCGACATGGTGGTCGACCAGGAGCTGAACGGCTCGACCAGCGACCGCAGCCTGCGGCTGCTGCGGGTGCCGAGGAGCGAGGCCGACCAGGTGCAGCTGGAGATCCTGGCCGTGGCCAAGGGGCCGCGCAACACGACCGCGATCAGCGAGGTCCAGCTCGGCCGGGCCAGCTAGCCGACCCGACGACGGGTCATCCAGCGGAGTCGAGCACCATCGTGATCGGTCCGTCGTTGGTCAGCTGCACCTGCATCTGCGCACCGAACACGCCCTTCTCGACGTGGGTCCCGGCGTCCTCGAGCCCGCTGCACACCGCCTCGTAGAGCGGTTCGGACACCTCCCCGGGAGCGGCCGCCTGCCAGGTCGGTCGGCGGCCCTTGCGGGCGTCGCCGTACAACGTGAACTGGCTGACCACCAGCACCGGCCCGCCCAGGTCGGCGACCGAGCGCTCGTCGCGCATGATCCGCAGGTCCCTGATCTTGCGCACCATCCACGCGACCTGGTCGGGGCCGTCGTCGTGCGTGATGCCGAGGAGTACGACGAGACCGGGCTCGTCGATCCGCGCCACCACCTCGCCGTCGACGGTGACGGAGGCGGACGTGGCCCGCTGGAGGACGGCACGCACGGGTCAGCCCATGCCGAGCAGGGTGCGCGCCTCGGCCGGTGACATCGGGGTGCGCTGTGCCAGCCGACCCAGCTCGGCCGCGCGACTCACGAGCTGGTCGTTGTGCTCGACGGGGACGCCCTTGGCGAGGGTCAGCACGTCCTCCATGCCGACGCGGAGGTGGCCGCCCTTGGACAGCGACGCGAGCGCCACGGCGAGGGTCGACCGGCCGATGCCGGTGGCCGACCAGCTCGTCGTCTCGGCCGGCAGCGCGGCCACCGCCGCGACGAGTGCGTCGGCGGTCCCGGGCATGCCGCCGGGCACGCCCATGACCAGGTCGACGTGCACCTTCCCGCCGTACGGCAGGCCGTACTTCGCGAGCAGCCGGTGCAGTGCCGCGACCTGTCCGAGGTCGAACAGCTCGAACTCCGGCACGACCTGGCGCTCCTGGCTCAGCTGGTAGAGGTCGCAGACGAACGGCCACGGGTTGAGGAAGACGTCGTCGCCGAAGTTCGTCGTACCCATGGTCAGGCTGCACGAGTCCGGCTCCGCGTCCAGCACCTTGAGCCGGTCGTCCAGCGGGTCGTGCACCGAGCCGCCGGTCGAGAGCTGTACGACGAGGTCCGTGTGCTCGCGCAGCGCGACGACCGTGTCCCGCAGCCGTCCCTGGTCGAGCGTCGGACGGTGCTCGCCGTCGCGGATGTGCACGTGGACCATCGCGGCCCCGGCCGCCTCGCAGCGTCGCGCGGTCTCGACGAGCTCGTCCAGCGTCGTCGGCAGCTGCGGGCAGTCGCTCTTCGTGGTCTCGGCCCCCGTCGGGGCGACAGTGATCAGTAGGTCTCCCATGGCCGCGACGCTATCGCTCGATCCTCCGGACGGTCCGTCCGGCCTGGCCCTACTGTTCTCACGTGGACGACCTGCAGCGACCGCCGTCGGACGGTGACCGTGAGCAGGTGGTCGCGCGCGTCAACCGGGCCCACGACGCGGGCCGGATCAGCACGGCCGACCGGGACATCCGGCTCGGCAACGTGCGGTCGGCGCAGAGCATGGCCGAGCTGGACCTGATGAGCCGCGACCTCGACCAGCTCGAGGCCGCGCTGCCGTACAGCACCTTCGACCCGGCCGCCGGGGTCGGTCCCCAGAAGGTGGCGGTCACCGCGCCCTCGCGACGGATCGTGCTCGGTGTCTCCCTCGTCGTGGCACTCGTGCTGATCGCCGTCGCGGCCGTCGTCGTCGGGCTGACGTACTCCGGCTCGTCCGAGGAGAGCTCGACTGCCTCACCCGCGGCACCCGCCGATCCCGGTTCTGACGAGCCCGCGACCGATCCGGACACCGACCCCGAGGTGGACCCGCCGGCCGGCCCGGCGTACTCCCTGAGCGCGGCCGGCATCCGCGGCTTCCTGGCGACGTACCGCAAGAAGTTCGGGACCAGCCGCGTCGTCGACCTCACCTTCTACGGCGACTACGTGATCGTGAACGTCCCCGTGCCCGGCAAGGCCCGGCAGGAGGGGTGGCTCTACCGGAAGGGCACCTGGACCGGCTTCGGCGGCATCCGCGCCACCTTCCCCGGGACCCAGGTCGTCGACACCAACCGCCTCGACATCCCCGCGCTGGCCCGCAACATCGCCCGCGCCAAGCGCACCCTCAACGTCGAGCAGCCGCAGGCCTACGTGATCATCCGCTTCATCCCGCAGATCGAGCAGACCCCGAGCGTCGACGTACACGTCACCAACAAGTTCCAGGAGTCCGGCTACCTGGCCACCACCCTGGCCGGCAAGGTCGAGCGCGCCTACCCCTACACCCGCTGACCGGGTAGTCGAGTACGCGTACGACGCGAGCGGGACTCGATCGGTCGAGACCGCGTTCGTATGCCGCAAGCGGACCGCACCAAAGGGGTGGTCGAGCAGCGAGCGAAGCGAGTGATCAGTCGAGACCACGTTCGTATGCCGCAAGCGGACCGCACCAAAGGGGTGGTCGAGCAGCGAGCGAAGCGAGTGGATAGTCGAGACCACGTTCGTATGACGCAAGGCGGACCGCAGCCAGAAGGTGGTCGAGCAGCGAGCGGAGCGAGTGGATAGTCGAGACCACGTTCGTAGCGACGGCGACCGCACCAAGGGTGGTCGAGCAGCGAGCGAAGCGAGTGGATAGTCGAGACCACGTTCGCCGACGCCAGGTGGTCGAGCAGCGAGCGAGCGAGTGATAATCGAGACCACGCACGCCGACCAGAAGGTGGTCGAGCAGCGAGCGAAGCGAGTGGATAGTCGAGACCACATGCAACCCGGCTCACGCCTCCCGTCGCATCCAGCCCGTGCGACCTCGGCTGAGCAGGGGCAGGTCGTCGAACCGCCCCTCGATGAGTGCCTCGCGCTTGGCACGTGACCAGTTCTGGATCTTCTTCTCCAGCGCAAATGCCTCGGCGACGTTCTGGTACTCGGCTGCCCAGGCCAGGTTCACGGGTCGACGCCGCTTCGTGTACTCGGCGCCGATGCCCTCGTTGTGCTGCCACAGCCGTCGATCCATGTCGAGGGTGCTGCCGACGTAGTAGGAGTCGTCAGAGCAACGGAGGATGTAGACCCAAGCCACGTGGCCAGCGTTCTCTGAGGGCAACCTCGCCGCCAGGGCATCTGACTCGCCTGTGGAGAAGCGAGTGGTTGCGGTCTGCTGTGTGGCCGAGGTGGTCTCGACTGATCGCTCGCTGGCGCTCGCTGCTCGACCACCTTGTGGTTGCGGTCGGTGCTCGACGTACGGGGTGGTCTCGACTGATCGCTCGCTGGCGCTCGCTGCTCGACCACCTTGTGGTTGCGGCGGTGGTCTCGACTGATCGCTCGCTGGCGCTCGCTGCTCGACCACCTTGTGGTTGCGGGGTGGTCTCGACTGATCACTCGCTTCGCTCGCTGCTCGACCACCTTGTTGCGGGTGGTCTCGACTGATCGCTCGCTTCGCTCGCTGCTCGACCACCTAGTCCTAGTAGACGAGGGCCTGGGCTGTCTCGGCGAGTGCTTCTTCGGTGAAGACGGCGGCTCCGGCGACTCGGGTTCCTGCGACGCAGGTCGCCCTGGACGAGGCCGCGGCGTTGGGCGCACTGGCTGCAGACCGTGAGGGTGCCGCCGGCCAGGACGATGTCGCGGAGCTCGGCCAGGGGGGTGGCCAGGTCGAGCTCGAACTCCTCGGCGCGCCCGGGTACGCCGAACCAGGCGGCCTCGCCGGTGAGCCAGAGGGAGACCTGCGCGCCGGCCGCGACACCGGCTGCGGCGACGGTGAAGGCCTGGTTGCAGCGCTCGGGATCGTCCGCGCCGGCGGTGCACTTGATCACAAGAGAGCGCATGGTTCGACCCTAGACTGCGAAACATGGAAGCCTTCTTCGTCGTGGTGGTGGCCGTGGCCGTGCTGGGCGTCGGAGTCCTCGCGCTCTACGGCCTGCGCCGCATGAAGAGCCACATGGACCCGACCCCTGCTGCCGACTCCCAGGAGAGCTGACCCGATGCCCTTCGAGATCCCCGAGAACATCCACCCCAACTGCGCCCGGCTGGCGTGGCTGCTGGGCACGTGGGCGGGCAACGGGCACGGCGAGTACCCCACGATCGAGCCGTTCCAGTTCGGCCAGGAGCTGATCTTCCAGCAGGACGGCCGGCCGTTCATCCACTACGTCGCCCGCGCGTGGATCACCGACGACGAGGGCAACCACGTCCGCGAGGCGGCGCAGGAGACCGGCTTCATCCGGTGCCCGGACGACCAGGGCACGATCGAGGTCGTGCTGGCGCACAACACCGGCTTCGTGGAGACGTGGTACGGCGAGATCCACCCCGACCAGCCGCGCTTCGAGATCACCACCGATGCCGTCGTACGCACCGCCACCGCCAAGGAGTACGTCGGCGGCAAGCGGCTCTACGGCTACGTCAACGGCGACCTGCTCTACGCCTACGACATGGCGGCCATGGGCCAGGAGCTGCAGCCGCACACCCACGCGCAGCTGAAGAGGCAGTAGCCATGTCGGCGAGCACCGAGAGCTGGCAGGAGCGGCTGCGGGCGAGCGGCCACCGGCTCACCCCGCAGCGGGAGCTGGTGCTCGCGGCCGTCGAGAAGCTCGGCCACGCCACCCCGGACGAGGTGTACGCCGAGGTGCGCCAGCACTCCGAGTCGATCAACCTCTCCACGATCTACCGGACGCTGGAGCTGCTCAACGAGCTCGGGCTGATCCGGCACGCGCACCTCACCGACCGGGCGCCGACGTACCACTCCGCCACCGGCCACGAGCACGCCCACTTCGTCTGCCGCGGCTGCAAGAAGATGATCTCGGTCGGTCGCGGCGAGATGGAGGAGGCGCTGGGGGCGCTGGCCGCGACGTACGACTTCCGCCCCGACTACGGGCACCTCACCGTCTTCGGCACCTGCGCCGACTGCCGCGAGGACTGATCAGTACTGGTTCATCCGCTGGATGTTGTGCCACGTCCGGCTCCAGGCCAGACCGTGCGGATGATCCTTCGGCACGGTGTCCTTGCCGCCGTGGGCGGCGCGCTCGGCCGAGATCGCTGCGCCGACGTCGCCGATCGCGTCGTCGAAGGCGGGCAGCACGTTGCGGGTGTGCTCGAGCAGCTCGGTGACCCACTCGCCGGCGTTGGTGCACTCCCAGCCGCCGCCGTCGATGGCGCTGGCGATGCTCGAGCCGGGATCACCCTGGCCGGCGTACACCGCGTCGCGGGCACTGGGGATCAACGAGTCCCGGCACTGCTGGAGGGTGACCAGGTAGAGGTTGGGCTCTTCCTCCGCGGCCTGGTCTCCCTGGCTGTCGCCCGCCATGCGTGCCTCCCCGATGCCTGCGTGCCCCGACGTACGCCGGTGCTGTCCGTGCTCACCTTCCCCGATCACGGCGGCAGCAAACTCGGGAGGCAGGTCTGACCCGAAGGCTGCGGCGGCATCGTCACGGCGGGCCTGTCGACTGGTCTTGACCTGTGCGTGCAGGCTCCAGCGGCTCCCGCACGATCTCGCTACAGTGCAATCACCTACACGTCTCGGTACCGAGGAGGTCCGGGATGGGTGCGTTCGGGATGCGTCGTGGTCGTCGAGGGTCCCGGGTACGGCGTACGGCCGTCCTGCTGAGCCTGTTGCTGGTCTGCCTGGCGTGGCCCGCCGGGCTGCCCAGCGCGTCGGCCGACGGCCCGACGACCTTCTCCCAGACCGCGGCGCTGGCCATCCCCGCGACTGGCTCGCCGAACCAGATCGGGCCGGCCGATCCCTACCCGTCCAACAACGTGGTGTCGGGCATGACGGGTGTCGTCTCGGGCGTGACCGTGGCGTTCAACAACCTCACGCACGGGACCGTCAACGACATCGACGCACTCCTCGTCGCGCCGTCCGGTGACAACCTCGTCGTGCTGTCCGACGTCGGTGACCCGAACACGTTGGCGTCCGCGAGCAACGCCACTCTCACCTTTGCCGACTCCGCCGCAGCGTCGGTGCCCACCGGCAACATCCCGAGCGGCAGCTACAAGCCCACGAACAACGGCAGCGGGGACACGTTCCCGAGCCCGGCACCGGCTCCGTCGTCGGACACGACCTTGGGCGGCGCCTTCACCGGGATCAACCCCAACGGCACCTGGCAGCTGTACGTCGTCGACGACACCACCGGGGACATCGGGTCCATGGCCGGAGGGTGGAGCCTGACGATCACGACCGAAGCCAACGCGGCGCCGACCACCACGACCGTCACCACCTCCGCCACCCCCTCCACCACCGGCAGCCCGGTGACGTTCACGGCCACCGTCACAGCTGGCGCGAGCCCCGTCACGACCGGTGCCGTCCAGTTCAAGGACGGTGCGACGACGCTCGGTGCGCCTGTCCCGCTCGACGCCTTCGGACAGGCCTCGCTCAGCACGTCGGCCCTCACCGAGGGCACGCACCTGATGCGCGCCGAGTACGGCGGGTCCACCGGTTTCCTGACCAGCAACGGCAGCGTCACGCAGCAGGTCGACAACGCCACCGTGGTCGACGGCAACACCTTCTGCAACACCGGGTCGCTGTCGGTCCCCGCCCAGGGGACGGCGACGCCGTACCCCTCCCACATCACCGTGTCGGGGTTGGCCGGCAACACCACCCAGGTCACCGCGACGCTCAAGGGGTTGTCGCACCAGGTGCCGGTCGACCTGGACGTGATGCTGGCCGCGCCCCAGGCGACCGCCAACGTGGTGCTGATGAGCGACATCGGCGGTACGTCGGCGGCGAGCGGTCTGGACGTCACCTTCGACGACAACGCGGTGAGCGGCGTCCCGAACCCGATCGTGAGCGGGACCTTCAAACCGAGCGACGACGACTCAGACGGTGCCGACGCGTTCCCCGCACCGGCGCCGATCCCGAGCTCCGCCACCGCGCTGTCGACCTTCGACGGCACCAGCCCGAACGGAACCTGGAGCCTGTGGGTGGTCGATGACGCGTCCGGTGACTCCGGATCGATCGCCTCCGGTTGGTGCCTCACCGTCGCGACGACCAGCCCCACCGGTACGGCCCTGTCCTCGGACCTGAACCCCTCATCGGTCGGCGACGCCGTGACCTTCACGGCGACGGTCACGTCCGGAGGAAACCCGGTCTCGACGGGCTCGGTGCAGTTCAGCGACGGAGGTACCCCCGTCGGTCCGCCGGTCCCCGTCGCCGCGGACGGCACTGCCACGTTCACCACTGCGTCACTGACCGCCGGCTCCCACCCGATCCTGGCGGCGTACTCGGGGAGTGGGTTCGCAGACAGCTCGGCCAGCCTGAGCCAGGTCGTGAACCCCGTGACCGCGGCGACGCACCTGACGCTGGTGAAGAAGGTCGTCAACGACAGCGGGGGCAGGGCGCGTGCGACCGACTGGACGCTGTCGGCCAGGGGTCCCTCGCGCGTCTCCGGCGTCACCGGTTCGACCGCGGTCACGAACGCGGTCGTGGATCCCGGTTCGTATGCGTTGGCGGAGTACGCAGGTCCCGACGGGTACGTCGCATCCGCGTGGCGCTGTGTCGGGGCGACGTACTACCAGGGTCTTCTCAAGCTGACGCCCGGTGCGTCCGCCGTCTGCACGATCACCAACAACGACAAGCCACGGGGACACCTGACGCTGGTGAAGAAGGTCGTCAACGACAACGGCGGTCGGGCACATCCGACCGACTGGACGCTGTCGGCCCGAGGTCCTTCGCGGATCTCCGGCGTCACCGGTTCGAGCGCGGTCACCAAGGCCCTGGTGATCTCCGGTTGGTACACGCTGGGGGAGTCCGGTGGCCCCACCGGGTACGCCGCGTCGAGCTGGCGTTGCACAGGCGCGAGAGTCAGCGACGGTACGGCGTACGTGGGACCCGGTGCCTGGGCAGTCTGCACCATCACGAACAACGACCGCCCCCGTCGCTAGGCATTCGACGAGCGGGTGGTCCCGGCCCGTCCTGTGGTCATCGGGTCCGGGCAGGCACTGGCCGCATGGGTCACGGACTCGTCGTCGGACCGCTCGACGTGCCGGTGTCTGCCGAACCCGGACGGGCCGTGGGGTCGCTGGTCGCCGACGGCGCGTGACCGACCCTCTGGCGATCGCCTTCTCGAGGGCCGCGACGGTTGCCGCGTCGACGGTGCCGGTGGGCTTGACGCCGAGCTCGGTCTGGAAGTCCTTCAGCGACTCGGTCAGCGCGGATGTCCACTGCTCCGTCGACAGGACCGTCCCAGAACCCGGCGAGCTTGAGTGTCTGCTGCACGGCGGCCGTGGACGCCACCGCTTCCTGCGCCATGGCTCCGCCCTTCGCGGCCAGGTCGCTCTGGAGCGCTGCGGCGGTCGCCTTGTCGACCGTGCCCGTGCTGGGCAGTCCGTGTGCCTGCTGGAGCGCCTCGACGGCGTCGACGGTCGCCGGGCCGTAGACGCCATCGACCTCGCCGTCGTAGTAGCCGGTGTCGCGCAACGACTGTTGCAGCGCCGTGGTGTAGTCGCGGACCGCCGCCTCGGCCGACACCTCTTGCTCGTCGGTGAGACAGCCGGCGTCTGCGAAGAGCCGCAGCCAGGACAGCTCCAGAGCCACCGCGGCTCCGTTGAACTGCTGCGAGGCCTGCGCCAGCGGGGTCTCGTCGCTGATCCCTTGCTGGACGGTGCTGAACTCCGACTCGGCCTGCTTGACGCGGTTGACGGTCACCGCAGGTGCCAGCGGCTTCGGGCTGCTCGAGCCGGGCGGGGTGGTCTCGGCTGTCGACTCCGGGTTCTTCGCCGCTGTCAGTGCTGCCTTGGCATCGGCCAGCTCCTGCTTCGCGTCGACGACTGCCTGCTGCGCCTCGACGGCCGCTTCAGCCTTCGCCGTGGCATCCTCCTGCGGTTGTTCGAGCTCGGTGCCCGCATCCTTGACGTCCCCGACGGTGGTCGTGGTCTCGCTGAGCACGTCGCCGTAGCGGTCGAGCGCCGTGATGTAGGTCTGGCTCGCCCCGCAGAACTCCGCCGACGCGTCGGTGAGATCAGCCTTGGCGTCGGTGACGGCCCGCTCCTTCACCGAGACCCGGGCCTCGGCCGCCTTGACCGCGGCGCTGCCGTCCCCGCCGCCACCACAGCCCGCCAGGACGAGCATCAAGGCCGTCCCGGTGGCGATGCCCACGAGCGCGCGAGCGGGAAGGTCGTGCCCTCGTCGCGCGATCTCCCGCATCCGGGCCTCCTCGCGAGCTGCCGTCCTGGCGGGTGCCTCGGACGTGGCAGCGAGCACCGCTCGCGCGGCAAGAACCTAGCCCCGGTCGCAGACCCGCGACACCGCCCATAGCGGGTGAGGAGGCTCGGCAGCCGCACCACCAAGGGCGGGAGCCGAACACATGTCGGGTGGACTCCGCACGGGAGGTCGATCCGCAATTTTTCGCCGAACAGGTTTGGGGCACGTCCGCACAAGGTAGGTAGTCCGGCAGGGAGGACCACTTCCGCGCACCACACGACAACAACAGATCCTTCGACGCACGACCGTTGGGGGACGGACTCATTCGAAGGAGGCTCGACTCATGGCAGTTGGAGCAAACATCCCGGATCTGGCGGCGCTGTACGACCAGCTCAAGAACTCCATGCAGGACGCGGACACCATGATCAACCAGCTCGACGGCAAGCTCACGCAGGCCAACGAGGAGTGGCGGAGCAAGGGTGCCCACGAGTTCAACGACGCGTGGCACAACGGGTTCAAGCCCTCGCTGACCAAGCTCTGCCAGGCGCTGGCCACGGCCGGCACCGACGTCGCCTTCCAGCACAACAAGATGGCCGAAGGTGCCAAGGAGGCCGACCAGCACCCGCACCTGACGCCGGTGCAGTCGCCCCGCTGACGCGCTCCATCGCACAACGACGAGGGGGAGAGCCGGCCCGGCTCTCCCCCTTCGTCATGCCCGGACCGGCTACATCCGCGGGACCTGCACCCAGGTCCAGCCGAGCGGGCTGGTGAGCACCCCGCGGCCGACCGGCATCGCACCGGACGCGGACCGGGGCAGCCGCACGTTGAGCACGTCGCCGTCGTTGGAGGCCCGGGGTGCGAGGAGCAGGCCGCTGCGGCCCCGCTTCATCTCGTTGGGCAGGCCGCGGTAGACGCTGAGCATGTCGTCGATGGAGCCGGTGATGATCATCGTGCTGCCGGTGTCGCGCATCCGCGCGAAGCGCTCGGCGAGCAGCTGGCCCAGGGGGCTGTCGGCACCGATCACCTCGAAGTCGTCGACCGCGATCACCTGGTCGCCGCGGATCTTGTCGAGGTGCTCGGTGATCTGCTCGATCGACTCCGAGCCGGTGAACAGCGTGACCCCGTCCGGGGTGTCGACGAGCAGCGGCGAGCGACGCGGCACGATCGCCGTCACCGGCGTACGACGCGCGTGGGAGAGCATGAACTGCAGGGCGGTGCTCTTCCCGGAGCGCGGCGGGCCGGTGATCATGAACCCGTTGCCGCCGATCTCGGGATCGAAGCCCTGGAGCGCCAGGCTGTCCCCGCCCACACCGACCGGGACGAAGCCGCGGCTGACGCTGACGGGCTCGAGGTCGCGGGCCTCCTTGACCGTGATCGCGGCCGGGAGGTCGTCGACGCGCTGCGGTCGACGCGAGCGCGGGAGGTCGGCGTACCGCTCACTGGCCTCGCGGCCGAGGTCCTGGAGCACGCGCACCTGGTCGGTGCCGACGCCGCTCACGTCGAGCAGGGCCCACTGCACCTCGCGCGGGCGCTCGCCGGCCCGGAAGGACCGGCCCGGGGGCATCGACGCGGGCACCTCGCGCGTGGGGATGCCGATGTTGGCGAAGTCGCCCGGGTCGCTCATCGACAGCGCGATCCGGTCCTCGATCAGCGTGCTGATCCGGCCGACGAGTCCGCTGCGGTCGGCGGTCATCACCATCCGGATGCCGACGCCGGCACCCTCCTGGAGCAGGGCGGTGATGCGCTCGAGGAGTACGCCGCCGTCGACCGACTCGAAGGCCTGCACGAAGCCCTCCCACCGGTCCAGGAGTACGACGAGATAGGGCAACCGCTCCTCGGGGGCGGCACCGGCTCGCTGCTCGCCGATGTCGGCGTACCCCTGCTCGGCCAGCGACTGCTGCCGGTCGGCGAGCTCCTTCTGCAGGAACGCGACCAGGCGGTACATCCGGTCGGTCTGCGTGCGCGTCACGACCGCGCCGACGTGGGGGAGTGCCATCAGCGGCAGCAGCGCGTTGTTGCCGGCGTCGATGCCGTAGAGGTGCACGTCCTCGGGCGAGCACAGCCGCGCGATGCCGCCCGCGAGCACCCGCAGGCTGTTGCTGCGACCGGAGCGGGACTGCCCGGCGATCATCAGGTGCGACCCGGCGACGAGGTCCCAGGACTCGACGACCTGGAGCTGGTCGCGCGGCAGGTCGGCCAGCCCGAACGGGATCGGCGGCACCGCGCAGCGGTCTCGAGATCGCTCGCTGCGCTCGCTGCTCGACCACCCAGGTCGTCGACGCCGATCATCTCGGGCAGCGCCGGCAGCCACGGCTTGCGCATCTCGGGGAGGCCGAGCTCGTCGTTGGCGGCGTTGATCGCAGCGACCAGGGAGGCCAGGTCGGTGGGGATGCTGACGTCGTCGTCCTCGTCGCGCGAGCCCGCCGACGACGCGGCCGACCAGGGGGAGGTCCTCCCAGTCGAGCTCGGTCACCCGCACGGCTCGCGCCGGCGCCGCCTCCGGGACGGCCGCCCACGCGCGAGCTCTGGAACGGGACCAGCGAGGAGTGGCCGAGGCGGGCGTAGGCGCGGCCGGGGAAGACCTTGGGGATCTGGGCCGCGGCCGGCGACTCGATCACGTCGTCGGAGTCGGCGGTGTCGGTCACCCGCAGGGCGATGCGCAGGTTGGTGTTGGACTTGATCTCGGCGCTGACCACGCCGGCGGGGCGCTGCGTCGCGAGGATCAGGTGTACGCCGAGCGAGCGACCGCGCCGGGCCACGTCGACCAGCCCGGTCACGAAGTCGGGCAGCTCGGCGGCCAGTGCGGCGAACTCGTCGATCACGATCAGCAGCCGCGGCATCGGCCCGAGATCGGACGGAGTGCCCGGCTGCCGTCCGGCCGTGTAGTCCTCGATGTCCTTGGCGTCGGCGCGCGGCCAGCTGGTGCTCGCGACGGCGCAGCTCCGCGCCCAGCGACTCCAGTGCGCGGGTGGTCAGGTGGCCGTCGAGGTCGGTGACCATGCCGACCGTGTGCGGCAGGTGGTTGCAGTCCTTGAACGCCGCGCCGCCCTTGTAGTCGACGAGCACGAAGTTGAACTCGTCGGGCCGGTTGCCCACCGCCAGCGAGGCGATCAGCGTCTGCAGCAGCTCGGACTTGCCGGATCCCGTCGTACCTGCGACCAGGCCGTGCGGGCCGTCGGCGCGGATGTCGACCGCGAACAGCCCGTCGGTCGACTCACCGATGACGGCCCGGGTGGTGCGGCCCTTGCCCTGCCACTGGCGGACCAGCTGGCCCGCGTCGGGCGCGTGCAGGCCGAGCACGTCGAGCAGCCGGCTCGCGCCGGGCAGCGTGGAGGCGAGGTCCTCGGTGGAGACGTCGCGGATCGGCGCCAGTGCGCGCGCCAGCCGCTCGAGCCAGAGGCCGCTGACGAGGTCGGGGCGGATCGCGTCGACGTGGCGTTGCTGCGTCGTCTCGAGGTTGAGCTGCCCGTCGGTGAAGGAGGCGACGGTGCGGCACTCCTCGGGCAGCTCGCGCACCGTGCGGTCGAGGCAGACGAAGTAGATGCCCACCGTCGGACCGTCCTTGAGCAGCGAGACCATGCCCGGGCTCATCCGGATCTCGCGCGCCCCGTCGAGCACCACGATCCACCGCGGCGCGCGCGGCGACCTGCTTCTCGTCGAGCTCCCGGCGGGCCTCGAGCTCGCCCATCAGCTCCGAGATCATCGCTGACCGGGCGTCCTCGTCGCTGGCGAGTCGCACCGGCCGCGGGTGGCCCTCGTCGGTGCGGGCGTGCGGCAGCCACTTCACCCAGTCCCAGTCACGGCTGGGCTCGCTGCCCAGCAGCACCGCCACGATCGCGTCCGACGGGCTGTGCAGGCTCGCGACCTGGGCCATCGCCCACATCGCGACCGACCGGCACTCCTCGGGACTGCCAGCGATGCCGGCCACGCCGACCTCGCGCAGGGGGATGGTGACGGGCACGTCCGGAGCGGTCCACAGCAACGGGCCCTCGTGGGCGTCGCGCGTGGGGTCCTTGATGGTCACGTCCGACGGCAGGTCGTCGGTGCCGATGCGCAGGTGCAGGAAGTCGCGGTCCCAGGGCCGGCGCTCCCAGAGTCGGGCGCGCGGACCTGTCGCGAAGAGCAGCACCGTCGCCGGGTCGGGGAAGTTGCGGCGCCGGCGGCCGCGCTCGCCGACGAGCGAGGTGACGGCTGCGGTCTCGATGGTGACCCTGCGCTTGTGGTAGTCGTCGACCTGCTCGTCGTACCGCTTCTTCATCTGGCGCCGCGAGCCGCTGGCGTTGGCCATCATCATCATCGGCATGCCGGCGGCCATGATCAGGGAGTACGGCGACCCGCTGATGACGAACGCGACGCCGCTCATGAACACCGGCATCAGCAGCATCACCAGCGGGAACGGCATCTTGTCGGGACGACGCGGCTCCTGCGGCAGGCTGAACTCGTTGGGCTGCGCGGCCGGGTGCAGCCGCGGCGGCCGGTTGTAGTCGAGGGTGGGGCCGGACGCGCTCGGGCTCAGCGACGCGTCGGGCTCGGTGATCGGACATCCGGTCGAGCAGCACCGGCCCGATGCCGAGGCTCTCGTCGGGCTCCCACGGCGTGGGACCCGTCGAGCGGCCGCCGGTCCAGGTGCACGAGGGGTACGGCGCTCCCGGGATCGATCCGCTCGCCGAGCTGGAACTCGGTGACGGTCTTCCGCCGTCGCAGCAGCCGGCGCTTCTTCTCCTCGCTGATCGAGCTGGCCTCGAGCACGATCGGCGCGGTCACCGGCTCCCGTCGCAGCGGCACCGGCATCTCCCGGTCGACGACGGCCGCGTCGGGGGTGATCGTGACGCGGCCGTCGGTCGCGACGTCGAGGACCAGCGCCTCCTCCACGTCGGCGAGCCCGGGATCGTCGGCGAGCTCGGGGATCCGGATCGTGCAGTGCCGACCGTGGCCGAGGGTCGCCCGCCCGATGCCGAGCCGGTGCACGTGGCCCGCGCCCGGTCCCGAGGAGATGCGGACCTCGACCAGCCCGCGCGGCTCGGGACCGCGCTGCGAGGACGGGCAGCCCAGGCCGAGGAAGACGCCGTGCCGGATCGGGCTCGCGTCGACGGTCTGCTGCGGGTCGAGCACCTCGTCGCCGAGGTAGAGGTCGATCGACCCGGTGAGGGCCGGCACGTTCGCTGCACCCGGGAGCGCGACCACGTTGGCCGGGATCTCGCCGCCGGTGCGGGTCAGGGCCGTGGTGAGGTCGCCGACCCGCGTCTCCGGGGCGTAGTCGAGGACCACGTCGTGCCCCGAGGTCGCCTGCTGTCCTGGTGCGGTGTCTCGGGCCGTCTCGATCGTCACGAGCAGCCGCATGGCATGAGGTTATTGGTTGAAGGAGTCTGTTTGGTCCGCTTCCGCCCGGGGAATGTACGACGGGGGGAGCGGAAGCGAGATCCGTGCCCACTCGTTTGCCCATCGATTCCACGGAGCACGCATGTCTCAGACGACCGACCAGGCGCGGGGCAAGAGCGCCTCATCGGTCGCGGGCCGGAAGACGCGGTCCGCGCGCACTCCGCGGGGTGCCTCGGCCCGTCCGTCGGTGCCCGTCCCCGCCCCGGAGACGTCGCCCGGCGCTGACCGCCCTGGCCGTCCTGCTCATCGTCGGCGGTGCCGCGCTCGCGGGCCTGCTCGCGGTGCGGATGGACTCCCGCGAACCCGTCCTCGTCGTCTCCCAGCAGGTCTCGACCGGCCAGCAGATCACCGCCGACATGCTCGAGTCGCGCAACGTCTCCGGCGACAACCTCGGCGCGATCCCGGCCGACCAGAAGAGCAAGGTCCTCAACTACTACGCGCGCCAGACCATGTACCCGGGTCAGCTGCTGCAGACCAACCTGCTGCGCACCTCGCCGCCCCTGGCCGAGGACCAGGCCCAGGTCGGCGTACCGCTGACGTCGGGCAAGTACCCGCCCGGCCTGCGCAGCGGCGACGCCGTACGCCTCGTCCGCATCGGTGACGCCCAGAACCCGTCGGTGCCCCTGTCCACCGGTCTGGTGCTCGAGGTCAGCAAGGCCAAGTCGTCCAGCTTCGGCGGCGACGCCCGGGCCTCGGTCGCGACCATCCTCGTGCCGCAGAGCGTGGTCGACCAGATCGTCGGCGCGACCGGCACCGACGACCTCGGCATCGCCCTGATCGGCCGCGGCGTCGGCATCGGCGAGGCCGACATCACCGACCTCTCCACGGGCAGGCGCTGATGGCCCTGATCGCCTTCGCCTCGGCCAAGGGGTCGCCGGGGGTCAGCGTCACCGTCGCGGGGCTCGCGCAGCTGTGGCCCAACCGGGCCGTGGTGGCCGACCTCGACCCGGCCGGTGGCGACACCGGGCTGCGCTACCGCGCCGACAACGGTGACCCGCTGAACCCGTCGACCGGGCTGCTCTCCCTCGGCGCCGCCGTGCGCTCCGGCCAGAACGCCGCCCTCGAGGACCACCTGCAGACCACCGCCGGGGGCATGCGCACCCTCGTCGGCGTGAACACGCCCGGCCAGGTGCTCGGCCTCGGGCCCGCGTGGCAGCACATCGCGCTGACGCTGCGCCGGGCCAGTGGGTACGACGTGCTCGCCGACTGCGGTCGCCTGACTCCGGGCTCGCCCGCGATGGCGATCATCGACCAGGCCGACGCCGTCGTGATGGTCAGCCGCGGCGAGCTCGAGGACATCGCCCACGTGCGCGAGCGGCTCCGCGGCCTCCAGGGGTCGCTGCACCTCGGCTCGATCGACGCGACCCCGACCGGCATCGCCATGGTGGCGCCGGCGAGCGACACCCGCGGCCTCGGCGACGCCGAGCAGCTGATGGCCTCCGCCGGGCTGCCGGTCCGCGGTCTCGGGATCATCGCCGAGGACCGCAAGGCCGCCGATGCGCTGCGCACCGAGTCCGGCCGCAACATCCGCCGCTCGGTGCTGGTGCGCTCGCTCTACGACCTCAGCCTGCAGATCAACGACCTGACCACGATGACCGGCCGCGTCCGACAGACAGGAGATCCGCCGATGGACCAACAGCTGCTGCGCGACCTGCGCAAGGAAGTCGCCGAGTCGCTCTCCGTCCAGCGCCGCGAGGACGACGCCAACGGGCTGCCCACGATGAGCTCGGAGGACGAGCGCCAGTTCGCCCGGGCGGTCATCGCCCGCGTCCTCGAGGCCCATGCCGGGCGCGAGATCGCGGCCGGACGCACGCCCCCGTCGGTGACCGAGGAGGCCGAGCTCGCCGAGGGCATCCACGCCGCGCTGTACGGCGTCGGCCGGCTGCAGCCGCTGCTCGACGACCCCGAGGTCGAGAACATCGACATCAACGGCTACGACAACGTCTTCGTCGGCTACGCCAACGGCGAGGAGAGGCGGTTCCCGCCGGTCGCCGAGAGCGACGAGGAGCTCGTCGAGCTCGTCCAGGTGCTCGGCGCCTACTCCTCGATCACCAGCCGGCCGTTCGACACCGCCAACCCCCAGCTCGACCTGCGCCTGCCCGACGGCAGCCGCCTGTCCGCGGTGATGGGCGTCTGCCAGCGGCCCTCGCTGTCGATCCGTCGGGCACGCATCCAGCGGGCCAGCCTCGACATGCTCGTCGAGAACGCCTCGATGAGCCCCGAGCTCGCCGGCTTCCTCTCGGCCGCCGTCGCGGCCCGGAAGAACATCATGATCGCGGGGGCGACCAACGCCGGCAAGACGACGCTGCTGCGTGCCCTGGCCAACGAGATCCCGCCGGCCGAGCGGCTGATCACCGTCGAGCGTGCTCTCGAGCTCGGGCTCGGGGAGTTCGAGGACCTGCACCCCAACGTGGTCGCGCTCGAGGAGCGGTTGCCCAACTCCGAGGGCCAGGGCGCCATCCAGATGAGCGAGCTGGTCCGTCGTTCGCTGCGCATGAACCCCAGCCGCGTCATCGTCGGCGAGGTCCTCGGCGACGAGATCGTCACCATGCTCAACGCGATGAGCCAGGGCAACGACGGCTCGCTGTCGACGATCCACGCGAACTCCTCGCTCGAGGTGTTCAACCGCATCTGCACCTACGCCATCCAGTCCGCGGAGCGGCTGCCCTCCGACGCCACGATGATGCTGATCGCGGGCGCGATCGACTTCGTGATCTTCGTCGAGCGTCGCAACGAGTACGCCTCCGGCGGCGGCCTGCGCCGGCTGGTCACCTCGGTGCGCGAGGTCAACGGCGTCGACGGACGGGTCCTCTCCAGCGAGATCTTCGCCGAGGGACACGACGGGGTCGCCGTACCCGCCGCGCCCATCCAGTGCCTCGACGAGCTGCTCGCCGTCGGCTACCGGCCCGACCACTCCGAGGTCCGGTATGAACTTCACCCCACGAAACTGCGGCAGGGCTCGCTCCGCTCGCGGGGACCACACTTCCGCGGGGACCCCGAATGACGGCCTCAGCTGCTGATCGTCCTGCTCGGCGCCGTCATCGGCGGCGGGCTGGCCCTGCTCGTCTACTCGTTGCGACCGGTGGACGTCGACCAGGTCAAGCCGGTCGAGCCCTCGTCGCTGCTGCCGATGCTCAAGCGGCTCGGCACCCGGCTGCCGCTGGCCATCGGCGCCGGCCTGGTGGTCCTGCTGTTCACCCGCTGGGTCGTGCTGGCCGGAGCCGCTGCCCTGCTGGTCTTCTTCGCGCCGGCACTCTTCGGCGGCGCGCGCTCCGAACGCGTCGCGATCGCGCGGCTCGAGGGCCTCGCCGCCTGGACCGAGTCGCTGCGCGACACCATCGCCGGCGCCGTCGGTCTCGAGCAGGCCATCCCGGCAACGGCCACCGCCGCCGCGCCGGCGATCCGGCACGAGCTGGCCACCTTGTCCGACCGCCTCCGGGTGCGTACGCCGCTCCCGGTGGCGCTCCAGCAGTTCGCCGACGACCTCGACGACCCGAGTGCCGACCTGATCGTGGCCGCGCTGATGCTGAACTCCCAGCTGCGCGGGCCGGGCCTGCGCGACGTGCTCACCTCGCTGGCGCACTCCGCCCGCGACGAGCTGGAGATGCGCCGCCGGGTCAACGCCGGCCGCGCGAGCACGCGACGCAGCGTGCAGATCGTCATGGGCATCACGGTGACGTTCGTGCTCGGGCTGACCCTGTTCAACCGCGACTACGTCGAGCCCTACTCCGGCGCCGTCGGCCAGGTGGTGCTGCTGCTGATCCTGAGCTGCTTCGCGGCGGGCTTCGCCTGGATGCGTCGACTGGCCGCGTTCGAGGTCCCGGAGCGGTTCCTGTTCTCGACCAGCTACACCGGCAGGGAGCGCACCCGATGACCACGGTGATGCTCGTCGGAGCGTGCGCCGGGCTCGGCGTACTCCTGCTCGTGCTGCAGTTCGACACCGGCCGGGCGAGTGGCGCTTCCGAGCTCGCCCGCCTCGACGCGGCCCGGGCCCGGACCCAGCGCACCGCGACGCTGGGCGGCGACGAGGGCGACGAGCGCGAGTCGCTGCGGATCCGCAAGATCGGCGCCCAGGTCCGCGCCGTCTTCGAGGCCCGTGGCTGGAACCTGCCCGCGGGTGTCCGTGCCGACCTCTCGGTGACCGGCGGGACCGTCGAGGGGCATCTCGGGATGAGCGTGCTGGCCGGCGTCGCGGGCCTGTTCGCACCGACGGTGATGTTCGCGCCGGCGATCTACTTCTTCGGCGCCAGCGTCTCCTCGCCGGTCTGGCTGGCCCTGCTCGGTGGGCTGGTCGGAGCGGCGCTGCCGACGCTGCAGCTCCAGGGCACCGCCAAGGAGCGGCGGCGCGACTTCCGCCACGTGGTCAGCTCCTTCCTCGACCTGGTCTCGATGAACCTGGCGGGTGGGCGCGGCGTACCCGAGGCCCTCCAGTCCGCGGTCAGCCTCAGCAACGGCTGGGCCATGGTGCGGATCCGCGAGACCCTGCAGAACGCCCGCCTCCAGGGCATCACGCCGTGGTCGGCCCTCGGCCAGCTCGGCCAGGAGATGGCCGTGGAGGAGCTGCGCGACCTCGCCGCCGCCCTGGCCCTGGTCGCGGAGGACGGCGCCAAGGTGCGCGAGTCGCTCTCGGCCCGTGCGGCCTCGATGCGCCAGCGCGAGCTCGCCGACGCCGAGGGTCGAGCCGCCGCGCGTTCGCAGTCGATGCTCATCGCCCAGCTGCTGCTCTGCGTGGGCTTCCTGCTGTTCCTGATCTATCCGCCCATCTCCCAGATTCTCGGGTTCTGATCCGGTGTGCCCGGGGTCCGAGATGGGTATCAACCCGTCGTCCACTTATGGGAGGTAGTTCGTCCATGACGAACTTCATGAATCCGCTGACCCCGATCGGGTTCTGCGTGCTCATGCTCGAAGGCCGCCTCGCGCGCACCCGTCGCGAGGAAGGCGCATCCGCCGTCGAATGGGTCATCATCGCGGCGATCGTGGTGGGGATCTGCATCGCCGTCGCCGGGATCCTGCGCAGCGCGCTGACCAACAAGGCCAGCGACGTCGGCAGCAAGATCAACAGCCAGTGAACCTCCCCGCGCGCTCACGCGTGCGGGCTCGCCCTGAGGAGCGCGCCCAGCGCGCGTCTCGAAGGGACGAAGGCGGCGCGTCCGCCATCGAGCTGGTGCTCTACATGCCCATCTTGATGTTCACGATCCTGTTCGCGGTCCAGTTCTCCCTGGTCTACCTCGGTGGCCAGGTGGCCTCCGGGGCTGCCCGGGAGGCGGCGCGCACCGCGCGCGTGACCGGCAACGCCGGGCAGGCCCAGGCGGTGGGGGAGCGGATCGTGCGCCAGATCGGCAAGGGCGTCCTCGACGACGCCCAGGTCGTCCCGCAGGTCGGCGCCGAGCAGGCGCGCGTCACCGTCAGCGGCAAGGCCAGCCAGATCCTCCCGTTCCTGCCGATCCCGCGGGTCAGCGAGACGGTCGAGGGTCCCGTCGAGCGCTTCGTGCAGGACACGCCGTGAGGGTCCGACGCCGTCCAGCAGGGACGAGCGTGGGTCGATGGCCGTCGAGGTCGTCGTACTCATCCCGATCCTGTTCATGTTCACGCTCTTCGTCGTCGCCGGTGGCCGCTACGTCAGTGCCCGCGCCGACGCCGACTCCACGGCCCGTGACGCTGCCCGGGCCGCGTCGCAGGCGCACACCCGCGGCGATGCCGAGGACGCCGTACGCACCGCGATCCACGACGGGCTGCGCGCGACCCGCGACTGCCAGCCGACCGGCCTCGCCGGTGACTTCGTCTCCGGCGGCACGGCCATCGTCCGGCTGAACTGCACGGTCAGCTACAAGGACCTCGGCCTGCTGGGCATCCCCGGCTCCATCGCCGTGACCGCCGAGGGGCACGCCCCGATCGACACCTACCGGAGCACCCGATGACCCGGCGCCGCGACGAGCGCGGCTCGGCGACCGTGTTCGTGATCGGGTTCGCGATCGTGCTGTTCCTGTGCGCCGGCCTCGTCATCGACGGGGGTCTGGCGATCAACAAGCGGATGCGCATCGCCGACGACGCGGAGCAGGCGGCCCGCATCGGCGCGGACAGCATCGACGTCACCGCCCTGCGCCGCGGCAACGATCCGGACCATCCCGTGATCGACAAGCAGCTGGCCCGGCAGCGGATCTCCGGCTACCTCGGCGACCTGGGGTACGGCGGCGGCAACTGGACGGCCGACATCCAGGCCGACCGGGTCTCGGTGTCGCTCAACGACGTCAGCAAGACCTTCATCCTCAACCTCTTCGACGTCCGGTTCCCGGTGCGCGCCTCGGCCGAGGCGGTACCCGACACCGGCCCCCAAGGAGCAGCACCATGAGCAACGAGACGATCCCCGACCCCGGGCGCTTCCAGCGCCAGGACGAGCCTGTCCACGAGGCGAGCGGAGGCAGCCGTGCGCTGTCCGCGCTCGCGCTGGTCGGTCTGGTCGTCGGGGTGCCCGTGCTGCTCTGGCTGCTCGCCGGGTCCGACCCGTTCCCCACCTCGCTCCCGACCAAGGAGACGCTCACCGGCCAGCTCACCTTCACCACGCTGCTGAACGTGCTGCTGTTCGTGGTCTGGCTGGCGTGGGTGTTCTTCGTGGTCTGCGTCGCGGTCGAGGTGGCCGCCGCGCGTCGCGGCGGGCTCGCCCAGCCGGTGCCGCTCGGCGGCCCGGTCCAGAAGCTGGCCCGGGCCCTGGTGGGTGCGCTGCTGCTGGCCGAGGTGATCTCGGGACCGGCTGCCGGTGCGACGACGACGGCCGAGCACACCGGGCGCGGAGGTCGCGGCTGCTGCCGTCGTACAGGCGACCGACCAGGCGGCACCCGAGACCCGGGCGGAACGGCGGGCCGCGCACGAGGTCACCTCGCAGGAGCACCTCGTCGGGCACAAGGTCTACACGGTCGCGGCGCCCAGGGACGGCTACCACGACAACCTCTGGGACATCGCCGAGCGGCTGCTCGGGGACGGCCGCCGCTACCGCGAGATCTACGAGCTGAACAAGGGCCTCGTGCAGCCCGACGGACGCAAGCTCGAGCTGGCCCGGCTGATCCAGCCCGGGTGGAACCTGGTCGTCCCGGATGACGCTGTCGGCGTCCACCGGATGACGGCGCCGCCCACCTCTGCTGCCCCGGACGAGCACCGCTTCGACGCCGGCGCCAGCCACGGACACCGCCGTCTCCGAGCAGGGTGTCCAGGAGAGTCCGGGCGGCCTGCTCGGTACCGGCCTGCTGGCCGCGACCGCGTTGGCGGCCCTGGCCTTCGAGCGGCGCCGGCGCATCGGTGCGAGCGCGGGTGACGGTGAGGTCGAGGCCGAGCTCCGGGGGGCGGCCACACCGTCGCGAGCGGCGTTCCTCGACCGCGCCCTGCGTGACCTGATGTCGGCCTGCCGCGAGGCGTCGGCTCCGCTTCCGCCGGTGTACGCCGTGCGTGTGGACGACGACACCGTCAGCCTGATGCTCGCTCCTGCCACCGCCGCGCCGGTCGGGGAGTGGCAGCTCCGACGACGACGGCGCGACCTGGGTCAGGGAGCAGTTCGAGGAGACCGGCGAGCTGGACGGCGAGACGATCCCGTACCCCGCCCTGGTCAGCCTCGGCGTCGACCGCCAGGGCTGCGACGTGCTCGTCGACCTCGAGTCGGCCGGTGGTGTGGTTGCCCTCGACGGCGACCCCCACGTCGCGAGCGAGGTCGCTGCGGCGATCGCGCTGCAGAGCGGTACCGCCTCCTGGGCGACCCAGATGCGCGTGACGGCTGCCGGTCTGCCCGCCGGGTTGGCCGGCATCGGCGACGAGCGCATCCGCATCGTCGGCGACCTCGCCGCCGAGGTCGACGTGCTCGAGCGGTCCCTGGAGTCGGTGCGCGCCGATGTGCTGACCGGCCGGCTGGATCGTCGTACGACGCAGCCGTCGCGACTCGTCGTGGTCGGCGAGCCCGTCACCGAGGAGCTCGAGGACCGGCTGCTCGGCCTGACCGGACCGGAGCGCCAGTCGCTGTCGGTGCTGGTCGCCGGAGGACACCGGGCGGCGCGCTGGACCCTGCACGTGGACAGCACCGGTCACCTGCGCGTGGACGCGCTCGGCATCACCGTCACGGCCAACCGCATCGGGCACGAGCAGGTCGAGGGCATCGCCGCCCTGTTCGAGGCAGCGCGACAGCCGGACCGCCCCGACGACGGCGGCCAGGTGCACATCCCCGCGCCCGCTCGACCGGTCGACGACGCGGCCTGGACGACGGCGCCGCGACGGGTGGGTGTGCTCGGGACCATCGCCGTCACCGGCGTACCGACCGTCGAGGAGGCCCGCACCGACCAGCTCGCCGAGCTCGTCATCTACCTCGCGCTGCACCCCGAGGGCGTGCACCCGAACGTGCTCGCCGGCGTGCTCTGGCCGCGCGGCGTCACCCCGGACGTGAGCGCCGCCGTGGTCGCCCGCGCCCGCGAGTGGCTCGGCGACGACGTCAACGGCAGCTCGTTCCTGCGCGAGGACGCCGAGGGGCGGCTCTCGCTCAGCGAGGGCGTCGTCTGCGACTGGGACGCCGTGCGCTCCCTGTTCCTGCGCGCCCGCTCCGCCAGCTCCCGCGGCGAGGAGGTGGAGCTGCTGCGCCGCGGGCTCCAGCTGATCCGCGGCGAGTCCTTCGCCGGCGTACCGGAGGGCCGCTACGCCTGGGTCGCCCACGACGACCTCGAGCGGGTGATGCGTCGGGTGGTGGTCGCCTCGGCCCTGCGGCTGGTCGACCTGCTCGGTGGCGACGACGACCCGGGCGGTGCTGCGGCAGCGGCCGAGGCCGGTCTCCGGTTCGACCCGGCCAACCAGGAGCTGTGGCGCGGGCTCATCCGGGCTCGCTACGCGGGCGACGGGGTGGCCGGCGTACGACGGACCCTGGACGCCCTGGGTCCCGCGCTGCGCGGCCTCCCGGTGGAGTCGGAGACGACGGCGCTGATCGAGGAGTACCTGCCCGCCACCGCCTCGACGGGCGCCTGACCGGAGAGTCGTCACTGCCTTCGGGCGCTGTCCCGGCGTCCGGCGAATCCGTCATGCGGTTGTGCAACTGCGGGTGGCACTTCCCGGGTGGGGCGGGTGCGGGTTGTGCAACTCCGGGTGGCACTTCCCGGGTGGGGCGGGTGCGGGTTGTGCAACTCCGGGTGGCACATCCCGGGTTCGGCGTCGCCCATCTGGGCGCGGCCGAGCAGCTCACCACCGTTGCGCGACAATGGTGAGGTGACTGACGCGACCAGCCCTGCCCCGACTGCGGCCCCGAGCCCGTTGCTCGGCCTGCCCGGAGCGGTGAGCGGCGACGGCATCGACGCACCGGTGGCGGCGCACTACGGGTCGTTCAACGGTGAGCAGCGCACGCTCGTGGGCGGCGACGGCTTCGTCGACCTGTCCCACCGCGGGGTGATCCGGGTCAGTGGCCCCGACCGGCTCCCGTGGCTGCACTCCCTGACCACGCAGCACCTCGAGTCGCTGCAGCCCGGCGTACCCACGATCGCGCTGGTGCTCTCGCCCAACGGCCACGTCGAGCACGCGATGTACGGCGTCGACGACGGCGAGGCGTTCACCGCCCACACCGAGCCCGGCGCCGCCGCTCCGCTCGCGGAGTGGCTCGACCGGATGCGCTTCATGATGCGCGTCGAGGTCGAGGACCTCACCGACGAGCTGGCCGTGGCCTGGCGCCCCGGACCCGACGGCGAGGGGAAGTACGACGTGTTCCCCCGCGCCGATCTCGAGAAGTACGCCGAGGCGGCCGGCCCGGCCTGCGGCATGTGGGCCTTCGAGGCACTGCGCATCGGCCGCGGCGAGCCCCGCTTCGGCTTCGACACCGACCACCGCACCATCCCCAACGAGGTCGGCTGGATCCCGTCGGCGGTGCACCTCGACAAGGGCTGCTACCGCGGCCAGGAGACCGTCGCCCGGGTGCACACCCTCGGCCGACCGCCCCGACGCCTGACCCTGCTGCACCTCGACGGCTCCGACAACCGGCTGCCCACCCGCGGCGCCGCCGTCCTCCACGGCGAGAAGGAGGTCGGCTTCGTCGGCAGCTCCGCCCGCCACCACGAGGCCGGTCCGATCGCGCTGGCGCTGATCAAGCGCAACGTCCCGATCGACGCCGTGCTCGAGGTCGAGGGCCTGCCCGCCGGCCAGGAGGTCGTGGTCGACCCCGAGGTCGGCCTGCACGTGCGCCCGCTGCGCTGAGGCCCGGACGTCATACGAACTGGCTGCTATGGCGACCACTTCGTATGACGTCCCGCAGCACGTCATACGTAGCGGCTGCCATAGCGACCACTTCGTATGACGCTTGGCGGGAGCACCGGAGCAGGCACTAATCTCGCGCCATGACGAAGGCGCCGCGTCGACCGTTCCTCGCCCATGGACAGCCCGCTGCAGGCCCGGCTGCGCAAGGTGGTGGTGACGGCCGGGGGGTTCGCGGGCGTGACCATCGAGAAGCGGATGGACGACGCGACGTTCGTCCACGGGCACTCCGCGCTCACCACGGATCTGCTGCACAAGGTCGCGGCGACGCCGGGGATGATCACGCTGCGGCGGGCGATGTACCTCTACTGGCTCTCGTACGCCGGCAGCGTCGCCGGCGACGTCATCGAGATCGGCTCGTGGCAGGGGCGCTCGACGATCGCACTGGCGCAGGGGTGCGCCGACTCCGAGAACGGCGTCGTGCACGCGATCGACACCTTCCGCGGGAATCCCGGCAACGAGTCGATGTACGTCGTGGGCGCGGAGGACCGTTCCGACCTCGAGCCGAACTTCCACCGCAACATCGCGGCGGCCGGGCTGACCGACCGGGTGGTGACGCACGCGATGTCCTCGGCCGAGGCCGTCGACGAGGTGGCGGCGGCGGTGAATGGCGTCCGGCTGATGTACATCGACGGGGAGCACAGCTATGACGCGGTCAAGGAGGAGCTCGAGCTCTACGCGCCGCTGCTCTCGCCCGGCGGGCTGCTCACGTTCGACGACTACTCGTCCCGCTATCCCGGTGTGGCCGACGCGATCCACGAGCACCTCGCGGCCGCCGGCGGCGACTATGTCCGGCCCGTCCAGGACGACAACTTCCTGGTGATCCGCCGGCGGATCTGAGCTCGATATCCGGTTTCGTGCGAGGGGGCGCGGGGTGGACAATCATCGGGTGCCCACCACCAGTCACTGGATCGCCTTCCTCGTGGCGTCCATCCTCTTCATCCAGGTCCCCGGTCCCAGCCTGCTGTTCACCATCGGCCGCGCGCTGACCGTCGGCCGGCGCGACGCGCTGCTGTCGGTGGCCGGCAACGGCATCGGGATCATGGTCCAGGTCGTGCTGATCGCGGTCGGCCTGGCCGCGGTGGTCACGGCCAGCTCGGTGGCGTACACCGTGGTGAAGCTGGTCGGGGCGTCGTACGTCATCTGGCTCGGTGTCCAGGCGATCCGGCACCGCGGCGACGCTCGTACGGCGCTCGACGCACCGGTCGCCCCGACCAGGAGCGGTCGCGGCCGTGCACTCCGCACCGGCTTCGTCGTCGGTCTCACCAACCCCAAGACGCTGGTGTTCTTCGTGGCCTTCCTGCCTCAGTTCGTGCAGGCCGACTCCGGCCACGTCGGGCTGCAGATGGCCGTGCTCGGCGTCGCGTTCGGCGCGATGGCGATCTGCTCGGACAGCATGTGGGCGCTGCTGGCCTCGAAGGCCCGCGACTGGTTCGCCCGCAAGCCGACGCGGCTGGACAAGCTCGGCGTCACCGGTGGCGTGATGATGGTCGGCCTCGGCGCGACCATGCTCGCCTCCGAGTGACCAGCCCTGGAGTGATCGGCCGCTGAGCTACGAGGCCCGGCGTACCCCGCCCGCCGACGCCTGCTCGACGCGCAGCTGCTGCATCACCTTGGCCACGCCGGGAGCGGGGTCGCGCACGTAGGCGTCGCGGATCGCGGGGTGGCGCATGTAGGAGAGCCGGCTCGCCTCGTGGCGGGACTTGCGGATCCCGTCGAGCACGAGGCCCGACATCAGGCCCAGGCAGCTGATCACCAGCAGGAACGACGCGACGAACAGCGACGGGAAGTGCGGCACCATCTGGGTCTGCAGGTAGGTCACCAGCACCGGTGCGCCCAGGGCCAGCGCGATGAGCGCCGGAGAGTCCCGCGAGCAGGCCGAAGAAGTACATCGGGCGCTCGTGCCGGGTCAGGCTGATGATCTTGTTGAGGATGCGCCAGCCGTCGCGGTAGGTGCGCAGCTTGGACTCGCTGCCCTCGGCGCGGTCCTTGAAGTCGACGGGCATCGAGGTCGACGGGATGCGCAGCGCGAGCGAGTGCACGGTCAGCTCGGTCTCGATCTCGAACTCGCGCGAGACGGCCGGGAAGCTCTTCACGAAGCGGCGCGAGAAGACCCGGTAGCCGCTGAGCATGTCGCCCATGCTGTCGCCGAAGATGCCGGCCACGATGCGGTTGAGCACCTTGTTGCCGGTGGCGTGGTTGGGGCGGTACGCCGAGCCGTTCTTGCAGCCCTCGACCTCGCGACGGACGCCGACGACGTGGTCGAGGTTCTCGTCGACGAGCTGCTGGATCATCCGCGGCGCGGCCATCGCGTCGTAGGTGTCGTCGCCGTCGATGAGCAGGTAGATGTCGGCGTCGATGTCGGCGAAGGCACGTCGTACGACGTTGCCCTTGCCCTTCAGCGGCTCGCGGCACACGACGGCGCCGGCGCCCATCGCGCGCTCGATCGTGCGGTCGGTGCTGCAGTTGTCGTAGACGTAGACGGTCACGCCGGGAACCGCCGCGTGCAGGTCGGTGACGACCTTGGCGACCGCGGCCTCCTCGTTGTGGCACGGCACGATCGCTGCGATGCGGTACTGCGAAGCCAGGGACATCTGCTCAACCCCCACGGTGGATGCCGGCTTGGGTCTGGGCCGGCGTTGATGCATCTCAAAACGGGGCAAGCGCCTGCTTGGTTACGCCGGGGTAGCGAGGTGTCCGAATACTGAACTGAGGGTCTCGAATCAGTGACGCGCAGGTGTCCGTCAGGCTCGTAACTCCCACGCCGTACGACGGAAGATGACCGCACCATTAGGTGGTCGAGCAGCGAGCGCCAGCGAGCGATCAGTCGAGACCACGCCGTACGACGGAAGCTGACCGCACCAACAGCTGGTCGAGCAGCGAGCGCCAGCGAGCGATCAGTCGAGACCACGCCGTACGACGGAACTGACCGCAGGGGTCGAGGGACGAGCGTGCGTCGTCGGACGATGCGGTCCGACTATCCGCCGCACCGCTCGCTGCTCGACCAGCCTGGCGATCAGTCGAGACCACGCCGTACGACGGAGGCTGACCGCACCATTAGCTGGTCGAGCAGCGAGCGCCAGCGAGCGATCAGTCGAGACCACCATCCCGGGACTGATCGCAGGGGTCGGGGTCGGTGTGCGTCGTACGGCGGTGTGGTCTCGACTATCCGCTCGCTTCGCTCGCTGCTCGACCACCTGGTGGTCGAGGTCGCATCGCCGTACGACGGAGGCTGACCGCACCATTCAGCTGGTCGAGCAGCGAGCGCCAGCGAGCGATCAGTCGAGACCACGACCTGGCTGGTCGCAGCGGTCGGCGTCCGCGTGCGTCGTACGGCGGTGTGGTCTCGACTATCCGCTCGCTTCGCTCGCTGCTCGACCACCTTGTGGTCGGGCTCGTATCTCGTCGTACAGCGACTCGAGGCGGTCGACGTGGGCGTCCCAGGAGAACGAGCCCTCCACGAACGCGCGGGCCTCCTCGCCGGCGGAGCGCATCGACGCGGGGTCGGCGACCAGGTCCTCGAGTGCGCTCCGGAGGTCGCCGGCAGCCATGTCGACGAACCGCACACCCGGCCCCGAGGTCCACGGCGAGTGCAGCGCGGGGTCGTCGTTGGCGAGCACCGGCAACCCGCTGCTCATCGCCTCGAGCACGGTCAGCGGGCACTCGCCGACCGAGGCCACGATCATCGCGTCGGCAGCAGCGGTAGATGCCGGGCATCTCAGCGGCGGGGCGGCCGCCGAGGAAGTGCAGTCGTGGGTCGTCGGTGCCGGCAGGACGATCGCCGCCGGCGAAGACGAGTCCGTAGTCGTCGCTCGCGGCCGCGGCGACGTGGGCGAAGCCCTTCTTGGGCACGAAGCGGCCGACGAACAGCGCGAGCGGCTGGTCGGAGGGGAGGCCGAGCTCGGCCCGGGTCCGCTCCTTCTCGCCGGGAACGGCCGGTCGGAACAGCCCGGTGTCGACGCCGTTGCCGATCACCTCGACGCGCACGGAGTCGCCCAGGGAGGCCCGTGTCCCCGCGGCGATGAACTCGTCGATGGGTACGACGACAGCAGCGCCACGCAGCACGATCCGCGCGAACGAGCCGAGCACCACCGTCTGCACCAGTCGTACGACGAACGAGGAGTGGTGCACGAATCCCACGTGCCGGTGCACGACGTACGGCGTGCGCAGCAGCAGGCACCAGAAGGCGGCCACCCAGCTGGTCAGGTAGAGCGGGTCGTGGACGTGTACGACGTCGGCCCGTCGTACCTCCCGGAACATCGCGACCAGCAGCCACGGCGAGAACACCGGGAACGGCACCCCGAACCGCGGCTCGAGCCCGCTCCACGCCCGGACCCGGACCACCCGCACGCCGTTCTCGACCGAGCGACCCGGCGGGGCACCCCAGGCACTGCTCAGCAGCGCCACCTCCCAACCGCGAGCGGCGAGCCGGGTGGTCTCCGCGGCCACCACGGTCTCGAGGCCACCGATGTGCGGCAGGCAGTAGTGCGCGACGTGCAGGACCCGGGCAGAACGCTGGGGGCCGGGGGCTGTCACATCGGTCCTCGTGGTCGGTCGGGCGGGTGCGCCGAAGTATGCCGGTCGGGGTCTGCGGCCGCACGTAACCTCCGGTGCCCTGCCTGCGTTGTCTGAGTGCCCACCAGTTGAGACACCCGGTGAACGCCCGGTGTCGCCAGCGACCCGACGCCCACCCCGAGAAGGACTCCGTGGACACGCCCGAGACCCCTGCACCCGCCCCGCGCTGGTTCCAGCGGGTGCTCCCGGTGACCGGGCTCGCGATCGTCCTCGTCGCGCTCGCGGCCCTCGTCGTCCCGGCGTTCCGCGACCAGGTGGAGCTGTCCACGAGCCGCCAGTCCGAGCCGTACGTCGAGCTCTACTTCGCCCACTCGGCCGCACCCGACGGCCAGGCCGTCTGCACCGCGAAGGCCGGCAAGGCAGTGCGTGCGCTTCGTCATCGGCAGCCACCTCGCGAAGGAGCAGCCGGTGGCCTACCGGGTCGCGGTCGACCCGACCGCCCCGGGCGCGAGGACCTCGCACGCGCGAGCCAGTCAGTGCGCGTCGCCCCCGGTGCCTCGGCCACGGTCACGAAGGTGTTCGCGCTGCCCCGCAAGGGCTACACCGTCTCGGTCAGCCTGCCCGCGCTGGACCAGCAGCTCCGCGCGCACTGCCCCGGGCAGCGGTCATGACCCTGCTCAAGGTCGCACTCGTCACGCCGCGCTTCCCACCCGACGTGGGCGGCCTGGAGGAGTACGTCGGCTGGGTGGCGCGCGTGCTGCAGGCGTCGGGCCGGTACGACGTCACGGTGATCACCACGGGGACCTCGAAGCGGACTCGCCACGAGACCTACCGCGGGATCCCGGTGATCCGGCTCGGCACCTGGCTGACCCTGTCGAACACCCCGGTGAACCCGCTGTGGTGGTGGCAGGTACGCCGCCTGCTGACCCGGCTCGACATCGACGTCGTCAACGCCCACGCGCCCGTACCCGGACTGGCCGACGTCGCCGCGCTGCGCTCGCCGGTGCCGGTCGTGATGACCTACCACTCCGGCTCGATGGTCAAGGGCGGTCACCCCGTCGACGGCCTGCTGCGCGCCTACGAGCGCCACGTGCTGCCGCGCGTCTTCGCCCGCTGCTCCGACCTGGTCGCGGTCTCGCCCGTGTCGCTGGCGCACGCGACCGGCCGCGCCCGGCTGGTGCCCCCGGGTGTCGACACCGACCTCTTCCGTCCGGCGGCCGACCACGACGACCCGTGACGCGAGCGTGCTGTACGTGGGTCGCGTGGAGCGCACCTCGCGGTGGAAGGGCCTGCACGTGCTGGTCGACTCCCTGCCGCGGCTCCGCGAGACCGTGCCCGACGTGCGACTCGACGTCGTCGGCGACGGTGACGACGTGTCCGCGCTGCGGGCCCGGGCCGAGCGAGCTCGGCGTGGCGGACGCGATCGAGTGGCACGGCCAGGTGGAGCACGACGCGCTGCCGGCGTACTACCAGCGCGCGGGCGTGACGGTGCTGCCGTCGCTGACCGAGTCCGAGTCCTTCGGCATGACGCTGGTCGAGGCGATGGCCAGCGGCTGCCCGGTCGTGGGCTCGGCGACCGGTGGCATCCCGTTCGTGATCCGCGACCAGGTCGACGGCCTGCTCGTGCCGCCCGGCGATGCCGATGCGCTGGCCGCTGCCCTGGGCGTCGTACTGACTGATCCCGCGCGCGCCGCTGCCCTGGGTGCGGCCGGACGCGAGGCTGCCCAGGCCCGTTGGGACTGGAGCCGCCAGGAGGACCGCACGCTGCGCGTGCTCGACGAGGCCGCCCGACCCGGCCTGAGGAAGGTGGGTGCGTGATGGCGACCCTGGCCGACGCCGTGGAGTCGATCCGCCGGCACATTCCCCGGTTCCTGCTCCCGCTCGTCGTCGCCGTGCGCTTCCGGATCGCCTGGTCGCGTCGCGTCGGTGCGGGCCGAGGCGCGCGAGCAGATGCGCTTCCTGCTCGAGCACACCCGACCGGACGCCGACGTCGACGCTGCCGCCCGCGCGTACGTGAAGGGCCAGATCTGGCGAGGCGAGCTGCGCTGGCACCCCGAGCTGATCACCCGGATGCGCGTGGTCGGCATGGAGCACCTCGACGCGGCACGCCGGGGCGGCCGCGGCGTGATGCTCAACTTCGTGCACCACGGCACCTACGAGGGCGCCTTCGCCTCGCTGTCGCGGCTGGGTGCGCCGCCGCACATGGTCGTCTACCCGTACATGGTCCGCGACGACGCGCCGCGCTGGCTCAAGCAACACATGTTGGTCGCGTGCACCGGTGGCGGCGTCCGCGTCAGTGCCGAGGTCGGCACGCAGGGCATCATCGACCTGCTCAACCAGGGCTCGATCGTGGCCGTGGCCTCCGACGTCCCCGGCCGTACGCCGCTCCGGTTCGTCGGACGCGACGTGCTCGGCTCCTTCGGCGCCGCCCGGATCGCCGCGGACGCCGGTGTCCAGGTCGTGGTGATGAGCTACGTGCTCGACGAGCAAGGCCCGTACGTCCGGCTGCACGAGCCGCTCGAGCCGAAGGACTTCGAGAACCCGCAGGCCCTGCTCGAGGAGATGCTCGCTCGCCACGAGCAGGTCATCCTGCAGTGGCCCGAGCTCACCGACCTCCCGCTGTCGCGGTGGGGTACGCCTGAGCCTGCCGGCGAGGCGAGCCATGTCTGAGCTGTCCGCCCGCCACCGCCTCGTCGGCCCGTCCCTCGCCAGGATCGGTCGCCTCCCCAAGGAGCTCTCCGTGACGCAGCCGATCCAGCGGTTCTGGGCCGCGGTGCCGCTCGTCGTGGCCGCCCTCGTCGTGGGGCTCGACCTCGACCTGCCGGTCGTCCGGCCGCTGCTCGGACTCGGGCTGCTCGTCGGCTTCCCGACGCTGGTGCTGTTTCGCCGCGCGCCACTGCTCACCGACAGCCAGGCGGCGCGTCTCGCCTACTCGTTCGGGGCGAGCCTGCTGGCCCTGATCGTTGTCGGGTTCCTGGTCAACGTCGTGCTGCCGGTCGTCGGGGTCGACCACCCGCTCTCACCGCCGGTGCTGGCGATCACCTGGCTGGTCCTCGACGTCGCGCTGCTGGCCTGGCGTCCGAGCATCCCCCTCGTCGGCTCGTTCTCGGCGGTCGCCGTCGTCCGTCGAGCCCTGCTGGCCCGCTTCGAGCTCGTGCAGACCCTGGCCGTCGGTGCGGTGCTGCTGGCCGTGGTCGGCGCCGTCCGGCTGAACAACGACGCGGGCGGAGCGATCGCCCTCGCTGGCCCAGGCACTGGCTGCCGCTGCGCTGGTCGCACTGATGGTCACCCGCGAGGGCAGCGCTGTGGCGCGACGTACGTTCGGTGTTCCTCGTCGCCACCAGCCTGCTGCTCGCGACCTCCCTGCGCGGATGGACCATCACCGGTCACGACATCCAGGCCGAGTTCCTCGCGTTCCGCCTCACCGACGACGCCCAGCGCTGGCAGATGGGCGCCCTCGAGAACGCCTACAACGCCTGCCTGAGCGTGAACATCCTGCCGACGGTGCTCACCCAGACCACCGGGCTGTCCGGCGAGGTGGTCTTCAAGGTCCTGCTCCAGCTGGTCTTCGCGATCGTCCCGGTGCTCACCTTCCTGTACTCCCGTCGCTTCCTCTCCCGCAGGCTCGCCCTGGTGGCGACGACGTTCACGGTCGCGTTCCCGACCTTCTTCGTCGACATGCCCTACCTGGTGCGTCAGGAGATGGCCTTCTTCTTCCTGGCCCTGCTCCTGCTGGCAGCGACCGACCGTCGTACGCCGTGGCAGCGGCCGATGGTGGCCCTCTTCGGACTCGGTGTCGTGCTGTCCCACTACTCGACGACGTACGTCATGTTGATGGGCCTGGTCGCCGCCGTGGTCGCGATGGTCGTCCTGCAGGCCGTGCGGCACCGGTTCCGCGGACAGGAGGGCACCGCCCGCACCGCCGCGCGCGCCACCTTCGGGCTGGTGCTGCTCAACCCGGTCGTGATCGCCTTCCTGGTCGTCGCCAGCCTGCTGTGGGCCGGTCCCGTCACCCACACCGGTGGCCACGCCTCGGTGGTCCTGAAGCAGACCGTGTCCGCGATCACCGGCCACGGGCAGGACGGTCCCGGCTCCTCGGACACCTCCTACCGGTTGTTCGCCAAGGACAACACGACCGCGCGCGACCGGTTGGACAGCTACGTCGGCAAGACGATGACCTACCGCAACGAGAAGATCGCGGCGCAGGACCTGCTGATCCGGCACCCCGGCAAGGCCGAGCTGCGACCGGAGATCGTGCCCGCCAGCCAGGCCCCGCTGACGCCGGCCGGGAAGCTGCTCGAGCTCCCTGGGCATCAACCCGGTCCACCTGAACGCCGCCGCCAAGGTCGCCTGCGCCGGCCTGCTGCAGGTGTTCCTGCTGCTCGGGCTGGTCTGGCTGCTCTGGCGCCGTCGCGGTGCCGGTGACCCGCCGCGTCCGCCGCGCGAGGTCGCCTTCCTCTCCTTCGGTGCCGTGGCCGCCCTCGGGCTGATCGTGCTGGTGCCCAACCTGTCGGTCGACTACGGCGTGCTGCGGGCCTTCCAGCAGACCCTGCTCGTGGTGGCACCGCTGATGGCCGCCGGGCTCTGGATGGTGCTGCGACGGCTCGGGTCCACAGCCGGGACGCTCGTGGTGGCGATACCGGTCGTGGTGCTGCTCATCCTCGGTGGCGTGCTGCCCGCCGCTCATCGGTGGCCAGCAGCAGCGGCTGGCGCTGGGCAACTCCGGCAGCTACTACGACCGCTTCTACACCTCGGACTCCGAGACCCAGGCGATCGACTGGCTGGCCGCGGACCGACGCGGCCACGCAGTACCGCTCCAAGATCATCGGCAACCGCAACGTGATGGTGAAGATGCTCGCGGCGACCAACAACGCCGCGCCGATCGCCGACCGGTTGTACCCGACGCTGCTGACCCGCGACGCCTTCGTGTACGTCGACCGGCAGATCCTCGACGAAGGCCGTTCCACGATCTTCTACACCGGAGACCTGATCAACTACGTCTACCCGCAGCAGGAGCTGGCCCGGCGCATGGACCTCGTCTACAGCTCGCCGAAGAGCCGGATCTACCGATGAGCGCCGTGATCGCCAAGCTGCGTTCCGCCCGGTCCGACCAGCTGATGGTCAACTCGGCGCTGATCTTCATGACCACGGTGCTGATGGCCGGCGGGGGAGCCGTGTTCTGGGTCATCGCCGCCCGGGTGGCCAGCCCGTCCGACGTCGGGCTCGCCGGTTCGCTGGTGGCCGCCGCCGACTCGCTGGCGCTGTTTGCCCAGCTGGGGTTGAACATCGCGATCCTCAAGACGATGCCGACCAGCGACCGGAAGGCCGCCGACGTGACCACCGCGGCGGCCGTCGTGGGCGTCGCCGGCGCGGGCTTCGCGCTCGTCTACTGCCTGCTGCTCCCCGTCACCTCGCCGAGCCTCACCTCGGTGCTGGGCTCGCCGGTGGCGATCGGCATCTACTGCCTGCTCGTCGCCGGTACGGCGGTCAACGTGCTCTCCGACAGCGTCTTCCTGGCCATCAACAAGGTCCGGGACTACCTGCGGCTCAACGGCATCATGCTCGGCGTCGTGAAGTGCGCGCTGCCGTTCGCGCTGGCCGGCATCGGTGCCCTGGGGCTCTACGCCTCGGTGGGCGGCGCCATCGCTGTCTGCGCGGCGGCCAGCCTCTGGGTGATCTTCCGTGCCGTGCCCGGCCGCCGGTCGCTGTCCCCGTCGCGGACGCTGCTCGACGCGCGTCGGTTCGCCGGTGCCGGCTACGTGACCTACGTGCTCACGGTGCTGCCGCTGCTGGTGTTCCCGCTGCTGGTGATCAACGCGCGTCGGGTCGGCCGACGGGGCGGCGTACTTCATCAGCTTCCAGATCGTCACCCTGCTGCACGCGGTGGTCCTGGCCGTGGCCAACGCGGGGTACGCCGAGAGCGAGCGGGCCACGAGCGGTCGACGCCACCTGGTCCGCAAGTCCGGCCTGACGCTGATCGTCTGCTCGGCCGCCGGGTGCGGTGCTGATGTACCCGCTGGCGCCGTACTTCCTGCAGATCTTCGGCCCGCACTACGTCGAGCAGGGCACCTGGACCCTGCGGGTGCTGTCCTTCGCCACCGTCGCCGCCGCCTTCAACTACTGGGGCGCGATCCGGCTCCGGCTGGCCAGCCACCTCCCCGCGATGATCGGGGTGCAGGTGCTGAGCACGGTCGTGATGCTCGGCCTCGCCGCCACGCTCGCCTCCCACGGGACGGTCTGGGTCGCGGCCGCGTGGGGCATCGGCCACCTGGTCGGCGGCGTCGCCGGGTACGCCGCGAGCATCACCATCGCCCGCTTCCGCGACTCCGTGCCCTACCCCGACGAGCTGCCCGCGCCGGTCGAGGCCTCGTGAACCTGCGGAACCTCGCCGTCTCGACCGTCCTCCGGCTGCTCCGCGTCACGCTGACGCGTGCTCTCGCGGGTCGTCCCGCAGTCGCGGTCGGTGGTGGTCTCGGCGTACCCGGAGACCGAGGGCAACGCGCTCGAGGTCGCCCGTGCGCTGCTCCAGCGGTACGCCGGCCGCGTGGTCTGGCTCCGCGAGTCGGGCGCCGCTCCCGCCGAGGTGCTGGCTCTCGGCCGAGCAGCGAGCGGCGATGCAGTCGACTGCGTGCCGCCAAGGCGAGCCTCCGCGGACTCTGGGCCTACCTGCGCGCCGAGGCCGTGTTCTTCACCCACGGCCTCTACGGCAGCCCGCGCCCGACCGCCCGCAAGCCGATCGTCAACCTCTGGCACGGCGACGGCCCGAAGGACGTCCGGCCCGAGAACGGCGTCGGCGGGCTGATCTCGTCCACCTGGTTCGTCGGGAGCACCGCCCTCTTCTCCGGCTACCAGGCCGCCGCGTTCGGCGTACCCGACGACCACGTGCTGCTCACCGGCAACCCGCGCACCGACCAGCTCTGGCGACCGGTCGGCGCCGAACGCCTCGCCCGCCTGGGCATCACCGGCGACTTCGTCGTCTGGATGCCGACCTTCCGCCGGACCAGGGCAGTCGGGGCGATGCGCGAGCAGTCCGAGCTCGGCGACGGGCGCGGACGACGGGCGCGAGCAGGTGCAGGCCCTGCTCGACGGACTGCGCGAGCGCGGTCTCCAGCTGGTCATCAAGCCGCACCCGATGGACGCCGAGGACGCGGCTCTGGGACGGCGCGGTCACGATCACCGATGCCGACCTCGTCGAGGCGGGGGCGAGCCTGTACGGCGTCCTCGGTGCCGCTCGCGGCCTGGTCACCGACTACTCCAGCGTCTGGGTCGACTACCTGCTCCTCGACCGGCCGATGGCCTTCCTGGTGCCCGACCGCGACACCTACACCCGCCAGCTGCTCCCGGCCGACGTCCTCGACTGGGCGCCGGGCGAGCTCGTCGGCCCCGACGAGCCGTTCGCGCAGTTCCTGGGCGACCTGGACGCCGACGGATCCGAGGGCGCCGCACAGCGCGCGCAGGTCGCCGCCAAGATCGGCCTGAACGACCGTCGCCGCGACCTCGTACCGCCGACGGACCTGCTGACCGTACGCTCGAGCGAGCGCAACGAGGTCGCAGCGAGCGAAGCTGGCCTGCACGGTCCGACGGGCCGCAGCGGAGCTCGCGCTGCCAGCGGCCGGTCAGGCGGCTGCAGGACGTCGCTGCGGGGCCGCAGGAACGGGCGCTCCAGGAACCGGTAGCTGGCGCGGTCAGCGCGGCGGTCGCGGCCACGGCGAGCAGGCCGAGGACCGGCCGGGGCAGACCCAGGTCGGCCTTCTCGAGCAGCAGCATCGGCACGATGTGCCAGAGGTAGAGGCTGTAGCTGCACCGCCCGATCGCGGCCAGCCACGGGTGGCTCAGCAGCCGGTGGACCGGGCCGCCGGCGTTGCTGTAGCCGGTGTAGATGAGCACCACGGTCGCGAGCACCATCGACCGGCACCTCGACGTAGCGGTAGAGCGGGCTGTGCGCGGCCGGGGCGAAGACCGTGATCGACGCCGATGGCCACCAGGGCGGCCCACGGACGCGGCCGAGCCGGCGCTGCGTGCGCTCGTCGGGAGCGCCGCCGGCCTGGAACCACAGCGCCAGGGCGGCGCCCGACGAGCAGCTCCGCGAAGCGCGCCGAGGGACCGAAGTAGAACCAGAAGTCGCTCAGCGGCAGCGCCACGAGGTAGAGCGGCACGGCGGCGACCAGGCTGCCGACGGCCAGTCGGCCCGGGCGGACGCCGCGGGACCTCGCGGCGAGCACGACCAGCGGCCAGAGCAGGTAGAAGTACCACTCGATGGCCAGCGACCACGTCTGCCCGAACGGGTGCAGCGCGGGCAGCCAGAAGCTGCCGTGCTGGCCGGCCGCCCAGAGCGCGGAGAACTGCGAGCAGCGAGAAGACCCCGCGGCGCGCCACCTCGAGCGGGGTCGAGCGGCGCCGACGGGATCACGGCGTACAGCACGATCGCGCCGACGACGAGCCCGAGCAGGGCGGGGTAGAGCCGGATCACCCGGCGCCGGACGAACACCCACCAGGCGGCGCCCGACCGAGCCGGGCCGCGCGAGCGCCAGAGCATCGTGGTGATGATGAAGCCGCTGAGCACGAAGAAGACGTCGACGCCGATGGAGCCGCCGTGCAGGAAGGGGGAGTACCAGGAGAGCCAGTGCAGCGAGAGGACGGCGCCGATCGCGAGCGCGCGGATGCCGTCGAGGTAGTCGAACCGTCCCGTGTGCTGCCGAGCCCACTGCCACCCCCTCTATCCGAGACTCAACGATTCACAAAGCCGGGGTTAGGGCCGGTCTAATCCCGGTCTACTGTCGGCTCCCACGTGCCGAGACAAGGTGCCGATTCGATGATTGAAAACGGACAAATGTGCCGCATCATTGAGTCATGCGACGCACCCTTGCTCGCCGCGGGCCTCAGCCTCGGCCTGCTCGTCGGCTGCCCTGACCACGACTGTCGCCAGCGGTCCCTCCACGGCCGTCGGCAGCCGACATCACGCCGCTCGCCGGCGGTGCAGTCCGACTCGCTGGTCGACAGCTACGGCGTCGGCATCCACCTGGCCGTTCCTGAACACGCCGTACACCGACGCCACCGCCGTGGCCAACGCGCTCAGCGACCTCGGGGTGCGGCACGTCCGTGACGACCTGCGCACCAACGACCCGCGCGAGTACGCCGGGATCAAGACCGTCGCCGACAAGGGCATCAAGTTCAACCTGATCATGGGCAACCCCTCGAGCCCCGACAGCGCCGCCGACCTACGTCAACACGGTGGCGACCCAGCTGCCCGCCGGCTCGGTGGAGAGCGTCGAGGGCAGCAACGAGTGGGACATCAACGGCACCGCCAACTGGGTGACCGAGCTGACCCAGCGCCAGAAGGACCTCTACCAGGCGGCCAAGGCCAACCCGGCGACCGCGTCGCTGCCGGTGCTCTCGCCGGCGCTGGCGTTCAAGTGGAACTACGTCCCGCTCGGCGACCTCTCGCAGTACGCCGACATCGCCAACGGCCACATGTACCCCGGCGGCTACAAGCCGTCCAACGAGGTCAGCCAGATCACCACCGCGATCCGCGGCTCGGTGCCGGCCACCAAGCCGCTGATCACCACCGAGGCCGGCTACCACAACGCGCTGAACACCACCAACGGCCACCTGCCGGTGCCCGAGGACGTCGCCGGCGTCTACACGCCGCGGGTGCTGCTCGAGCACTACCTCCGCGGCGACAAGCGGGTCTACACCTACGAGCTGCTCGACGAGTTCGACGATCCGGCCCTGACCAACCCCGAGGCCCACTTCGGCCTGCTGCACCGCGACTTCACGCCCGAAGCCGGCGTACACCGCGATGAAGAACCTGCTCGGCCTGCTCAGCGACCCCGGTCCCGCGTTCACGCCGCAGGCGCTGCCGATCAAGGTCACCGGCTTCCCGAGCGACGGGAAGTACGTCGTCACCCAGAAGCGCAACGGCCAGTACGTCGTGCTGCTCTGGCGTGACGTCCAGATCTACGACCCGGTGCTCAAGCAGCCCACGCCCGTGACCCCGACGAACACGACGGTGCAGCTCGGCAAGACCTCGAACGTCAACGTCTACCGGCCCTCGGAGCAGTCCGGCCCGGTCAGCCAGTCGCAGACGGCCTCGTTCCCGCTCCAGATGGACGGTTCGGTCACGGCGATCACCATCGACAAGGTCCCGCCGCCGGCGCCGACCTCGGTCACGGCCACCGCAGGCAACGCCTCGGCCAACGTCGGCTGGCAGCTGCCGACGACCGACGCCGCGTCAGCGGCTTCGAGATCACCCGCCAGCCCGGCGCCGTGACCACCACGGTGGCCCCGGCCGCGCGCTCGTACGCCGCCACCGGGCTGACCAACGGCACCAGCTACACCTTCTCGGTCAAGACGCTCTCGCCCGACGGCAGCTCCGCCCCGGTCTCGGCGCCCGCGGTCGTGCCGAAGGCACCCGTCACGGTGCCCTCGGCCCCGGCCATCACGGCGACCACCGCCGGGCTCCGGCAGCATCACCGTGACCTGGACGGCCCCGGCCACCGGTGGCAGCGCGATCACCGGCTACCAGCTGCTCAACGGCTCCAGGACCCTCAGCGTCGGCCCGACGGTCCGCAAGGCGACCCTGACCGGCCTGGCCAAGAACACCAAGACCCGGGTCGTCGTACGCGCCCAGAACGCCGTCGGCTGGAGCGCCTACGCGCTACTCGCCGTACGTCACCACCAAGAAGTAGTCAGCGCTCGCCCCGCTCCGACCGACGCGGGCCACGCGACGGCTACCTTTGAGGCCATGTCCATCGACTCCGAGCAGCGCCCGTGGGGCTCGTGGCACGTCATCGACGTCGCCGACGGCTACAAGATCAAGCGCATCCACGTGAACCCCGGCTCCCGGCTGTCGCTGCAGAGCCACGAGCACCGCTCCGAGCACTGGGTGGTCATCCAGGGCGAGGCCACCTGCGAGATCAACGGCGTCGAGTCCGTCGTCAAGCACGACGAGTCGATCGACGTACCCCTCGGCGCGCAGGCACCGGCTCGGCAACCAGGGCGACGAGGAGCTCGTCATCGTCGAGGTGCAGCTCGGTGCCTACACCGGCGAGGACGACATCTGCCGCTACGAGGACGACTACGGGCGCCACGAGTGACGTGGAGCGCCCGCCCGGCGCTCAGCTGCCGCTGTTGATCATCCCGGCGCCGACGGTGACGCCGGTGGCCTCGTCGATCAGGATGAAGGACCCGGTGGTGCGGTTCTTCGAGTAGGGGTCGCACAGCAGCGGGACCGTGGTGCGCAGCTGCACGCGGCCGATCTCGTTGAGCCCGAGCTCCTTGGTCTCCTGGTCGCGGTGCAGCGTGTTGACGTCGAGGCGGTACTGGATGTCCTTGATCAGCGCGCGGCCGGTGCGGGTGGTGTGCTTGATCGCCAGCTTCTGGCGCGGGCGCAGCGGCTCGTTGGTCATCCAGCAGATCATCGCGTCGATGTCCTGGCTCGGCTTCGGCGCGTTCTTGACCCGGGCGATCATGTCGCCGCGGCTGACGTCGACGTCGTCCTCGAGACGCACGGTCACCGACATCGGCGGGAAGGCCTCGTCGATCTCCTGGTCGAACAGGTCGATGCCGGCGATGGTGCTGGTCAGCCCGCTCGGGAGCACGACGACCTCGTCGCCCGGCTTGAGCACGCCACCGGCCACCTGGCCGGCGTACCCGCGGTAGTCGTGGAACTGGTCGGACTTGGGGCGCACGACGTACTGCACCGGGAGCCGGGTGTCGACCAGGTCGCGGTCGGAGGCGACGTGGATGTTCTCGAGGTGGTGCATCAGCGAGGAGCCGTTGTACCAGGGCATGTTCTCGGACCGCTTGACCACGTTGTCGCCGTTGAGCGCGGAGATCGGGATGACCTCGAGGTCGGGGATGTTCAGCTTGGTCGCGAAGGAGGTGAACTCCTTGTGGATCCGGTCGTAGATCGACTGGTCGTAGTCGACGAGGTCCATCTTGTTGATCGCGAGCACCAGGTGGGGCACCCGGAGCAGCGACAGGATCACCGCGTGCCGGCGGGACTGCTCGGTGAGGCCCTGGCGGGCGTCGACGAGCACCAGGCCGAGGTCGGCGGTCGAGGCGCCGGTGACCATGTTGCGGGTGTACTGCACGTGGCCCGGGGTGTCGGCGATGATGAACTTGCGCTGCGGGGTCGCGAAGTAGCGGTAGGCGACATCGATGGTGATGCCCTGCTCCCGCTCGGAGCGCAGGCCGTCGGTCAGCAGGGCGAGGTCGGTGTAGTCGTAGCCCTTGGACTGGCTGGTGGCCTCGACGGCCTCGAGCTGGTCCTCGAAGATCGCCTTGGAGTCCAGCAGCAGCCGCCCGATCAGGGTGGACTTGCCGTCGTCGACCGAGCCGGCCGTGGCGAAGCGCAGGAGGTCCATCTGGCCGACGCCGAGGTCCTCGAGCGCGGGCCCGTCGGCTCTTCTCGGTGTTCTTCTCGGGGCTCTTCTCGGGGGGAGTCATCAGAAGTAGCCTTCCTTCTTGCGGTCTTCCATGGCTGCCTCGGAGAACCGGTCGTCACCGCGGGTGGCGCCGCGCTCGGTCACCCTGGCGATGGCGACCTCCTCGATGATCTTCTCGATCGTGTCGGCCTCGGACTCGACGCAGCCGGTCAGGGTCAGGTCGCCGACGGTGCGGAAGCGGACCGTCTTCTCGACGACCTCCTCGCCGGACTTGGTCGGGTTGAACTCGCTCTCGGAGAGCCACATGCCGTCGCGCTTGAACACCTTGCGCTGGTGGGAGTAGTAGATCGAGGGGATCTCGACCTGCTCCTGGGCCAGGTAGTGCCAGATGTCGAGCTCGGTCCAGTTGGAGAGCGGGAAGATCCGCATGTGCTCGCCGCCGTGGATGCGGCCGTTGTAGAGGCTCCACAGCTCGGGGCGCTGCATCTTGGGGTCCCACTGGCCGAAGTCGTCGCGGTGGGAGTAGACGCGCTCCTTGGCGCGGGCCTTCTCCTCGTCGCGGCGGCCGCCACCGAAGGCGGCGGTGAAGCCGTTCTCCTCGATCGCGTGGAGCAGGGTGCCGATCTGGTGGCGGTTGCGGCTGGTCTTGCCGTCGTCGACCACGATGCCGTTGGCCAGGGCCTCCTCGACGCTGGCCACGATCAGGCGTACGCCGAGCCGGTTGACCCAGTTGTCGCGGGTCTCCAGCACCTCGGGGAAGTCGTAGCCGGTGTCGACCTGGAGCACCGGGAACGGGATCTTGGCCGGGTAGAAGGCCTTCTCGGCCAGGCGGAGCATCACGATGGAGTCCTTGCCGCCCGAGAACATCAGGACCGGCTTCTCGAACTCGGCCGCGACCTCGCGGAAGATGTGGATGGACTCGGCCTCCAGCTGGTCGAGCTGGCTGAGCCGGTAGTCGGCGTGGGACTGCGTCATCGGGCGGGTGAACCTCTCGTCAGGACAGCAGCCGTCATCGTACCGAGGATTGGTAGACATTCAGCCACGTGTCCGGTGGCCAGCCTAGGCGGTCGGGCAGCGAGCGCCGGACTGACGTCGAGCGCTCGAGTCAGTAGGCGCCCCGGGAGCCGAAGACGGCGCCCCAGGTGCGGGCCAGGATGGTGAGGTCCTGGAACATCGACCAGTTGTCGACGTAGTAGAGGTCGAGGCGGATCGCCTCGGACCACGACAGCTCGGAGCGGCCGGAGACCTGCCACAGGCCGGTCATGCCGGGGCGCACGCGGAGCCGGCGAGCCATGTCGTCGTCGTACTGGGCCACCTCGTGGCGCAGCGGCGGACGGGGGCCGACCAGGCTCATGTCGCCGACCAGGACGTTGACCAGCTGGGGCAGCTCGTCGAGGGAGAGACGACGCAGCCACCGGCCGGGAGGCGTGATGCGCGGGTCGTTCTCCATCTTGAACAGGCCACCCTCGTAGCCCTGCTGCTTGTGCAGGTCGGCCAGGAGCTCCTCGGCGTTGGTCACCATGGTGCGGAACTTCCAGCAGTAGAACGTCTTGCCGTCGCGACCGACGCGGGTCTGGCGGAAGAGGATCGGGCCGCGGTCGAAGCGCCACACCTTGTAGGCGGAGAACGCGAAGACCGGCGAGAAGAAGAACAGCAGGCAGAGCGAACCGATGATGTCGAAGATCCGCTTGGCGCGGCGTACGGCCTCGGCGGAGCGGGGCTTCTCGAGGTGGATCAGCGGCATGCCGCCGACCGGGCGGACGCTGATGCGCTCGCTGGACACGTCGGTGACGCTCGGCGCGATGACCACGGCGACGTCCTCGTGCTCGAGGTCCCAGGCCAGACGGCGCATGTCGGAGGCCGAGTCGACCGCACCTCCGGCGAGGAAGACCACGTCGGCCTCGGCGTCGATGGCGATCTCGGCGATGGAGCGGGCGGAGCCGAGCAGCGGGATGCCCGAGTGGGTCGTCGTGCGCTCGCCCGGTTCAGGGAGTGAGGGCGCCGACGACGTTGTAGCCGAGCCACTTCTCGCGACGCAGCACGCTGGCGATCTCGTCGACGTGGCCCTCGTTGCCGGCGATCACGACGCGGTGCTGGAGGGCGCCGTGGGCGCGTGCGCGGTGGATGCTGCGGCGCAGCATCCACCGACCCATCACGAGCGACGGGGATGCCGATCGTGAAGGCCAGGACGAAGAAGCCGCGGGAGAGCTCGAACTGGAGCAGGTAGCAGCCGATGCCGACGGCGGCGGCGGTCCACAGCGAGGCGTAGACCATGTGCTTGTACTCGTCGAGGCCGGCGCCGAAGACCTGCGGGCGGTAGCCGCCGAGCAGGAAGATGGCGATCACCCAGCCGATGATCATGATGGGGCCCGCGACGGTCAGCGAGTCGCCGACGTCGTGGCTGGGGCAGGTTGGCGAACGGGATGGCCTCGCGGCCGAGGATCGCAGCGAAGACGCTGAAGGTGACGAGGACGAGGTCAGTGCCGAATGCGACCGTCGGGATGTAGCGCAGCCCACCGCGTGCTGGCGCGCTGACTCTGGTGGCTGCCACCAAAGAGGTCGTCATTGGAATCCCCCGATTTCAATCGATGCTCACCGACAGGGAGCGATCGAATGCCCACTGTAGAAGTAATGAACTCCGGTGGCTCCTTTGCGATACGGGAGGGGCTCTGGCGGTCTAGTCCGGGAGCCGCCAGGCTGCAGCGTTGTTGTCGAAAGCGGGTATGCCCCTACGTTGGCGCAGGAACCCCCAGGCGAGCGGTCCGAGCAGCAGCAACCCGGCTCCGATGAGGCCCACCCACTCCGGTGGCACGCCGAGCATCTTGAGTCCAGTGATCGAGAGCACGATCACGATCCCGCGCCGGATCACCGACTGCGACACCCAGGCGGCCATCTTCGCGCCGAGGAAGGTGCCGGGCGTGCCGCCGAGGATGAGCGGGATCAGCACCGCCCAGGTGACGCCCTCGGTGAGCACGTGGCCGACGGCGGCGGCGAGGACGAGCGGCACGGCCTGGACGAGGTCGGTGCCCACGAGGCGTACGGCGGAGAGGGTCGGGTAGATCAGCAGCAGGGCCACCATGATCAGCGACCCGGAGCCGACCGAGGTGATGCCGACGAGCAGGCCGCCCACGGCGCCGACCAGGATCGTGGGCACGACGCGGATCCGGGGCTCGTCGTCGCTGACCACGTTGCCGCCGGTGACGTAGCGCAGCTGGAGGTACATCCGCAGCGTGTAGGTGGCGGCGGTGAAGCAGCAGCGCGTAGCCGATCATCGTGGTCAGGAAGTCCTGCTGCGCGGCCGCGTCGCCGACGCTCTTGACGATGAACCCGCCCGCGAACGCGAACGGCACCGAGCCGATGATCAGCAACCCGGCCAGGCGCAGGTTGGGGGAGCCGCGACGCCAGTGGACCGAGGCGCCGACCGACTTGTTGATGCTGGCGGCGACCAGGTCGTTGGCGACCGCGGCGGTCGGGTTGACGCCCAGGAGGATCAGCGCGGGCGTCATCAGCGCGCCGCCGCCCATGCCGGTGAGGCCGACGACGATGCCGACCCCGAAGGCCACGACGAGGACGGAGAGGGCGGAGACGGTGAGGAGGTCGTTCACGCTGGGTCCTCTGCGTGGAAGGGGAGGACCGGCAGCAGGTCCTCGAGGCAGTCCTCGATGGTGCGGCCGGTGGTGTCGATGTGGACGGCGGCATCGGTGGGCTCGTCGTACGGGCTGGAGATGCCGGTGAACTCGGGGATCTCGCCGGCCCGCGCCTTGGCGTAGAGGCCCTTGCGGTCGCGGCGCTCGCACTCCTCCAGCGGGGTCGAGACGTGCACGAGGACGAAGCGCGCCGCCGGCGTCCTCGACCATCTGGCGCACCTGCTTGCGGGTGGTGTCGAACGGGGCGATCGGCGAGCAGATGGCGATGCCGTGGTGGCGGGCGATCTCGGCGGCCACCCAGCCGATGCGGCGGATGTTGGTCTCGCGGTCCTCCTTGGAGAAGGTGAGGCCCTTGCTGAGGTTCCGTCGTACGACGTCGCCGTCGAGGCTGGTCACCGTGCGCCGACCGTCCTCCAGGATCAGGTCGTGCAGGGCGCGGGCGAGGGTCGACTTGCCGCTGCCGGAGAGGCCGGTGAAGAAGACCACGAAGCCGCGCTCGTCGTCGTCGGGCTGGTCCTGGTCGACGATGGCGGCGATCTCGTCGGGCCACTCTCCCTCTCCGCGGACCGCGAGCACGTCGCCGGTGGCGTAGTTGGCCGCCACCTGCTGGCCGAGCTGGTGGTCGTAGTCGGGGACGCCGTGGGACGGCGAGCGGTGCGGCGACGACGTGCGTGCGTGGTCTCGACTGACCACTCGCTTCGCTCGCTGCTCGACCACCTAGCAGCTGGGCTGCCGCGAGGGTCGCGCGGATCAGGCCCACGGGGGAGACGCCCTGGGGGGTGCCGGTGCCGCTCAGTGCGAGGAGTACGACGGCACGGCCGGCCGCGGTCTCCTCGATCAGGGCCAGGTCCTGGTCGGTGAGCGGCGCGGCGACCGGGACGAGCAGCGCCCCGTCGTACTGACTGCGCGCCTCGGCCGGGGTCAGGTGCAGGCGCCGGAACGGGCCGTAGGCCGGCGTCGCGAGCTGGGTCAGCCGCTCCGGTGTCCACAGCGCCAGCGGCAGGCCCTCCGGGTCCACGAGCTCGACCTCGGTGGCGTCGGCGAGCTCGGGCGGGAGGAGCAGCGTGATCCCGGGGTCCGAGACGTCGCTGAAGTTCTCGAGCGGGGCCAGTGCGCCCGACAACAGCAGCTCGAGGTCGTCCAGCTCGCGGGCGCTCGGACAGTGTTGCGGTGCGGGCACCGGGCAATGGTGCCAGAACGGGCGCCCGATAGCGTCCGACGCATGCCTGCCCCTGTCGTCATCGCAGAGATCGTCCGGTCCGGCTTCGTCGAGGGACACCACTACGGCTCCTGGGTGGTGCTCGACCGCGACGGCACCGTGCTGGCCGCCGCCGGTGACGTCGAGAGCCCGATGCTGCCCCGCTCGTGCAACAAGCCGATCCAGGCGCTGGGCATGCTCGAGGCCGGTCTGTCCCTGGACGGCGAGCTGCTCGCGCTGGCCTGCGCCTCGCACTCGGGGGAGCCCTTCCACGTCGAGGGCGTACGCCGGATCCTCGACTCGGCCGGCCTCGACGAAGGGGCCCTCCAGACGCCGCCCGACTGGCCCCTGGACGACGACCGCCGCGAGGAGCTGATCCGGGCCGGTGAGTCCAAGGCGTCCGTGCTGATGAACTGCTCCGGCAAGCACGCGGCCATGCTCGCGACCTGTGTCACCAACGGCTGGCCCACCGAGACCTACCTCGCCGCCGACCACCCGCTGCAGCAGGCCATCGCCGAGACCTTCGCCCGCACGACCGGCGAGCCCGTCGAGCACGTGGCGGTCGACGGCTGCGGGGCACCGCTGCTGTCCACCTCGCTGACCGGCCTGGCGCGCGCGTTCGCCCGTCTGGCACGGGCCTCGTCGGGACCGGCGTTCGCGATCGCGTCGGCCATCCGGGCGCATCCCGGAGTACGTGTCGGGCACCCAGCGCGACGAGCTCACCCTGCTGCGCGCGATCCCCGGCGCCATCGGCAAGGCCGGTGCCGAGTCCTGCTACGCGGTCGCGCTGCCCGACGGCCGTGCGTTCGCGACCAAGACCGACGACGGTGCGGCTCGCGCGCGGCCGGTGGTGATGGCGGCGTTGCTGGAGGGGCTCGGCGTGACGGGGGAGACCGGTGTGGACGGCGACGCGGTGCGTCGTACGGGCGAAGCGGTGTTGCTCGGCGGCGGACGACCAGTGGGTGAGATCCGCGCCGTCGCCCCGAGCTGAGCGCCCCGGACGTCCGGCCAATCGCCGTCTGACCTCCGTGTTTGCTGGCTGGCTAGCACCGCAAACGGCCGTTTTGCATCGTGAGATAAGGGTTTTGTGACCACCTTCACCGTGTTCTCGGTTGCTTTTGCTTGCAGGAGTTAGCACGATGGACCCATGGCCAAGATCAAGGTCGGGAAGACCGTCGAGTCGCTCGGGGAGTACCTCCGCGAGCAGCGCGTCAATGCCCAGCTCTCGCTGCGGCAGCTGGCGGAGCAGACCGGTGTGTCCAACCCCTACCTGAGCCAGATCGAACGTGGTCTGCGCAGGCCGTCCGCCGAGGTGCTGCAGCAGCTCGCCAAGGCACTCCGGATCTCTGCCGAGCAGCTCTACGTGCAGGCAGGGATCTTGAATCCCGATGACGGTCAGGTCCGCTCCGTGGAGCTGGCCATCCTCGGGGACCCGGTGCTCAGCGAGCGGCAGAAGCAGTCCCTGCTCGACGTGTACCAGTCGTTCAGGGCGGTCGCCGAGAACGTGAACAACACAGCAGCACCCGAGCCCGCACCTCTCATCGAGGAACCGGGGCTCGACACCACCATCATCGAAGGAGATTGACATGGCTAAGACCCAGTTCAATGTCGAGCAGCTGAAGGCCGAGGCCGTCAAGCCGCTGTACGCCGTTGCCGGCGCGACCGAGATCGCCTACGAGTTCGCTCGTGGCTACACCGCCGAGGCGCAGAAGCAGGCGCAGGAGCGCCTCACCGGCGTCCAGTCCCGCGTCAGCAAGATCGAGCGCGACCCCAAGGCCCTCCAGGGCCAGGCCGTCTCGCTGGTCAACGCCCGCATCGACGAGCTGCAGAAGGACGCCAAGGACGCGCAGGCCAAGTTCGAGGCCCGCGTGACCGAGCTGCAGAAGGACGCCCTGGCGCTTCCCGCCAAGGTCCAGGCGCAGGTCGAGGAAGCCGTCACCGAGCTGACCAAGGCCTACGGCGACCTCGCCGACCGTGGCGAGAAGCTCGTGGCCGCGATCCGCAAGGACGGCGTCAAGGCCGTCACCGCGGTGCGCAAGGCCCCGGCCAAGTCCACCGTGGCGCGTCGCCAGGCCGCCAAGAAGGGTGCGGCCAAGAAGGCTCCGGCCTCCAACGCCGCCGCGACCAAGGCTCCGGGCAACAAGTCCAAGCCGGCCGCCAAGAAGGCGACCGCGCAGGGCGGTGCCAAGGGTGGCGCGACCACCGCGAAGAAGACCGCTGCCAAGAAGACCACCGCGACGCAGGCCTCGGCGGCCACCAGCGCCTCGGCCTGATCGAACACTCGTCACCGACGGGTGACGAGTAGTCCGGCCTCTGGTGACCCCTCCCTTCGCCAGAGCCGGGCCGGCGGGCCCCCGGGTTTCCCGGGGGCCCGTTGCTGTGCCCGGACCATCCGGTCCACGGCTACGCTGGTGCCGTGGTGTTCCAATTCGAGTCGATGGTCGCGGAGATCGCCTTCTTCGCTCTCCTGGCCGTGAAGGTGTTCGCGTTCATCGACGCCGTGACGCGCCCGACGCAGGCGTACGTCGCCGCCGGCAAGCTCACCAAGCCGGCCTGGTCCCTGATCCTCGGTCTGACCGTGGTGACGGCGTTCATCTGGCCATCCGTGCTCGGGGTCTTCTCGATCGTGGGCATCGTGGCGGCGTTCGTCTACATCCTCGACGTACGCCCCGCCCTGGCCTCGGTCACCCGCCGCCGCTGACCTTCCGCTGACCTTGTGATGGTCGCGTTCCCGGGGGAACGTGACAGTCATGCGTTGTCACTTCATCCCGGGATATCTGCTGGAGCGTCTCGCGCAGGCGCCTGACGAGACCGTGGCCGAGTGCGGCCGTCGTACCCAGGTCATCGACGCGCAGGTCAGAGCCCGGCCCACCGTGGCCCCCACTGCGGCCGCGACGGGCGCCTGGGAGATCCACGACGCGGCGAACGGCTCGACGCTGCCCGGCCGGCTGGTCCGCTCGGCGGGTCAGCCGGCGAGCGGTGACGTCGCCGTCGACGAGGCGGCGACGGGCATCACCGAGTCGCTGGCCCTGTTCAGCGACTTCGGGCGCTCGTCGTACGACGACCGCGGCGCCACCGTGGTCGCGACGGTGCACTACGAGCAGGACTACGACAACGCCTTCTGGGACGGCACCCAGCTGGTCTTCGGCGACGGGGACGGCCAGGTCTTCGACCGGTTCACCAAGCCCATCGACGTGCTGGGTCACGAGCTCTCGCACGCGGTCACGCAGTTCACGGCCGACCTGACCTACCAGGGCCAGTCCGGTGCCCTGAACGAGTCGATGTCCGACGTGTTCGGCGCCTGCATCAAGCAGCGCCACCTCGGCCAGGACGCTGCGAGTGCGGACTGGCTGGTCGGGGAGGGCATCTTCCTGCCCGGCATCAACGGCAAGGCGCTGCGCTCGATGTCCGACCCCGGCACGGCGTACGACGACCCGCAGATCGGCAAGGACCCCCAGGTCGGCTCGATGGCGGACTACGTCGACACGACCGACGACAACGGCGGCGTGCACCTCAACAGCGGCATCCCCAACCGGGCCTTCGTGCTGGCCGCCCGCGCCATCGGCGGGGAGTCCTGGAGCGGCGCCGGCCGGATCTGGTACGCCACCCTCACCTCCGGCCTGTCCGCCGACAGCGACTTCGCCACCTTCGCCGCGGCCACGGTCGCGGCCGCCGGCGAGCACGCCGCAGCCGTGCAGGACGCCTGGGACACGGTCGGCGTGGGTGGTTCGCCGACCACGGCCCCCAGCCCGCCGGACGCCGGGCTGGTCGTGCGGGTGACGCGCAGCGGCGGCTTCGCCGGGCTCACCAAGGAGGGCGCCGTCGACCTCGACTCGACCGACCCGCGCGCGAGTGCCGTGCGCCGCCTGGTGCAGCGCATCGACTTCCGCGCCGTCGGCGGCGGCGAGCCGCGCCCGGACCGCTACGTCTACCGGTTCAGCTACCTGAGCACCCAGACGGTCGTGCACGAGCAGGAGCTCACCGAGGACCTGCGCGAGCTGGCCCGGTTGGTGCTGGAGGACTGACGAGCGAGCCGCGGTCGTCGTACAAGAACTGACGTGATGTTCGTGAAGCTTTCCGAACGTCGCGCCAGTTTCACAACCGGAGTAGTGAAACCGACAGCGCCTAGCCCTTCCGAGCCCGAGCAGCCGTCTTCGCGCGGTCGTGCGCGTCCAGGTAGACCTTGCGGATGCGGACGGCGTCGGGGGTGACCTCGACGCACTCGTCCTCGCGGCAGAACTCCAGGGACTGCTCGAGGGAGAGCTTCTTCGGCGGGATCAGCTTCTCGAAGTTGTCGGAGGTGGCGGACCGGATGTTGGTCTGCTTCTTCTCCTTGGTGATGTTCACGTCCATGTCGTCGGCGCGCGAGTTCTCGCCGACGATCATGCCCTCGTAGACCTCGGTCGTCGGGTCCACGAAGAGCACGCCGCGCTCCTGCAGGTTGGTCATGGCGTACGCCGTGACGGCACCCGACCGGTCGGCGACGAGCGAACCCTGCGAGCGCGACTTGATCTCGCCGGCCCACGGCTCGTAGCCCTCGAAGACGTGGTGCGCGATGCCGGTGCCGCGGGTGTCGGTGAGGAACTCGGTGCGGAAGCCGATCAGCCCGCGCGCCGGCACCAGGAACTCCATCCGCACCCAGCCGGTGCCGTGGTTGGTCATCTGCTCCATCCGGCCCTTGCGGACCGCCATCAGCTGGGTGATCGTGCCGAGGTACTCCTCGGGCGCGTCGATGGTCAGCCGCTCGACCGGCTCGTGCACCTTGCCGTTGACCTCGCGGGTGACCACCTGCGGCTTGCCGACGGTCAGCTCGAAGCCCTCGCGCCGCATCTGCTCGACCAGGATCGCCAGCGCCAGCTCGCCACGGCCCTGGACCTCCCAGGCGTCGGGACGCTCGGTGTCGAGGATCTTCAGCGAGACGTTGCCGACCAGCTCCTTGTCGAGCCGGTCCTTGACCAGCCGGGCGGTGACCTTGGTGTTCTTGGTCGGCCCGCGGCCGGCGAGCGGCGAGGTGTTGATGCCGATCGTCATCGAGATCGCGGGCTCGTCCACCTTGATCAGCGGCAGCGCGACCGGGTTGTCGGCGTCGGCCAGGGTCTCGCCGATCATGATGTCGGGGATGCCGGCGATCGCGACGATGTCGCCCGGGCCGGCCTGCTCGCCGGGCTTGCGCTCCAGCGCCTCGGTGACGAGCAGCTCGGTGATCTTCACGTTCTGCTTCGAGCCGTCGGTCTTCATCCACGCCACGGTCTGGTTCTTCTTCAGCGTGCCCTCGCGGACCCGGACCAGCGCGAGCCGGCCCAGGAACGGCGAGGCGTCGAGGTTGGTGACGTGGGCCTGCAGCGGCGCGCCCTCGGTGTAGACGGGCGCCGGGATGGTCTCGAGGATCGTCCGGAACAGCGGCTCGAGGTCCGCGGAGTCGGGCAGGCCGCCGTTCTCGGGCATCTCCAGCGACGCCCGGCCGGCCTTGGCGCTCGCGTAGACGACCGGGAAGTCGAGCGCGTCCTGGCTGTGCGACTCGTCGAGCAGGTCCATGAACAGCTCGTAGGTCTCGTCGACGACCTCGGAGATGCGGGCGTCGCCGCGGTCGACCTTGTTGACCACGAGCACGACGGGCATGTCGGCGTTCAGCGCCTTGCGCAGCACGAACCGGGTCTGCGGCAGCGGCCCCTCGGAGGCGTCGACCAGGAGGACGATGCCGTCGACCATGGACAGGCCGCGCTCGACCTCGCCACCGAAGTCGGCGTGGCCGGGGGTGTCGATGATGTTGATCGTCATCGGCTTTCCGCCCGCGGAAGGACCGGCGTAGTGGATCGCGGTGTTCTTGGCGAGGATGGTGATGCCCTTCTCGCGCTCGAGGTCGCCCGAGTCCATCGCCCGCTCGTCGACGTGCTGGTGCTCGCCGAAGGCGCCGCCCTGCCACAGCATCTTGTCGACCAGCGTGGTCTTGCCGTGGTCGACGTGCGCGACGATGGCGACGTTGCGCAGATCGGTGCGCAGGGCCCGGTCTGTACTGGGCGCGGTGGTGGTCTGGTCGGCGGTGCTCATGCCTGTGGCCTTCCGTCTGCCGCCCGCGGGCGCGCTGGCAGACAGGTGTCGGGGAAATGGGGTTCGGCGCCGATGGGCGCGCCGCTGAGTCTATCGTGGCCCGCATGTCCGTTTTGCCACGCGTGCTGGCCGTGCTCGTCGCCGTGACGCTCGCGGGTACGACGTTGCCCGGGCTCGCCTCGAGCAGCGCGGCCGACTCGACCGGGTCGGCCCCCGCGGTGCAGGCCGAGAGCGCCCGGGCCGCGGCGAAGCCCCTGCACGGGCTCGTCATCGCGCTGGACCCCGGTCACCAGCTCGGCAACAGCCGGCACACGCGGGAGATCAACCGACCCGTTCCGGCCGGCGGCTTCAAGAAGCCGTGCAACTCCACCGGGGCGGCCACCAACAGCGGCGTACCCGAGGCGACCGTGAACTTCCGGCTCTCGCAGGCGGTGAAGCGCCGGCTGGAGGCCCTCGGTGCCCGGGTCCGGATGACGCGGGTGACCAACAGCGTCGACGAAGTGGGGTCCGTGCGTCGACGCCCGCGGCCGCTTCGGCAAGCGCGTCGGCGCCCGCCTGATGGTGTCGCTGCACGCCGACGGGGCCCCGACCTCCGACCACGGCTTCCACGTGATCGCGCCGAAGCGCCGCAAGCCCTGGACGACCGACATCGCGACCGCCTCGCTGCGGCTGGCGAAGACGCTTGCGCACGTCGCTGACCCGTGGCGGCATCCCGAGGTCGAACTACATCGGCGGCGGCAGCGGCCTCGACATCCGCAGCGACCTCGGCACGCTGAACATGTCCGACGTACCCGTCGCGATGATCGAGATCGGCAACATGCGCAACTCGACCGATGCACACCGGATGACCTCCGCGAAGGGCCGGGCCCGCTACGCAGCCGCGGTCGTCCGGGGAATTCGGACCTATCTGCGACGCTGAGGCCATGTCCACACGCGTCGCCGGAATCGATCGCGGTCGCGGCCCTCCTGATCGGACTCGTCGGGTGCAGCAGCGATGCCACGGCGCCCAAGCGCGAGTCGACGGCCGACAAGCCGGTCAAGACGCTGACCGCCGGCACCTGCTGGGGCGACCAGCAGCTGCCCGAGGCCCTGGGCAGCAAGGCGTTCGGTGCGTGGGTGGAGAAGTACGCCGGCGGCGACGCCTCGCTCGGCGACGCCATGCGCGACGACGCCGCGTTCACCGACGAGATCGACTGCTCCTCGCCGCACTCCCTCGAGCTCTACAACGTGGTCGAGGTGTCGCCGCAGCTGACCGCCCAGGTCACGGACTACTCCGACCTGCTCGACCAGAAGTCCCCGCTCTACCGCAAGGTGCGCGACCAGGTGAACGACCTGTGCATGGCGGGCACGCCGTACGGGCAGGCGCAGCGGAAGGCCGGCGGACTGCCCGTCCAGCTCGGGCCGTCGCTCAACGTCAACGGTGGGCTGCACGTGGCCTGGGACCCCTTCCCGGCCGACCTGTGGGCCAAGGGGCAGAAGAAGTTCGTGTGCACCTTCGAGCAGGACCAGCCCGGCACCCTCCGCTTCGCCGACGTCACCACCAGCAAGGTGCCGATCACGGCACGCGTGTGCCTGGACACGCCGGGCACCTACCTGCCCTGCAGCCGCCGTCACCAGGCCGAGGACATCGGCGAGATGATCCTCAACACCGCCATCGAGAACGGCCAGGTCAACGGCAAGAAGGCCGTACGCACCGGCGCGCGGGGGCCGTACGTCGCGCTCAGCGACGCCGAGTACGCCAGGCTCGACAAGGTCTGCCAGACGCTGCTCCAGTCGGTCTCGACGACGAAGGGCGGCGTCGTCGGCCGGGCCTATCCCGGGTCGGCCTCGCAGTGGCCGAGCGACTCGGGGGCGTACGTCGCCAGCTGCTTCGCGCTCAAGCCGTTCGAGCCTCCGCCGCCCATCAAGGGGACGGTGTTCAACCGCCCGTAGCCGTTTCTGACACCATCCCCCCATGACGGAGACACCGGCGCAGACTCCAGCAGAGCCCACACCGCCGTACCGCCAGATCGACGAGATCCCCGGCTGGTTCCTGCGGATGGACATGGAGGTGTTCGACCAGCTCCTCCGGCAGACCGAGGACCGCCTCGGCGGTGGGGACCTGGCCGAGCTCGGGGCCTACCTCGGCAAGAGTGCAGCGCTGATCGGCTGGCACCAGCAACCCGGCGAGACGTTCACGGTCATCGACCTCTTCGAGCAGGAGGCCTCGGCGGAGGAGAACCGCGCCGAGAACGAGGACCAGTACGCCGAGCTCTCCCAGGAGGCCTTCGAGAAGTACTACCTCACCGTCCACGACACCCTTCCCGTCGTCGTACGCGGTCCGAGCGCCTCGGTCGTCGACCACGCCGCGCACGGCACGCACCGCTTCGTGCACATCGACGCCTCCCACCTCTACGAGCACGTCGTCGAGGACATCGCCGCGGCGCGCACCCTCCTCAAGCCGGGCGGCGTCGTCGTGTTCGACGACTACCGTGCCCCGCACACGCCCGGCGTCGCGGCAGCCGTGTGGCAGGCGACCACCCAGGACCTGCGCCCCTTCGCGGTGACGATGAACAAGCTCTACGCGACGTTCGACGACAGCCAGCCCTGGCTCGACGTGCTGACCGAGTGGCTCGACGAGCGCGGGTTCTGGCGCCAGGAGATCCAGCAGGTGTCCGGCCGGCCGCTGCTGCGGGTCCGTCGCCCGCCGAAGAAGCCACAGCCACAGCCCAGGCGGCACCCGAACCCGAGCCCGCGCCAGCGGCGCTGGTGGCAGCGCGGCTGAGCGCTACTGCTCGCGGTGCACCTTGTGCTGCGCCGCCTGCGCACGCGGGCGGCAGACGATCTCGTCGATGTCCACGTGCGGGGGCAGTGAGGCGACCCAGCGGACCATCTCGGCGATGTCCTCGGCGACCAGCGGCTCCGCGACGCCCGCGTAGACGGCTTCTGCGCGCTCGGTGTCCCCGTCGAACCGGTTCAGCGCGAACTCGTCGGTCCTGACCATGCCCGGGGCGATCTCGGTGAACCGCAGCGGCTCGGCGACCAGCTCGAGGCGCAGCGTCCGGGTGAGCACGGCCACGGCGTGCTTGGCCGCCGTGTAGCCGCCGCCGCCCTCGTAGGCGACCCGGCCCGCCGTGGAGCCCATGTTGACCACGAGCCCGCCGCCGTCGGCGCGCAGGGCGGGGAGCAGCGCCTGGGTGACGCGCACCATGCTGAGCGCGTTCAGGTCGAACATCCGTGCCCAGTCCGCCACGTCGGCGTCCTCGACGGTGGCCGCGTCGACCGCACCGCCCGCGTTGTTGACGAGCACGTCCACGCTGTCCACGACCTCGGCGAGCGCGCGCACGGAGTCGTCGTCGGTGACGTCGCAGACCACCGCCGTACCCCCGATCTCCGCCGCGAGCTCCTCGATCCGGTCCTTCCGGCGGGCCGCGCAGACCACGTGGAACCCGTCGCCGGCGAGCGCGCGGGCCGTGGCGGCGCCGATGCCGCTGCTGGCTCCGGTGACGACGGCGGTGCGGGGCATGGGGCCTCCTCGTGGGGGTACGACGTGCAGCCGCCATGATAGGTACCGGAATGGACCGGGACCTCCGGTGGTTGGGTCCTTCGGAGGTTTGGATGGAGCTGCGCCGCGTCGCGATGATCAGCCTGCACACCTCGCCCCTGGACCAGCCGGGGACGGGTGACGCGGGCGGCATGAACGTCTACGTCCTCGAGCTCGCCCGACGGCTGGCCGCGCGCCAGGTCGAGGTCGACGTGTTCACCCGCGCCACCGGCAGCTCGCTGGCCCCCGTCGTCGACGTCAGCGACGGCATCCGCGTGCACCACGTGGCCGCCGGTCCCTACGAGGGCCTGACCAAGCACGAGCTGCCCGCCCAGCTGTGTGTCTTCGCTCGCGAGGTGCTGCGCACCGAGGCCTACCACCCGCCCGGCTACTACGACCTCGTGCACAGCCACTACTGGCTCAGCGGCCAGGTCGGCGCGCTGGCGCGTGACCGCTGGGGCGTCCCGCTGGTGCACACGATGCACACGATGGCCAAGGTCAAGAACGCCGCGCTCGCCGCGGGCGACACCCCCGAGCCGCTGACCCGGCTGATCGGCGAGGAGCAGGTGGTCGCCGCCGCGGACATGCTGGTCGCCAACACCGACGACGAGGCCAAGCAGCTCATCGACCTGTACGACGCCGACCCCGGTCGCGTCGAGGTCGTGCACCCGGGCGTCGACCTCGCCATGTTCCGCGACGTCGGCATGGCCGCCGCCCGCGAGCGCCTCGGCCTGCCCGCCTCCGGCCAGGTGATCACCTTCGTCGGACGGATCCAGCCGCTGAAGGCGCCCGACGTGATGCTGCGTGCGGTGGCGGTGCTGCTCGCGCGGCGCCCCGAGCTGCGTTCGTCGCTGACCGTGGCGGTCGTCGGTGGCCCGTCCGGCTCCGGCCTCGACAGCCCTGACTCGCTGGTGCGGCTGGCCGACGAGCTCGGCATCTCCTCGTCGGTCCGGTTCGTGCCGCCGGTCGCCCAGGAAGACCTGGTGGACTGGTACGCCGCGTCCACCCTGGTCTGCGTGCCGTCGTACAACGAGAGCTTCGGGCTGGTCGCCATCGAGGCCCAGGCCACCGGGACCCCGGTCGTCGCGGCGTCCGTCGGTGGCCTCACCACTGCCGTGCGAGACGAGCGCTCCGGTCTGCTGGTCGCCGACCACGAGCCCTCGTCGTACGCCGCCGCCTTCGAGCGCGTGCTCTTCGAGCCGAGCCTGCGCGACCGCCTGGCCGCGGGAGCCGAGGCGCACGCCCAGCAGTTCGGCTGGGACCGCACCGCCGAGGTGATGCTCGACGTCTACGCGACCGCGCAGCAGAAGATGCGCGCGGATCTCAGCGGCATCGCGCTCTGACCCTCTGGCGACGCCCTGACATCATCGGGACCGTGAACGACGACTCCTCCGACGCCCTCAGCCCCGAACGCGAGCAGGCGCTGGCCGCCCTGCGGCAGGTCTTCGAGGACGGCGAGCTCGAGTACAAGGAGATCTCCGCCGACCTCGCTGATGGTCGAGCTCCCCGGGGAGAAGAAGCTGCAGACGCCGTGCCGCTTCGACGTCGGCCGGCACGCGCTCGAGGTGCACGCCTTCGTCTGCCGCAAGCCGGACGAGAACTTCGAGGGCGTCTACCGCTGGATGCTCGAGCGCAACATGAAGATGTACGCCGTCTCCTTCGGGCTCGACGGGATGGGCGACATCTACCTCGACGCCCGGCTGCCGCTCTCCTCGGCCACGAGCGAGGAGATCGACCGGCTGCTCGGTGCGGTGCTCGAGTACGCCGACGGGTCGTTCAACACGATCCTCGAGCTCGGGTTCGCCTCCTCGATCCGCAAGGAGTGGGAGTGGCGGATCTCCCGGGGCGAGCCCATCCACAACCTCGAGGCGTTCCGGGGTCCGCTGGGCCTCGACGAGCTGGGGACGCCCGAGGACTCAGAGAAGGACTAGGTGTTGAGCGCCGCCGCCTCGGGGTGGGCGGGGTCGGGTGCCTTCGGGCGCGGCTTGCGGCGAGCGACGGCGACACCGACCAGCGCGAGCACGCCGCCGGCGTACGCCATCGTGGGCGGAGCCTCGGACAGGAAGATCAGCCCGAGCACGATCGTGATCGGCGGGACGAGGTAGGTCGTCACGCCCAGGTTGCTGGCGCTCATGTGGCGCAGGGCGAAGGCGTACGTCGTGAAGGCGATCGCCGTCGGGAAGACCCCGAGGTAGACCAGCCACCACAGCGACGACGCGGGCGCGTCCCTGGCCTGGCGGACCAGGTCGCCCGCGAACGGCAGGCAGCTGATCGCGCCGATCGTGCACGCCAGCCAGGTGACGTGGACGGCGGCGAGCCGGCCGACCAGCGGCTTCTGGAGGATCAGGCTGATCGAGTAGGCGACGGCGCTGACCAGGCAGAGGAGCACCCCGACCAGGTCGCTGTTGCTGCCCGACGACGTGGACAGCGAGATCAGTGCGACGCCGCCGAACGCGAGCGCGAGCCCGATGCCGAGGTGCAGGGTGAACCGCTCGTCGAGGAAGATCGCGGCCAGCAGGGCGATCAGCACCGGTGAGACCTGGATCAGCATCGCCGCGGTGCCGGCGTCGACGGAGCGCTCGCCCTGGTTGAGCGCGACGTTGTAGAGACCGAACCAGAGCACCCCGATCGCCACGATCGACACCCAGTCGCGACGGCTGGGCCGAGGCACACCGCGGGACAGCGCCATCACCGCCAGGCACACGGCGCCGACGAGCAGGCGACCGAGCGAGAGCGCACCGGCCGAGAAGTCGTCGCCGAGGTGCCGGATCGCCACGAACGCGGACGCCCAGAACACCAGCGTGCAGGACACGGCGGCGAGCGGCAGCCACGAGGGTGCTGTCTTCGGTGTCACGCACCGAGCCTAGGGACCGGCACCGACAAGGAGCACGCGGTTTTCGGTCGCCGTACGTCGAGATCCAGCCGCCGTCCGGCGGGAGCTCAGAGGTCGAGCTTGTAGCCGAGCCCGCGGACGGTGGTGAGCAGCTTCGGCTCGGCCGGGTTGTCCTCGAGCTTGGCGCGCAGCCGCTTCACGTGCACGTCGAGGGTCTTGGTGTCGCCGACGTAGTCCGACCCCCACACGCGGTCGATCAGCTGGCCGCGCGTGAGCACCCGGCCGGGGTTGCGCAGGAACATCTCCAGCAGCTCGAACTCCTTGAGCGGCAGCCGCACCTCCGCGCCACCGACGGTGACGATGTGGCGCTCGACGTCCATCCGGACGTTGCCGACCTCGAGGGTCATCGGCGCCAGGTCGGGCTCGACGCCGCGGCGCAGCACGGCCCGGATGCGGGCGACCAGCTCGCGCGGCGAGTACGGCTTGGTGACGTAGTCGTCGGCGCCGAGCTCGAGCCCGACCACCTTGTCGACCTCGTCGTCCTTGGCGCTGACCATGATCACCGGGACGTTGGAGGTCTGCCGGATCTGCCGGCAGACCTCGGTGCCCGGGATGCCGGGCAGCATCAGGTCGAGCAGCACGATGTCCGCGCCGGCGCGGTCGAACTCCGCCAGCGCATCGTGGCCCGTGGCGGCGATGGCCACCTCGAACCCCTCCTTGCGGAGCATGTAGGCGAGGGCATCGCTGTAGCTCTCCTCGTCCTCGACGACCAGTACGCGACTCACGCGGTCTCCTCATTGATGACATGTGACCCGGATGTTCCGGGGTGGGCGGTCCTGCTGGGCAGCGGACCGGGCTTGCGGGGCAGGGTCAGGGTGAACGTCGAGCCCTGGCCCTCGACCGACCAGACCCGCACCTCGCCACCGTGGGAGGCGGCGACGTGCTTGACGATCGACAGGCCGAGGCCGGTGCCGCCGGTGGAGCGGTGCCGGGCAGGGTCGACGCGGTAGAAGCGCTCGAAGATGCGGTCGAGCTCGTGGGCCGGGATCCCGATGCCCCGGTCGGTGACGGTGATGTCGACGGAGGTGTCGTGGCCGGTGGCCCCGACGACGACCGAGGAGCCCTCGGGGGAGTACGCGACGGCGTTGGCCACCAGGTTGCCGACGGCGACGGCCACCTGCTCGCGGTTGCCGAGCAGCACGAGTCCTTCGGTGCCGTTGTGCACCAGCTCGATCTGCCGCGCGGCGGCGTCGGTCAGGCTCTCGTCGATGGCGCGGGCGATGATCTTGTCGGCCTCCACGGCGACCGGCTCGTCGAGCGGGTCGTCGCCCTGCAGCCGGGAGAGCTCGATGATCTGCTGCACCAGCCGGGCGAGGCGCTCGCTCTCGGTGTGCATCCGGCCGGCGAAGCGCTGCACGGCCTCGGGGTCGTCGGCGGCGTCGATGACGGCGTCGGAGAGCAGCTTGATCGCGCCCACCGGTGTCTTCAGCTCGTGGCTGACGTTGGCCACGAAGTCGCGGCGGATCGACTCGACCCGGCGCTCGCGGGTGCGGTCCTCGACGAGGGCCAGGACGAGCTGGCTGCTCAACGGCGCGACCCGGGCGGTCACGTGGCGAGGCGGCATCCCGTCGCGCTGCACGAGGAGCTCGGTCTCGCGGATCTGCCCGTCCCGGCGTACCTGCCGGACCAGCTCGCCGAGCTCGCGCACGGTGATCTCGTGACCCCGCACGAGACCCATCGCGATGGCGGGCGCGGAGGCCTTCAGGACGGCGTCGCTACCGTCGACGACGAGGGCCGAGCTGCGCAGCACGGAGAGGACCGCGGCGACGCCCGGCGGGAGGGCCGGCTCGGGCGCCTCGGCGGGTCGCATCTGTCGTTCGCTCACCCGGAACGCCAGCACGGCACCACCGCCCAGCACTGCTCCGAGCAGCGCGAAGAGGAGGGCCTGGACTGTCGGGCTCACGCCTTCGATCGTACGCAGGGTTTCACCCAAGGTTGGCTTCTCGGACTGGTCCTTACGGGACTGTTCACCTTCGATTCACGCAACGACGCCAACACTTCACCTGGCCGCCGTAGGTTGAGGCACATGCGCGATGCCTATGCCGACCAGCTCGACTCGATCCGTGACGACCTCGTGACCATGGCCCGTCTCGTCCGCGAGGCCGTCTCCGAGGGCACCGCCGCCCTGCTCGAGGGTGACGCCCAGCGTGCCGAGCAGGTCATCAGCAACGACGTCCAGCATCGACAACCTCCGCGAGAAGCTCGAGGAGCACAGCTTCGAGCTGCTCTCGCTGCAGAACCCCGTCGCCGGCGACCTGCGGATGCTGGTCGCGTCGCTGCGGATGGTCAGCGAGTTCGAGCGGATGGGCGACCTCGCCGTGCACATCGCCAAGATCGCCCGCCTCCGCGTCCCCGACGTCGCCGTGCCCGACCAGGTCGTCCCCATGATCGCCCGGATGGCCGCCGTCGCCGAGGTGATGATCGGCAAGGTCGAGCACGTCATCGCCAACTCCGACGTCGCCGCCGCCGAGGAGCTCGAGGAGGTCGACCAGGAGATGGACCAGCCTGCGCCGCAACTCCTTCCGCGAGCTGCTCGGCTCGGACTGGAAGCACGGCGTCGAGCCGGCCGTCGACATCGCCCTCCTCGGCCGCTACTACGAGCGCATCGCCGACCACGCCGTGTCCATCGCCCGGCGGGTCGTGTTCCTGGTCACCGGCGAGCACCCGCAGTACGCCTGAGGGTGCTCGCCGGCGACTACGGCAGGAACAACGCCGAGTCGCCGAACTCGTGCCAGCGGTAGCCGCCGGCCACCGCGCCGTCGTACGCCGCCTGCGCGAGCTCGGTGCCGGCGATCGCCTCGACCAGCAAGCAGGTGTGAGGCCTCGGCGTCGTGCCAGCCGGTGATCAGGCCGTTCACCACCACCGCGGGATGGGCAGGCGTGACCACGCGGTCGGTCCAGCCCCACGACTCCTGCACCGCTCCCGTCGACGACCGCCGACTCGAGCGCGCGCGTGACGGTGGTGCCGGTCGCGACCACCCGGCCGCCGTGGGCGCGGGTGTGCTCGACCAGCCGCGCGGTCGTGGCCGGCACGTGGAACCACTCGGGCTGCGGCCCTTCGCCGGCCTCCTGGGAGGAGACGCCGGTGTGCAGGGTCACCGGGGCCACGGCGACGCCGCGCGTGACCAGGCGCGTCACCAGCGCATCGGTGAACGGCCGTCCGGCGGAGGCCATCTCCGCGCTGCCGGGGCGCCGGCTGAAGACCGACTGGTACGCCGAGAGCGGGTAGCGGTCGTCCAGGTAGCCGTAGGCGATCGGTCGGCCGTGCCGGTCGAGCAGCGCGCGCAGGTCGCCCTCCACGCGGGCACGCCACAGCCGGTTGCCGGTCCCGGTCGGCGAGGAGTCCTCGCGGGGGTACGGCGCCAGCAGCGTCACCGGGAGCTCGCCCACCCCGATGGTCTCGCCCGGTGCCGCGTCCAGGATCGGCTCCGAGGCGTGGGGAGACGTGCGCAGCTCCACCACCCAGGAGCCGTCGTCGAGGCGGCCGGCGGCGTGCAGCACGATGGGCAGCCCGCCGCGGACGGCGTCGACCTCCGCGTTGACCGTCGCCGAGTCGTTCACGACCACGAGGTCCCCGGGCTCGAGCTGGTCGGGCAGGTCGCCGAACCGGTGGTGCTCGATGCCGTCGGGCCGGGCGACCAGCAGCCGTACGTCGTCCCGCGACGGTCCCGCGGACCTCCGGAGGCGCCGGTGCCGTGGACTCCGCGGCTGTGTGGAACCGGACGGCCGAGTGCTCGCTGAGGATGGTCATGCGCCGGCCACCTCCAGCCGGGCGATCTCGGCGGCGACGTAGCGACCCGACGGCGGTCGCCGGTCGACCAGCGCCAGGAGTCGTGGCACCACGGTCTGGGGGAGCGGGCGGTCGGAGATGTCCTCGTCCGGGAAGGCGGCCTGCTGCATCGGGGTGCGCATGTCGCCCGGGTCCACGGCGTACGTCGCGAGCCCGGTCTCGGCCCCGAACGTGAGCACCAGGTGGTCGAGGGCCGCCTTGGAGGCGCCGTACCCGCCCCAGGTCTCGTAGTGCTGCACCGCAGCGTCCGACGAGATCCCGATGACCATGCCGGCACGCCGCTGGAGCTCGCCGGTGAGCGCGACCATCAGTGAGCCGGGTGCTCCCGCGTTGGCGCGGAAGACCTCGCCGAACTCCAGCGGCTCGTACTGCGCGAGCGGCCGCATCGGCAGGGGGCCCAGGATGCTGGAGTTGAGCACCAGCAGGTCGAGGCCACCGAGCCCGGCGACCACGTCGACGAGAGCCGCGCGGTGGTCGGCCTCGGCGACGTCGCCGGGAACCCCGTGGACGGTGGTCCCCTCGAGGGCGGTGCGGAGCCGGTCGGCGTCGCGGGCGTCGGTGACCACGATCCAGCCCGCGTCGTCGAGCGCGAGGGCGAGGGCCAGGCCGAGTCCGGAGGAGCCGCCGGTGATCAGTGCTGTGGGAGGAGTCGTTGTCGTCATGCATCCCAGTGTTAAAGTTAAAGTTAACTTGAGATCAAGGGGTGTCCATGGATTCGCGTGAGCTGCTCTCCGTCGGCGAGGTCGCCAGGCGCAGTGGGTACGCCGCGTCGGCGCTCCGCTTCTACGAGGCCGAGGGACTGATCTCGGCCACGAGGACGTCGGGCGGGCGTCGCCAGTTCGAGCGCAACGTGCTCCGCCGGCTGGCCTTCATCCGGGCCGCCTCCAACATCGGGCTGACCCTCGACGAGGCCCGCGAGGAGCTCGACCGGCTGCCCGAGGGGCGGGTGCCCGAACCGCGCCGACTGGCAGCGGATCACCCGCCACTGGCGTGGCCGGCTGGACGACCAGATCGCCGCGCTGGAGCGGCTGCGCGACGGGCTGGACTCGTGCATCGGCTGCGGCTGCCTCTCCCTCCAGCGCTGCCAGATGACCAACCCCGGCGACTGGATGGCCGTCGACCGACGACGCCCCGGGGGCGGCGAACCTGCCGGCGCTGCTGCGCCGGCCCCACCAGTTCCGGGCCTAGCGGCCCTGGTTGGCGACGGCCTCGGCGGCGGCCGCGGCGGCCTCCGGGTCGAGGTAGCGACCGCCACGCTCGAGCGGGCGCATCTCCGCGTCGAGCTGGTAGACGAGCGGCTGTCCCGTGGGGATGTTCAGGCCCGCGATGTCCTCGTCGCTGATGTCGTCGAGGTGCTTCACGATCGCGCGCAGGCTGTTGCCGTGGGCCGCGATCAGCACGGTGTCGCCGCCCGCGAGGTCGGGCACGATCGAGGACTCCCAGTAGGGCAGCATCCGCTCGATCACGTCCTTGAGGCACTCGGTGCGGGGCATCTCGGCGCCGAGGTCGGCGTACCGCACGTCACCGGCCTGCGACCACTCGTCGTCGTCCTCGATCGGCGGCGGAGGTACGTCGAAGGAGCGGCGCCAGGTCATGAACTGCTCCTCGCCGTACTCCTCGAGCGTCTGCTTCTTGTCCTTGCCCTGGAGCGCGCCGTAGTGCCGCTCGTTGAGCCTCCAGGAGCGGCGTACGGGGATCCAGTGCCGGTCGGCGGCGTCCAGCGAGAGGTGCGCGGTCGTGATGGCGCGGCGCAGCAGCGAGGTGTGCACGACGTCGGGCAGCAGCCCGGCCTCGACGAGCTGCTCGCCGCCGGAGACGGCCTCGGCGCGGCCCTTCTCGGTGAGGGGTACGTCGACCCAGCCGGTGAACAGGTTCTTGGCGTTCCAGTCGCTCTCGCCGTGGCGGAGCAGGATCAGGGTGCGGGCGTCGCTCATGCCGGTCAGGGAGCGGGAGTGCTCTTGGGGGTGGCCAGCCGCACGTCGTTGAAGTCACCCGAGTAGGGCACGACGGGCACGTTCATCTCGGTCTTCTGCCCGCTCTCGAAGGTGAGCGTGAGGCGGACGAACTTGCCCGGCTGCACGCCGTCGCCGGTGACGCTCACCGCGCCGCTGTCCGCGAGGTTGACCAGGTCGCCGGCGGGCACCTTGATCGGAGCCGTCAGCGAGACGTCGAGGCCGTCGCCGGTCATGGTGACCAGGGTGTCGTCCTTGGTCTGCTTGTTGTTCACCAGCGAGGCCACGAAGGTGCCTTCGCCGTTGAGCGAGCTGACCACGACGGCGCCGAGGATGTCGACGCTGCCGGAGCGGTTGTCGATCGCCGACGGCGGGTTGGTAGACCTGATCGGTCTGCTCGCTGAAGCCGCAGGCTCCGAGCACCGGGACCAGCAGCACCATGGCGCCGGCGGCAAGGCGACGACGGGTGGACGTCAACATGACGATGCTTTTCCTCTCGAGGGTCGACCAGCGGGCACGAGCCTATCGCTCACGAAGCGATGGCACCGGCCTGGGCCGTGGTCCAGACGATCGCGGCGACCACCACGACGGTCACGGCGATCGCCACGACCAGCAGCCGGGGTGCGCCGGTGCGCAGCGCGACGCGCAGCGGGAGGTTCTTGGTGCCGGCCTGGTTGTCCACCACGAGGTCGGGCAGCGAGGTCAGGAAGTGCACGCACACGCCCAGCGACGGCGCACAGCACCACGAAGGTGGTCAGCGGCGCCGACCCGTCCGACGTCGTGGCCCCAGCCGCCGTAGGTGACGAAGAAGGTGAGCAGCGCGAAGGTGGCCGCCCAGCCCAGCCAGGACAGCGCCGTGGTGTGCAGCCAGCGGTTGTGCACGGCGCCCACGAGCAGCGTGGCCAGCAGGTAGAGCCCGGCCTGGGTGCCGTTCTGCAGCGAGAGCGGGATCACGAGGAGCAGGAGTACGGCGATCGCGAAGCTGGCGTTGCCCGGCGGGATCGATCCCCTCGGCGATGGGCTTGTTCTTCGCGCCGCCCATGCGGTCGCGGTCGAGGTCGAGCAGGTCGTTGAGCAGGCCCATGATCAGCTGCGCGACGAGCACGGCCACGGCGCTGATCGCGATCTCGCGACCGGGCCGGCCGGTGAGCGCGACGAGCGTGCCGACCACCACGGCGAAGGCCAGCGCCTGCCGCGGATGGACCGCTCGCAGCAACGAACGGATCTGTCCCGGACCGCGTGCTGCCTTGCGGGTCGCCTTCCGGGTGGCCTGCGCTGTCATGGGTCGAAGTATTGAGCATCGCGGCCCGGCGGCGGGAACGTTTCGGGCACCCGTCCGCACCGCGACGACCCCTGCGCGGCACATGAAAACCGAGTTTGTCAAGCCCGGATTAGGCGTCTGACCTGCACAAACACTGGAAAGGGGACCTCGTCAACCGTGTTAGACTGGTCACCTCGAAAGGGGTTCACAACATATGACATTCACTGTCGGCGAAACGGTCGTCTATCCGAATCACGGGGCCGCAGTCATCGAAGACATCGAGATGCGCACCATCAAGGGGGAAGAGAAGCAGTACCTCGTTCTCCGCATCGTTGCCCAGCAGGACCTGGTCGTTCGGGTCCCTGCGTGCAATCTCGATCTCGTCGGTGTCCGCGACGTCGTTGACAAGGAGGGCCTGGACCGCGTCTTCGACGTGCTGCGGGCCGTCGTACCCGACGAACCGACCAACTGGTCGCGTCGCTACAAGGCCAACCTCGAGAAGCTGCACTCCGGTGACGTGATGAAGGTGGCCGAGGTCGTCCGCGACCTGTGGCGCCGCGAGCGTGACCGCGGTCTGTCCGCCGGTGAGAAGCGGATGCTGGCGAAGGCTCGCCAGATCCTCGTCTCCGAGCTGGCCCTGGCCGAGCACACCAACGAGGACAAGGCCGAGACGATCCTCGACGAGGTTCTCGCCTCCTGATCTGACTGTTCCTCAGTCTCCATCGAGCCCCCGTGAAGTTCTTCCGGGGGCTCGATGCATGTCCGGACCTGCCATACCGCCAGCCGAACAGGGGCACCATGGAGCAACACCCTCTGGGCATCGTCCCCACCGACGCGCGGGGTCGCTGCCCTACGCCCTGGTCCACGGCGAGTCACTGGTCGCCGCCGCGTCCTGGGCGCTGACCACGGCCGGGGTCGAGCTGTTCGACTACACGGTGTCCTTCGAGGCCGTGCAGGACGCCGACCGGGCGCTGGTCGTCCACGACCCGTTGTGCCCGCTGACGCCGGCGAGCTTCCTCGAGGAGGCGGTCGAGGAGTGCGAGCGGACCGGTGCGGTGGTGGTCGGGGTGCGTCCCGTGGTCGAGACCGATCAAGGAGTACGACGGCACCACCCTCGGCGCCACCGTCGACCGGGACGACCTCGTCTGCGTCACCTCGCCGGTCGTGCTCCCGGCTGCCGTGGTGGCGGCGCTCGAGGCGCTCGACACCGACGACCTCGCCGCCCTGGTCGCCCGGCTCTCCGAGCGCTTCCCGGTGCGTCACCTCCCGGCCCCGCCGCTGGGACGCCGGATCATCGAGGAGGCCGACCTCGAGGTGCTGGTCGCCCTCAGCCGCGCGGGCTGAGCAGCGCCTCGGCGAGCCCGATGTCCTCGGGGAAGGTCACCTTCAGGTTGGCCGCCGTGCTCGGCACGCCCCTGATCGCGATCCCGGAGTACCGCTCCAGGCAGGACGCCGGTGTCGGTGCCGACGAACCCGTCCGCCTCCGCCCGCCGGTAGGCGTCGAGCAGGTCCCGCGCACGGAAGGCCTGCGGGGTCTGCACGCCGACCAGGCCCGCTGGGCGCGAGCGAGCCGTCGGTGTGGGAGAGCTGCGGGGACGCGACGACCGGGATGGCGCCGCCGTGCTCGGCTGCGGCGTCGATCACCGCACGCCACAGGTCGGCGCCGGAGAGCGGCCGGGCCCCGTCGTGGATGGCGACCACGTCGAGCTCGTCGTTCTCGATGTCGGCGGCCAGCACCTGCAGCGCCTGCCACTCCGAGTCGTGCCGCTGCTCACCGCCGTCGACCAGCCAGAGGTCGTGGGCGCCGAGGTGCGGGGCGACGGCGGCGGAGACGTCCTCCCGGTCCTCGGGGCGTACGACGAGCACGACGCGGTGCACGCCGTCGACGTCGAGGACGGTCCGCACCGAGCGGGCGAGGATCGGGACCCCGCCGAGGGGCAGCAGCACCTTGTTGGTCTCCGCGCCGACGCGCGTGCCCGATCCCGGCTGCCAGCAGGACGGCCGCGGTTCGGGGGGTGGTCACAGCGCTGCCCGGACCAGCCGGATCAGGACGCCGGAGACGAGCTGGTCGCGCTCGAGGGGGAGCATGTGGCCGGCGTCGGGTACGACGGTGAGCACGGCTCCCTCGACGTGGTCGGCGATCCGGCGGGCGTGGGACGGCGGGGTGAGCACGTCGCGGGTGCCGACCAGCACGTGCGTGGGGATGCCGTCGAGGACCTTGAGGGCGTGGGTGCGCTCGTGGGTCATGCAGTCCTCGTAGAAGCCGACGACGGTGTCACCCGGTGAGTTGATCAGCCCCTCGACGGCGAGCGCGGCGTCGGCGAGCCGCAGCGGCCGGCCGAACACGAACCGGCGCATCACCAGCCGTTCCACGATCGGTGCGCGGCGGCGGGCCCGGCGCGACAGGGTGCGCGACCGCAGCGCCAGCATCCGCGGGATCTGCGCACGCATCAGCTGCCCGGCCTCGGGCAGCCCGAGCGTGACGGTGTCGAGCCCGCCGGAGGAGGTGGACACGAAGGCCACCCCGGCCACCCGCTGGAAGATCTCGGGGCGGGCGTCGGCGAGCGCCATCAGGGTCATCCCGCCGATGGAGTGCCCGGCGAGCACGAGCGGCCCGGTCGGGGCCAGCGTGTCGACCAGGTCGGCCAGGTCGCGGGCCAGCAGCTCGATGGTGGCCTGCGAGCGGGGGACCGGGGTCGACTCGCCGTGCCCGCGGTGGTCCCAGGTGATGATGCGGATGCCGTGGCCGAACTCGCGCTGCAGGTCGCGGACCTGGTAGTGCCAGTCCTGCTGGTTCAGGGTCCAGCAGTGCGCGAGCAGGACGGTGAGTGGTGCGTCGTCCGGGCCGTACGTCGTCACGCTGAGCTGGTGTCCGTCGTGGGTCTGCATCTGCCTCTCCGGGTCGGCGACGGGCCGATTCTGCCGGATCGGTGGACCCAGTGGTGGGAAGGGCGACTCAGTTGAGACTGGAGTCCTCGGGCAGCGTGGCCAGCATCGACAGCGGCGGCGGCTGTCGGCGCAGGATGTCGCGCCACAGCCGGTCGGGTCGGTCGCTGAACAGGTCGCTGGGCTGGGCGGGTACGACGTGCCAGCTGCCCTCCGCGATCTCGGCGTCCAGCTGGCCGGACCCCCAGCCGGCGTACCCGGCGTAGATGCGCAGTCCGTCGAGCCGGCCGAGGAGGTCGTCGGGCGACCCGTCGAGGTCCACCATCCCGAGCGACCCGGACACCTGTCGCCAGCCGAGCGGTGGGTCGTCCGCGGAGACGACCGAGCCGATGGCCAGCGCCGCGTTGAGCTCGACCGGGCCGCCGCGGAAGAGCACACCGGGCGGGTTGACCACGTCGCGCCACTGGTCGAGCACCTCGTCGACCGGCGTCTCCGAGGGCTGGTTGAGGATCACGCCCAGGCTGCCGTCGTCGTTGGACTCCAGGATGAGCAGCACGCAGCGCGCGAAGTTGGGGTCGACCAACGTCGCGGAGGCGATCAGCAGGGAACCGGCCGCGGGCTGCATGTCGCCATGGTGGCACCAGACGCCGACTCAATCAGCCCCTGCGCGGGTCACGAGTGCGGTGGCCACGGCGGCCAGGCCCTCGCCGCGGCCGGTGAGGCCGAGCCCGTCGGTGGTGGTGGCGCTGATCGAGACGTCGATGCCGTGGCGTTCGGTGATGCCCCGCTCGGCCTCCTCGCGGCGCGGCCCGAACCGGGGCCGGTTGCCGACCAGCTGGCAGGCCACGTTGCCGACCTCCCAGCCGGCGGCGCGCACGCGGACCAGCGTCTCGGCGAGGAGGTCGTCGCTGGCGGCACCGGCCCACTGCGGGTCCGACGTACCGAAGTTGCTGCCGAGGTCGCCGAGCCCCGCCGCCGAGAGGAGCGCGTCGCAGATGGCGTGCAGCACGACGTCGCCGTCCGAGTGCCCCTCGAGGCCGAGCTCCTCGTCGGGCCAATCCAGTCCGGCCACCCGCATCGAACGACCTGGTGCCAGGCGATGGACGTCGGTGCCGATGCCGATGCGCTGGTTCACGAGGACGATCATGACCGATCGCGCCGTGAACATATGAAGGATCCATGACGAATCGGGTCTCGGAGCCATGTCAGTTGACCTGATGAGCCACGATGGGGAGGTGAGCCCGGGAATGAACGGGGCCGACCACTCGTCCGGTAGCCCGACCGGGCAGCTGCCGCGAGAACCACTCGAGGCCCCTGTCTCGCACCCGGAACCCGTCTCGCGCCGCTGGTTCGCCTTCGCCGGGTTCCTCGCCGGAGCCGCCGGCCTCGCGTTGAGCCAGGCCGCCACGATGGCGTTGCGCGCCGACTCCAGCCCGGTCGAGGCTGTCGGCACCGCGGTCAGGGACTTCACGCCCGGCCCGCTCGCGGTCTTCCTGGTGCACCTCGTCAGGCACGCCGACAAGCCGTTGCTGATCGGCGGCACCACGCTCGTCGTGCTCGCGATCTGTGCGTACGCCGCCTCGTGGATGCGCCGGTTGCCGCTCCTGCCCGACCTCGTCTTCTTCGCGCTGACCGTGGTCGGCCTGCTCGCCGTGCTCCGGCTGCCCAACCCCGGGATCGGCGCCCCGCTCGCGCTGGTCGTCGGGCTGATCACCTGGATCGTCACGCTCCGGCTGCTCACCGCGCCGCTGCTCGGCGAGACCCCGCACACCGCGGAGCTCGACTCGCGCCGACGCGACTTCCTGGTGCGCGGCGCCCTCGTCGTCGCCGGCGTCGCCGTGATCACCGTGGGCGCGCGCATCGCCGGCAGCGGTCGTCGTCGGGTCGAGCAGGCGCGCCGCTTGCTGCGCCTGCCGGTCAAGCACGGCACCGTCCCGGTCGGAGCGGCGGTGGGGGTGGCCGGCATCGCGCCGTGGCGGACCCCGAACAAGGACTTCTACATCATCCACACGGCGCTCGCGCCGCCGTCGATCTCCCCGGAGGACTGGCAGCTGCGCATCCACGGGATGGTGGATCACGAGCTGACCTTCAGCTACCAGGACCTGCTCGACCGCCAGCTGACCGAGGCCTGGGTCACGCTCTGCTGCGTGTCCAACGAGGTGGGCGGTGACCTGATCGGCAACGCGTGGTGGTCCGGCGTACTCATCCGGGAGCTGCTCGCCGAGGCCGGCGTGAAGCCGGGCGCCAACGCCGTCCGGCAGACCTCGCGCGACGGCTGGGACTGCGGTACGCCGCTGGCAGCGCTCACCGACCCGAAGCGCAACGCGATGCTCGCGATCGCGATGAACGGCCAGCCGCTGCCCGTGCAGCACGGGTTCCCGGTGCGGATGGTGGTCCCCGGGCTCTACGGCTACGTCTCGGCGTGCAAGTGGATCGTGGACCTCGAGGTGACCACCTTCGACAAGTTCTCGGCGTACTGGACCGACCGCGGCTGGTCGGAGAAGGGGCCGGTCAAGACCGAGTCGCGGATCGACGTACCCCGCAACGGAGCGACGGTGAAGGCGGGGACGCTGCGCGTCGGCGGCAGTGCGTGGGCGCAGCACACCGGGATCGCGAAGGTGGAGTTCCAGCTCGACGGCGGCCCGCTGGCAGGAGGCCGAGCTCGGGCGCGTCCCCGGCGCGGACACCTGGGTGCAGTGGGCCGGCACGGTGGACGTTGCCGCGGGCGAGCACCGGATCTTCGTCCGCGCGACCGACACGTCGGGCTACACCCAGACCCCCGTGAAAGCGGACGTAGTGCCGAACGGCGCCACCGGATGGCACAACATCCCCTTCGACGCGAAGTAGTCTGAGGCCCGACGGGAGGCCCTCCACGAAGGAGCAGGGCATGGCCGAACAGGTCGCCTCCCGCCGAGGAGTGATGTTCGGGGCGCTGCTCCTCGGCGCAGGCGTAGCGGTGGCGCTCGGTGTCTACGGCCGTGCGCACACCCCCGACTTCGCGGCGCTGCCGTCCTGGGGCTTCTCCGGCCCGGGTGCCTTCAAGTCGTGGACGGCCTCCGTCGTGCTCGTGCTCGCACTCGTGCAGCTGGTCACGGCGCTGTGGATGTACGGCAAGCTGGGCGCCCGTCGCGTCCCCGCCTGGCTGGGGACCTTCCACCGCGTGACGGGGTCGTTGGCGTTCCTGCTGTCGCTGCCCGTCGCGTGGATGTGCCTCTACGGCCTCGGCTTCTCGCCCGACCCGTTCCGCGCCCGGACCTTCATCCACTCGGTGGCCGGCTGCGCGTTCTACGGCGCGTTCGCGGCGAAGGTCGTGTTCGTGCACACCAAGCGGCTCCCGGGTTGGGCGCTGCCGGTCGCCGGCGGCCTGCTCTTCACCTCGATCGTGGTGCTCTGGTGGACCGGCGCCCGCTGGTGGTTCGGGGTCGAGGGCATCAAGTTCTGAACCGCCCGGTGGTCCTAACCTGAGCACATGGACGACTTCTCCGCCTGGGACGGCGCGGCGTTGGTGACCGGCGGGAGCGGGGGGATCGGACGGGCCGTCGTACGCCTGCTGGCGCGGCGGGGCAGCGACGTGGCCTTCACCTGGCGCGGGAACGAGGGCTCCGCCGAGACGCTGGCCGACGAGGTCGCGTCGTACGGCGTGCAGGTGAGCCGGCACCGGCTGGACACCTCCGACCCGCACGCCTGCGAACGCGTCGTCAGCGACGTCGCCGAACGGCACGGCGGTCTGCACACGCTGGTGCACGCGGCCGGCCCGCACGTGCCGATGACCCACCTCAGCGGGATCGACCCGGAGGCGATGACGCGTCAGGTCGGCGAGGACGCGGGCGGTTTCTTCAACGTCAGCCAGCCGGCGCTCGCGCACCTGCGCGCGGTCGAGGGCAGCATCGTCGCGGTCACCACGGCCGCCACGACGCGCTTCCCGGTGCGCGACGGGCTCTCGTCGGTGCCGAAGGCCGCCGTCGAGGCGTTGGTGCGTGCGTTGGCGGTCGAGGAGGGGCGCTACGGCGTCCGCGCGAACTGTGTCGGGCCCGGGATGCTCACCGACGGGATGGCGCAGCGGCTCATCGAGAGCGGCGACCTCGACGACCGGGCGCTCGACGCCGCTCGGGCCAACATCCCGCTGCGCAGGTTCGGGATCGCGCACGACATCGCGGAGGCGGTCTGCTTCCTGGCCTCGTCGCGCGCCGGCTTCATCAGCGGCCAGAAGCTCGACGTCGACGGCGGCTACGGGGCCTGACGCACCGGTTCACCAGGACGTGCTGCCGGCCCGCGCCGGAAGGGGATGGGCCGCGTCGCGGACGACGTAGACGGTGCCGGCCGACTTGGTCTGCCACGCCCGCTCGAACTGGCCGCGGTCGTAGACGCGACGGACCGACGCGTTCGTGGGCGCCGCGGGGTCGTTGACCACGACGTTGCCGGCGGCGGTGAAGCCGGTGATCACCACGAGGTGACCGGCCGTCGAGCTGATCGGCGCACCGTCGAGGCCGCCCCTGCCGAAGGAGATCGAGGCGGCCAGCGGGATGCCGGCGTGGATGAACCGCTCGGCCCCGCGCAGGCTGGCGAGCCGGGTGACGAAGGCGTCGCCGGCCAGGTTGGCGGCGTACGCCGTGTTGAAGGGCCAGTTGCCGGTGCCGCTGGTAGCCGTAGTCGTAGACGACCCGGGCCGACGTGGTCGACCCACGGGTCGGCGTACGACTTGCTGACCCAGGCGTAGTTGGCCTTGCGTCGGCAGCCGCTTGTAGTAGCCGAGGATCATCGACAGCGACGTCGGCGAGCACCAGGCCTCGCCACCGCCGCCGTACTTCGGGTACTGGCCGCGGTGGGTCATCTGCGAGTAGCGCGGGACGGCGAGCTCCTTGGCGCCGAAGAGCCGCTGACTGGTCGGCTGCGTCGCCGTCGCCGGACGGCTGGCCACGGCGTTGCACGCGCTGACGACCGGGGTGGCGGTGGTGCCGGGGACGCGCAGCGGCAGCACGCGCAGCTGGTAGGCGTCGAAGGAGACGCCCGAGGCCGCCTTGAGGGTGTCGGTGTCGACGCCGGACGAGCGGTCCGCTCTGCGGTCCCGCGCTGGTGCGGTGGAACAGGTCGTCGCGCGTCGCCCAGGTGGCGACGGTCTTGAAGGTCGCCGACGGTGCCGGTGGTGCTGCTGGATGCGGGCCTGGACCATGCACGGCGGTGTTCGGGGGCGTGACCACGTTCCAGCTCGGGATCAGCTGGGTGAACGGGCGGCTGGTGCGGACCCAGGGCGAGGTCCAGCGGGACCAGGCCCACTTGCGACCGGCGGTCTGTAGGTGCCCAGGGTCCGGTTGATCCGCACGGCGCCGCCCGAGACGCGGGTGCCCTCGTTGGTGCCCGGCCGCGAAGTCGGCGTCGGTGCTGAACGAGCGGAACGCGTGCTGGCTGGCGGTGGAGGAGGCCGCCAGCCGAGCACGCTCCGGGGTGACAGGGTCGGTGAGGACCGCGCCGGTCACGACGAGGAGGAGGAAGCCGACTGCGAGCACGTGCGGTCGAAGCGAGGAGGAAGGCGCTGAAGGCACGTGATCACTCTAGTTGCTTTCCGTCACACAAGTAGCGTTTTGTCACATTTCTTGCCGAGCGTGCCGCTCTGCGCTCCCCGGTGTCGCGGGCCGACGGCTGCTCACCGCTGCTGCGCCCCCTACGATTGCCGGGTGACTCTCCGCCTCTACGACACCGCTGCGCGCGGCGTCCGTGACTTCGTCCCCCTCGAGGAGGGCAAGGCGGGCATCTACGTGTGCGGACTGACGGTGCAGTCCGAGCCGCACGTGGGTCACGTCCGGTCGGCGGTGAACTTCGACGTGCTGCGCCGGTGGCTGGTCGCGAGCGGGTACGACGTCACCTTCATCCGCAACATCACCGACATCGACGACAAGATCCTGATCAAGGCGGCCGAGCAGGACCGGCCCTGGTACAACCTCGCCTACGCCATGAAGCGCGAGCTCGACCGGGCCTACGACTCGCTCAACGTGCTGCCGCCGACCTACGAGCCCGCGGCCACCGGCCACGTGCCGGAGATGCTCGAGCTGATCGCCTCGCTGATCGAGCGGGGCCACGCCTACGCGGCCGAGGACGGCTCGGGCGACGTCTACTTCGACGTGCGGTCGTGGCCGTCGTACGGCGAGCTGACCCGGCAGAAGGTCGACGACATGGAGGCCGCCGAGGACGCCGATCCCGCGCGGCAAGCGCGACCCGCGCGACTTCGCGCTCTGGAAGGGGCACAAGGAGTCCGAGCCGTCGACGGCGTCGTGGCCCTCGCCCTGGGGACGCGGCCGGCCGGGCTGGCACATCGAGTGCTCGGCGATGGCGGAGAAGTACCTCGGCAGCGCCTTCGACATCCACGGCGGCGGCGTCGACCTGCGCTTCCCCCACCACGAGAACGAGCAGGCCCAGTCGCGCGCGGCCGGGCACCCGTTCGCGTCGTACTGGCTGCACAACGCGTGGATCACCACCAGCGGCGAGAAGATGAGCAAGTCGCTCGGCAACTCGCTGCTCGTGCCCAACGTGCTCGAGCGGGTGCGCGGCATCGAGCTGCGCTACTACATGGTCGCGGCGCACTACCGCTCGATGGTGGAGTTCAGCTTCGAGGCGCTCGACGAGGCGGCGGCGGGGTTCCGGCGCATGGAGGCCTACCTCGAGCGCGCCGGCCAGGTGCTCGGTGGTGTGCCCGAGGGCGGCGTGCTCTGCGCCGAGTTCCTCGCGGCGATGGACGACGACCTCGGCACGCCCGCGGCCGTCGCCTCGATCTTCGACGTGGTGCGCGAGGGCAACAAGCTGCTCGCCGACGGACCCTCCGACGCCCTGCGCGGCAACGCCTCCTCCGTCCGCGCGATGCTCGGGATCCTGGGCCTCGACCCGGCCGACCCGCACTGGGCGACCGGCGGCTCGGACGACCTGCACGGTGTCGTCGACGCCCTCGTGAAGGGACTGCTCGAGCGGCGCGCGGAGGCCGCGCGCCAACAAGGACTTCGCGGCGGCCGACGCGATCCGTGACCAGATCAAGGCGGCCGGCATCGAGATCGAGGACACCCCCGACGGACCGAAGTGGAGCGTGCAGGGTGCCTGGTAACTCGCAAGCGCCGAGGCGCGATCAAGAAGACCGGCAAGGGCAACCCGACGGCGGGTTCCGGCGGCCGGGTGAAGCGTGGGCTCGAGGGCAAGGGGCCGACGCCGAAGGCCAAGGACCGGCCGTACCACAAGGCCCACAAGCAGGCGAAGCGCGCGGAGAAGTCTGCCTCGACCCGGCCGCGTCGTGCCGGCGGCAAGGGCGGCGACTCCGAGTGGATCGCCGGGCGCAACTCCGTGGTCGAGGCGCTGCGGGCCGGGCTGCCGATCACCTCGGTGTACGTCGCCGAGGGGGCCGAGCGCGACGGGCGGCTCAAGGAGGTCTTCGCGACCGCCGCCGACAAGGGCATCTCGCTGCTCGAGGTGCCGAAGGTCGAGCTCGACCGGATGACGACCGGAGCCGTGCACCAGGGCCTGGCGGCCCGGATCCCGGCGTACGAGTACGCCGACGCCATGGACTTCCTCGACACCGCCGCCGCCAACGGGGAGAAGCCGTTGATCGTGGCGCTCGACTCGGTCACCGACCCGCGCAACCTCGGTGCCGTCGTACGTTCTGCTGCCGGGTTCGGCGCCCACGGCGTGGTGATCCCCGAGCGACGCGCGGCCGGGATGACCGCCAGCGCCTGGAAGACCTCGGCCGGCGCCGCCGCGCGCGTGCCGGTCGCGCAGGTGGTCAACCTGACGCGGCAGCTGAAGGCCTACCAGGCAGCGGGCTGCATGGTCATCGGCCTGGCCGCCGACGGCGAGGTCTCCCTCCCCGACCTCGACCTGGCCGAGGGACCGCTGGTGATCGTCGTCGGCTCCGAGGGCAAGGGCCTCTCGCGGCTCGTCGCCGACACCTGTGACCTGCTGGTCTCGATCCCGATGGCCAGCACGCTCGAGTCCCTCAACGCCGGCGTCGCCGCCAGCGTCACCCTCTACTCCGTGGCCCAGAAGCGGGCTCAGGACAAGGACCAGACTCGCTGATGCGTCGTCGCGTCCTGCGCGCGCTCGGCTACGTGCTCGCGTGGCTGGTCGTGGCCGTGCCCGCCTGGGTCATCGGCTTCACCCACTCCAGCTCCGACGTGGTGGTCGCGAGCCACGACGCCGTCGTGCACCCGACGCTCGACGGGTGGGTGCGCGTCGACATGGGTCCCTACGTGCCCGACCTGCGGACGAGGACCGGCGGCCGCATCGGCGTCGTCGTGGTGCTGGAGAAGACGACGGCCAACAGCACCGGCGAGCTCGTGCAGCGGTACGCCGCGATGGCCGCCCGCCCCGGCGCCGAGGAGCGGCGGGTCACCTCGGAGGTGGTCGGGCTCGCGCGCGACGCGGCGCTGCGAGCCGCCGGCATCGGGCTGGTGCCCATCGGGGTGTGGCTGCTCGTCGGCCACCGGCGCCGCAAGGAGCTGTGGCGGCGGGTGCGGACGCCCGACTGGCACGCCGAGGTGCGCACGGCGGCGATCGCGGTCGCGCTCCTCGGTGCGGTGGCGCTGCTCGTGACCCAGCCGTGGCGTCCCGAGCACGAACGCGCCTCGACCGACGTGTGGCTGCCGGTGCAGGACGCCCTGCCCGACGTACCCGTTCCCCAGGACCTCCAGGACTGGCAGGTCCAGGGCGGGCTGCTGACCTCGGACACCCGGCGCCTGATCGCCAGCGCGTTCGACAGCTATGACCGCAGCAAGGTCTTCTTCACCGGCATCAAGGACAAGGTGCCCTCGATCAAGGCGCTGCTGCACCAGCCGGCCGAGGGCGAGACCGTCGCGGTGGAGGTCAGCGACCGGCACGACAACATCGGCATGGACCCCGTGGTGCGCAAGGTGGCCGACGAGGCCAAGGCCACGGTGGTGCTGGACGCCGGCGACGACACCTCGACCGGCGAGACCTGGGAGGAGTTCAGCCTCGACTCGCTGGACAAGTCCTTCGACGGCTACGACCACCGGATCTTCATCGAGGGCAACCACGACAACGGCAGCTTCGTGAAGCGGCACCTGTCCTCGCTCGGCTGGACCCACCTGACCGGCAAGGCGATCACGCCGTTCGCGGACGTGCGGATCACCGGCGTCGACGACCCGCGCTCGAGCGGGCTCGGCAGCTGGCGCGACGCGACCGGCCTGAGCTTCGACGAGGTGGAGAAGCGGATCGGCGACGACGTCTGCGAGCTCGACGAGCAGGGCGAACGCATCGCCACGCTGATCGTGCACGACGCCAACCTGGGCCGTACGGCGCTGTCCCGCGGCTGCACCGACCTGGTGCTCGCCGGTCACCTGCACCGTCAGGTCGGACCGACCCGCGTGGTCGGTGAGAACGGCAAGGTCGGCTACACCTACACCAACGGCACGACCGGCGGGGCGGCGTACGCCATCGCCCTCGGCAGCAAGCTGCGCCGCGACGCGGAGTTCACCTTCGTCACCTACAAGGACGGCCGCCCGGTCGGCATCCAGCCGGTGACCGTGACGGTCGCCGGCGAGCTGTCCGTCGCGCCGTACATCCGGCTCGACCTGAACACCACGGACTGAGTCACCTACGATTGATCCTCGGTCGCCGGGCCAGTCATGGTCGGGCGATCTCGCCGGTGTAGCTCAGTTGGTAGAGCGCCTCCCTTGTAAGGAGGATGTCGCGGGTTCGACTCCTGTCACCGGCTCGTGACTCGGGGGATCTCGGCGCTGGCCGCTGCGTGCGCGCTGGCCGTGCTCCTGGCGGCGTGCGGGACCGGTCACCCGGAGGCGGCGCCGCACCATCCGCATCCGCGCGAGACGCTGATCACGCCCGAGCCGCCGGCGGTGCAGGAGCCGAAGCAGGCGCGGCCGAACGTGCTGGTGATCGAGGCCGACGACATGCGGTGGGACGACCTGCGCTGGATGCCGAACGTACGACGGCTGCTGCAGCGGCGCGGGCTGACCTTCGAGAACTCCTTCGCGCCGTACCCGCTGTGCTGCCCGTCGCGGGCCAGCTTCCTGACGGGGGAGTACGCCCACAACCACCACGTCTACAGCCACGAGGACCCGTTCGGGTTCGCGTCGTTCCACGACCGGCGGACCATCGCGACGGTGCTCCAGAAGGCGGGCTACCGGACCGCGCTCGTGGGCAAGTACCTCAACGGCTACGGCCAGCAGCCGGTGCGTCGTACGGGCAAGTCGTCCCTGCTCTACGAGCCGCCGGGCTGGACGCAGTGGCTGGCCGGCTCCGACCATCTCTGGCGCCCGTGGGACCTGGTCCACGGCAACACCTACGACTACTTCGACCTGGTGCAGAACGTGAACCGCACCATCAGGTCGTTCCCCGGGCGCTACTCCACCGGGGTGATGGCGGCGCAGACGCGGCGGCTGCTCACGCGAGTTCGGGCGGGGCAAGGCACCCTGGTTCATCTGGTGGACGCCGATCGCGCCGCACCACGGCTCACCGGTCGAGCCCGACGACCCACGACCGAGCCTGCGCAGCGACGGGGAGACGACCACGTGGGTCACCCCGGCACGACCGGACTGGGTCAAGGGCCGCTTCGACCGCCAGATCACGCACGGGTCCGGGACCCCGTCTGACGGGATCGGCCGAGGAGGACGTCAGCGACAAGCCCCGCTACCTGCGTCGGCTGCCCGAGCTGAGCCTCGCCGAGCGCGCCGCCGAGACCGACGTGACCCGTCAGCGGGCCGAGTCGCTGTTCGTGCTCGACGTGCAGATCGGCCGCACCATCTCGCGGCTCAGCGCCAGCGGCCAGCTCCGGCAACACCGTCATCATGTTCACCTCGGACAACGGCTACTACCTCGGCGAGCACCGCAAGCGGCAGGGCAAGATCACCCTGCACGAGCCCTCGCTCCGGGTGCCGCTGATCATCGCCGGTCCGGGCGTGCCGGTCGGCAGGCGCTACGACCCGGTGGCCACGGTCGACATGGCACCCACCCTCGCGTCGTACGCCGGAGTGCGGATGCCCGGCGCCGACGGCATCGCCCTGAACCGGTTGATCGCCCAGGGCGACAGCGGGTGGGACCGGGCGGTGGTGACCGAGGGGATGATGCCCGAGGGGAAGTACGCCGAACGCCACCGGCTCGGACCGTCGCCCCTGAACACCCGGGGACTGCGACTCGGCCGGTGGAAGCTGACCCGCTACTCCACCGGGCGAGATCGAGCTCTACGACCTGAAGACCGACCCGCTCGAGCTGATGAACCTCTCGCGGGTGAAGCGGTACGCCGGCGTGCTCGCCGGCATGAAGAAGCTCTACCGGACCTACTCCGACTGCCGCCGGCGACGAGTGCCGGGCCGAGCTGCCGCAGCGCCTGGCGACTCACGCCGGGTGAGGAGCGACGGCTCACCCAGCACGAGCTCCGGGCCACGACGCAGTACTTCGCCGAGTGAGAGCTCGGGTCAGCGCAGCCGGGTGGGCTCGAACCTGGCCGGCGGGTCGGCGATCACGTCCTGGGCGGCGACCAGCTGGATCTCCCGGGTGCCCGCCTCGATGGTCTTCTCGAGGATCCCGAAGACGGTCGAGCTGACCCGCTGGAGGGCGGTCTCGGCGGAGCCGGTGCGCAGCAGGTGGGCGAGGAAGACCGCAGCGGTCACGTCACCGCACCCGTTGGGCGTGATCGGCAGCAGCGGCGTACGGCTGGACCAGGCGCCGTCGTCGGAGACGGCGACCACGTCGACCGAGCCCTCGGGGGTCTCGTCGGTGAGCACGCTGGTGACCAGCACGGTCCGGGGTCCGGTCGCGCGTACGGCGTCGACGGCGTCGAGCACCTCGGCCACGGTGTGCGTCTCGCGGCCGGAGAGGAAGTCGAGCTCGAAGTGGTTGGGGGTGATCACGTCGGCGGCGGGTACGACGCGGTCGCGCATGAACTCGGGGATCCCCGGGCCGCACGAACATGCCGCGGCCGACGTCGCCCATCACCGGGTCGCAGCAGTAGACGGCCGACGGGTTGAGCTCCTTGACCCGCGCGACCGTGTCGAGGACGACCTGGCCGACCTCCTCGGCTCCCTGGTAGCCGCTGAGCACCGCCGCCACCCGCTCGAGCGCGCCCCGCTCCTCGACGCCCTGGATGACGGCGCGCAGGTCGTCCGCGGAGAGCAGCGGGCCGCGCCACTCGCCGTACCCGGTGTGGTTGGAGAAGTGCACCGTGTTGACCGCCCAGGCCTCGATGCCGAGGCGCTGGAGGGGGAAGACGGCGGCGCTGTTGCCGACGTGGCCGAAGGCGACCGAGGACTGGATCGAGAGCAGCTCCATGCGCGACATCCTCGCCCGTGGTAGCCCTAGTCCGCCAAACTAGAACAGGTTATAGTTGTGGCGCGCGGCACATTCTGCCGGTATGCCCAGAAGCTGTCGACGACGAGGTGAGCATGGCCAAGAAGGCGCCGTACAGGAACGAGGCCGACTACGTGGTGGTCGGATCCGGCAGCTCGGGCGCCGCGGTCGCTGGCCGTCTCGCGCAGTCGGGCGCGAGCGTGATCGTGCTCGAGGCGGGCAAGAGCGACGAACAGTTCCTGGTCAAGAAGCCCGGCATGATCGGCCCGATGCACTCGGTGCCGGAGATCAAGAAGCGCGTCGACTGGGGCTACTACTCGACGCCGCAGAAGCACATCCTGGACCGCAAGATGCCGGTGCCGCGCGGCAAGGTGGTCGGTGGCTCCAGCTCGATCAACGGCATGGTCTACGTCCGCGGCAACCGCGCCAACTACGACTCCTGGGCCGCCGAGGGCAATGCAGGTTGGGACGCCGACTCGGTCAACGCGGCGTACAAGCGCATGGAGGACTTCGAGGACGGCGCCAACGCCTTCCGCGGTGCCGGTGGCCCGATCCGGATCACCCGCAACAAGGCGCCGCAGGAGGGCACCCTCCAGTTCATCCAGGCGACCTCGGACGCGCTGGGCGTGAAGGTCCTCGACGACTACAACGGTGAGTCGCAGGAGGGCATCAGCCGGATGCAGCAGAACGCCGCGGACGGCCTGCGCTACAGCGCGTCCCGCGGCTACCTCCACAACCTCGCCCTGATGTTCCCATCCTCGCTCCAGCTCCAGAGCGAGGTGCTGGCGACCAAGATCGTCATCGAGAACGGCCGGGCGACCGGTGTCGAGGTGACCGACAAGGACGGCGCCCGTCGCGTCGTACGCGCCGGCAAGGAGGTCATCCTGTCCGCCGGCTTCGTCGGCTCCGCCCAGCTGCTGATGCTCTCCGGCATCGGCCACGCCCAGCACCTCACCGACAAGGGCATCGCCACGATCGCCGACCTGCCGGTGGGTGACAACCTGCACGACCACATGTTCCACGCGCTGACCTTCCACGCGACCTCGCTCGAAGATGAAGGGCAACGCGCTCTTCTTCGGCAAGGGCGTGCTCCAGGAGCTGATCCGCCCCGGCAAGACGTTCATGGCCAACTCGGTGTTCGAGTCGGTGGGCTTCGTGCGTACGTCGCAGGCGACCGACGTACCCGACCTCCAGCTGCACCTGCTGCCGTGGTCCTACGTCTCGCCCAACCAGGACGAGCCGATCCGCCACGACGTCGACCCGCGTACGTCGCTGACGGTGCTCGCGACCCTGATCTACCCCCGCAGCCGGGGCACCCTGCGGCTGGCCTCGTCCGACCCGACCGCCGCTCCGCTGATCGACCCGCAGTACCTCGCCGATGCCGCCGACCTCGAGGTGCTCGCGGAAGGCTCGGAGATGGTGCGCGAGATCATGGCCGGCGCGGCGTTCGGCGGCGCGGTCAAGGAGGAGATCCACCCCGGTGCGAACCTCCAGGGCACCGACCTGCGCGAGGCGATCCTGAACCGCGCCACGTCGGTCTACCACGGCGTCGGCACCTGCCGGATGGGCGTCGACGAGCTCTCGGTCGTGGACCCCCAGCTCAAGGTCCGCGGCATCGACGGTCTGCGCGTGGCCGACGCCTCGATCATGCCGTCGATCACCGGTGGCAACACCAACGCGCCCGCGATCATGATCGGCGAGAAGGCCGCCGACCTGCTTCTGAACAGCTGAGCCTCCACCCCTGACACCGGGAGAACTGATGAGCACCCTGACCCGCCCCGCCACCCTCACCGACGAGCTGCTCGACCGGATCACCGCCCGCGTCGTCTCGACCGGTGGCGGTGTCTGGAAGCTGACCGAGGTCTACACGGGCGAGGTGATCACCACCCTGCCGCAGTCGAGCCCGGCGGACATCGAGACCGCCTTCGACCGGGCGCGGACGGCGCAGCAGGAGTGGTCGCAGTGGCCGGTCAAGAAGCGGCTCAAGGTCTTCAAGAAGTTCCACCAGCTGCTGCTCGAGCACAACACCACGATCGTCGACCTGATCCAGGCCGAGTCCGGCAAGGCCCGGCGGATGGCCTTCGACGAGACCTGCGACCCCGCGATGGTCACCTCGCACTACCTCAGGCGGGCCGCCAAGCTGCTCAAGCCGGTGACCCGTGGCGGCCCGGTGCCGGTGGTCAGCAACTCGACCGAGGTCCGTCAGCCGAAGGGCGTCGTCGCGATCATCGCGCCGTGGAACTTCCCGTTCGCCACGGGCCTCTCCGACGCCATCCCCGCGCTGATGGCCGGCAACGGCGTGGTGCTCAAGCCCGACAACAAGACCGCGCTCTCACCGCTCTACGGCATCTCGCTGCTCTACGAAGCCGGCCTGCCCGAGGGACTCTTCCAGGTCGTCTGCGGCGAGGGTCCCGACGTCGGTCCGACGCTGATCGACAACGCCAACTACGTGATGTTCACCGGGTCGACCGCGACCGGGCGGTTCATCGGCGAGCGTGCCGGCCAGAACCTGATCGGCTGCTGCCTCGAGCTCGGCGGCAAGAACCCGATGATCGTGCTGCCCGACGCCAACCTCGACGAGGTCGTCACCGGGCGCGCTGTTCGGCGGGTTCGGGAACACCGGCCAGATCTGCATGCACATCGAGCGGATGTACATCCACGACTCGATCTACGACGACTTCAAGAACCGGTTCGTCTCGGCCACGAAGGCGCTCAAGCTCGCTGCGTCGTACGACTATGAGCCGGAGGTCGGGTCCCTGGTGTCGGTCGACCAGAAGGACCGGGTCGCCTCGCACGTCGCCGACGCCGTCGAGAAGGGCGCGACCGTGCTGGTCGGCGGGCGCGAGCGTCCCGACCTCGGCCCGGCGTTCTACGAGCCGACGATCCTCGAGGGCGTCACCAAGGACATGCTGGCCGGTGAGTGCGAGACCTTCGGCCCGGTGGTCGCGCTGCACCGCTACTCGACCGTCGACGAGGCGGTCGCGCTCGCCAACGACACCGACTACGGCCTGAACGCCAGCGTCTGGGGCGGCGACCTCAAGAAGGCGACCGCGGTGGCCAGTCGCATCGAGGCCGGCAACGTCAACGTCAACGACATCCTCGCCACGGCGTACGCCGCCAAGGGCTCGCCCTCCGGCGGCGTGAAGCAGTCCGGCGTCGGCGCCCGTCACGGCGACCAGGGCCTGCTCAAGTACACCGACGGCATCAACCTCGCCGTGCTCAAGAAGCAGGTGCTCAACGCACCCGCCGACGAGCCCTTCGAGAAGCACGTCGACCAGACCCTCAAGGGCCTGGCGATGATGCGGAAGCTCGGGATCCGCTAGGTCACTGCTGGCCGTTGACCGAGTTTCACTACGCCAGTAGTGAAACCGACACGGCCGGCCTCAGGCGACCTGCAGGCTGCGCTTGGACAGCCCCATCCAGTAGCCGTCGAAGAGCTGCTCGCCCGGTGCCTCCGGGTCGCTTGCGGCACCCAGCGTCACGAACAGCGGGGTGTAGTGCTCGACGGTCGGGTGCGCGTAGGGCATGCCCGGCGCCTGGCTCTTGTACGACGCGAGCGCGGCCACGTCGCCGCGGGCCAGGGCATCGGCTGCCCAGAGGTCGAAGTCGACCGACCAGCCGGGGGCCTTCGCGTCGATGCGGAACTCGGTGAGGAACGGCAGCCCGTGGGTCAGGAAGCCCGAGCCGATGATCAGCACGCCCTCGTCGCGCAGCTCGCGCAGCCGGCTGCCCAGGGTGAGCAGCTTGTAGGGGTCCTGCGTCGGCAGCGACATCTGCAGCACGGGGATGTCGGCGTCGGGATACATGATCTTCAGCGGCACCCACGCGCCGTGGTCGAGGCCGCGCGACGGGTGCTGGTGCACCGGCTCGGTGTCCGGCATCATCGCGGCGACCCGTGCGGCCAGGGCGTTGGCCTCCGGGGTCGCGTAGGTCATCCGGTAGTAGCGCTCCTCGAAGCCGCCGAAGTCGTAGACCAGCCCGACGCCGGGACCCGAGGCGGACAGCATCAGCGGCGCCGACTCCCAGTGGGCGCTGACGATCAGGATCGCCTTCGGGCGGGGCAGGTCGGCGGCGAGCGAGCGCAGCTGGCTCGACCACAGCGGGTCGTCGAGCAGGGGCGGGGCGCCGTGCCCGATGTAGAGGGCGGGCATCCGGGTGTCGGTCATGGTCTCCACTTTACTTGAAGCAACAACTATTTTCCAGATCAGGGCAGTCGCCAGTCGACCGGCGTACCGCCCTGCTCCTCGAGCATCCGGTTGACCCGGCTGAACGGGCGCGAGCCGAAGAAGCCGCGGTGCGCGGACAGCGGGCTGGGGTGCACCGACTCGACCCAGGGGATCGGCGTCAGCTCGGACTTGAGGGACTGGGCGTCGCGGCCCCAGAGGATCGCGGTGAGCGGCGCGCCCTCCTTGGCGCGCAGCGCGAGCGTGCGGATGGCCTGGTCGGTGACCGGCTCCCAGCCGCGACCGCGGTGCGAGGCGGGTCGTCCGGGAGTGACCGTGAGGCACCGGTTGAGCATCATCACGCCGGCGTCGGCCCAGGGCGTGAGGTCACCGCTCGTCGGACGGGGTACGCCGAGATCGTCGACCAGCTCGGTGAAGATGTTCACCAGGCTCTTCGGCGGGGCGACCCCGGGCGCCACCGAGAAGCTCAGCCCGACCGGATGACCGGGCGTGGGGTAGGGGTCCTGCCCGACGACGAGCACCTTGACCTCGCCCAGCGGCCGGCCGAACGCCCGCAGCACGTGGTCACCCTGCGGCAGGTATCCGCGACCGGCCGCGATCTCCTCGCGCAGGAACTGCCCCATCAGGCTGATCTGCTCGTCGACCGGGGCCAGCGCCTCGGCCCAGTCGGGAGCGACCAGGCCCTTGTCCACCAGTCCGGCGAGCGCGCCCATGCGCCCACCCTAGGGGGATCAGCTGACCGTGCCGATGCTCAGCCGGGGACCGTCGTGGAGCGACCCGGCCGGGCTGTCGCCCGCCGGGCCGAGCTGCCAGACCACGTGCGGGAACGCTGATCGTCGAGCCGTGCGAGCCGGACCACGCCGATGCTCGGTCCGCCGGCACCGTCGCCGCCGTCTCCGCCCGCGCCGCCGTCGCCACCAGCACCTCCTGCGCCACCGGCACCGAGACGGGTCGGGCACGCCGTACCGCCCGCGCCGCCGTCACCGCCGTTGCCTCCCGAACCGCCCGCGCCACCGGTGCCTCCGTTGCCACCGCCGGCGGTGACGACCTTCGTGCCGGAGAGCGTGATCGTCGAGCCGTCGGCCCAGACCGCCATCGATCCGCCGCCACCGCTGGCGGCCGTGCCGCCCGTGCCCGGCGCGCCGCCGCCGCCTCCACCGCCGCCGCCGTTCCCGGCCGCGATCAGGGGCAGGGCGTTCTGGGCGCCGCCGCCTCCTCCGCCACCGCCGCCCTTGCCGGTGCTGCCGGACGCGCCGTCGGTCGCCGTGCCGGGCAGGAAGCCGGCGGCGTCGAACACGCCGTCGAGCACCGATCCCGGCGATCCAGTGGTGCCGTCGGTGCCGGGAGTCCCGGGGGTACCCACCGCCCCGATCGCGGCGGTGGCACCTGCCCGGACCGCCGGGGGTGGAGTCGATGCTGGGCAGGCCGGCAGCCGCGGGAACGACGGTCGTGCCGCCGAGGCCGCCGAGTCCGCCGCCGTGGCCCAGGACGGGTGAGGTGCCGCCGAGTCCGCCGGTGCCGGGGACCACGCCGACGGTGCACTCGCCGTTCGTGCCGTCGCCGCCGTCGTTGCCCGGGTCACCCGCTGCGCCGGCGGTGCCCGAGGCTCCGGCCCCACCGGCTCCGGCGCTGATCGTGCCGCCGACCACCTGCACCGTGGAGTTCTTCGCCCACAGGCCGACGCTGTTCTTCGCCGGCGTGCCCGAGGTCGCGGCAGGAGCCGCGCCGGTGGTGACGGTGACCGTCTCGAGTCGGGCGCTCGCGTTCTCGGCCGTCACGGCGACTGGTCCGTGCGCCGTGTTGGAGGTGGGTGCGTCCAGCCGCAGCAGCTGCAGCGTGGGAGAGCCGCCGAGGGGTAGCGGGTTGGTCAGGGTGAGCGTGCTCGCGTTGGCGGCGCTGCGCGTCCACGTCGGCGAGTAGCCGCCGTACACCGAGCTGGTGAGGGGGGTGGTGAGTGCGCTGGGGTAGGTGCCGGCGGCGAGGTAGATGTCGCGCGTCCCGCCGGAGTTCGTGACCGCCTGGTCGAAGGTGGCCAGCGGCTCGGTGATCGTGCCCGGGGCCGCTGTCCTGGCCGAGGGGCGAGACGAAGACCGGACCGGTGCGCGTCCCGTCGATGCCGTCGCAGTTGGCGTCGACCAGTGCCGGTGTCGGGCTTGTCGACCGCGCCCGGGTGGGCCGAGGCGAGCGTGGGTCGGCAGTCGGTGGCGGCGTACCCGTCCTTGTCGACGTCGAGTGGCACGGTGCGGGCGAAGCTCTGCCGGATCGCCTGCTTGGCCTTGACGTCCTTCACCGGGCCCTTGGTGGTGGGCAGGTAGCGCACCGCCGGGTGGGCGGAGATGTCGCGTGCCGCGCGTTCGCGGACCACGAGGGTCAGGCTGCGTGACCGGCGCGCCGCACCGACCGAGGTGACCACGTAGCCGGGGACCGCGAACGGGTAGTGCCGGTCCACGTCGCGCACGTGGGTGACCGGCTCGGACCACGTGAGCACGACGTGGTCGACCTTGTCGTCACGGTCGCTGTCGACCATCTTCGCCGCGGTGATCCGCGGCGCGGGGTTGGGCTTGGCCTGGCTGGCGCTGCCTGGGCTGCGGTACTCATCGGGACGATCAGGAGGCACGGAACGGCGACCGAGAGCACGCGCAGGGACTGCTTCAAGGAGGGCTCCTCGCGGCCGAAGAGGGGTCCAGTATGTGATACGAAATGTCTCGCTTTGAGGCTTTTGCCGAAATTCCGGCACTCACCTGGCCGGGCGCTGGAGCCGATCCAGGAAGGCCGACAACAGTGCCTCGCGCAGGGCCGGTACGGCGAGGTCGAGCAGCGCGTTGATCTCGGCCATCGACTCCGGGAGGCCCACGCCGTCACCGCCGGCCATGCCCACCGCGGCGAGCAACCCGTCGAAGTCGTCGTCGCTCAGGGTGCTCGCGTCGAGGGCCCCGACGAACTCCACGATGCCGGGGTCGATCGCGATGGGACCCTGCGCCACGGCGTCCCGCACGGCGGCGGTGAGGGCGTCCAGGAACTCCTCGACGTGGTCGGCGGTGGCCGCGCTCAGCGAGAGGTGGATGGTCGGCTCCCCGCCCTCGAAGGACAGCTGCGGCTGCACGTACCAGCCGGCCCGCGTCATCGCGTCGGTGATCGTGAAGACGTCACAGGTGGCGTCGGTGGCGAACGCGACCAGCGTCGACTCGGGGCGTACGACGACCCGCAGCCCGTCGATCCGTCCGATCCCCTCGACGAGCCGGTCGACGCCGTCGAGCACCTTCTCGGTCAGCGCGAGATAGCCCTCGTCACCGATCGTGTTCACCACGGCCCACGCGCCGGCCAGCGGTCCGCCCGACTTGGTCGACTGCATCGTCGGGTTGAGCATCGTGTAGCCCGGCCACTGGGCGCTGGCGAAGAACTGCGGCCGCCGCAGGTCGGGGGTGCGGTGCAGCAGGATCGAGGTGCCCTTGGGTGCGTAGGCGTACTTGTGCAGGTCCACCGAGATGCTGGTGACGCCCTCGACGGCGAACGTCCACGGCCTGACCGGGCGACCGAGCCGGGCGGCGTACGGCAGCACCCAGCCACCGATGCACGCGTCGACGTGGCAGCGGATCCCGCGCACGGAGGCCGCGGCCGCGATCTCGGTCACCGGGTCGACGACACCGTGGGCGTACGACGGAGCGCTGGCCACCACGAGCACGGTGTCGTCGTCGATCGCGGCGGCCATCGCGTCGGGACGCGCCCGGAACTCCTCGTCGACACCGACCATCACCGCCTCGACCCCGAAGTAGTGCGCCGCCTTGTGGAAGGCGGCGTGCGCCGTCACCGGCAGCACCATCCGTGGCCGCTCGATGTCGGGCCGGGAGTCGCGCGCACCCTGCACCGCCAGCAGCACCGACTCGGTGCCGCCGCTGGTCACCGTGCCGACGGTCGTCGACGGGCCGTCGAGCAGCGTGGCGGCGAAGCCGACGAGCTCGTTCTCCATCGTCAGCAGGCTCGGGAAGGCGGTCGGGTCGAGCCCGTTGGAGCCGGCGTACGCCGCCACCGCCTCGCGGCCGACCTGGTCGGCCTCCTCGAGGCCGGAGTCGTAGACGTAGGCCAGGGTGCGGCCGCCGGTGACGGGCACGTCGCCGGACTGGAGCTCCTTCAACCGGGCGAGGACGCCGCTCGTCGTGGGCTGAGTCATGCGGAGGCTCCTTCGGTCTCGCGGACGGTTTCCGCGTCGAGTCGGTAGCGCGACAGGAACGCCAGGCTGGCCACGATCAGCACCGCCGGCAGCAGCGAGAAGCCGAGCACGATGGCGGTCAGAGCGGAGTCCGGCTGGGACGCCGCGTGGGCGGTGAAGTCGTCGAGGTCGGTCCCCGAGTGATAGCTGCCGAGTGCGAGCACCAGTGCGTAGATCGCGGGCCCGAGAGCGAGGCCGAGGGTCTCGCCGGCGGTCCAGACGCCGGTGTAGACGCCGGCCCTGTTCTCGCCGGTGCGACGGGCGTCGACTGCCGCCGCGTCGGGGAGCATCGCCATCGGGAAGACCTGGATCCCGGCGTACCCGAGCCCGACGAGTGCCGTCGCGGCGTAGACCCACCAGCTGGGCGCCGACCGCGACCAGATGAGCAGCACGGCCGCGGTCGCGAGCACGATCGAGGACGCGACGTACCCCTTCTTCTTGCCGATCCGCTGGCCCAGCGCGCTCCAGGCGGGCGTCAGCAGCAGCGCCGGGCCGACGAAGCAGACGAAGAGGATCGTGGCGGCGCCCTTGTCGACGAGCACCCAGCGCGAGACGTAGGCGACGCCGGCGAGCATCGCCCCGGTCGCGAGCGCCTGCATCACGAAGGTGGACAGCAGCAGCCGGAAGTCGCGGGCTGCTGCCACGATCCGCAGCTGCTCGCGCAGGGTGCCGGCGCCCGGCGCGACCCGGCCGATCGGCGCCCGCCGGGTGCCGACGTACGCACCGACGACGCCGATCACCAGCAGCACCGCGATGACGACGCCCATCACGCGGTAGCCGGCCCGGCCACCGAGCGCGTCGCGGATCGCGGGTGCGCTCGCGCCGCTGATCATGATCGCGAGCGCGAGGATCGCCACCCGCCAGGTCATCAGCCGGGTGCGCTCGTCGTAGGAGTCGGTGATCTCGGCCGGCATCGCGACGTACGGCACCTGGAAGAAGGCGTACGCCGTCGCGCAGGCCACGAACATCACCAGCACCCAGAGCGCGTCGACGGCCTTCGAACCGAGGTCGGGTGCGGCGAAGAGCAGCGCGAAGCACACCGCGAGCGACAGCCCGCCCTTGAGCAGGAACGGCCGACGCGGGCCGCGCGGATCGGTCGACCGGTCGCTGATCCGTCCGGCGATCGGGTTGAGCACCACGTCCCACGCCTTCGGCAGGAACACGATGAACCCGGCGGCCACGGCCGCGATGCCGAGGGTGTCGGTGAGGTAGGGCAGCAGCATCAGCCCGGGGACGGTGCCGAAGGTGCCGGTCGCGACCGAACCGAGGCCGTAGCCGGCGCGGACGCGCATGGGCAGGGGCTGGGACATGCGCTGAATCTAGACCCGTACGGGTGTCTCAGGACCCCTGGGCGTCCTCGCCGGTCATCGGCTTCTCGGTGTCCAGCGTGTGCTCCACCAGCCGGGCGAGCGCGGCCTGGCCGGACTCGAGCGGGTGCAGCGCGGCGCCGCGGTGACGGCTGCCGACACGACCCTGCACCCACGGGTGCCGGGCGCACACGTCGTGGCCGATCGAGGCCTTGTAGAAGTCGACGAACTCGACACCGGCCTCCTTCGCGGAGTCGCGCATCTCGTAGCGCAGCCGCAGGTTGATCGCGCGGAAGGTGGCCCGGTCCTGCGGTCGCATGCGGGGCAGTCGCAGGCAGTCGCCCGTCTGGGGCAGCAGCTTGGGGTAGCTGATCAGCAGCACCCGGGCCTTCGGGGCGCGCTCCTTGACCTGGTCGAGGGTGTGCACGAGCTCCGGTCCCAGTGCGTCGACGATCGCGCGGAGCGAGTCGCGCTCGTCGTACAACGGGCAGATCTTGGTCATCTTGCGGCAGGTGGTGGCCATCCGCGCGTAGAGCCGGCCGTTGTTGGCGCCGATGCCGACGGTGACCAGGTCGGTGTCGGCGGAGAGCGCGGTGAACTGGGGCGCCACCGACTGGCCGTCGGCCGTGCGCTGGCCCCGGCTGTAGAGGTCGACCGTCTGCGCGCCGGTGCACGAACGGTCCTTCAGGTCGTCGATGTGCAGTGCTCGCGCCACGAGGTGCGGGTAGTTGTTGCTCGAGCGGTTGCAGCCGTAGGCGACGTCGTTGAGGGGGACGTACGGCGCGGCGGTGAACGAGTCGCCCATCGCGACGTAGTGGTGGTACGTCGGCCCGTCGGGGTCCTTCGTGCCGAGCCCGCCCAGCAGCACGACGAGCACCACCGTGAGCACCGCGGCGACGAGGCGCAGCGCCTGCTCGGGAGTGTGCGGGAGAGTCAGCCTCAAGGCTTGCGGGCGAGGTTCCTCGAGGAGGCGGACGCGAACCTGCGCTCGCGGTTGGAACCGATCGCCGAGCGGTCGGGCGCGACCTCGTCAGCCGGCTTGGGGGTGCGCGGGGCCGGCTTCTTCTTCGCGGGCGGCCGTGGCGCGACCGGCTTCTTCGCGGACTTGCGGGCCGTGCGGGCCGGCCGGTCGTCGGGGGTGGAGTACTGCTCGATCCACTCGTCCATCACCACCCAGGTCGTTCCGCGGGCGGCCCGGCCGGTGAGCATGCCGAGGTGACCGCCGGGGACGATCTCGAAGCGCACCTCGTGGGCGTTCTTCAGCAGCTTGACCATGGCCTTGACGGAGTTCACCGGAGCGATGCCGTCGGTGTTGCCGGCGAAGATCAGCACCGGCACCTTGATGTTGGCCACGTCGATCTCGTGACCCGACAGGTCGACCTTGCCGCTGAGCAGCTGGTTGTGCTTCAGCATCCGGTGGTAGAGCTGCCCGAAGGAACGGCCGGGGTAGGCGATCATGTTGTCGGTGAAGCGGTCGACCGCCTCGATCTGGGCCAGCCACTCGCTGTCGTCGAGGTTCTGCAGGATCGCGATGGGCTTGGTGATCATCTTGGTGCCCGAGCTGAGCTGGAAGGCGCGTCGTACGAGCGGCTTCGGGGCACCGCCCAGCATCCGGTAGAGCTGCGTGACGATGCCGCCGTCGGTCAGCCGCAGGATCGGGCGCAGCGGTGCGACCATCGGCACCTGCTTGACGTCGAACGGCGAGCCGACGACGGTCAGCGACGCGATCGGCAGGTCCGGTCGGTCGGCGGCCGCGAGGGCGGCGAAGATGCCACCGAGGCTCCAGCCGATCACGTGCACGGGTCGGTTCCCGGCGTGCTCGCTGACGGACTTGATCGCCTCCGGGACGACCTCCTCGACCCAGTGCTCCATGCCGAGGCGTCGGTTCTTGAAGGAGATCTCGCCGTACTCGACGAGGTAGGTGGGACGCCCCTTCTGCACGAAGTGCTCGACCAGCGAGCAGCCGCGGCGCAGGTCGAAGCAGAGCGCGGGCGCCGCGAGCGGGGTGACCAGCAGCACCGGGTCGCCGGTCTCGCGGGTCTTCTTCTGCGGGCGGTAGTGGTAGACCTCGCGCAGCGGGCCGTCGTCGATGAGGGTCCGCGGCATCGGGCGGAGGTCGGCCAGGCCTCCATAGAGCAGCTTGTGAGCGACGTTGCTGGCGGCGGACGCGACCTGGTCCGGCTTGGGGATCAAGTCCATGGAGCGAAAATTACCCTCTCGGCCCTCCGGGGGCACATCGTCCGGCCCGGGGTCCGATGCATGGACACGGCACCCGGCCAGGAGTAGGCATGGCTCATGAAACTCTCGCGGGTGGTCGGCGGGCTCGGGCTGGCGGCCGGAGCGGTCGGTGCGGTCGCAGCGCGTGACCTGATGCAGAAGCGGCACGCGCTGATGCGCAACTACCCCGTGATCGCCCACGCGCGCTACTGGCTGGAGACGATCGGGCCGGAGCTGCGCCAGTACATCGTCACCGGCAACGACGAGGAGCGACCGTTCAGCCGTGACCAGCGCTCCTGGATCTACGCCTCCTCCAAGCAGGAGAACAACTACTCCGGTTTCGGCACCGACAACGACGTCGAGCACCTGCCGGGCTACGCGATCATCAAGCACCGCACCTTCGCGGCGTCGCTGCCGCACGACCACGCGGAGAAGGTCGGGCTGCCGGCAGCCAAGGTCGTCGGTGGTCCGCGGGGCCGGGCCAAGGCGTTCCGTCCCGACTCGCTGATCAACATCTCGGGGATGAGCTTCGGCTCGATGTCGGGCAACGCCATCGAGGCGCTCAACAAGGGCGCGAAGCTGGCCGGCTGCATGCACAACACCGGCGAGGGCGGGCTCTCCCCGCACCACCGTCAGGGCGGCGACATCGTGCTGCAGATCGGTACGGCGTACTTCGGCTGCCGCGACCAGGACGGCAACTTCTCGCTGAGCAAGCTCAAGGAGGTCGTCGACTCCGCACCGGTCCGCGCGATCGAGATCAAGCTCTCCCAGGGCGCCAAGCCCGGGCTCGGTGGCCTGCTGCCGGCCGCGAAGGTGACCAAGGAGATCAGCGAGATCCGCGGGATCCCGATGGGCCAGGACTGCGCCAGCCCGTCACGGCACACCGCGTTCAGCGACGTGGACAGCATGCTCGACTTCGCCGAGCTGCTGGCCACCGAGACCGGGCTGCCGGTCGGCATCAAGAGCGCGGTCGGGGAGATGAGCTTCTGGCACGACCTGACCCGCCTGATGAGCAAGGGCGACCGGGGCCTCGACTTCGTGACCGTCGACGGCGGCGAGGGCGGCACGGGCGCGTCGCCGCTCGTGTTCGCCGACTCGATCGCGCTGCCGTTCCGGATGGGCTTCTCCCGGGTCTACGGCACCTTCGCCGAGGCCGGGCTCACCGACGACGTCGTGTTCGTCGGCTCCGGCAAGCTCGGCCTGCCCGACAACGCCGTGGTGGCCTTCGCGCTCGGGGCCGACATGGTCAGCGTCGCCCGCGAGGCGATGATGTCGATCGGCTGCATCCAGTCGCAGAAGTGCCACACCGACCGGTGCCCGACCGGGGTCGCGACGCAGGACCCGTGGCTCTCGCACGGCCTCGACCCGGCGTCGAAGTCGGAGCGGTGTGCGCAGTACGTCCGCACCTTCCGCAAGGAGCTGGTCAAGGTCTCCGAGGCGATCGGCGTCGCCCACCCGGGCCTGATCACCCCCGACGACGTGGACATCTTCAGCGGCGACTACGAGGCCCGGTCGCTGCGGGCCGTCTACGGCTACAAGGAGGGCTGGGGCTCGCTCGGCCCCCAGCTCGCGCAGGAGATCACCGAGCTGATGGCGCCCGGAGGCACCCGCGCCGAGACCCGGTCGATCGAGGAGGGCGAGGGCGAGAAGCCGAGCCGCCACGAGTCGCTGCGGACCTCGGGCATCACCTGAGCGCTAGGACCTCCGCGCCGGCCGCGTGGTCTTCGAGTGCGTCGGCTGCACGCCCGAGAGCGCGTCGAGGAACGCCGAGGCCCAGTGGGAGACGTCGTTCTCGGCGACCGTCTTGCGCATCGCCCGCATCCGGCGGGACAGGTCCTTGGGGTCGGCCCGGTAGGCCTCGAGCATCCGGGCCTTCATGCCGTTGATGTCGTAGGGGTTGACCAGGTAGGCCTGGCGCAGCTCGTCGGAGGCGCCGGCGAACTCCGAGAGCACCAGGGCGCCGTCGTCGTCGTAGCGGCAGGCGACGTACTCCTTCGCGACGAGGTTCATCCCGTCGCGGAACGGCGTCACCACCATGATGTCGGCGGCCCGGTAGAGCGCGGCCATCTCCTCGCGCGGGAACGAGGAGTGCAGGTAGGAGATCGCCGGACGGCCGATGCGTCCGAGGTCGCCGTTGATCCGGCCGACCAGGCGGTCGATGTCGTCGCGGAGGATGCGGTACTGGTCGACGCGCTCGCGTGACGGCGTCGCGACCTGGACGAACATCGCGTCCTCGACGCTGAACTCGCCGTCGGCGATCAGCTCGCTGAACGCACGCAGCCGCGCGTAGATGCCCTTGGTGTAGTCGAGCCGGTCGATGCCGAGGAACAGCTTGGTCGGGTTGCCGAGGTCGCGCCGGATCTCCTCGGCGCGGGCGGTGACGGGTTCGGAACGGGCCAGCTCCTCGAACCCGGCCGCGTCGATGGAGATGGGGAACGCGCGGGCCTGGACGACGCGACCGTCGGGGAGGTAGACCGAGTCGCGGTGGGTCTTGTGGCCGACCCGCTGGCGGACGAGGCGGACGAAGTTCTGCGCCGCGCCGGAGAGCTGGAAGCCGACCAGGTCGGCCCCGAGCAGGCCCTCGAGGATCTGGCGGCGCCACGGCAGCTGCGAGAACAGCTCGGCCGGCGGGAACGGGATGTGCAGGTAGAAGCCGATGCGGAGGTCGGGGCGCAGCTCGCGCAGCATCGCCGGGACCAGCTGGAGCTGGTAGTCCTGCACCCAGACGATCGCGTCCTTGGCGGCGAACTTCGCGGCCGCGTCGGCGAACCGCTGGTTGACGGTCACGTAGGACTCCCACCACTCGCGGTGGAAGGACGGCTTGGCGACGAGGTCGTGGTAGAGCGGCCACAGGGTGGCGTTGGAGAAGCCCTCGTAGAACTCGTTGTGCTCCTGCTCCGACATGGTGACCGGGACCAGGGTGAGGCCGTCGTCCTCGAAGGGCTCGATGTCGGAGCCGGTGTCGCCGGGCCAGCCGATCCAGGCGCCGTTGTTGGCGCGCATCACCGGCTCGAGCGCGGAGACGAGCCCACCGGGGGAGCGGCGCCACGTGACCTCGCCGTCGTCGTCGACCACCCGGTCGACGGGCATCCGGTTGGCGACGACGACCAGGTCGGAGGTGCTGCGCTTCCGAGAGCTTCGACTCACGGTTGGACCCTACCCGCGGTATGACACGCCGATTCCCTCGAGGATGGTGTCCATCTGCCCCATCACCGAGATCGTCTGCTCGGGCGGGACGAGAGTGCTGGTCAGGGCGCCGGCCCGCAGGCAGCGGTGCACCTCGAGGATCTCGTTGCCGTACCCCCGGCCGACCACCGGCTCGTCCGGCTCGATCCACTCGCCGGTCCCCTCCGTCTCGTCGTACGCCGTCCACCGGAGGTGCTCGGGGGTGTAGAAGGGGCGCGGCAGGTCGAACTGGCCGAGCTCGGTGGCCACGGTGGCGGTCACCGACGGGTGCGCGGAGAGGGTGGCCGTCAGCGCCGCGGTCGCACCCTCGGGATAGAGCCCGGCGACGGAGACGTCGAGGTCGATGCCCTTCGCCGAGAGGTTCGCGACGGCCGTGAGCTGCGTCGGGCTCGCCGAGCACGAGGTGGGCGAAGGTCAGTGGGTAGATGCCCATGTCGAGCAGCGCCCCGCCGCCGAGTGCCGGGTCGAGCAGCCGGCCGGTCTGCTCGCCGCCGTCCGTCGCGCCGGGCACCACGAACCCGATCGAGGCGTGGACCTGTCGGGGCGTCCCGTAGTCGCCGCTCGGCGAGCAGTCGGAGCAACGTCCTGATCGTCGGGTGGCAGGCCATCCACATGGCCTCCATCAGGAACAGCCCGCGCTCGCTCGCCTCGGCGAACAGGGCGGTCGTGGTGGCGGCGTCGAGCGTCATCGGCTTCTCGCAGAGCACCGCCTTGCCCGCCTCGAGGGCGAGCCGGGTGTTCTCGTCGTGGAGGACGTGGGGCGTGGCGACGTACACGACGTCCACCTCGGGGTCGGCCACGAGCTCCTCGTAGGAGCCGTGGGCCCGTCCGCCGAACTCGGCCGCGAAGTCCGCCGCCCGCTGCTCGTCGCGGGACCCGGTGGCCACCAGGCGGCCCTCGGGCACGAGGAGCAGGTCGGTCGCCAGCTGGCGGGCGATCCGGCCCGGCCCCAGCACGCCCCAGCCGATGGTGTCCATGCGGTGAGGCTAGCCACCGGCGCGCCGTGAGTCGCCCGCGCGGCACGCCGCGTGGCAAATGACACCGTTGTATTTCTCATCGCTATGATGAGGCCGACCCATCATCTTTCCCCGTCCGAGGAGTCGCCACGATGGTCGCCAGCCACGCGCTCAACAGCTCCCAGCCCGAGGGCTCCGGCGAGCTCTCGTCGCGGGATGCGGCGATGCTCGACTTCGAGCGCCAGTGGTGGAAGTACGCCGGCGCCAAGGAGCAGGCCGTCCGCGAGAACTTCGACATGTCCGCGACCCGCTACTACCAGGTCCTCAACGCCCTCATCGACCGTCCCGAGGCCCTGGCCCACGACCCGCTGCTGGTCCGACGCCTGCGCCGCCTGCGTGCCACCCGGCAGCGCCAGCGCTCCGCCCGTCGCCTCGGCTTCGACCTGACGGAGTGACTCCGGTGATCCGCAACCGTCGCGTGCGCGACGAGCACGGCGTCGTCCTGCCGACGCGACTGCTCGCGCTGTGCATCTCCGCGATCGCCCTGGCCGGCCTGGTCTTCATCGCCAACGACCCCGACAAGGCCCCCGACGAGACCGCCACGCCGGTCGTCACCGAGCCCACGAAGACCGCCGAGCCGAGCACGACGACGCCGTCCACGACGCCCAAGCCGAAGCCCAAGCCGGTCAAGCGCGGCCAGACCAACGTCACCGTCTTCAACAACACCCGCGTCAAGGGCCTGGCCGGCGGCGTCGCCGACAAGGCCAAGGGCGCGGGCTGGAACGTCGTCGCCACCGACAACTGGTACGGCACCGTCGACGGCACCGCCGTCTACTACCCGCCGAAGCTGAAGGCCGCGGCCCAGGAGCTCGGCTACGACCTGGGCATCAAGCGCGTCAAGCCGTCGCAGGAGCCGATGCAGTTCGACCGGCTCACGGTGATCCTCACCGACGACTACCACGGGTGACGCCACACCTAGGCCACTGACCGACCTGCTTCGACAACGTTCTCGTCGGGCTGGAAAGGTTGGGCCCATGGAGTTCGGCTCGACCACGGGTGAGCAGGAGTACGCCGCCCTCGTGCGGGCCGCCGACGACCTCGTCATCGGTCTCGACTTCGACGGCACCCTCGCCCCGATCGTCGAGGACCCGGAGCAGGCGCACATCCATCCCGACGCGGCCGACGTCCTCGTCGACCTGGCCGAGCAGGTGCGTGCCGTCGCCGTCATCACCGGCCGCCCGGCTCGCCAGGCGCTGGCCCTCGGCGGCCTCGAGGACGTGGGCAACGCGATCGGCGAGCACGGCCGGGAGCTGTTCGTGCTCGGCCAGTACGGCAACGAGCGCTGGACCTCCACCAACCGCCGGGTGATCTCGCCGAAGCCTCCGCGCGGGCTCGCCTCGTTCACGGCCGGGTTGCCGCGCCTGCTCCGTCGCGGCGAGGCCGACGAGGCCTGGGTGGAGGAGAAGGGCCTCGCGGTCGCCGTGCACACCCGCCGGCTCGAGGACCCCCAGGCGGCGTACGAACGACTGCTGCCGCTGCTCGAGGAGTCGGCCAAGTCCCACGACCTCGACGTCGAGCCCGGCCGCAACGTGATCGAGGTCCGCGCCCACGGCATGCACAAGGGCGCGGCCGTGCACCGGCTCGTCGAGGAGCTCGGCGCCAAGGCGGTCGCCTTCATCGGCGACGACCTCGGTGACCTCGAGGCGTTCCGCGCCGTCGAGGAGCTGCGTGGCCAGGGCTACCCGGGCCTGCTCGTCTGCTCGGCCTCCGACGAGGAGAACGCGCTGGCCGACCTCGCCGACCTGGTGGTCCGTGGCCCGCCGGCGTGCTCGACCTGCTGCGCGAGCTGGTCGCCGACATCCGCTCGGCCCGCGCCTGAGCGCGTCCGGACGGTGACGGCAGTCTTCCTGAGGAGCGAGACGAGTCGTCCCGAATCGCGAGATGGATGTGCACATTCTGAGACGCCTACCTAGGCTGACTCACAGCTCATCGAGAGGGACTGAGGGAAACGGCCCGTTGAAGTCCCGGCAACCGCCACGCGAGCCTCCGACCATTCGGATTCGTGCGGTGCGGTGCCAAATCCGTCCCGGTCCGAGAGTCGGTCCCCGGGGAAGATGAGAAGGAGGCCTCCTTGAGCATCGTCACTGACAACTCACCGACGACCGACACCGGTCTGCGTGAGGGCGCGTTCGGCAACGCCACCGCCCTCTCCTGTCGGGAGTGCGGCCACGAGGTGCCGCTCGGTCCGCACTACGCGTGCACCGAGTGCTTCGGTCCCCTCGAGATCGCCTACGCGTTCCCCGACGTGACCCGCGAGCAGATCGAGGCCGGGCCGCGCAACATCTGGCGCTACAAGGCGCTGCTGCCGGTGCCCGACGACATCGAGCAGAGCCCCAACATGGAGCCCGGGTTCACCCGCCTGCTCAAGGCGCACAACCTCGGCCGCGAGCTCGGCATCGAGAACCTCTGGGTCAAGGACGACTCGACCAACCCGACCAACTCCTTCAAGGACCGCGTCGTGGCCTGCGCCCTCAGCGCGGCCCGCGAGTTCCACAGCAAGGTGTTCGCCTGTCCGTCGACCGGCAACCTCGCCAACGCCGTGGCGGCGGCCGGGGCGCGTGCGGGCATCAAGACGGTGGTGTTCATCCCGTCGAACCTCGAGCAGCCCAAGCAGGTCAACTCCGCGGTGTTCACCGACTCGCTGGTCGCCGTCAACGGCAACTACGACGACGTCAACCGCCTCGCCTCCGAGATCGCGGGCGAGGAGGACGGCTGGGCGTTCGTGAACGTCAACGTGCGTCCCTACTACGCCGAGGGCTCCAAGACCCTGGGCTACGAGATCGCCGAGCAGCTCGGCTGGCGGCTGCCCGACCAGATCGTCATCCCGGTGGCGTCCGGTTCCCAGCTGACCAAGGTGCACAAGGCCTTCCAGGAGCTGATCAAGCTCGGGCTCGTCGAGGACAAGCCCTACAAGGTGTTCGGCGCCCAGGCGACCGGCTGCTCGCCGGTCTCGGTCGCCTACAAGGCCGGCGTCGACGCGATCCGCCCGGTCAAGCCGGACACCATCGCCAAGAGCCTCGCCATCGGCAACCCCGCCGACGGCATCTACGTCCTCGACATCTGCCGCGAGACCGGCGGCGCGGTCGAGGACATCAGCGACGACGAGGTGCGCGAGGCGATCGTGCTGCTGGCGCGCACCGAGGGCATCTTCACCGAGACCGCGGGCGGCACCACCGTCGGCGTGCTGAAGAAGCTCGTCGAGACCGGCCAGCTCGACACCTCGCTCGAGACCGTCGTGATCAACACCGGCCACGGGCTGAAGACCCTCGACTCGGTGTCCGGCACAGGTCGGTCCCGCCGCCACCATCGAGCCGTCGTACGCCGCCTTCACCAGCAGCGGCATCGTCTAGTCACCCATCCCCGACTCACCCGAGGAGAGAGCACACCATGAGCGTCAGCGTCCGGATCCCCACCATCCTGCGCAACTACACCGACGGTGCCTCCGAGGTCACCGCGGAGGGAACCACGCTCGGCGAGGTGCTCGACGACCTGGAGTCCAACCACAGCGGCATCAAGGCCCGCGTGCTGGACGACGGCGGCGAGATCCGGCGCTTCGTGAACGTCTACGTCGGCAACGACGACGTGCGCTTCCTCGACGGCCTCGGCAGCGCCACCCCCGAGGGCACCCAGATCAGCATCATCCCGGCCGTCGCGGGGTGCGGACACCGGGAACCGGCTGCACGGCGTCCGGCAGACTGGCCGCATGCCACGCAACCTCGCCACCAAGGACCGTGTCGACCGCGACGAGCTGCTCGCCTTCGTGCGCCCGCGCCACCGCGCGACGCTCGTCACCACCCGGAAGAACGGCCGTCCCCAGCTCTCGCCCGTGACCTGCGGCGTCGACGACGAGGGCCGGGTCGTGATCTCGACGTACCCCACCCGCGCCAAGGCGGCCAACCTGCGCCGCGACCCGGCGGCCACGGTGCTGATCCACAGCGACGAGTGGGACGGGCCCTACGTGCAGCTCGACGGGACCGCCGAGGTGATCGACCTGCCCGACTCGGTCGAGCCGCTCGTCGACTACTTCCGCAGCATCTCGGGCGAGCACCCCGACTGGGACGAGTACCGCCAGGCCATGCGCGACCAGGGCAAGTCCCTGATCCGGGTGACCATCGAGCAGTGGGGCCCGGTCGCCACCGGTGGGTTCCCGCCCGAGCTCGCCGACGAGTCGTGACCGTCGTACTGCTGGCCACCTGCTCCCACATGCCCGACGGCGAGGAGTGGGCCGGGACCAACCACCTGCTGCCCGCCCTGAGCGAGCGCGGCATCGACGGTCGCTGGGTGGTCTGGGACGACCCCGCGGTCGACTGGTCGGAGAGCCTCGTCGCGGTGCGCGCGACGTGGGACTACGAGCAGCGGCGCGAGGAGTTCCTCGCCTGGGCTCGGTCGCTGCCGCGGATGCTCAACTCCGCCGCCGTCTTCGAGTGGAACACCGACAAGGCGTACCTGCCCCAGCTCGCCGACGCCGGGGTCCCGGTGGTCCCGACGGTCGTGGTCGAGCGCAGTGAGGACCTCCTCGGCGCCGTCGCCGGCTTCGGCCACGCCGTGGTCAAGCCGTGCGTGGGTGCCGGCGGACGCGGTGTGGTGGTGCTCGACGGGTCGTCGCAGGACGAGCCCGACTTCGGCACCGGCCCCTGGGTGGTGCAGCCGCTGGTCGAGTCGGTGCGCACCGAGGGCGAGACCTCGGTCTTCGTCCTCGGCGGCGAGGTCGTCTCCCAGGCGCAGAAGCGTCCGGCGCCGGGCGAGCTCCGCGTCCACGAGATCTACGGCGGTACGACGGTCGAGACGCCGGTCACCGACGAGGCGGCCGAGCTCGCCCGGACGGCAGTCGCGGCGGCCGAGAAGATCCTCGGGGAGCGGCTCGACTACGCCCGCGTGGACCAGATGCGGCTGGCCGACGGCACCCTCGCGGTGAGCGAGCTCGAGGTCACCGAGCCCGGCCTCTACCTCGAGGTGATCCCCGACAACGCGCCGGCGTTCGCCGACCTCGTCGTCGACCGGCTGCGCACCTCCTGAGGGCGGCGTTCGCGCGCGGGACACCGAAGGTTGCCCGGCTGTTCTCCCTGCTCGGCTGCACTCGTCCCGATGAACGTGAGACGACGCCCCGTCACCTCGAGCCTGCTGGTCGCCGGCCTCCTCACCGGCGCCGCAGTCGGCGGTCGTGACCTGCTCAGGCGCCAGGCCGCCGTCGCCCGCGAGCAGATCGGCAAGCCGCTGGGCGAGCAGGCGCTGGCGGCGGACCGCACCTGGAAGAAGAAGTACGGCGACCGCGTCGACCTGCTCGTCCTCGGTGACTCGATCGCCGCCGGGCTCGGTGCCGACAAGCCGCGCCAGACCCTGGGCGCCCGGCTCGCGCGCAAGCTGGCCAAGCAGACGGGCCGCGCGGTCCGGCTGCACACGGCTGCGACGGTCGGCGCCGAGAGCAGTGCCCTGGCCGGCCAGCTCGAGACCCTGCCTGCGTCGTACGCCCCGGACGTGGCTGTCGTGATCGTCGGTGGCAACGACGTCACCCACCGCGTCCCGGTCGCCGAGTCCGTCGACCACCTCACCCGGTGCGTGCAGGCGCTCCAGGCTCGGGGCACCCGCGTCGTCGTGGGCACCTGTCCGGACCTCGGTGCGCTGAAGCCGGTGCCGCAGCCGCTGCGCGTGCTCGGGTCGCGGGCCTCGCGCCAGCTCGCCGCTGCCCAGGCGCGGGCCGTCGAGCCGCTCGGCGCGCACGTCGTGTCCCTGGCCGACGCGGTGGGCCCGTTCTTCGCCAGCGCGCCCGAGGAGATGTTCAGCCTCGACCGGTTCCATCCGTCCTCGCTGGGGTACAAGCGCACTGCCGAGGCGTTGCTTCCCCATGTCCTGGAGGCGCTCAACACCTAGGCGGCCGACGAAGCAGGCGCGGCTGGACATCCTGACGCCGACGACGACAGGGGTGTTCAGTGGCCGAGACCAGGAGCATCGTCCGTACCAAGGACATCGAGACCGTCATCCACCAGAACGACGAGAGCGAGGGCGACCATCACGGCCGCCTCGCGAAGAACCTGAGTGCCTGGGACCTGATGGGCTTCGGGATCGGCATCGTCATCGGCACCGGCATCTTCACGCTGACCGGCGTCGAGGCCAAGAACCACGCCGGCCCCGCGATCGTGCTGTCCTTCGCGATCGCCGGCATCGTCAGCATGCTGGCCGCTCTCTGCTACGCCGAGCTGGCGGCCGCGGTCCCGACGGCCGGCTCGTCGTACACCTACGCCTACACGACCATCGGCGAGATCTTCGCGTGGATCATCGCCTGGGACCTGATCCTCGAGTTCGCCCTCGGTGCGGCCGTGGTCTCGCGCGGCTGGTCCGGCTACCTGCAGAACCTCTTCGACCTGCCGAGTCGTTCTTCGGCGAGGAGCACTCCACGTCAACCTCGGCGCGGTCGTCATCGCCCTGGTGCTCGGCACCATCGCGGCGGTGGGCATCCGCGAGTCGAAGCTGGTCACCAACGCGCTCGTCGTGATCAAGGTCAGCGTCTGCGTCTTCGTGATCGCGCTCGGCATCTTCTTCATCAAGGCCGCGCACCTGGTGCCCGTGGATCCCGCCCAGCCAGCCCGGCAAGACCGAGGCCGGCATCCAGCAGCCGCTGTGGCAGTGGGTCAGCGGGATCGACCCCGCGTCGTTCGGGGTCACCGGCGTCTTCGTCGCGGCCGCCGTCGTGTTCTTCGCCTACAGCGGCTTCGAGGCGGTGGCCAACCTCGGCGAGGAGACCAAGGAGCCGGCCAGGGACATGCCGCGCGGCCTGATCGGCACGCTGATCATCTGCACCGTGCTCTACCTCGGCGTCTGCTTCGTGCTCACCGGGATGGTCAACTACACCGATCTCTCCGAGGGCGCGCCGATCTCCGACGCGTTCGACCAGGTGGGCCTGGGCTGGGCCTCGGTGCTGATCAACATCGCCGCGATCTGCGGGCTGAGCTCGGTGATCCTGGTCGACATCGTCGCGATGGGCCGGATCGGCTTCGCGCTGTGCCGCGACGGGCTGCTGCCGCCGGCGGTCGGGCAGGTGCACGAGCGGTTCCACACCCCGTTCCGGATCACGCTCGGCACCACCGCCGTGGTCTGCGTGCTCGGCGCGTTCGTCCCGCTGAGCACGCTGGCCGAGATGGTCAGCATCGGCACGCTGTTCGCCTTCCTCGTGGTGGCGATCGCGGTGGTCGTGCTGCGGCGTACCAAGCCGAAGATGAAGCGCCCGTTCCGTACGCCGTCGGTGCCGTGGCTGCCGATCGCCTCGGCCGTCACCTGCCTCGGCGCTGATGGCCAGCCTGGCCGTCGAGACCTGGCTGCGCTTCCTCGTCTGGCTGCTGATCGGCCTGGTCGTCTACTTCTTCTACGGGCGCACCCACTCCCGGCTGGCGCCGGGGAGGTCCGGCGCGGCCGTCGAGGAGGAGCTCGGCGAGGACCAGATCGTCTGATCCGACGTTTGCACTCCCTTGGGGCGAGTGCTAAAAATGCAGTTGGCACTCTCCATGCGAGAGTGACAAGAACAGCACCACCACCTTGGCCGTCGGAGTCGAGGTCCGAAGGCGCTGGCGGGAAGGGTCCGTCAGGTCAGCCCGGACCGTCCGTCGCGGGCGACGAAGCGGCCACCAACTCTTAGATCCAAAGAGGACTCCCAAGAGATGTCGAAGCTGATTGCTTTCAACGAGGAGGCCCGCCGCGGGCTCGAGCGGGGTATGAACACCCTCGCCGACGCGGTCAAGGTCACCCTCGGCCCCAAGGGCCGCAACGTCGTACTCGAGAAGAAGTGGGGTGCGCCCACCATCACCAACGATGGTGTGAGCATCGCCAAGGAGATCGAGCTCGAGGACCCCTACGAGAAGATCGGGGCCGAGCTCGTCAAGGAAGTTGCCAAGAAGACCGACGACGTCGCCGGTGACGGCACGACGACCGCCACGGTCCTCGCCCAGGCGATGGTCCGCGAGGGTCTGCGCAACGTCGCCGCCGGTGCCAACCCGATGGCGCTCAAGCGCGGCATCGAGAAGGCCGTCGAGGCCGTCTCCGAGCAGCTGCTCGGCATGGCCAAGGACGTCGAGACCAAGGAGCAGATCGCCGCGACCGCGTCGATCTCCGCCGCCGACACCACCGTCGGTGAGGCCATCGCCGAGGCGATGGACAAGGTCGGCAAGGAAGGCGTCATCACGGTCGAGGAGTCCAACACCTTCGGGCTGGACCTCGAGCTGACCGAGGGGATGCGCTTCGACAAGGGCTACATCTCGCAGTACTTCATGACCGACCCGGAGCGCATGGAGGCCGTCCTCGACGACCCCTACATCCTGATCGCGAACCAGAAGGTCTCCACGGTCAAGGACCTGCTGCCCCTGCTCGAGAAGGTCATGCAGAGCGGCAAGCCGCTGCTGATCATCGCCGAGGACATCGAGGGCGAGGCCCTGTCGACGCTGGTCGTCAACAAGATCCGCGGCACCTTCAAGTCCGTCGCGGTCAAGGCGCCGGGCTTCGGTGACCGCCGCAAGGCGATGATGCAGGACATCGCGATCCTCACCGGTGGCCAGGTCATCTCCGAGGACGTCGGCCTCAAGCTGGAGTCGACCGGCATCGAGCTGCTCGGCCAGGCCCGCAAGGTCGTCATCACCAAGGACGAGACCACCATCGTCGAGGGCTCCGGTGACGCCGACCAGATCGGTGGTCGCGTCAACCAGATCCGCAACGAGATCGAGAAGAGCGACTCCGACTACGACCGCGAGAAGCTGCAGGAGCGCCTGGCCAAGCTGGCCGGCGGTGTTGCGGTCATCAAGGTCGGAGCGGCCACCGAGGTGGAGCTCAAGGAGCGCAAGCACCGCATCGAGGACGCCGTTCGCAACGCGAAGGCGGCCGTCGAGGAGGGCATCGTCGCCGGCGGCGGCGTCGCCCTGGTGCAGGCGTCCGACCGTGCGTTCGAGAAGCTCGAGCTCGAGGGCGACGAGGCCACCGGCGCGAACATCGTCCGCGTGGCCACCGAGGCTCCGCTCAAGCAGATCGCGATCAACGCCGGTCTCGAGGGTGGCGTCGTGGCCGAGAAGGTGCGCAACCTGACGGCGGGCCACGGCCTCAACGCCGCCAACGGTGAGTACGTCGACATGATCGCCGAGGGCATCATCGACCCGGCCAAGGTGACCCGCTCGGCGCTGCAGAACGCCGCGTCGATCGCCGCGCTGTTCCTCACCACCGAGGCTGTCGTCGCCGACAAGCCGGAGAAGGCCGCCCCCATGGGTGGCGACCCGACCGGTGGCATGGGCGGCATGGACTTCTGATCCGGCCGATCGCCCGAGCGAAGCGAGCAGCAGCACAGAAGGGCCCCGGTCTCACGACCGGGGCCCTTCCGCATGCCTGGGTCAGGAAGCCCGTTCAGGAGGCCCGGGTCAGGAAGCCTGGGCGAGCGAGACGCTGGCCGCGAGGGCGCGGCCGGCCTCCTCGGCGGTGGCGAGCGCCTCCTGGTGCAGCTCCTTGGCGAGGTCGGTGAACTCGTCGAGGGCCGGGTTGACGCCGACGAGGGTGAACTCCCGCTCCACGACGGTCAGGTCGGCGCCCCAGACGTCGGCGAGGATCCGGCGCAGGTAGGCGGTCGAGTGGTCCCAGCCCTCGCGCGGGGTGCCGGCGCCGTACGCGCCGCCACGCACGGTGGCGAGCACGACCGGCTTGCCGGCGAGCAGCGGCCCGGCCTGGCCCCGCGGGTCGGTGATGACGAGGTCGAACCAGGTCTTGATGTGCTGGGAGACGCCGAAGTTGTAGAGCGGCACGGCGAGCAGGACGGCGTCGGCCTCCAGCAGCTCGTCGGTGAGGCCGGTGACCAGCTCGGCCGCGGCCTGCTGCTCGGGGGTGCGGTCCTCGGCCGGGGTCCACGAGGCCGAGACGGCGTGCGCCCAGGCGTCGGAGGGGAGTGGCTCGGTGCCGATGTGGCGTCGTACGACGTGGTCGCCCGCGTGGGTGGCGAGCCAGTGCTGCTCGACGACGTCGGCGATCTCGCGGCTGGCCGACCCCTCGACCTTGATGCTGGCATCCAGACGGAACAGGGACACGATGAACTCCTTCGAATCGGAATGTTGCTCTCTAATTCGAAGTAACAGCGGACAACGAAGCATTTGTTCCCGCGAGGTCCACCGGTTCTGCGTTCCTATACTTCGACCGTGACCTCCGAGGCAGCCGCTCCGCAGTCGACTGGGCACTCCGTGCCGCAGTGCGACGCGGCGCTGAGCCAGGCCTTCGCGCTGCTGGGCAAGCGGTGGAACGGGATGATCCTGGGCAGCCTGATGACGGGGCCGGCCGGGTTCTCGGAGATCCGCCGCGCGCTCGAGACGATCAGCGACTCGGTGCTCTCCGACCGGCTGAGCGAGCTCGCCGCGCGCCGGCCTGGTCGTGCGCGAGGTCGACGAGGGTCCTCCCGTCGCGGTCCGCTACCACCTGGCCGAGTCGGGAGTGGCGCTCGTCCCGGTGCTGCGCGACCTGATGGACTGGGCCCGCGAGAACCTCTGACCGGAGCCGCTTCGACGGGCGATAGCGTCGTGGTCGATGAGTGAGCAGGCGCTGGCGCTGGTGCTGACGGCAGCCGTGCTGCACGCCGTGTGGAACCTCGCCGCCAAGCAGGTCGAGGTCGACGGCGTCGCCTTCGTCTGGCTCTACGTGGTCGGCTCGGTGGTCCTCTGGGGGCCGGTGGCCGTCGTCTGGGTGGTGGTCCAGGGCGAACGGCCCGGCTGGGCGTGGCTGTACGCCGGGGCGCTGACCGCGGTGTTCCACATCGTCTACCAGCTCGTGCTCCAGCACGGCTACGCGAAGGGCGACCTCAACCTGGTCTATCCGCTGGCCCGCGGGACCGGACCGCTGCTGACGTTCGTGTTCGCGGTCGCCGTGCTGGGGGAGCGCCCCGACGCCGTGGCGGTCGCGGGCGTCCTCGCGGTCGTCGCCGGCATCCTGCTCATCTCGCTCGGCGGTCCGCGCGGGCTGGGTTCGAAGCGGGCCGGTGTCGTCTGGGGCGTGGCGACCGGGGTGGCCATCGCGGCGTACACGCTCTGGGACAACCACGCCGTCAACGCGCTCGCCGTACCGCCGCTGCCGTACTTCGTCGCCGGGCTGGTGCTGCAGCTGCCGGTGATGACGCTGCTGCTCGGACGGCGACGGGCCATGGTGCCGGTCGTGTGGCGCGAGGCGCGCGGGCCGGTGATCGCGGTGGCCGTGCTCTCGCCGATGGCCTACGTGCTGGTGCTGCGCGCGATGCAGCTCGCCCCGGTCTCCCTCGTCGCGCCGGCCCGGGAGAGCAGCATCGTGGTCGGTGCGCTGCTCAGCTGGTGGTTGCTGAAGGAGCCGAGCGCCGCACGTCGGCTCGTCGGTGCGGTCGTCGTGCTCGTCGGCATCGTCGGGATCGTGGCCGGCTAGACGAGGCTAGAAGACGTTCAGCGGCCGGAACTGCACGCTGATCCTCGGGCCGACCGGTCGCGAGGTCTTGGGGATGGCGTGCTCCCAGGTGCGCTGGCAGGAGCCGCCCATCACGATCAGGTCGCCGTGGCCGAGCGCGTGGCTGACCTCGACGTGACCGCCGACCGGGCGCAGCTGGAGCTTGCGCGGCGAGCCGAAGGAGACGATCGCGACCATGGTGTCCTGCGAGCGGGCGCGCCCCAGCCGGTCGCCGTGGAACGCGACCGAGTCGTGGCCGTCGCGGTAGTAGCAGCAGCCGGCGGTGACGAAGGGCTCGCCGAGCTCGGGTCGGTAGTGCCGCGACAGGGCGTCACGCGCCTCGGTCAGCGCGGGATGGGGGAGCGCCTCGCCGACGCCGTAGGTGTGCAGCAGTCGCGGGACGTCGACGACGTTGTCGTACATCGGCCGCCGCTCCGCGCGCCACGGCACCACCTCGAGCAGCTCCGCGAACATCTCGTCGGCCCCCTCGAACCAGCCCGGCAGCACGTCGACCCAGGCGCCGCGCGAGAGCACGCGTGCGCTGGATGCGCCCCTCGAGCGGCCCGACGCCGACGGCGGCGCCGTCGAAGAGCGACGCCTGGAACTCGATGGTCATGGCTGCCACGCTACGCCTGTTCGAACACATGTGCGAGTGGTCTTCTCGGGCAGGATGGAGGCGTGACCACGACCGGACTCCTGCTCGCCGCCGGTGCGGGGCGGCGGATGGGGCGCCCGAAGGCGCTGGTCGAGGGCTGGCTGGTGCGGGCGGTCGACTCGCTCGCCGACTGCGACCACGTGGTGGTCGTGCTCGGGGCCTCCGCGGACGAGGCGCGGCCGCTGCTCGACGCCCACGACGTGACGATCGTGGTCGCGCCCGACTGGGACGAGGGCATGGGTGCCTCGCTGCGCACGGGGCTGATGCACCTCCAGCACGGCGACGCCAGTCGGTGCGTGGTGACGCTGGTCGACCTGCCCGACGTCACCGCTCCCGTCGTACGACGTCTGCTGGAGCGCCCCGACACCGAGGACGTGCTCGCGCGGGCCACCTACGACGGCAGTCCCGGCCACCCGGTCCTGCTCGGGCGGGCGCACTGGCCGGGCGTGATCGAGTCGGCGGTCGGCGACCAGGGAGCCCGGGCCTACCTGTCGGCCCACGACGTCGAGGGCGTCGAGTGCGGTGACCTGGCCACCGGCGCGGACGTCGACTCCTAGCTGCCTCTCTCGTTCAGGTAGCGCTGCTCGGGGATGCTCGTCGCCAGGGCGGCCGCCCTCCGGAAGGCCGCGCGCGCCTCGTCCGGGCGACCGGCCTCGTCGAGGAGGTGGGCGCGGACCGCGTGCAGCCGGTGATGGCGGCCGAGGGTCTGCTCGAGCGGCTCCAGCATCGTCAGCGCTGCTTCCGGTCCCGTCGACGTGGCCGACGGCGACGGCGTGGTTGAGGGTGACCATCGGACCGGGTGCGAGGTCGGACGAGCATGCCGTAGAGCGTCGCGATCTGGCGCCAGTCGGTGTCCTCGGCGCGGGTGGCCTCGGCATGCACGGCGGCGATCGCGGCCTGCAGCTGGTAGGGGCCGACCGGGCCGGCCGGCAGGACCGTCTCCACGAGGGAGACGCCCTCGCTGATCATGGCGCGGTCCCACCGCGCACGATCCTGCTCGGCCAGCGGCACGAGCGAGCCGTCCGCGGCGATCCGCGCGGCCCGGCGGGCGTCGGTGAGCAGCATCAGCGCCAGCAGGCCGGTGGCCTCGTCGACGTCGGGGAGCAGCCGGTGCAGCTCGCGGGTCAGCCGGATGGCCTCGTCGGCCAGGGAGACCTCGATCAGGTCGCCGCCCGACGTGGACGTGTGTCCCTCGGTGAACACGAGGTAGAGGACCTGCAGCACGGCGTCGACGCGGGCCGGCAGCTCGCGCGCGGGAGGTACGGCGAACGGGCCGTCCGTCTCGCGCAGCCGGGCCTTCGCGCGGCTGATCCGTTGGGCCATCGTGGCCTCCGGCACGAGGAACCCGCGTGCCACCTGGGCCGTGCTGAGCCCGCCGACCGCTCGCAGCGTCAACGCCACCTGCGAGGGCCGGCTCAGCGACGGGTGGCAGCACAGGAGCAGCAGCGCGAGCGAGTCGTCGCTCCCGGTGACCACCTCGGCGACGTCCTCGCGGACCACCCGTTCCTCGCGGGCCGTCCGGGTCGACTGCGCGCGCCACTGGTCCACCAGCCGGCGAGAGGCGACGCGGACCAGCCAGGCCCGCGGATCCCTCGGGAGACCCTCCTCCGGCCACTGGGTGGCCGCGGCGAGGAGGGCCTCCTGGACGGCGTCCTCGGCGGTGTCGAAGTCGCCGTACCGGCGCACCAGCGCCGCGAGCACGTGCGGCGCCTCGTCGCGCCAGACCCGCTCGAGGTCGGCGTCAGTCCTGGCCACCGGGCCACATCGCCGGGCCGCAGCTCGACGGTGCTGCCGGGTCCCGCGAACTGGGCGGCGACCTCCTCGGCCCGTTCCCGGGTCTCGGTGTCGATGATGAAGAACCCGGCCAGCTGCTCCTTGGCCTCGGCGTACGGACCGTCGGTGGCGACGTGGCCGTCCGGGTTCCAGCCGTAGATCCGTGACGACGTGGGGTCGCCGAGTGCCTCGCCCATCAGCAGCTCGCCCGAGGCGCCCAGCGACTCGAGCAACGCGTCGAACTCGGCGTCCATCCGGTCCTGCTCCGCCTTCGGGACGGCCCGGCCCTCCGCCGTGTAGGCGGACGTCGGGTGGCCCCACGGGTCGGGGTTGGAGTGGATCAGGATCACGTACTTCATGACAGACCTCCATCTGCGGCACACGGTGTGCCTCTACCGGGTACGTCGGAGCCGGCCACCTGTTCTCGACATCGAGTCCGGTCACGCTAGTCGACGGGTGCCGGTGCGCAGGCAACCGCGGACCAACCCGCCGCTGAGTAGCCTCGGTGCATGGAGCTCACTTCTCCGGACGCGGTGGTGTCTGCCCTCGGGAGCACCGGCTACCTCGCCGACGACGACCTCGCCACGGTCGTCTACCTCGCCCACGGCATGCAGCGGCCGCTGCTGCTCGAGGGTGAGCCGGGCACCGGCAAGACCGCGCTGGCCGAGGCCCTCGCGGAGCTCTCGGACGTCCCGCTGATCCGGCTGCAGTGCTACGAGGGCATCGACGCCAGCCAGGCGCTCTACGACTGGGACTTCCCGCGCCAGATCCTGCACCTGCGCACCCTCGAGGCGGCCACCAAGGCCGGCGAGCTCGACCCCAACGAGGCCGAGAAGTCGCTCTTCGACGAGCGCTTCCTGCTCGCCCGCCCGGTCCTGCGGGCCCTGCGCGAGTCGCCGGCCGTGCTGCTCGTCGACGAGGTGGACCGGGCCGACGACGAGTTCGAGGCGTTCCTGCTCGAGGTGCTCTCCGGCTGGTCGGTGAGCATCCCCGAGCTGGGCACCGTCACGGCGAGCACCCCGCCGACCGTCATCCTCACCTCGAACCGCACGCGCGAGCTGCACGACGCCCTCAAGCGCCGCTGCCTCTACCACTGGATCGACCACCCGGGCCTGGAGCGCGAGGTCGCGATCGTGCGCAGCCGCCTGCCGGAGGTGAGCCAGCGGCTCGCCGAGCAGGTGGCCGGCGTGGTGCAGCAGCTCCGCAGCGAGGAGCTGCTCAAGCCGCCGGGCGTGGCGGAGACGCTCGACTGGGCACGGGCCCTGCACCGGCTCGGCGTCGAGGAGCTCGACCTGGAGACCGCCGCGCGCACGCTCGGTGCGGTGGTGAAGTACCGCGAGGACACCGACCGCGTGAAGCAGGCGCTCGACCGGATGATGGCCGTCTGATGGACGCCGCCCTGCGCGAGCCCGACGAGATCCTGCTCGGGTTCACCCGGGCGCTGCGGTCCGCCGGGCTCAACGTCACGCACGACCGGGCGACGAGCTTCCTCGAGGCCGCCGCCCTCGTGGGCGCGGGTGACGCACGCAGCACCTACCGCGCCGGCCGGGCGACGCTGTGCTCCGGCCCCGACGACCTGCTCCGCTTCGGCCACGTCTTCGAGGCGTGGTTCGGGGCGCGCGAGCAGCTGCCCCGCACGGTGCCGCGCGAGACGCCCCGTCAGATCAGCGCTCCGCTGCCGCTGGGAGACCCCGGCGAGACCGGTGGCGAGGTCAGCCCCGACGTCCTGCAGGTCGCGGCGAGCGACCGCGAGGTGCTCCAGCACCGCGACGTCGCCGCTCTCCGTCCCGACGAGAAGGCGCTGCTCGACGCGATGATCCGCGGGCTGCGGCCCCGGCTGCCGAGACGTCGCGCGCACCGGCGTACGGCGTGGCGGAGGGGTGAGATCGACGTCCACCGCACCCTGCGTACGACGCTGCGGCAGATGGGCGAACCGGCCCGGGTCGAGCACCGCAGGCGGGGTACGACGGGCCGGCGGGTGGTCCTGCTCGTGGACGTGTCCGCCTCGATGCGTCCCTACGCCGACGCGCTGCTCCGGCTCGCGCACCTGATGGTCTCGACGGCCGGCGCCCGCGGTCGGGTCGAGGCCTTCACCCTCGGCACCCGACTCACCCGGATCACCCTGCCGCTGCGCACCAGCGACGCCGACCGCGCGCTGGTCCGCGCGGGCGAGCAGGTGCCCGACTGGTCCGGCGGCACCCGGCTCGGTGAGACGCTGAAGGCGTTCCTGGACCGGTGGGGTGCCAGGGGAATGGCTCGTGGCGCGGTCGTGGTTGTCTTCAGTGACGGCTGGGAGCGCGGTGACGCCGCGGAGCTGGGAGAGCAGATGGAGCGCATGCATCGACTCGCGCATCGCGTGGTGTGGGTGAACCCGCACCGCGGGAAGGCGGGCTACGAGCCCGTCCAGCGGGGGATTGCTGCTGCGCTGCCGCACTGCGACGAGCTCATCGCCGGCCACTCGCTGCGCTCGTTCGCCGAGGTCCTGGAGGTGGTCGGTCGTGCGTGAGGTCATCGACGAGCTGATGAAGTGGTGGGACGCGGGCGAGACCGTCGGCGTCGGCACCGTCGTCGCCACCTTCCAGTCCGCCCCCCGCCCCGCCGGAGCGTCGATGCTCGTCGGCCCGGCGGGCGAGGCCGTCGGCTCGGTGTCGGGCGGCTGCGTCGAGGGCGCCGTCTACGAGCTCAGCCAGTCGGTGGTGGAGTCCGGGCCACCCGTCCTGCAGCGCTACGGCGTCTCCGACGACGACGCGTTCGCGGTCGGCCTCACCTGCGGCGGGATCCTCGACGTGTTCGTGGAGAAGGTGAACCAGGAGACCTTCCCCGAGCTCGGCGAGGTCGCTGCCGACCTCGAGGCCGGGCGCCCGGTCGCGCTGGCCACGGTCATCGAGCATCCCGACCCGGAGTGGCTCGGTCGGCGGCTCGTCGTACGTCCCGAGGCGGTGAGCGGATCGCTCGGGAGCGACCGCGCGACGGCTGCCGTGACCGACGATGCGCTGGGCCTGCTCGCGTCGGGCCACAACGCCACGCTCACCTACGGCCCCGACGGCGAGCGTCGCGGCGAGGGGATGCGGGTCTTCGTGTGGGCGTTCGCCCCGGCTCCGCGGATGCTGGTCTTCGGCGCCATCGACTTCGCAGCGGCGGTCGCCCGCGTCGGTGACTTCCTCGGCTACCACGTGACGGTGTGCGACGCCCGTCCCGTCTTCGCGACCAACACGCGCTTCCCGCACGCCGACGAGGTCGTGGTCAGCTGGCCGCACAAGTACCTCAAGGCCGAGGTCGACGCCGGCCGGGTCGACCGGCGCACCGTCATCTGCGTGCTCACCCACGACCCCAAGTTCGACGTACCCGTGCTCGAGGTGGCGCTGCGGCTGCCGGAGGTCGCCTACATCGGCGCGATGGGCTCGCGGCGTACCCACGAGGACCGCCTGGCGCGGCTGCGCGAGGCCGGCCTCACCGACGACGAGGTCGCGCGCCTCTCCAGCCCGATCGGGCTCGACCTCGGTGCCCGCACGCCCGAGGAGACCGCGGTCAGCATCGCCGCCGAGATCATCGCCGGACGCTGGGGCGGGTCCGGTGACCGCCTGTCCGCGACGGACGGTCGCATCCACGAGCACGCGGCTGCGCTCGAAGGGCTCTGAGCCGTGGCGCGGCGCACCCTGGCGGCACCGGGACGACGTACTGCCCGGTGCGGTGACCTCTGCCGTCGCCTACCGTCGCACTCTTGCCGTCAGGCAGCCATCGCGGACTGCCCTCGCCGTGGATCACCTTCATCGTCGCTGTCGACGGCCCGGTGCGTGATCCGGGACGGTGGCCGAGGGCGACGGTTCGATCCCGACGGTGCGACGTCCTACGACGTGATGGTGGCCGGCCTGCACCCGTCGCGGCACGGGTCGAGCAGCCGCCGACCAACAGGCGTCCAGCTCGCCGTGCACCCGCTCGCGCTCCGATCGTCCTGGGCTGTCGCGCAGCAGAGCTCGCTCGGACCCGGCGACCATGGCACGCGGTGCTCGGAGCGGCGGCCCGAGAGCTGCACGACCGGGTCGGTCCGCGGCCAGCGACGAGGCGCGTCTCGACGTCGTGCAGCGCTGGCTGCGCAGCGGTCGACGACCAGGGCCAGGTCCGACGTACGTCCGGAGCTGTGGCGCGCCTGGCAGGTCGCCGGGCCGTCAGCGGCCGGTGCCGGGTGGACGACCTCGCCGACGAGGTGCTGCTGAGCCCGCGTCAGCTGCGGGCCCTGATCGTCGCCGAGCTCGGGCTCGCGCCGAAGCAGCTGCTGCGTCTCTTCCGCTTCCACGCGGTGATCGGGCGGCTGAGCGCCGGAGGCCGAGCCTGGGCGACGTCGCCGCGGCCACGGGCCATCCCGACCAGAGCCACCTGATCCGGGAGTTCCGGGCGATGGCCGGCTGCAGCCCGACCACGCTGGCTAGTCGAGGAGCGCCGAAACATCCAAGACGGCGGTCCCCGCAACCGACCGACTGACGTCATGAGCGACAACGCACCCGCCCCGACCGTCTGGGGCACCTTCCAGGCCCGCGACGCGCGGGCGATGATCGCGTTCCTCGTGGCCGTGGGCTTCGAGGAGACCGTCGTGTACGGCGAGGGCGACCGGGTCGACCACGCCCAGCTCTCCTGGCCCGAGGGCGGTGGCGTCATGCTCGGCAGCCACAAGCCCGAGGGCGAGTGGACGCTCGAGCCGGGCAGTGCCGGGTTCTACGTGGTCACGGCCGACCCGAAGGCGGTGCACGACCGCGCCGTCGCCGCCGGCGCCGAGATCACCCGCGAACCGCGGACCACCGACTACGGCTCCACCGAGTTCGGCCTGCGGGACCCCGAGGGCAACCAGTGGTCGTTCGGCACGTACGCCGGAGAACCCGAGGCCCGCTAGCTGCGGGCCAGCTCCAGGTTCGCCTGGTGGGGGCCGGAGAGCCAGTCCTGCTCCAGCCGCGCGTCGACCGGTTCCTCTCCTCGCCGCAGCGCGTCGATGTAGGCCCGGTCGGCAGCCAGGCGGGCCGCCACCTCGGGACCCTGCGCGACAGCCCCGTGGCCCGGGACCACGACATCGACGTGGCTGGCCGCCTCCCCCAACCGGTCGAGTGCCGTCTCGTAGGCGCCCACCTGATCCGGGCGGCGAGGGTCGAGGAGCGGGATCAGGACGTCGGAGAGCATGTCGCCGGCGATCAGGACGCCACGGTCCGCGAGCAGGACCGCGGCGTGGCCGATCGCGTGCGCCTCGTGCTCGATGATCTCGCCCGGCACGGGCCCTCCGTCCGCGGGCAGCGGGGTGAGCAGCCCGATCAGCTCGAGCGGGATGCCCGACGCGCTCCCCGCCGCCATCTCCTGCGCCCGCTCCCGGACGGCACCGACGGCGTCGGCGCTGGCGTGGGCGGCGTAGCGCGGGACGTCGCCGAACCGGGAGTGCCAGAGCAGGTGGTCCCAGTGGAGATGCGTGGAGAACCCGGCGACCACCGGAATGCCGAGCCCCTCCACGTCGTCGGCGAGCTCCTCCAGATCGGAACCGGCGATGCCGGGATCGACCAGGACCAACCCGTCGTCCCCGCGCACCACGACGGCATTGCTCCAGACCCACTCGCTCTGCCGGACCCAGACACCGTCGGCCACCTGATTCAGCATCGGATCACTGTGTCAGGTGTCTCCGTCCCGGCGCGAGCGCTAAGGCCCGACGGCGAGGTCCTCCTCGACGTGCTCGCGGTCCTCGGCGTCGGCGATCGGGACCGCCTTCGCCGCCTCCCACGACCGGGCCGCGTCGTCGTCGCGGCCGAGCGCTCTTGAGGGCGCGGGCGGTCGCCTCGTGGGCGTAGGCGAGGTCGAAGTCCTCGAGCCCGTGCGTCTCGCAGGTGGTCAGGCAGCGACCGGCGTGGAGCAGCGCCGTCTCGGGATGGCCGGCGAGCAGGTGCACCTTGGACAGCAGCCAGTCCGCGCGGGCCGAGTTGCCCGGCGTACGGCCGGCGGCGCGGTCCCAGTGGTACGCCGCGGCGTAGGCCCGGCGCAGCATGTCCTCTCACCTGGTCGGGATCGCGCTCGGGCAGCCCGATCAGCTCCCAGGCCGAGTTGTTGGCCTCGACGGCCTGGAAGCGGTGCCACTCGGCGTCCGGCTCGCGGTCGCGCCGATCAGCCCGGTCGAGCTCGGCCGGAGGCAGGGGCTGGCCGGTCTCGAGCAGGCTCTTCAGGCTGTCCAGGATCCAGACCCAGCCGTGCTCGACGTTGGCCCAGGTCTTCGGGCTCTGCGCGAGGTCGCCGTGGATCAGGCGCAGCCGGGTCAGTCCCTCACCGGCCGGCTCGACGTGCCACTCGACCCGGCTGACCGGCTCGGCGGCCAGCTCGGCGTCGTACAGCGTGTGCCAGGTGTGCACCAGCGTGCGCGGCGGATCCAGGACCTCGACGGTGCCGTCGACGGCGGGGGAGCCGTCGGGCAGCGAGGTGCGGAACGGCTCGCCCTGGACCGGCGGGCGGTCGAAGGCGGTGCCGTGGAAGTACTGCCGGGTGAACGCCGGGTCGAGGAGCGCCTCCCACACCTGTTCGGGCGTGGCGCGGATGTAGATCTCGTACTGGTGGCGGGCCGCGGGCATGGCGGGTCCTCTCGTCGGAGTGGGTCAGGCACCCGACTCGAGGCCGGTGCGGAGTCCGACCATCGCGCGGGTGAAGGGGGCGGCGTACTTGCTGATCCAGCGGTCGGCGACCAGCCCGATCGGCACGGGGTTGAGGTAGTGCAGCTTGGTGCGGCCCTCGCGGCGTGAGGTGACCAGCCCGGCGTCCTCGAGCAGGCCGACGTGCTTCATCACCCCGAACCTCGTCATCTCCGGGACGTGGGCGCACAGCTGCCCGGCGCTCTGGCCGTCCTCGGCGAAGAGCGCGTCGAGGAGCCGACGTCGCGTCGGGTCGGCCAGGGCGCGGAAGACCGCGTCCATCTCGTCGATCGCGGGGGTCGTCACGCCGACAGAATAGGTGACCATCTGGTCACATGTCCAGAGCGGGCCTTGGCGCACTGAGCGACGATGAGCACGTGGGCACCCGAACGGTCGGCGCGGTGGTGGGCACGATGCTGCTCGTCACGGGGTGCTCGGGCGACGACGAACCGGCGGCGAAGCCCCGGCCGCAGCCGTCGTCGAGCGCGACACCCACGCCCACGCCGAGTCGGGCGCCCGCGAGGCGCTCCCGCCCGTCGAGCACCGGGTCTCGTTGCCGACGCTGATGCGCGAGGACTTCCACGGCGGCCGCATCCGGGTACGCCGCGAGATCCTCGCCAACGACGCCTACACCCGCAGCGAGGTGACCTACCCCAGCGGCGACGTCACCGTCTCCGGCGTGCTCCTCCGCCCGACGGGCCAGGGACCGTTCCCGGCCGTGGTGCTCAACCACGGCTACATCGAGCCGTCGGTCTACGTCACCGGTCAGGGGCTGATGCGCGAGCAGGACTACCTCGCGCGCGCCGGCTTCGTGGTGCTGCACACCGACTACCGCGGGTACGCCGACTCGGACGCCACCACCGACAGGGAGCGCGAGACCCGGCTCGGCTACACCCGCGACACCATCAACGCGGTCGAGTCGCTGAAGCGCCTGCGGTACGTCGATCCCGACCGCGTCGCGATGCTCGGGCGCTCGATGGGCGGCGGCATCACGCTCAACGCGCTCGTGGCCAAGCCGGGGCTCGTGCGCGCAGCCGTCGTGTTCGCGCCGGTGAGCTCGGACTTCGTCGACAACTTCAACCGCTGGACCGTGCCCGAGCGGCCGGAGGCGGCGACGGCGACCTACCGCCGTTACGGCACGCCGCAGCAGGACCCGGCCTTCTACCGAGGGGCTGTCAGCGCGCACCTACTTCGACCGGATCACCGAGCCAGTGCTCATCCACCACGGCACCGACGACGAGTCCTGCCCCATCCGCTGGTCGCGGACCACCCAGCGGCTGTTGGCCACGGCAGGGGTCGACTCGCGCCTCGAGATCTACCCCGGTGAGCAGCACGCCTTCGGGCCGCAGTGGCCGCTCTCCATGGAACGGACCGTCCGGTTCCTGCGACGCCAGCTGCAGGGCTAACGTGGCGGCAGTCACACCAGGAGACCCGATGACCACCCCGCGCAACCAGCTGCAGAGCAAGCGGATGGACGCCGTGCGCGCGTGGATGAACTTCGTCGAGCACGGCGACCTCGCCGAAGGTCTGGTGCGGCCCGAGATCCTGCGCTCCTGGGAGCGCTCGGCGCCCGCCGTCGGCATCGACGTGCGCGAGGCGCCGCTCGCCGACGAGTCCGACACCCGGTCGTTCTGGCAGGGCTCACCGCTCCAGGTGGCCGTCGAGCGGGTCGAGCAGGAGCTGCGTCGTACGGCGGAGGACGGCGACCTCGTGGTGGCCGTGACCGACGCCCAGACCCGCATCCTCTGGACGTACGGCGGACGCGTGATGCGCCGCAAGGCCGAGACCGTGAACTTCGTGGCCGGTGGGCGCTGGGACGACACCAGCGTCGGCACCAACGCCCTCGACCTGGCCACCCGCAACGACGCGCCCTCGATGGTGTTCAGCGCCGAGCACTACGCCGAGATCGTGCACAACTGGGTCTGCTGGGCCGCGCCCGTGCACGACCCGGTCAGCGGCGAGCAGCTCGGCGTCATCGACCTGTCGACCACCTGGGACCGCACCCACCCGATCGGGCTGGCCACCGCGCGGGTGATGGCCCGCCTGATCGAGACCGCGATGCCGGAGTCGCGCCAGCACCCCGGCCTGACCGGCGACCCGGACGCGAAGGTGGTCCCCGGCCTCGACCTGACCCTGCTCGGCGCGGCCGAGGCCCGGCTCGACGGCAAGCGGCTGCTGCTCAACCGCCGCCAGACCGAGATCCTCGCGCTGCTGGCGCTGAACCCGTCGGGGCTCTCGCTCGAGCAGCTGCACGCGTTCCTCTACGGCGACCAGGCGGTCACCTTCTCCACCCTCAAGGCCGAGGTCTCCCACCTGCGCAGCGCCCTCGACGGACAGCTCGCCTCGCGCCCCTACCGGCTGATGATGCCGGTGACGATCGACGTCAACGAGGTGCTCCGGCTGCTGCGCAGCGGCCAGGTGCGCGCGGCCGTCGCGGCGTACGGCGGCGACCTGATGCCCGGCACCGAGTCACCCGCGCTGAGCGAGCTCGCCGACTTCGTGGCGGTCGCCGTGCGCGAGGCGCTGCTCGCCGACCCGCAGCCGCCGGCCGTGGCCCGCTACACCGAGCTGGCGCCCTACGACACCGAGGTGATCGAGGTCTGCCTCGCCGTGATGGGCGACAGCCCGCACCCCGCCAAGGCGCTGCTCAAGGGCCGCCTCGCCGCCGCCCGCCGCTGACGCTCGGGCGGGTGACAAGATTGCCCGCATGTCACTGGACCTCACCTCCGACGTGGTCGCGCTGACCGAGGCCGTCGTGGACATCGAGTCGGTGAGCCGCAACGAGAAGGAGCTCGCCGACGCGATCGAGGAGGCCCTGAACGGGCTGCCCCACCTCGAGGTCACCCGCATCGGCCACTCGCTGGTCGCCCGCACCGACCTCGGCCGCGCCGAGCGCGTGGTGATCGCCGGCCACATCGACACGGTCCCGCTGGCCCGCAACCTCCCCGTCCGCAACGACGGCACCCACCTGCACGGCCTCGGCACCTGCGACATGAAGGGCGGCGTCGCCGTCGCGCTGCGCCTCGCGCAGGAGGTCACCGAGCCCAACCGCGACCTCACCTTCGTCTTCTACGAGGCCGAGGAGATCGACGACGTCTACAACGGCCTCGGCATCATCGCGACCGCAGCGGCCCGACCTGGTCGAGGGCGACTTCGCGATCCTGATGGAGCCCAGCGACGCGGTCGTCGAGGCCGGCTGCCAGGGCACGCTGCGCGTCGAGGTCACCACCCGCGGCGAGCGCGCGCACTCGGCGCGCTCCTGGCGCGGGTCCAACGCCATCCACGGCGCCGGCGAGGTGCTCCGCCGCCTCGAGGCGTACGACGCCCGCAAGCCGGTCATCGACGGGCTGGAGTACCACGAGGGACTCAACGCCGTCTGGATCACCGGCGGTGTCGCGACCAACGTGCTCCCCGACGAGTGCGTCGTCACGGTGAACTACCGCTACGCGCCCGACCGCTCGGAGAGCGAGGCGCTGGTCTTCGTCAAGGAGTTCTTCGACGGCTACGACATCGAGGTGACCGACTCCGCTCCCGGGGCGCTCCCCGGTCTCGGCGTACCCGCCGCGAAGGCGTTCGTCGAGGCCGTCGGCGGCACAGGTGAACCCGAAGTTCGGCTGGACCGACGTCGCCCGCTTCACCGGCCTGGGCATCCCCGCGGTGAACTACGGCCCCGGCGACCCGATGCTCGCGCACAAGCAGGAGGAGTTCGTGCCCATCGACCAGCTGCGAGTCCTGCGAGCAGACCCTGCGCGTGTGGCTGGGAGCCGACGCGATGAGGGAGGACGGCCGCACGCCCAAGGCCGGACGTCGCGAGAAGCACAAGGGCCCGACGATCCTGCGCGGCGCGCAGGTCGACCTCTCCACGACCGACCAGCGGCTGCTCGACTCCCGCGGCCCCACCGACTGGGTGCACACCGACCCGTGGCGGGTGCTCCGGATCCAGTCCGAGTTCGTCGAGGGCTTCGGCGCGCTCGCCGAGCTCGGCCCGGCGATCGGGGTCTTCGGCTCGGCCCGCACCCACCAGGACGACCCCTACTACGCCAAGGGCGAGGAGCTCGGCCGGCGCATCGTCGAGGCCGGCTTCGCGGTGATCACCGGCGGTGGTCCCGGCGCGATGGAGGCGGCCAACAAGGGCGCCTCGCAGGCCGGCGGAGTCAGCGTCGGCCTCGGCATCGAGCTGCCCTTCGAGATCGGGCTGAACGAGTGGGTCGACGTCGGGGTCAACTTCCGCTACTTCTTCGCCCGCAAGACGATGTTCGTGAAGTACTCCCGCGGCTTCGTGGTGCTGCCCGGCGGGCTCGGCACCCTCGACGAGCTGTTCGAGGCGCTCACCCTGGTGCAGACCCAGAAGGTGACGTCGTTCCCGGTGGTGCTGATCGGCACGGAGTACTGGTCCGGGCTGCTCGACTGGCTGCGCGACACCGTGCTCGCCGACGGCAAGCTCTCCGAGGCCGACCTCGACATGCTGGTGGTCACCGACGACGTCGAGGAGGCCGTCGCGATGATGGTCGAGGGGGTCGCGGACCGGTGACGCCGCCATGACGTGGTTCTTCGCGGTGCTGATCGTGCTCGCCATGGGCGCGGTCGCGGTGGTCGCCTCCGGGCGCGGCGCCTCCCTCGGCACGTCGTACGACGACCGCGCCGACGTACGCCTCCCCGTGGACCGGCCGGTCACCGGGCAACGACCTGCGCGGACTGCGCTTCAACACCGCCCTGCGGGGCTACCGGGCCAGCGAGGTGGACGCCCTGATCGACCTGCTGGCCGCCCAGCTGGACGACGAAGGCGACGAAATGGACACCTCCGGCGGAACCCTGCCCGATACGCCACAATGACGCGGTGTCTCCGAACGTCATCTCCGCAATTCTGCTGGTCCTGGCGGTCGTACTGGTCGTCCTGACCCGGTTGCGGCTCGCCAAGTCGGACGAGCCCGGCGCGGGCCGGCTGGACATCCCCGTCGGGCCTCGTGAACGCGCACACCGCGCTCGGCACGCTGGCCATCCTGCTGTGGGGCTCCTACCTGATCTTCGAGACCGACTGGGTGGTCGGCTTCCTGGGGCTGCTGCTGTGGTGGGGTGTCACCGTGATCGGGCTGCTGATCCTGCTGCGCTGGTTGCCGGCCAAGGGCAAGCACGCGTCGGACGGCTCCAGCGACGAATGGACGGAGGGGCCGTGGCTCTCGATGGTCGGACACCTGGGTGCGCTGGTCGGCGCGATCGTCTGGACGGCGTACTTCAGCATGGACAAGCTCACGTGAGCCGGCGCCTCCTGGCGCTGCTGCTCCCCGGCCTGCTGCTCGCCGCGGCCGCCCCGGTCGCCACGCAGCCGGCCCAGGCCGCGGCCGGCACGGCGCGGCCCGCGGTCGTCGAGGTCCGCACCATCGGCCACACCGTGAAGAACCGACCCATCTACGCCTGGCGGCTCGGGCAGCCGACCTCGAAGCGCAAGGTGGTCATCTTCGGGGCGATGCACGGTGACGAGAACGGACCCTCGCGGATCCTCTACAACCTGCGCGACGGACGGGCGATCAAGGGTGCCGACATCTGGGTGGTGCCGCACTACAACCCCGACGGCACCGCCCGCCACAGCCGCCAGAACGCCCACGGCGTCGACCTGAACCGCAACTACCCCCACCACTGGAAGCGGCTGACCGGCGCCACCAACTCCGGGCCGCGGGCGGCCTCCGAGCCCGAGACCAGGGCGATGATGGCGTTCCTGCGCCAGGTCCGGCCGGCCTACGTCGTCAGCTTCCACCAGCCGCTCCACGGCGTCGGTCGCACCGTGCACCGTGGCGCCGCGTTCGTACGCCGGCTGCACCGCGGCCTGCACCTGCCGGTGAAGTCGTTCAACTGCGACGGGGTCTGCCACGGCACCATGACCGAGTGGTTCAACGCCCACTTCGGAGGCGTCGCGGTCACCGTCGAGTACGGCCGCGGAGTCAGCCAGAAGCAGGCGCGCGCGACCGGTCCCGCCGGGCTGCTGCGCGCCGTCGGCGCCCGCCGCTGACGTTCGCGGCGCTGACTCAGCGACCCCGGTAGACCGGCTTCTCCTTCTTCACGAACGCGTCGACGGCGTTGCGGTGGTCCTCGGTGCTGCCGGTGAGCGTCATCATCGAGCCCTCGAAGGCCAGTGACTCGGCGAAGTCGTGCGACGGCGGAGAACTCCACCGAGCGGCGGATGGCGCCGTACGACACCGTGGGGCCGTCGGCGAGCCGGCGCGCGAGCGTCGCGACCTCCTGCTCGAACTCGTCGGCCGCGACCACGGTCGTGGCCAGCCCGAGCTCGAGGGACTCGGCCGAGCCGATCGTGCGCGGGAAGTAGAGCAGCTCCAGCGCCTTCGCCCGGCCGACGATGCGGGGGAGGGTCCACGAGGAGCCGGTGTCGCAGGACAGGGCGACGCCGGTGAAGGCGAGGTTGAACCCGGCGGCCTCGGTGAGGACGCGGAAGTCGCAGGCGAAGGCGAGGCTCGCGCCGGCACCGGCGGCGACGCCGTTGACGGCGGCCACCACGGGCTTGGGCATGGTGGCGAGCGCGGTCACGATCGGGTTGTAGTGCTCCTCGACGGTGCGGAACAGCGACTCCGCGTCGGAGCTCTCCAGGATGGTGATGTGCTCCTTGAGGTCCTGGCCCACGCAGAACGCACGGCCGCTGCCGGTCAGCACCACGCACCGCACGGCGTCGTCCTGCGCCGCCTCGCGTACGGCGTCCAGCAACGCCTCCTTGGTCGCGACGTCGAGGCCGTTCATCGCGTCGGGACGATTCAGCGTGATCGTCGCGATGCCGTCGTTCACCTCGTAGCGGACGGTCCCGGGCGTGGGTTCGGTCATCAGGTCTCCTCCTCGGTTTGGCCCGAGTCTGTCGCATGCGTGCGGACGGTTGGTCAGGCGACCTTCGGCGATGAGGAATAATGAACGAAGTTGGGCGCGTCCTGCGCACGAATTACATGGGAAGAGGTGTGCACATGGCGGCCATGAAGCCGCGGACGGGCGACGGCCCGCTCGAGGTCACCAAGGAGGGTCGCGGCATCGTGATGAGGGTTCCCCTCGAAGGCGGTGGCCGACTGGTGGTCGAGCTCAACGCCGACGAGGCAACGGCCCTCGGCGACGCCCTCAAGGACGTGGTCGGCTGAGGCCGATCCCCCGACCTTCCCAGACCGTTCGATGGGCCCCCGCACTCCCGAGTGGAGAGCGGGGGCCTTCGGTTATCGTCTGGGGCGTGTCGCTCCAGCAGCAGGTCTCGCCGCCCGAGTTCGCCCTCAGTGACGTCGCGCCGTCGCGACTCGTCGGGGTCGGCATCGTCGCGATCCCCGTGCTCGCCGGTGAGGACGGCCCCCTGCTCGGTCCCGGAGCCGCCGAGCTCGGCGAGGACCTCGGCATCGACCTGACCCAGGTCGCTGGAGGCCGCCGGAGGCGACCGGCGAGACCGGCGAGGTCACCGAGCTTCCCGTCGTACGCACCTCCGACCTGGCCAACTCCGCGCTCTCCCGCGTGCTGATGATCGGCGTCGGCGCGGGCACCCCCACCGATCTGCGTCGTGCCGGCGCGACCCTGGCCCGTCGTACGACGAACGCGGACGCGGTCGCCTCCTCGCTCTCCGCCGTCGGCGACGACGACGTGCTGGCGGCCTTCGTCGAGGGCGCCACCCTCGGCTCGTTCGGCTTCTCGATGCGCAAGGACGGCCCCCGCGACCGCCCGGTCGGCCGGATCGCCATCGCGCTGACCGCCAACGGCGACGAGCGCTCCGCCTGGCTGCGGCGGGCCGTCGCGACGGCCGGTGCCAGCTGGCAGGCCCGGCTGCTCGCGAGCGTCCCCTCCAACATCAAGACGCCCGCAGTGGCTCGCCGAGCAGGCCGTCACCGCCGCCGAGGCCGCCGGCCTGAAGACCACCGTGCTCGACGAGCAGCAGCTCGCCGAGCGTGGCTTCGGCGGCGTCGTCGGCGTCGGCCAGGGTGCGGCCGCGCCGCCGCGGTTCGTGCAGATCGACTACCGGCCCGAGAAGGGCGCCCGCAAGGCCAAGCACGTGGTGCTGGTCGGCAAGGGCATCACCTTCGACAGCGGCGGTCTCTCCATCAAGCCCGGCCAGTCGATGGTCACCATGAAGCGCGACATGACCGGTGCCGGCGTCGTCGCCGCGGTGATGGCGGCGCTGCCCGACGTCGACTGCCCGGTCCGGGTCACCGGACTGCTGCCGATCGCCGAGAACGCCGTCAGCGGCACCTCGATGCGTCCCGGCGACGTGATCACGCAGTACGGCGGCCGCACCACCGAGGTCACCAACACCGACGCCGAGGGCCGACTCGTGCTCGCCGACGGTCTGGCGTACGCCGTGGACAAGCTCGACCCCGACGTCCTCGTCGACATCGCCACGCTCACCGGAGCGATGAAGGTGGCGCTGGGCCAGCACACCGGTGGCCTGTTCGCCAACGACGACGCCCTCGCGCGGCCACCTCGACGAGTCCGGCGCCCGCGCCGGCGAGCCGCTGTGGCGGATGCCGCTGAGCGAGGAGTACGAAGGCAAGCTCGCCTCCAAGGTGGCCGACGCCGACAACGCCCCGGGCGGCCCCGGTGCCATCACCGCGGCGCTGTTCCTCCAGCACTTCACCGGCGGGCTGCCCGTGGGCGCACCTCGACATCGCCTCGGTGGGCGACGCGCCCAAGGACTACTTCGAGTGGACCGAGGGCCCCACCGGCTTCGGCGCCCGGCTGCTGCTCGACTGGCTGGGCCAGGCCGAGCCGCTCGCGGGCGTGGGCCAGATCGACCGTTGAGGCTCAGGTCTCGGGGACCCAGACCTTCTTCGCGACCAGCAGGCCGTCGCCGACCGGCAGCAGCACCGGGACGAGTGACTCGTTCTCGATGACCGCCTTGCCCAGCTCGCGGATCGCCACCGTCTCGGCGTCGCGCTGGGACGGGTCGGCCACCCGGTCGTGCCACAGGGCGTTGTCGAAGGCCACCACGCCGCCGGGCCGCAGCAGGCGCAGCGCCTCGGTGAGGTAGTCGACGTACTCGCGCTTGTCGCCGTCGCAGAAGACCAGGTCGTAGTGGCCGTCGGTCAGCCGCGGGATCACCTCGAGCGCCGAGCCCGGGATCAGCCGGACCCGCTGGGAGGCGATGCCGGCCTCGGTGAAGCCCTCCTTGGCCAGCCGCTGGTGCTCGGCCTCGGTGTCGACCGTGGTGAGCACCCCGTCGGGCCGCATGCCGCGCAGCAGCCACAGGCCGGAGACGCCGGTGCCGGTGCCGATCTCGACGACGGCGCGGGCCTCGAGGACCGAGGCGAGGAAGCACAGCGTGGCGCCGCCACCCGAACCGATCGGCGCGACGCCGACCTCCTCGGCACGCGCGCGTGCGGCGGCCAGGATCTCGTCCTCGGCGACGAACTCCTCGGCGTAGGTCCAGCTCGCGGGCTTCATTGGCGTGACGATGACGATCTCCTGACGTGCGTTCTGCGATCAAACCGGACCCTACCGCGCACGCGAGCCGGGAACACCGGCGCGCCACCGGTCGTTCTCTGTGCGTGATCAAGGGCGTGCGCAAACGTTGGGTCGGCTGCTGGCTTCCCCTCAGCCCAGTCTCAGGGAACCTCCCTAGCGTGGTGCCATGGTGAACCCCTCCGACGACGTCTCAGCTGACCTGAGCTGGGAGCAGATCGTCACCGACCACTCGGCGCGCGTCTACCGCCTCGCCTACCGGCTGACCGGCAACCGCCAGGACGCCGAGGACCTGACGCAGGAAGTGTTCGTGCGCGTCTTCCGCTCGCTGCACACCTACACGCCCGGCACCATGGAGGGCTGGCTGCACCGGATCACCACCAACCTGTTCCTCGACTCCGCCCGCCGCAAGCAGCGGATCCGCTTCGACGCGCTCAGCGACGAGGCCGCCGGTCGGCTGCCGAGCGCGCTCCCGACCCCCGACGTGGCCCAGCTGGACCGCATGTTCGACGCCGACATCGAGGCCGCGCTCTCGTCGCTGGCGCCCGACTTCCGCGCCGCCGTCGTGCTCTGCGACGTCGAGGGCCTGACCTACGAGGAGATCGCGGACGTCCTCGACCTCAAGCTCGGCACGGTGCGCTCGCGCATCCACCGCGGTCGCGCGCAGCTGCGCGCCGCCCTCGCCCACCGCGCTCCCAAGGCCGGGCGCACCCGTTTCGCCGGTCCCCTCGTCGGTGGCCTGGCCGGACAGGTGCGGTGATGCTGTCCCTGAGTGGTCACATCGGCAGCAAGGTCTCTGCCCTGGTCGACGGCCAGCTCCCCACTGCTGAGGAGGAGCGGGCCTGGTCGCACGTCCTGACCTGCCCGGGCTGCCGCCGCCTCGTCGAGCACGAGGGCTGGACCAAGCGCCAGCTGGGCACGCTCTGCGGCTCACCGGTGATGGACCCGCCGCCGCAGCTGCTCGGTTCGCTGTACGCCGTGGACGCCTGGTCGGCCGTCGACGAGATCGAGAAGCGCTCCCGTCGTCGTCGTACGACCGTCGTCCTCGTGGGTGGCGGAGCCGTCGGCGCCGCCGTGCTGGGCCTGGTCACCGTGGCCGGTGGGCCCACCAGCCGTGACGTTCCCGCCCGCCCCTCGCCCGCGACCATCCGGGGCGAGGTCACCCACGGCCCCGCCGGGTCGTCGACGGGTGCTGAGACCAACGCGAGCCCGATCAGGGTGCGTAGGTCAAGATAGGGGTTGTGACCCAGTACGACCCGCCACCGCCTCCGTACTCGTCGTACCCCCGCAGCCAGCCCTACCCGACGTCGCCTGAGCCGCGTCAGACGGCGAAGGTCCCGGCCTGGATGCTGCCGGCGGTGGCCGTCCTCGCGACCGTCCTCGGGCTCACCGGCGGTGTCATCGCGGCGTCCGTGATGAACGACGACAACGGCAACTCGCCGGGCGGCGTGCTCTCGGTCGAGCGCCGCACCGCGGCCCCGCTTCCCGCCGACAACGGCAGCATCGCCTCGGTGGCCAGCAAGGTGCTGCCGAGCACGGTGCAGATCGTCGCGGAGTACGACGGCAAGGACCAGGGGGCCACCGGCTCCGGGTTCGTGCTCGACGACAAGGGCCACATCATCACCAACAACCACGTGGTGGCCCAGGCCGACGACGACAACGGCCCGATCGACGTCATCGACCAGGCCGGCAACCACATGAAGGCCACCGTCGTCGGGCGCAGCACCGTCTACGACATCGCGGTCCTCGACGTGCCGAAGGCCAAGGGCCTCACCCCTGCGGCGGTCGGCTCCGCCGCCCAGATGCGGGTCGGCGAGACCGTGGTGGCGATCGGCTCGCCGCTCGGGCTGTCGGCCACCGTGACCTCCGGCATCATCAGCGCCGTCAACCGGCCGGTGACGACCGGCGAGAACGGCAACGACGACTCCTACATCAACGCCGTGCAGACCGACGCCGCGATCAACCCGGGCAACTCCGGTGGGCCGCTGGTGAACCTGCAGGGCCAGGTGGTCGGCGTGAACTCCGCGATCGCCTCGCTCGGCTCGCAGGTCAGCTCCGACCAGGGCGGCAACATCGGCGTCGGCTTCGCGATCCCGATCGAGCAGGTCGAGGTCACCACCTCCCAGATCCTGCGCACCGGCAAGGCGCAGTACCCGATCATCGGCGCCAACGTGCGGGGCACGGCGAAGCTCGACGGCGCGACCGTGGACTCCGTCACGCCCGGCATGCCCGCCGCCGACGCCCACCTCAAGGTCGGTGACGTGATCCGCAAGGTGGACGGCAAGCCGGTCACCAGCTCGATCGACGTCGTCGTCGCGATCCGCACCCACGTGCCCGGCGAGAAGGTCACGCTGACCGTCGAGCGCAAGGGCAAGACCTTCGACGTCAAGGTCGGCCTCGACGCCAAGACCGGCTGACCGCCTCAGGTCAGCGGGTCGAGGTCGTTCTGCACCTTCAGCGGGGCCAGCGTGCCGAGCGACTCCGCGACCACGACGGCGTCGTCGCCGTGCGCCAGCCGGAAGTCCGTCGACGGGTTGACGTGGGAGCGGCCGTCGCGGCCGATCGCCAGCAGGGTGGCCGAGTGCTCGCCGCGCAGCCGCGCCGACAGCTCGTCGACGGAGAGCCCGACGAACTCGTCGGGCAGCGCGATCCGGTAGAGCTCGGACCCCTCGCCGCCGGACACGATGTCGGTGACGATCTGGGCCAGGCCGGGGTAGAGCGACGACCGCGCGAGCAGCCGTGAGGAGATGCGCGAGGTCACCATGATCTCGTCGGCGTTGGCGCGCTTGAAGTGGTCGACGTGCTGGGGGTTGTTCACCTCGACGACGGTGCGCACCTGCGGGGCGATCGACTCGATCGCCATCACCGTCAGGATCGAGCGCATGTCGGCCTCGTTGCTGGCGTCGGCCGGGCAGACCACCGCCGCCATCGCCTCCTCGATGCCGGCGCGGCGCAGGTCGTCGGCGTTGGTCACGTCACCGCTGACGAAGTAGGCCTCCGACCCCGCGGGGTTCTTGTCGCTGTCGTGGATGACCACGATCCGGTGCTCGTACTCGTCGCCGCTCAGCTCGGCGATCAGGTCGCGCGCGGTCGAGTTCCACCCGCACACCACGATGTGGTCGCGATATCCAGCAGGCGCCCATACCTTGTCCCTCCTTGAGGATGAAGTCGATCACGAAGCCCACGAGCGCCCCGGTGATCGAGGCGACGATCGCCACCCCGAACAGCACCAGCAGCCACGAGATGACGTAGCCGCCCGGGCGAGCTGACGTACGACGCGTCGCCCGACCCCATCACGGTCGTGACACCCCAGTAGGTGCCGCCCACGAACGTCGAGAAGAACTCACCGACGCTGTCGCGCGGCCCCTCGATGACGGTCACCAGCAGCGCGGCCACCAGCACGATCCCGAACAGGCCGATGAACAGCCGCAGGAAGAAGCCGCGGTCGACGTTGCGCGTCAGCCGGGTGATGTGGAAGCCGAGGCGGCGGAGGAGCGGCGCGGCGAACGCGACACTCACGACACGTGAGAACCGTCGCCCCATGGAAGGGGACAATGGCACAGCGCCCAGAGGGCCGCCATAGCCCCGACGGGTCAGCCTGAGGTCTAGGTCGCCTGGTCGTCGTACGGCGGGCGCTCGTCCTGCTTGAGCACCTCGTAGGCCGGCAACGCGGTCGCCGGCTCGTCGAAGTCGTCCTCCATCGCCTCGAGGATGTGCTTGCGGATGGCCTGGCGCGGGTCGAGGTCGGTGAGCTTGAGGTCGGCGTACTCGGGACCGAGCTCCTCACGCAGCTGCGTCTGCGCGCTGTTGGCGAGGTTGCGCAGCTGGCGGACGAAGCGACCGGCCTGGCGGGCGAACTCGGGAAGGCGTTCGGGACCGAACACGATCACTGCCACGAAGGCGATGACGGCCAGCTCCGGCAGGCCGATCCCGAACACCGCGTCAGCCCTTCGCGGTGGGACTCAGGCCGAGCTGCATGCCGGCCAGCCCGCGACCGCGGCCGGCCAGGTTGCGGGCGATCGTGGCGAGCACCTGGGCGCCGGGTGCGGTCGGGTCGGACTCGACGATCGGCTTCCCGACGTCGCCGCCCTCGCGCAGGCTCACGTCGATCGGGATCTCGCCGAGCACCGGGACGTCGTACCCGAAGCGGCTGCCGAGCGTGGACGCCACCCGGGCGCCGCCGCCGGCGCCGAAGATCTCCAGCCGGTGCTCCTTGCCCTCGGCGGTGCAGTGCGGGCAGGGCAGGTAGGACATGTTCTCGATGACGCCGACCACGCGCTGGTGCATCATCGAGGCCATCGTGCCGGCGCGCTCGGCCACCTCGGTCGCGGCCTCCTGGGGAGTGGTCACCACGAGCACCTCGGCGTTGGGCAGGTGCTGGCCGAGCGAGATGGCCACGTCACCGGTGCCCGGCGGGAGGTCGAGCAGGAGCACGTCGAGGTCGCCCCAGTAGACGTCGGCGAGCATCTGCACCAGCGCCCGGTCGAGCATCGGGCCACGCCAGGCGACCACCTGGTCGCGCCGGGGCTTGAGCATCCCGATGCTGATCACCGAGACGCCGCTCGGGGTCGGCACCGGCATGATCATGTCCTCGACCTGGGTGGGCCGGGTGTCCGCGATGCCGAGCATCGCCGGCACCGAGTGGCCGTAGATGTCGGCGTCGACGATGCCCACCTTGAGGCCCTGCTGGGCCATGGAGACGGCGAGGTTGACGGTGACCGAGGACTTGCCGACGCCGCCCTTGCCGGAGGCGATCGCGATGACCTTGGTCAGCGAGCCGGGCTGCGCGAACGGGATCTCCTTCTGCGCCTGGCCGCCGCGGAGCGTCTCCTGCAGGGCGGAGCGCTGTTCGGCGGTCATCACGCCGAGCTGGACGTCGACCGCGGTGACGCCGGCGACCTTGGACACCTCGGCGGTCACCTCACGGGTGATCGTGTCCTTCATCGGGCAGCCGGCCACCGTGAGGAGCACCGTGACGGCCACCTTGCCGGTGTCGTCGACGTCGATGTTCTCGACCATGTCGAGGTCGGTGATGGGTCGCTTGATCTCGGGGTCGTTGACGCGTCCGAGGGCAGCCTGAATCTGGTCGATTGCAGGGGAAGTCATGCCCCCCAGCGTACGTGGCGCGGTCACGTCCCGGACGCGGAGTCCGGGGGATCCTCGTCACCCTCGTCGTCCTCGCGCATCTCCTCGACGAGGTTGCGCAGCTCGGACCGCAGGAAGTCGCGGGTGGCGACCTCACCGAGGGCCATCCGCAGCGAGGCGACCTCGCGGGCGAGGAACTCCATGTCGGCGTGGGCGCGGGCGTTGGCCTGGCGGTCCTGCTCGTTGATGACCCGGTCGCGGACCTCCTGACGGTTCTGCGCGAGCAGGATCAGCGGCGCGGCGTACGACGCCTGCAGGCTGAGCATCAGGGTCAGGAAGATGAACGGGTAGTCGTCCCAGCGCAGGTCGACCGGGGCCAGCCAGTTCCAGCCGATCCAGACGACCACGAACAGGGTCATGTAGATCAGGAACCGGGCGGTGCCCATGAACCGCGCGAACTGCTCGGCGAAGATGCCGAAGGCGTCCTGCTTCACGTTCGGGCGGCGGACCAGCGTCCGGCGTACCTCGCGGGGAGTGTCCAGCCGGGCCAGCCGGGCACGCTCCTCGGCGTCCTTCTGCCGATGACGGTCGCGTCCCTCGCTGCGCTTCTCGGCGATCCGCCGTACGGGCCTCTTCTTCTCGGGCTTCTCTGCCATCCCGGGTCACCTCCCTCCGATCTTGCGGTCGCGCCACCCCTCGGGCAGCAGGTGGTCGAGCAGGTCGTCGACGGTGACCGTGCCCAGCAGGCGACCGTCCTCGTCGACGACGGGCGCGGCCACCAGGTTGTAGGTCGCCAGGAACATCGACACGTCCTCGAGGGTGGCCTCGGGACGCAGGTAGTCGATCCCGGTGTCGAGCACGCCGGCCACCAGCGTCGACGGCGGCTCGCGCAGCAGCCGCTGGATGTGCGCGACCCCGAGCAGCCTCCCGGTCGGGGTCTCCAGCGGCGGCCGGCAGACGTGCACGAGCGCGGCCAGCGACGGCGTCAGGTCCTCGCTCCGGACGTGCGCGAGGGCCTCGGCCACGGTGGCGTCGGGGGGCAGGATCACCGGCTCCGGGGTCATCATGCCGCCGGCGGTCTCCTCGCCGTAGACCATCAGCCGGCGGACCTCCTCGGCGTCCTCGGCCTCCATCAGCTCGAGCAGCTGACGGGCGGTCTCGGGCGGGAGGTCGGCGATCAGGTCGGCCGCGTCGTCGGCGGACATCTCCTCGAGGATGTCGGCGGCGCGCTCGGAGTCGAGGTGCTCGAGGATCTCGACCTGGTCCTCCTCGGGCAGCTCTTCCAGCACGTCGGCCAGCCGCTCGTCGTCGAGCGCGGCGACGACCTCGCTGCGGCGCTGCGGGGTGAGCTCGTGGATCACGTTGGCGGCGTCGGCCGGGCGCAGGTCGGCGAGCGAGGCGACCAGGTGCTCGGCGCCCTGGTTGTCCTGGCGCTCCTGGAGACCCTCGACGTCGTCCCACTCCACGACGTGGGTCTGCGGACGGCGGCGGAAGCCCTTCGCACCCTCGGTGAGCGCGACCCGGGAGAGCACCCAGTCGCGGGTGCGCGCCTGCTCCATCGCCACGTCGAAGACCACGCCCTCGACACCGCTGCTGCGCACCTTCACCTTGCGGTCGAGCATCTGGCCGATCACCAGCGTCTCGGTCGAGCGCTTCTCGAAGCGCCGCATGTTCAGCAGGCCGGTGGTGATCACCTGGCCGGCGTCGATGTTCGTCACCCGCGTCATCGGGGCGAAGATCTGGCGGCGGCCGAACACCTCGACGACCAGCCCCACCACCCGCGGCTGGCGTACGTCGGAGCGCAGCACCACCACGACGTCGCGCACCTTGCCGACCGCGTCGCCCTGGGGATCGAACACCGGCAGCCCGGCCAGCCGGGCCGCGAAGACGCGCGGTGGTGTGGTGCTCACGCTCGGAACCTAACCGTTGCCCACACCCACGGACGGCACCATCGGTAGGCTCTGCGGAATCGTCCGACGTCGACATCAACCAAGGAGTTCGTCGTGGCCAAGCAGGTCGTGATTCTCGCGGCGGGGCTCGGAACGCGCCTCGGCAGGCCGCACCCGAAGCCGCTGACCCAGCTGCGCTCCGGGGAGAGCATCATGCGTCGCGCGGTGGACTCGTTGCGGACGGCGTACGGCGCCGATGTGTTCGTCACCGCGGTCGTCGGCTTCAAGCTCGACCTCGTCATCGAGGCGATGCCCGACATCTCCTTCGTCTACAACGAGGTCTACGACTCCACGAACACCTCCAAGAGCCTGCTCAAGGCCCTCAAGCTCTCCCAGCCCGGTGGCGTGCTGTGGCTCAACGGCGACGTGGTCTTCGACCCGCAGGTGCTGCCGCTGATCCAGGAGCACATCGAGACCGGGCGCAGCTTCGTCTGCGTGAACACCGAGTCGGTGGCCGAGGAAGAGGTGAAGTACACCCTCGACGACGACGGCTACATCAAGGAGCTCTCCAAGCAGGTCGTCGGCGGGCTCGGTGAGGCCGTGGGGATCAACTTCATCGCCGCCGAGGACAAGGCCACGCTGCTCGCGCGCCTGGCCGAGGTCGACGACCAGGACTACTTCGAGCGCGGCATCGAGCTGGCCATCGAGCGCGACGGCCTGCGGGTCGAGGCGCTCGACATCTCGCAGTTCCACATCGTCGAGGTCGACTTCGACGAGGACCTCACCCGGGCCAACGAGTTCGTCGAGAGCTGAGCCGGTTGCCAGACCAGACCCCGCAGACCACGGTCGACCACGTCGACGAGGTCGGCGTACACCTCTCCGCGGGCGAGGACCTCGTGGTGGACGTGCTGTTCGACGGCCGCCGGATCTGGTCGTTCTGGACCGTGCGTGACACCCGGCCCGAGGGCGGCGTGCTCCTCGCCGAGTGGCCGTCGATGCTCAAGCGCTTCCTGAAGGGCACCACCCGGCTCTCCGTGGTCGAGCACGTCACCGGCGCCGTGGCGTACGACGAGGAGGTGCGCCTCGGCAACAAGGACGACCGGATCGCCGTCGTCGATGCCAACGGTCGGCCGCTGAGCATCGACAAGTCCAACCGGATCTCCACCATGTTCGACACCCGCGACGAGGAGCACGTCAAGCCGCTGCTCGACTCCACCGAGGAGGTGCTGGCGGCACTGCATGCGGCAGGGGTGGAGGCGTTCCCGGCGTACGGCACCCTGCTCGGCGCCATCCGCGAGCAGAACTTCATCGGGCACGACAACGACGTCGACCTCGGCTACGTCAGCCGGCACACGCACCCGCTCGACGTCATCCGCGAGTCCTTCCGGCTGCAGCGCACCCTGCGCGAGCAGGGCTACGCCGTCGACCGCTACAGCGCCGCGGCGTTCAAGGTCGACGTGGTCGAGGCCGATGGTGGCGTGCGCGGGCTGGACGTGTTCGGCGGCTACTTCCTCGACGGACGCCTCTACCTGATGGGCGAGATCGGCACGCCCTTCCAGGAGGACTGGATCTTCCCGCTCGGCACCTGCACCCTCGCGGGGCGCACGCTGCCCGCTCCCGCTCGGCCGGAGAAGCTGCTCGAGGCGACGTACGGCCCCGGCTGGAAGGTGCCCGATCCCGCCTTCCACTTCGAGACCCCGCGCACGACGTACCGCCGGCTCAACGGGTGGTTCCGCGGTGGCCGGGCGATGCGCAACGAGTGGGACCGCCGCTTCAGCATGCTGCGCGAGACGATGCCGACCGGCAGGCCGAGCGCGCTCGCCCGCTACGTCGCCGAGCAGGAGCCCGAGCTCGCCCGGCTGGTCGACGTCGGTGCGGGCCGAGCCGTCGACGCGCTGTGGTTCGCGCGCCGGGGTGTCCCGACGCTCGGTCTCGACTTCGCCTGGGGCGCCGCCAACGCCGTACGCCGTGCCGTGGACGACGAGGGCGTGCCGCTGGAGCTGGGCTGGATGAGCCTCACCGAGCCCCGCTCGGTGCTGGCCTGGGGTGCCCGGGTGGCGCGGTTCGAGCAGCGACCCGTGCTGATGGCCAACCACCTCCTCGACGCCGTCGACCAGCTCGGCGTGGAGTCGTTCGTGCGGTTCGCGCGGATGTCGCTGTCCGGGGGCGGTCGCCTGTACGCCGACTTCTACGCGCTGCAGCCCGGAGAGGACCGCTACCGGCCCGAGAGCCGCACCGACTGGATCCGGCCGAAGCGTGCCGAGGACGTCGCGCGCGCGTTGGAGCAGAGCGGAGCGGATATCGTGCACAGCACTCAGGTCGAGGCGACGACCACACGGCGCGAGTTCGCGGTGACGGATCGTCCGGTGGCGCGATTGGTGGCGGAATGGCGGAAGTGACGTCCGGCGGGGAGCGGCGCGGGTTCAAGGACCGTGCCGTGGAGCGGGTGGCGCGCGCCGTCGCGGGTGACCGCCTCGACGAGCTGCAGCAGCGCATGGAGGAGCTCCAGGCCGAGGTGCAGGAGTGTCGCCAGCTGAACATCCGGCTGGCGGAGGTCACCGACCTCGTGGAACAGCTGCTGCTCCCGATCGCTGCGCAGGACCAGGAGAAGATCGCAGCAGCGGTCGAGAAGTACACGCGGACCCTCTGACAGCCGATGGCGTCGAAGGTCTTCCTCCACATCGGTCTGCCGAAGACCGCCACGACGTACCTCCAGACGATCCTCTGGGGCAACCGCGAGACCCTGGCGGGCCAGGGCGTGCTGATGCCCGGGCAGGAACGCGCCGACCACCTGTGGGCGAGCCGGATCGTGCGCGAGGACCCGCAGTTCCGCAAGGCCAACGAGCATCGGCAGGGCGCCTGGCAGCGGATCCTCGAGGACACCGCCGCCTGGGAGGGCCAGGCGATCGTCAGCCACGAGTTCTTCGCCGCAGCGTCGCAGGCCCAGGCCGCGCGGGTCGTGGCGGACCTGGCGCCGGCCGAGGTGCACCTGGTGGTGACCGCGCGCGAGCCGCTCGGGCTGTTCACCGCGAGCTGGCAGGAGAGCATCAAGAACCGCGACACCCGGTCGATGGCGGACTACAGCACCGTCGAGACCGACGACACCGGCGGCGTCTGGAACTGGCGCACCCTCGACGTGCACCGGGTGCTGGAGCGCTGGTCGCCGGCGTTCCCGCCCGAGCGGGTGCACGTGCTGCCGTTGCCGCCCCACGACGCGCCACGTCGGACGATCTGGGACCGGTTCGCCACGCTCGTGGGTGCCGATCCCGACTCCGTCGACCTGAGCCAGAGCTTCCCGAACACCTCGATGGGGGTGGCCGAGGCGGAGACGCTGCGCCGGATGAACCACCACCTCGGTGACTTCAACAGCGCCATCGACCGGGGCACCTACATCCGCACCTTCCTCGCCGACGAGCGGCTGGTGCCGCGCAAGGGGGAGCGCTACTGGCCCTCGCCCGACCGGGTCGAGGAGGCGCGCGAGCGCGGCAAGTCGGCGGTGGCCTACATCGCCGAGCAGGGTTTCGACGTGATCGGGGACCTCGACTCCCTGCTCGTGCCGGACGCGTTGCCGGAGCGTCGTACGCCGGAGTCGGTCACGGACACCGAGGTGGCCGAGGTCGCGGTCGAGCTGGCCGCACGGATGCTGCACGACGTACGCGACCTCCGGCACGAGCGCCGGGCTCTGCGGCACGAGGTCGAGCAGGAGCGCCACCGCGCCGACAACCCCAGCCTCCGGCTCGCCCTGGTGCACCGGTGGCCGTGGCTGAGCCGGCTGCTGCTGCGCGACTAGTCTCGACGTGAGGTGGGTCATGGCGACGGCCCGCTACCCACCAGTAACGTTCTCTTCGCCCCCCACTACGTGAAGGACGGTCCATGCCTCGCCTCTGCGAGACCGAAGGTCTCACCGACATCCAGACCGAGATCCTCGGCGCGGTGCGCCAGTTCGTGGAGAAGGAGATCCTCCCGGTCGCCACCGAGCTCGAGCACGCTGATGAGTACCCGACCGAGATCGTCGAGGGCCTCAAGGAGCTCGGCATCTTCGGGCTGATGATCCCCGAGGAGTACGGCGGTCTGGGTGAGTCGCTGCTGACCTACGCGCTCGCGGTCGAGGAGATCGCCCGGGGCTGGATGAGCGTCTCCGGTGTGATCAACACCCACTTCATCGTGGCCTACATGCTGATGCAGCACGGCACCGACGAGCAGAAGCAGAAGTACCTGCCGAAGATGGCCACCGGCGAGGTGCGCGGCTCGTTCTCGATGTCCGAGCCCGGGCTGGGTTCCGACGTGGCCGCGATCAAGACCAAGGCCGTGAAGGACGGGGACGACTACGTCATCAACGGTCAGAAGATGTGGCTGACCAACGGTGGTTCCTCGACGCTGATCGCGCTGCTGGTCAAGACCGACGAGGGCAAGCGACTCGGTCTACAAGAACATGACCACCTTCCTGATCGAGAAGGAGCCGGGCTTCGGCGAGGTCGCTCCCGGCCTGACCATCCCCGGCAAGATCGACAAGATGGGCTACAAGGGCGTCGACACCACCGAGGCGATCTTCGAGAACCACCAGGTCTCCGCCGACCAGGTCCTCGGTGGGGAGACCGGCAAGGGCTTCTACCAGATGATGGACGGCGTCGAGGTCGGCCGCGTCAACGTCTCCGCCCGCGCCGTCGGGGTCGCCAACCGGGCCTTCGAGCTCGCGATCGCCTACGCCCAGCAGCGCGAGACCTTCGGCAAGCCGATCGCCCAGCACCAGGCGATCCTGTTCCAGCTCGCCGAGATGGCCACCAAGGTCGAGGCCTCCCACTCGATGATGGTGCGTGCCGCCCGGATCAAGGACCGCGGCGAGCGCAACGACGTCGAGGCCGGCATGAGCAAGTTCCTCGCGGCGGAGTACTGCAACGAGGTCGTCCAGCAGTCCTTCCGCATCCACGGCGGCTACGGCTACTCCAAGGAGTACGAGATCGAGCGCCTCTACCGCGAGGCCGCGTTCCTGCTCATCGGCGAGGGCACCGCCGAGATCCAGAAGATGATCATCGGCCGCTGCGCTGCTCAAGGACTACAAGCTCAAGAGCTGATCCGTCAGGGCTGGTACGGCGGGGCTTCTCCCCAACCCCAGCGGGGGACCGGGGCGTGCTCGACCGGTTTCGCGTCGGCTGCGCTGTTCTCCACGGCGAGCCGGCTGCCCCACTCGGCGTACCCCATCAGCGCGGAGCGCGCCTCCGGGTCCGCCGGGATCCCGGCCGTGTCGGCCGCCGCGCTCAGCAGGGTCACGAACCGCAGCCGCTGCTCGGCGGTGATCTCCAGCCCGCGGTGCTTGGCCAGCATGTGCTCGTAGCCGCCCAGCACCTCGCTGTACGTCGCCGGCCCGCCCATCACCTCGGCCCACCACGCCGTCACGTGCTCGCGGTGCTCGACGCTCACCGTCCCGCCGAACACCGGCGCCAGCAGCTCGTCGCGCTCCACCTCGTCGTAGAACACGTTCAGCCACCGCCCGATCGCCTCGGTCCCACCGATCCAGTCGTGGATGCTCGGCGTCTCGCTCATGGGTCGAGGCTAGCCAGTACTGGATCTGGTCGGTGCTCGTGAGGCATCGGAGCGTGTGGTCGATGTCCGCTGTGGTTGCGGTGGCGTCCCGACGCCTTTGCTCGGCTTGCGGTCGCTCGGCTTCAGATCCTGTGGTTGCGGAGGTTGGGTTCGGGTCCGTCACGGTCGTTCGGTGGTTGAGGAGCGAGCGCTCAGCGAGCGTCTCGAAACCACTGTGATCTGTTGCTCCTGGGCGTGCCGATGGCCCCGGCTGGGGCTGGCCGGGGTGGCGGGGGCTTCAGGTTCTTCGTGGGTGGGCGGCGGCTGACGGGGTGGACTTCGTACTGGTGGCCGGTGGGGCTGGTCCAGGCGTAGGTGCCGTCGTCGAGGCGTTTGTAGTCCCAGGCGGTGAAGGTCTTGATCCGGTGGTGGGTCCGGCACAACGGCGCCAGGTTGAGTGGGTTGCGTCTGGCCGGGTGGTCCGCCCTCGGTCATGGGGATGTAGGCGGTGATGTGGTCGAGGTCGCAGGATCGGGAGTCTCGGCGGCAGCCGGGGAAGACGCAGTGGGCGTCGCGCAGCAGGCAGAGCTCGCGCATCGCGGCGGGTGGGTCGTGCTGGTCGACCGCGGTCGCGTCGGACTGAGGTCGAGGACGGGTCGGACGATGACCTTGCCGCCGGCGGCGGCGTGCCGGGTGAGCCAGTCGTTCGAGCAGCTGGTCGGTGGCGGCGCCGAGCTTCTCGATGTGACGGCACCGGGCTGGTCGGGGTCGAGGTGGACGAACAGGTTCACCGCACCAGCACCCGACGCGTGGGTGCGGCGCTCGCGGCCGGACATGAGGTCCAGGGCGTACTGGGGGTCGGCGAGGATCCCGACCGCCCTGGCCCGCCGGACGTCGAGCGGGTCGGTGTCACCGAGGTGCGCTGAGTTCGCCGGCGATGCGGGTGACGGTCTGGTCGAAGAGCAGGGCGTCGGGGGTGTCCAGGGTCATCACGAGGTCGGTGGTGGCGGGGTTGCCGCGGTGCCGTAGCCAGACGCCGCGTCGGGTGAGTTCGTGTTCTTCGTCGGCGATGGCGCGGTCGGGGTCGAAGTAGAGCCGGGCTTCCTGGACCAGCCGGGCGGCGTCGACCAGGCCGATCTTCGAGGGTGTGGCGCAGATGAGCCGGTCCGCGATAGGCGACCGCCTCGAGCGAGAGGTCGTGGGTCTCGCGGGAGATCGCCCGGGCTCGCCACACCGGGACGGCTCCGCGTTCGACGAGGTCCAGCAGGCGGGGGAGTCGGTAGGTCAGCTCGAGGGCGTCGGCGAGCAGCTGCTTGGCCGGCGTCCAGGGTGATGCCCAGGGCGGCGGCGAGGGAGGCGGGTGCGAACTCCTCGACCAGCGGTGCACCGGCACCGGCCAGGGGTGCACCAGCGGTGAAGAGGCCGTGGTCGTCCTCCCAGCCGGCGCGGGCACTCGTCGCGGGCAGGGGTGCAGCAGTGCCCAGTGGACGGCGAGCTGGAGCTGTTCGACCGCGCACTGGTGGGCGATGGTGCGGGCGGTCGTGGACACGGTCGATCACCTCGGTGGCGGTGAGGGTGAGTGGTGGTGTCCATGAAGAAACTCTAGGCGTCGGCACCGACAGTTTCGATAGTGTGATTCGAAGATGTGGAGAACTTCTCGGGCACCCTGATCGGCGGACTCAACTGGCGTTGCAACGAGTCCTTGGTTGAGGACCTGTGCGGGAGTCTGCCAGTCCAGGGTCTTGCGGGGTCGGGTGTTGAGGCTAGGGCGACGTCGTCGCACTCGGCCTGGCCCAGGCGCGGAGGTCGGCGCCTTTGGGCCAGTACTGGCGCAGGAGGCCGTTGGTGTTCTCGTTCGTGCCGCGCTGCCAGGGTGACTGCGGGTCGCAGAAGTAGATCTCGATGCCGGTCTCGGTCTTGAACTCGGCGTGTTGGGCCATCTCGCTGCCACGGTCCCAGGTGATCGACTTGCGCAGTGACAGCGGCAGCGTGGCGATCATCTCGGCCAGGGTCATCCTGGCGATCTCGGCGGTGTGCCGACCTGGCAGCGGGGCCAGGAGCACGTAGCGCGAGGAACGCTCGACCAAGCTGATCACCGCACCCTTGCCGGTCCCGCCGAGCAGGAGGTCGCCTTCCCAGTGCCCGGCACCCCGGTCGATGGCCTCGGCCGGCGTGCGGAGATCCGGATCTCCTCGGTGATCCCCAAGGTGACACGCTTGCGCCACCGGTCTGCTGCTTGCGCTTGGTCCGCCTGGTGCGCAGGTGCGCGGTCAACTCACGCTTCAGCTCGCCCTTGGTCTGGACGAACAACGACTGGTAGATCGTCTCTGGCTCACTCGCATGTCCGGGTCGTCGGGAAACAGCCTTGGCAACGCTTCTGCGATCTGCTCAGGTGACCAGTCTGCCCGCAACAACTCCCAGACCTGCTCGCGCAGCGGGGCGTGATCGAGTCGGTGCGCCTTCGGCCGGCGACCCTTGACCTCGGCATACCGTTGCGCCCGCTCGGCGTCATAGACCCGCCGATACCCAGCCCCGCCACCCCGAGCCGTGCGCGCCCTCGGCGACCTCGACCCCGGAGCCGAGAAGCTCCGCGACAACTCGCGCGAGACCGTCGACTTGTGCTTGTCGATGATCGACGCGATCTGGTCCAGCGAGAGACCCATCCGATAACACCGCTCGATCGTCCGCCGCTGCTCCGCCGTCAACCTCGCTCCTGGCATGCGCCGCAACCTCCCACACGAAGTGTTGCAACAACCGAATGAGTCCGCGATCTGGTGGTTTCGAGACGCTCGCTGGCGCTCGCTCCTCAACCACCGAGCGGCGTTGTGTGGTCTCGACTATCCGCTCGCTTCGCTCGCTGCTCGACCACCTTTCACGTCGCCGGCCGTCAGGCGCGAGCGAGTGGTTTCGAGTGCGCTCGCCGGCGCTCGCTCCTCAACCGCCGAAGAACCGTGACGGACCCGCGAACCAGAACCCAGCGACCGCAACCACAGGATCTCGAGCCGAGCGACCGGAAGCCGAACGAAGGCGTCGGGACGCCACCGCAACCCCACGCCTACGGCAACCACGACTCCTCGATAACTCTGACCAGCCGACAGGCCAGATCACGTGGTTTCGAGACGCTCGCTGGCGCTCGCTCCTCAACCACCGACGGGCGTTGTGTGGTCTCGACTATCCGCTCGCTTCGCTCGCTGCTCGACCACCTTTCACGTCCCGGCCGTCAGGCGCGAGCGAGTGGTTTCGGTGCGCTCGTCGGGGCTCGCTCCTCAACCACCGAAGAACCGTGACGGACCCACGAACCAGAACCAGCGACCGCAACCACAGGATCTGGAGCCGAGCGACCGGAAGCCGAACGAAGGCGTCGGGACGCCACCGCAACCCCACGCCTACGGGAACCACGACTCTCGATATCTCTGACCAGCCGACAGACCAGATCACGTGGTTTCGAGACGCTCGCTGGCGCTCGCTCCTCAACCATCGACGGGCGTGTGTGGTCTCGACTATCCGCTCGCTTCGCTCGCTGCTCGACCACCGGTGAGGCCGACAGACCCGAGTGGGCCGCCCGGTTGGTTGCTTTGTGGTCTCAGCATGGGCGTGCTGGGGGAGGGCGGTGCCAGACTCAGGCCATGAAGGCCGCCGAGGCGTTCAGGCAGCAGGGGGAGGCATGCGCGGCTCTGGGGTCGCGGATGTACGCCGAACTGCTCTACGGCCTCGCCCACGACATCGACCGACACGGGCCGACGTGGCGGGCGCTGCGCGGGCACGAGGACGACCCGGGGCCGTCGGGGCTGGCGCTGCGACTGCTCGGCAGCGTGCACCGGCTGGTGCTGGAGCGCAGGGCGGGTGGGCTGGCGGCGTACTACCCGAGCGTCGGCGGTCACTGGAACGCGCCGCACGGTGTGCCCGCGTTCATCGACCTGCTCGAACGGGACCGCGAGGCGGTGCGGGCGTGGCTCGACCGGCCGCCGCAGACCAACGAGGTCGGGCGGGCGACCGCGCTGATGGGCGGGCTGCTGCACCTGCCGGAGCAGCTGCGCGGGCCGGTGCGGCTCTTCGAGATCGGCTGCTCGGCGGGGCTGAACCTGCTGGCCGACCGGTTCAGCTACATCGACACGACCGGCAACCGGTTCGGCGCCGAGCGATCGCCGGTCCACCTGCGACCGGCCTGGCGCGGTGACCACCTCACGCCGTGGCCCGACCTGGAGTTCGCGGAGACGGCCGGGCTGCGACCTCAACCCCATCGAAGCGAGTACGACGGAGGGACGACTCGCCCTGACGGCGTACGTCTGGCCCGACCAGCGCAACCGGCTCGAGCGACTCCGGGGTGCCCTGGAGCTGGCGCGTGCCTCACCCCCGGCCGTACGACGACAAGGTGCTGCGGACTTCCTCGAGCAGGTCGACCTCCAGGACGGGGCGACGACCGTCCTGTGGCACAGCGTGATGTGGCAGTACCTCCCCACCGAGGAGCAGGAGCGCGCCGCCGGCCTGATCGAGGCACTCGGCGAGCGGGCGACCGAGGGAGCCCCGCTGGTGCACCTCGTCCTCGAGCCGACCCGGCGCGAGCCCACCCGCGACCACGAGTTCCTCGTCGTGATGACCACCTGGCCGGGCGGCGAGCGACGCATCCTCGGCCGGGCGGCGCCCCACGGCGTGCCGGTCACGTGGGAGCCCGAGGACTAAAGTGCTCGACCCGTCATGCACGCCGTGCGAGGGTGGGTGCATGGCGCAGTCAGAGAGCGAGTCGGGCAACGAGGACCTCAAGGCGAAGATGCGGGAGGCCCTCGAGCGCAAGCAGGCGAACGACCGCGGCGTACCCAAGGACGGACCCGTGAAGGAGAAGGCCCACGGTTCCGAGGTGTCGGGCAGCGGAGGTCCCAAGATGCACCGCCGGAAGGCCGGCGGCGGGGGCTCCTGAGGCGAGGTTCGCCGCTGGCCTATGCTCCCCGGTGTGGCGAAGCGGGTCGTGCTCCACATCGGGGCGATGAAGTCCGGCACCAGCTTCATCCAGAACGTGCTCAACCGGAACCGCGAGCGGCTCCAGGAGCACGACGTCCGGTTCGCGTGCGATCGCTGGCGCCAGCAGGTGATGGCGGTCCACGACCTGATGGACCACGGCGGTCCCGAGCAGCCACCCTTCGAGCCGGACGGCTTCTGGCTGCCGGCTGGTCGACGACGTCGAGAGGTGGCCGGGCACCTCGATCATCTCGATGGAGTTCCTCGCCCCCCGGCAACGGCCCAAGATCGACCTCATCAAGGAAGCCTTCGCCGACTCCGACATCCAGGTCGTCCTCACCGCGCGTGACCTCGCGCGCTCGCTGCCGGCGATGTGGACCGAGACGATGCAGAACCGCGGTGTGAAGACGTGGGAGCAGTTCCTCGAGGCGGTCCACCACCCCGAGGAGGGCGAGAAGGTCGGCCACTGGTTCTGGCGCAACCAGCACATCTCCGCGATCGCCGAACGCTGGTCCGAGGCGGTCGGCCGCGACCACTTCACGCTGGTGACGGTGCCGCCGAAGGGTGCGCCGCCGTCGCTGCTCTGGGACCGGTTCGCCTCCGTCGCCGGCATCCCCGAGGGCCTCTGCGACATCGACGTGCGCAGCAACCCCGGCATCGACGCGGCCTCGGCGATGGTGCTGCGGGCCCTCAACGAACGGCTCGAGGCCGACGGCTTCAACCGCCAGGACTACGAGCGGGTGGTCAAGGGCGTCCTCGCCAAGCAGGGGTTCGTACGACGCGGGCGCGAGTCGGTCCCGCTGGGCCTCGACGAGCGCTGGGTACGCCGTCGCTCGAAGCGTGAGCTCGCGAAGCTGCGCGAGCTCGACCTCCGCGTGGTCGGCGACATCGACGAGCTCGAGGCGGTCCCCGTCCCGGGAGTGCACACCAGGAAGGTCAGCGCCGAGCAACAGCTCGAGGCGGCCCTCGACGGCCTGACCTTCATGGCGCAGCGCAACATGCAGCGCTGGGCGAACAGGCGGGCCGCGCAGGAGTCGAACCAGGAGAACCAGCCATGAGCGGCGTACGCGACCTCCTCCGCCGCAAGGGTGGTGAGAGCCGGGAGCAGCCGGCGCACACGCCGCCGCGCGCGAGCCCGGCGAGCCGCTGCGCATCGCGGCCATCACCTTCTGCCGCGACGAGGGCCGGATGCTGCCGCTCTGGATCCGCTACTACGGCGGGCAGTTCGGGGTCGAGAACCTCTACGTCGTCGACGACAACTCCGAGGACGGGTCCACGGACGACCTGCCCTGCGACGTGCTGCACATCCCGCCGATCCGTGGCGGCAAGTTCAACACCACCCGGATGGCGATGGTCGGCAACCTCGGGCGCTCCTTGCTCGAGCTCTACGACGTCGTGCTGTTCTGCGACACCGACGAGTTCATCGTCCCCGACCCGGACCGCTGGGCCGGGCTGAAGGAGTACGTCGAGGCGCGCACCGAGGACGGGATCAACGCCGTCGGCTCGCTGGGCTTCAACGTCGTCCACCACGTCGGCGTCGAGCCGCCGCTGGACCTCTCACAACCCCTGCTCGGCCAGCGCCAGCTGGCCAAGTTCCTGCCGCTGATGTGCAAGCCCGCGATCAAGTGGGTGCCCGAGCACTGGAGCGCCGGCACCCACGGTGTGCGCACGCCGTACGCCGTCGACCCCGACCTGTGGATGTTCCACATGAAGTTCGGCGACCGTGACCACCTGCAGGAGGCGGCCGACCACCGTCAGCGGATGGTGGAGGCCGACGGACGCTCGGCCGACACCCAGTGGCGCCAGGGCGGGGACACCCTCGTCCAGCTGCTCGAGCAGGTCACCTCGGGAGTCGTCGCCGCCGACGTGCCCGAGTTCACGCCCCCGTCAGGGGAGCGGCTCGCGGCGCTGGTGACCGAGGACCCGCCCGGCAACTTCCGGGCCCCCAAGGGCAGCCAGATGAAGCAGATGGAGAACCGCCCGCTGGTCCGGATCCCGAAGAGGTTCCACGGGATCGTCTGACCCGTCCGGTCAGGACGCCGGCGCGTCGCCGTACATCGTCTTCTCGCTGTAGCGCTTCCCGATGCTCAGGTCGTACATGATCATCCGGTAGTCGGACAGCGCCTTCTTGGCCTCGGGCGTGAGCTGGGCCTTCTTGACCAGCTTGTCCTGGCTGTTGATGTACATGCCGGCGTCCATCGCGGGGATCTGCTTGTCCAGGGTGTCGAGCAGCGCGTACCAGGGCGGGATCGGCGCGTTCATCGCGTCGAACAGGTGCGGCAGGAACTGGATCGGGCTCGTGGTCGGCAGCGTCGTGTGCTTCAGCGGCTTGCCGTTGGACCAGATCAGGAAGGGCGTCTCGTGCATGGCACGCTCGCCCTCCTTCTTGAAGAGGCTCTGCGGGTAGATCTGCGGCGGCAGGTGGTCGCCCCAGAAGACCACCGTGGTGGGCTCCTTCTGCTTCTTCAGTGCGGCCAGGAAGTTGGCGAGCTCCACGTCGGTGCGGGCGATGCCGCGGTTGTACTGGCCCGCGAGCTTGGAGAACTGCGGCGGAAGGCCCTTGGGGTCCATCGGGTCGTCGTACTGGCCACCGAACGGCATGTGGTTCTGCATCGTCACCAGGTGGGTGAGCACCGGCTTCTGGTGGGTCTGGATCTGGTGCAGCACCTCGTCGAAGGCCGACTTGTCGTCGATGAACCGGCCACCGCCGTGGGCCTTGTCCTGCAGCTGGTCCTTGCTGATGAACCGGTCGAAGCCGAAGGCCTTGTAGACCGCGGTCCGGGCGTACATCCGCGGCGAGAAGGGGTGGATCGCGACGGGGGTGTGGCCGTGGGCGAGGAACCAGTCGACCGCGGAGGGGAAGGTCTTGTCCTTGGACACGACCTGCTCGTAGGCGACCGAGATCTGCGGCTTCAGCTGGCTCAGGGACATGCCGGTCAGGACCTCGAACTCGACGTTCGCGGTCCCGCTGCCGTAGCCCGGCGCCAGCATCTTGCCGGAGAGCGTGTTGCCCATCAGCGCGGTCGTGCGCGGGATCGGGTCCGAGCTGAGCTTCAGGGACTTCAGCCACTCGGGGTTGGAGAAGCTCTCGGAGAGCACGGTGACGACGTTGGTGTTGTCGAGGCTGCCGGTGCGTCCCTTGTTCATCGCGGCGGCCTCGGCGGCGTACTTGTCCGCGATCTTCATCACCGCGGCCTTCGAGTACCCCGGGGCTCGCTCATCGCCTGGACGTGCATGTTGAACAGCAGGCCGGCCACGAACCCGTTGCGCTGGTAGTTCACCCGCTGGTCCCAGTCACGCCAGCGCAGGCCGGTGGAGTCGAAGGCCGCACGCCAGGGGTTGCCGGGCTCGTTGAAGTTGCCGGCCATCCACAGCAGCACCAGGCAGATGACCACGATGACGGCCCGGGTGGCCCGGATGACGATCAGCTCACGACGGCCGGCGCCCTTGGAGATGTTGGGCAGCACCTTGCCGACGAGCCAGCCGGCAGCCCAGCCGAGGGCGACGAGCGCGGCCAGGCCGA
>CAWCQB010000004.1:0-85717 GCA_963797505.1 uncultured Actinomycetota bacterium | reverse complement strand
GCCGTCGCGCGGCACCGCCTGGAGATGGCCGACCGTCTCACCCGCCGCGGTCACGGAGACCCAGACCCGGCCGAGGTCGATGTAGGTGTCCAGGAGCTGCTCGGAGTCCTCCGCCTCGCGGAACGACCACACCACCTCGCGGTGCGACCCCTCGAGCTCCTCGATGCTGATGTCCATGCCTGTCCTTCGATCGGATTTCCGTCCCTGGTGAGTCCTCGCACGAGAAAGAGCGTTACGCCTGGGCTTCTCGAGAGACCAATAGACATGGAGCACGAGGTGGTACGCCGTGAAGCACCGCTCGTGGACCGGCTGCGCGCCGGCGACGAGGCGGCGTTCGCCGAGCTGGTGCAGCTCCACCACGCCGCGATGATCCGGCTGGCCCTGACGAAGGTGCGCAGCAGGGCTGTCGCCGAGGAGGTCGCCCAGGAGGCGTGGCTCGGGCTCCTCCGCGGGATCGAGACCTTCGAGCGGCGTGCGTCGCTGCGCACCTGGCTGTTCCGCATCGTCCTCAACCGCGCCATCAGCGCCGGCGTACGCGAGCGGACCCAGCTGCCGGTCCACGACGACGAGCTCGAGCACCGCGACGGCAGGTTCAGCCGGGACGGCTGGTGGGTGACACCACCGGCCCACTGGGCGGACGAGGTCCTGGACCGGATCACGGCCCCGGCGCTGGCCGAGCGCGTGCACGAGGTGATCGCCGACCTGCCGCCGGGGCAGCAGGCCGTCGTCAGCCTCCGAGACGTCGAAGGGCTCACCGGGCGGAGGTCTGCGAGCTCCTCGACATCACGGAGGGAAACCAACGCGTGCTCCTGCACCGCGCACGCACCACGATCCGGGCCGCACTCGAGAAGGAGATCACGCTGTGAACGTCCGTTGGCTGTGGCTCTCCCGGTCCGCCGCGCACGACATGACGTGCCGCGAGGCCGTGTCGCTCGTGACGGCGTACCTCGACGACGCCCTGGGAGTGGAGGACCACGAGCGCTTCGAGGAGCACCTCGGCGAGTGCCCGCACTGCCTGGATCACCTCCAGCAGATCCAGGCGACGATCCGCGTCACCGGGAGTCTGCGAACCGAGGACCTGGACCCACGTCAGAGGGCCGACCTGATGATCCTCTACCGGCGCTGGCGGTCCACCGAGGTCGACTCCTGGTGACACAACCTCGTCACTTGGGGAGCGTGCCGAACGTCCGGAGAACGTGTTCCAGGGTGGAGGCGAGCAGGTCGTGGGTCGTCTCACGGGTGGCCTCGCCGCGTAGCCAGCGACGCGTGGCGGCCCGGTTCATGCCAGTCCAACACTCCAGCGCGTAGCGGAGCCGAGCCGAGTCCTCGGCGATGTCGGCGTGGAAGACCGCAATCTGCGCGACCGCCCGGCGCATCAGGTCGGCAACCACACGCCGCACGTCCGGGTCGGCGATGTCCTCACCAGGGGCGATGGTGCCGAGGTAGATCGTGCGGTTCGCCTCGGTCCAGTCCAGCCAGCGCGACACCGAGTCCGCCACGCGCGCGCGGGCGCTGCGACCGACCGGCGGCCGCAGCGCTTCCTCACGGACGCCACCCAGCCGCTCCAGTAGCGCGACGTAGACCTCCTTGCGGCCGCCGAAGTAGTGGTGCACGAGACCGCGCGCGACCCCGGAGCCCTGGGCGATGTCGCCGATCGTGACGTCGCCGTAACCGCGCTCAGCGAACAGCTCGTTGGCAGCGTCAAGGATCTGCTCGCGCCGCGTCTGCGGGGTCCAGACGCTGATACTTCCGCGGTGTGTTCACTCGGCCACCCTATCGGGAATTGGCGTTCCGTCAACAAGACTGTTAGCATATTGCCAACAACGCGACAAGACGCGATTGCCACCAGGCGCGGGCCCCGCGTCACACCATCCAAGAAAGCAAGAAGGTCTATCCATGTCTTCGCACCTTGTTCGCAGAAGCACCGCCGTCACGGCCGGCGCCATCCTGTTCGCCGGGCTTGCCGGCGCTCCCATCGCGGCATTCGCCGACGCGCCCGCCGGCACCGCAGAGTTCGGCTCCGCCACGGTCACTGTCAGTGGCGACCCTGACGGCGCCGGTCAGCTGTACACCCTGAACGAGGACGTCAGCACCTACTCGACCATCACGCTGCCGGACGACGCGACGCTCAACGGCAACGGGCACACGATCACCGCGGTCGAGGACTCCGGCCACCGCAACTTCTCGGGTTCGGTCCTGGCCTCCGCGGTCGGCACCACGTCGGCCGCGGCCACGCTGGACGTCACGAACCTGAACATCAAGACGCAGGGTTTCGAGGGCGGCAGCAACAGCGGCGGTCTGCTGAACGGCATCTACCTGAACCGCGCCGGCGGCAGCCTCACCCACGTCACCGTGGACGGCATCTCCCACGGCAACGGCGTCCAGGAGGGCAACGCGATCTCCATCCGCAACCGGGTCTCGGGCGATGACATCAACGTCCCCCGCGCTCAGGTGACCCTGTCCGACGTCGACGTGACGAACTACCAGAAGACCGGTCTGCTCCTCGACGGCAACCTCACCTTCACCGTCAAGAACGCCCAGATCGGCCAGGGGGCCGGCCCGCAGGGTCAGCCGAACCCGACCATCGCCGCCAACTCACTCCAGGTCTCACGCGGCGCCTCCGGCTCCGTCACGGACAGCACGATCAAGCTCAACAGCCACGAGCAGGGAACAGCTGCGCTGCTCTACAACGCCAAGAAGGTCGACTTCAACAGCGTCACCATCAACGGCGACGCGCCGGCCATGACGGGCATCGACGTGTCGAACGCCTCCAACACGATCGACACCACCTTCACGATGCTCGGCGGGGCCGTGACGCGTACGGCGACTCCGGCCGCCGGCACCGGGGTGAAGATCGACGGGCCCGCCGACTCCATCTCCGCCAAGATCATCGACACCCGAATCAGGGGCTGGAACTCGGCGATCGACGGGAGCGCCACCTCGAGCACGACCCCGGTCGTGAAGAAGGTCGACGTGACCGGCACGTACCGGGCAAGCCGTCCCCAACCCCGCCGGCTGCGGATTGACCTGCAGGCATCCCGGCTCGGCTCGAACCAGGTCGAGGGCAAGATCCTCGTCTGGACGGCCAAGGTCGACGGCCACTGGGACGCCACGATCCGCCAGCACGCCGGCGAGAAGGACGTCTGGGCGCAGTCGTTCCGCAAGCACACCGGCACGCACACCGTGCAGATCTTCAAGAACGGCGTGAGCCAGCACACCTACAAGGTCAGCACCAGCTGAACGCACCAGATTCGGCGGGCTGACACCGCGAACGACACCCTGGCCCCGAGACAGCTCCACTTGTCTCGGGGCCAGGCGCGCTGTCGGTGCCCGCCGCTAGCGTGCCCGCATGGCTATCGCAGAGTTTCCCAGCTTCGTCATGGACTGTCCCGACCCTGGCGTCCTCGCCACGCTTCTACGGCGAGCTCCTCGGCTGGAAGGTCGACGCTTCCGACGACTGGGCCGAGATCAGATCGCCCGACGGCAACCAGTGCATCTGCTTCCAGCCGGTGAAGGACTACCAGGCGCCCGTCTGGCCGGCCCAGGACGTGCCGCAGCAGATGCACCTCGATGTGATGGTCGCAGGACTTCGACTCGGCCGAGCCGGCCGTGCTCGAGCTCGGCGCGACCAAGCACGAGCACCAGCCCGGCACGTCGTTCCGGGTCTACCTCGACCCGGCCGGGCACCCGTTCTGCCTCTGCATCGACTAGAGCGCGGTCAGCAGCTCCTCGACCACGTCGGCGACGGCGTCGCGGGCGAGTGACAGGTACTTCCGCGGGTCGGTGAGGGCCGGGTCGGCGTCCAGCGCTGCGCGGACCTCGCCGGTGAAGGCGACGTTGAGCGCCGTGCCGACGTTGATCTTGCGGATGCCCGCGGCGATGGCCTCCTTCAGCTGCGCGACGGGCACGCCCGACGAGCCGTGCAGCACGAGCGGGACGGGCACGGCGGCCGCGATGCGGGTGATCAGGTCGCAGTCCAAGGTGGCGGTCTGCTCGGTCATCGCGTGGGTGCTGCCGACGGCCACGGCGAGCGCGTCGACCTCGGTCGCGGCGACGAACGCGGCCGCCTCACCCGGGTCAGTGCGTACGCCGGGAGCGTGCGCGCCGCCCTTGCCGCCGATCGCGCCGAGCTCCGCCTCGACCCAGAGCCCGCGGTCGTGCAGCATCCGGGTCAGCTGCTGGGTCCGCTCGACGTTCTCGTCGTAGGGCAGCTCGCTCCCGTCGTACATCACCGAGCTGACGCCGAGCTCCGGCACCGCGAGGTCGAGCAGCGCGGGGTCGGTGACGTGGTCGAGGTGCAGCGACGCGGTCGCCGGCGTGCGTGGCCACGAGTGACGCGCACGCACTGAGCAGCGGGGCGCCGCCGGAGTGGTAGCGGATCGCGTTCTCGCTGACCTGGAGCACGACCGGCCGACCGGCGCGCTCGGCGCCGAGCAGGATGCCCTCGGCGTGCTCGAGGGTGATCACGTTGAAGGCCACGACGCCCTGGGCCGCCGCGACGAGGTCGCCGGTGCGGGCCGCCGTCATGCGCGGGCACCCACTCGCTCGACGACTACCTGCTCGGACAGCTCCTGGTGGTGCGCGGGATCGAACTCACCGGCGTACGGCGCCAGCACCGCCGCCCCGGACAGCGCGACCGCGTCGTGCAGGACCTCGGGCCACGGCGTACCCGACCCGATCCCGCGAGCGAACGCGGCCAACGCTGCGTCGCCGGCGCCGGTCGGGTTGCCGTGGAGCACGCGGGCCACCGAGCCGTGCCAGACCTCCCCGCCGACCGCGAGCACGATCCCCTCGGCACCGAGGGTCACGGCGACGGCCACCCCCGAGTCGAGCGACAGCCGGCGGGCGGCCTCGCGAGGGTCGGCGACGTCGGTGATGTCGGGCAGCTCGGCGAGGTTCGGCTTGATCAGCGACGGGCGTGCCGCGCAGTGCTGCCGCGAGGGCAGGGCCGCTCGTGTCGACCACGATCGGCACTCCGCGGCGAGCGGCCGCGCGAGCGAGCTCGCCGTACGCGTCGACCGGCGCACCCGACGGGCAGCGACCCGGCCGCGACCACGACGGAGGCCCCGGCCATCGCCTCCTCGGCACGGGCGAGGAACGCCGGCCACTCGGTCAACGTGCAGCCCTCGTTGACGATCGTGGCGTCGCCGGTCTCGTCGCTGACGATCGTGACCGTACGACGCAGGTCGGCCGCGCGTGTCGACGGCGACCAACGGGATGCCGCACGCCGCCAGGTCGGCCGCGAACAGCTCACCCGTCGGGCCGCCGACCGGTGCGACGACCGTGACGTCCTCGCCGAGGGCGTGCAGCACCCGCGCCACGTTGACCGCCTTGCCGCCGGCGCGCGCCGAGACCGTGTGCGCCCGGTTGGTGGCGTGCTCCCGGAAGCGCTCGACGCCGTAGGTGACGTCCCACGCGGGGCTGGGCGCGACGCAGACAATCATCGGGCGATCATGGCGCGCCGAGCACCACCGAGCGGGTCAGGTTCCGCGGCCGGTCGGGGTCGAGCCCGGCCGCCTCGGCGAGCCGCACCGCGAGCCGCTGCACCCGCACCAGGTCGCTCACCGGGTCGAGGTCGTCGCAGACCACGGTCGCGCCGGTGGCGCTCACGTCGTCGAGCAGCCCGGGGACGGGTTCGCCGAACACCCAGACGACGCGGCCCGGCTCGGCGATGGAGATCGGCCCGTGGCGGTACTCCATCTGCGGGTAGGCCTCGGTCCACGACCGCGACGCCTCGCGCATCTTCAGCGCTGCCTCGCGGGCGATGCCGTGGGCCCAGCCCTGGCCGAGGAAGGTGTACTGCGACGCCGCGTCGACCTGCGTGTCGGGTGCCTCGCGCAGCACCCGCTCGGTCTCGGCGATCACGTGCTCCACGGACTCACCGAGCGACGCGCGCAGCAGCATCAGCGTCGTGGTGGCGAAGACGGTCTGCACGACCGACTGCTCGTCGGCGAAGTCGAGGACCACGCAGTCGTCGCTGACCTGCCCCACCGGCGTCGAGGCGTCGGCGACGATCGACGTACGACGAGCAGCTGGTCCCGGCCAGCGCGTCGAGCACCTCGGTCGTCGTACCCGACCTGCTGATCGCGAGCACCCGGTCGTAGGTCCGCGACGAGGGCAGCGCACTCGCGGTGTAGAAGTCCGTCTCCCCCAGGCCGGCGGCCTCGCGCAGCACGGCGTACGCCTCGGCCATGAACCAGGACGTGCCGCAGCCGATCACCGCGACGCGCTCCCCCGGGCTCGGCAGCGCGTGCGTCCACGGACGGCAGCAGCTCCAGGGCCCGCCGCCAGGAGTCGGGCTGCGACTCGATCTCAGTGCTGACGTAGGACATCGGCGTCCCTTCCGGATGGTGAGAGCTGGTCGATGGTCGGCTGGCCGCCGGTGCCGCCCAGGGCCGAGGTGGAGATGGCTCCGGCGAGGCAGGCACGGCGCAGGCACTCCTGCGGGTCGAGACCGCGCAGGAACGAGTCGAGGTACGCCGCGTCGAAGGTGTCGCCGGCACCGGTCGTGTCGAGCGCGACGACCGGAGTGCCCGCCTCGCGCAGGACCTGGCCCGACGGGTCGACACTGCAGCGGCACCGTCGGCGCCGTCCTTGACGACCACGACCGGGCCCGGCGGCGGCCAGCGACGCTGCGGCCGCCTCGACATCGTCGGTCGCTGCCCCGGTCAGCCGGTGGGCCAGGCCCAACGCCTCCTGGCCGGTTGGGCAGCAGCAGGTCGAGGTGCGGCAGCAGGTCGGTCACCCCGTCCCAGCGCTCGGCCGGGTCGAAGTTGGTGTCCAGCGACGTGGTCAGCCCGCGGGACCGCGCGTCCTCCAGCAGGCCGACGAGCTCGGGCGGCGAGCTCGCCGAGCAGGAAGTACGACGCCACGTGCAGGTGCTGGGCTCCGTCGAGCGACTGCCCGGTCGAGGGCGGTCTGGACGTCGGCGCGGGAGAGCAGCGGGATGGCACCCGAGGTGGGTGAGCACCGCGCGATCGTCCTGGCCCGTGAGCACGACCGTGATGCCGGTCGACTGGTCCGGCTGACGAAGCAGCGCCGAGGTGTCGACCCCGGCCGCCGACGAGCAGCTGTCGCATCAGGTCGCCGAGCGTGTCCGAGCCGGTGGCGGCCACGAGTCGTGTCGACCGGCCCAGCCGCGCCAGCGCCGTGCGCGAGGATGCCGCCCGAGCCGCCGATCACGAGGTCGGCCCCGTCGAGCAGCTGCTCGACCTGGCCGAACCTGGGAATCACGTCGCCGCTGAGGATCAGGTCGGGATTGGCATCACCCACCACCAGGACGTCGGTCACGGTGGTCAGTCTGCACGTCACGTCGCCGAAAAGTCCACACTCAAGCAGATTGGATGATCGACCTTGTTCATTTCGGGGACGACTGACATGCTGCCTCGGGTGACGACCATCGTCTTCATGGGGGCCGGCTCCGCCGAGTTCACCCGTCAGCTGCTGCGCGACCTGCTCACCTTCGACGACCTCCCGGGCCTCGAGCTGGTGATGCACGACATCGACCCCGAGCGGCTCGCCCTGGCCGAGCAGCTCGCGCACATCTCGCTGCGCCACCACGGCCGCGAGGCCGTCGTACGCGCGACCGCCGACCGCCGCGAGGCGCTGGCCGGCGCCGACTTCGTGATCAACACGGTCAACATCGGCGGGCACGCCGCGACGCTCACCGACTTCGACGTACCCGAGACGCTTCGGGGTCCGCCAGACGATCGCCGACACCCTGGGCGTCGGCGGCGTCTTCCGCGGGCTGCGCACCTTCCCGTTCCTCGACGCCCTCGCCCGCGACATCTCCGAGGTGTGCCCGGACGCGTGGCTGCTCAACTACACCAACCCGATGGCGATGAACATCGGCTACCTCGCCGCGACCCACCCCGACGTGAAGGTGCTCGGGCTCTGCCACTCCGTCTACTGGACGCTGGTCGACCTGTGCGAGCTGGTCGGCGCACCGTTCGACGAGATCGACTTCCGCAGCGCCGGGGTCAACCACCAGGCCTGGATCCTCGACTGGGAGCTCGCCGGCGAGAACCTCTACGACCGCCTCGACACGCTGGTCGCGGCCGACCCCGACCTGCGACGCCGGGTGCGCGTCGACATGTACCGGCGGCTCGGCTACTACCCCACCGAGACCAGCGAGCACTCCTCGGAGTACGTGCCGTGGTACCTCCACGACGACGCCGAGATCGAGCGCCTGCGCCTGCCGATCCGCGACTACGTCGGCATCAGCGCCGCCAACGTCGAGGAGACCGCACGGCTGATCGCCGAGGCCTCGACGGGTGAGTACGTCGAGCCCGAGGAGGATGCCGCCGAGTACGCACCCCAGGTCATCCACAGCATGGTCACCGGGCATCGGCGCGAGATCCAGGCCAACGTCGTCAACCACGGCCTGATCGACAATCTCCCGCAGGGAGCGCCGATCGAGGTGCCCTGCGTCATCGACGCCGACGGCGCGCACCCCGTGGCGGTCGGCGACCTGCCCGCCCAGTGCGCGGCGCTCAACCGCACCTTCCTCTCGGTCGTCGACCTCACCGTGCGCGCGGCGACCGAGCTCCGGCCCGAGCACATCCGGCACGCGCTGATGATCGACCCGAACACGTCGGCCACGCTGGACGTGAACGCGATCTGGGAGCTCGCGGACGCGATGGTCGCGGCCCACGAGCCGCTGCTGCCGACCGAGCTCAGGGCTCGGCTCGGTGCACCCTGAGGCCGGCGCGCTCGAGCTCGGTCACGTCGGCGTCCCTGGCCTCCGAGTCGGTGACCAGGTCGGAGACCGCGTTGAGCTCGCTGATGCGGGCGAAGCCCCGACGACCGATCTTGGCCGAGTCGGCGACCACGATGACCCGCGCCGCTGCGCGCACCAGGCAGCGGTTGGTCTGGGCCTCGACCTCGTGGTGGGTGGTGAGTCCGGCACTGGCGCTCACCCCGTCGACCCCGATCACGGCGACGTCGAGGTTGATGTTGCTCAGGGTCAGCTCGGCCAGCGGGCCGACCAGCTCGTAGGACTCGCTGCGCGCACTGCCGCCGCAGACGACGAGCTCGATGTTGGTGCGTACGGCGAGCTCGGCGGCGATGTTCAGCGCGTTGGTGACGACCCGCAGGCCGGTGCGACCGGCGAGGGCGCGGGCGACCTCGGTGGTGGTCGAGCCGCCGTTGAGCCCGACCGAGGAGACGTCCTTGCCGAGCAGGCCGACGGCGTACTTCGCGATCGCCCGCTTGGCGTCGTGGCGCTGCCCGCCGCGATAGCGCATCGGCAGCTCGTAGAGCACTCCCGAGGAGACCGCGCCACCGTGCGTGCGGGTGAGCAGCTGCTGGCTCTCGAGCAGCTGGAGGTCGCGGCGGACGGAGGCCTGGGAGACCGAGAGCTGGCCGGAGAGGTCGGCGACATCGACGGAGCCGTGCGTGCTCAAACGCTCAAGGATGACTCCGAGTCGGTCCTGTTGACGCATGATGTGCACATTACGCGCACGGAACGCGTTCGATCCAGCGTCCAGACTCTTGTCCTCAGGCTCAATACGTGCAAGTCTGCTCATCTGTGGCGAGCGAATATGCACGAGTCGCTCCGAGACCCCCGAGACCAGGGAGCCTGACATGGCGTTGACCACCAAGGCGGCCGCCGGACTGGCCGGCCTGATGGCCCTCGGAGCCGCCCTCGCCGGCTGCGGCGGGAGCTCCGGAAGCGACGGCGGCACCACCATCACCGTCTGGCACGGCTACACCGACGTCGAGGCCAAGGCGATCACCGCCCAGGTCAAGCAGTGGAACGCCGACCATCCCGACGAGAAGGTCAAGCTCGTCTACAACAGCGGCAACGACAACGCGCTGCAGAAGACCGTGGCCGGCTTCACCGCGGGCAACTACCCCGACGTCGCCTACGAGTTCGGCTCCTCGGCCGCCCAGCTCGCCCGCCAGCCCAAGCTGATCGACCTGACCGACACCGTGAAGAAGGCCGACTTCAACTGGGACGACTTCTACCCCTCCGAGCAGCAGGCGGCCACGGTCAACGGCAAGGTGGTCGGCGTCCCGGCCCTGGTCGACAACCTGTCGCTCGTCTACAACAAGGCCATGTTCAAGGCCGCCGGCGTGCCCCTGCCCACCGCGTCGTGGACCTGGGACGACTTCCGCAACGCCGCGAAGAAGCTGACCGACCCCGCGAAGAAGACCTACGGCTGGGCCTACGTCAACGACGGCAGCGAGGACACCGTGTGGCGCTACCTCCCGCTGCTCTGGCAGGCCGGTGGCGACCTGCTCAACGCTGACAACACCAAGCCCGCGTTCGACTCCGCCGCCGGCAAGGAGGCGCTCGACCTGCTGAAGGGCATGGCGGTCACCGACAAGTCGGTCTACCTCGACAACGGCAACGGCAACTACCTCAACCTGTTCAACAGCGGCAAGATCGCGATGCTCTGGACCGGCCCGTGGGACCTGTCCAGCATCAACGCCGACGTCGACTACGGCGTCACCCTGCTGCCCGGCCACGACGGCAACCACGAGACCATCTCCGGGCCCGACCTCTACATGGCCTTCGACCACTCCAAGGGCCGGTCCGACACGGCGGTGAAGTTCATGACCTGGCTGACCTCGGCGCCGGTGCACCTGCAGTTCGCCATCGCCACCGGTGACCTGCCGCTGCGCGAGTCGGAGAGCAAGCTCCCGGAGTACTCGCAGTTCCTGCAGAAGTACCCCGCCAACAAGGTGTTCGTCGACAACCTCGACAACGTCAAGCACGTGCGGCCCAACATCGCGTCGTACTCCGAGGTCTCGACGGCCGTCGGGCAGATGGTCCAGTCGGTGCTGCTCGGCCAGGCGGAGCCGCAGGAGGCGCTGGACACCGCCAGCGACCAGGTGGCGAGCGTATTGGCCGGTCAGTGACCGCTGCCCTCCTGCCGGCCACCGCGCGGCGTCGTACGAAGCCGTCCTCGAAGAAGCGCGCCGACCAGCGGGCGGCCTGGGGCATGGTCGCCCCGAGCGTGCTGCTGATCGGCCTGTTCGGCCTGGTGCCGGTCGCCTGGTCGGTGGTGCTCTCCTTCCAGCACAGCGACCTGCAGACGCCGGCCACCTGGGCGGGGACGAGCAACTACCGCGAGCTGATGCACGACCCGGTCTTCCGGGAGTCGATCCGGCACACGGTCGTCTACACGGTGCTGTTCGTGCCGATCACGCTGGTCAGCTCGCTGCTCGTCGCGGCGGCGCTCAACCGGCGCCTGCGCGGGATCTCGCTCTACCGGCTCGCGGTCTTCGTCCCGGTCGTCACCTCCACGGTGGCGACCGGCGTCATCTTCTCCTGGCTGCTCGACCCCGACTACGGGATCGTCAACGCGCTGCTGGACAAGCTGGGCCTCCCGCAGAGCGGCTTCTTCTCCTCACCGGACTCCGCGCTCTACACGATGGTCGCGATGACCACCTGGGGGTGGATCGGGTTCGGCGCGCTGATCTTCCTCGCCGGGCTCCAGTCCATCCCGCAGGACCTCGTCGAGGCCGCCCAGATCGACGGCTGCACGCGGACCCGGGCGTTCTGGCTGATCCAGGTGCCGCTGCTCCGACCGATCATCGGCTTCATGCTCGTCTGGCTGACGATCAACGCCCTGCAGCTCTTCGACGAGGTCTACGTGACCACCAAGGGCGGACCGCTGCACGCGACCACGGTGGTCGTCTACTACCTCTACCAACAGGCGTTCGTGTACTTCCACGCCGGCTACGCCGCCGCGATCGCGTGCCTGCTCTTCGTCGCGATCCTCGTCATCACCGTCATCCAGATCCGCGTCAGCCGCGATCGTGACCTGGACCCGAGCGGCTGATGGCACGCTCACTCCGGCTGCGCGCCCCGTCACCCTGGCACCTCGTGCTGCTGCCGCTCGCCCTGGTGATGCTGGTGCCGCTGATCTGGATGCTGGTGACCAGCCTGTCCACGCTGGCGGAGACCCGTCGCTTCCCGCCCGGGCTCCCCTCCATCGCTGCACTGGGAGAGCTACTCCCAGGCCTGGAACGACTCCCCGCTCGCGCACTGGCTGCTGAACAGCACGATCGTCTCGGTGACCTGCGTGGTCAGCAACCTGGTGCTGTGCAGCCTCGCCGGCTACGCCTTCGCGCGGATCCCGTTCGCCGGCAGCCGGATCATGTTCCTCGGCATCCTGGCCACGCTGATGGTGCCGTTCCAGGTGGTGATGATCCCGACCCTGCTGATCGTCAAGCAGCTCGGCCTCGTCGACAGCCTCCCGGCGCTGATCGTGCCCAACCTGGTGACACCGTTCGGCATCTACCTGCTGCGGCAGTTCTTCCTGAGCCTCCCGGCCGAGCTCGAGGAGGCCGCGACCATCGATGGCGCCGGACGGCTGCGCATCCTGTTCAGCATCCTGCTCCCCCTGATGGGACCACCGCTCAGCACGGTCGCCGTACTCACCTTCCTCCAGGTGTGGAACGACTTCCTGTGGCCGCTGGTCGTCACCTCCTCCCCCGAGACGATGACCGTGCAGCTCGGCCTGGCCAGCTTCCAGAGCGCGCACTTCACCAACTGGCCGGTGCTGATGGCCAGCACCCTGCTCAGCCAGCTGCCCGTGCTGCTGCTGTTCCTGTTCGGGCAGCGCTACTTCGTCCGCTCGATCGCGACCACCGGGATCAAGTAGGGCCTGGCGACACGGGACGTGGGTCCGGTCGGTGTTGCTGCCGTCACCGCTCGGGCTTGTCGGGACTCTTGGTTGACGGGGTGTGTGGTCGTCGTCCGCTGTGGTTGCGGTGGCGTCCCGACGCCTTTGCTCGGCGTGCGGTCGCTCGGCTCGAGATCCTGTGGTTGCGGCGGCTGGATCTGAGGTGCGGTTTTCGGCTCACGGCATGGCTGTGGCCCCGGCTGGGGCTGGCCGGGGTGGCGGGAGCGTCAGGTTCTTCGTGGTGGGCGGCGGCTGAGGTCGGGGCACTTCGTACTGGTGGCCGGTCGGGCTGGTCCAGACGTAGGTGCCGTCGTCGAGGCGTTTGTAGTCCCAGGCGGTGAAGGTCTTCATCCGGTGATGGGTCCTGCACAGAGGCGCCAAGTTGAGTGGGTTCGTCTGACCGGGTGGTCCGCCGTCTGTCGATGGGGATGTAGGCGGTGATGTGGTCGAGGTCGCAGCCCCGGGAGTCTCTGCGGCAGCCGGGGAAGACGCAGTAGGCGTCACGCAGCAGGCAGAGCTCGCGCATCGCGGAGGGTGGGTCGTGCTGGTCGACCGCGGTCGCCTCGGACAGGTCGAGGACGGGTCGGACGATGACCTTGCCGCCGGCGGCGGCATACCTGGTGAGCCAGTCGGTGAGCAGCTGGTCGGTGGCGGCGCCGAGCTTCTCGATGGACACGGCACCGGGCTGGTCGGGGTCGAGGTGCACGTACAGGTTCACCGCACCAGCACCCGCGCTGGGTGCTGCGCTCGCGGCCGGACATGAGGTCCAGGGCGTACTGGGGGTCGGCGAGGATCCCGACCGCCCGTGCCCGGCGGACGTCGACCGGGTCGGTGTCGCCGAGCTGGCCGAGTTCGCCGGCGATGCGGCCGACGGTCTGGTCGAAGAGCAGCGCGTCGGGGGTGTCCAGGGTCATCACGAGGTCGGTGGTGGCGGGGTTGCCGCGGTGCCGCAGCCAGACGCCGCGTCGGGTGAGTTCGTGTTCCTCGTCGGCGATGGCGCGGTCGGGGTCGAAGTAGAGCCGGGCTTCCTGGACCAGCCGGGCGGCGTCGACCAGGCCGATCTTCGACGGTGTCGCAGCGATCAGCCGGTCCGCGAACGCCACCGCCTCAACCGAAGGTCGTGGGTCTCGCGGGAGATCGCGCGGGCCCGCCACACCGGGACGGCTCCGCGTTCGACGAGGTCGAGGAGGCGGGGGAGTCGGTAGGTGAGCTCGAGGGCGTCGGCGAGCAGCTGCTTGGCGGCCTCCAGGGTGATGCCCAGGGCGGCGGCGAGGGAGGCGGGTGCGAACTCATCGACCAGTGGTGCACCGGGACCGGCCAGGGGTGCACCGGCGGTGAAGAGGCCGTGGTCGTCCTCCCAGCCGGCGGGGTACTCGTCGCGGCAGGGGTGCAGCAGTGCCCACTGGACGGCGAGGTGGAGCTGTTCGACCGCGCACTGGTGGGCGAAGGTGCGGGCGGTCTTGGACACGGTCGATCACCTCGGTGGCGGTGAGGGTGATGGTGCGTGTCCATGAAGAAACTCTAGGCGTCGACACCGACAGTTTCGATAATGTGATGCGAAGATGTGGAGAACTTCTTTGAGCACCCGGATCGAGTCGCGTGGGTCTCGACTATCCGCTCGCTTCGCTCGCTGCTCGACCACCTTTCGCGTCCGGCCGTCAGGCACGAGCGAGTGGTTTCGAGACGCTCGCCGGCTCGCTCCTCAACCACCGAAGACCGCGACGGACCCACGACCAGAACCCAGCGACCGCAACCACAGGATCTCGAGCCGAGCGACCGGAAGGCGAACGAAGGCGTCGGGACGCCACCGCAACCCCACGCCTACGGCAACCACGACTCTCGATAACTCAGATCAGCCGACCAGGCCAGATCGCGTGGTTTCGAGACGCTCGCTGGCGCTCGCTCCTCAACCACCGACGGCGTCGTGTGGTCTCGACTATCCGCTCGCTTCGCTCGCTGCTCGACCACCTTCACTTCCGGCGACAGACGCGATCAGTGGTTTCGAGACGCTCGCTGGCGCTCGCTGCTCGACCACCTAGGGGCACAGCTTGGCGACCACGGCCAGGGCCGTGTTCACCGCCGAGATGGCGACCGTGGTCTTGGCGACCTTCGGGGGTACGTCGCCGCGGAGGCCGCCGAGGAGGGCGGCGGCGGTGTCGGAGGCGTGGATGATCACGGCCTGGGTGCGGGCGCGTTCCTGGGCGGGGCCGGTGAGGGTGAGCAGGTCGATGCCGAGTACGACGGTGCGGATGCCGAACATCCGGAAGGCGTAGTACGGCTCGGTGCTGGTCGGGTCGGTGCTGGTGCGCGCCGCGAGGACGTGCGGTGCCAGCAGGCCGAGGGTGCCGTTGACGATGCGGATCGCGGCGAGGGTGCGGACCGCCGCGGTGCCGAGGGATGCGTGGTCGCTCATTCTTGGCACGGTAGGTCCCCGAGGCCGGTACGGCGGGGCTGCCGGTCTGGACCAAGGGCCGCATTCGTTTACACGGCCTCGAGCGCTCTCACATACTGAAATTCGTTCGTCCCGAGTCGCTCGGGCCGCGTCGGGAAGCAGTCCCGCTCCGGGTATCTGCGCCTCCCGCTCGCCTCTCCTGACTCGTGTGAGACAAGGAGAGTGGCGATGACCGATCCCGGACCCACACATCCGAGCAGCGCCGACAGGCCGTACCACCTCAACTTCCTCTGGCAGGCGTACGACGCCTTCGCGACCCGCGTCGACCACAAGCTGGGCTGGGACCACCTCCCCAAGCTGATGGGGCTCTTCGACCTCGTCGGCATCCGCAACGTGCTGCGCGAGCACAACCTCCTCGACACCTCCCGCCAGCCGTCGGTGGGGGCCGTCAAGGCGCCGGAGTGGGACCCCGCCTTCGAGAAGCAGCGCACCGTCGACGGCAGCTGGAACGACCTCGCCAACCCGACGATGGGGATGGCCGGCACCCGCTTCGGCCGCAACGTCCCGATCGAGCTGACCTGGCCCGACACCGACCGCATGCTGGAGCCCAACCCGCGCACCGTCAGCCGCCGGCTGATGACCCGCGACGAGCTGATCCCGGCCACGGCCGGCAACGCGCTGATTGCTTCGTGGCTGCAGTTCATGATCCACGACTGGTTCAAGCACGGCACCAGCCCGACCGACGACCCGTGGATCCTCGAGCTCGACCCCGACGACGACTGGCCCGAGCCGCCGCTGCAGGTGTTCCGGACACCGCCCGACCCGACGTCACCGCCCGGCAGCGACCTGCCCCCGACGTACATCAACGTCAACACCCACTGGTGGGACGGGTCCCAGATCTACGGCAACAGCGGCGCCGGAGCAGGACTTCCTCCGCGAGCACGAGGGTGGCCGCATGCAGCTGGTCGACGGGCTTCCGCCGATCCCGGACGACCCGGCCCGCAACCCCACGCTGTTGCCCGGTTTCTGGCTCGGCCTCGGCATGATGCAGACCCTGTTCGTCCACGAGCACAACAGCATCGCCACGATGCTCGCCGGCGCCAACCCTTCCTGGGACGACGAGAAGCTGTTCCAGCGGGCCCGCGTGATCAACTGCGCCCTCCTCGCCAAGATCCACACCATCGAGTGGACACCCGCAGTGACGGCGCACCCGACGGCGGCGGCGGGCCTGCACGCCAACTGGTACGGCCTGGCCGGGCAGAAGCTCGGCGACGTCCTCGAGCGGTTCGTGCACGACGAGATCCTCACCGGCATCCCGGGCACCCACGCCGACCACTACGGCGTCCCGTTCGCGCTCACCGAGGAGTTCGTGGCGGTCTACCGGATGCACCCGCTGATCCCCGACCACTTCGACTTCCGGGCCGCCACGGACGACACCGCCACGCTCGGCCCCACCGAGTTCGACCAGATCACCGGCCCGGCCGCCGTGGACGTGCTCAGGGCACAGCAGCTCGGGGACCTGCTCTACACCTTCGGCACGATGAACCCGGGCGTCGTCTGCCTGCACAACTACCCGCGCTACCTGCAGACCTTCACCCGACCCGACGGCAAGCTGATGGACATGGCGTCGCTCGACGTCCTGCGCTGCCGTGAGCTCGGGGCGCCGCGCTACACCGAGTTCCTCCGCCAGATGCACAAGCCGGTGCCCGAGTCCTTCGCCGACCTCACCTCCAACAAGGCGTGGGCCAAGGAGCTCGAGGAGGTGTACGACGGCGACCTCGAGAGCGTCGACCTGATCTCCGGGATGTACGCCGAGGACAGGCCGGAGGGTTTCGCGTTCAGCGACACCGCATTCCGTATCTTCATCCTGATGGCCTCGCGTCGCCTGAACAGCGACCGGTTCTTCACCGACAGCTTCACCGAAGAGGTCTACACGGCGGAAGGGTTGGCGTGGGTCGACGAGAACACGATGGGCACGGTGCTGAAGCGACACTGCCCGAGCCTGGCGCCGTACCTCGACGCGACCGACAACGCCTTCGCCCTCTGGAAGCGACCCGCTCACTAGCGAGGTGGCTCGTCGCGTCGGTGCGCGCGCGCTGCCGCTACACCCTGCCCGGGCTCTGGGTGGCCCTCTCTTCGCGGCGCTCTCGTTCACCCCGTCGCTCCTCCCCCGTCCGGCGGCCTACCAGGGCTTCGTCGCCGGTGTCGACGCAGCGATGGGCTACGCGCTCGGCGTGGCCGGCGCCTGGGTGTGGCGGGAGTACGCCGACCGCGACGCCCACCGTTCCAGCCAGCGAGCCTGGCGGGCGTTCGCGATCACCGCACCGATCGTCCTGCTGATCGGGATCCTGGTCGGGCGGCACTGGCAACGACGAGAGCGCAGCCCTCATCGGCACCGAGCCGGAGAGCCTCCCCTCGGCGCTGCTGGTCCCGATCGTCGGCGTGCTGGTGTTCGTCGGGTCTCGTGGCCCTCGGCCGTGCGCTGCGTACGGCGTACCGCAAGCTCGCGGCCTACCTCGACCGGCACATGGGACACCGTGCGGCCCGCGCCACCGGGATCGTCGTACTCGTCGTGGCGCTGTTCCTCGGCGTGACCGGCGTGCTGTGGAGCTGGGCGATCAACACCCTCGACGCCAGCCTCGCGGTCGGTGACCTGACCACGCCGAGCGAGATCAGCCAGCCGACCAGCAACCTGCGCTCCGGAGGCCCCGAGTCGCTGATCCCGTGGGACTCGCTCGGCCGCCAGGGGCGCATCTTCGTCGGCGAGGGACCCGACGCCGAGGACATCACGAAGATCACCGGACGACCGGCGCAGGAACCGATCCGGATCTTCGCCGGCACCTCCTCGGCCGACACCCTCGAGGACCAGGCGCGGCTCGCGGTCAAGGACCTCGACCGCGCGGGCGGGTTCGACCGCCGCTCGCTGATGGTGGCCACCACGACCGGGACGGGCTGGGTCGAGCCGAGTGCGTCCAGCAGCTTCGAGTACCTCAACGACGGCGACTCCGCGATCGTGGCGATGCAGTACTCCCACCTCCCCTCGTGGATGTCCTACCTCGTCGACCACACCGCGGCTCGCGTCGCGGGTCGCGACCTGTTCGACGCGGTCTACGACCACTGGTCACGCCTGCCGGCCGACCACCGACCCAAGCTCGTACGTCTTCGGCGAGAGCCTGGGCTCCTTCGGCGGGGAGAACGCCTTCAGCGGTGAGACCGACCTGGCCAACCGCACCGACGGCGTGCTCTTCGTCGGGCCGCCCAGCTTCAACCCGCTCTACCGCGAGTTCGTCGACTCCCGTGACGCCGGCAGCCCGGAGATCGAGCCGGTCTACCGCGACGGCCGGACGATCCGCTTCGCCAACCGCGCGAGCGAGAGCATCCCGCCCGAGGGCCAGCCGTGGACCGGCACGCGGGTGCTCTACCTCCAGCAACCGTCGGACCCGATCACCTGGTGGAGCCCCGACCTGCTGCTGGCACCGGCCGGACTGGCTCACCGAGAAGCGTGGGTCCGACGTCTCGGACTCGATGCGCTGGATCCCGGTGGTGACGTTCTGGCAGGTCACCGCCGACCTGGCGCTCGGCTTCTCGACGCCGCCGGGGCACGGCCACAACTTCAGCGGCGAGCACGTGGACGGCTGGAACGCGATCCTCCAGCCCGAGGGCTGGACCCCGGCGATGCTCGACCGGCTGCGCGCGCAGCTGCGCCGCGAGTAGGCGGCGTACGTCAGTCGGTGCGACTCGGCCACCGGGGTCGACGCCAGCAGGTCGAGGCCGAGGCCACGGGAGAGCATCTTGGTGGCGAGCTGGCCGCGGACGCTGTTGCCGGCCGCGTCGAGCGGCGGGGAGAAGGTGGCGAGCCCGCCCTTGCCCGGCGCGACCGTGACGATGCCGCCGCTGACCCCGCTCTTCGCGGGCAGGCCGACCTCGTAGAGCCAGTCGCCTGACAGCTCGTAGAGCCCGGCGGTGAGCATCAGCGCCAACGTACGACGACACGTGTCCTCGCTGACGACCCGTCGCTGCGTGATCGGGTTGACGCCTCCGTCGGCGAGGGTGGCGCCCATCACCGCGAGGTGGACGCGGTCACCAGCAGCGCCCCCTGCCGGGTGTAGACGTCGGTGGTCTCGTCGGGGTCGAAGTACATCCGGCCGTGTCCCTCGAGCAGCCGGGCCATCGCCTCGTTGCGCCCGTTGGTCGCCCGCTCGGAGGCGAGCGCCTCCTCGTCGACCTCCAGCTCCCGCCCGGCGAAGCGGGAGAGCCCGTCGCGCAGGAACCTCCACTTCAGCTCGGCGGTCCGGCCCGGGGCCAGGCTGGTCGTGGCGATGGCGCCGGCGTTGACCATCGGGTTGGTCAGGCCGTCCGAGGCGATCTCGACGGCCATCACCGAGTCGAACGGCAGGCCGGTGGCGTTCACCCCGATGCGCTCGCGCACCTCGCGGTGCCCCAGCGCCTCGCACACCAGCGCGAACTGGAACGGCTTGGCCACGCTCTGGATGGTGAAGGCGTGCTCGCTGTCGCCCACGCCGGCCGACGCGGCCGTTCGACCCCGACCGCGGCGATGCCGAACAGGTCCGGCGAGGCCACGGCGAGCGCCGGGATGTAGTCGGCCACCGCGCCGTCGGTCACGCCCGCGTAGGACCGGTGGGCCTGGGTGATCAGCTCCACGACCGTCTCCGGCCCGGGCATGGTGCCGGTCGACACCTGTGCCGCGTGCCTCGGGGGTGGGCTCGTGGACGGGCAGCTCACGTGGGGACATGGGTCGGTTCCTTCTCTCCATCGGTACGACGCCAGAGCGCGATCGAGACCAGCCCGAACAGCATCGGCACGCCCAGGGTGATCACCCGGTAGACCACCAGGCCGCCCACGATGTCGGGCTCGAGCGGCAGACCGGCGATCTCCACGAACGCGGCCAGCAGGGTGGCGTCGAGGATCCCCACGCCCGCCAGGGGGAAGAGCGTGAGCGGGTAGGCCACCAGGAAGATGCCGACGACGGCGAGGGTCGGCAGCTCGCCGGCGCCGACGCCCGACGCAGCGCAGGCAGATCGCCAGCAACAGGCCGTCGACGATGACCATCACGACCAGCAGCAGCAGCGAGAGCGGCAAGCCCCGGCGGGTGCGGTGCAGCACGTGCGACCGGAAGTCGACCGCCTGGGCCGCCCAGGCCTCCGGGTCGACCGAGTGCTTGCACCCGGCGTACGAGCCTGCCGCCGGTGGTCCCGACCCAGATGGCCGTCTGCTCGCGCAGCACCACCGCCCGCAGGACGACGAGCAGGGTGATCGCGATGACGGCGCCCACGCACGCCGTCCAGGTGTAGAGCGCGTGGTACGGCGCACCCGAGGCCAGCACGATCACCACACCGACAGCCGGCACCGTGAACCGGGTCGCGTAGAAGGTCAGGATGTTCATCAGCGCGCCCGCCAGCCCGCTGGAGATGGGGATCCCCCAGGAGTCGAACATCGCCAGCCGCAGCACCATGTCGGCCGGTGGCGGCGCGATCGTCGAGGTGAGCGTGGCCGCCTGGTCGTTCTGCACCGCGCGACGCAGACCCAGTCCCTCGATGAACAGCGCCAGCGGGGTCGCGTTGAGCACCTGCCGGACCGCCAGCACGGCCAGCAGGATCGGGAACTGCCACAGCGAGACCGCCGCGATCGCATCGCGTACCTCGCTCCAGTCGATGCGCCCGACGAGGCCGACGATGATGTAGGCGCACGCCAGGGAGAGCGCCAGCAGGCCGAGCGGACGCAGCCAGCGTCGTGCCCGGGACTTCGTCTCGACGGGCCCGGTCACCCCGTGCTGTCCGAGCGTCGGCAACGGGGCGACCACCGGGTGGTCGACGCCGGACACGAAGACCTGGACGGTCACGGAGCCGGCGTACTGGAAGCGGAAGGTCACCGGCACGAACGAGCGCTTGCCGATGTCGCGCTTGAGGTCGACCAGCTCGAGGTGCGGTCCCGAGGCGTGCTGCATGGGTACGACGCCACCCACGTCCACGTGGACGTTGATGCTCTTCTCCGGCGCCTCGGCACCGTCGCGCAGCACGACCGAGCGCGCGTCGACGGAGGAGACCGCGATCAGGGTGTCCGCGACACCGCTGTTCGCGATCGTCAACCACAGCGCGCTGTTGGTCCCGGCGGCGTGTGCCTCGTCGGGTCGCTGGATGCGCATCGCGAGCAGCCGGATGCTGCCGATCTCGGCGCTGACGCTGTCGCGGCGTACGGGGTCGTTGATGCGCTTGTCCCGCACGTCCGACTGGCTGGGGACGTCGCTGCCACACCCGGTCAGCGCGACGCCGACGACCAGGAGCAGAGCCGCTGTGAAGGTCGAGGTCCGAGTCCGGAACACGGCGGCCTCAGAACTCGACCGGGTCGCGGACGATCGGGCAGGTCATGCAGTGGCCGCCGCCACGCCCGCGCCCGAGCTCGGCACCGACGATGGTGATCACCTCGACGCCGGCCTTGCGCAGCAGCGAGTTGGTGTGGGTGTTGCGGTCGTAGGCCACCACGACGCCGGGCTCGAGGGCCACCACGTTGTTGCCGCTGTCCCACTGCTGCCGCTCGTTGGCGTAGATGTCGCCACCGGTGCCGATGATCCGCAGCTCGGGCAGGTCGAGCGCGTCCGCGACGACGTCGACGAAGGAGTCCTTCTCCTCGACCACCTCCACGCCCGGGTCCTTGTCGCTGGGCCGGATGGAGAACGGCTGGATCCCGTCGACGATGTCGCGGTACGCCGTGGCGACGTCGCGGTCGGCGAAGGTGAACACCGTGTCGAGGTGCATCGCCGCACGCAGCTTGGGCATCCCGGCGGCGATGACCCGCTCGGCCGCACCCTGCTCGAACAGCGCGGCGGCGACCTGGCTGATCGCCTGGCGCGAGGTGCGTTCGCTCATCCCGATGAGGACGACGCCGTTGCCGACCGGCATCACGTCGCCGCCCTCGAAGGTGGCCAGGCCCCAGTCCTTCTCCGGGTCGCCCCACCACACGGTCGAGCCGACGAACTCCGGGTGGAAGCTGTAGATCGCCTTGTAGAGCAGGGTCTCGTCCTGCCGGGCGGGCCAGTAGAGCGGGTTGAAGGTGACGCCGCCGTACAGCCAGCAGGTGGTGTCGCGGGTGTAGAGCGTGTTCGGCAGCGGCGGCATCAGGTAGTCGCGCACGCCGGTGTCGAGCCGGGTGATGCTGAGGTAGGCGGTGCGGTACTCCTCGGGCAGGTCGTGGGCCGACATCCCGCCGATCAGGTAGCGCGCGAGCTCGCGCGAGTCGAGCGACTCGAGGTAGGCGCGCGTCTCCTTGACGAGGCCGAGCCCGACCTGGTTGGCGATGATCTTGCGGTCCAGCAACCACGCCTTGGCCTCGGGGATGTCGACGGTCTCGGCGAGCAGGTTGTGCAGCTCGAGCACCTCGACGCCGCGCTCGCGCATCTTGCTCATGAAGTCGAAGTGGTCGCGTTGCGCGTTCTGCACCCACATCACGTCGTCGAAGAGCAGGTCGTCGCAGTTGGTCGGGGTGAGCCGGCTGTGTGCCAGGCCCGGTGCGCAGACCACGACCTTGCGCAGGTGGCCCACCTCGGAGTGGACACCGTGGGTGGCGGCAGCGGTTTCGGTCATGACGTGCTCCTTACCGAGCGGTCATTCGACGCTAGGCAGGCGGACTCCGGCGGGGAATCCCCCAGATCAGGTGAGAGCGACCACCAGGGCGACCGCAGCGAACCCCGCCAGCACCAGGGCCTCCAGCGGCCGCCCCGCTCGACGCTGCGGGTTGGCGCCGCGACCCCGCTCGGTCAGGAGTACGACGGTCAGCCCCACCATCAGCAGCAGGCTCTGGCTCAGACGCCATCGCGATCATCGCCGGCCAGCACTCCTGCAGGCAGCGCACGCCGGACCGCAGCCCGAGGCGAGTGCAGTCGACGTCCCCCGCGAGACCGGACGGGGCACCCAGCTTGAGCGCCTCGCACCGGCGTACCAACCTCCGTCGCGGCACGGAGGTCTGCCAGGCCGCGGCGAGCAGCAGCGAGACGACCAGCAGGTCGGCTCGAGCCGTGATCCAGGCCGGTGCCGATGACGACGGTGACGAGCACGGCGCCGACTGCGGCCCACAGGGCGGCGTACCCGAGCACGAAGAACCCGGCCGACCGGTGGCGGCGTGACCAGAGGCTGCGCTGGCCGACGGCGCGGACCTGCCGGGCCGCGACCGGCAGCATCATCGCGCCCACCATCAGCAGCCAGTGGGTCCAGCGCTCGGACCACGAGGCGGTGTGGGCGACCATCGGCATCGACATCTGCACGCTCATCACGAGCAACGTCACCCAGGCCGCCGCGGCGACGGCGTACACCCACCACTCCGGGTGCCAGGCGAGGTAGCGACGAACGTCGGGGCGCTCGATGGCGAGGGTCGTCATCTCACTCGACCATCAGCGCGACGCGGCGCGCCCGCAGGTCGGGCTCCGGTCCGGTCGCAGCTCCGGCGTCGTTCTCCTCGGGTGAGCCCGGGACCTCGGTGCTGAACCTGACCTCCACGCGGGTGTCGTCCCAGCGACCGTCCTCGGCGAGCCGGTCGCGCAGGTCGGTGACGTCGAAGACCGCGGTCAGCCCCTCGGCGTCGTGCTGGTCGTCGGTGCGGGAGGTCTCGGCGAGGCCGAAGGTGGCGAACGACCCGGCGCGCAGCTCGGGGAAGTCGTGCGGGTCGGCACCCTCGGGGACGTTCAGGTAGACGCCGTACAGCGGGGCCGCGTGCGTGCCGGTCACGCCCTCGATGCGGAGGTGCACCCGTTGGGGCTCGGCCGCCGCGTCGCGCTCCACCGCGCCGCGACCCATCGGCACCTCGACCGGCGCGTTGCTGGCCAGCGGCACGTCGTCCGCGGCCCCCAGGACCTGAGGTGGCATGGCTTCCTTCCTGCCGGCGGCCACCCGCTCGCGTTCGGCCGGCGCGTCACCCGGCGGAGCGATCGCCGACGGTGGGTCGTAGCTCTCGTAGACGTACCCCAGCGCCGACTCGGTGTCGAGCACCTCACCGACCGACCACGTCACGGTGGCGCCGTCGGGGGCCGGGAAGGTGAACGTGGTGTCGAGGAACGCCTGGTCGTCGGTCGGGTTCGTGTGGCGGTCGTCCTCGCGCAGCCAGACGTCCCAGAGCCGGTCGATGTTGGCGTGGTGGCACCAGAAGATCGGGTCGAGGCCGGCGGTGAAGAACGAGCCCATCCAGCCCTCGAAGACCGGCTGACCGTTGGCGTCGTAGTCGTTGCCCACGAGCGAGTGCACCAGGCCGTGCGGAACGTTCTCCAGCAGCCCCCGCTCGCCACCGTCGAAGCTCAGGTCGGCGCGCTCCCCGCCTCCGAACGTCGACGACCCGCTCGCGGTCGTGTAGCGCCGCGCCAGCAGCGCCTGCTCCAGCGCACCGCCGAGCGCGCCGGGATCGATGTCGCCGGAGAACGGGCGGCCCGCCTTCGCGTTCTGCGAGCGCATCTCGGTCTGCAGGTTGTTGTCGTCCAGCGTCCGGTCGAGGAACGCCGGCGGCAGCACCGCCGTGCGCGCGTCGTCGGGATCGATGGCGTACCAGTACGGCAGCGACCACTGGTCGTCCTCGAGGTGGAACTGGATGATCCGCTCGAACGCCGCGAGGAACATCCGGTGCCACGGCAGGAAGAACCAGCTGCCGTGCTGGCAGTTGCACCAGAACGGGTTGCTGGTGTCCGCGTTGCCGTTGCCGTCGTCGCGCCCGTGGATCGCCGCCTGGAACTGCCAGCCCACCGGATCGGTCGGCGGGCCGCTCGGAGGATCCAGGCCACGCATGGTGCCGATCGCGCGCTCGTACGCCGCGAGCACCGCCGGCCAGTCGCCCTCGGCGTCGGTCGCCTTCCAGACATCCACCCGCGTCCGTGCCATCCCAGCCTCCCGTCACCGTCGTGACACTGCCCTCGTCTCATCCTGCTCGCTCGGCGTGGGCCCCGGTAGACGACGATTTGGTGAGGAACCCCGGCAAACAACGCGCGGCCTCGGGCTCTGCCGGGCCCTACGCTGACCTCGTGCCCACCTCGTCGATCCGGACTCGGGCAGCCCACTGGGTGGCCGGCGCCGACCCGAGTGGCCTGCTCTACGGCGCCATCGTCACCGCCGCGGTGCTCGCCGCGGTCAGCGCCCACGATGACGACTCGAAGCGCGTCGTGCTGACCACGGCCGTGTTCCTGGTCGTCTACTGGATGGCCCACGTCTACATCGCCACCTTGTCCACCCAGTTCGAAGGAGACACCAGGGCCTTCCTGCCCCGGCTCCTGGTGGCCTCACGGCACGAGACAGGCGTGCTCAAGGGTGGGGTCCCGGCGCTGGTGATCTACGGCATCGCCTACCTCTTCCGCCGGGACGTGTCGGACGCAGCCGCCGTGGCGGTGTACTCCTCGGTCGTGCTGCTGATGGTCTTCGGCTACCTCGGCGCCCACCGGGCCGGCCTCCGGGGACGGGCCATGGCCGGGGAGGTGGTCGGGGCCGCCTGCTTCGGCGTCCTCATCGTGATCGGCAAGTCGCTGCTGCACTGACGGCGAACGCCGTCCTACCGTGCCCGCATGACCAGCACCCCCGCTGCCCCGCCCTCCGCTGCCACCACTCCCGTTGCTCGAGTGCGACCTGGTGATGAAGGGCGGGATCACCAGCGGCGTGGTCTACCCGCTCGCGGTCTGTGAGCTCGCCACCGTCTACCGGCTGCGCTCGGTGGGCGGTTCCTCCGCCGGCGCGATCGCCGCCGCGGCGGCCGCGTGCGCCGAGCTCGGCCGCGCCGACGGCGGCTTCGAGAAGCTCGCCCGGCTGCCGCAGCAGCTCACCGAGCCGGTCGAGGGCGAGAACAGCAGGCTGTTCACGCTGTTCCAGCCGCAGCCGACGATGCGCCGGCTCTTCGGACTCGTCACCTCGGGGCTGGGCACCGCCGGCGGCACCCGGGCGAGGGCGATGCTCGGCGCGGCCCTCACGGGCTGGCTGCCGTACGCCGTGGCCGCGGCCGCTCCGGGCGTCGCGGTCTTCGTGATCGGGCTCTTCCAGGACGACCTGGCCCGCTGGACCTGTCTCGTCGCCGGGCTGCTGCTCGCCGTCATCGGCGTCGGGCTCGGTGTCGCCGTCGGGATCTTCAAGGACGTGGGCCGGATCCCGTCCGTGGGCTTCGGCCTGACCTCGGGGGCCACGCCTCCGGGAGCCACCGACCCCGCGCTGACCCCCTGGCTGCACGAGACCTTCCAGACCCTGGCCGGCCGCGGCGTCGACGACGCACCGGTCACCTTCGGCGACCTCGACGCCGCCGGCATCACCCTGCAGCTGATGACCACGAACATCTCGCGTCGCCAGCCGATGGCGATGCCGTGGGCCACGCAGGACTACTCCTTCGACCCGGACCACTTCCGCACCCTCTTCCCCGAGTCGGTGGTGGCGCGGATGGAGAACGCCGGCCGAGCCGGACGGCACCACCGCAGGCGGACTGGCTCTCCGCCGTACGCCGGACCCAGCGGCGTCCGCTCCAGCCGTTCCCGTCGCGTGCGGACCTGCCGGTGCTCGTCGGGGTGCGGATGAGCCTCAGCTTCCCCGGCCTGATCGCCGCAGTGCCGCTGCACGCGGTCGACTACTCGCTGCCCGCCAACAAGGAGCCGTCGACGGGCAGCGGCGGTGGCGCGAGCAGCACCCCGACGCCACGCCGGAGGAAGGTGCGGCAGCGGTGCCGAGGCTCGCCTACCAGCGCAACTGGTTCTCCGACGGCGGCATCTGCGCCAACCTGCCGCTGCAGTTCTTCGACTCCGCACTCCCCCGCCGCCCCACGTTCGCGATCAACCTCGCGCCGTTCCCGCACGGGCAGAAGAAGTCGTCCGACGAGGCCGACAACAGCTACCTGCCGACGCACAACGACGCCGGCCTCGCCCGCCGGCAGACGGTGCTGAAGGAGTCCGGTGTCGGCGCGCTCAAGCAGTTCGGGTCCACGATCATCGACACCGCCCGCACCTGGGTCGACGAGGGGCAGCAGTTCGTGCCCGGCTACCGCGACCGCATCGTGACCGTCTTCCACGACGGCCAGGAGGGCGGGATGAACCTGAACATGCAGCAGGAGGTCGTCACCGGGCTCAGCGAGCGCGGACGTGGTGCCGCCGACCGGCTCGTCGAGGTCTTCGCCGGCGACCAGCCCGGCGTGGTGCCGGCGTGGGGCTGGGACAACCACCGCTGGCTCCGGTTCCGGACGGCGATGGCGGCGTTCTCCGACACGCTCGGCTCCTTCCGCGGTGGGTTCGAGACCGAGCCTGCCGGGACCACGCCGTACCGCGTCTGGGTGGGGGCCGGAGCGGACGCACCGCTGCCGTCGTACCCGATCGAGGGCACGCAGCGACAGACGGTCAACGAGCGCACGCAGGGGTTGCTCGACACCGCCGACGAGTGGCAGCAGGACCCGGCCGACGCGTTCACCGAAGGGGGCACCCGAGCCCCGGCCGACCATGCGGCTGGTGCCGTCGGACCGCGTCGGGGAGACCGGTCAGCTCACGTGAGCGCGATGACCTCGCTCGCGGCGCGCTGGCCGGCGCGCACGGCACCGTCCATGTAGCCGGTCCAGTAGGTCGAGGTCTCGGTGCCGGCCCAGTGGGTGCGCAGGTGCGGCTTGCGCAGCTGCGGGCCCCAGGTGGTCATGCGTGCCGGGCGCCATGATCGCGACCGGGGCTCCCTTGGTCCACCGCTCCTTGGTCCAGTCGTGCTCGACGTACTCGATCGGGTGCAGCGCCTTCTCGCCGAACATCTCGGCGAAGCCCTGGAGCACGGCGGCCTTGCGGGCGGCGAGGGTGGTGAGGCCGTACTGCTTCCAGGTCGAGCCACCCACGAACGCGAGCAGCACGCCGGGCTTGGCGTCGGACGGCGAGTTGTCGAAGGCCGCACGCACGGCACCGTGGTCGCTCAGGCCGAAGCCGTTGAGACCGTCGGCGCGCCAGAACGGCTCGTCGTACACGGCGTCGCACTTCATCAGGTCGCCCATGTTCATGTGGTTCAGCAGCGAGCGGTGCGCGGCCGGCAGGTCGGGACCCCACTGGATGGCGCGGGAGAGCTCGGGCGGCACGGCCATGATGACGCGCTTGCAGGTGACCGCTCCGCGGCTGGTGCGTACGACGGCGTGGGTGCTGTTCTGGTCGATCCGGGTGACCGGCGCGTTGAGCGCGACCCGGGAGCCGAGCTGGCTCGCCAGCCGCAGCGGGATCAGCTGCGAGCCGCCGATGAAGCGTCGCTCCTGCGCGCCGTCGGCGGTGTCGGAGTTGCGCTCGAAGGTGCCCTTGGTGGTCTCGTTGCCGGAGCACGCGACGTAGTGGATGACGAACAGCAGCGAGAGCTGGTCGGGGTCGGCCCCGAAGCCGGGCTGGGTCCAGCAGTTGATCAGGGTGCCGATGCCGCTCGGGTTGATCGTGTTCTTGCGGATGTAGTCGCCCAGCGTCTGGAGTCCCACTCCTTGGCGCGCGGGTGGTTCCACGGGGCGGCGACGTCGATCTCGGAGGCCCACTGGTCGAGCTGGTACTGCAGGATCGCGGCGTCGGGGAGGATCAGCGGGTCCGGCGGGACGGTGCCGTCGTACTCCTGGCGACCGAGCGGTCCCGAGGAGTTGTAGACCGACTTGCCGTCGACGTACTCCTCGAACATCGGCACCTTGAGCTCGTTGGCCAGCGCGATGATGTGGTCCTGGGTCGGCCCGACGAACGCGCCGCCGGACTCGATGGTGTCGCCGGTGCCGAGGCGGTGGTTGAGCACCCGGCCGCCGACCCGGTCACGGGCCTCGACGACGAGCACCGAACGGCCGGTGCGGGCCACCTCCCGGGCGGCCACGAGGCCGGAGATGCCGCCGCCCACCACGACGACGTCGACGTTCGTGGGCAGCGCGCCGCTGGTGGTGGCTGCCTCGGCGGCACCGTCGAGGACGCCGACGGTCAGGGCACCGACGCCCACGGCGGCAGCGCCACCGATCAGGGTGCGTCTGGTCATCGCGGTCATGCCACCCCAACGAGCGAACCCGCGTTCGGCAACGCAGCGACCCACGAGGGTGTCCGCGACCCGGACGGACGATCGATGCGTTTATCAACCGACCTGGGCGGGCAACCTGACTACGGTGAACGTCTTGGCGTTCACCTTCGTCCGCCGTATCTCGGGAGCGGCGGACGCTCCATGTCCGGAGCCGTCTGGCGCGTCAGGCCGCCAGCGGCTCGGATCCGGGACGACCGTGAGCTTGCGAGGCTCGCATCCGATCGCGGTCGCCTCCGCGGGAAGCACAGTCCCCACAGCAGGAAGATCGACAGCGCGCTCGTCATCACGCCGGCGATGCCTTCCTTCTGCCGCATGAACACGACGAGGTAGCCCATCTTCGGCACGACGTGCTGGACGACGCCGTGGACCAGGTTCGGGCTCAGTGCCCAGACGTCCGGCTTCTGGTTCGCATCGCCCTTGGTGTGCAGCCGCCCTTGTGCGTCCTTGCCGCGGAAACCGGTGGGTCACCAGGTCGCCCGGCAGCGGAGATCTGCACGGTGATGACGTCACCGGGGCTGTAGCCCTTGTCGGGAGCTCGGTCGACCACGACGTCACCCGGCGCGATCGTGGGTTCCATCGAACCTGTCTTCACGACATACATCCGGTAGCCGTGGGCCAGGCCAGGAGGATCGTGCACGCGATCGTGCCGACTACCGAAGCCACGATCACGAAGGCCGTGAGCCGGCGTGCGCTACCGAACATGGATGTGTTCATCAATCTTCTCCGTCAGTCCCGAGACCCCGCGGGTGGTGCCGCCCCCAGGCCGGCACCACCCTCATCGGCGAGATCAGTGACCGACTGCGTCCGGCCGGATGCTGGGCTGCGTCGCGACGACCTGGAACGGCACCGTCGGCGGGGGCTGAGCCTGGTACTGCGCGCTCTTCCGCTCGGTGACACCGAAGGTGATCGTGAACTGCCGGTCAGCGCCGGTGGGCACGTTCTGAGTCGATCAGCATGTAGTGCGGGACACCGCAGTTCGGCGGGAAGTCGTCCTGCGCCGTGGCCTGGGGCCGAAGCCGTGACCGTTGTCGTCGGCGCAGCCACTGGTGGAGTCGTTCAGGTTCGCGAGGTTGTACGAGCTGAAGAGCAGGTTGCCGGCGTTGTTCTTGACCGCGAAGTGCCCGAAGCGACCCAGGCCGCCGTTGGCGTCGTGACTGGCCGTTCTTGGCGCCAGAGAACTGGGCGTAGGCGACGCCGTCCGGGATCTTGAGCCAGATGTCCTCAGGGGTGTTGCTGTCCGTGTGGTACTTGATCACGCGGTCCTGGTACTCGCCCGGCACCAGGTTGTTGAAGTTGAGGTTGAAGTCGTTGTTGGCGGCGATGTCGAGGTGACCGGTCTTGCCGGACAGGCTGCCCGCCTCGCTGTCGGTGAAGTAGGCACCGGTGTTGGTGGCGGCCATGCCGATGAGCGTGGCGGAGGCACCGAGGGTGCCGATGAACGCGACGATGCGCGTGGTGCTTCTTGAACATGTCTGCTCCCCGTAAAGGCGCGCTCGGCCGAGTGCCGAAGCCGCAGGCACACCTTCGCCGGGAAGGCGGCATGCGACAGCATCGTCAGAATTGATGAAAAGCGCTTCACCCGTCGATGGTGAACAGGTCGCCGTCGTCCTCGACGCGCTCGAGGACCTCCTCGAAGCGGAGGTGCTCCAGGGCCAGCGGGTCGTCGGCGCCGGCCTCGACCTCGGCCCAGGTGCGTGGTGCGGCGACCATCGGCAGCTCGCGGCCGCGCAGGGAGTACGGCGAGATCGTGGTCTTCGCGCCGGTGTTCTGCGACCAGTCGAGGAACACCTTCCCGCTGCGCCGCGACTTGGTCATCTGCGAGAGCACCAGCTTGGGGTGCTCGGCCTGGAGCTCCTCGGCGATCCCCTTGGCGTAGTCGCGCACCTCCTCGTAGGTGCGCTTGCGGTCGAGGCCGGCGTACAGGTGCAGGCCCTTGGAGCCGCTGGTCACCGGCACGCAGTCCAGCCCGTCCTGCGCGAGCCGGTCCTTGACCAGCAGCGCGACCTGGGCGCACTCCCCCAGCCCGGCCGGCTCGCCGGGGTCGAGGTCGACCACCAGCCGGTTGGGGTTGCGCGGCTTGCCCGACCTGGTGACCGTCCACTGGTGCACGTGCAGCTCGAGGGAGGCCAGGTTGACCAGCCAGGTCAGCGAGGCGAGCGAGTCGATCACCGGGAAGGTGAGCTCGCCCTCCTCGCCGGACTGCGTCCGCGAGCCCGTCGTCGGCACGGTCACGGTGCGCACCCACGACGGCGTGCCGCCGGGCACGTTCTTCTCGAAGAACGACTGCTCGCTGGTGCCGTTGGGCCAGCGGATCCGGGTCACCGCCCGGTCGGCGAGGTGCGGGAGCATCACCGCCGAGACGCGCGCGTAGTAGTTGAGCACCTCGCCCTTGGTGGTGCCGGTGCGCGGGTACATCACCTTCTCGAGGTTGACCAGCGTGAGGTGCCGCCCGTCGACCTCGACCGGTGTCTCCGTGCGCGACTCCTTGGGCACCTGGTCAGCGGCCGATCGCGATCACCGGCACCCGCGCCGGGTCGAGGCGGACCATCGCCGAGCGCATGAACGAGCGCGGCGCCGAGACGCAGCCGGCGGTCGCCCCGCGGCCGTTGACGTGCAGGAAGATGCCGGCGCCGCGGTGGCGCACCTGGCTGCGGTTGAACGCGGTGTTCACGGCGTACTCGTACTGGGTCGGGAAGTCCGCGAGCCGCTCGGAGGTGTTCTGCCCGGACTTCAGCCACCAGCGGAAGCCGCCCTGGGACTTGTTGCGGTAGCGGTTGTAGTACGCCGACTGGTTGTCCTCGACCCAGTAGTCGCCCGGGCGGATCTTGCGGTAGGGCAGGTCCCAGCCGGTGGCGCGCGCGTGGGTGCCGAAGGAGCCGAGCAGCCGGTAGGTGCCGAGCGGGGTGGTGCCGGTGCCCTGCTTGCGCTTCGTGCCGACCACGAGGCCGCCGTACCCGATCCGGCCGTTGCCCGACCGCAGCACCGCCTGCCAGCCCGCGGAGGTCTTGCGCCAGAAGGTGACCCGGGCGTGCCAGGACCGGGTCCGGTTGACCGTGATCACCTGGGTGGTGCCGGGCTGCAGCGCCACGGTGACGCCGTCGAGCCGCACGGTCGCGGCCGACGCGCTGGGCGCAGGACCCAGCGTCAGGGCGAGCAGCAGGGTCAGGGCCAGCGCAGGCGATACGGGTCACGTCAGGTCACTCCAGGTCCGAGGGGCTGAGGTCCGTGCGGACGCCACGGTACGCCGGTTGGCGCAGCCGTCCGTCCGTTCGTGAGGCGGAGGTACTGCACGTCGACGACGACGCAGCGGCTCGACCCAGACGGTGCCCTCACGGTCGAGCCGGGGCAGCTCGGCGTCGAACGGCGAGCTCGTCCACGACGTGCGGCGTCGAGCAGCTCGGAGAGCAGCCGGCCGGCCTTGCCCGCGATGCCGCTGCCGACGCGTCCGCGGAAGGACAGGCCGGTGGCGGTCGGCTGCCCGACCAGCACGGCACCGAGCCGCTGGTCGGAGCCGACCTCGTGGCGGTAGCCGCCGACGACGAAGGACCCGGTCGGCCGGATCGGGAACTTCAGCCACTCGCGGCTGCGCACGCCGGGCCGGTAGCGCGAGGACAGCCGCTTGCTGACGATGCCCTCGAGGCCCTGCTGCTCCGCGGCGGCGAGCAGCATCTGCCCGTCGTCGTACGTCGGAGGGACCTGCCAGGCGACGTCGTCGAGGCCCAGCGCCGAGCAGCAGCTCGCGCCGCTCGGAGAGCGGTCGGTCGCACAGGTCCTCCCGTCGAGCCGGAGCACGTCGAAGGCGATCAGGGTGACCGGGTTGCGCTCGGCCAGCCGCAGCGCGCGGCCGGCGTCGCGCACGTGCATCCGGTCCTGCAGCGCGCCGAACGTCGGGATCCCCTCCCCCAGCGCCACCACCTCGCCGTCGAGCAGGAAGTCCTCGCCGACGGTCGCGAGGCGCGTGCAGCTCGGGGAAGGAGACGGTCACGTCGTTCTCGTTGCGCGAGAAGATCCGCAGCCGCTCCGGCGTACGGTCCACCAGCACGCGCATGCCGTCCCACTTCACCTCGTGCACCACTCGGCACCCGGTGGGCACGTGGTCCCCCTTGGTCGCGAGCATCGGCAGCACCGGCATCTTGGCAGGCAGTGCCTCGGCAGTTGGCGTGGCGCATCACTTGTCACAGCAGGCATCCTGATCACATGCGCGCAATCTGGAAAGGTGCCGTCTCCTTCGGCCTGGTCAGCGTCCCGGTGAAGCTGTACTCCGCGACGGAGAGCAAGGACATCTCCTTCCGCCAGGTCCACGCCAAGGACGGCGGCCGGATCAAGTACCAGCGGGTCTGCAGCATCGACGGCGAGGAGGTGGAGTACGCCGACATCGCCAAGGGCTACGAGACCGAGGACGGCGAGATGGTCATCCTCACCGACGAGGACATGTCCAGCCTGCCCTCGGAGAGCAGCCGCGAGATCAGCGTCGAGAAGTTCGTGCCGAGCGAGCAGATCGACCCGATGCTGTTCGAGAAGAGCTACTACCTCGAGCCCGAGAAGACCGGCGCCAAGCCCTACGCGCTGCTGCGCGAGGCCCTCGAGGCGGCCGACCGGATGGCGCTCGTCACGGTCTCGCTGCGCAACCGGATGTCGCTCGCCGTGCTGCGCGTGCGCGACGACGTGATCGTGATGCAGACGATGATGTGGCCCGACGAGATCCGGAAGCCCGACTTCGGGTCGGTCGACACCAGCGAGGCCAAGCCGGCCGAGGTGAAGATGGCCACCATGCTGGTCGACACGCTCGCCGGCGACTTCGACGCCGACGAGTTCGAGGACGACTACCGCGAGGCCGTCGAGACGCTGGTGAAGGCCAAGATCGAGGGCGGCGAGGTCAAGCGCACCCCGGAGACCAAGAAGTCCTCCGGCGAGGTCGTGGACCTGCTCGCCGCCCTGCAGCGCAGCGTCGACGCGGCCAAGTCGGCCCGCGGCGAAAAGACCGAATCCGACGATTCAGAAAAGCCGGCGAAATCCGCCAAAACGGCCGCAAAGAAAGTCCGGCAGCGAAGAAGAAGACGACCAAGAAGAGCGCCGCCAAGAAGTCGACCGAAGAAGGCAGCGGCCAAGAAGGCCAGCTGAGCACGCCCTTCCCGGTCGCTGACTAGACCGGGCACGTCCAAAACTGATGAATTCCGGTGCCTTAGTAGGTGTCCCGGACAACCGGTGCGCATACTCCGAAACATGCCCAGGGGAGTGGCTGCTCTTTCTTGCATATACGGGGATTCTGGTGATTGGTGTGCGCAGGTTCGTACTGTCTGTCCTGCTCGTCGTCTCGAGCGTCATCGCCGGCGTGGGCCTGGCGCCCACCGCGCAGGCCGCCGATGTCGGGCTCAGCGATCCACAGACCGGCCGCATCGCCAATGAGGACCCCGCCAACTGGACGCCACACATCCTCAACGGCACCGTCTACTCGATCGTCCAGGTCGGGGACCAGATCGTCGTCGGGGGCACGTTCACGCAGGTCCGCACCGCGACGCAGCTCGACGGTGATCACCCGCAACCGGGTCTTCGCGTTCGACGCCACCACCGGAGCGATCAACAACAGCTTCAACCCCTCGCCCAACGGCACCGTCTACAAGGTGCAGCAGACCAGCAACCCCAACGAGGTCTACGTCGCGGCGCCTTCACCTCGGCGGCCGGCAGGTCCATGCCGGGTCGCATCTTCCGGATGAACGTCACCACCGGTGCACTCAACACCGGCTTCACCGCTCCCACCATCTCCGGGAACGTCCGTGACCTCGAGGTGGTCGGCAACCACCTCTTCGTGGCCGGCAAGATGACGCACTTCAGCGGCGTTGCCCAGAAGGGTCTCGGCACCCTGAACGCCACGACCGGTGCCCGCGACACCTACTTCACCAACCAGCTCGCCGGGCTGCACCGACCCGAGCTCGCCGGCTCTGTCACCGACGTGCTGCAGATCTCGAGCAACCCGCAGAACACCGAGCTCGTCGCGGTCGGCAACTTCACCACGGTCAACGGCCAGTCCCGCTCCCAGATCGCCAAGTTCGACCTCGGCGCGCAGCAGTGCGACCCTCTCGCCCTGGACCACCAACCAGTTCACCGCGGGCTGCTCGACGAAGTTCGACACCTACATGACCGATGTCGAGTACTCGCCCGACGGCAGCTACTTCGTCGTCGCGACGACCGGGGCCTACGGCGGCACCTCAGGCAGCAACAACGGGACCGTCGGCTGCGACGGCGTCTTCCGGTTCGAGGCCGGCACCAGCACCTCACCGACCCCGAACACCTGGTCGGCGTACACCGGCGGCGACTCGACCTGGAACATCGAGGTCACCGACAACGTGATCTACGCCGGCGGCCACCAGCGCTGGCAGAACAACCCCAACGCCGGCGACGCCGCGGGGGCCGGCGCGGTCAGCCGCGAGGGCATCGCCGCGCTCAACCCGCTCAACGGCATGCCCTACTCCTGGAACCCGACCCGCACGCGCGGAGTCGGCATCCAGGACATGCTCGCCACCTCGCAGGGCGCTCTGGGTCGGTCCGACACCGAGCGCTTCGGCCCCACCTACGAGTACCACGGCCGGATCGCGTTCGTGCCGCTCGCCGGCGGCAAGACCCTGCCCGCCGAGAACAACATGACGCTGCCCGCCGACGTCTACAACGTCGCCGACGCAGCGGGTCGACGCTGAACCGCCGCAGCTTCGACGGCACCACGCCCGGCGCTGTCACCAGCCCGAGCACGACCGGCACTGCGCCCACCTGGAGCAGCACCACCGGCGCGTTCATGGTCAACGGCGTCCTCTACACGACCTCGACCAACGGCACCTTCACCAGGCGCACGTTCAACGGCAGCGCCTACGGCCCGGCCGACGACGATCGCCGTGTCCGACGCGATCGTGCCAGCAGACGGAGTGGCACACCAACGACGTGCCCAACATGACCAGCCTCTTCTACTACAACGGCCGGATGTTCTTCACCAAGTCGGGCCAGAGCACGCTCTACCGGCGCGGCTTCGAGGTCGAGAGCGACGTCGTCGGCCAGCAGCGGTTCACCAGCTCCAACGTCACCGGCATCAACTACTCGACGATGCGCGGCGCGTTCGTGGCGAACAACCTCTTCTACTTCGCCGACACGACCGGCCGGTTCTGGCGCGCGCAGTGGGCCGGGCACCGCACCGGTGTCCGGCACCGCCGTACAGATCTCCGGTCCGGGCAAGGACAGCCAGACCTGGAACTCGCGCTCCATGTTCGTCTTCCAGGCGTCCGGTCAGCAGACCAACCAGCCGCCGGTCCCGGTGATCAAGTCCGCGACCTGCACCAACCTGGATTGCCACTTCGACTCGACGGGCTCCAGCGACCCCGACGGCAACGTCGCCTCCGTGCTCTGGCAGTTCGGCGACGGCGCCACGTCGACCGCCCCGATGGCCAGACCACAGCTACCTCACGGCAGGTCAACGCACGGTCACTCTCACGGTGACCGACAACGACGGGGCGTCGAGCTCGACCACGACGACGGTCAACCCGCAGCTGCCGGCAGGCAACACGCCTCCTCACGCGACCATCAACGTCACGTGCAGCCTGCTGCACTGCGACTTCACGTCCACCGGGTCCGGCGACACCGACGGCACCATCACCGGCTACGCGTGGGACTTCGGTGACGGCGGCACCTCCTACCGACCCGAACCCGTCGCACGACTTCGCGGCGGCCGGGCCGCAGCACGTCACGCTCACGGTGACCGACAACGACAACGACACCGGTACGGCGAGCAAGGACTTCAACGTCTCCGACACGGCCAGTCCGGTGTCGTTCGTCGGGGTGAACGAGACCAACGCCAACCGCTCGAACCACGACGTCACGGTGCCGGCCGGCACCCAGCCCGGTGACGCTGATGGTGCTGTTCTTCTCCGCCAACACCACAAACCCGACGTTCAGCAGCCCGGCCGGCTGGACGGCGGTCGGTCGCCTGCCCTCAACGGCACCCTCATCGTGGGACGGGCCTACACCAAGGTGGCCACGGCGAGCGACACCCCGGGACCGTCGTACGGATCACGTCGTCGGCGCTACGCCAAGTCCGACATGGCGATCGCCAGCTACCGGGGTGCCACCGGCGTCGGCCGCCAGTGCCGGACAGCCTCGAGACAGTCACGACCGCAGCGCACACCTCGCCGACGGTGAACGCCCCGGCCGGCAGCAAGTGGCTGGTCACCTACTGGGCCGACAAGACGAGTGCCACGACCGCGTGGACTCCCCCGGCCAGCCAGACCTTCCGCAGCAACAAGTTCGGCTCGCCGAGCGGGCCATGTCCGGGTCTGCTGGTGGACAGCAATGCCGATGTCTCCGGCAGCACCGGAGGCCTCACGGCGACCGCGAACTCGAGCACGAACAGGGCGCTGCAGCTTCAGCATCGTGCTCCAGTGACCGGGGTCACGTCGTGAGGCCGCGGAGAGGCGGCCTCACGGCGTAACCTCCCGCCTCCCCGGGCGTTTGAGTGAACAGGGGCCGCATCGACGCGACGCGCGGCCCGTGGTCATTCCTGGGGAGGAACTATCTCAATGCGCTCATACCTGCGGTTCGCATCCGTGATCGGAGCCGTCACGCTGGGCGCGATCGCCGCCGCACCGGCCCTGGCGGCCACCGACAACCAGGCCGGCGCCAACGCCGTCTTCATCTCCATCGCCGGCAACGGCCAGGGCACCGGCAACGTCACCGCGAGCTACTCCAACGGCAAGGAGACCACGGCCGGCAACAGCCAGCCGGCCTTCCCGGACCCGACCGGTCAGAAGTTCATCACGGGCGGCGTGCTGGCCCAGGAGGCCACCGCCAAGCCCGGGTTCTCCGCCGCTTGCTCGGGGCTCGCGGGTGACGGTGGTTCGGTGCTCAACATCGGCGACAGCAGCTGCCTCCAGCCCGGCAACCTGGTCACCGGCTCGTTCGGGTCGTTCGACCCCTCGACCCTGATCCCGGACGGATCGAGCATCCCGACCGACCAGCTCCCCGCAGCCTCCAGGACCCCCTGACCCAGCTCACCAGCGGCGCCGAGCCCCTGAGCGACGCCTGATCGACAGCGCGCTGAGCCAGGCCCAGCAGCAGTTCGGGGACGGCGGCCTGGTGGCCAACCTCGACATGGTCGAGGGTCGGTGCACCGCCGGCGACGGCGGCCCGACCGGCACGTCGACGCTGACCGACGCGTCGCTGACCTTCAACATCCCCGGGCAGGACCCGATCACCGTCCTCGACGCTGCCGGTCCACCCGAAGCCGAACACCCACGTGTTCACCAACCTGAGCGATGTCATGAACGCCATCCTCGACGGGGTGGACGCCGACCTGACCGACTCGCTCCAGGGCAACGCGTCGCCGCTCAAGCAGCTGACTGCCCAGGTCCGCAGCCAGATCGTCACGCAGGTCCACACGCAGCTGGAGTCGCAGCTCGCGCCGCTGGAGCAGAACCTGCTCGACATCACGCTCAACCAGCAGGTGCACCCGACCCCCGACTCGATCAAGGTCCGGGCGCTCGACGTGCAGGTGCTGCCGGCCGCGAAGGCACAGCTCGACGGCAACTCGCTGGTGAACCTGCAGGTCGGCAACGCCGCGTGCGCCCCGGTGGCCCGCGTCGCCGCGGCAGCTCCGGCCGCCCAGGTCGCCGCGCCGCAGTCACTGCCCGACCGCCGTCTCGGCCGGTCTCGCCACGGCTCCCCAGGACGAGCAGCCCACAGCGACGTCGCCCTGGCTGCCCTGGTGATGATGCTCAGCGGTGGTACGGCGCTGGTGGTCATCCGCTGGCTCCGCGCCTGACCGACGACGACGGTGAGGCTGATCATGAGCACAACGTTCCGGAGACCAGGCTCGGCGGCTTCGTCGTCGGCCTGATCGTCCTGTGTGGCGCGATGGTGGGTGTCGGACTCCTGCTGCCTGCCGGCTCCGCCGAGACGGCCGGCTACCACTCGATGGCCGCCCCGGCCAGGCCGGTGCGGCTGGTCATCCCGGCGCTGAAGATCCGGGCGCCGATCCAGCCGATCGAGGTCAACGACCAGCGCGTGCTCGACCCGCCGCAGCAACCCGCGCGACGTCGGCTGGTGGCGACGGAGCGCCCGACCCGGCGCCACCCACGGCCAGACCGTGCTGACCGGGCACACCGTGCACACCGGCGGCGGCGTGATGGACCACCTCGGCCGCCTCCACAAGGGCCAGCTCGTCAAGGTGGTCACCCGCAAGGGCACGATGGTCTACCGCACCACCCAGGTGGTGACCTGGTCCAAGCCCGAGCTCGCGAAGCGCTCGGTCGAGCTGTTCGGCCAGCAGCGCAAGGACGAGCGCCTCGTGCTGATCACCTGCACCGGCTGGACGGGCAAGGAGTACACCAGCAACGTCGTGGTGTTCGCCGAGCCGCTCGGTGTCCCGGACGCGAAGAAGAAGAGCTCCTAGCTCTCGCGTCCCTTCCCGGTGACCCGGTTGCTGCGTCCGTCGTACTCCACCCAGTAGGGCTTGCCGCCCTGGCACGCGCGGTAGGTGCGCGAGAAGCCGCCGGCACCACCGTCGCCGAAGCGTCCGGCGGTGTCGAGGTGGGCGTGCACGGCAGCGAGGGCCTGGCCGTTCCTGACGCGGCGCATCTCCGCGGCGGTGGCGCACCCGGGGCTGCCGCCGCGGCCGACGACCTGGCTCGCGGCGGCGTCGCGATGACTGCCCACGGTCAGGGTGGTGCCGAACGAGTGCCGGCTCTGGAAGTGCGCGAAGTGCAGGCAGGTCTGCGGCACGCTCACCCGGATCGTGTCGGTCGGCAGCGACCACGACGCGGCGACACGGCAGCTGACCGGCGAGCGGTCGCCCACGTGCACCAGCCGCTTGCTCAGGTGTCCGTCCGGGCCGGCGGTGACGATCGCGTCGTACCCGACGTCGGAGCCGGCGCGGGTGATCCGGGTGCTGAGCGTCCCGGTGGGGCGCAGCCGGCGGACGTGCACCGTGGTCACGGCCGCGGTCTCGCGGTCGGCGTACGTCGCCTGGCGGATGTCTGCGCGTGGCGGTGGGTCGCGCGGGTCGGCGACCGTGGCCGACTGCGGCGTGGGCGCGCCAGCCGGTGCGAGCGAGCAGCGCCGTCAGGAGGGCGAGTGCGGGGATTCCCGAGAGGTGGTTCACGCCCCCCGATGATGCCGGGTCGATGTGTCGTCGAGGTGAATTACGAGGCGAACGGTGCGTCGCCGTCCACGTGCGCCCGGGCCGCCGGCGAGTCCGGCATCCGCGCCGCCATCAGGCCCATCGCGGCGTCCGAGAGCCGCGGCGCCACCAGGTTGAGCACCTCGCCGACGCGGCCGGCGACGGTCGAGATGGTGACCGGCCGGTCCTCCAGCGCGCGTACGACGAGCGCCGCCGCCTGCTCCGGCGACTTCGCCGGCGCCCGCCGTAGGCATCGGTCGCCACGATCATGTCGGTGCGCACCAGGTCGAGCCGCAGGTTGGTGAAGGTGACGTTGTCGAACCAGGTCTCCCGCCCCGCGATCCGCGAGAACGTGTCCAGCGCCGTCTTCGAGGCGATGTAGGCCGTGAACTTCGGCGCCTTCATCTGCACGCCCCAGGTCACGATGTTGACCACGTGGCCGAACCGCTGCTCGCGCATCCGCGGGCAGCAGCCCGAGGATCAGCCGCACCGGCCCGAAGTAGTTGATCGCCATGGTGCGCTCGAAGTCGTGCATCCGGTCGTAGGAGAACTCCAGCGAGCGCCGGATCGACCGGCCCGCGTTGTTGACCAGCATGTCGACCGACTCGTGCTCGCGCAGCACCCGCTCGACGAGGGCGTCGGTGGCCGCGGCGTCGGTGAGGTCGCAGGCATAGCCGTACGCCGAGCCGCCGGCCGCCTCGATCTCGCCCACCACCCGGTCGAGCTCGCCCTGGCGCCGGGCGACGCAGAGCACCGTCGCGCCGCGCTCGGCGATCGCCTTGGCGCTGGCCTCACCCACCCCCGACGACGCCCCGGTCACCAGCACGACCCGGCCGGCCAGCGGGCTCGGCAACGGCGATCCCAGCGAGCCGGGCGACGGGCGCGACCAGGTGGCGGCGTACCAGCGCCTTCGGGGTGAGCAGCAGGTTCACGCCGAGCCCGAGCTCGGCATCGACCACGGGCGAGCCGCCTCCAGCTGCGCGGACAGGCTGAGCAGCGTGGTCTCGTCGTGCCGGCGCCCGACCAGCTGCACCGCCAGCGGAAGCCCGTCGGCGCGCGACCCCCGCCGGGACCGACGCGGCCGGGTTGCCGGTGATGTTCCACAGCGCGGCGTAGGCGATCATCGGCTGCGCGGCCAGCGCGGCCCGGACGGTGCCGCCCTTGTCCAGCGCGCCGACCCTGCGCGGCCGGTGCGCGATGGTCGGGGTGAGCAGCACGTCGACGTCGTCGAAGACCCGGTTGGCCTTCGCGCGCCACCTTCTCCCCCGCCCGCAGCGCCCACTGCACGACCCCGGGTCGCACCCAGCTGCCCAGCCGGTAGGTCTCGCGCGTCCGCTTCTCGAGGCGGTCGTAGTGCTCCACCGCGTCGGCCTCGGTGCGCACCCCGGCGAAGAACTGCGGGACGAACGCGAGCGTGGCGTCCGGGTAGTGCGGGTCGACCTCGACCACCTCGTGCCCGAGGTCGCTGAGCAGCTGCGCGGTGCTGCGGACCGCCTCCACGTGGGTCCTGTCGGGGCGCAGCCCCTTGATCTGCGACTTCGTGGACCAGCCGATGCGCAGTCGGCCGGGCTCGGCGCGGGCCGCCTCGGTGAAGCTCGTGGGCGGCTCGTCGGCGCGGAACAGGTCGGTGGCCGTGTTGCCGCGGATGGCGTCGTAGACGATCGCGGAGTCGAGCACCGATCTCGTCAGCGGCCCGACCGTGCCGAGCGACCACCACAGGTGCTCCATCGGTGCGGTGGTGACCCGGCCGCGCTGCGGCTTCAGGCCGAACAGCCCGCAGCACGCCGACGGGATCCGGATCGATCCACCGCCGTCGCCGCCGATGCCGACGGGCACCATCCCCGCGGCCACGGCCACGGCGGTGCCGCCGCTCGAGCCGCCCGGGGTGTGCCCCGGGTTCCAGGGGTTGCGGGTGTAGCCGCCGTCGACGGACTCGGTGAACGGCCACTGGCCGAACTCCGGCATCCGGGTCTTGCCGATGATCACGGCGCCGGCGGCGCGCAGCCGGCGTACGACCTCGCCGTCGACCGCCGCAGGAGTGCGTGTTGGCGCGGCCACCGAACGTGGTCACGCAGCCGGCGACCTCGATCTCCTCCTTGATGGCCACCGGGTACGCCGTGCAGCGGGCCCGGGGTCTCACCCTCGGCGAGCGCCCGGTCGCGGGCCGCGGCCTCGGCCCGGGCCTCGTCGGCGAGCACCACGGAGAAGGCGTTCAGCGCCGGGTCGCGCTCCGCGATCCGGGCCAGGCAGGCCTCGACCACCTCGACGGCGCTGACCTCCTTCTCGCTGGTCCGGCGGGCCAGCTCGGCCACGGAGAGGTCGGCCAGATGTTCGTCCGGTGTGGTCATGGGGCGAAGGCTAGCGCCCGGCTGCGGGCCGGGATCCGGACGAGGGTGGCGCTCGACCGGGAGCGGCGTACAGTTCAAAGTCCAGCAACTCACTAGGAGAACTTTATTATGACCGTGACCGACGACCTCCTCGCCAACAACGCCCGCTACGCCGAGACCTTCGAGGGACCGCTCCCCCTCCCCCGGCCAAGCACCTCGCGGTCGCTCGCCTGCATGGACGCCCGCCTCGACGTCTACTCCCTCCTCGGTCTCGAGCCGGGCGAGTCGCACGTGATCCGCAACGCCGGGGGCGTGGTCACCGACGACGAGATCCGTTCCCTCGCGATCAGCCAGCGCCTGCTCGGGACCGAGGAGATCATCCTGATCCACCACACCGACTGCGGCATGCTCACCTTCACCGACGACGAGTTCAAGCGCTCGATCCAGGACGAGACCGGCATCAAGCCCGAGTGGGCGGCCGAGGCCTTCTCCGACCTCGACGAGGACGTCCGCCAGTCGATCGCGCGGATCAAGGCCTCACCGTTCATCCCGAAGACCGACAGCGTGCGCGGCTTCGTCTTCGACGTCGCCACCGGCAAGCTCAACGAGGTCGACAACGTGCAGGAGGCAGCCGCCTGACCGACGGCGTCAGAGCAGCGAACGCACGACCCGCAGCGCGACCGAGAGGCGGGCCAGGTCGGTGTCCTCGTCGGAGCAGATCTCCTGAAGGGTGCGCACCGCCTGGTCGACCTCCTTGTCCGGAGGAGGGTCACCGGCCAGCTGGGCGGCGGTGAGCTGGGCGTGCACGGCGTGCAGGTCGTCGCGCAGCGCGGCCCGGGCCATCGTCTGCCACCGGTCGTCGCGCGGCAGGGCCAGGATCCTGGCGACCAGCATCGGCAGCCCGAGGCGCTCGCCGACCTCGAAGTGGGTGCGCGCCACGTCGGTCGGGTCGCGGTCGTCGCGGGCGGCGGTCTCGACCATGCCGAGGATCATGTACGCCGGCGGGCAGACCGCCACCCGGACGGCGAGCTCCTCGGGCACGCCCTTGTTGATCAGCTCGTCGCGGCGCTGCTCGAAGGCGAACAGCTCCGCCCCGACCATCAGCGTGGGCAGCTCGGCCATCACCTTCTCGACGACCACCTCGAAGGTGTCGACCACCGACTCGGTCTCCTCGCCGATGCGGCGGGAGTTCAGCAGCCAGCGGGAGGCACGCTCCACCAGGGTGCGGCTCTCCAGCCGCATGTGGATCTGCAGGTCGGCGTCGAGCAGGTTGTCGAACGACGAGATCTCGCGCTGCAGGCTGCCCGCGCCGAAGATCTCGCGGGCCACGAAGTTGGCCTTGGTCAGCTCCGCGGTCGTCGCGTTGGTCTCGCCGGCCAGCCGGTGGAAGTAGGTGATGCCGGCGTTGTTGACCAGCTGGTTCACGATCTGGGTGACCACGATCTCGCGGCGCAGCTGGTGCTGCTCCATGTGGGTGCGGTAGCCCTGACGCATCTTCGCCGGGAAGTAGGAGAACAGCTCCGAGCGCAGGAACGGGTCGTCGGGCAGGTCGCTGCGCAGCAGGTCCTCCGCCAGCACGATCTTGGTGTAGGCCATCAGCACCGACAGCTCGGGCGCGCTGAGCCCCTCGTTGCGGTCGGCCAGCCGGCTCACCTCACGCCGCGTCGGCAGCGCCTCGAGGTCGCGGTTGAGCAGTCCCCCGCGCTCGAGGGTCCGCATCCAGTCCTCGTGGACGTGCAGCAGCGCCGGGCTGATGGCGACGGCGTTGGCGAGCGCGATGTTCTGGTCGTAGTTGTCGGCCAGCACCAGGTCGGCGACCTCGTTGGTCATCGACGCGAGCAGCTCGTTGCGCTGCTTGCCGGTGAGGTCGCCGTCGGCCACCACCCGGTCGAGCAGGATCTTGATGTTCACCTCGTGGTCGGAGGTGTCCACACCGGCGGAGTTGTCGATGAAGTCGGTGTTGATCCGACCACCGCGGTCGGCGTACTCGATGCGGCCCCGCTGGGTGAGCCCGAGGTTGCCGCCCTCGCCGACGCACTTGGCGCGCAGCTCGCGGCCGTCGACGCGGATGGCGTCGTTGGCCTTGTCGCCGGCCTCGGCGTGCGTCTCCGAGCGCCCCTTCACGTAGGTGCCGATGCCGCCGTTCCAGAGCAGGTCGACCTGCGGCGAGCAGGATCGCCGCGCATCAGCTCGGCCGGGGTCATCCGTCCGTTGGGCGGAGCCTCCAGGCCCAGCGCCTCGCGCATCTGCGGGGTGATCACGATCGACTTGGCGCTGCGCGGGAAGACGCCGCCGCCCTCGGAGATCAGCGCCTTGTCGTAGTCCTGCCACGACGAGCGCGGCAGGTCGAAGAGCCGCTTGCGCTCGGCGTACGACGTGGCCGCGTCGGGGTTCGGGTCGATGAAGATGTCGCGGTGGTCGAAGGCCGCGACGAGCCGGATGTGCTCGGAGCAGAGCATCCCGTTGCCGAAGACGTCACCGGACATGTCGCCGATGCCGACGCAGGTGAAGTCCTCCTTCTGGCAGTCCACGCCCATCTCGCGGAAGTGACGGCGTACGGACACCCAGGCGCCGCGGGCGGTGATGCCCATCGCCTTGTGGTCGTAGCCGACCGAGCCGCCCGACGCGAAGGCGTCGCCGAGCCAGAAGCCGTAGTCCTGGGAGATGCCGTTGGCGATGTCGCTGAACGTCGCCGTGCCCTTGTCGGCCGCCACCACCAGGTAGGGGTCGTCGCCGTCGTGGCGTACGACGGAGCGCGGCGGGACGACCTGGCGTCCTTCGGGCGTGCTCGACGAGGTTGTCGGTGATGTCGAGCAGACCCGAGATGAACGTCGTGTAGCAGGCCACGCCCTCGGCCATCCACGCCTCGCGGTTGCTGGGGTCGGGCAGCTGCTTGGCGAAGAACCCGCCCTTGGCGCCGACCGGCACGATCACGGTGTTCTTCACCATCTGCGCCTTGACCAGGCCGAGGATCTCGGTGCGGAAGTCGTCGCGTCGGTCGGACCAGCGCAGGCCACCTCGCGCGACCGAGCCGAAGCGCAGGTGCACGCCCTCGACGCGCGGTGAGTAGACGAAGATCTCGAACTTCGGCCGCGGCTCGGGCAGGTCGGGGATCGCCGACGGGTCGACCTTCAGCGAGAGCCGCTGCAGCGGGTCGCCGTTGTCGTCGGTCTGGAAGAAGTTGGTGCGCAGCGTCGCGCGGATGTTGGTCAGGTAGGAGCGCAGGATGCGGTCGTGGTCGAGGCTGGAGACCTCGTCGAGCGCGCGCATGATGCGCTCCTCGAGGTCGGCGCACTTGGCCTGGCGGGCCTCGCCGTCGGCCGGGATCGCTCCGTTGCGCCCCTCCTTGCGGCCCGGGTCGAAGCGCGCCTCGAACAGCTGCACGAGGTAGCGGGTGATGTCGACGTTGTTGCGCAGCGCGTCCTCGATGTAGTCCTGCGCGAACGGCGTGCCGCCCTGGCGCATGTACTTGGCGTAGGCGCGCAGCAGCGTGGCCTGCCGCCAGGTCAGCCCGGCGGCCAGGACCAGCGCGTTGAAGCCGTCGCTCTCGTTGTAGCCGTTCCACACGGCCGCGACGGTGTCCTGGAAGAGCTCGCGCGCGCGGTCGGGCATCGCGCGGTGGTAGCGCAGCCCGAAGTCGTAGATGTAGGACTCCCGCTCCAGCCCCTCGAGCTGGTAGGGCCGCTCGTCGACGACCTCGACCCCGGTCGTGGAGAGGATCGGCAGCACCTCGGAGAGGGACAGCGGCGGTCCGATCCGGTAGACCTTCAGCCGGGCCTCGCCCGGAGGGGCGGCGATGTCCTCGTAGAGCGAGAGGGTCATCCCGACGTCGTCGGTGATCTCCTCGAGCCGCCCGAGGTCGACCGCGCCGGTCTGCGGCGGGTAGTCCTCCTTGTAGGCCTCCGGGAAGCAGGAGGCGTAGGTGCGGACGTAGCGGCTGCCGAGCTCCTCGCCGTACGTCGAGATCACCGCGCTGGTGAAGTCGTCGCGCCAGGAGCGGGCCGCCTCCGAGCAGCGCCGCTCGAGGTCGGGGATGTCGACCTCGCGCAGGGGCTCGCCCTGCTTGGGGCGTACGACGAAGTGCAGTCGCGCCGCGAAGGACTCCCCCACGTGGGCGGTGTACTCGATGCTGTCGCCGCCGAGCTGCTCCTTGAGGATCGCGGCGACGCGCTCGCGCACGGTGGTGTTGTAGCGGTCGCGCGGCAGGTAGACGAGGCAGGAGAGGAACCGCCCGTAGACGTCGCGTCGCACGAAGAGCTTCAGCTGCCGCCGTTCGCGGGTGTACATCACCTGGGAGGCGATCGGCACGAGGTCGTCGACGTCGGTCTGGAAGAGCTCGTCGCGCGGGTAGGTCTCGAGCACGTCCATCAGCGCCTTGCCGGCGTGGCTCATCGGGTCGAGCCCGACGATGTCGATCACCGCGGCGGCCTTCTCGCGCAGCACCGGGATCCGCTTCACCGACTCGGTGTAGGCGGCCGACGAGAACAGGCCGAGGAAGCGGCGCTCGCCGACGACCTCGCCGTTGTCGTCGAACCTCTTCACGCTGATGTAGTCGAGGAACACCGGTCGGTGCACGGTCGCCCGGCTGTTGGCCTTGGCGAGCACGAGCAGGTGCTTGTCGCGGGCACGGGAGGCGACCGCCTCGGGCAGCACCCGCGGCCCGTCGGGGTCGGCGCGCAGGATGCCGAAGCCGGTGCCCGGCACGGCGACGAGGGTCTCCTCGTCACCCTCGGGCCTCGAGGGCGTACTCGCGGTAGCCGAGGAAGGTGAAGTGGTTGTCGGCGAGCCAGCGCAGCAGCGACTTGCCCTGCTCGAGCTCCTCCGCGGGGAGCGGCGGCGGGTGCTCCTCGAGGTCCTGGACGATGCGGGCGACCTGGGTGTGCATCCGCTCCCAGTCCTCGACGGCGTCGCGCACGTCGATGAGCACCTTGTTGAGCTGCTCCAGGATCAGGCCGATCTCGTCGTCGGCGACGCGGTCGATCTCGAGGTGCATCCACGACTCGCGGTGGCACGTCGTGGGCGTCGGTCTCGGCGTGCTCGTCGAGCACCTCGTGGAGCTGCCCACCGAGGTCGCGTCGTACGACGAACTGCGGGTGGATCACCAGGTGGATGTCGTGCTGGGCCTGCGACAGCGCCATCGAGACCGAGTCGACCAGGAACGGCATGTCGTCGGTGATCACCTCGACGACGGTGTGCCCGCCGGCGGACCACCCGTTGACCGAGACGTTGGGGGTGAACACCCGCACGGCCGCCTTGCCCTGGGGCCGCTCGGCCGCGAGCCTCAGCTGCGCCATCACCGCGCCGTAGAGGTCGGCCTCGTCGCGCTCCATCAGGTCCTCGGGCGCGACGTGCTTGTAGAACGACTTCAGCAGCGCGGCGAGCTCCACACCGTCGGGCGCCTTCGCGCCCTTGGACTCGGCGTAGGCACACAGCCTGGTGAGGAGTTCGGACTTGCTCTGTTCCAGCACCGTCACGGTTTCGACACTAGGACCGCGCCTGCCCCGCGGCAACGTGCCGCGTCGGGACCACCGTCTCGGATCCGAGAAATCTCAGTTCACGGCGTTCCTAGAGGCCGACGAGGTCCCACAGGAGGGGGTAGTACTTCAGGTCCAGCCGGCTGCGGAGGTACGTCGCCCCGGTCGATCCGCCGGTGCCCGTGCGCGCCCCGATCATCCGCTCGACCATCACCACGTGACGTCCGCGCCAGGCCGACGCGAGCTCGTCGTGCTGGAGCAGCGCCTCGGCCAGACCCCAGATGTCGGCGTACGACGAACGGTCGTGCGCGACCGCCCGCAGCGACGCCGTGATCGCCTCGTCGGAGGACGTGTCCAGCCCGGCCTCGGCCAGCACGTGCACGAACCCGTCCCACAGGCTGGGCTCCTCGAGCCGTCGCGCGAGTCGTTGCTCCTCGAGGTCGGTGAGGCCGCGGAACCGGTTCAGGTAGCCCGCGTCCTTGGCCCCGGAGAGGAACTCCAGCTCGCGGAACTGCACGGACTGGAAGCCGCTCGCCGGCGCGAGCCGCTGGCGGAACTCGAGGAAGTCCTGCGGGGTCATCGTCTCCAGCACGTCCACCTGCTGGACGAGCACCCGCTCGATCACGTGCATCCGGCTGAGCAGGTGGCGTGCGAACCAGAGGTCGCGCCCGCCGCTCTCGGCCCGGGTGGCGACCAGCGCGTCGCGGGCCGTCTGCGCCTCGTGGAGCAGCTGCTGGAACCAGAGCTCGTAGACCTGGTGGATGGTGATGAACAGCAGCTCGTCGTGCGCCGGCGGGTCGGACTCGAGGTGCTGGGCGTCGAGGAGCTGGGCGAGCCGGAGGTAGCTGCCGTAGGTGAGCTGCGGCGCCTCCTTGGCCCCCTCCTCGCCGAAGAGCACGAAGTTCTCGTCTTCCATGCTGCTCAACATATGCGGGTCCACCGGCGCGCGCCCGCTGCGGCATGCAGCATGATGCCGACCATGAAGCTGCGACACGAGATCAGCTACGACGCCCCGCTCGCGGACGTCTACGCGATGCTGGCCGACCCCGCGTTCCGTCAGTCCTCCGCCACGGCGATGGGGGTGATCTCGGCCGACGTGACCATCACGCCCGAACGGCGAGGGCATGAGCGTGCACATCGACCAGGTGCAGCCCACCGAGGGCGTGCCCGGGTTCGCGAAGAAGTTCGCCGGCGAGACCACCCGCGCCGTACAGACCGAGGAGTGGGCCTCGCCCTCGGGCGGGACCATCACCATCGAGACCCCCGGCAAGCCGACCTCGATCAAGGGCACGCTGTCGCTGGCCGAGTCCGGCGGCCGCACCACCGAGACGCTCGACGTCGAGGTGAAGGTCAAGGTGCCGCTGATCGGCGGCAAGCTCGAGTCGCTGATGGCCGAGCTCGTCTCGGCGGGGATGGACAAGGAGCAGGTCGCCGGCGAGGCGTGGCTGCGAGGGGAGCGCTGATGAAGAAGGTCAGCGAGGAGCTCCGCTACGACGGGGCCACCATCGAGCAGGTCCACGAGATGCTCGCCACCCCGGCCTTCCGGGAGCAGGTCTGCGTGAACCAGCGCTACGTGCGGCACACGGTGCAGATCGAGCGCGGCGGCCAGGGCATGACGCGTGACGATCGACCAGGTCCAGGAGGCGACGGGCATCCCCGGCTTCGCGAAGAAGTTCGTCGGCGACGAGATCAACATCGTGCAGTCGGAGGACTGGACGTCGCCGGAGAAGGGCAACATCCACGTCACCATCCCCGGCAAGCCCGGCGAGATGTCCGGCACCGCCCTGCTCACCGAGGACCCCGAGGGCACCACCGAGACGGTCAACCTCACCGTCAAGGTCAACATCCCCCTGGTCGGCGGCAAGATCGAAGGCCTCATCGCCGACCTGCTCGCCAAGGCCCTCCGCGCCGAGCACCGCACCGGCGTGACCTGGCTGGCGGCCGGCTCCTAGCTCGCCGACCGGGCACTCGATGTACGCCTGAGCTCGCCGACCGGGCACTCGATGTACGGCCGAACGCCGCCGAGCGGGCACTCGGTGCACGCGCTCGCGGCCTCAGAGCACGAGCCCGTCCTGGGAGACCGCCTCGTCCGGTGGCGCCAGGACCAGCGGCCTGGTTCGTCGACGCCGTCGCCAGCGTCGGTGACCAGTGGCCGAGCACCGGGCTCGGCGAGTGGGACGTGCGCGCGCTCGACGGTCACACCAGTCGCGCGTTCGAAGATGCGCGTCGGGACGTATCCTCGAGCCGCATCCCGCCGGCGATCGTCGTCAGCAGCTCGGTGCCTTCCAGGGACTGCCGACCAGCTCCACCACGCGGGTCGCGAGCGCCGAGACGGACGCCAGCGGGTCCTCGCCGAGGGCGCGGCCGGCCTCCCGGCCGCGCTCGGCGACGATCAGCTGCCCGTCGCCGCCATCTCCCGGGTCGCGCGGTAGTAGTCGGCGGTCGAGCCGACTCGACGGCATCCGAGCTGGTTGACGCGATCGCGGTAGGATGCGCTCGACGACCACGCCGAGCGCATCTTCGAGCTGGTCGTACACACGCGCGACCTCGGCCGCGCGCTCGGAGCCTCGCTCGACGTCCCGGCGCGCCCAGCCGCGACGGTGCTCGACGGGTCGACGAACTCGCATCGGCGACGGCCTCGGCGTACGCCAGGCGCGGCGTCCCAGGACGAGGCGGCCTGCCGACGGGTTCACGGTGCTCGACGCCGCGGCGGCGTACATCGAGTGCCCGGTCGGCGACGTCAGGCGTACATCGAGTGCCCGGTCGGCGGGACTACTCGCCCACCGACCCGTCGATGGACTCGCGGATGAGGTCGGCGTGGCCGTTGTGGCGGGAGTACTCCTCGATCATGTGCACGAGGATCCAGCGGAGGTTGTGGCGGCGGGTCGGGTCGTTGCGGAAGGTACGACGTGACAGGGACTCCATCGCTCCGGGGTGGGCGAGCGCCTCGTGCACGATCCGGTCGGAGACGGCGACCGTCTCGTCGTACAGGTCCCGGAGCTGCGCGGGCGTGTCCTGCGCCGCGGAGTGCCACTCCCAGTCGCCGTCGGCCCTCCAGTCGACCGAGGCCCACGGCTCCGGCGCCGGGTTGTCGGCGTAGACCTGGTTGAACCACCAGTCCTCGACGTACGCGAGGTGCTTGAGCAGCCCGCCGAGCGTGATCGTCGAGGGCGGCAGCCGTTGGTCGAGCTGGGCGGCGTCGAGTCCCTCGGTCTTCAGCCGCAGGGTCTCGCGGTGGTAGTCGAGGAAGCCGAGCAGGGTCTCGGCCTCGGATCCAGCAAGGGGCGGATCGGTGCGGGTCATGCCGACGAACCCTATTCGTCGTCCAGCTCCTCGGCCGCGTTGCGTCGCCGGGTGATCCAGATCGTCAGCGCGAGCAGCACGAACGGCCCGAACGCCAGCACCAGGGTCAGCACCTGTTCGACGGGATGGAGCGGGCCGAGATGCAGCGCGACCAAGGTCAGCCCATGTGCGGGTAGCGGTGGTCCTTCGGCGGCGCGAAGGTCTCCTTGATCGAGCGCGGCGAGGTCCACCGCATCAGGTTCGCGGGAGCTCCGGCCTTGTCGTTGGTGCCCGACGCGCGCGCACCACCGAACGGCTGCTGCCCGACGACGGCCCCGGTCGGCTTGTCGTTGACGTAGAAGTTGCCCGCGGCGAAGCGCAGCCGCTCGCTCGCCCACTGCGACGGCGTAGCGGTCCTGCGAGATGACCGCACCCGTCAGGGCGTACGGCGCGAACGACTCCATCTGGTCGACCACGGACTCGAACCGGCGGTCGTCGTACACGTGCACGGCGAGGATCGGTCCGAAGTACTCGTCCTTGAACATCGCGTCGGTCGGGTCGTCGGACTGCACGATCGTCGGCCGCACGAAGTAGCCGATCGAGTCGTCGACCTGACCGCCGGCGACGACCTCGAGCTTGCTGGACCGCTTGGCCCGGCTGATCGCCTTCTTGTGCTTGGCGAACGCGCGGTCGTCGATGACGGCGCCCATGAAGTTCGACAGGTCGGTCGTCGGGCCCATGGTGAGGTTCTCGGTCTCCGCGATGAGCTGGTCCTTGAGCTTCTTCCAGACCGATGCGGGCACGTAGGCGCGCGAGGCGGCCGAGCACTTCTGGCCCTGGAACTCGAAGGCTCCGCGCATCATCGCGACGCGCAGCACGTCGACGTCGGCGGAGGGGTGGGCGACGATGAAGTCCTTGCCGCCGGTCTCGCCGACGATGCGCGGGTAGGAGCGGTACGTCGACAGCTTCTCCCCGACCGTGCCCCACAGCTTCTGGAACGTCGGCGTCGAGCCGGTGAAGTGGATGCCCGCGAGGTCGGGGTGGTGCAGCACCACGTCGGAGACCTCGATGCCGTCACCGGGAAGCATGTTGATCACGCCCGGAGGCATGCCGGCTTCCTCGAGCAGCTCCATCGTCACGTGCGCGGCGAACTGCTGGGTCGGCGACGGCTTCCAGATCACCGTGTTGCCCATCAGCGCGGGAGCGGTCGGCAGGTTGCCGGCGATCGCGGTGAAGTTGAACGGCGTGATCGCGTAGACGAAGCCCTCGAGCGGCCGGTGGTCGGTGCGGTTCCACACGCCGGCGCTGTTGGCGATCGGCTGCTCGGCCATGATCTGGGCGCCGTAGTGGACGTTGAACCGCCAGAAGTCGATCAGCTCGCACGCCGAGTCGATCTCCGCCTGCCAGACCGTCTTGGACTGGCCGAGCATGGTGGCCGCGTTGAGCCGCGCGCGCCACGGCCCGGCGAGCAGGTCGGCCGCCTTGAGGATGATCGAGGCGCGGTCGTCGTACGACATCGCGCGCCAGGCCGGCGCCGCGTCGGCCGCCGCCTTCACGGCCGCCTGGGCGTCGCGCTTCGTGGAGTTCTTGAGCACGCCGAGCACGGACTTGTGCTCGTGCGGCTGGACGACGGACACCTCCGCTCCCCCGCCCATCACCTTGCGTCCGCCGATGGTGGCGGTGAGGTCGATCGGGCCGGCCGCCGTCACGCGGGCGAGCTCGGCCTCGATGCCGGCGCGCTCCGGGCTGCCCGGGGCGTAGTTCAGGTTCGGCTCGTTGACCGGAGCCGGGGGTGTGGTGATCGCGTCCATGCTCGCGATGCTGCCAGACACCGGGAGGCGTCGACCAACCGGGTCAGCGACGGATGCCGACGCCTCGGGCCGCCGAGGTGGTGCCGAGCCAGTTCCGGACGCCCGTCGCGACCACGCGGTAGTAGGTCGCGCGGGCCTGCTTCACCTTCCACGCCTTCGCACCGAGCGAGTTGGTGGTCGCGCCCGATGACCGTGTGCCAGACCGTCTGGCCCAGCGAGGTGGCGCTGCAGGGTGAGCCGTACGCCGGCAACCCGGGCGGTGGTGCCTCGCCTGGTCAGGGTGCCGGTGACGGTGAAGTACTTGTTCTTCTTCGCCTTGGCCACCGAGGTGACCCTCGCGGTGGTCGCGTAGATCGGCACCGCGCTGGCCGCGCCGACTGCCCGTCCTGGGTGACCGCCGCCACCGCGACGCTCACGTTGGTGTTGGCCTTGAGCCCGGTGAGCGTGATCGAGCGCGCCGAGCGCCGGCGCGGTGTTCACCTTGCCGCCGGAACGGGTGATCCGGTACGACGCGACGGGGCTGCCGCCGACGTACGCCGGCGCGCTCCACGTCACCCTCGCGCGACGTGGTCGCTGCCGCCACGGTCGTGGCCGGCACGGAGGCGACGGCGTTGGGGCAGGTGTAGGCGCGGATGTCGTCGACCCACCAGCCGTACTCCGCGGTGTCCTGGTCGCCGGTGACGCGGAACACCACGCGCACGGTCTGGCCGGCCAGCGAGGTGAGGTTCATCCGGCTGGACCCGTAGCCGTGGCTGTCCCCGCCGAAGACCTTCGTCGAGGTGCCGGCCAGCGTCTTGTCCGGACCGTTGTCCCAGGGGACCGTCCGCGTCGTCCACGTGCCGCCGCTCAGCGTCTGCACGAAGGCGAGCGCGCCGTCGTAGTAGATCGCGGGCATCCCCGTCGGCGGCGTCGTACCACTCCATGACGTAGGCATGGTCGAAGCGCAGGTACGACGGCTGCGCGGCCGGCAGCTTGAACGAGGAGCTGATGATCTGGCTCGTGGAGATGCCGTCGATGGTCGGGTCGGGGTCCCACCCGAACCACGAGCTGCTCCCGCTGCGGGCGTACTCGGGGCTGCCGTTGGCGGGCGTGCGCTGCCAGAGGCCGTCGGCGGTGAAGCCGAACTGCTGGACGTTGTCGTCGTCGCGGCGCAGCTCCACCAGCCGGGCACCGGCGGCGCAGGTGGACGGCGCCTCGTGGTTGAAGGCCTTCGTGTTGGTCGGCGCCAGCTCGAGCTGGGTGGCCGCGACCGCCTCGCGCACGGATGTCGCAGTCGGCGGTCGTGAAGCCGTCGGTGGCGTCGGCTGGCGAACTCGTCGCAGGTGGCGACCAGGGTGCGACCGAGGTCGGCGTACTGCGCGCCGGACGTGAGCCGCTTGATCACCTCGAGGTAGAGCTGGCCGGTCTTGGTGAGGCCGTTGTCGTTGCCGTCGATGCCGACGATGCCGGTCTGGCCGTTGAAGCTGCCGCCCTGGGAGATCAGGTACGCCGTCTTGTTGCCGATGCCGTCGTTGAGGTGCACGGCCCCGTCGTCGTCGTAGATGTCGGCCGACTGGTAGTCGGTCATCTTGTCCGGCTGTGCGGGTTGCCCCGGCGGGATGGATCACGTCGGGTCCTTGAGGCTGCGGATGGGACCCGCCGTCCAGGTCCTCACCGATGGTCCAGTCGGCGTCGCTGGCGGGCGACAACGGGTTGCGGTGGTCGACGATCTCGCCGATCGTGTCGGCGACCGACTCGTTGATCGCCCCGCTCTGGTGCAGCGAGAACAAGCCCGAGGTGTGCTGGACGTAGCCGTGGGTGAGCTCGTGGCCCACCACGTCGTCGGCCCCGGCGTAGCCGGCCCCGAACACCATCTGGGTGCCGTCCCAGAACGCGTTCGGGTAGGGGCAGCCGCCGAAGTCGTCCTGGCCGTCGTGGTCCGCGTCCTGCGCCTGGTAGCACCAGCGCACCGTCGCCTCCAGCGACTTGGTGCCGAGACGGTCCACCCCGATGAGGCTCGGTCAGGTCGATCCCGGCGAGCTGCTGATAGGCGTCGGACGTCGCGCCCAGGTTGTCGTAGGCGTCGTTGACGTCGTCGTTCGTCGGGACCGCCGGGGCACCCTCGATGCGCACCGGGGTGTTGCAGGCCGGCACCGGGTCGTCGCCGGAGGTGAGCCGGCCGATTCACGTTGTCGCAGATGCGCCGGTTGAGGGCCTCGGGAGCGTCGTTGAAGTGCAGCGCGACCTCGCCACGGTCGGTGCCGACCAGCACGGTCTCGCGGATGTCGGAGCCGTTGGTGACCTCGAGCTGCCACACCGGCCGGGCGCCCATCGGGTCCGCGACGTGCACGATCGCCGGGTCGTAGAGGCGCCGACCCGTCGTGGTGGCCGAGAGGTCTCGCGGCACTGACGTGGTGGCCCTTGGCGATGGCCGCGAGCGCCGTACGCCGGGCCTGGGCCTCGCTCACCGTCGGAGCAGGCACCTGGGTGGCGTCGGTGGTGGCCGACGCGACCGACACGACGTCCTGGTGGTCGTCGAGGCTCAGCACCAGCTGGCCGCCGAAGACGGGCACGCCGTCGACGACCTGCTCGGCGCGGACGACCGACCCGCCGGTGGCGGAGTCGAGGGTCTGGGTCACCACGGCCTTCGAGGTGGTGCCGTCGATGCCGAACGCGTCGCCGTGCTCCTTCAGCTGCTCCTGGGCCGAGCCCTTCGGCGTGGAGGAGTCGCTGTCGAGCATCGCGCTGCCGTCGGTGGAGGTCACGAAGGCGACGTCGCCGGACGCGTCGCGGGTGACCCGGACGGCGCCGTCGGCGTCGGCCTTGAGGTCCCGGATGGCGTCGGCGGACGCGGCGTCCGGGTCAGGAGTGGACGAGGCGGCGGGCGGTTCCGGGCTCGCGAAAGCGGCCTGGGGGGCAGCCAGGCTGAGGGCGATGGCACCGGCGAGCAGTGACCAGCGTCGAGTCATGGCGGGGTCTCCGACTCCTGTCAGGCGTAATCCTAGTCGGACATACCCCTACACATCTCATAAATCGGGAACCCGCTCAGGGCAGCAGGTCGGGGATCTCCTGCACGCCGAACCAGGCCAGGTCGCCCAGCGCCTCGGGGTCGTACGACGCCGCGCGCTCGAGGTCGCCGGTGTCGGCGTGCACGGCCTTGACCAGCCGGAACGGGAACGCCGAGAGGACCTCCACCCGCGTGGAGTCGTCGCTCTCCACCGCCGAGTCGACGTCGGCGGCCAGCACCACCCGCCGGGGCGCGTCCTCGTCGGTCAGCAGTCCGGCGGAGTCGTCGGCCGCGGCCATCAGGGCGGCGTACTCCCACTCCTCCTCGTCGGCCTCGGGCCACTCCTCGCGCAACCACGCCGTGACCGCACGGGCCTGGACCGGCGCGGGGCCGACTCCGCCCTCGGCCACGAACCCCGCCAGCCCGGTGAGGGTGGCCGGGATGTAGATGCGGATGCTCATGCGGCGGGTCACTCCAGGGGGCCCGGCGTCAGCGGGGTGCGCTTGCGACCGCGCGGGGCGCGCAGCCGGCTGTCGCTGGCGCTGTCGACGAGCTCGTCGAGGGACTCGCGCACGCACTGGCCGAGGACGTCGATGTCGGGGAGGGCGTCCCGGTCGGCGCTGATGCCGTAGTAGACCGCCCCGTCGTACGACGTGACCCCGACCGACACCGAGAAACCGTCGAGCAGCGGCGGCACCGGGTAGGTCTCGACCATCTCGGCGCCCGCGAGGTACATCGGGAACTGCGGCCCGGGCACGTTGGTGATGACCAGGTTGACGTTGCCGCGGGCCTCCTTGAACGCCACCCGCGAACCGAGCGCGTGGAAGGTGGTCGGCGCGAACCCGGCCACGCCCGCGATCCGGTCGGCCGCCACGGCACGGCCGGTCTCGCTGTGCACGCGCAGGGCGTAGGACACCTGGTGGAGGCGTACGACGGGCGACCCCTCGCCGATCGGCAGGTCGACCAGGTGCCCGACGACCTGGGACCCGAGCGAGGTCGGCTCGAGCTCCTCGTCGATCACGCTCATCGGCACCAGCGCGCGCAGCCTCCGACCGGCCGCGACCGACTCGGCGCGGGTCATGAACCACGCCCGGATGGCCCCCGACAGAGTCGCGAGGATGACGTCGTTGACGGTGCCGCCGTGGACGCGGCGGATCTTGCGGTAGTCCTTCAGCGAGGTGCGCACCAGCACCACCCGGCGCTGGGCCGAGGGCTCGATGTTGAACGGCGACTCGGGGCTCGAGCGCCGGTTGGCGAGCTCGCCCGCGATCGCGCCGACCTTGGCGGCCGCTCCCCCGACCGTGCGACCGAGCGCCTCCGCGTTGCTGCGCAGGGTGCTCACCGCCACCTTGGGGCTGCGCACCGACTCGACCATCGCGCTCGCCGCGAGCTTCGCCGGCGTCGGCTCGGTCGGGGCCACCCAGTCGTCGCGGACCAGCTGGCGCGGGCCGGGGTCGACGTCGAGCAGCACCTGGCCGAGGTCGACGGTGGAGATGCCGTCGACCAGGATCTGGTGGGACTTCGAGAGCAGCGCGACCCGGCCGTCCTCGAGCCCCTCGACGAAGTAGATCTCCCACAGCGGACGGTCGGGGTCGAGCCGCCGCGACAGGATCCGCGCGGTCAGCTCGCGGAGCTGGTCGAGGGTGCCGGGACGCGGGAGCGCGGAGCGGCGTACGTGGTAGGCGAGGTCGAAGTCCTCGTCGTCGACCCACACCGGGTTGGCGAGGCGGCCGGGGATGCGGCGTACGTGCTGGCGGTAGCGGGGCACGAACGCGATCCGGTCGTCGATGTGCGCCAGCAGGGCCTCGTAGTCGAAGCCCGAGTCGCCCGGGTCGAAGATCTCGAGGGTCGCGTTGTGCATGGGCGTCTGCGGCGTCTCTTCCGCCAGCAGAGCGAGGTCGCTAGCGCGCAGCCTCTCGCTCATCCTGCGAACCCCTCTCCTCGAGTACTTGGGCCTCATGGGATTCTGGCAGAGGCCGTCACCCGTCCCGAACGCCCGACCCACCAGCTGGAGGTTTCGATGTCCCGTTCCGCGCGCCTCGTAGGCGCCGTGCTCGTCTCTGCCGTGATGGCCCTGGCGATGGCGGGATGTGGCTCGGACGACTCCGGTAGCGGCTCCGGATCGGACAGCTCGGTGGTGAAGAAGGACTCCAGCGGTACGTCGACCGTGGACATCACCTTCAAGGGCGACACCGTCACCCCGTCGGGCGCCAAGGTCGAGGTCAAGGCCGGCGACCCGCTGAAGCTGCACATCACCGCCGACAAGGCCGGCGAGATCCACGTGCACAGCTCCCCCGAGCAGCACATCGAGTACACCGCCGGCACCACCGACAAGACGCTCACCATCGACCAGCCCGGCGTGATCGACGTCGAGTCGCACTCGCTCGACAAGCTCATCCTCCAGCTCACGGTGCGCTGAGTGCCCCAGGCCGCGACCCTCGCGGGCGTGCTCCCTGAGTTCCTGCCGCTGCACGGCATCGGCGGGTCCAAGGACCTGCCCATCCCGCTCACGCTCGCGATCTCGGGCGCGGTCGCGGCGCTCGTCGTCTCCTTCTGCGTGCTCGCCCTGGCCTGGCGCCAGCCGCGCTACGAGGGTCCCCGGCCGGGCCGCCCGGTCCCCGGGGTGCGAGCGGATCGTCGACGACGCCCGCTTCCAGTGGACGCTGCGGATCATCGGGCTGGCCGTCGCGCTCTACCTCACCTGGGCGCTGATCTGGGGACCCGACCTCGTCACCAACCCGGTGCTCGGCACGTTCTACGTGCTGGTCTGGGTCGGCATCGTGCCGGCCTCGCTGCTGTTCGGCCCGGTCGTCAAGGCGGTCAGCCCGGTGCGCACGCTCAACCTGCTGCTGGCGAAGGCGACCGGCGGAGACCCGGCGACCGGCCTGGCGACGTACCCCGCGAAGCTCGGCTACTGGCCCGCCGCCGCAGGCTTGTTCGCGTTCACCTGGCAGGAGCTGGTCAACCCGCAGAGCGCCTACGTGAGCTCGGTGCGGCTGTGGCTGGTGGCGTACCTCGCCATCATGCTGATCGGCGCCGCCGTGTTCGGCGACGTGTGGCTGGAGCGGGCCGACCCGTTCGAGGTGTACTCCTCCCTGCTGGCGCACCTGTCCGCCTGGGGACGCGACGGAGCCCGGCTCGTCGTACGCAGCCCGCTGGCGAACCTCGCCACCGTGGTCCCCCGACCGGGGCTCGTGGCCGTGGTCGCGACGCTGTTCGGGTCGACCGCGTTCGACACCTACAAGGACACGCTCTCCTGGCAGCAGATCCTCAGCGACGTCGGCCTCGACAACAGGCTCACCAACACCGCGGCGCTGCTGGTCTTCTGCCTGATCGTCGGGGTCTCGTTCACCGTCGCCGCGATGTCGACGGGCGTGGAGACGACCGGCCCCAAGGCCGTACGCCGCCGCGACCTGCCCAACCTGCTGGCGCACTCGGTGATCCCGATCATCGTCGGGTACATGACCGCGCACTACCTGAGCTACTTCATCGAGCAGGGCCAGAACACGATCATCCAGCTCAGCGACCCGATGGTCCGCGGCGACAACCTGCTCGGCACGGCCAACTTCAACGTCAACTACTGGCTGTCGTTCCACCCGTCGCTGCTCGCGAGCATCCAGGTGCTCGCCGTCGTCACCGGCCACATCTGCGGTGTGATCGCCGCGCACGACCGCGCGATCTCGCTGCTCCCGAAGCGACATCACGTCAGCGGCCAGATCGGGATGCTGGTCATCATGGTCGCCTACACGGCGACCGGCCTCTACCTGCTGATGGGCGGAGCGCTCTGAGCCGTCGGTGCGACCAGCACTGCGTCGTACACCTCGGAGAGGGCCTTGCGCAGCGCTGAGTCACCCAGCTCGACGACGGACCTGCCTGCCACGAGTGCCTTGTCGGTGGTCGACCGGTCCTCGGGCAGGAAGTGCACCCCCGTGGGCCGGACGTAGCCCTCGACCATGCCGACGATGTCGCGACGGCCCCAGCCGAGCGAGTCGCGCATCCGGTTGACGACCACCGTGACCGGCGCGGACGTGCTGTCGCGGATCTCCACCAGGGTGCGGGCGAGGCGCGCCAACCCGGTCGGCTCGGCGGACCCGACGACGACCACCTGGTCGGCGGCCGCGACGGCGTCGAGGGTGAGCTGGTTGCGTGAGAGCGGACGCCCGAGGTCGGCGTCGTCCTCGAGGCTGAACCCGGTGTCGACCACGACGTCGCCGACCTCCGCGGCCCGATCGAGCGACGGCGTCGAGCACCCCCGGACGGGCCTCCACCCATCGGTCCGGTCGCGGCAGGCCGGTGAGCACCTCGAAGCGGTCGGCCACCACGCGTCGACAGCGCGCGAACGACTCCGCGTCGAGCGACCCCGCGTTGACGAGGCGGGCGGCCGCGAGCAGGCCGGAGACCTCGTCGAGCACACCGAGGTGCTGCGCCACGGCTCCCCCGTGTGGATCGGCGTCGATGAGCACGCTCGGGTGGCCGCGCCGGGCGTGCTCGGCGGCGAGGCCGATCGCGAGCGTCGTACGTCCTGGCGCGCCGGCGGGACCGTGCACCGCGATCACCCGGCCGCGCGCCAGGATCGTGTCCGGGCGCGGCTCGGGCGCCGGGTCAGGGTCGACGACCAGGGCGCGGGCTCCCGCCGTACGCACGACCTCGGGCAGCTCCGCGAGCTCGGTCGCCGGCAGCGCCGCCACCACCCCGATCCGCGCGAGGGACTCCGTGGAGCCACCGACCGCCACGCACCGCACGTCGTCGCGCAACAGCTGCATCACGGCGTCGGCATCGAGCCCGCTGAGCTCTCCTGACACGACCGCGACCTCGGCCTGCCCCGTGGCCGCGCTCGCCAGCAGGTCGGCGAGGTCGACACACCGCTTCAGCACCACGAGGCCGTCGCCGTCGAGCAGGCGCAGCGCGGCGGCCTCCCACGACTCACCACCCGCGGCGAGCAGCACGGCCACCCGGTCGGCCATCGCTCAGCCCTTCCGCGCGATGACGACGCGACCGTCGGAGATGCCGCCCAACGCCTTGCCGAGCTCGTCCGCGCGCTCGGCCGGCACTCCGACGATGACCTGGCGGGTCGACTCCGGGGCGAGGCTGTTCGACCCGCGGGGCACGGCGACCACGACGACGTCGGTCAGCACGGGCACCGCGGTGGGCCGCTGGCCGCTCACTGCGCCGACCTTGGGTGCGACCCAGACGTCGACCACCGACCCCTGACGAACGGTCGCAGGCAGGTCGTCGACGGCGACGCTGATCGGCACCTCGACCAGGTCGTGGGCGGCCTGCTGCGGCGATGGCCGCACGGGGCAGCAGCTCGCCGGCCGACACGGGCCGGTTCAGCGTCGCTGCTGCCGGCACCTCGTCGGCGGCGGCGAGGTAGCTGTTGGCCGTCGCATCGTCCGGGAAGCGCACCTGTCGACGCTCCAGGTCGCCGTCGCCGAGGCTGGCCCCGGCCGGCAGGTCACGGGCCACCGCCCACACGCCGACCGTGTCGTCGGCGGCCGCCATCAGCCGGGCACCGACGACGACCGACGCGGCGACGAGCAGCAGTCCCAGGAGCAGGCGCGGGTTGCGCCATCCCGGTCGTCGGCTGCGCTGCGCCCTGGCCGGCACGGTCTCCTGACGCGGGGCGGTGAGCGTCATCGCGGGTGTCCTTTCGCCGGTGCCATCCACAGGCAACGCGTGTCAAACAGTCGCAACCGTCTGCGTCCAGTGGCAGAGTGGAGGTCATGGACGCGACGCCGAGGTTCCTCCAGCTGGCCGACGTCGCCGAGGTGCTCAACATCTCCGGCGCGCAGGTCTATGCGCTGGTGCGCCGCCACGAGCTCAAGGCGATCAAGATCGGCGGACGCGGCCAGTGGCGCGTCGAGGCGAGCGAGCTCGAGGCCTACATCCAGCGGGCGTACGCCGACGCCGAGCAGTTCGTGCGCGACCACCCCTTCGTCGAGGGATCCCCCACCCCTCGCGACTGACGCCGACACCTGGCTCATCGGCGACCCTGCAGGGCTGCCACCGCCGCGTTCGGGACGACCTGCGCGACGCGCCCGGACTCGCCGCCCTCGCCGACGGCGAGCTCGAAGAAGTCCCGCCCGACCCGTCCCACGAAGCCCTCCACCTGCTGGTCGTCGCAGAAGTGCACGAGGCAGGGCTCGTTGGCCATCGCCAGTCGTCGCAGCACGGCGCGCATGGTCAGCCGGTCGACCGGCGACCAGGTGTCCTCGCTGTCGGCCCTGCGCCGAGAGCCCACCGATCGTGGCGACGCCCGCGTGACGCACCACCCACTCGGAGGAGCCGTCGACCAGCAGGAACCAGTCCTCCCCCAGCCGCGCCAGCCGGCCGCCGACACCCTGCCGCCGAGCAACCGCACCCGGAGGTCCTGACCGACGGAGGCGTGCACCCGGGAGGCCAGGCTGATGCGGGAGTACTCCGCGACGGTGAGGTCGGCGACCTCTGCGTCGCGCTCGGCCAGGTGGAGGCCGCTCGCCTGCTGCTCGAGGTCGTCGAACACGGCGAACATCGACTCTTCCCAGCTCATGACCTTGTGCATGCCCCGGCTCGCCGTCCGGCCCAAACGGTCTGTGGACAAACGTTTGACACCCGATGATTCTGAGCGTTGTCTGATGCAAACACAAGCAAACGCAAGGATCTGGGGATGTCGTTCGGGGACCTTCTCGTCACCGGGGCCACGTGGGCCCTCGTCGTCGGGGCCGCCTGGGCGGCCCTGATCGTCTCGGCGGCGGCCGTCGAGGTCCTCTCGTCCGGACGCCTCGCCCTCACCGCGCGCCTCGGCTGCCCGGCCCCGGCTCGTCGGGCCCTGCTGGCCGGTCTCGGCATCGTGCTGGCCAGTGGCGGTGCGGTCGTGGCGGGGCCGGTGTCCGCCGCGCCGGCCCCGCTCGGCACCGGCACCCGCACCGGGCTCGGGCTGCCCGTCCCGGCCAGGCCGACCGGCTCGGCGTACGCCGTGCCACCGGCAGCGGGTCGAGGTCCAGCCCGGCGACTGCCTCTGGCGGCTGGCACGCGAGCGCTCCCGAGCGGACCGCCTCGGAGCAGGACGTCGCGCGCCTGGTCGCTCGCACCTACCGCGCGAACCGCACGATCATCGGCGCCGATCCCGACCTGATCCGGCCCGGCCAACGTCTGCACTTTCCGCTGCAGCGCCAGCGCACGCCACACCACTGAAGGAACCGACGGGAGACACCATGACCGCACAGCTCACGCGACCGCAGCCGCACACCCGGCCCCGATGGCCAGCATCCAGGGGACGCTGGCCCTCGACTACGGCAGCGACGTCCGGTCGTCGCCCTCCCCCGACCTACGCCTGGTCGCCGGCGGCCGCGCCGAGCTCGAGGCGTTCGCGCACCGCTTCGCGTGCGCCGTCGTCGAGGTGGTCGGCGGCGACCGCGGTCCGAGCCAGCTGCTCCGCTGGACGAGCGAGAAGGTCTACGCCGACCTCCAACGACGGTCCGCCCTGCTCGCCGGGACGACACCGGGCGACCGGCGCGTGCGACGGCTGCGCAGCCAGGTGCGCAGCGTCCACCTGTTCTGCCCCTCGCCGGAGGCGGCCGAGGTCAGCGTGCACGTCCGCCACGGCGAACGATCCCGCGCCATCGCCGCCCGCATCGAGCTGGTCGAGGGCCGCTGGTGCTGCACCGCCCTGCAGTTCGGCTGAGTCTCGGGTGTACGCGTCGTTGTGCGGCTTAGGTCGGCAATGGCGGTGTAGACCGCGGAGGCCAGGTCGGCTCGTGTCCGCATGATGAGACTACGGTCAAATTCCCTGCGTGATCCGCCTCCCCTTGGAGTCGACATGACCAAGCGCCTGTCAGCCACCATCGTGCTGTCCCTCATCCTGGCGTTCGGCGCGATCGCGCCGGCGTCGGCCATGACCCCCGACTACGCGAGCCAGTACTACCTGAACTCGGTGTGCCCGACGATCCCGGCCTGGAACCGCGTGATCCAGACCGCTCTCCCAGGGGAACCACCTGGTCCGCGCAAACCAGGTCAAGGGCCAACGCCTGCGCCGGGTTCGCGCCGCGCTCCTGGCGTCTGCAGCGCACGGACTTCACCTCGGCTGAGCCACCTGACGAACACCCCGTCCGAGTGGCCCACGCCGGAGGCAGCATCCGCGACGAACAAGGTGGCCATCGCCCTGCTCCGCGAGCGCCTCGTCATCGCGGAGCTGCGCACGCGGTCGCGCGGAAGCTTCGCGCGCTACTGGAACCGGGTGTTCCTCCCGCAGGACCATCGGGTGGTCAGCTACTGGCGGCTCGCGATGGCCAGCCTGAGCATCCCGCCCAACGGCAACCTCGGGTGTTGAGCACCTGACGCTCAGCCGGCGGGGCGGGCCTTGAGGTCGGTCGGTCCACCCGGGGCGCCGTGGCACTTCTTGTACTTCTTGCCCGAGCCGCAGGGGCACAGGTCGTTGCGGCCGGCGGTGGCGTAGGGGTCGTCGGCGTTGCTGACCGACGTGCTGCCCTTGACCTCGGCCTCGCCGTCCTCGCTCGGGGCGGAGTAGGTGAGGTTCTCCGGCGCGCGTGACGGCTGCAGACCCTTGGCGAAGATGTGCGGCGCGTGGTGCTCGTGGCCGTTCCCGCTGTGGTCGTGGTCGTGCTCGAGGTCGGTCGGCAGTCCCGGAGCACCGCTGGTGTCGGCGCCGGCCAGCAGGTCGACGTCGATCTCGGCCTCCTCCTCGTCCTCGACCTGGACCTCGAGGTTGAACAGGAAGCCCACGGTCTCCTCGCGGATGCCTTCCTTCATCGCGTTGAACATGTCGAAGCCCTCGCGCTGGTACTCCACCAGCGGGTCGCGCTGGGAGTACGCACGCAGGCCGATGCCCTCGCGCAGGTAGTCCATCTCGTAGAGGTGCTCGCGCCACTTGCGGTCCAGCACCGAGAGCAGCACCTGCCGCTCGAGCTCGCGCATCACCTCGGAGCCGACCTCGGCCTCGCGGGCCTCGTAGGCCTTCTGGGCATCGGCCTGGAGGTCGGCGAGCAGGGTGTCGCGGTCGAGGCCGTCGCGGCCGCCGGCCTCGCGCTCGAGGTCCTGGTAGCGCAGCGAGACCGGGTAGATCGTCTTCAGCACGGTCCAGAGCGCGTCGAGGTCCCACTCCTCCGGGAAGTTCTCGGTCGCGGCGATCACGTAGGTGTGGATGACCTCGTCGATCATCTCGTGCACCTGGTCGGTGAGGTCGGCACCCTCGAGGACCTCGCGGCGCTCGCCGTAGATCACCTCGCGCTGCCGGCTCATCACGTCGTCGTACTTCAGGACGTTCTTGCGGGACTCGAAGTTGAGCGCCTCGACCTGGCTCTGCGCGGACTGGATCGACTTGGTCACCGACTTGTTCTCGATGGGTACGTCGTCGGGGACCTTCAGCGCGAGCAGCACCCGCTCGACCCAGTCGGACTTGAACAGCCGCATCAGGTCGTCGCCGAGCGAGAGGTAGAACCGGGACTCGCCCGGGTCACCCTGACGGCCGGAACGACCACGCAGCTGGTTGTCGATGCGGCGCGACTCGTGGCGCTCGGTGCCGAGGACGTAGAGGCCGCCGGCGTCCTTGACCTCGTCGTGCTCGGCCTTCACCTGCTCGGTGATCCGCTCGAGGGTCGCCGGCCAGGCCGCGTTGTACTCCTCGGCGTTCTCGACGGGGTCCAGGCCCTGCTTGCGCAGCTCCTGGTCGGCGAGGAACTCGGTGGAGCCACCGAGCATGATGTCGGTGCCTCGACCGGCCATGTTGGTCGCGACGGTGACCGCGCCCTTGTGGCCCGCGAGCGCGACGACCTTCGCCTCGTCGGCGTGCTGCTTGGCGTTCAGCACCGAGTGCGGGACGCCCTTCTTCTTGAGCAGCCCGGAGAGCAGCTCGGACTTCTCCACCGAGGTGGTGCCGACGAGGATCGGCTGGCCGTTGGCGTGCCGCTCGGCGATGTCGTCGACGACGGCCGCGAACTTCGCCTCCTCGGTGCGGTAGACGAGGTCGCGCTGGTCGATGCGGGCCATCGGCTTGTTGGTCGGGATCGGGACCACGCCGAGCTTGTAGATCTTGTCGAACTCGGAGGCCTCGGTCATGGCCGTACCGGTCATGCCGGAGAGCTTGTCGTAGAGGCGGAAGTAGTTCTGGAGGGTGATCGTGGCGAGCGTCTGGTACTCCTCGCGGACGGTCACGCCCTCCTTGGCCTCGATCGCCTGGTGCAGGCCGTCGTTGTAGCGGCGGCCGGACAGGATGCGGCCGGTGTGCTCGTCGACGATGAGCACCTCGTCGTCGAGGACGACGTACTCCTTGTCGTTGCGGAACAGCTCCTTGGCCTTGATCGAGTTGTTCAGGAACGAGATCAGCATGGTGTTGGCCGACTCGTAGAGGTTCTCGATGCCGAGGTGGTCCTCGACCTTGGTGATGCCGGGCTCGAGGATCGAGATGGTGCGCTTCTTCTCGTCGACCTCGTAGTCGGTGTCCTTCTCGAGCTTGCGGGCGACCTTGGCGAACTCGGCGTACCACTCGACCTCGTCCTGGGTCGGGCCCGAGATGATCAGCGGGGTGCGGGCCTCGTCGATCAGGATCGAGTCGACCTCGTCGACGATGGCGAAGTACGGCGCGCGCTGCACGCAGTTGTCGAGCGAGGTGGCCATGTTGTCGCGCAGGTAGTCGAAGCCGAGCTCGTTGTTGGTGGCGTAGGTGATGTCGGCGTTGTAGGCGACCCGGCGCTCGTCGGGGCTCATCTCCGGGAGGATCACGCCGACGGTCAGGCCGAGGAACTGGTGGATGCGGCCCATCCACTCCGCGTGGTACTTGGCGAGGTAGTCGTTGACGGTGACGACGTGGACGCCGCGCTCGGTCAGCGCGTTGAGGTACGCCGGCAGCGTGGAGACCAGGGTCTTGCCCTCACCGGTCTTCATCTCGGAGATGTTGCCGAGGTGGAGCGCCGCGCCACCCATGATCTGGACGTCGAAGTGACGCTGCCCGAGCACCCGCTTGGCCGCCTCACGGACGGTCGCGAACGCCTCCGGCATGATGTCGTCGAGCGTCTCGCCGTTCTCCAGGCGCTCCTTGAACTCGACGGTCATGCCGCGCAGCTCGTCGTCGGACATGGCCACGAAGTCGTCCTCGATGGCGTTGACGGCCTTCGCGATCGCTTCGAGCTGGCGGAGGATCTTGCCCTCGCCGATGCGCAGGACCTTGTCGATGATCGACACGCGGACTACTCCTGGGGGTTGACTCAGTGGGGACGAGGGCGCAGAGGCCCGTCAACCATGCTAACGGGCGGGACCTCCGCGGAGTTTCACCCGCTCGATCACGCGCGTACGGCGCAGCCGATGACCGCGGCCGACGAGGGCCCGCTGGAGCCCTCGGGGATGCTGAACCGCTCCAGCTCGGTGAGGGTGAAGCCCGCCTGCTCGATCGCGGCCACGGTGTCGCGGGAGACGTGGCAGCCGCCGAAGAGCCGCGGCCACACGGTCGCGTCCAGCACCCGCTGCGCCCGTCGGCCGGCGCCGGGCTCGTGGGAGCGCACGTGCTCGAGGAAGCGGAGCTCACCGCCCGGGCGCAGCACCCGGCGCGCCTCGGCCAGCGCGCGCGGCCTGGTCGACCGAGCAGAGGACGAAGGTGCACACGACCGCGTCGGCCTCCCCGTCGGCCACCGGGAGGTCGGTCGCCACCGCGTTGCGCAGCTCCACCCGCTCGTCGGTGTGCGAGGACGCCTGCTCGCGGAGGTAGGCCTCGGGCTCGACTGCGACGATGCGCTCGACCTCGTCGGGATAGTGCGGGAAGTTGGCGCCGTCGCCGGCGCCGATCTCCACCACCGTGCCCTTCAGCCCGGCCAGCACACGTCGGCGCAGGTCTGCGCCGCCCTGACGCTCGAAGGACGGAGCCAGCACCCGGCTGTAGAGGCGGGCGAACAGCGGGTGCCGCACGAGGGTGTCGTTCATGGCTGCAACCTTCCCGAGGATCCGATCTGCCAGATGGCCAGGCCGTGCAGGTGCTGCGCGACCGCGAGCTGCCGGCGCAGGGCGACCGAGCGGGCGTCGTCCCACCACAGGCGGCGCCCGCCTGGGAGGGTCGCCTGCCATTCGCCGTACGTCGCGTTCCACGTCGCCCGCGAACCGGCGAGGCTGCGCGCCTGCGGCACGGTGACCTCCGAGGCGCCGCCGCCCCACTGGTAGCCGTACGCCGCCGCGCCGAGGTCGACCTTGCTCCGCGGCACCCGGGTCAGGAAGTAGCGCAGCTCGGCGCGTACCCACGGCAGCGCCGCGATCGGGCCGGGCCCCGACCAGGGACCGTGCTGGTCGTAGGTCATCAGCGCGGCCACGTCGAGCAGGCGGGAGAGCGCGGTCAGGTCGTAGCCGCGGGCGGCGTACCCGCGGGCGTTGCTGCTCGCCATGAAGGCCATCGAGACGGTCTTGCCCCGCGGCAGCGCCCGACGCACGGCGCGGGTGAACGCGACCAGGCCCGCTGCTGTCGCGCCGCCGCAGCGACTCCAGGTCGATCTGCACGCCGCGGAAGCCGGCCGCCCGCCGGGCCAACGCCCTGGCCGCGGTGGTGCGCCTGTGGGCCCTGACCAGCATCCGGTGGGCGCGCGGCTCGTCGAAGTCGCCGAGCCGGTTGTTGTAGTTGGAGAACAGCAGCACCGGGGGCCGGCCGGCGGCCACGGCGGCACGCCGCAGCGCGCCGGCCTGCGCGGAGACCGCGGTCACTCCACCGCGCGCCGTCAGGGCGACCCCGTCGACGCCGACGGTGTCGAGGAAGTCCCCGTCGCGGGTGATCGACGCCGGCGTCGCCGAGCCCTCGAGCGCGTAGCCCATCACCACCGGCGTCGTCCCGGCGTGCGTCGCGGACGGGGGTGGCAGGCGAGGAGGCGGGGTCTCCGCCGCAGCCCGCGACGACCAGCGACGCGAGCAGCAGGGGTACGACGACCCGAGGAGTCACGGGGTCAGCCTGACCGCGCCCCCACGCTTCGGCAAGGGTCAGAGGCCCTCGAGCAGGGCGGCCCCGCGTGGGGACAGCCGGTAGCCGATCTCGAGCGACTCGGTCAGCCCGAGCTCCTTGAGCTTGCGCACGTCGCGCTTGAACGGCGCGGTCTCCCGGCCGAGCTCGGCGGCCAGGTCCGGCGCCCGGCGCGCGGGGTTGGCCTCGATGATCGCGAGGGTCTCGCGGGTCCAGGCGCCGTACGACGAAGCGCGGTCGAACCGGTCGAGCCGCGCCACCAGGGCGACCCGCTCCTCGGCGCTGAGGTCCTCGTCGTTGCGCAGGGCCACCCGCGGGTCCTCGCCGGCGTAGCGCAGACCGACGCGCCAGATCGGCGCCGGCGCCTTCGGCTGCATCAGCTTCAGCAGCTGCTCGCGCGGCGCTCCGGCACGCACGGCGTCCGCCTCGGTGACGTCGTCCACCTCGTCGACCGAGGTCACCTCGACCAGACCGACCGAGGTGCGCATCCGGGTGCCGACCAGCAGGCGCGGCCGCGCCCAGCGACGGAAGGCGAGGTCGATCTCGCCGTCGCGGATCCGCGCGAGGTCAGCGGGACGGATCAGCACGGCGCCATGATTCCACCCGGGCTCAGGCGTGCACGACCGCCGCGAGCGCGGGGGCGAGGTCGCCCTTGTCCTGCACCACGATGTCGTCGAGGTCGAGCCAGCGAGGCCAGGTCGCGCAGCTCCTGCGGCCAGCTCGCGGCGCCGTCTCGAGCGGGCGCGCCGGGCTCGGCATGGCCGCCTTGACCAGCAGCGCGCCGGCCTTGCGGTCGGCCTTGAGGTCGACCCGGCCCACGATCCGGTCGCCGAGCAGGAACGGCAGCACGTAGTAGCCGAACTGGCGCTTCGGCTCGGGCACGTAGATCTCGATGCGGTAGTGGAAGTCGAAGATGTGCTCGGTGCGCTCGCGCTCCCAGACCACCGGGTCGAACGGGCTCAGCAGCGCGCGGGCATCGACCTTGCGCGGCAGCGCGGCGTCGCGGTGCAGCCAGGCGGGCCGCTTCCAGCCCTCGATCGTGACCGGCAGCAGCTCGCCCTCCTCGACGAGCTCGTCGATCGCCCGCTGGGCCGCCTTGGTGCCCTCGCCCCGCTGCATCTGGAGGCGGTAGTAGTCGGTCAGGCAACGCACCGTGCCGACGCCGTGACTGCGGGCGGCCCGACGGACCAGCTCCTTGGTCGACTCGAAGGCGGTCGGGAACCGGCGCCGCGAGGACGGCGGGCGGCAGCACCCGCTCGGCGAGGTCGTAGACGGGCTCGAACTGGCCGTTGCGGCCGGCGATGGCCAGGTCGCCGGTGAGGAACAGGTAGTCGAGCGCCTTGCGCGCCTCCGACCAGTTCCAGCCCCAGTCGACCTTCTCGCGTGGGGCGCCGGTCGTCGAGCTCGCGGGCGGTCGAGGCGCCGAGGTCACGCACCTGGTCGTGCACCCGGTCGACGACCTCGCGGTTGGTCTGCAGCCACGCACCCCAGCGCGGGCTCTCCCGGAACCCGGTCATCCGGTGCTGCATCACCGGCCACAGGTCGACCGGCATGAAGGCCTGGACGTGCGCCCAGTACTCCACCATCCGGCGCGGCTTGCGCTCCGAGGCGCGCTTGAGCATGTCGGTGTCGTAGGGCCCCATCCGCGAGAACAGCGGCATGTAGTGGGCCCGCTGGAGCACGTTGACCGAGTCGACCTGGAGCACGCCGGTGCGCGTCGAGCGTGCGCGAGAAGGTGCGCATCGTCGGCGTGGTGTGGCGGGGGTCGCGGAACCCCTGGGCGACGAGGGCGATGCGGCGGGCCTGCGCCCGGGACAACTGCTCAGCCGGCATCGCGTCAGTATGTCGCCGGCCGCTGACAGTCGCGGCTACTGCGGGATGTCGAGGAGCTTCTCGCGGACGGCGTACATGACCGCCTCCATCCGCGAGTGCAGCTGGAGCTTCTCCAGGATGTTGCGCACGTGGTTCTTCACGGTGTTCTCGCTGATGAACAGCTCGCGCGCGGCGTCGCGGTTGTTCATGCCCTTGGCCACCAGCCGGAGCACCTCGAGCTCGCGCTCGGTCAGCCTCGGCGTGGGCACCTGCTCGCGGTCGGTGCGGGCCATCTCCTTGAACTCGTCGATCAGCTTGACCGCCATCGACGGGCTGATCAGCGACTGCCCCTCGGCCACGACGCGGACGGCCTGGGCCACCTCGTCGATCGAGGAGTCCTTGAGCAGGTAGCCGGAGGCGCCGTTCTTCACCGACTCGTAGAGGTCGCCCTCCTCGTCGCTGACGGTCAGCATGATGATCTTGACGCTCGGGACGAGCTCCTTGATCTTCATGCAGGCCTGGAGGCCGGAGCGCTTGGGCATGCGCACGTCGAGGAGTACGACGTCGGGCACCGTGGCCACGATCAGGTCGGTCGCACTGATGCCGTCACCGGCCTCGCCGACCACCTCGATGCCGGGCTCGACGCCCAGCAGCATGGTCAACCCGCGCCGGAAGAGCTCCTGGTCGTCCACGACGACGACGCGCACTGCATCGACACCTGTTGCTGCGCCCTCAGCGACCATTTGCTCACTATGGCAGAGGAACACACGATTGGTACACGACCGGACCACTCGTCGGGTGGTCAGATCGGGTCAGGCCGAGGGCCGTCGCGGCTGGCCCGTTCAGCCCATCTCGAGCGAAATGACGCCGTAGTCATAACCACGCCGGCGGTAGACCACCGAGGGCTTCTCGCTCTCCTTGTCCACGAACAGGTAGAAGTCGTGGCCGACCAGCTCCATCTCGTAGAGCGCCTGCTCGAGCGTCATCGGCGCGGCCGCGTGGCTCTTCTCGCGTACGACGAGGGGGCCGTCACCGGTCACCGTGACCGGGCCGACCTTGCGCTCGGCGATGTGCTCGGACTCCGTCTGCTCGGTCAGCGGGTGTCGCCGTGCGTGCCATCGCCTCGCCGAGCGACTCGGGCTTGTGCTGGCCCCGGTGGACCTTCTTGCGGTCGGCGGCGCGGCGCATCTGCGCGGCCATCTTGTCCAGCGCGAGGTCGAGGGCGGCCATCTTGTCCTCGGCAGCGGCCTCGGCACGGACCACGGGTCCCTTGGACTTCGCTGTCAGCTCGACCCGGACGGTCCTCTCGGGTTCGCGAGGTCGGGCTTCCTTCTCGAGGAGTACCTCCACCCGGATGATCCGGTGGTTGTGCTTCTCCAGCCTGGCGAGCTTTTCCTCGACGTGCTCCCGGAACCGGTCCGACACCTCGCAGTGCCGGCTGCTGACCACGACATCCACCACAGACCTCCCGTGCTGTTCGATCTAACCGAGTGACTATCTGGTTGTCCGAAGACTCCTGTCCACGAGGCGGAGCCCCTCGCGCGCCAGGCCCGTCCGGGCAGCGCGAAGCACGTGGTCGACACGTGAGAGGGGGGCGAGATGCGGAGACTCCGCATCGCCTGGCCGGGGCTCCCCGATGAGACCGCGGACCCGGATGTTCTCCATGTGCAGACGTTAGTCGGCCATGGCCGAAACCGGTAGGGCACGGGCAGGTGGTGCATTCCCGGCCGGCAGCCGCTTGCGGGTCGCGGCCACGGTCACGACGGCCCGGACCCGGATGCCCGCCGTCCTCCAGGGCGCGCTGGGCCTCGCGGGCGGTGGCGCCGGTGGTGAGCACGTCGTCGCAGAGCACGACGGACACCGCCACCCCGGCCCTGACGAGGGACCTGCGGGCCGCGGGACGCACGGCCATCGAGCCGGACAGGTTCGCGGCGCGCTGGCGGGAGTCGAGCCCGGCCTGGTCGCGCACCGGTCCGCGCACCTCGAGCAGGCGCGCGACGCTGCACGGGCCGGCCCTCGCGGCGCAGGGTGCGGCTCGCGGCGCGGGCGATCCGGAGCATCGGGTCGTGGCCGCGGGCGCGCACGACGGCTCGTCGTGACGGCACCGGCACGAGCAGGGTCGGGCCGGGTGGCAGGACGGCCGCCGCGGCCGCTGCGAGCACCCGGCCGAGGGGGTCGGCCAGGGCGAACACGCCGTGCTCCTTGTGGGCGAGCACCATCGCGCGCAGCAGGTCGGCGTACTCCCCCGCTGCGAAGCACGCGGCCAGGCCGGGAGGACACGGCGTCGGGCGCACGGACCGACCGCTGGTCGGGAGTCGCTCGGCGCAGTCGCGGCACAGCGAACGTCCCGGGGCGGCGCAGCCCACGCAGCCGCCGCCGTGGACGAGGTCGAGCCAGGCATCGAGCACGGCACCACCCTGACCGCCGTCGACGCCCAGCGGACAGCAGCCGCGGACGTCCTGTGGAGCAGCGCGTCCCCGGACGGCCTGGGGACGACAGGTGGTCAGCGCACGTACGTCGCCGCGAGGACCTTCGAGTCGGTGCGCGGCCAGTTGCCGTTGCTGCTCAGCGTGTACAGCCGCTGGTCGGGGGTGATCAGCCGGAGCGGCAGGTTGATGGCCGGGGCCACGACCATGGCCTGCGGTCGCGCCACGGAAGACGTTGGGGTCGGTGAGCGACGGGTCGACCGGGGAGCTGTCGGCGGAGATGTAGCTGACCTGGCTGGTCTCGGCCGAGGTCCGGCTCAGCACGGCCAGCGTCGACGGGTCGCGCCAGCCCACGTCCACGAGCCGGGTGGCGTCGCGGCCGCCGGCGGCGAAGGTGCGCGACTGGCCGGCGCCCGAGACGATCCCCTCGTCGGTGCGCAGGATGTCGGTCACCCGGACCGAGGGAGCACGGGTGCCGGCGTACGCCACGGCGAGGCGGCTGCCGTCGCGGGCCACCGAGAACGCGGCGACGTCGGCGCCGGTCACGCCGGGGACGCGGAGGCGGCGTACCTGGTTGCCCCGGACCACGAGCACGCGCGCGCCGTCGGCGGTGCGGTCGATCAGCCACAGGTCGCCGAACATGTCGTACGACGGTCGCAGGATGTCCGTGCCGCCGACGACCGGCCGCGCCACCGGGGTGGAGGCGTTGCCACCCTCGGCCGGGGCCACGAACACCGTCGACCCGTTGCCGGAGACGGCGGCCAGCCTCCGTGGAGACTCGCTCACGGCGAGGCTGCGCATCGAGTAGCCGGGGCGTCCGAGAGGCCCGGTGGTCGCCGTACCCGTGGCGCTGGCGAGGTCGACCACCCGGCCGCCGCGCAGCCCCCACAGCGCTGCGGTGTCGGGTCCGGCGGCGTCGAACTCGTTGCCGCTGGTGACCGGCGCGTCGATCCGGCCACCGGAGAGCGGCACGGTCGCGCCGCCGACGGTGATGCGCACGCGCTCGATGCCGGGCACCTGGCGCAGCGTCCACGCCAGCTGGTCGACGGCCCGGCTCAGCTCACCGGGCGGCGCTCTGAGCACGTCTCGGCTCAGCGGGACCTCGGCCACCCCGCTCTCGGTGACGACGACCGACAGGTCGAGGTCGGTGCGCTGGGGCAGCGCCGACCGGCTCACCTCCGCGAGCGTGGACCCCGGTCCGGCGAGCAGCCCGCGGACCAGGTTGGTGGCCGTCTGCTCGCCGCGCGGGATGAACACCGGGTCGGGCAGCAGCACGCGACCGGTCTGGTCGTAGAAGTAGAGGTTGAACCGGGCGAAGCTGCTCTCGAAGAACGAGGTGCGCACGACCAGCGCGTTGACCGGGTTGTCGATGCGCCACTGACCGTGCTCGGAGACGAGGTCGAACCGCAGGTCCGTCGACCGTCCGGGCGGCGTGTTCTGCCAGCCACCCCGCGCGTCGAGACGGTGGGTGTCGGCCAGCCGGACCACGGCGCCGTCGGTCGTCTGCCGCACGGTGTACGCGTCGTAGATGATGGTGCCGTCGTTCGGCTTCCACGAGGCCCGGGCGTGCTCGGTCAGGAACGAGCGCGCCACCGAGGTGCTCAGCGGGTTCGCCTGCATGGCGAGCAGGAACCCCGAGACGATCGCCGACGGGCTGCCGTCCTTGGCCGGTCCCGGCGGGCTGAAGTACGGCGGGTCCTGGGGTCGGTCGGGCTGCCTCGGACGCCGCGCGGTGCACGGCTCCGGACTCCGGCAGGGTGGCGCAGCCGGTCAGGGCCACGGCCAGCACGGCGACGATCGCCGCCAGGGCTCGACGGGCGCTCACGTGACACTCTCCGTGACCTGCGGGACGTCGCGCGGCACGAGCGGGAGCGGGCTGTGGGTCAGCGGGTCGCCGGCGCGGCGCGGCAGGGTCAGCCGGAACTGGGCTCCCCCACCAGGCGTGCCCCAGGCCTGCAGCCAGCCGCCGTGCAGCCGCGCGTCCTCCAGCGCGATGGCCAGGCCCAGACCGGTGCCGCCGGTGGCACGCGCCCGGGCCGGGTCGGCGCGCCAGAACCGGTTGAACACCATCGCCGACTGGCCCGGCTGGAGCCCGATGCCGTGGTCGCGCACCGTCAGCGCGGTGGTCTCCCCGTCGGAGGCGAGCCGGACGGTGACCTCGCTGCCCTCCGCGTGGTCGATCGCGTTGGTCAGCAGGTTGCGGACGATCCGTTCGACCCGGCGTACGTCGGCCTCGACCATGAACACGCCGTCGTCGACGACCCGCACCGGGACGCCACGCTGCAGGGCCAGCGGGGCCACCGTGCCCATGACGCGGTGGACCACGTCGCCGAGGTTGGTGTCGTCGAGCTCGAGCACGGCGGCGCCGGCGTCGAAGCGGCTGATCTCCAGCAGGTCGCCGAGCAGGTTCTCGAACCGGTCGAGCTCGGTCTGCAGCAGCTCGGCCGCCCGCGCCGTGACCGGGTCGAAGCTCTCGCGGGCGTCGTGCAGCACGTCGCCGGCCATCCGCACCGTCGTCAGCGGCGTGCGCAGCTCGTGGGAGACGTCGGAGACGAACGTGCGCTGCACGCGGGAGAGCTCCACGAGCTTGCGGATCTGGGACTGGAGCGCCTCGGCCATCTGGTTGAACGACATCGCGAGTCGGGCGATGTCGTCCTCCCCCGCGACGTGCATCCGCTCCTCGAGCCGTCCGGAGGCGATCCGTTCGGCGACGCGGCGGGCGAGACGGACAGGGTTGATCACCTGGCGCGTCACCAGGGCAGCGACTCCGGCGACGAGCAGCAGCAGCAGGATGCCCGCGGTCAGCAGCACCCGACGCAGGAGCAGCAGCGTCTGCTGCTCCTCGTTCATCGGGAACAGGTAGTAGAGCGCGTAGGTGCCGCCGTCGGAGGGCAGCACCACGGTCGAGCCGACGGCCACTCCGGGCTCGTCGACCCGGTCGGTCGTGGACGTCGCCAGGTGGCGGATCCGGGTGTAGGTCCAGGCCACGCCGTTGCCGCCGCCGTCCTCCACCGTCTTGCGGAGGTTGGCGGGCACGCTCGCGGTGTCGACCGCGGGAGTGGTGCGTACGCCGCCGTCGGTGCTGCCCGCGCCGACCGGCCCGCGCACCACCACGTCGAACCCCTTGACCTCGCCGCGTGACACGAGGTTCTCCGCCAGCAGCCGCAGCTGGGTCTCGGGGTCGTAGTCGCTGCCGCCCGCCGAGTTCAGCAGCTCCCGTGCGGTGGAGGTCTCGGTGCGTGCCTCGGCGACCGAGCTGTCCACCCGGCCCTTGACCAGGCCGCTGGAGATCTGTCGCATCACCATGAAGCCGACCGAGCCGACGACCACCGCGCTGAGCACGACGATGGCGGTGACCACACGGAGACGCAGCGACCGGCGCCACAGGTGCACCAGGTTGCTCGGCCAGGCACGGACGAGTGCCCAGACCCGGCGCAGCCCCTCAGTCCCCTGCGGGCTCATCTGCGCTGCCCGCCTTGTAGCCCACACCACGGACGGTCAGCACGATCGTGGGGTTCTCGGGATCGACCTCGATCTTGGCGCGAAGTCGCTGGACGTGCACGTTGACCAGACGGGTGTCGGCCGCGTGGCGGTAGCCCCAGACCTGCTCGAGCAGGACCTCGCGGGTGAACACCTTGCGCGGGTTCTGCGCGAGGCACACCAGCAGGTCGAACTCGAGCGGGGTCAGCCCGATCGCCGTGCCGGCACGCGTGACCTCGTGGCCGGCGACGTCGATGACGAGGTCGCCGATGTGCAGGTCCTCGGGCGTGGGCACCTCGAAGCGGCGTACGCGCGCACGGATGCGGGCGACCAGCTCCTTGGGCTTGAACGGCTTCGCGACGTAGTCGTCGGCCCCGGACTCGAGGCCGACGACCACGTCGACGGTGTCGCTGCGCGCGGTCAGCATCACGATGGGTACGCCGGACTCGGCGCGGATCTCGCGGCAGACGTCGATGCCGTCCTTGCCGGGCAGCATCAGGTCGAGCAGCACCACGTCGGGACGGAACGAGCGGAAGACCGCCATCGCCTCGTCACCGCGCGTGACGATCTCACTGATGAAACCCTCGTTGCGCAGGACGAGGGTGAGCATCTCGGCCAGGGCCGCGTCGTCGTCGACGACGAGCACCCTGGGCCGATCTGCTGCCACCTCCGCCTGCGCCACGCGACAATCCTTGCTCAGTACCGGTAGTGCTCGGACTTGTACGGACCCTCGGCCGGGATCCCGAGGTAGGCGGCCTGGTTGTCGGTGAGGGTCGTCAGGTTCACGCCGAGCGCGCCGAGGTGCAGCCGGGCGACCTCCTCGTCGAGGTGCTTGGGCAGCACGTAGACGCCGACCGGGTAGTCCTCGGTCTTCGTGAAGATCTCGATCTGCGCGAGCACCTGGTTGGTGAACGAGTTCGACATCACGAACGACGGGTGGCCGGTCGCGTTGCCGAGGTTCATCAGGCGGCCCTCGGACAGCACGATGATCGCCTTGCCGGCGCCCTCGCCCTCGTTGAACGTCCACAGGTCGACCTGCGGCTTCACGTTCTTGCGGGTGGCGACACCGTCGGCCTCGAGGCCGGCCATGTCGATCTCGTTGTCGAAGTGGCCGATGTTCCCGATGATCGCGTTGTGCTTCATCTGGCGCATCTGGTCGACGGTGACGACGTCCTTGTTGCCGGTCGAGGTGATGATGATGTCCGCGATCGCCAGGGAGTTGTCGAGGGTGTCGACCTGGTAGCCGTCCATCGCGGCCTGCAGCGCGCAGATCGGGTCGATCTCGGTGATGATGACGCGGGCGCCCTGGCCGCGCAGCGACTCCGCGCAGCCCTTGCCGACGTCGCCGTAGCCGCAGACCACGGCCACCTTGCCGCCGATGAGGACGTCGGTCGCGCGGTTGATGCCGTCGATGAGCGAGTGGCGGCAGCCGTACTTGTTGTCGAACTTCGACTTGGTGACCGAGTCGTTGACGTTGATCGCGGGGAACAGCAGCGTGCCCTCGCGCATCATCTCGTAGAGGCGGTGGACACCGGTGGTGGTCTCCTCGGTGACACCCTTGACCGAGTTGGCGATCGGGCCCCAGTGGTCGGCGTTCTTGGCGAGCTGTGCGTTGAGCACCTCGAAGACGATCCGCTGCTCGTTGCTGCCGGCGGTGGCCGGGTCGGGCGCCTCGCCGGTCTTCTCGGCCTGCACGCCGAGGTGCAGCAGCATCGTGGCGTCGCCGCCGTCGTCGAGGATCATGTTGGGCTGCTCGCCGGCGGGCCAGTCGAGGATCTGCTGGGTGCACTCCCAGTACTCCTCCAGGGTCTCGCCCTTCCAGGCGAAGACCGGAACACCCTTCGGGTCGTCCGGGGTGCCGTCGGGGCCGACGACGACGGCGGCCGCCGCGTGGTCCTGGGTGGAGAAGATGTTGCAGGAGGCCCAGCGCACCTCGGCGCCGAGCGCGACCAGGGTCTCGATGAGCACCGCGGTCTGGATGGTCATGTGCAGCGAGCCGGCGACGCGGGCGCCCGCGAGGGGCTTGTCGGCGCCGTAGCGCTCGCGCATCGCCATCAGGCCGGGCATCTCGTGCTCGGCGAGGGAGATCTCGGTGCGCCCGTAGTCGGCGAGCGTGAGGTCCTTGACCTTGAAGTCCATGCGTGAAGTTCCTTTTCAGCGAGGGGTCATGTGTCGTGGTGGCGCGCAGAAGAGCGCGAGCGTCTGACCACGATCTCGTGCGAAAGGCGCACCGGCGATTGTAGGCGGTCGATCGACCCCCAACCAACAAGGCCGGACGCCCGCGAGTCAGGCGCTGGGTGCGCGCCGCAGGTCGGGCTCGAGGTAGATCACGCGCGCCGTCGGCTCGACCTCGCGAATGGCGACCTCGGCGGCGTCGATGGCGCTGGCCACCTGGGCCGCGGAGTCCGTCCCGGAGACGGCGATCTTGACGGCCACCAGGAGCTCGTCGGGACCGAGGTGCATCGTCTTCATGTGGATGACGCCGTCGATCCCCTCGCTGCGCTCGATGGCCTCCCGGATGCGGCGCTGGGCGTCGATGCTCGCCGCCTCGCCGAGCAGCAGGCTCTTCGTCTCGATCGCGAGGACCACGGCGACCGTGACGAGCAGGAGCCCGATCATGGTGGTGCCGATCACGTCGAACATGGGCTGCTTGGTGATCAGGGTGACCCCCACCCCGAACAGCGCGAAGGCGAGTCCGATGAGCGCGGCGAAGTCCTCCAGCAGGATGATCGGGAGCTCGGGAGCCTTGGCCCGTCGTATGAACTGGACCCAGTTGGCGTCACCCCGCACCTGGTTGGACTCGTGGATCGCCGTACGGAAGCTGAACGACTCCATCGCGATGGCCACACCGAGCACGAGCAGCGGCACCCACCACCAGCGGCCGTCGAGCTCACCCATGTCTCCGGGGTGCTCGTGGAGGTGGTGCCACTTGTGGTACGCCTCGTAGAGCGCGAACAGGCCACCCACGCTGAACAGCACGATGGCGACGATGAAGCCGTAGATGTAGCGCTCGCGCCCGTAGCCGAAGGGGTGCTCCGGCGTCGCCTCCTTGCGGGCCTGGCGACCGCCGAGCAGGAGCAGCAGCTGGTTGCCGGAGTCGGCGACCGAGTGGATCCCCTCCGCCAGCATCGAGGAGGACGCGGTCAGCGCGAACGCGATGAACTTCGTGACGGCGATGCCGGTGTTGGCGAGGAGCGCCGCCACGACTGCCCGGGTGCCGCCTTCGGTCGACATGGTCAGGCGTCCAGTCCGAGCTGGAGGTACGCCGCCGCGTAGGTGCCCGTCGAGAGCATCGCCGCGTAGCGCGCCACGTCGCCGTCGGCCTCGGACGAGATCGACTCCACGCGTACGCCGTGGTCGTGGGCGGTCTGCTCGAGCCGCTGCCGGGTCTCGTCGACGGTCGGGTCACCGGTGCCGTCGTCGAGCAGCACCAGGGCCGGTCGGCGCTCGGGGCCCCCGTCGGCGAACGGGTCGGCGAACACGTCGGCCGGCGCCGTCGCCTCCAGGACGGGGAGCAGGTGCTCGGCGTCGGCGGCCAGGGCGGTGCGGCCGGTGGCGCGGCGGATGGACTCCGCGATCCGGCGGGCGGCGCGGGCGGCGAGCACGGTGCCGCCCCACAGCACCGGGTTGGAGTCGGCGATGCCGATCGCCAGGATCTTGGCCGGGTTGACCGCGAGGTCGTGGTGCGGGCTGCAGAGGACAGCGACCTCGTCGAGGGCATCGGCGACGACGTTGGGGTCCGTCTGGGGACCGAGGTGCACGCGGTCGAGCAGGTCGAGCACGACCACCGCGATGGCGAGCTGGTCGCGGGTCTGCGTCGGCAGGAGGGTGGCGTAGCGACCCTGGGCGTGCTCGCCGACGAGCGACTGCTCGGGGGCGGCCACGACCAGCTGGCAGCCGCGTCGTACGCCCTCGGCGACGCCGGCCGCCGTGCCGGGGTCGTCGCCCTCGGGGGCCAGCACCACGACGAGGTCGAGGCTGCCGGCCCAGCCGGGCAGCCCGGGACCGGGCCAGGCGACGAACGGCACCGGGCACACCGGCTCCAGCACGGCGCGGAGCAGCCGGGAGTCGGGCCCGGCCGCGACGACCGCACGTGGCTGCTCGTCGGAGAGCCGCTGCATCGCCTCGAGCACGGCGTCCTGGGCCGCGACCGCCTCCCGGCGTACGCGGGCGCCGCCCTCGGCCAGGTAGCGCAGGCGTACGTCGGCCCGAGCCAGCGCCGTCTCGTCGTCGAGGAGACCGTCGTCGAAAGTCATGTCAGGACGGGTTGCGGGCCTCGTCGACGAGGAGCACCGGGATGTCGTCGCGGACCGGGTAGGCGCGGCCGCAGCCGACGCAGACCAGCTCCTGGGCCGCCTCGTCGGCGGCGAGCGACTGCCGGCACGCCGGGCACACGATCACGTCGAGCAGATGGCGGTCGAGGTTCATCGGTCGCTCCTTCGGATGACGGCCAGGACGTCGTCGCGGACCCGGGCCATGGTGGCACCGTCTGCGCCCTCGGCGTTGAGCCGCAGCAGCGGCTCGGTGTTGGACGCGCGAACATTGAACCACCAGTCGGCATGGGTGACGGTGAGCCCGTCGAGGTGGTCCACCTCCACGTCCTCGCGGCCGGTCCCACGTCTGCTCGAGCTCGGCGAGGATGGCCGCCTGGTCGGCGACCTCGGAGTTGATCTCGCCGCTGGCGACGTGCCGGACGTACGGCGCCAGCACCTCCGAGAGCGGACGGTCCGACTCCGCCAGCGCGGCGAGCGCATGCAGCGCGGCGAGCATCCCCGAGTCGGCCCGCCAGAAGTCGCGGAAGTAGAAGTGGCCCGAGTGCTCGCCGCCGAAGATCGCCCCGGTCTCGGCCATCCGCGCCTTGATGAAGGAGTGGCCGACGCGCGTGCGCACGGGCTTGCCGCCGAGCTCCTCGACGATCTCGGGCACGGCCCGCGAGGTGATCAGGTTGTGGATCACGGTCGCACCGGGCTCCTTGGCGAGCTCGCGGGCGGCGATCAGCGCGGTGAGCACGCTCGGGCTGACCAGCTCGCCGCGCTCGTCGACCAGGAAGCACCGGTCGGCGTCGCCGTCGAAGGCCAGGCCGATGTCGGCTCCGGTCTCGATCACCTTCGCCTGCAGGTCGACCAGGTTGGCCGGCTCGATCGGGTTGGCCTCGTGGTTCGGGAAGGTGCCGTCGAGCTCGAAGAAGAGCTCCTCGACGTCGAGGTCCAGGCGGCCGAGCACGGCCGGCGCGGTGAGGCCGGCCATCCCGTTGCCGGCGTCGACGACCACCCGCAGGTGGCGTCCGGTCACCGGCGCCAGGCTGAGGAGGTACGACGCGTAGTCGGCCAGCACGTCCTGCTCGGTGATCTCGCCGGGAGTCGTCGGCCGTGGTCGTCTCGCCGGAGGCCACCCGGTCGCGGATCTCGGCCAGCCCGGTCTCCATCCCGATCGGCGCTGCCTCCGAGCGGCACATCTTGATCCCGTTGTAGCGGGCCGGGTTGTGGCTCGCGGTGAACATCGCGCCGGGCCGCTGCAGCCGGCCGGAGGCGAAGTAGAGCTGGTCGGTCGAGGCCAGCCCGATCAGCACGACGTCGGCACCGGCGAGGGCCGCACCCTCGGCGAACGCACGGGACATCCCCGGCGAGGAGGGGCGCATGTCGTGGCCCACGACGACGGCCTCGGCACCCGTGACCGTGACGAACGCGTTGCCCACCCGACGGGCGAGGTCCTCGTCGATCTGGTCGGGGACGGTGCCCCGGACGTCGTAGGCCTTGAAGGTGGCGGCCAGGGCGGCAGGGTCACTGGTCGACATGTCCCGACCCTATCCGCGGGTGTGCGCTACGCGGTCAGTCGCCGGTCAGTCCTCGGTGCGGACGGCGGTCAGGTGGCCGCGGCGGACGCCCTCGACCGGACGTGCCGGCTGCAGCGGCTGCTCCACCGGACGCGGCTGCGCCGCCTCGCGGACAGCGTCGGCGAGGGCGAGCAGGTCGTCGGAGGACGGCCCGCGCTCGTCGTCGTGGGCGAGGCGGAGAACCTCCCAGCCGCGGGGAGCGGAGAGGCGTTCGCTGTGCGGGTCGCAGAGGTCGTAGGCGTGCGGCTCGGCATAGGTCGCGAGCGGCCCGACCACGGCGGTCATGTCGGCGTACACGTAGGTGAGGGTGGTCGTCGCCGGACGACCACAGGCGGTGCGAGAGCAACGGCGGAGGAGACCCACGCTCGGACGCTACAACGCACGAGCGGTGCCTCGCCGTAGGCTCGCGGTCGTGACGAGGCACATCCGGGGCACATCCATGACCGCCGTGGCCGCGGGATGCGTGGGCCGGCCTTCGGCCTCGATGCTCCGGGTGGCCGGGTGCCGGCCCACCTGAGCTCGCGCGAGCTGTTCGACCAGGTCGCGGTCGACGTGATGAGCGACGTCGAGTCACGCTGGCCCGAGGAGCTCGCCGCGGTCGAGCTCGCGGTGGAGGACATCCCGGTGCTGCCGCACACCTGGGTCGCGCCGCGGGTGCCGCTGGCCTCGCTGGTGCCGGCCACGCAGGTGGTGCCGCCGCGCCTGGTGCTGTTCCGGCGCCCGATCGAGCACCGTGCCGAGACGCGTGCCGACCTCGAGGCCCTGCTGCTCACCGTCGTGGTGGAGCAGCTGGCGGACTACCTCGGCGTACCGGCCGAGGACGTCCACCCGGACTACGAGCCCTGACGACCGACCCGAGGTCAAGCCCTGACGGTTGCGAGCAGGCCCCGGAGCCTCGAGGCCCGCTCGCAATCGTCAGGAGTCAGACAGCCCGCTTCTTCAGCTTGCGACGCTCTCGCTCCGAGAGACCGCCCCAGATGCCGAAGCGCTCGTCGTTCTCCAAGGCGTACTCCAGGCACTCCTGGCGTACGTCGCAGGTGAGGCAGACCTTCTTGGCCTCACGAGTGGAGCCACCCTTTTCGGGAAAGAAGGCTTCGGGGTCGGTCTGAGCGCACAGACCGCGCTCCGCCCATCCGCCGTCTTCTTCACCCATGTCATCGAGCAGATACAGTTCGCGCACAGTGTTCGCCCCTCTTCGACCCTTCGATCCTGACGGACCGAGTTGCTAATCACACTGGTGTGATTACATGCCTGTCGTACCCCGGAAGTCAAGCCGAAGTCTGGTATTGGGACCGACTGGGCCACCCGCACACACCCTGCCCCCCACCCCTGATGACATGTCTGAGATGCCCGATTTAGCCTCCACCCCGCTCCCCAGCGCTCCCCCCGCGCGCGTCACCGTGCTCTCCGGAGGCGTCGGCGGCGCCCGCTTCATCCAGGGCCTGCTGCGTCTCGTGGAGCGCACCGGTGCCGACACCCGGGTCACCGTGATCGCCAACACCGCGGACGACATCTGGGTCCACGGGCTCAAGGTCTGCCCCGACCTCGACACGGTGATGTACACCCTCGGCGGCGGCATCGACCCCGAGCGCGGGTGGGGCCGCACGGCGGAGACGTGGCACGCCAAGGACGAGCTCGCGGCGTACGGCGTGGAGCCGACCTGGTTCGGACTCGGCGACCGCGACATCGCCACCCACCTGGTGCGCACGCAGATGCTCGACGCCGGCTATCCGCTCAGTGCGGTGACCGCCGCGCTCTGCCGACGCTGGCTGAGTCCGACCCATGGGGCCGGCGTGGAGCTGCTGCCGATGACCGACGAACGGGTGGAGACCCACGTGGTGATCGACGACCCGGATTCCGGTGAGCGCAAGGCCGTGCACTTCCAGGAGTACTGGATCCGTCACCAGGCTTCCGTCCCCGCCCACGCCGTCGTGCCGATCGGCATCGAGGACGCCAAGCCCGGTCCGGGCGTCGTCGAGGCCATCACCGAGGCCGACGTCGTGATCGTCCCGCCGTCCAACCCGGTCGTGTCCGTGGGCACCATCCTCGGCGTTCCCGGTGTGCGCGACGCGATCGCCGGGACCTCGGCCCCCGTCGTCGGCGTCTCGGGGATCATCGGCCAGGACCACGTCCGCGGGATGGCCCGACAGCTCCTCGAGGTGATCGGGGTCGAGGTCTCCGCGGCCGGGGTCGCCGAGCACTACGGCGCCCGTGCGCACGGCGGCGTCCTCGACGGCTGGCTCGTGGACAGCACCGACGCTGCCTCCGTCGAGCGCATCACCGCCACCGGGCTGCGCTGCGCCGCGGTGCCGCTCTGGATGACCGACCACGACGCCACGGCCGACATGGTGGCCGCGGCCCTCGACCTCGTCCGATGAGCCTGCGATGACCCGGCTGGAGGCCTGGCCGGTCGACGGCATCGGCGAGGTGGACGCCGGCACGGACCTCGCTGCGGTGGTCGCGCGGCTCGACCTCGAGGACGGCGACATCGTGCTGGTCACCAGCAAGGTGGTCAGCAAGGCCGAGGGTCGCGTCCGGGTCGGCGAGCGCGACCAGGCGATCCGCGACGAGACCGTCCGCGTGGTCGCGCGGCGCGGTCCGACCTCGATCGTGGAGAACCACCTCGGCCTGGTGATGGCCGCCGCCGGCGTGGACGCGTCCAACGTCACGGCCGGCCACGTGGTGCTGCTCCCGGAGGACCCGGACGCGTCCGCGCGAGCCATCCGGCAGCGGGTGTACGACGAGACGCGGCCGCAACGTGGCCGTCCTCGTCACCGACACGGCCGGCCGGGCCTGGCGCACCGGGCAGACCGACCTCGCCGTCGGGGTGGCCGGTGCTCGAGCCGCTCGACGACTTCGCCGGGAGCACCGACTCCTACGGCAACGAGCTCGCGGTCACCGCCCCCGCCGTCGCGGACGAGCTCGCCTCGCTGGCCGAGCTGGTCACCGGCAAGCTCGGCGGCCGACCCGTCTCCGTCGTGCGCGGGATGGCCGAGCGGGTGCTGCCGCCCGGCGAGCACGGCCCCGGGGCCGTCGTACTCCTGCGGCCGCGTGAGCAGGACATGTTCGCCCTGGGCGCCCGTGAGGCGGTGCTCGCGGCGGTCCGCGGCGACCAGGCCGACTGCTTCGGCGCCCCCGGGTCCGCCGAGGAGGTGCGCGCGGCCTTCGAGTCCTGC
>CAWCQB010000003.1:0-16888 GCA_963797505.1 uncultured Actinomycetota bacterium | reverse complement strand
GCTCGCTGCTCGACCACCTTCTACGTGCGGCCAGACACCTCCCGCTCCTCGCCCAACCACCGCGCGACCCACGAGCCAGAACCCAGCGCGCACCACAGGATCTCGACGAGCGACCGGAAGCCGGACGAAGGCGTCGGGACGCCACCGCAACCCCACGCCTACGGCAACCACGACCCCGATAACTCTGACCAGCCGACCAGCCAGATCCGGTGGTTTCGAGACGCTCGCTGGCGCTCGCTCCTCAACCACCGAGCGGCGGGTGGTCTCGACTATCCCGCTCGCTGCTCGACCACCGCAGTCAACAGTGGGCCGCCCGGTTGGTTGCTTTGTGGTCTCGCATGGACGTGCTGGGGGAGGGCGGTGCCAGACTCAGGGCCATGAAGGCCGCCGAGGCGTTCAGGCAGCAGGGGGAGGCATGCGCGGCGTCTGGGGTCGCGGATGTACGCCGAACTGCTCTACGGCCTCGCCCACGACATCGACCGCCACGGGCCGACGTGGCGGGCGCTGCGCGGGCACGAGGACGACCCGGGGCCGTCGGCGCTGGCCCTGCGGCTGCTCGGCAGCGTGCACCGGCTGGTGCTCGAACGCAGGGCGGGTGGGCTGGCGGCGTACTACCCGAGCGTCGGCGGTCACTGGAACGCGCCGCACGGTGTGCCGGCGTTCATCGACCTGCTCGAGCGCGACCGCGAGGCGGTGCGGGCGTGGCTCGACCGGCCGCCGCAGACCAACGAGGTCGGGCGGGCGACCGCGCTGATGGGCGGGCTGCTGCACCTGCCGGAGCAGCTGCGCGGGCCGGTGCGGCTCTTCGAGATCGGCTGCTCGGCGGGGCTGAACCTGCTGGCCGACCGGTTCAGCTACATCGACACGACCGGCAACCGGTTCGGCGCCGATCGGTCGCCGGTCCACCTGCGACCGGCCTGGCGCGGCGACCACCTCACGCCGTGGCCCGACCTGGAGTTCGCGGAGACGGCCGGCTGCGACCTCAACCCCATCGAAGCGAGTACGACGGAGGGACGGCTCGCCCTGACGGCGTACGTCTGGCCCGACCAGCGCAACCGGCTCGAGCGACTGCGGGGTGCCCTGGAGCTGGCCCGTGCCTCACCGCCGGCCGTACGACGACAAGGTGCTGCGGACTTCCTCGAGCAGGTCGACCTCCAGGACGGGGCGACGACCGTCCTGTGGCACAGCGTGATGTGGCAGTACCTCCCCACCGAGGAGCAGGAGCGCGCCGCCGGCCTGATCGAGGCACTCGGCGAGCGAGCGACCGAGAGAGCCCCGCTGGTGCACCTCGTCCTCGAGCCGACCCGGCGCGAGCCGACCCGCGACCACGAGTTCCTCGTCGTGATGACCACCTGGCCGGGCGGCGAGCGTCGCATCCTGGGCCGGGCGGCGCCCCACGGCGTCCCGGTGACGTGGGAGCCCGAGGACTAAAGTGCTCGACCGCGTCATCCACGCCGTGCGAGGGTGGGGGCATGGCGCAGTCAGAGAGCGAGTCGGGCAACGAGGACCTCAAGGCGAAGATGCGGGAGGCCCTCGAGCGCAAGCAGGCCAACGACCGCGGCGTACCCAAGGACGGACCCGTGAAGGAGAAGGCCCACGGTTCCGAGGTGTCGGGCAGCGGAGGTCCCAAGATGCACCGCCGGAAGGCCGGCGGCGGGGGCTCCTGAGGCGAGGTTCGCCGCTGGCCTATGCTCCCCGGTGTGGCGAAGCGGGTGGTGCTCCACATCGGGGCGATGAAGTCCGGCACCAGCTTCATCCAGAACGTGCTGAACCGGAACCGCGAGCGGCTCCAGGAGCACGACGTCCGGTTCGCGTGCGATCGCTGGCGCCAGCAGGTGATGGCGGTCCACGACCTGATGGACCACGGCGGTCCCGAGCAGCCACCCTTCGAGCCGGACGGCTTCTGGCGCCGGCTGGTCGACGACGTCGAGCAGCTGGCCGGGCACGTCGATCATCTCGATGGAGTTCCTCGCCCCCCGGCAGCGGCCCAAGATCGACCTCATCAAGGAAGCCTTCGCCGACTCCGACATCCAGGTCGTCCTCACCGCCCGTGACCTCGCGCGCTCGCTGCCGGCGATGTGGACCGAGACGATGCAGAACCGCGGTGTGAAGACGTGGGAGCAGTTCCTCGAGGCGGTCCACCACCCCGAGGAGGGCGAGAAGGTCGGCCACTGGTTCTGGCGCAACCAGCACATCTCCGCGATCGCCGAACGCTGGTCCGAGGCGGTCGGCCGCGACCACTTCACGCTCGTGACGGTGCCGCCGAAGGGCGCCCCCCGTCGCTGCTCTGGGACCGGTTCGCCTCGGTCGCCGGCATCCCCGAGGGCCTCTGCGACATCGACGTGCGCAGCAACCCGGGCATCGACGCCGCCTCGGCGATGGTGCTGCGGGCCCTCAACGAACGGCTCGAGGCCGACGGCTTCAACCGCCAGGACTACGAGCGCGTGGTCAAGGGCGTCCTGGCCAAGCAGGGGTTCGTACGACGCGGGCGCGAGTCGGTCCCGCTGGGCCTCGACGAGCGCTGGGTACGCCGCCGGTCGAAGCGTGAGCTCGCGCGGCTGCGCGAGCTCGACCTCCGCGTGGTCGGGGACATCGACGAGCTCGAGGCGATCCCCGTCCCCGGCGTGCACACCAGGAAGGTGAGCGCCGAGCAACAGCTCGAGGCCGCCCTCGACGGCCTGACCTTCATGGCCCAGCGCAACATGCAGCGCTGGGCGAACAGGCGAGCCGCGCAGGAGTCGAACCAGGAGTCGAACCAAGAGTCGAACGGAGAACCAGCCATGAGCGGCGTACGCGACCTCCTCCGCCGCAAGGGTGGCGAGACCCGGGAGAAGCCGGCACACACCCCGGCGCCGCGAGAGCCCGGCGAGCCGCTGCGCATCGCGGCCATCACCTTCTGCCGCGACGAGGGCCGGATGCTGCCGCTCTGGATCCGCTACTACGGCGGCCAGCTCGGGGTCGAGAACCTCTACGTCGTCGACGACAACTCCGAGGACGGGTCCACCGACGACCTGCCCTGCGACGTGCTGCACATCCCGCCGATCCGCGGCGGCAAGTTCAACACGACCCGGATGGCGATGGTCGGCAACCTCGGGCGCTCGCTGCTCGAGCTCTACGACGTCGTGCTGTTCTGCGACACCGACGAGTTCATCGTGCCCGACCCGGACCGCTGGGCCGGGCTGAAGGAGTACGTCGAGGCGCGCACCGAGGACGGGATCAACGCCGTCGGCTCGCTGGGCTTCAACGTCGTCCACCACGTCGGCGTCGAGCCGCCGCTGGACCTCTCGCAACCCCTGCTCGGCCAGCGACAGCTGGCCAAGTTCCTGCCGCTGATGTGCAAGCCCGCGATCAAGTGGGTGCCCGACCACTGGAGCGCCGGCACCCACGGTGTGCGCACGCCGTACGCCGTCGACCCCGACCTGTGGATGTTCCACATGAAGTTCGGTGACCGCGACCACCTGCAGGAGGCGGCCGACCACCGCCAGCGGATGGTGGAGGCCGACGGCCGCTCGGCCGACACCCAGTGGCGTCAGGGCGGGGACACCCTCGTCCAGCTGCTCGAGCAGGTCACGTCGGGAGTCGTCGCCGCCGACGTGCCCGAGTTCACGCCCCCGTCAGGGGAGCGGCTCGCGGCGCTGGTGACCGAGGACCCGCCCGGCAACTTCCGGGCCCCCAAGGGCAGCCAGATGAAGCAGATGGAGAACCGCCCGCTGGTCCGGATCCCGAAGCGGTTCCACGGGATCGTCTGACCGGTCCGGTCAGGACGCCGGCGCGTCGCCGTACATCGTCTTCTCGCTGTAGCGCTTCCCGATGCTCAGGTCGTACATGATCATCCGGTAGTCGGCGAGCGCCTTCTTCGCCTCGGGCGTGAGCTGGGCCTTCTTGACCAGCTGGTCCTGGCTGTTGATGTACATGCCGGCGTCCATCGCCGGGATCTGCTTGTCCAGGGTGTCGAGCAGCGCGTACCACGGCGGGATCGGCGCGTTCTCCGCGTCGAACAGGTGCGGCAGGAACTGGATCGGGCTCGTGGTCGGCAGCGTCGTGTGCTTCAGCGGCTTGCCGTTGGACCAGATCAGGAAGGGCGTCTCGTGCATGGCACGCTCGCCCTCCTTCTTGAACAGGCTCTGCGGGTAGATCTGCGGCGGCAGGTGGTCACCCCAGAAGACCACCGTGGTGGGCTCCTTCTGCTTCTTCAGCGCGGCCAGGAAGTTGGCGAGCTCCACGTCGGTGCGGGCGATGCCACGGTTGTACTGGCCCGCGAGCTTGGAGAACTGCGGCGGCAGGCCCTTCGGGTCCATCGGGTCGTCGTACTGGCCACCGAACGGCATGTGGTTCTGCATCGTCACCAGGTGGGTGAGCACCGGCTTCTGGTGGGTCTGGATCTGGTGCAGGACCTCGTCGAAGGCCGACTTGTCGTCGATGAACCGTCCACCGCCGTGGGCCTTGTCCTGCAGCTGGTCCTTGCTGATGAAGCGATCGAAGCCGAAGGCCTTGTAGACCGCGGTCCGCGCGTACATCCGCGGCGAGAAGGGGTGGATCGCGACGGGCGTGTGGCCGTGGGCGAGGAACCAGTCGACGGCGGAGGGGAAGGTCTTGTCCTTGGACACGACCTGCTCGTAGGCGACCGAGATCTGCGGCTTGAGCTGGCTCAGGGACATGCCGGTCAGCACCTCGAACTCCACGTTCGCGGTGCCGCTGCCGTAGCCCGGCGCCAGCATCTTGCCGGAGAGCGTGTTGCCCATCAGCGCGGTCGTGCGGGGGATCGGGTCGGAGCTGAGCTTGAGGGACTTCAGCCACTCGGGGTTGGAGAAGCTCTCGGAGAGGACCGTGACGACGTTGGTGTTGTCGAGGCTGCCGGTGCGTCCCTTGTTCATCGCGGCGGCCTCGGCGGCGTACTTGTCCGCGATCTTCATGACCGCGGCCTTCGAGTAACCCTGGGGCTCGCTCATCGCCTGGACGTGCATGTTGAACAGCAGGCCGGCCACGAAGCCGTTGCGCTGGTAGTTCACCCGCTGGTCCCAGTCACGCCAGCGCAGGCCGGTGGAGTCGAACGCCGCACGCCAGGGGTTGCCGGGCTCGTTGAAGTTGCCGGCCATCCACAGCAGCACCAGGCAGATGACGACGATGACGGCCCGCGTGGCCCGGATGACGATCAGCTCACGACGGCCGGCGCCCTTGGAGATGTTGGGCAGCACCTTGCCCGACGAGCCAGCCGGCAGCCCAGCCGAGGGCGACGAGCGCAGCCAGGCCGATGGCACCCAGGATCAGCTTCGAGGGCGAGACCATCGAGAACAGGAACGACGGCTGGCTCAGGAAGGTGTAGTCGCTCGGGTAGAGCGGGTCGTTGCGCAGCTCGAGCTTGGTCGCGTTGACGGCGCCGAAGAGTGCGGTGATGGCGGTGAGTACGCCGAGGGCGAGCCACAGCCGGCCGATCAGGGCGACGAACAGCATCACGAAGACCCAGACGGCCATCAGGCTCGGCACCAGCACCGGGGAGTCGAACAGCCGGTTGCGCAGGTGGTGCAGCGGCGCGGGGAAGCTCGAGGCGTCGAGCACCGCGATCACCGACCACGAGAACACCACGGTCACCAGCAGCCCCAGGACGATGGTCACCGCCGTGCGGACAAGGCTTCGGGGGCGATCGGACCGCCGCCGAACCGCTTCCCTTCCTGGGTCCGGCCCCGAAGGGGGCGTCCGGATGGGGTGCGGAGGTCTCGTCGACCTCCGTCGTGGTCACGCCGGGCATGGGCGGCAGCATACGTCCGCGCGGGGCCCTCCCCGGACCACGAACCACATGGTGGGGCGCAGTTCTCGGGTACTTCTCAGGGTGGCAGACTCGGCGCGACATCGCGTCGTCCACCCGTCGTCACCGAAGGAGCCAGTGGGATGCAGTTCGGCCGCAGCTACGAGGAGTTCGAGGTCGGTGCGACCTACAAGCACTGGCCCGGCAAGACGGTCACGGAGTTCGACGACCACATGTTCTGCCTGCTGACCATGAACCACCACCCGCTGCACCTCGACAGCCACTACGCCGAGGAGACCACCCAGTTCGGCAAGAACGTCGTGGTGGGCAACTACGTCTACTCGATCCTGCTCGGCATGAGCGTCCCGGACATCTCCGGCAAGGCCATCGCCAACCTCGAGATCGAGTCGCTGCGCCACGTGGCGCCGACCTTCCACGGCGACACGCTGTACGGCGAGACGCGGGTCCTCGACAAGTGGGAGAGCACGAGCAAGGACGACCGGGGCGTCGTGCACGTCGAGACCGTCGGCTACAACCAGGACGGCAAGGTCGTGTGCCTGTTCCGTCGCAAGGTGATGGTGCCGAAGGACAACTACCTCGAGGCCCGTGGTGGCGAGCAGCCCGGCCGCCCGGTCCCGCAGCCCGACAAGAACTGGCCGGGTCCCGAGGGATCCACGCAGGACTGACGACGTGCCGTCCGAGCTCTGGGTGATCCGCCACGGCGAGACCGAGTGGAGTCGTGACGGCAAGCACACCTCGCGCACCGAGGTCGAGCTCACCCCGGAGGGCGAGGACGTCGCGCGCGGGCTCGCCGACCGGTTGGACGGGGTGGACTTCGACCTCGTGCTGACCAGTCCACGGCTGCGCACCCGTCGTACGGCCGAGCTCGCGGGGTTCGCGGACGTCCACGTCGAGAACGACCTCGCCGAGTGGGACTACGGCGACTACGAGGGCATCACCAGCGCCGAGATCCGTGAGCGGGTGCCCGGCTGGACCGTCTGGACTCATCCGTGTCCCGGAGGGGAGACCGCCGACCAGGTCTCGCGCCGGATGGACCGCGTGGTGGCGAAGGTGCGGGCGAACGGGGGCCGCGTGCTGGTGTTCAGCCACGGGCACGCCTCGCGCGCCCTGGCCGCCCGCTGGCTGGGGCTGCCCGTCGAGGACGGCCGCCACTTCCTGCTCGGCACGGCGACCATCTCGGTGCTGGGCTACGAACGCGAGTCGCCAGTCGTGGCGCGCTGGAACTCCTGAGCACTAACCTGCACCCGTGCCGCTCGCCGCATCGTGCCCCCGATGCACCTCGCCGGTCACCGGTGAGGGTGCGTCCTTCGCCTGCACGGTGCACGGCCCCATCGACCCGTTGTGGCGCCCGGAGGTGTCCGACTACGACTCGTTCGCCGAGCTGGTGGGCCGCATCGACGACATCCCGACGTACCTCCCCTGGCCGATGAGCCCGGGGTGGTCGATCTCCGACTTCGGCTGCGTCGGCAGCGACGGACGGGTGCGGGCCACGGTCACCACCACGGTCGGCACCAGCGACCTCGACGGAGAGGTCGAGGTCACCATCGTCTCGGAGGACCCGGGCATCGGGCTCGGTGCGCGCTGCGCCGGCACGACGTACGACGACCCGGGGCCGCAGATCAGCAACGGACCGCCCTCGATCCACGTGCGAGCCGGCGGGCGGACCGTCCCGATGTGGCTGGTCGACGACCACGGTGACGGTCCGGAGCGCGAGCTGACCGTCGCCCAGCTGACCGACGGCGAGGTGCTCGCCCGTGCCGTCTTCGCCGGGGAGGCCGACGGCCGGTGGCTCTGGCTGGTGATGCGACCGGCCTCGGCAGCCCTGCTGCTGCACGACGACTGGCTGCTGGCCGACGTCACCGGGTTCGGGCCGGAAGCGCTGGAGATGCCGTTCGGCGGGCCCCGGCCCGCCTGGTAGTCCACGAGTCGAGACCATCGCGTGAGACAGGCGCGTATCGACTCGTGCCGCCTGACGGGACAACGCCCACCCGTGCGGCACAATGTGCCGTGATGTCAGCAACCCACGTCGTCGCGGTCGCCAACCAGAAGGGCGGCGTCGCCAAGACGACCACTGTCGCGTCGCTCGGTGCGGCGTTCGCCGAGCAGGGCCAGCGGGTCCTCCTCGTCGACCTCGACCCCCAGGCCTGCCTCACCTTCAGCCTCGGCATCGACCCCGAGGACCTCGACGCCTCCATCCACCACGTGCTGACCAAGGGGATGGACCCGGCCGAGGCGATCATCGAGACCGACGACGGCGTCGACCTGCTGCCCGCCACGATCGAGCTCGCGCGCGCCGAGGCCGACCTGCTGACGCGCACCGGTCGCGAGTACGTCATCCGGACCGCCGTCGAGGACGCCGACGGCTACGACTGGGTGCTGCTCGACTGCCCGCCCTCGTTGGGCGTGCTCACCGTCGCCGCGCTGACAGCCGCGACCGGCGTACTCATCCCGTTGCAGTGCGAGACCCTGTCGCACCGCGGTGTCGGCCAGCTGCTCGACACCGTCCACGACGTACGCCGGTTCACCAACCGCGACCTCGAGGTGTGGGGCGTGCTGCCGACGTTGTACGACGGGCGCACCAACCACTCGCGCACCGTGCTCGAGACCATCTCCGAGACCTACGACCTCGACGTGATCCAGCCGCCGATCCCGAAGTCGATCCGCTTCGCCGAGGCACCTGCCGCGGGCCGTTCGATCCTCAAGACCTCCCGCAACAACAAGGGGGCCCAGGCCTACCGCGAGGTCGCGACCGCACTGCTGAAGCGCGGATGACCGAGGTCCGGGTCCGACGGGGCCGAGCCTGTGCCGCCTTCGCGGCCGCGTTCGTGACCCTCGTCGCGGTGCTCGGCGGGGTCGGCGTCCTCCCCACCAGCGGCACCACGGCGGCCGCGGCCACCGGCCGGTCGACGTCCGGTGAGCAGGCGAGCCTGGTCACCCAGACCCTCCCCGACGCGGCCCGGTCGTTCGCGACGGGCACTCCGACGCCCGCAGGACGGCACCGAGCTGCCGGCGGACACCGGGTGGGGCAAGCGCATCATCTTCGACATGAGCGACCAGCGGGTCTGGCTCGTCGACGCGGGCGACAAGGTTCTTCGCACCTACCTGGTCTCGGGCAGTCTCACCGACAACCTCAAGCCCGGCACCTACGCCGTCTACTCGCGCTCGCGCTGGGCCGTCGGCGTCGACGACTCCGGCGTGATGCAGTACTTCGTCCGCTTCACCCGTGGCGACAACGCCGCGATCGGGTTCCACAGCATCCCGACCAAGAACGGCCACCTGCTGCAGACCCGCGCGCAGCTCGGGTCACCCCAGTCGCACGGCTGCATCCGGCAAGCGCTGCCGGACGCCATCAAGCTGTGGAACTTCGCGCCGGTCGGCACGAAGGTCGTCGTCACCGCCTGAGCGGGCTCAGTTCTCCCCGGCGGCCGCCGGACGGCCACCCCGCGTGCGTCGCCGGCTGCGGTTGCGCTTGCGCGGAGGACGGTCGCCGGACTTCTCGTCGGCCGCCTTCGCCTCGCCGGACTGGCTGCTGCCCTGACTGCTGCCCTGGCTCGCTGGCTGCCGCCACCGTCTCCACGGCTGCGGTTGTCGCGACCTCGGCCGCCACCACCCTTGCCGCCGCGGTCCGAACGCTCCGGACGGGGCTTGCGCTCGATGGTGCCCTCGGGCACGAGCCGTCCCTTGATGCCGGGAGCGATGCCCTGGTCGTGCAGGAAGTTCTCCGAGCTGGAGTAGGTCTCCTGCGGGTCGTCGAAGGGCAGGTCCAGCGCCTTGTTGATCATCTTCCAGCGGTGCAGGTCGGACCAGTCGACGAAGGTGATCGCGATGCCCGTGGCTCCGGCACGGCCGGTGCGGCCGATGCGGTGCACGTAGGTCTTCTCGTCCTCCGGGCAGCTGTAGTTCACGACGTGCGTGACGCCCGTGACGTCGATGCCGCGGGCGGCGACGTCGGTGGCCACGAGCACCTGGAGCTTGCCGTCGCGGAACCGCTTCAGGGCCCGCTCGCGCGCCGTCTGCGCCATGTCGCCGTGCAGGGGAGCGGAGCTGAAGCCGCGCTCCTCGAGGTCGTCGGCGATCCGCTGCGCCTGGCGCTTGGTGCGGGTGAAGACGATCATCAGGTCGGCGCCCTCGGCCTGGAGCAGCCGGCCGAGCATCTCCGGCTTGTCCAGGTCATGGGCCTGGTAGATGAACTGCGCCGTGGCGGGCACCATCTGCGTGTCCGCCGAGGACTCGGCGCGGATGTTCATCGGGTGGCGCATGTGGGTGCGCGCGAGGGCCACGATCGCGGCCGGCATGGTGGCCGAGAACAGCATCGTCTGGCGGGTCTCGGGGGTCTGCTTGAGCAGCCGCTCCACGTCGGGGAGGAAGCCGAGGTCGAGCATCTCGTCGGCCTCGTCGAGGACGAGCGACTTCACGTGGGAGATGTCGAGCGCGCGGCGGTTCATCAGGTCGATGAGCCGGCCCGGCGTACCGACCACGACCTCGACGCCGGTCGCGAGGGCCTCGAGCTGGGGCTCGTAGGGCACGCCGCCGTAGACGGTGAGCACGCGCATGCCGCGGTCCTCGCTGGCCACGGACAGGTCCCGGCTGACCTGGAGCGCGAGCTCGCGGGTCGGGGCCACGATCAGCGCCTGCGGCTTGCCGGGCGCGACCAGCTCGTCGTAGTCGGGGTCGTGGGGAGCGACGCTGCGCTGGATCACGGGGATGCCGAACGCGAGGGTCTTGCCGGTCCCGGTGCGGGCCTGGCCGATGAGGTCGGTGCCCATCAGGGCGACCGAGAGGGTCATCTCCTGGATCGGGAACGGGTTGATGATGTTGACGCGCTCGAGGGCGTCCGCAATCTCGGGAAGAACCCCGAGCTCTCTGAAGGTTGTCAGGATGTTGCCTGTTCTCGTGTGTGACCAGGCGTGTCCTGGTCGGTGGATTCAGTGGTGTGAAGACTGTTCGTACGCCGAAGGCGAGCCGCCCGCAGTGGTACAACCTGGGGGTCGTCCCGGGGGCATCCAGCCCGCGGCCACTCGTCAGTCTATCGGTAGGCTGCCGACATGGCCGAACCCGAGCAGGATTCCGTCGCCTTCGAGGACCCCGCGTACCGCGCTGCAGTGGTCGACCTGCTCGGGGCGATCACCTACGGAGAGATCTCGGCCTTCCAGCGGCTCACCGATGATGCGAAGCTCGCGACGGCACTGCCGGACAAGCTCGCGCTGGGCAAGATGGCGGTCGTCCAGTTCGGCCACATCGAGCCGTTGATGGAGCGCATCTCGGCCCTCGGCGCCGACCCGATGGAGGCGATGGCACCGTTCGTGATGCCCTTCGACGTCTTCCACACCGCGACCGCGCCGAGCGACTGGCTCGAGGGCCTGATCAAGGCGTACGTCGGGGACGGGCTGGCCGCGGACTTCTACGTGGAGATCGCCTCCTACCTCGACGGCGGCACCCGCCAGCTGATCGTCGACAGCCTCGCCGACGCCGGCCACTCCGAGTTCGTCGTCGACCGGGTGCGCCGCGCCATCGAGGCCGACCACCGCGTCGCCGGCCGGCTCGCGCTGTGGGGTCGCCGGTTGATGGGGGAGGCCCTCTCGCAGGCCCAGCGGGTGGCCGCCGAGCGCGACTCCCTGGCGGCCTTGCTCGCCGGGGGTGTCGACCGTCCCGGGATGGACCTCGCCGCGCTGAGCAGGATGTTCAGCCGGCTCACCGAGAACCACGCGAAGCGGATGGCGGAGCTCGGCCTGGCCTCCTGAGGGTGTCGCGTCTCACAGCGCATATAGTTGTTTGAGTCAACCAAGTTGTTCTAGACTTGGTCCATGACCAACACCCCCATCGAGCGCGACCGGATCGAGGCCGTCCAGGCTCTCTTCGACGGTCTGGTGCGCTTCAGCCGCGCCCTCAAGGCGCGCTCCGGGGACTGGGGTCACGCGGCGCAGGACCTGACCCGGGGCGACATCGTCGCGCTCGGCGTGCTCGAGGCCCGGGGGAGCACCCGGCCCGGCCAGATCGCCGCCGCGCTCAACGTCGACCCCTCCGTGATCAGCCGACAGCTGGTCACCCTCGCCCGGCTCGACCTGATCACCCGGGGCACCGACCCCGAGGACGGTCGCGCCGAGCTCATCACGATCACCCCGCAGGGCCGTGAGCGGCTCGTCCAGGCACGCGAGGCCATCTGCCTCGCCCTGGCCGAGCGGCTCGGCCACTGGGACCTCGACGAGATCGGCCGTGCCACGGCGATGGTCGAGGACCTCTCCATCCACCTGCACGAACCCACCAGTCACACCAGCAAGGACTCCCATGTCTGACACCACCACCGTCGGGACCCGGCCGCAGCAGGCCGAGATGTCCCACAAGGAGATCGTCGAGGTCCTCATCGGACTCATGTCGGCGCTCTTCGTCGCGATCGTGAGCACCACGATCGTCTCGACCGCACTGCCCACGATCATCGGCGACCTCGAGGGGACGCAGACGCAGTACACCTGGGTCGTCACCGCCTCGCTGCTCGCCATGACGGTGACCAGCCCGATCTGGAGCAAGCTCTCCGACCTCTACAACAAGAAGGTCCTCGTCCAGGTCGCGATCGTCGTCTTCCTGCTCGGCTCACTCGCCGCAGGCGCCGTGCAGAACGTGCCCGAGCTGCTCGCGGCCCGCGCCATCCAGGGTCTCGGCATGGGCGGCCTGATCGCCCTCGCCCAGTCGATCCTCGGCTCGATCATCCCGCCGCGTGAGCGTGGTCGCTACAGCGGCTACATGGCCGCCACCATGGCGGTCGCCACCGTCTCCGGCCCCCTGCTCGGCGGCCTGCTCGTGGACTCCGCCGGCTGGCGCTGGTGCTTCTGGGTGGCCATCCCGTTCGCCCTCGCCGGCCTGGTGATGCTGCAGAAGTTCCTGCACATCGACAACCCGCGCCGCGAGGTGCGCATCGACTACTGGGGCGCGCTGTTCATCACCGTCGCCGCCAGCCTGCCGCTGGTCTGGGTCTCCTTCGCCGGCACCAGCTTCGACTGGCTGTCCGTCGAGACCGCCGAGTTCCTCGGCGCCGCGCTGGTCGCCCTGGTCATCGCCATCGCCGTCGAGCGCCGGCACAGCGACCCGCTGGTCCCGCCGCGCATCCTCGCCAACCGGATCACCATGCTCTCGATCCTGGGCAGCCTCGCTGTCGGCGTGGCGCAGTTCGGAGCGTCGGTCTTCCTCGCGCAGTACTTCCAGATCGCCCGCGACCACACCCCGACCGAGGCCGGTCTGCTGATGCTCCCGCTGATCCTCGGCAACATGATCGGCGCCACCGGGACCGGTCAGTACATCACCCGGACCGGGCGCTGGAAGGGCATCATGCTCGTCGGCGGTGCCGTCCTGGTGGTGGGCCTCTCCCTGATGGGCACCATCGACCACCTCACCCCGATGTGGCACCTGAGCACCTTCATGGTGCTGATGGGCCTGGGCACCGGCGCGCTGATGCAGAACCTCGTGCTGGTCGTGCAGAACACCGTCGACGTGACCGATGTCGGTGCGGCCAGCGGCTCGGTGAGCTTCTTCCGCTCGCTCGGCGGCACGATCGGTGTCGCGGCGCTCGGTGCGGTGCTCGCGAGCAACGTGGCCGGCAAGATCGCCTCCGGCATGGCCGCGGCCGGCATCCCGGTCTCGGGCGGCGGCAACGTGGGCTCGCTGGACCTCGACAAGCTGCCCCCGGCGGTGGCCACGATCGTGCGGACGGCGTACGCCGACGCCACCGGCCGGATCTTCCTGATCGCCGGCGTGATCGCGATCGTCACCTTCGTGGCCGTGGCGCTGATGCCCGTCACCGAGCTGCGCACCACGATCCGCAAGACCGAGGAGCCCGAGCCGGTGGAGCACGCCGAGTGGAGCGACGAGCGCGAGCTCGAGCCGGTCGGCGCCTGAGGTAGTTCTCGGGTCAGCCCCGGAAGCCGACCGTCCCGGTCGTGCTCGTGGAGATGTCGACGTAGGCGAGCTTGTCCCCGGGTACGACGAGGCGGCGGCCCTTCGCGTCGGTGAGCGAGAGCACGGCACCCTTCTCGAGGGCCTTCGTCACCGCGTCCTGGACACCGTCGGCGTCGAGGGTGGTGTCGATGGTCAGCTCGCGGTTGGCGTTCTGCACGCCGATCTTGACCTCCATCAGGAGGACCTCCTTGTGTGGGGAAACTTCAGTGGTGGTCGTCGGTGCGCGGGTAGCCACCGATGCCGCGCCAGGCCAGGCCGGACACCAGTGCCGCCGCGGCGTCCCGGTCGATCGTGCCGCGCTCCTGGAGCCAGAAGCGTGCGCTGACCTGGCCCATGCCCACCAGCGAGACCGCGAGGAGCTGCGACTGCTCCTCGGGAAGGCCGGTGTCGTCGGCGATCACGTGCGCGATCAGCTTGGCGCACTCGGTGGTGACACGGTCGACCCGGGCGCGGACCGCGGGCTCGTTGGTCAGGTCGGACTCGAAGACCAGCCGGAAGGCGCCCTCGGCGTCGGCGACGTAGTCGTAGAAGGCGTGCATCGTCGCGGTCACGCGCTGCTTGTTGTCCTCGGTCGACTCCAGCGCCCGGCCGGCGGCCGAGATGATCTGGTCGCAGGACTGGTCGAGCAGGGCGAGGTAGAGGTCGAGCTTCCCCGGGAAGTGCTGGTAGAGCACCGGCTTGGACACCCCGGCGCGCTCGGCGATGTCGTCCATCGCGGCGGCGTGGTAGCCCTGCGCGACGAACACCTCGAGCGCGGCGCTGAGCAGCTGGGCGCGTCGGGCCCGTCGCGGCAGTCGCACGCCCTTGGCGTTGGCCGCCGGAGCGGGCCGCGGTTCCTCCATGGTGCTCACGCTGCGCAGCCTACAAGCGTCCGGATCGCGGGCACGTGGACCGGGCCCGCGCGGGCGAGGGAACATGGTCGGGAGGACCGGTGTTGGACCCATAGTTCCCGAGACCTCAGTGAACCGATCCAAGGAGAAGCAGTCGTGTCCCTTCCCGCCCTGGTCGAGCCGGCCGCAGAGCTGACCACCGACGAGGTACGCCGCTACAGCCGCCACCTGATCATCCCCGATGTCGGGATGACCGGTCAGAAGCGGCTGAAGAACGCCAAGGTGCTGGTGATCGGTGCCGGTGGCCTCGGCAGCCCGGCTCTGCTCTACCTGGCCGCGGCCGGAGTGGGGACACTCGGCATCGCGGAGTTCGACGAGGTCGACGAGTCCAACCTGCAGCGCCAGATCATCCACGGTCAGTCAGACATCGGGAAGTCGAAGGCGATCTCCGCGAAGGAGTCCATCGCCGAGACCAACCCGTTGGTCAACGTGATCGTGCACGACGAGCGCCTCGACAACGACAACGTGCTCGAGATCTTCAAGGACTACGACCTCATCGTCGACGGCACCGACAACTTCGCGACCCGCTACATGGTCAACGACGCGGCGTACTTCCTGAACAAGCCCTACGTGTGGGGCTCGATCTACCGCTTCGACGGCCAGGCCAGCGTCTTCTGGCCGACCCTCGAGGGCGCTGACGCTCCCTGCTACCGCTGCCTCTACCCCGAGCCCCCGCCGCCGGGCATGGTCCCGAGCTGCGCCGAGGGCGGCGTGCTCGGCGTGCTCTGCGCCAGCATCGGCTCGATCCAGGTCAACGAGGCCATCAAGCTGCTCACCGGCATCGGTGACCCGGCCGTCGGCAAGCTGGTCATCTACGACGCCCTGGAGCTCCAGTGGCGCACGCTGAAGGTGCGCAAGGACCCCAACTGGCGCTTGCGGCGAGAACGCCACCGTCACCGAGCTGATCGACTACGAGACCTTCTGCGGCGCCGTCTCGGAGGAGGCCTCCGAGGCCGCCGCCGGGTCGACGATCTCGGTGACCCAGCTCGAGACATGCTCAAGGAGCGCGACGAGGGCACCCGCGACTTCATGCTGGTCGACGTCCGCGAGCCCAACGAGTACGAGATCAACAAGATCCCGGGCTCGGTGCTGATCCCCAAGGGCGAGTTCCTCAACGGCAACGCCCTCGGCCAGCTCTCGCAGGACAAGCCGGTGGTGCTGCACTGCAAGACCGGGGTCCGCTCCGCCGAGGCGCTCGCGGTGCTCAAGGGCGCGGGCTTCTCCGACGCCGTGCACGTCGGTGGCGGGGTCGTCGCCTGGGTCAACCAGATCGACCCGTCCCAGCCGTCGTACTGAGCGGGCGTGCGGGCCGGGAGGGTGACATATCGGACTACCCCGGTCGTAACCCGGTGGGGTCGCGTCGTTGGACAACTCACCCGACGGTTCGACCTCATCCGAAAGGCGCCCTCATGCGCGTACGACGCACCCTGCTGGCCACGGCCGCAGCGGCCCTGCTGGCCGTCACCGGCTTCGCTGCCACGTCCGGCTCCGCGACGCCGCCCGAGCTGGGCCCCGGCCTCCGCGGCGATCCACCCCGGCACGATGATGTACACCGACGGCGCCCAGTGCACCGCGAACTTCGTCTACACCGACGGCGCCGGCAACGTCTACGTCGGGTACGCCGCCCACTGCGCCGGCAAGGGCGACTCGACCGACACCAACGGGTGCAACACGACTCGGTGCCGCTGGGCACCCGGTCGACTTCACCAACGACGGCAACCTCGCCTCCGAGGGCACCATCGTCGGCCACGGCACGCTCGCCTACAGCTCCTGGATCACCGAGCACCAGCTCGGCACCACCGACGCCAACACCTGCGCCTACAACGACCTGGCCCTGGTCAAGGTCGACGCCGCCGACGTCTCCAAGGTCAACCCCTCGGTGCCGTTCTGGGGCGGCCCGACCGGCATCGACACCGACGGCACCGCCGCCGGCGACCGGGTCTTCACCTACGGCAACTCCAGCCTGCGGGCCGGCCTCTCGCCGCTGTCGCCGCACACCGGCATCAGCCTGGGTGACGACGCCGCCGACGGCGGCTGGAGCCACCCGCTCTACACCGTGAGCCCCGGCATCCCCGGTGACTCCGGCTCGGGCTTCATGACCGCGGGCGGCAAGGCGGTCGGCGTGCTCTCGACGCTCGGCCTGGCCCCGCTGCCGGCCTCGAACAACATCGGTGACCTGGCCAAGGAGCTGGCCTTCGCCCAGGCGCACTCCGGCCTCTCCGGCCTGCAGCTGGTCAACGGCACCGAGCCGTTCAACCCGATCCTCTGAGCCACCTGACTCGCTGAG
>CAWCQB010000002.1:0-59136 GCA_963797505.1 uncultured Actinomycetota bacterium | reverse complement strand
GCTCGGCGGCTGGACCGCCTCCGTCGAGGACGGTCGGCTCCGCGTCGAGGGGGACGGATCCGCCGACGACTGGTGGCGCGTCGTGGCCGTCGCCGCCTGGCGTCATCTCGACGACACGGGACAGCCTGTCGAGACCGGAGACGTGCAGGTTCCGCAGTAGCGTGTCGCCCATGAGCGAGATGTCTGACTGGGTAGCTGGTCGAGCAGCGAGCGAAGCGAGCGATCAGACGAGACCGGTCGAGCCCGAGACCACAGGTGACGAGTCGGTCGACGAGGTGGTCGCGTCGCTCCGTGGCCTGGACGACCTCCCGGTGTCCGAGCACGTCGCTGTCTTCGAGCGTGCGCACGAGTCGCTGCGCCAGGTGCTCAGCGGCGCCGGCGAGCGCGCACCGGCGACCCAGAGCTGAGCCGTGCCGCCTCGGCGACTGAGGCTGGACGCCGAGCTGGTCCGCCGCGGCCTCGCCCGTTCGCGCGAGCACGCGAGTGAGCTGATCGCTGCCGGGCGCGTGCGCGTGAACAAGGCGGTGGCCACCAAGCCCGCCACCGGCGTGACGACCGACGCCGACCTGGTCGTGCGCGAGGACCCCGACAGCCCCGACTACGCCAGCCGGGGCGCGCACAAGCTGCTCGGTGCGCTCGCCGCGTTCACGCCGCTCGGGCTGGAGGTCGAGGGACGGCGCTGCCTGGACGCCGGCGCGTCGACGGGCGGGTTCACCGACGTGCTGCTGCGCGCCGGCGCCGCCGAGGTCGTCGCCGTCGACGTCGGCTACGGCCAGCTCGTCTGGGCGCTGCAGAACGACCCGCGCGTGCACGTCCACGACCGCACGAACATCCGCGAGATCGACGCCGAGCTGGTCGGCGGACCCGGTGGACCTGGTCGTGGGGGACCTGTCGTTCATCTCGCTGACGCTCGTCCTGGACGCGCTGATCGGCGTCACCCGGCCCGACGGCGACCTCGTGCTGATGGTGAAGCCGCAGTTCGAGGTCGGCAAGGAGCGCCTGGGCAAGGGCGGCGTGGTGCGCGACCTCGGACACCGCGCCGACGCCGTCGAGACCGTCGCGCGTGCGGCGGCGAGCCGGGGCTGGGGCGCCCGCGCGGTCACGACGAGCCCGCTGCCGGGGCCGTCGGGCAACGTGGAGTTCTTCCTGTGGCTGCGAGCGGGGGAGGACGAGCTGGACCGGGACGCGATCGAGGCCGAGGTGGGCCGATCCGCGTCCCTGGGGGTGGCGGGTGAGAAGGTGAAGCCGTGACCGACGTACGCCGCATCCTGCTGCTCGCCCACACCGGGCGCGAGGAGGCACGCGACGTCGCGGGCGCGGTGGTCGCCTCGCTGCTCGACCACGGGCTCGTCGTACGCCTGCTGGAGGACGAGGCCAAGGAGCTCGACCTGCCCGCCCACGAGGGCGTCGAGTCGGTGTCGCTCGAGGACGTCCGGACCGACGAGTGCGAGCTCGCCCTGGTCATCGGTGGCGACGGCACCATCCTGCGCGCCGCCGAGCTCACCCACGGCACCGGCACCCCCCTGCTCGGCGTCAACCTCGGCCACGTCGGCTTCCTCGCGGAGGCCGAGAGCGAGGACGTCGAGAAGATGATCGAGCTGATCGTCGATCGCAAGTACACGAGCGAGGAGCGGCTCACCCTCGACGTCGACGTCTACCAGGACAAGGAGCTCGTCGAGAGCACCTGGGCGCTCAACGAGGCGAGCGTCGAGAAGGCCGCCCGGCAGCGGATGCTCGAGGTGGTCGTCGAGGTCGACGGACGGCCGCTGAGCCGCTTCGGCTGCGACGGCGTCGTGTGTGCCACGCCGACCGGCTCCACGGCGTACAACTTCAGTGCCGGAGGCCCGGTCGTCTGGCCCGGCGTCGAGGCGCTGCTGATGGTGCCGATCAGCGCGCACGCCCTGTTCTCGCGGCCGATGGTGGTGGCGCCGACCTCGGTGCTCGCCGTCGAGGTGCTCGCGCAGACCGAGGGCGCCGGCGTGCTGTGGTGCGACGGCCGACGCACCGTCGACCTGCCGCCGGGCGCACGCATCGAGGTCCGCCGAGGACGTACGCCGATCCGGCTGGTGCGCCTCCACCAGGCACCCTTCACCGACCGCCTCGTCGCCAAGTTCGGGCTGCCCGTCGAGGGCTGGCGCGGCTCCGCCGACCGGCGCAAGCGCTCCGGGAACCGGTGACGGCGACGCGATGATCGAGGAGATCCGGATCAGCTCCCTGGGCGTCATCGAGGAGTCCGTGCTCGAGCTCGGCGAGGGGCTGACCGTGATCACCGGTGAGACCGGGGCCGGCAAGACCATGCTGGTCACCGCGCTCGGGCTGCTGCTGGGCGGCCGTGCCGACACCGGCGCGGTGCGCACCGGCGCCCGCGCGGCCCGCGTCGAGGGCGTCGTCCGCGCCGACGAGCTGCTCGCCGAGATCGCCGAGGAGCACGGCGGTGAGGTCGAGTCCGGCCAGCTGCTGCTGGGCCGACAGGTCTCCGCCGAGGGTCGCTCCCGCGCCTTCCTGGGCGGTGCGTCGGTGCCCGCGTCCGCGCTGTCGCGCGTCGGCGAGGTGCTCGTCGCCGTGCACGGCCAGTCCGACCAGCACCGGCTGCTGCGACCCGAGGCCCAGCGCGACGCGCTCGACGCCTACGCGGGAGCCGAGCTCGCCGAGGTGCTCGACCGCTACCGGGGCGGGTTCGCCCGGCTGCGACGGGTCGAGGCCGACCTGCGCGAGGTGCTCGGGTCCGCGCGCGAACGTGCCCGCGAGGCCGACGTGCTCCGGCTCGGCCTCGAGGAGATCGAGGCCGTCGACCCGCAGCCCGGCGAGGAGCAGTCGCTCGCCACCGAGGAGTCGCGGCTCGGCTTCGCCGACACGCTGCGGACGGCCGCCGAGACGGCCCGCGAGGCGCTGTCGTCCGACCAGGACGCCCCCGACGCGCTGGGCGCCATGGCCGCTGCCCGCCGGGCGCTGGAGAGCGTGCGCGAGCACGACCCCGAGGTCGCCGCGCTGGCCGACCGGGTCGCCGAGGTCAGCTACCTGCTGGTCGACGTGGCCGCCGACGTCGCGTCCTACTCCACCGGCGTGGACACCGACCCCGCCCGCCTGGCCGCAGTCTCCGAACGGCGGGCGGCGCTGACCGCGCTCACCCGGAAGTACGGCGAGACGGTCGACGAGGTCCTCGACTGGGCACGCGACGCCTCGCAGCGGCTGGTGAACCTCGACGGGTCCGACGAGCGGGTCGCCGAGCTGCGCGCCGAGCGCGAGGAGCTGCGTCGCACGCTGGCCGCCGACGCCGCCGAGCTGACCGGTCTCCGCCGGCAAGGCCGGCGAACGGCTGTCCACCACCGTGACCGACGAGCTGCACTCGCTGTCGATGCCGCACGCCCGGTTCGAGGTCCGGCTCGACAGCGTCGAGGACGAGCACGGCCTCGAGATCGGCACGGTCCCGGCTGCACTTCACCGCCACCGGTGTCGACGAGGTCGAGCTGGTGCTCGCCGCCAACACCGGGTCCGAGCCGCGTCCGCTGACCAAGGGCGCCTCCGGGGGCGAGCTGTCCCGGGTGATGCTCGCCATCGAGGTCGCCCTGGCCGACACCCGGCCGGTGCCGACGTTCGTCTTCGACGAGGTCGACGCCGGGGTCGGCGGCAAGGCGGCCGTCGAGATCGGCAAGCGCCTCGCCGCGCTCGCGAAGTCGTCGCAGGTGCTCGTCGTGACACACCTGCCGCAGGTCGCCGCGTTCGCCGACCGCCATGTCGTCGTACGCAAGAGCAGCGACGGCACCGTCACCACCTCCGGCCTCGACGCGCTCGACGACGCCGGCCGGGTCCAGGAGCTCTCCCGGATGCTCGCCGGGCTCGAGGAGTCCGACACCGCGATGGCGCACGCGCAGGAGCTGCTCGAGGTCGCCCGCGGTGTCGCGTCACGACGGTCCCGAAAGTCTTGATAGGGTTGAACCCCGTGGAGATACGCACAGTTCGAGCCCACGGGGAGCCCTCTTGGTAGCACCGCAGCCGACCAAGCACGTCTTCGTCACCGGAGGCGTCGCGTCGTCCCTCGGCAAGGGGCTCACCGCCTCCAGCCTGGGCCGGCTGCTCCGCTCACGCGGGCTACGGGTCACGATGCAGAAGCTCGACCCCTACCTCAACGTCGACCCCGGGACGATGAACCCGTTCCAGCACGGCGAGGTGTTCGTCACCAACGACGGCGCGGAGACCGACCTCGACATCGGTCACTACGAGCGGTTCCTCGACACCGACCTCGGCCAGATCGCCAACGTCACCACCGGGCAGGTCTACTCGAGCGTGATCGCCAAGGAGCGTCGCGGCGACTACCTCGGCGACACCGTCCAGGTGATCCCCCACATCACCAACGAGATCAAGGAACGCGTCCTCGCCATGGGTGGCGAGGACATCGACGTGGTCATCACCGAGGTCGGCGGCACCGTCGGCGACATCGAGTCGCTGCCGTTCCTCGAGGCCGCCCGCCAGGTGCGCCACGACGTGGGCCGCGACAACGTCTTCTTCCTGCACGTCTCGCTGGTGCCGTGGATCGGCCCGTCGCAGGAGCTCAAGACCAAGCCCACCCAGCACTCCGTGGCGGCGCTGCGCTCGATCGGTATCCAGCCCGACGCCATCGTCTGCCGCTCCGACCGCGAGCTCCCGGCCTCGGTGAAGAAGAAGATCTCGCTGATGTGCGACGTCGACCAGGAGGCCGTGGTCACGGCTGCCGACGCGCCGTCGATCTACGACATCCCGAAGGTGCTGCACCGCGAGGGGCTCGACGCCTACCTCGTACGCCGCCTCAACCTGCCGTTCCGCGACGTCGACTGGACCCTGTGGGACGACCTGCTCCAGCGGGTGCACCACCCCAACGAGGAGGTGACCGTCGGGCTCGTCGGCAAGTACATCGACCTCCCCGACGCCTACCTCTCCGTCGTGGAGGCGCTGCGGGCCGGCGGCTTCGCCCACGAGGCCCGCGTCAACATCGAGTGGATCCCCTCCGACGAGTGCGCGACCCCCGAGGGCGCCGCCCGCCGGCTGGCCGACCTCGACGCGATCTGCGTGCCGGGTGGGTTCGGCATCCGCGGCATCGAGGGCAAGCTCGGCGCGCTGACCTTCGCGCGCACCCACAAGATCCCGACCCTCGGGCTGTGCCTGGGGCTGCAGTGCATGGTGATCGAGTTCGCCCGCCAGCAGGCGGGTCTCGAGAAGGCCGCGTCCACGGAGTTCGACCCCGACTGCCCCGAGCCGGTGATCGCGACGATGGCCGAGCAGCACGCCTACGTCGAGGGCGCCGGCGACCTCGGCGGCACGATGCGGCTCGGCCTCTACCCGGCCGAGCTCAAGGAGGGCTCCGTCATCCGGGCGACGTACGGCGCGCCCGCGGGTCGAGGAGCGCCACCGCCACCGCTACGAGGTCAACAACGCCTACCGCGAGCAGCTCGAGGCGGCCGGCCTGGTCGTCTCCGGGACCTCGCCGGACAACAACCTGGTCGAGTTCGTGGAGCTGCCGGCCGACGTGCACCCCTACTACGTCGCCACCCAGGCCCACCCCGAGCTGCGGTCGCGCCCGACGCGCCCGCACCCGCTGTTCGCGGGCCTGATCGGTGCGGCGATCCAGCGCCAGCGCGAGCTGCTGATCCCGATCGACGAGAGCGCGCTGCGTCGCCGCTGGGTGGCCGACGACGACGTCACGATGGACGAGGCCGAGCCCGACGAGGACGCCGAGAGCGAGAAGGCCGGCGACCCGGCACTCGACCGTGCCTGAGCTGGCCGACGAGCACCTCAGCTGGCCCGTCCTCGGCACCCGCGACCTGCACCGCGACGACTGGGTGGTGGCGCTGCGCGAGGACGTCGTGCAGCGACCCGGCCATCCCGAGGAGACCTTCGGCCGGCTCGTCGTCGAGCACCCCGGCGCCGTCGTGGTGCTCGCGCTCGACGAGGACGAACGGGCCTGCTGCCTGCGGCAGTACCGGCACGCCGGCGGCGGGGTGTTCGTCGAGCTGCCCGCCGGCCTGTGCGACAAGGACGGCGAGGACCCGCAGGTGACGGCCGCGCGCGAGCTCCAGGAGGAGGCCGAGCTGCAGCGCCGAGCACTGGCGGCACCTGGTGACGCTGTACCCGAGCGCCGGGCTCACCGACGAGGTGCACCACCTCTACCTGGCGACCGGGCTCTCGCACGCCGACCGCGGCGACTTCGAGCTGCACGCCGAGGAGGCCGAGATGGAGAAGGTCTGGGTGCCGTTCGACGAGCTGCTCGAGTCGGTGCTCGACGGCCGGGTCCGGGAGGCCCCGCTGGCGGCCGCCGTACTCACCTATGACGCGCTGAAGAGACGGGGCCGGCTGTGACCGACGAACGGATCGAGGCGCTGCTGCGCGAGCACGCGGTCGTCGACGGGCACAACGACCTGCTCTGGCTGGCGCGCGAGAAGGTCGGCTACGACTTCGACCGGCTGGAGATCACCGACACGGAGATGTGCCAGGCCGTGGGCTCGCACACCGACCTGCCGCGGCTCCGGGCCGGGGGAGTCGGCGCGCAGTTCTGGTCGGTGTTCGTGCCGGCGACGCTGGCCGGCGACGAGGCGGTGACCGCGACGCTGGAGCAGATCGACGCCGGCCACACCATGATCCGCCGGTACGCCGACCAGCTGGCCCTCGCGACCACCGTCGAGGACGTCGAGCGCGCCTGGCAGCAGGGCAGGATCGCCAGCCTGATGGGGGCCGAGGGCGGCCACCAGATCAACGAGTCGCTCGGCACGCTGCGGATGCTGCACCGCCTCGGCGTGCGCTACCTGACGCTGACCCACAACGACAACGTCCCGTGGGCCGACTCCGCGACCGACGAGCCGGTGCTCGGCGGGCTCTCCGACTTCGGTCGCGAGGTCGTCGCCGAGATGAACCGGATCGGCATGCTCGTCGACCTCAGCCACGTCAGCGCCGACGTGATGCGCCAGGCGCTCGACGTCTCCACCGTGCCGGTGGTGTTCTCGCACTCCTCGGCCCGGGCCGTGTGCGACCACCCGCGCAACGTGCCCGACGACGTGCTGGCGCGGCTCGTCCGGCAACGGCGGCGTGTGCATGGTGACCTTCGTGCCGATGTTCGTGAACCAGGCGGTCCGCGACTGGGCACGCAGCCGGCGAGGAGGGCGAGCACCCGCCGGCCACGCTCGACGACGTGGTCGCCCACGTCGAGCACGTCCGCGAGGTGGCCGGGATCGAGCACGTCGGGCTCGGCGGCGACTACGACGGCACCGACTGGCTCCCGGAGGGGCTCGAGGACGTCACCGGCTATCCCCGGCTGCTCGCGGCGCTGGCCGATCGCGGCTGGTCCGACGACGACCTCGCGAGGCTGACCTGTCGCAACGTGCTGCGCGCGATGGGGGACGCGGGGCTGACGTCCGGGAGACGCACGAGGAATAGAGTGACGAAGGTCGCCCCGACGACGTGGCGACACCCGCTGGCAACGGCGGTGAACTACAGGAGGCAACGTTGCGCATCGGCGTACCCAAGGAAGTCAAGAACCACGAGTACCGGGTGGCGATCACGCCCATCGGGGTGCACGAGCTGGTGGCCCACGGCCACGAGGTGAGCGTCCAGAAGGACGCCGGTGTCGGCTCGCAGATCGAGCGACGCCGAGTACGTCGCCGCGGGCGCGACGATCATCGACTCGGCCGACGACGTGTGGGGCCAGGCGGAGATGGTGCTCAAGGTCAAGGAGCCGGTCGCCGAGGAGTACCACCGGATGCAGGAGGGGCAGGTGCTCTTCACCTACCTCCACCTCGCTGCCGACCAGCCGCTGACCGAGGAGCTGGCCAAGCGCAAGGTCACCGGCATCGCCTACGAGACCGTGCAGCTGCCCTCGGGGTCGCTGCCGCTGCTCTACCCGATGTCCGAGGTCGCCGGCTGCCTGGCGCCGCAGGTCGGCGCCTACTCGCTGATGAAGGCCCAGGGCGGCCGGGGCGTGCTGCTGGGAGGTGTGGGCGGTGTCGCCAACGCCAAGGTCGTCGTGATCGGCGCCGGCGTCTCCGGCCAGAACGCCGCCAACATCGCGCTCGGCATGGGCGCCGACGTCACCCTGCTCGACACCGACCTGGACAAGCTGCGGATGTCGTTCTGGCGCTACAACAACCAGGTCCACGGCCTGGCCTCGTCCAAGCTGGCGATCGAGAACCAGGTGATGGAGGCCGACCTCGTCATCGGGGCGGTGCTGATCCCGGGTGCGAAGGCGCCGAAGCTGGTCAGCAACGACCTGGTCTCGCGGATGAAGCCCGGCTCGGTGCTGGTCGACATCGCGGTCGACCAGGGCGGCTGCTTCGAGGACACCCACGCGACCACGCACGCCGACCCGACGTACACGGTGCACAACTCGGTGTTCTACTGCGTGGCCAACATGCCGGGTGCGGTGCCGAACACCTCGACGTACGCCCTGACCAACGCGACCATGCCGTACGCCGTGGCGCTGGCCAACAAGGGCTGGGAGCAGGCCTGCCGCGACGACCACTCGCTGGCGCTGGGGCTGAACACCCACGCAGGGCAACATCACCTACGCGCCCGTGGCGGAGGCCCACGGCATGGACTCGGTGACGCTCGAGTCCGTCCTCGGCTGATCAGGTGACGGAGCCGGTCGCTGGGGCGCCGGCTGGTCCGAGCGCGCTCGTCCGTGCCGTCCGTACCTACCTCGACCACCTCGTGGTCGAGCGCGGGCTGGCGGAGAACTCGGTCAAGTCCTACCGCCGCGACCTGAGGCGCTACCTCGGCTACCTCGACAGCGTCGGGGTCAGCGACCTCGACCAGATCACCGAGCAGACGGTGAGCGGGTTCCTGATGGCGCTGCGCGAGGGCGACCGGGAGCACCAACCGCTCAGCGCCACCTCGGCCGGCCGGACGGTGGTCGCGGTCCGGGGCTTCCACAAGTTCGCGGTCCGGGACGGGTTGGCGACCACCGACCCGTCCGTCGGCGTACGGCCTCCGACGCCCGCCAAGCGGCTGCCCAAGGCGATCCCGCTCGGCGACGTGGAGCGGCTGCTCGACGCGGCGGGTGCGGCGGGGACGGCGCTGGCGCTGCGTGACCGGGCGCTGCTGGAGATCCTCTACGGCACCGGCGCGCGCATCTCCGAGGCGGTCGGCCTCGACGTCGACGACCTCGAGCTCGAGGACCCGGCGGGCAGCAGCGTGCTGCTGCGCGGCAAGGGCTCGAAGGAGCGGATCGTGCCGGTCGGCCGGTTCGCCCGCGAGGCGGTGCAGGCGTACGTCGTCCGCGGCCGCCCCGACCTGCTCGAGGCCGGGACCGCCGGCGCCACGGGCACACGGGGCGATGTTCCTCAACGCACGCGGCGGCCGGCTGTCGCGGCAGAGCGCCTGGTCGGTGATCGTGAAGGCGGCCGAGCGCGCCGGCATCACCGCCGAGGTCTCGCCGCACACGCTGCGCCACTCGTTCGCCACCCACCTGCTCGAGGGCGGCGCCGACGTGCGCGTCGTGCAGGAGCTGCTCGGCCACGCCTCGGTGACCACCACGCAGGTCTACACGCTGGTCACGGTCGACAGCCTGCGTGAGGTGTACGCCGCGGCGCATCCGCGGGCGTTGAAGTAGGGGGCGTGCGGTTTCCCCGGACGCCCGGGGAAACCGCGGGCGGGCAGGCGAATACTTCGGCCCACCGGCTCCAGAATTGCCTGCCAGCCCCATCCGGTATGTCGGCCGGGTGTCGGTGGCCGGTCACCGCCCGCACCTAGGCTGGCCCTCGTGAGCCCAGCCCTCCGTCTCCTCGACGACGTGACCTGGCGGGGCACTCCTCTCCCGGGGGAGCGGCCCGCTGCCCTGCTGGCTGCGCTCGCGCTGTCGCCGTCGGGGGTCTCCGACGCGAGCCTGATCGACGTCGTCTGGGCCGAGGACCTGCCGGCCAACCCGACCAAGGCGCTGCAGGTGCTGGTCTCGCGGGTGCGGTCGCAGTGCGGGGCCGACGTGCTGGTGCGGCAGGGCAACGGCTACCGGCTCGGGATCGGGCACGAGGAGGTCGACGCGCTGCTGCTCGGGCGGCTGCTGCAGCGGGCGGGCGGCGAGCTCGCCTCCGGCGATCCGGCGAAGGCGGCGCTGCTCGCGCGGGAGGCGCTGGACCTGACCGCTGTCGACGACGAGACGGCCGAGGGGCCGCTCGCCGAGGTGCGTGCCCGGGCTCGTCGTTCGGCGCTCGAGGCCCGGCGGCTGCTCGGCCTGTCCCTGGCCCGGAGCGGACGCGAGCGGGAGGCGTTGGAGCACCTGCGCCCGGCGTACGACGACGCGGGTGACGACACCGAGCTGCTCGAGGCGCTGCTGCGGGCGGAGTCGGTCGTCTCGGGCGTGCCGGTGGCGCTGGCGCGCTACGAGGACTACCGCCGCGACCTGCGCGACCGCCTCGGGGTGGACCCGTCCGACGCGCTGCAGCGGCTGCAGCGCGAGCTGCTCGCGGCCGACGAGCCGGTCCGCACCGGCATCCGGTACGACGCGGAGGAGCTGCTCGGTCGCGAGGCCGACCTGGCCCGGCTGCGAGCCTCGGTGCGCAGCAGCCGGCTGACCTCGATCATCGGCCCCGGCGGCATCGGCAAGACCCGCATCGCGCACGTGCTCGCCCGGGAGGCCACCCAGGCGCGGGTGCACTTCGTCGAGCTGGTCGGCATCTCCTCGCCCGACGACGTGATCCCGGAGATCGGTGCCGCTCTGGGCGTGCGCGACTCGGTCACGTCGCGGCGTACGCACACCATCGCGCAGCGTGCCGACATCCGCGGCCGCATCGCGCAGGAGCTCGACACCGGTCCGGCGCTGCTCGTGCTCGACAACTGCGAGCACGTCGTCGAGGCGGTCGCCGCCCTCGTCGCGTTCCTGCTCGTCACCGCGCGCGACCTGCGCGTCGTCACCACCAGCCGGGCGCCGCTGAACATCGCCGCCGAGCACGTCGTGCTGCTCGACCAGCTCACCACCGAGGACGGCGCCGCGCTGTTCGTACGACGGGCCAGGGCCGCCCGACCCAACGCCGACCTCGACCCGGCCCTCGTCGACGACGTGGTCGCCCGGCTCGACGGGCTGCCGCTGGCGATCGAGCTCGCCGCCGCCCGGATCCGCACGATGTCGCTGGAGGAGCTCCGCCAGCGACTCGAGGACCGGTTCGCGGTGCTCCGCGGCAAGGACCGGTCCGCCCCGGCGCGGCACCAGACGCTGACCGCCGTGATCGCCTGGTCGTGGGACCTGCTCGAGCCCTCGCGAGCAGCGGGCGCTGGCCTGGCTCTCGGTCTTCCACGACGGCGTCGGCATCGGGTCCGGCCGAGGCGGTGCTCGGGCGCCGACGCGATGGACCTGGTCGAGGCACTGGTCGACCAGTCGCTGCTCTCGGTGACCGAGGCCGACGGCAGCGTGCGCTACCGGATGCTCGAGACGGTCCGCGAGTTCGGCGCGCTGCGGCTCGTCGGAGTCGGGGGAGAGCGCCGAGGCGCTGGCGGCCCAGTCGGCCTGGGCGGTGGCCAGCTGTGCGGCCGGCTCGGCGAGGACCTGTTCGCGAGCGGGCAGGTCGCGGCCGTCGACGAGCTGAGCCACGAGGAGAACAACCTCGCCGACGTGCTGCGCCGGGCGATGACCGAGGACGACGCCGCCGTCGCCGTACCCCTGATGGCCACGCTGGGCGTCGTTCTGGGCGATCACCGGCAACAACCCGCGTGTGTTCGCGATGCTGGACGGCGCCGAGCGGCTGCTCGAGCACTGGGAGCCGCCGCCGGAGCTGGTCGTGCAGGCCCAGGTGGCGGTCTCGATCCTGGTCAGCCACATGGGCTTCTTCCAGGACCGCAACCTCGACGCGATGATCGCGACGATGGAGCGGCTCGGCGTCCCGGACCAGCCGTGGGCGCGGGCGACGTACGCCATGTTCGTCGAGGCGACGTCGCGACGACGACCGGCTCGACGCGGTCCTCAAGGTCGCCGACGAGCCCCGACCCGGCGACGGCGATGATGGCGCTGCAGTGGGCCGCCAACCTGGCCGAGAACCTCGGCGACATCGACGCGGCGCGCGAGTACACCGAGCGGGCCCTGGACGCGCTCGACGACCGACACCACCCCGTGGCCGCGGGCGATGCTGCACACCCAGATGGCGCTGCTCGCGATGCAGAAGGGCGACCCGGCGACGGCCGCCGTGCACGCGGAGATCGCGTGGCCGCTGCTGGTCCGGTTGCACGCCGACGACGACGCGGTGCAGGTGCGCGCCGGGATGGCGATGGGCGCGCTGCTGCTCGGGGACATCGCGGAGTGCGAGCGCGATGCTCGGCGAGGTCCGCGCAGATGAGGCAGGGGCCGTCGTTCGGCGGCCACACCGCCGAGTCCGACGACCCGCGCCGAGCTGGCGCTGGCCAAGGGCGACGTCGAGCGACGGGCCTCGAGCGTCGTACCTCGAGGCGATCGGGGAGATGGCCGCCATCAGGTTCCCCGGCATGGAGACCTCGGGCATGGAGCCGTGGACGATCCTGGCCCGAGGCGGCCGCGCTCACCGCGCACGTCCGGTACGCCGAGACCGCCGATCAGCGCGCCGAGCGCGACCGGCTCGCCGTGCACCTGCTCGACACGGGGCCGACGCCTGCTCGCGCTGGCCGACTCGTTCCTCGACTACCCGGTGACCGGGATGCTGCTGGCCGCGGTCGGGGCGTGGCTGCTCGACCGCGACGTCGAGCCGGAGGCCGGCGTACGCCTGCTGGTGCATGGCGCAGCGCTTCTCCTACAACCGGACCTTCCCGGTGATGGCCTGGGAGCCGCTGGCCGAGCTGGCCGAACGCGCACGGCCCGGCCGGCTCGCCGCGCTCCTGGAGGAGTACGACGGGCGACCGGGCCGTGCGCTGACCGGGGAGGTGGCGGACCTCCTCGCCCAGGTGCAGGAAGCCGTCAGATCTTCCGCTTGAAGCTGCGCACCGACAGGGGCGCGAAGATCGCGATGACGACGGCGAAGCCCAGGAACGACCAGCCGACCTCGGAGGTGAACTGGCCGTCGTTGGCCAGCGACCGCACCGCGGAGACGACGTGCGAGACCGGGTTCAGCCTGACGAAGGTCTGCAGCCAGTCGGGGAGGGTGTCGGCCGGGACGAAGGCGTTGGACAGGAAGGTCAGCGGGAACATCACCATCAGCGAGTAGCCCTGCACGACCTGGGCGCTCTTGCCGACGGTGCCGAACCAGGTGAACACCCAGGCCATCGACCAGCCGGCGATGATGCCGAGCACGATGGCCGCGAACACCCCGGGCACGCCGCCGCCGGGACGGTAGCCCATGGCGATGCCGGTGGCGAAGGTGAGCGTCGCCGCGATCGCGTAGCGGATGGTGTCCGCGACCATGGGTCCGGCCAGTGGCGCGAGCCGCGCGATCGGCAGCACCCGGAACCGGTCGAAGACGCCCTTGTCCATGTCCTCGCGGAGCTGGACGCCGGTGGCGACGCAGGCGGTCAGCACCGTCTGGGCGATCAGGCCGGGGATCAGGATCGGCAGGTAGGAAGCGACGTCGCCCGACACGGCGCCGCCGAAGATGTAGGCGAACATCGCGGTGAACAGCAGCGGCTGGATGGTGACGTCGAAGAGCTGCTCGAAGTTGCGGCGCATCTTCAAGGTGGCTCGCCAGGCCATGGTCATGGTCTGGCGGACCGTCTCGACCACGCTGACGCGGGTGGGCAGCCCGCCGCGGGGTGCAGCTCGGGGGTACGGGTGAGCGTGGTCATCGGACCGCCTCCAGGTCGTTCGAGTCGTGCGTGGTCTGGGAATCCGCGTCGCCGTCGGTCTCCCCGGTGTCGTGACCGGTGAGTGCCAGGAAGACCTCGTCGAGCGAGGGCTTCTGCACGGTCACCGAGTCGATGTGGATCTGCTGCTCGCGCAGGCCGACGAGGACGTCGACGGCCTGGTCGCTGCGCTCCAGGGCGATGTTCATCCGCTTCGCCTCCGGGGTGAGCACCGGCTCCTCGCCGAGCACGCGCTCCACGACCCGGGCGGCGGCCGGGATGTCCTCGGCCGAGACCAGCTGGAGCTGGAGGGTCGAGCGACCCACCGAGGACTTCAGCTCGTCAGAGGTGCCCTCGGCGACCTTCCGGCCCTGGTCGATGACCGCGATGCGGTCGGCGAGCTGGTCGGCCTCGTCGAGGTACTGCGTGGTGAGCAGGATGGTGCTGCCCTGTGCCACGAGCTCGCGGATCGTGGTCCACATCTGGCCGCGGGTGCGGGGGTCGAGGCCGGTGGTCGGCTCGTCCAGGAAGATCAGCGGGGGCTGGGTGATCAGGCTCGCCGCGAGGTCGAGCCGGCGACGCATGCCGCCGGAGAAGTGGGCGATCTGCTTCGCGGCGGCGTCCTCGAGCCCGAACTGGGTCAGCAGCCGGGCCGCGGTCTCGCGAGCCGCCGGACGGCTCAGTCCCTGCAGGCGCCCGAAGAGCAGCAGGTTCTCGGTGGCGGTCAGGTTCTCGTCGACCGAGGCGTACTGCCCGGTCACGCCGAGGAGCTGACGGATGACGTGCGGGTTGCGTCGTACGTCGACCCCGAAGATGCTCGCGTCGCCCTCGTCGATGGGGAGCAGCGTGGCCAGCATCTTGAGCATGGTGGTCTTGCCGGCGCCGTTGGGTCCCAGGACGCCGTACACCTCGCCCCGGTGCACGGTCAGGTCGACGCTGTCGACGGCGCGGTGCTTGCCGAAGCGCTTGACCAGGCCGTGCGCCTCGACGGCGGGCGCCGAGGTCCCCGAGGGGGTGTGGATCTGCTGTGTCGTCATGTCCCGAGTGTGCGGCGGGCCGGTTTCACGGCAGTTTCACGTCACCCTCGCGGGGCCTCACGGGAGCCCTTGGTTATGCACAGGTTTCTGCACAGGACTAGCAGGAATTGTGCATCCACGGCGAGGCGCTACCCACATCTCCTCCCCAGATTTGGATGATGGTCGTGATGCGTTTGCCTACGGCTTGTGACCGGTGAGACAGGTGCATAGAGTCGCGCCCGCGGCTTGGCGGTAAGTCGACAATCTCCCGCGCTGATCTGGGGAAGGATCGGGGCGGGAACGGCGAGAGGAACTGCACCATGAGCGGTGCCAACGGGTTCGGGCGTTTCTTCGGCGGCTCAGCATCAGAGATCCCCCCGATGGCCCGACCTCCGCAGAACCCGCAGAATCCAGTGGAGCCGCCCCCCGAGGACCGCGAGCCGTTGCAGTTCCCCACCCGGACCGTCACCGAGGAGGCCCCCGTCCAGGAGGCCGCCGTCCAGGAGGTCGAGGTCCACGGTCGAGGTCGAGGTCGACCGAGGTCGAGACCGAGGTCGTGCTCGGCCCCACCGGGCGTCCGATGCCGGACCTGCCGGACCCGAAGCCGGTGTTCACCCACGGCCACGCGCGCGTCATCTCGATGTGCAACCAGAAGGGTGGCGTCGGCAAGACCACGACGACGATCAACCTGGGTGCCTCGCTGGCCGAGTTCGGCCGCAAGGTGCTGCTGGTCGACTTCGACCCGCAGGGCTCGCTGTCGGTCGGCCTGGGCCTGAACCCGCACCAGATGGACCTGACCATCTACAACCTGCTGATGCAGCGCGATGTCACCCTCGACGACGTCGTGGTGCCCAGCGGGGTCCCCGGGATGGACCTGCTGCCCTCCAACATCGACCTCTCCGCCGCCGAGGTGCAGCTGGTCCACGAGGTGGCCCGCGAGCAGACCCTCCAGCGCGTGCTGGCGCCGGCCATCGAGAAGTACGACGTGATCCTGATCGACTGCCAGCCCTCGCTCGGGCTGCTCACGGTCAACGCGCTGACCGCCTCCGACGGGGTGATCGTGCCGCTGGAGTGCGAGTACTTCGCGCTGCGCGGCGTCGCCCTGCTGAAGACCACGATCGACAAGGTCCAGGAGCGGCTGAACCCCAACCTGACCGTCGACGGCGTGCTCGGCACCATGTTCGACGGCCGCACCCTGCACAGCCGCGAGGTGATGCAGCGGCTCGTCGAGGCGTGGGGCGACAAGGTCTTCCACACCGTCATCCGGCGCACCATCAAGTTCTCCGACTCCACCGTCGCGGGCGAGCCGATCACCAGCTATGCCTCCACCTCGGGCGGTGCCGAGTCCTACCGCGAGCTCGCGAGGGAGGTGGCGGTCCGTTGTCTCGACGCGTGAGCCTGCCCGCCGCCGACGACCTGTTCCGCGGCAACCGGCCGATGACGGCCGTCCCCGACGAGCCCGCGCCGGAGGAGAGCCACGACTGCCTCCCCGCGCAAGCCGAGCGGCCGGGTCCGCCACGACGAGAAGATGACCGTCTACGTCACGGCCGACGAGCTGCTCGACATCGAGCACGCCCGGCTCTCGCTGCGGCGTCACCAGGGGCTGGCCGTCGACCGCGGCCGGCTCGTCCGGGAGGCGATCGCGATGGCGCTGGCCGACCTCGAGGCCAACGGTGACGACAGCGCGCTGGTGCAGCGGCTGACTGCTCGATGACCGATCTGGCGGTCGCGCCCGACGAGGAGGTCGCGGGTTCCGAGGAGACCGCGCTCAGTGCGGGCTTCTCCCTGCACCTGTCGAACTTCGAGGGTCCCTTCGACCTGCTGCTGAGCCTGATCAGCAAGCACAAGCTCGACGTCACCGAGGTGGCGCTGTCCCAGGTCACCGACGAGTTCATCGCGCACATCAAGGCCGGCGGCGAGGTCTGGGACCTCGAGCAGACCACCTCGTTCCTGCTCGTCGCCTCGACCCTGCTCGACCTGAAGGCCGCCCGGCTGCTGCCGCAGGGCGACGTCGAGGACGAGGAGGACCTCGCGCTGCTCGAGGCGCGGGACCTGCTGTTCGCGCGGCTGCTGCAGTACAAGGCGTTCAAGCAGGTCGCCGGCATCCTCGACCGCCGGATGGCGGGGGAGGCGCGCCGGCACCCGCGCTCGGTCGGGCTGGAGGAGCGGTTCTCCACGCTGCTCCCGGAGGTGCTGATCGGGCTGGGGCTCGAGGAGTTCGCCGGGCTCGCGGCTCGCGCGCTGGAGCCGAAGCCCGAGCCCGAGGGCATCGGGCTGGCGCACATCCACGCCCCCGCGGTGAGTGTCCGCGAGCAGGCCACGGTCGTGGTGGGCCGCCTCAAGGGCAGCGGCACGCTGACCTTCCGGGCGCTGGCCGCCGACGCGCCCGACATGATGACCCGGGTGGCGCGGTTCCTGGCGCTGCTGGAGCTGTTCCGCGAGGGCGTGGTGTCCTTCGACCAGATGACCCCGCTCGGTGAGCTGAGCATCCGCTGGACCGGCACCGAGGACGCGGAGATCGAGATCAACGACGAGTTCGACGGAGCGCCTCCCGAGGAGCCGGCTCCGGTCGACGACGACGCAAGTGATGAGGAGCAGGCGTGACCACCGAGATGCTGGAGGACGAGCAGGCCGTCACCGAGGAGGAGACCCTCGAGGTCCCGCTCGCCGAGCTGCGTCCCGCCCTGGAGGCCGTGCTGATGGTGGCCGACCAGCCGCTGGACGACTCGACCCTCGCGACCGCGGTCGGCTACCCCGTCCCCGAGGTGGTCGAGGCGCTGAACGCCCTGGTCGCGGAGTACGACGAGTCGGGCCGCGGCTTCGAGCTGCGCAACGTGGCCGGCGGCTGGCGCTACTACACCCGCGAGGACTACGCCCCCGTCGTGGAGCGGTTCGTGCTCGACGGGCAGCAGGCCCGCCTGACGCAGGCCGCGCTCGAGACGCTGGCCGTGGTGGCCTACAAGCAGCCGGTCAGCCGCAGCCGCGTCTCCGCGATCCGCGGGGTCAACGTCGACGGCGTCATGCGCACGCTGCTGACGCGCGGACTGGTCGAGGAGGCCGGCACCGACCACGAGACCGGTGCGCACCTCTACCGCACCTCGAGCTACTTCCTGGAGCGCATCGGCGTCACCTCGCTCGACGAGCTGCCCGAGCTGGCGCCGTTCCTGCCGGGCGTCGACGACTTCGAGGACGAGCAGGAGGTCGCCGCCGAGGTCCCCGCGGCCCCGGATGCGACCGACGAGGTCGCATCCGACAGCATGGAGGAATGAGGCAGGTCGAGACCGACGACGAGGGGCTGATCCGTCTGCAGAAGCTCCTCGCGCAGTCCGGGGTGGCCAGCCGTCGCAAGTGCGAGGAGCTGATGCTCGCCGGGCTGGTCGAGGTCGACGGCGAGGTCGTCACCCGGCTCGGCACCAAGGTCGACCCGGCCACGGCGGTGATCCGCGTCGAGGGGCGCCGGCTGCCCCCGGTCAGCGCGCACGTCTACCTCGTGCTGAACAAGCCGGCCGGGGTCACCTCGACGATGTCGGACCCGCATGCCGATCGCACGCTGGCCGAGTTCGTCGCCGATCGTCCGGAGCGGCTCTTCCACGTCGGCCGGCTCGACACCGACACCGACGGCCTGATCCTGCTGACCAACGACGGTGACTTCGCCCAGAAGATGGCGCACCCGTCGTACGAGGTGGAGAAGACGTACGTCGCCGAGGTGGACGGCGTCGTCTCGCGGGCCACCATCCAGCAGCTGCTGGACGGGGTCGTGCTCGAGGACGGTCCGGTCGAGGTCCGCGAGGCGCGGGTGCGCAACGCCCACGGCGGCCGCTCGATCGTCGAGCTGGTCATCCACGAGGGTCGCAACCGGATCGTGCGGCGGCTGCTCGACCAGGTGGGCCACCCCGTGCGCCGGCTCTCGCGGACCCGCATCGGACCGGTGCGGCTCGGCGAGCTGAAGGCGGGTCGGCTGCGCGAGCTGACCGACGCCGAAGTCGGCGAGCTGCTCGACTCCGCCGGTCTGTAGGCTCAGCCGCGTGTCCGTCAGAGCCGTACGGGGAGCCACCCAGCTCGAGTCCGACGAGCGCGAGCACATGCTCGACCGGGTCGCCGAGATGGTGCGCGACGTGCTCGATGCCAACTCGCTGGCCGTCGACGACTTCATCAGCATCATCTTCACGGCGACCTCCGACCTGCACTCGGAGTTCCCGGCGTACGCCGCCCGCCAGCTCGGCTTCGACGACGTACCCCTCATCTGCGCGCGCGAGCTCGAGATCGACTCCTCGATGCCGCGGGTGGTGCGGATGATGGCGCACGTCGAGACCGACCTGTCGCGCAAGGACATCACCCACGTCTACCTGCACGGCGCCGCTGCACTGCGCCGCGACCTCGCCCGGGTGCGAGCCGTGCCCGATGAGTGAGCTCAAGGGCCCCATCCACGTCGTCGGCGCCGGACTGCTCGGCACCTCGGTCGGGCTGGCGGCGCAACGGGCCGGCCTCGAGGTCTGGCTCACCGACGCCAACCACGAGCACGTCCGCACGGCGAGCGGTCTCGGCGCCGGTCGTCCCGCCCCGGACGAGGGCGTCGCGCAGATCACCGTGGTCGCCGTACCGCCCGACCACATCGCCGAGCTCGTCGTCGAGGCGCTCGAGCGCGGGGGAGTGGTCACCGACGTCGGCAGCGTGAAGAGCCTGCCGCTGACCCAGGTCTCCGACCACGTCGAGGAGGACCTGCTCGCCTGCTACGTCGGCGGCCACCCGATGGCGGGCAGCGAGCGGTCGGGGCCGCTGGCCGCGAGCGCCGCGCTGTTCGACGGGCGGCCGTGGGCGATCACGCCGCACACGCACTCCTCGCCGGAGGCGGTCGACCTCGTCGAGGCACTGGCCCGGATGTGCGGCGCCGAGCCGGTGCGGCTCTCCCCGGTCGAGCACGACCGCGCGGTGGCGCGTACGTCGCACCTGCCGCACCTGCTCGCCGTGCTCACCGCCGGCCAGCTCGCCGAGGCCCAGCCCGAGCACCTCTCGCTGTCGGGCCAGGGCGTCCGCGACGTCACCCGGATCGCGGCCGGCGACCCGGACATGTGGGGCCAGATCATCCGCGCGAACAACTCCGCGGTCAGCGAGATCCTGCGCGACGTCCAGGTCGACCTCGAGCGGCTCGTCGAGGTGCTGGCGAGCGGCGACGAGGAGCGGCTCGACGACATCCTCACCCGCGGCGTCACCGGCACCCGGGCGATCCCGGGCAAGCACGGCGGACCGGCGATCGCGACCGCGTCGGTGTTCGTCTCGGTGCCCGACCACCCCGGCGAGCTGGCGCGCCTGTTCGGCGACGTGGGCGACATCGGGGTCAACATCGAGGACCTGCACATCGACCACGACCCGGGCCGCCCCGTCGGGCTCGTCGAGCTGGTGGTGGAGGACACAGCCGCTGAGGGGCTGCGGGCCGATCTCGAGACGAGGGAATGGGCCACCCACCGGTAGGGTTGGCCCCTGCTGGAGGAGTCGAGACAGCAGGAGCAACGCAGTGGGCAGCCAGTCATCCACGAGGGTCGTCGTCGCCATGGACGGACCTTCCGGATCGGGCAAGTCGAGCACCTCACGAGGTGTCGCGACGCGCCTCGGCCTGCGCTACCTCGACACCGGCGCCCAGTTCCGCGCGGTCACCGCGTGGATGATCGAGCACGACGTCGACTTCTCCGACCCGTCCGCCATCGCAGCACGCTCCGGCTGAGCCCGAGATCGTCTCCGGCACCGACCCGCAGAACCCGACGATCACCGTCGACGGGCGCGACGTGGCCGCCGAGATCCGCACCCAGGCGGTCACCGACCACGTGAGCGCCGTCGCGGCCGTCCCGGAGGTACGCCGCCGGCTGCTCGAGCTCCAGCGCGCGATCATCGGCGAGGGCGGCATCGTCGTCGAGGGACGTGACATCGGCTCGGTGGTGGCCCCCGACGCGGAGGTGAAGGTCTACCTGACGGCAGACCCGTCGGCCCGCGCGGAGCGTCGTACGGCGGAGAACGGTGCCGGTTCCGTCGAGGCGACCCAGGCCGACCTGCTCCGCCGCGACCGGATCGACTCGGGTCGTGCGGTGGCGCCGGCGATGATGCCCGACGGTGCCGTGCACATCGACACCACGCCGTACTCCCTCGACGAGGTCGTCGACCAGGTGGTGAGCCTCGTCCGGCAAGCGGGGCTGGAGAGACAACCGTGACCGGGGCTCTCCGCATCGACGGTGGAGAGCTGCCCTCGACCGACGGCGTCCGTGCTCCGCACACGCGGCTGATCACGGCGGGCCGCTTCGTGCCCGCGGCGATCATCCGCACGTGGTGGAACCTCGAGATCCACGGCGCCGAGAACGTGCCGAGGACCGGGCCGGTGGTGATGGCGGCGAACCACGTCGGCTGGCTCGACGGGCCGCTGCTCGCGATCTGCGCGCCGAGGCCGGTGCACGCGCTCACCAAGATGGAGATGTTCTCCCACGGCATGGGTGCGTTCCTCGTGGCCGTGGGGCAGATCCCGCTCGACCGCTTCCACGTCGACGTCAACGCGATCCGCGTCGCCGTGAAGTCGCTCGAGGACGGGCTGTGCGTCGGGGTGTTCCCCGAAGGCACGCGAGGCGCCGGCGACATGGCCTCGCCGCGCGCGGGTGCGGCCTACCTCTCCCTCGTCACCGGAGCGCCCGTCGTCCCGGTGGCGTTCCTCGGGACCCGGGTGCCCGGCACCGACGGCACCCTGCCGCCGCGAGGGACCCGGCTGGCGATGACCTTCGGCGAACCCGTCGACCTGGGCAGTCGTCCCGTGGCCCCGCACCCAGCAGGACATGGCCGACGCGGCCGCGCGCGTCACCGACGCCATCCTGAAGACCATCCACACCGCCGAGAACGAGACCGGCATGACCCTGCCCGGCCCGCTCGGCCCCAAGCCCGTGAAGAAGAGACGATGAGCACCCCTGCAGAGACCCCTGACAACCACGGCGACACCCGCGCGCCGATCCTGGCCGTCGTCGGCCGCCCCAACGTCGGCAAGTCGACCCTGGTCAACCGGATCATCGGCCGCCGCGAGGCCGTGGTCGAGGACGTCCCCGGCGTCACCCGCGACCGCGTGTCCTACGACGCCGTCTGGAACGGTCGCGCCTTCACCGTCGTCGACACCGGCGGCTGGGACCCCGACGCGCGCGGGCTCGCCGAGAGCATCCGTGCGCAGGCCGAGATCGCGGTGAACATCGCCGACGCGGTGATGTTCGTGGTCGACGCCGGGGTCGGGATCACCGACAACGACGAGGCCGTGGTCCGGATCCTGCGCAAGTCCGGCAAGCCCGTCGTACTCGCCGCGAACAAGGTGGACGACCAGCGTGCCGAGGCCGAGACCTACGGGCTGTGGAACCTCGGGCTGGGCGAGCCGATGCCGGTGTCCGCGCTGCACGGTCGTGGTTCGGGCGACCTGCTCGACGCCGTGCTCGCTGCGCTGCCGGAGACCCCGCCGGAGTCCTTCGACGAGGTCGGCGGCCCGCGTCGGATCGCGATCATCGGCCGGCCCAACGTCGGCAAGTCCTCGCTGCTGAACAAGCTCGCGGGCGAGAACCGGGTGGTGGTCGACGACGCGTCGGGTACGACGGTCGACCCGGTCGACGAGCTGGTCGAGCTCGGCGGCAAGACCTGGCGGTTCATCGACACCGCCGGCATCCGCAAGCGGGTGAAGACCGCGTCGGGGCACGAGTACTACGCCTCGCTGCGCACCGAGACCGCGATCGAGCGCGCCGAGGTGGCGGTGCTCGTCATCGACGGCTCGCAGTCGGTCTCCGAGCAGGACATGCGCATCATCCAGACCGTGCGCGACTCCGGCCGCGCCATGGTGATCGCCTTCAACAAGTGGGACCTGGTCGACGAGGAGCGGCGCTACTACCTCGACCGCGAGATCGAGCGCGACCTGGTGCAGGTGCAGTGGGCGCCGCGGATCAACGTCACCGCCCGCACCGGCTGGCACGTCGACCGGCTGGTGCCCGCCCTGGAGAAGGCCCTCGAGGGCTGGGAGACCCGGGTCAGCACCGGCCAGCTGAACTCGTTCCTCGGCCGGCTCGTCGCCGAGCACCCGCACCCGGTGCGCAGCGGCAAGCAGCCGAAGGTGCTCTTCGGCACCCAGCCGACGACCTCGCCGCCGACGTTCGTGCTGTTCACCTCGGGCCTGCTCGACGCGGGCTACCTGCGCTTCATCGAGCGCCGGCTGCGCGAGGAGTTCGGCTTCGTCGGCACCCCGATCGACCTCCAGCAGCGCCCCCGGGAGAAGCGGAAGCGCTGAGAACGGCTGCTGGTGCGTCATACGAATCGTGGCGCTCATGAGGCGACTCGATTCGTATGACGTCAAGCGAGCTGTCAGGCGACGGGTCCCTTGCCGAGCGCGATCGGTGGCGGAGTGGCTGGAGCCGTTGGCGTCGGTCCAGCTGACGCGCACGTCGTCGCCGGGGGAGTGGGCCGCGACCAGCGAGTGCAGCTGGTCCGCGCCCGTCACGGCGGTGCCGTCGACCGCGGTGATGGTGTCGCCGGCTGCGATCCCGGCGTCGGCGGCCGGGGTGCCGTCGTACGCGCCCTGGACGACGGTGCCGTCGCCGAGGCCGACTCCGAGGAAGGCCGGGTAGCCGTAGGCGTACGCCGTGTTCGAGACACCGTTCTCGAGGTCGTCCGCGATGGTCAGCACCTTGGAGATCGGGATGGCGTACCCGACCACGTCACCGCCGGTCGAGGCGGCCGTCGTCATGCCGACGACCTGGCCGTCCGCGTCGTACGTCGCGCCGCCGCTGAAGCCGCCGACCACGTCGCTGCTGATCTCGATCAGGCCGGTGAGGTTCTCGCCGGCGGCGCTGCCCTCGCTCTGGGTGGTGATCGACTGGTCGGTCGCGATCACCTGAGCCGGTGGCGGCGCTCAGGTAGTCGACGGTGCCGTTGCCGTCCCCGACAGCGGTCACGGCGTCACCCTGGGTGACGCCGTCGTTGTCGGTGTTCACGGTGTCGAGGCCGCTGGCGTCCTCGAGCTGGAGGACGGCCACGTCGTCGGTGGTGTCGGTGCCGACCACCTTGGCGGTGTAGGTGTCGCCGGTCGACATCACGGTCACCTTGATGGAGGTGGCGCCGGCGACGACGTGGTGGTTGGTGACGACCTCGCCGTCGGAGGTGAGCACCAGTCCGGTGCCGGCCGCGGCGGCGCCGTCGTACTTCATGGTCGTGGCGATCCGGACGAGGCCGGTCAGCTGGGAGTCCGAGGCCTGGGTGGTGGTGTCGGTCGAGCTGCCCTGGCCGGTGCCGTCGCCGGTCGCGCCGCCGCTGCCGTCGTACCCGTAGGGGTCGGTGGGCAGCTGCTGGACGCCGGGGTCCTGGCCGTCTGCCGTAGCCGGGCGTCGAGCATCACGTTGCGAGCTCTGCGGGGTGGTGCTCGTGCCGGTGGACGGCTGCTGCTGGCGCGCGAAGGCGTAGCCGGCGCTGACGCCGCCGATGCCGAGGGCCAGCGCCGCGGCCACCGCGGGGAGGACGAGCATGCGGCGGCCGCGGCGAGGCGGAACGGGGGGCGGGGTGGGTTCGGGAGCGGCGCCGTAGAGGGGGCCGTAGCTGGGGGGAGTCGTGTCGTTCTCGGGCATGGTGCAAGAGAACTGCGCAATGCCGAAGGTTTCCTGTGAGCCGCCGGAGGGATGGCTGTGACCGCCGAAGAAGTCCCTGAGATCCCTCAGGGAGGGGCTTGACGTCACAGGGGTCACGGGAGTTGACAAGTTTCCCCGGGCGGCCGGGGATTCCTGCCTCGTGTCACACCAGGACCGTCGTACGACGCCCGGGAGAGTCCTGGTGTGACACGAAGATGGTTTCCCCGGGCGCCCGGGGAAACCGTCAGCTGAGCAGTCCCGCCCACCGTCTCGCCGATCTCCACATCGACCGCCTCGAGGCGTCCTTCACCTAATGTGGACGTATGCCGCGTTTACGACTGCTGCTGCCTGCTGCCCTCCTCGCCGCGTTCCTCCCCGGGGCCTCGCTGGTGCCGGGTGCGCTCCCGGGTGCTGCGCTCGCGGCGAGTCCGGTGGTGCCGCGGGTGGGCGGGTGTGCGGTGTTCCCCGCGAACAACTACTGGAACCGGGACATCTCCAGGCTGCCGATCAACCCGCGCAGCCGGCAGTGGCTCTCGCACATGTCGACCTCGCGGAAGCTGCATCCCGACTTCGGCCCGTCGTACGGCGATGGCCCGAACTACGGCATCCCGATCACCGTCGTCGCCAACACCCATCGCAAGGTTCCTGTCAGGTTCGACTACGCGAGCGAGAGCAACCGGGTCGGCTACCCGTTCGGCTCCGACACGTTGATCGAGGGCGGTCGGAACTCCGGTGGCGACATGCACGCGGTCGTCGTGCAGAAGGGGACCTGCCGGCTCTACGAGACCTGGAACACCCGCGAGAGCGGCGGTCGCTGGAGCGCCGGGTCGGGCGCGACCTGGTCGCTGAAGTCGAACGCGCTGCGCCGCGACACCTGGACCTCCGCCGACGCTGCCGGCCTGCCGATCCTGCCGGGGCTGCTGCGCTGGAACGAGGTGAAGGCCGGTCCCGTGCGGCACGCCATCCGGTTCACCACCGACGTCACCAGCCGGCACCACATCTGGCCGGCCAGGCACGACGCCGGCTCGCAGAACAGCCTCGCGTACCCGCCGATGGGGGCGCGGTTCCGGCTGAAGGCGGCGTACCCGCTCAAGGGCTACGGCACCTACGCCCGCCGCGTGATCACCGCGATGAAGCACTACGGACTGGTCCTCGCCGACAACGGGTCGCCGTGGTTCTTCCAGGGCGAGCGCAACGCGCACTGGCCGCCCGCGCTGGTCGAGGCCCTCAAGCGGATCCCCGCCTCGGCCTTCGTGGCCGTGGACACCTCGCGGCTCAAGGTCGCGGCCAACTCCGCCGCCACCCGCCGCTGAGGCCGATTCGGGCGAGCACAGAAGCCCTGCGGTAGGGTTCCATTCGCCTCGCCGGTCGAGCAGATCGCGGGGCTTCGGGCTGTGGCGCAGCTTGGTAGCGCACTTGACTGGGGGTCAAGGGGTCGCAGGTTCAAATCCTGTCAGCCCGACCGAGAGGCCCTGATCTGTCGTGGCAGGTCAGGGCCTGTTTCATGCCCTGGCCTTGCCTCAGTCGACGGCGACGGAGATCGGCTTCTCCGGACCAGATCCGGACCACCAGCCCCATCAGGTGGTTCATGCATCGGGACGGCGCGGCGTCCGCCGAAGGCAGCGGGCCGTTCAGCACGCACCCAAGTAGCGCCGTTGGGCGGCGGTAACGTGGCGACCCGAGCACCTGGGCGGTTAGAGCTGCCGAGTGGCGTCGAAGGCGGGCGAACGGGCGGGGTCTCGGCCCGGATCACCTACCGACATGGACCCGCTGCTGGAGCCCAAGGCAGTCATCGCAAGGGCTACCCCCGATCGAGCCCGACCCGATGCGATCGCTGCGCGAGCGTATCGCAGCACCACGGTCTATTCGCCACCAGCGACCCGGAGCGCGCGCGGCAACGTGCGAGGTGACCGAAATATGCCGCGCGCTAGCGGCTCGCGTGGGCGGGTACAACAGGTCGCCGGCCTAGATGCTGTGCGCGGGGCCGTGGGTTGGGGCGGCTCAGACCCTCGGGGATGGCCTGAGCCGCCAACGACAACGGCTTATCCCGGGGGTCGGACTCTGCTTGCCGCCGTCCATTTCATGGTCGCCAACCAAACGCTTTGGGTCAACGGCCGTCTCGACACGCATAGGACCGCCTTGGCCTAGGCGACAGGTCAGTCCTAGCGCGTGAGGCGCCTCATAGGCAGCTCGTCGCGCAGTGAGTACGGGATCGGTGGCTTGTGATTCGTGAGGCTCGCTGCGTACGCCCCCAGCGCGGAGAGAAGCTCGGCTCGAGCGGTCGATGAGTAGCGGTTGACCGATGTATGCCTCGCCGACGCGACCACGCTGCGCGGCTTGACAACCTTGTTCCACAGCCGCATGGGCTCGTCGAATCGCGGCGGTGTCGCGGGTTCGCTAGGAGACGCCAGCGCGGCCGGTTGCTCTGGCTGGGCGGCAACTAGTTCGGAGGGGGTGGCCATGCGCACTCGATCACTGCGCACGGTGGCGACATACTGCCGCGGGAGCCCGTCGATGCGGTAGCTGACGTTCGCCCACCAGACGCCGTTCCCAGGATGCGGCTGGGACCAGGCTCGAAGCTCGTGCTCGGGAGAATCTGACCGTGTCTGCTCATCGGCACAGAACGAGGTCGGAGCGCATTCTCGGTTCCAGATCCCAGGGGTCCCCGCGCTCGGCGAGAGTCGGTGGACCGGGCGAGTCGGAGCAGCGATGCGACGAGGCTGCTGACCTGAACGCGGTCCGGTGGGTACTGGCCCTCCATGGGCGTGCGCACTGTTGGGATCGAAGAGGAGCTCATGCTCGTGGACCCGGCCACTCGCGAGATGGCCGCTCGCTCACCAGAGGTGCTCGAACAGCACGAGACGCAATCAGGTGGAGCCACGGACAGGGTGCCAGGTCAGGACGGCGATGAACTCGATCACGAGCTCTTCATGCACCAGGTCGAGATCCGCACCGAGCCGGCCCGGCAACTCTCCAGTATTCGCGCGCAGCTCGTGGACGCCCGCCGCGCAGCAGGAGAGGCCGCGGCTGCCACCGGTACCGGGTTGATCGCCGCTGGCACTGCCCCCCTGGGGGGTGAGGACCCGCGCACCACCCGGACAGATCGATATCGGCGGATGGTGCAGACCTTCGGGGAGGTCGCACGCTCCGGGTCCACGTGCGGGATGCACGTGCACGTCGGAATCGACTCACCTGAGGAGGGAGTTCGCGTCATCGACCGCATCGCCCCTTGGCTACCGGTCATCCTCGCGCTGAGCAGCAACTCGCCGATCGCGTTCGGGCGAGACACGGGTTACGCCTCGTGGCGCTTCCAGATGTGGAGCAGGTGGCCCAGTGCGGGTCCGACCGAACCGTTTGGGTCGCTCGCGGAGTACCACCGGGTCGCACAACGGCTGCTCGATTCCGGGGCAGCCAGTGACCCGGGCATGCTGTACTTCGATGCCCGGCTGGCCCAGGACCAGCCCACCGTCGAGGTCCGGGTTGCCGATGTGACAGACGATCCGGGCAGCGCCGTCGTCATCGCAGCCCTGGTCCGAGCCCTCGTGGAGAGGTCAGCAACTGATCAGGCGGCGGCCAGCCCGGGCTGGCGCGTGGAGTTCCTTCGAGCAGCCCAGTGGCGTGCTTCGAGGTTCGGCTGCACGGACACGCTTCTGGATCCGGTGGACCACCGTGTTCGACCGGCCCGTGTTGTCGTCGAGCGGATGGTCGAGTGGCTGCATCCCACCCTTGCCGAGGCTGAAGACCTCGACCTTACTGAGACGGGAGTTGCGCGCCTGCTGCGGCGGAGTGGTGCCTCACTGCAGCGAAAAGTTCTCGAGCGCGAAGGCAGCGTCGAAGCTGTCGTCGACGACCTCATCCGTCGCACCGCTCTCAGTTGGGCCTAGTCATGGCGCGCTCGTCCCGGTCGTCATCCCGTTCTCGTTGAACCTGCGCGAGTATCCACGTTGCCACGGGGGCAGTGACCGCACCCACGGTCGCTATGCGAACAATCATCTGCGCCACCCCGATGAACCACCCTTGGGTGGTCAGCGGACAACGGTCTCCGTAGCCCACCGTGGTGACCATCGCGCCACGTCCACCACACCGCATCGCCAAAAGTCTTGATGTTTGCCCCCAGAGCATCCTGCTCCGCGCGGAGCATCGCGATTGCACCACGACCCACGGCGACCACGGCAACGCCAACGACGTCGGTCGATACCCGACCGACGAGCGAGTTGGCCCAGACCGGTTGAGGATGCGCGCAAAGGCGAGCATGAGCCGCGCCGCGAAGTCAGCAGCAAAGGCACCCAACCCGTCCACGGCACGACAACCAACGACTCGCGCAGGTCCTTGTCCATGCTGGGGTCGAGCACCGGCCAGGCATAGGCGACATCGAACGCGGCCGCGAGGATCAGCGGCGGAACCTCGGAGCGGCGCTCCCACCGTTCCACACGGGTCACGCCCTCTCATTGACATCCTCCGCGCACTATCAGCGGCTTGAGCGGACGCATTGGCCCGAGGCTGAGCTGCCGCGGTGCTCAGCTCAGGTGGGTCGGCGCCACGTGACGCTTGGGCTCGCTGCGGGCGTCCGGCGACTCGTCGGTGGTGGTGCCCTCGGGCCGCCCCTCCGCAGGTGCATCAGGGACGGAGGGCACCAGGCGGACCACGATCGACTTGTACGCCGGCTGGTTGCTGCCGACCGCCTTGGAGTCCAGCGAGACCAGCGCGTTGGTCTCGGGGTAGTACGCCGCCGCGCAGCCCGTGGGGGTGTCGTAGGAGACCACCCGGAACCGTTGCACCGTCCGCGTCGAGCCGTCCTCCCACTCGCTGACGATGTCGACGTGCTGGCCGTCGCGCAGCCCCTGGGCCTCGATGTCGCGCGGGCTCACGAGGACCACCTGACGGCCGTTCTTGATCCCGCGGTAGCGGTCGTCGAGGCCGTAGATGACCGTGTTGAACTGGTCGTGGGAGCGCATCGTCTGCAGCAGCAGCCGACCCTCGGGCACCTGCAGCACCTCGGTCGGACTGACCGTGAAGACGGCACGCTTGACGTCGGTGTCGAACGTACGGGTGTCGCGCGGCGGGTGCGGCAGGACGAACCCGCCCGGCTGGTTGACCTTCTCCTCGTAGCCGGCGCAGCCGGGCACCATGCGGCCGATGCGGCGCCGCAGCTGGCGGTAGTCGTCGCGGAACTCCTCCCACGGGATGGAGTACCGGTCACCGAGCGTCGCGAGCGCCATCGAGCACACGATGTCGACCTCGGAGCGCAGCTGGTCAGAGGCCGGCTCGAGTGGCCCTTGCGAGGCGTGGACCGAGCAGACCGAGTCCTCGACGGTCACGCGCTGGGGACGTCCGCCGGTCAGGTCCTTCTCGCTTCGACCCAGTGGCGGCAGGATCAGTGCGTCGCGGCCGTGCACGACGTGGGATCGGTTCAGCTTGGTCGAGACCTGGACGGTCAGGTCCGCGTTTCGCAGGGCGTCCTCGGTCACGGTCGTGTCCGACATGGCGCCGACGAAGTTGCCTCCCAGCCCGAAGAACACCTTGGCGCGCCCGTCCCGGAAGGCCTTCACGGCAGCCACCGCGTCGAAGCCGTGCTCGCGGGGCGGCTCGAATCCGAACTCATCGCGCAGCGCGTCCAGGAAGTGGGCCGGCGGACGCTCCCAGATCCCCATGGTGCGGTCACCTTGCACGTTGGAGTGGCCGCGGACGGGGAAGAGCCCGGCGCCAGGCTTGCCGATGTTGCCCTGGAGGAAGGCGAGGTTGGAGATCTCCTTGACGTTGGCGACACCGTTGCGGTGCTGGACGATCCCCATCGCCCAGCAGTACACCGTCTTGCTCGAGGTCGCGATCATCCGGGCGGCCTCCTCGATCTGGGCACGGGACAACCCGGTCGCGGTGAGCACGACGTCCCAGTCCAGGGCGCGTAGGTGCTCGGCGTACGCCTCGAAGCCGTGGGTGTGCTGCTCGATGAAGTCGTGGTCGAGCTTGCCCCACTCCAGCAGCAGCGAGGCGATCGCCTGGAACAGCGCCAGGTCGCCGTTGATGCGCACCGGCAGGTAGAGGTCGGCCATGGTGGTGCCACGACCGATCACGCCCTTGGGGGTCTGCGGGTTCTTGAAGCGGACCAGGCCCGCCTCCTTGAGCGGGTTGATCGCGATGATCTTGGCGCCGTTCTTCTTGGCGATCTCGAGCGCGCTGAGCATCCGCGGGTGGTTGGTGCCCGGATTCTGCCCGGCGATGACGAGCAGCTCGGCGTCGTGCACGTCGTCGATGGTGACCGAGGCCTTGCCGATACCGATCACCTCCGCGAGGCCGACCGACGTCGACTCGTGGCACATGTTCGAGCAGTCGGGCAGGTTGTTGGTGCCGTAGGCGCGCACGAATAGCTGGAACGCGAACGCCGCCTCGTTGGAGACCTTGCCCGAGGTGTAGAAGACGGCCTCGTCCGGCGACTCGAGACCGTTGAGGTGCCCGGCGATCAGCGCGAACGCGTCGTCCCAGGAGATGGGCTCGTAGTGGGTGCCGCCGGCGCGCAGCACCATCGGTTCGGTGATGCGGCCCTGCTGCCCGAGCCAGTAGTCGGTGCGGCCACGCAGCTCCTCGATGGAGTGGGCGGCGAAGAACTCGCGGCCTACCCGGCGCAGGGTCGCCTCGTCGGTGACCGCCTTGACGCCGTTCTCGCAGAACTCCGCGGTGTGCCGGTGCTCGGGCGCGGGGTCGGGCCACGCGCAGCCCTGGCAGTCGAACCCGTCGGCCTGGTTGAGCTTGAGCAGGGTCTGCGCCGTGCGGCGCACCCCCATCCCCTCGAGGGCTCGCTTCATGCTGACCGCCACCGCGGTCGGACCCGCCGCGTGGTCCTCGGTGTGGCTGACGATCAGCTCGGACTCGTCGATGTCGCCGTGCGGTGCCTTGCCCATGGCCTCCCCTTCGTGGCGTCCCCCGTCGACCCTCCGGGTACCCGGGTGCCGCGCTGATACTCCTCGACCCCAGTCGAGACCCTGCGCGCTCTGGATCACCGTGCCGCTCGGCGAGGCGTTCGTTGTTCTGCGCAGCCCATTCGCACGGCCGCAGCCAGAACAGGCAGGGGTTCGGCGAGTCCTCGTCAACGCCGTCCCCAGCGTGGGGACCCATGATTGCGACCACCACGTGGTTCGCTGGTCGCGTGAGTGGAGACGAGCTCCATGCCGAGCTCTCGAAACGACGGGTAGCAACCGGTGAGAACCGGTTGCCCCCAGCCGCCGCGGTGGTCGTGGCGCTGCTCGTCTACGCCCTCCTGCCGGCCGCTCTGCTCTTCACCGGCAGGCTCGTCATCCCCATCGTCGAGGTCCTTCTCCTCGTCGCTCTCCTAGTCACGAATCCGCGACGGATGACACGGGAGACACGCCTTTCCCGCTGGACGTCCGGCGGCCTGGCAGCTGTCGTCATCCTGACCAACCTCGCCTCACTCGGGCTCCTCGTCACAGAGCTCTCGCACAATGCCCCCAGCGGGGGCAACCTCCTCATCGCCGCGATGCAGATCTGGGTCACCAACGTGATCGGTTTCGCCCTGCTGTACTGGGAACTCGACCGTGGCGGTCCAGTCGCCCGACGGCGAGTTCGACGTGACGAGATGTCCGCGGCCGACTGGCGCTTCTCCCAGGACGAGAACCACGACGCCGTCCAAGAGGTGAGCCGCACCTCCAGCAAGTCTTCGGGATGGGTCCCGATCTTCGTGGACTACCTCTACCTCTCCGTCACCAACTCGAGCGCATTCAGCCCCACCGACACGATGCCGCTGACAAGCCGCGCCAAGGTCCTGATGTCGATTCAGGCAACCGCAGCCCTGGTCACCTCACTTCTCGTGGTGGCCCGGGCCGTGGGATCGCTCGGCGGCTGAGGTCTGGACGCCGGGTCGACGCGGCACGTCGGGGATGGTGGGCTTGCGTCCCAACGGCGGAAGACCCGCAAGAAGGCCGTACAGCTGCCTTGCTGCGCCGCCGGTGAACAGACCGGAGCCTGACAACAAAGGCGACGTCTTCCTAGGTCTCCGCATTCATCAATGCGCGCTCAAGAACTGCACCGAGGCGGAGTTCGGTGAGTTCGACTCGTCGTACAACGGCGGAGTGGTACGTCGCTAGCCCGGACGGTACGCACGTCGCCGGCAACGCACGTAGTTGGAATGAATGGCCGAGGCCAAAGCTCCCGGAGACCGTGACCATGAACGCTGGTGACTGCTTGAAGGGCTGGATCAGCTTGGAGGTGCTTTCGCGGATCAAATCGGACCGCCTTGCGGCCGTACAGCAGGCCGATTTGCCCCGGACTTTGTAGGTCCCACGGCGAACGTCTGTGAGGACCCGCGGTTGACCGGAATGCCTTCGGATGTCGCGGGTACGGCGAAGAGAGGTGCAACTCATTCCCAGCCGCGACAACCTGAGGAGACGACATGAGAGCAGTGACCTGGCATGGCCGGCGAGACGTCCGGGTGGAGGAGGTGCCGGATCCGGTCTTGCAGCAACCCAATGATGCGATCGTGCGGATCACCTCGAGCGGATTGTGCGGCTCCGACCTGCACCTCTACGAGACACTGGGCCCGTTCATGGGCGAGGGCGACGTCCTGGGCCACGAGCCGATGGGGATCGTCGAGGACGTCGGCGCCGAGGTCGGCGACCTGCGTGTCGGCGACCGGGTCGTGATGCCGTTCCAGATCTGCTGCGGGCACTGCTGGATGTGCAACCAGGGCCTGCACACGCAGTGTGAGACCACGCAGGTGCGTGAGCAGGGGATGGGTGCCGCACTGTTCGGCTTCAGCAAGCTGTACGGCGAGGTACCTGGTGCGCAGGCGGAGTACCTCAGGGTGCCCGAGGCGCAGTTCATGCCGATCAAGGTGCCCGAGGGGCCGCCAGACGAGCGGTTCCTCTTCCTCTCCGACGTCCTGCCCACCGCCTGGCAGTCCGTGGCCTATGCCGACGTACCCAAGGAGGGGACCCTTCTCGTCCTCGGGCTGGGTCCGATCGGCGACATGGCCACAAGCATTGCGATCCACCAGGGTCGCCGGGTGATCGCGGTCGACCGGGTGCCCGAGCGGCTCGCCCGCGCCCAGTCGCGCGGTGCCGAGGTGATCAACCTCGATGAGGTCGATGACGTCGGGGAAGAGGTGCGCTCGCGGACGGCAGGCAGGGGCGCCGACTCGGTCGTCGACGCCGTCGGCATGGAGGCCCACGGCTCTCCGGTGGCCGAGGTCGGCCAGCGTCTCTTCAACGCGCTGCCGAAGCGCATCACCGCCCCGCTGATGAACAAGGTCGGTCTCGATCGGATGGCCGCGATCTACACCGCCATCGACGCCGTACGCCGCGGGGGCACCGTGTCCCTGATCGGCGTGTACGGCGGACAGAGCGACCCGATGCCGATGCTCACGATGTTCGACAAGCAGCTCCAGTTCCGGATGGGGCAGGCCAACATCAAGCGCTGGGTCGACGACATCATGCCGCTGTTGCTCGATGATGCGGACCCGCTCGGCACCGAGCAGTTCGCCACGCACCAGGTTGCGCTCGAGCAGGCACCTGAGGCCTACGAGCAGTTCCAGAAGAAGACCGACGGCACCGTCAAGGTGGTGTTCAAGCCGGGGGCGAACTGACCTGGACGCGTGCGTGAGGTCAGTCGACCTCGAGGCCGGGTGGCGCTTCGGTGATCGTTCGTAGGTATCCCGAGAAGCCACCTGGTACGCGGCCGTGCAGGCGTCCGGAGGTCACCACGTCGAGGCCCGCATCCGGCGAGATCCCGGTGGCGAGGAGTGAGTCGACCAGGTGTCGGTCCTCGTGCTCGTCCAGGCGCGACCACCCGCCTGCTGCGTAGTAGTCGTCGAGCCTGAATCCGAGGTTGGCGCCGTGGATGTGAGCGGCGACGTCCCGCGAGGTGTGCCGGTGTCGCCATCGCGTCCAGGTCGACTCGTCCAGGTCGTCGCGGTCCGGCACCGCGCGACCGACGACGAGCCGGGCGCCCCGGCCGGCAAGCGTCAGTTGGTGATCCAGCCAGGCCGACGGCACGCGGGTGTCGGCGTCCGTGCTCGCGACCCACGTCTGCTCTGCCGGTACGCCGCGCAGCAGCGCGACCCCTGCCTCGACACCCAACCTGCGTGCGGCGCCGACGCACCCCACGTCCGTACGCACGACGTGTGCTCCCGCGCCGGCGGCGATGTCCGCCGTGCGGTCCAGGCAACGGTCCGCCACCACGACCACGACCAGGTCGAGATCGGGCCGCGACGCCCGGACTGCGCGGACTGCCTCACCGATCGCGCCGAGGCACCGGCCGATCAGCGCCTCCTCATCACGGGCCGGTACGACGACCAGCAAGCCGTCGATCGACACGGTCGTGGTCACGAGCTCGCCTGCGGATCGGGGAGCTCGCCCTCGGCTGTGAGCACGAGCAGCTCGAAGTCGTGGTCGACGTAGCGCGCTGCGACCGGACGTACGCCCGCCGCGACCACGATCGCGTGCACGCCCGGCCCGTCCAGCGGCCAGCCGGTGATCTCGTGTCGCCAGTGACACAGCACCAGAACGCCGTCGTCCGCGAGCGTTGCCCTGATCTTGCCCACCACCTCGTCCAGGTCGCGCGGGCTGAGGAAGTAGCCGACCTCGGAGAGGACGATGAGGTCGAATCCTTGCTCCGGAGGCTCGGGCCATTCGTGGGGGACCACTCGTTGTTCGACGCGCACGTGGCCGATCGAGCCCAGGCGCTTTCGTGCCGCAGCGACGGCGTGCCCACCGGCATCGATCACCAGCAGGTTGTGGCAGCGATGCGCGAGGTCCGCAGCGAGGGCGCCGGTCGAGGAGCCGACCTCGAGGGCGTGCCGGAACTCTGCCCGCGGGAGCGCGGCAAGGAGCAGCGCTCGCTTGCGGATCTCGTACCACCGCGAGTCGGTGCCCCACGGGTCCTCGTCCTGGGCGTGCAGGTCGTCGAGCGCGAGATCCGAAGGTGCCTCGGCGACGTAGATCTCGCGGTCTCCGGCGAAGTGCCGCAACAGGTCCTCGCCCAGCAGCACCTCGTCCCCGGGCTGGTCGGACAGCGGCTCGACCTGACTGCGGTGCAGCGCCTGGGCTGCTGCCTTCGCGACGACGTCGACGTCGTCGAGGGCAAGGACTCGAAAACGCCCCCATGGTGCGCTGCTCGGCGTACCCCAGTGCCAGAACCAGATCGGGTACTCCAGCAACCTGGCACCGGTGCGGGCGGCGGCCGCGGCCGCGACCCGGCCGGCCGCTTCGTGGTCGGCGTGTCCGTCGTGGCGCCACGGTGCGGCCAGGAGGGTACGACGTCCGTCGCCGACGAGTTCGACCAGAGCGACGAGCAGCCCCTGCTCGTGGTCGGCGAGACGACCGTCGGGATGACCCAGCAGCTCGATCGACGCGGTCGGCGCGAGACTGCCGACGGCCCGTCGTAGCTCCTCCTGTCGCAGGATGGCCAGCTGTTCGGCGCTGTGCGTCGATGACGCCGGATGGCTTGCTTCCCCGTTGGTGGCCACCACCAGCGTCACCCGGAGTCCGGTTCGAGCTGCCTGGGACAGCAACCCGCCGGCCCCTAGTGACTCGTCATCGGGGTGGGCGGCAAGGACGACCACGTGCTCGACCTCGGCCGGGTCGAGCACCACCCTCGGCAGGTGCGCGATGTGAGGGTCCGCTGCCCACTGATCGGCGCCGGTTCCGGCGTCCGCGGCGGAGAAGGTCACCACGGTGGATGCCCGTCGTCTTCCTCGAGCAGCATCCGACCAAGAGCGGCGGCATCACGTTCGGCGTGATGCTGGCGCACGTAGAGCGCGAGGTCAGCCACCCTTGCGGCGTGTTCTCGCTCCTGGGTCAAGGGTCCCGGGCCCAGGGCATGGGCCACGTGGCGTTCGACGACCTCGACGGCCGAGGCGACGATGTGGCGTACGCGAGCGCCGAGCAGCATGGCCGCGGATCCCGACGCGAACCCACCGTCGATCAGCTCGGCGGCCTCGGCCAGGGCGGACCGTGCGGCGCTGAGGGTGGCGTCGACCTCGCCGAGGTGCATCAGGCTCAGCTGGTCCGGGTCACGGCTGCTGACGTGGGTGGCGAGTCGTCGGGCCAGGCCGACCGCACCGCCGTACCAGACCGCTGCGACGCCGATGCCTCCCCACCAGAAGCCGTCACGCTGCAGGTACCAGCCGGTCGCGCCCACCGGAACGACCGGGACCTGATCCATCCTCACCGGCGTGGTGATGACGTCCGCTAGTCCCGAGGGCACCCACGTCCCCTCCTCGACGGTGACTCCCGGTTGCGACATCTCGACGGCGAACAGGCGCCTCTCGTCGTCACCGACCCACGCAGTGACCAGGGCGTGACTGACCACACCAGCGAGCGAGCACCAAGGCTTGCGTCCGGTCAGTGCCCACTGCCCGTCCTCGTCGGCCCGAGCGATGAGCCGTGCCCCCGGGCCCTCGGCCGCCCACACCCCCCACGTCGAGGAGGGCGATGGCTCCTGACCGTCCTCGGCCAGGATGGCCACGGCGTCCAGATGTGGTTCGAGGACGCGAGCCACGGTCAGGTCCTGCGCCGCCACCGTCGCCAACAGCTCCCACCGGTCGTCAGTGGCCCCCTCGCCCGGCAGCGCGACGTCGGCCCCGATGCCGACACACCACGCCAGCACGTCCGCGACGTCCACCCCGCTCATGGCCTTCGCAGCTCGGGCGACCTCGGACAGCTGGCCAGTGAGGCCTGTCGTACGAGAGGTGATGCGCACAGGACGAGCGTCGGGCACTGACGGGCCACCTGTTCGTTGCGGGCGGATGTTGACGGACGTCAGACCGTGCGGCGTCCAGCCACGCGGTACCCCTGTGACAGGGAAAGATTGCCGACCGCTCGCCAGCGGCAGATCGCCGAGGTCAAGGCGCAGTGAACCGCGGCGGCGCCCGAGCGTTCGAGCGCTGGACCGGTGTGGCCGGGACTGAGTCTCCCTGGACGGCGATCCGGCTCCAACTCGTCCTCATTCGCCGGCTGGCTCTTCGGCTGCCTGGGTCTCCGCGATCCGGGTCGGGTCAGGCGCTGGCCCGCCACTGTCATCCACGGGCGGATCTACGCCGGTGTCCTCGAAGCGGGTCAGCCGGATCCTCGGCCACATCACCGCTCTCGACCTCAGCAGGCCGGTCCTGCTCAGGCTCAGGCAACCCCTGGGAGTCGGTCTCGGGATTCGGGGGCGCCTGGTCGGAGGCGCCGGGGTGTGCAATGGGCTCGGTGGACGGCTCCGTCGGCCGGTTCGTCATCGCTCAGTCCTCGGCCGAGTCGGTGGGCTGGATCAGCGGGTCGCCGTGCGGCTCCCCGGGATCGCTCGCGGGGTCATCTGGCGCCACACCGGGCGTCTCCGGTTGGGTGCGTGCGGGGCTCGGGTCGCCAGAGGGGACGACGTCAGGATCCTGGACAGGTTCGTTCGGTGTCGTTGTCATGCTCCGGCCGGTACCCGCCGGGCAGAAATGCACCCCCGCCGACCGCACCGAAGCCCGCGCTGGCCACCCTGAGTCACGACCGCTCCTGGAAGCCTGGGTGGGTCGGCCGCTGCTCGGTGGGTACAACGACTGGGACCAGAAAGGAAACCGATCATGCCGAGCAAGTCAGCCAACGTGAAGAACGAGAAGCAGTACGAGAAGCTCAAGGACAAGGGCATGTCGAAGGAGCGTGCGGCGAAGATCGCGAACGCGCCAAAGGCCTCGAAGCATGGTGGCGAGCAGAGCGGCAAGGGTGGGGACAGCTCCCAGGGCGGCACCACGGCCCAGAAGAAGAAGGCCGGTCGAAAGGGTGGCAACGCGTCGTCGAGCAGCTCCTGACGCCTGACCGCTGAGTGGCCCAGCGTCCGCCGCGGTCTCCTATGTCTCGCTCATTTCTTGTCGCAGGCGCCGGTTGGTCGACCGCAGGCGTGCGACCTCGGCCTCGAGTACCAGCACCCGCGCGATCCCGGCGAGGTTGAGACCCTCGTCCAGCAGGTCCCGGACCCGCGCCAGCCTCTCGATGTCGTCGTGGCTGTAGAGGCGGGTCCCCCCGGACGTGCGGGTCGGTTCCACCAGTCCGTGGCGTTCGTAGACCCGGAGATTCTGCACCTGCGTCGACACCATCTCGGCCGCCACCGAGATGGCGAACACTCCCACGTGGCGTTGTGCCATGCCCTCGTCCGATCTTCTTCCGCGAACCTCTTGAACCAGCACTATCTCATGAGTTATAAGAAACCTGTACTCGTCAATACAAGTCGACCCCTCCCCAGAGGAGGTCGCCGTGAGGATCAGGAGGAGCAATGTTGCTGCGCACTACCGACCCATTCCGTGACTTCGACCGCCTGACCCAGCAGCTACTGGGCACCACCAATCGACCGGTCGTCATGCCGATGGACGCCTGGCGCGAGGGCGACAGGTTCGTCATCGAGTTCGACCTGCCCGGTGTCAACCCGCAGACGATCGACCTCGACGTGGAGCGCAACGTGCTGACCGTGAGCGCCGAAAGGGTCTCCCGCAACGGCGACTGGGAGATGCTCGCCTCCGAGCGGCCCAGGGGCCGGTTCAGCCGGCAGCTCGTGCTCGGAGACAACCTCGACCTCGATCGCATCGAGGCCACCTACGACGCGGGCGTGCTCCGGCTCACGGTGCCGGTGGCCGAGAAGGCCAAGCCACGCAAGATCTCGATCACCGAAGCCGGCGACGAACGGACCGCGATCGAGGCCTGAGTCACCCGCGCACGGCCACGCAGGCGTCACGCACGTCCCGCCAGAGGGTGATCTGCGTGGCCGTGCTGCCGGGCTTGTTCAGCTGAGCTCGTCCAGCACGAGGGGTATCTGGTCGACGAGCTCTCGCGCCAGGAAACCGACACGTCCGATCGAGGAAGCCAGGCGCTCGCCGGCCATGGAGTGCAGGTACGTCGCCCAGCACGCGGCCTGCTCGGGCTCGACAGCACGGGCGAGCAGTCCGACCACGAGTCCGGCGAGCACGTCCCCACTTCCGGCGGTAGCGAGTCCCGGGTGCCCCGAGGGCACGCGCCAGTTCCCGCCGACGCCGTCCCCGATCATGCCCTGCGCGGTCACGCAGGAGGAGTAGCGCTCGGCGGCCTCGGAAACGTCATCCTGGTCCGGTTCGCAGTCCCGCTCCAGGAGCCGACCCAGCTCCTCGGCGTTGGGCGTCAGCACGGGTCGCAGGGAGAGGCCAGCCAGGCGACCGCGGAGGCCGGGGAGGACACCGAGGGCGTAGGCGTCGAGGACCAGAGCAGTCTCGTCGCCGAGGTGGGGGAGGAGTGACCCGACCAGGTCGGCGGTCTCGTCGGCGTCGTCGAGCCCGGGACCGAGCAGCACCGCATCGGCCCCGGCCACGACTTCGGCACAGCGCTCCGCGGCGGCGGAGCCCTTGATGCTCCCGCTGGCGGTCTCGGTCAGGCCGATCACTCCCGACTCGGGGAAGCTGACGGCGAGCGATGCGGCAACAGAGGCGGCGACGCCGAGCTGCACGTGTCCGGCGCCGACGCGAAGGGCCGCGAGTCCGGACAGCGCGGCACCCCCTGGAGTCCCCGCCGCACCTCCGATCACGATGACCTGGCCGCGAGCCCGTTTGGAGCTTGCCGGGTCGGGCAAGGGCCATTCCCGAAGGAGCTCCGGCGTCACGAGGTCAGGAGCCGACACGGCGTTCACCTCGGTGCTCGGTGACCTCCAGGTCGCGGTCGTGCAGGTGTGAGACCTCGTCGTACGACGCCACCGTCCAGCTCCCGTCGGCCTCACGCACCAGCCGGCTCAGGGAGGCGTTGCGCAACGGCGTGCTTCGGGCCAGCTCGAGCACCTCATCCTCGTCCAGGTCCTCGCACACATACCGCAGCAGCGCGATCACGATGTCGTGGCTCACCACCAGGAGGCGTCCTGCGGGGAACTCGCGGTCGAAGTCGGCCAGCCACGAACGCAGGCGCAGAACCACGTCGACCCACGACTCTCCTCCGGCAGGGCGGTGGTAGAACTTGCCCTGCCATCGTCGCCGCTCCGCCTCCTCGGGGAACAGCGCTGCGACGCCGGCGAAGGTGAGGCGGTCGAGTACGCCGAGCTCCCGATCGCGCAGGCGTTCGTCCACCCGCGTCGGCAGGTCGAGACCAGCTTCCGCGCAGGCCAGCCGTGCTGTCTCACGAGCCCGCAGATAGGGCGAGGTGACGACCACCTGCGGAAGGGCTGCCGCTGCCATCTCGGCTACCGCAGCACCGGCGGCCGTGGCCTGCTGTCGCCCGCGGTCCGACAGGTCGACGTCAGCGTCGCGCGCCGGCACGTCGATCTGGTGTGCCCCGGCCGCGTGCGCTTCGGCGGCGGCGACGTTTCCCTGACTCTCGCCGTGACGGATCAGCAACAGCTCGCTCACTGCCATGAGGCTCAGCCCCGCACGTCGGGCAGGACCTTCTCGCCGTAGAACGAGATCATGTCGGCGTAGTGCGGGCCCATGTTGGCGACGTACAGCTCGTCGTACCCGGCGTCGGCGTACTTCTGGATCTGCTCGACGTGCTCGGCGGCGTCGTTCCCTGCGACGACGGACTCGCGCGTGGAGTCCATCGTGACCAGCTCGGTGGCCTGCTCGAAGTGCTCCGGGGTCGGCAGCACCTGGGCCATCTCGCCGGGGAGGCCGGCGTTGGGCCAGAGACGGTGCGCGTGCTCCCAGCCCTCCTCGGCGGTCGGCGCGTAGGCGACCTTGGCGCCGGCCTGCGCGGGCTTGCCTCCGGACTTGTCCTTGAAGACGCTCAGCAGGCTGTCGTCGGGCGCGGTGTTGATGTAGCCGTCGCCGATCCGGGCGGCGAGGTCGGTGGCCTTGGGTCCGAAGCCCGACACGTAGATGTCGGGCGCAGCCTCGGGCAGGTTGTAGATGCGGGCGTGGTCGACGCGGTAGTGCTTGCCCTCGGTGGTGACGATCTCCCCGGTCCAGAGCTCGCGGATCAGGGCAACCGCCTCCTCGAGCATCTCCAGCCGCACGTCGGCCGAGGGCCAGACGGTGCCCAGGATGTGCTCGTTGAGGGCCTCGCCCGAGCCGACGCCGAGGGTGAACTTCCCGCCTAGCATCTGCGCACTCGTGGCTGCGGCCTGCGCGATGATCGCGGGGTGCGTCCTGATCATCGGGCAGGTGACAGCCGTCGTCACGGGCAGGTCGGTGGCCTGGCTGAGCGCGCCGATCACGCTCCACACGAACGGGCTGTTGCCCTGCTCGTTGTTCCACGGATGGAAGTGGTCGCTGATCCAGAGGCCCTCGAAGCCGGCCCGCTCGGCCGCGACGGCCTGCTCGATCAGCTCGGCGGGACCGTACTCCTCGGTGGAGAGGAAGTAGCCGATGCGCATGGGACGCCCTCCTGGCAGGTGGTGTGTGGTCGACGGCTCGGTACCCGAGGACAACCGGTGCATGCAGGATGCGACGAGGGGTACGGGGGCGTCCCGTCGTACGACCCAGGAGTGAGATGTCCACCGATGCCATCGTCTTGTTGAAGGACGAGCACAAGCAGATCAAGAAGGCCTTCCGCGATTTCGAGAAGGCCGGCGAGAAGGCGTACGCCGCCAAGGGCAAGGCGGTCACGCGGATGATCGAGCTGCTGACCGCGCACACCTACATCGAGAACGAGGTGATGTACCCGCGGGTGCGTGAGCTGCTGCCCGAGGTGGAGGACGACGTCCTCGAGTCCTACGAGGAGCACCACGTGGCCGACCTGCTTGTCATGGAGCTCTCGGTGATGAAGCCCGAGGACGAGCGCTTCACGGCCAAGACCACCGTCCTCATCGAGAACGTCGAGCACCACATCGACGAGGAGGAGGACGAGTGGTTCCCCAAGGTGCGTGAGGGGCTCGGGCGCAAGCAGCTCCAGGAGCTCGGGGCCGCCATGATCGAGGCGCGCAAGAAGGCGCCGAAGAAACCCACGCAACCCAAGGCGCTATCGCGGTCGGTTCTCCTCCTGTGCAGTGCACAGGAGGAGAGTCTTGAAGCATTCGCGTTGACCGAGCGTTCGAACGTGAAGCAGCAGATCGTCCGGCTGTGAGCGGAGGTTGGCACTCTGCTCGAGAATCGCGGACCAAGTCGGACCAGAACTGGGCGAGACGAGTGGGGCTGAGCGCGAAATCCGACACTTAGCCGACGCAGCACCATGCCGCTTCATGCTCACCGAGCGGAACCGCCGACCTGGCGGTCAAGGGGTCGCAGGTTCAAATCCTGTCAGCCCGACCGAGAACCGCCTCTGGCCCTGCGGAAACGCAGGGGCAGAGGCGGTCGTCGTTTCCACATCAGCCCGGGCTTGGTCACCAGTGGTTGCCCATGTGCTGCTGCCGACGCAGCGCGCCTGGGTGCGTTCACGCTGCGACCTCGGACTCAGTCAGGCAAGGATCAGGTTCGACGGGGCAGGATGAAAGGGCTGACCACACCTGCGTCAGGCGTCCCCCTACGTTCTTCGCTACCTCTCTGGAGCACCCCCGTGATCGAGGCGCACGCGCTGACCAAACGTTATGGTGACCTGCTCGCCGTCGACCAGCTCACCTTCGACGTGCGGCCCGGCGTCGTCACGGGATTTCTGGGGCCCAACGGCGCCGGCAAGTCCACGACGATGCGGATGATGGTCGGCCTGGATCGACCCACTGCTGGCACGGTCCGCGTCAACGGCCGAGAGCCGTCGGCGCATGCTGCCCCGCTCCATGAGGTGGGTGCGCTGCTCGAGGCCAAGGCCGTGCACCCCGGACGGTCGGCGCGCAACCACCTGCGCGCGTTGGCTCTCACGAGCGGCATCGGTCGCGCTCGGGTCGACCAAGTCCTTGAGCTCGTCGGACTGGCCGACGTGGCTGACAAGCGGGTCGGTGCGTTCTCGTTGGGGATGGGCCAGCGTCTCGGGGTGGCCGCAGCGCTCCTGGGAGACCCGGCCACCTTGGTGCTCGACGAGCCTGTCAACGGCCTCGACCTCGACGGAATCCGATGGATTCGGTCGCTGCTCAAGGCGCTCGCTGCGGAGGGACGCACCGTCTTCTTGTCCTCCCACCTGATGAGCGAGATGGCCGTGACTGCCGACCACGTGATCGTCGTGGGCAAGGGCCGGCTGCTGCGTGACGAGCCGATGGCCGACTTCATCGACGATGCGCGCACCGAGACCGTGCGGGTGCGCGCCTCCAGCCTCGGCCAGCTGGCGCGGCTCGTCGACGAGGCTGGGGGCACGACCGCCCTGGAGACCGATGTGCTCACGGTCTCAGGCCTCTCCAGTGACGAGATCGGTACCCTCGCCGCCTCGGCGCAGATCACCGTCTTCGAGCTCTCCCCCGAGGCCGCCTCGTTGGAGGACGCGTACCTTGCGCTCACCCGCGACACCGTCGACTACAGGACAGACGACTACGGTCGCCAAGCCCAGCTCGGCGCGCTCGTGAGCGATGAGGGTGCGGCATGAGCGACACCATCGGCGCGGGCGCGACGAGCACCAGTGTCCGACGGCTTCCGCTGCCGGCGGGTCGGGTCGACGGGCACGTCTCCCTCCCCGGGGTCACTGCCTCCGAATGGCTCAAGTTCCGCACCCTGCGCTCGACGCTGCTGATCCTGTTCGCAGCGATGCTGGCCATGGTGGTCTTCGGCGCGATCATCGGCCACAACACCCGCCACCCCGCCGGGCTCGACCCGGAGGATCTGGTTGCCTCCGGCCCCTTGCAGGGCTACTACCTCGGACAGCTCCTGATCGGAGCGCTGGGCGTCCTCGTGGTGAGCGGCGAGTACTCGTCGGGCATGATCCGGGCCTCCCTGGCCGCCGTACCCCGTCGGCTGCCTGTGCTGGTAGCCAAGCTCATCGTCTTCACCATTGTCGTCGGGACGGCGATGATCGCAGCGTCGATCATGGGGTTCCTCGTGGCGCAGGCGTTCCTGTCCGGCTACCGCCCGACCTACTCGTTGTCCGACTCCGACGTGCTGCGGGTCGTCGTCGGCACGGGCGTGTACCTCACGCTCATCGGCCTCCTCGGCGGCGCCGTCGGCTGGATCGTCCGCAGCACACCAGGTGCGCTGGTCACACTCTTCGCGATCATCCTTGTCTTGCCCGTTCTGCTCCTGCTGTTCCACGGGGCCTGGGCCACGCACGTCGGCGCCTGGCTGCCGACAGGTGCTGGCTCCAGCTTCTCCACGAGCCTGAGGATGCCGGGCGCGCTCGCGCCGTGGCCGGGTCTCGCGGTCATGGTGGCCTGGGTGATCCTCGCCTACGCGCTCGCGTGTGTGCTGCTGCACCGCCGCGATGCCTGAGAGCCGCTTCGCGGCGGCCAACGCGTAGCTCCAGGCAACTGCTCGGGACCGTTCTCTCACACAGCCACGAAGGTCTGGCGGAGATCGCCGACCTCGTCCATGTGGCTGACGAGGACCTCGCCGTCCTGAAGGAACCGTGGCGGCGTACGGCGGTTGCCGACCCCGCCGGGGGTACCGGTGAAGATCAGGTCTCCGAGCCGTCCTTGGCTGGCCTGCTGGACGCGATCGAGAGCGGGACGCCGGTGCTGGGCTACTGCCACTTGTCGCTGATGGACAACTTCGAGTGGATCTTCGGCTACTCCGAGCACCTGGGGCTGCACTCCGTCGACCGGGAGACGTTCGTCCGGACGCCGAAGCCCAGCGCTGCTGCTTACGCCGAGATCGCCCGCTCGGGGGGCGTCCACCCCGTTGCCCAGGGAGTAGTTCCCACGCCGCGGGATCAGCCCATGTCCTGAGCGGCGAGGAGCTTCTCCGCGAGCGGTTCGAGGGCGGCGATCAGCTCGTCGAGCTCGCCTGGCTCGAGGATCTCGTACGGCGCGAGGGCGAGGTCGTCGGTCAGCTCCTCGACCCGGTCCTTGGCCTGTCGGCCCGCAGGGGTGAAGGTCGCCTCGTCCTCGATGAGTCCCCGGGACTTCAGCCCGTCGATCAGGTCGGCCAGCAGGGCGGAGGGGAGGTGGTGGATCCGGCCGAACGCCGTACCGGGGATCCCCATGTCGATGGCGAGCAGGACGTGGGCCTCGAGGCCGCCGATGCCCTCGGCCATCAGGGCGGCGATGTGGCCGTCGCCGCGGTGCTCGCGCAGCAGCGAGGCGGCGTGGAAGAGGCGGGCCGCAGGCTCCTCCGGCAGGGGGAGCGACCGTAGCGCGGCGTAGAGGGGACGGCCGTCGAGCGGGGCGCTCGTCGCTGCCCGGGTGAGCAGCTCGACGGCTCGTGCGAAGTCCGGTGTCTCGAGGAGGTCGCCGAGGATCCGGCGCAGCGCGTTGACGCAGCCCTTCTGGCGGGCGGCGATCGCCGCCTCCGGCGTGGTCGTGCTCCAGACCTTCGGGATGTGGCGGGCCACCTCGCCCGGGGCGAAGTTGTAGAAGAGCGCGTGGACGACCTCGGCAGGCACCGAGCTGCCGAGCGGGGCCGCCCGACCCGCGAAGTAGGTGTCCCAGTAGTTGGTGAACCCCAGGGCGAACATGGTCTCGTTGGGATCGTCGGCCGAGTAGGGGAGCGCCCCGATCGGCTCGACGAGCTCGAACATCCTGCGAGCCAGTGGGCTCATGGTGTGCTCCTTGAAGTTCGCGATCGGGTTCGCTGTATCGACCAGCGGGGGGCGCCGAAGTCATCGCATCGCCACGATTGTGCCGCGCCGCCCTCTTGCGCTCGGGTGCCGGCGCGGGGACTATCCGTTAGGAAGGTTTCCTAACGAATGGGAGCACCCGATGGCACGTCTGCCGCTGGTCGTCGCCGGCCTCGTCCTCGCGAGTGGCTCTCTGGCGTGGACGACGTCCGTCTCGTCGTACGCCGCGCCCGCCTCGGGCCCGGTGTCGGGCCCGGTGTCGGGCGTCGTCAGGATCAACCAGCAGGGCTACCTGCCGGGTGAGGTCAAGCAGGCCCGGCTGATGACCACCCACGCCGTCCGCGGCGCACGGTTCCGCGTCGTGGACGCCCGCGGCCGCACCCGGTTACGTGGCCGCGTGCCAGCTCGGCCCGTCGGCCGGTGGAACGCCCACTACCCGGCCGTCTACCGGCTGGGCTTCGACCGGCTGAGGACTCCTGGTCGTTACCGGGTCCTGGTGGCCGGCGCCGTACGCACCACCTCCCCGTGGTTCCGCGTGCTGCGCCCCGGTGGCCTCTTCGGCACGTGGCTCCGCTACGGCGTGCGCTTCGACCAGGTCCAGCGCGACGGCGCGGCGGTCATCCCTGGAGCCCTGCACCGCAAGCCCTCGCACCTCCTCGACCACCGTGCCTACGTCTACGAGTGGCCGCGGATGGAGCCGGGCGGCGACCTGATCCTCGATGCGGACCTCACCAGGACGGGCGGTCCCGTCGACGTCGCGGGCGGCTGGTTCGACGCGGGCGACTACCTGAAGTTCACGCACTCGTCGGCGTACAACGACGTTCTGCTGTTCACCAGCGCCCGTCAGCTCGGAAGCCGTGCCCCCAGGGCGCTCGTGGCCGAGGCGCGCCACGGGCTCGCCTGGCTCTCGAAGATGTGGGACCCGACCACGCGCACGCTGCACCTCCAGGTCGGCATCGGCTCCGGGAACGACCAGGGCACCTTCCTCGGTGACCACGACGGCTGGCGGCTGCCGGAGGCCGACGACCACGACACGGCCGTGGAGGACCGCTACGTGTCCCACCGGCCGGTGTTCGACGCCGCACCCGCCGGCAAGCCGATCAGCCCGAACCTGGTGGGACGGGTCGCCGCGTCGTACGCGCTCGCTGCCCAGCTCGACGCACGCCACCATCGCTCGCGGGCGCTGGCCGAGCTGCACCAGGCGACCCTGCTCTACTCCCGCGCCGACACCGCCAGTCCGCCCGAGCCGCTCGTCACGGCGCTGCCGCACGACTTCTACCCCGAGGACACCTGGCGCGACGACATGGAGCTCGGCGCGGCCGAGATCGCGCTGGCCAGGCAGGGCCTGCACCTGGGCAGCGCCGGCTTCGTCGCGAAGGCGGCGCACTGGGCGCACGCCTACCTCGCGCGGGAGACCGGTGACACGCTCAACCTCTACGACACCAGCGCGCTCGCGCACACCGCGCTGGCTCAGGCGATGGGGCACCGGCGGCACCTCGCCGTCACCCGGTCGGACCTGGTGCACGACCTCGGCGCCCAGATCCGCGGCGGCGTACGGCGCGCGGCGGGCGACCCCTTCGCGGCCGGCGTCGCGTACGACGACTTCGACGTCAACTCCCACACGTTCGGCCTGATCGCGACCGTGGCGCTCTACGACCAGCTCACCCACACCCGCCGCTACCAGTCGTTCGCGACCGCGCAGCGCACCTGGCTGCTCGGCGGCGACCCCTGGGGCGTCGGCGCCATGGTCGGCGTCGGCTCGCGCTTCCCCCGCTGCATGCAGCACCAGGTGGCCAACCTGTCGGGCAGCCCGGACGGCACGGCGCCCCTGGACGTCGGCGCGGTCGTCAACGGCCCCAACGGAGCCGACAACTTCGAGGACGGCCTCGGCGGTTTCCAGGACGGCATGGTGCACTGCTCCGCCGGTGCCTCCACGCTGCCCCGCTTCGACGCCCGCGGCAGCAGGTACGTCGACGACGTCCGCTCGTGGCAGACCGACGAGCCTGCGCTGGACATGACAGGGGCCGCGATCATCGCCGCCGCCACGCAGCTGCACCTCTATCCGCACGCGACGGTGGGGCAGTGAGGGCGACGCTGCTGCCGGGTCCCTCTTGCGGTCTCACGCGGGCAGTGCCATTGTTCGTTAGGAAAGTTTCCTAACGAATCGGGGACGACGATGAGGCCCGGGACGCCACGACTGCTTCGCGGCATGAACGACCGGGCTGCCCTCGACCTGCTGCTGGAGCACGGACCGCTGTCTCGCACCCGGCTCGGTGAGCTGACCGGCCTCTCCAAGCCGACGGCCTCCCAGCTCCTGGCCCGGCTGGAGCGCGCCGGCCTGGTCGTCGCCACCGGCGTCCGGGAAGGGGGGCCCGGTCGCAATGCGCAGCTGTACGAGATCAACCCCGTCAGTGCGCACGTGGCCGCGCTCGACGTCACGCCGACCCGCATCGTGGCCGCCGTGGCCGACGTCAGCGGCCGCGTCGTCGGGAGATCCGAGCTCCGCACCCGCCGCGGTTCCCGGGACACCGCCGTGGAGCAGGTGGTCCGCACGCTCCATGACGCGCAGACCGCAGGGCCGGACGGGGTGGACCTGCACCGGGTGGTGATCGGCACGCCCGGCGCGTTCGACCCGACGACCGGCCGGCTGCGCTACGCCCGGCACCTCGCCGGTTGGCACGACCGCGACCTGCTCACCCGGCTGTCGGAGGCGCTCGGTGTTCCCGTCGAGGTCGAGAACGACGTGAACCTCGCGGCGGTCGCGGAGCGTGAGGTCGGCCGTGCCGTGGGCATCGACGACTTCGTGCTGCTCTGGGCGGAGGAGGGGGTCGGTGCCGCCACCGTGATCGACGGGCGCCTGCACCGCGGTGCCACCGGCGGGGCGGGCGAGGTGGGCTTCCTCCCGCTGCCGGGCACTCCTCTGGTGCGGCACGTCGCGAGGAGCAACACCGGTGGCTTCCAGGAGCTCGCCGGCGGCAAGCAGGTGCTGGCGCTGGCACGTTCGCTCGGCCTGCGTGCGCGCTCGCCCGAGGCGGCTGTCGCGCTGGCAGTCATCACCCCGGGCGCCGGCGACGAGCTCCTCCAGCAGCTCGGGGAGCGGGTCGGCCTCGGACTCGCCGCGATCGTCGCTGTCCTGGACCCCGCCCTGATCGTGCTCGGCGGTGCGGTCCTGAGCGCCGGCGGCGAGCGGCTCGCGGACATCGTGCGCGCTGAGCTGGCTGACCTGACCGTGGCCCGTCCCTCGGTGGAGCTCTCCGCGGTGACGGAAGCTCCCGTGCTGACGGGAGCGCTGCACACCGCGCTCGCCGCGACTCGCGAGCACGTCTTCGACACCCTGCAGAGCTCACCGACCCTCTCGGTCACCACCTGAGCACCGACCAGTAGGAGGAACCCATGCCCGTATCACGACACCACCGCCACCTGGCGGCTGCGGCCACCGCCGCAGTCCTCGTCCTCGCCGCGACCGCCTGCGGAGGCTCGGGCGGCGGCGCGAACGACGACCCGAACGCGAAGACGACCATCACCTTCTGGCACGGCTGGAGCGCACCCAACGAGGTCAAGGCGATCCAGGACAACATCGCTGCCTTCGAGAAGGTCCACCCCAACATCACCGTCAAGGCAGTCAGCAACATCACCGACGACAAGATCAACCAGGCCCTGCGTGCGGGTGGGCCCAAGGCACCTGACGTGGTGTCGTCGTTCACGACCGACAACGTCGGCGAGTTCTGCAGCTCGCATGCCTTCGTCGACCTCGCGCCGTTCCTCAAGAAGTCCGGCATCGACCCTGCAGGCGACGTTCCCCCAGGCGCAGCTCGACTACACGCAGTACAAGGGAGACCAGTGCTCGCTGCCGCTCCTCAGCGACGCCTACGGCCTCTACTACAACAAGGCGATGTTCGCGAAGGCCGGCATCACCGCGCCGCCCAAGACCCTCTCCGAGTTCGACGCCGATGCCGTCAAGCTGACGAAGAGCAACGGTGACTCCTACTCCCAGCTCGGGTTCATGCCGAACTACCACTTCTACGAGTCCACGATCACCCACTTCGCGGCCCAGTTCGACCCGACGTACTTCTCCGGCGACGGCAAGTCCACGGTGGCCAGCGACCCGGGTCTCAAGGCGGCCTACGAGTGGCAGCAGAAGCTCGTCGACTCACTGGGTGGCTTCCAGAAGCTCGAGAAGTACCGCGCCACGTTCGGCGACGAGTTCGGGGCCAAGAACGCCTTCATGGCCGGCCAGGTCGCGATGCTCATCGACGGCGAGTGGCGCGGAGGCATGATCGACGACAGCAAGTCCGGCATCGACTACGCGACGGCGCCGTTCCCGGTGCCCGACGACCTCGCGGACGAGTACGGCAAGGGCTACACGACCGGCACGATCATCGGCATCGCGAACACCAGCCAGAAGCAGAACGCCGCCTGGCAGTTCGTGAAGTTCCTGACCACCGACACGGATGCGGTCGTGAGCTTCGCCAACGCGATCCACAACGTGCCGTCGACGAAGGCCGCGCTGGCCTCGCCCAAGGTCGACCAGGACCCGAACTTCCAGACCTTCCTGAAGATCGCGCAGAACGAGCACAGCAACACCACCCCGTCCAGCCCGAACGGCGGCGCCTACCAGCTCACCCTGCAGAACGTCGGCTATGCCTACGAGTCCGGCAAGAACGACGACCTCCAGGGCGCGCTGGACAAGGCCGCCAAGCAGATCGACACCGACATCGCGCAGGCCCAATGAGCCGTCCCGCCCGACCGGCGAGACACACGCTGCGCAACGTGGCGTTCCTGTCGCCGTGGCTCGTGGGTACCGGGTTGTTCTTCCTCTACCCGCTGGTCGCGACGGCGTACCTCTCCTTCACCCACTACGACGGCTTCACCTCGCCCACGTGGACGGGGCTGAAGAACTGGACGTACGTCGTCCACGACTATCCGTTCTTCTGGCCCGCCATGCGCAACACCCTGTGGCTGGTGGTCGTGATCGTGACCCTCCGGATGCTGTTCGGACTCGCGGTCGCCATGCTCGTCATCCGGGTGAAGAGGGGCGGGGGCTTCTTCCGGACGCTGTACTACGCGCCGTACCTCGCCCCGCCGGTGGCCGGCACGATCGCCTTCGTCTTCCTGCTCAACCCGGGGACGGGCGCGGTGAACACCATCCTCGGCCGGCTGGGGCTGCCGCAGCCGGGGTGGTTCAACGATCCTGCCTGGTCGAAGCCGTCGCTGACGCTGCTGGCGCTGTGGTGCATCGGTGACCTGATGGTGATCTTCATGGCCTCGCTGCTCGACGTGCCCCGGGACCTGTACGAGGCCGCTGACCTGGACGGAGCCGGTGCGTTCGCGCGCTTCCGCTTCGTGACGCTGCCCTTCATCCAGCCGATCCTGGTCTTCGCCGCCGTGACGGGCGTGATCGCGATGATGCAGTACTACACCGAACCGCAGGTCGCCGGGCAGGTCGCCAGCGGGCAGATCATCGGCTCGGGCACGCAGACCGAGCCCGGTTATCCGGACGGGTCCACGCTGACGCTCCCGCAGCTCGTCTACAACCTCGGCTTCCAGCGCTTCGACGTCGGTGCGGCCTGTGTCATCGCCCTCGTCCTCTTCGCCTTCTCCATGGTCTTCGCGGCGCTGCTGATGCGTCGCGGCTCGGGCTTCCTGGCGGAGGACTGAGATGGCGGCCCTGAGCGTGGAGAGACCGACGTACCGCTCGCGCCCGGTGCTGGAGTGGATCGCCGTGCACGCGGTGGCCGTCGGAGTCGGCCTGATGTTCGTGCTGCCGTTCGTCTTCGTGTTCCTGACGTCGGTGATGTCCGACCAGCAGACGCTGACCAAGGACCTGTGGCCGCAGACCTGGCAGTGGCACAACTACGTCGATGTCTGGCACACCGGCGGCTTCTCGACCTGGTGGCGCAACACCATCCTCTACGCGACGGTCGGTACGGCGCTCACGCTGGTCTCCAGCATCCCGGTGGCCTACGCGCTCGCCCACTTCCGGTTCCGCGGCCGCAACCTCGCGATGATGGTCGTGGTGGCCACCATGATGCTGCCGCCGCAGGTCGTGATCGTGCCGATGTATCTCTTCTGGGCCAAGGAGCTGCACCTCTCCGGCACCTTGTGGCCGTTGATCATCCCGCTGGCGTTCGGTGACGCCTTCTCCATCTTCCTGTTGCGCCAGTTCCTGCTGACGGTGCCACGGGAGTACATCGAGGCTGCCCGGATCGACGGCTGCAGCGACCTCGGCGCCATGCTGCGCATCGTGCTGCCGCTGTCGCGACCTGCGATCGTGGCGGTGGGCCTGTTCCAGTTCTTCTACCTGTGGAACGACTACTTCGGGCCGCAGATCTACACGAGCGAGAACCCGGGGGCGTGGACCTTGAGCTATGGGCTGGCGTCGTTCAAGAGCGCCCACCACACCAACTGGAACCTCACCATGGCAGCGACCCTGCTGGTGATGGCTCCGGTGATCGCCGTGTTCTTCCTGGCGCAGAAAGCATTCATCGAAGGTGTCACGCTCACGGGGGTCAAGGGATGAAGATCGCAGTCGTCGGCGGCGGTTCGACGTACACACCAGAGCTGGTCGACGGCATCGGTCGGCTGCAGGAGTCGCTCCCGGTCGACGAGCTGGTCCTGATCGATCCTGCCGAGGACCGGCTCGCCCTCGTCGGCGCCCTCGGCCGCCGGATGCTCCAGCGACTCGACCACCCCGGCGTGCTCACCACCACCTCGGACCTCGACGCCGGCGTGGCCGGTGCGGATGCCGTGCTCCTCCAGCTCCGCGTCGGCGGACAGGCCGCGCGCGGGCAGGACGAGACCTGGCCGCTGGAGTGCGGTTGCGTGGGGCAGGAGACCACCGGAGCAGGCGGACTGGCGAAGGCCCTGCGGACGGTCCCCGTGGTCCTGGACATCGCCTCGCGCGTGCAGAAGGCGAGCCCGGACGCGTGGATCGTCGACTTCACCAACCCGGTCGGCATCGTCACCCGGGCGCTCCTGGAGGCGGGGCACAGGGCGGTGGGGCTGTGCAACGTCGCCATCGGTTTCCAGCGCAGGTTCGCCGGCATGCTGGGCGTCGAGCCGGAGCAGGTGCGGCTCGACCACGTGGGGCTCAACCACCTGACCTGGGAGCGGCGCGTGCTCGTCGACGGCCAGGACCGGCTCCCCGAGCTGCTCGACGAACACGTCGACGAGGTCGCCGACAGTCTCGGGCTCCCGCCCTGGCTGCTGAGCCAGCTCGGCGTCGTTCCGTCGTACTACCTGCGCTACTTCTACGCCCACGACGAGGTGGTCCGTGAGCTGCAGGCGTCGCCGTCGCGTGCGGCCAAGGTGGCCGAGATCGAGCAGGAGCTCCTGCGGCTGTACGCCGACGAGCGACTCGACACCAAGCCGGAGCTGCTCACGCAGCGCGGCGGTGCGTTCTACTCCGAGGCCGCCGTCGACCTGTGCGCCAGCCTGCTCGGCAGCTCGACCCAGGCCGAGTCGCAGGTGGTGAACGTGCGCAACGGTGACACGCTGCCGTTCCTGCCTGCGGACGCCGTCGTGGAGGTCCCGGCCAGGGTCGCGGACGGAGCGGTGACACCACTGCCCGTGGAGCCGCTCGCACCGCTCTACGCCGGGCTCGTGTCTGCGGTCACCGCCTACGAGCACCTGGCGCTCGAGGCTGCGCTGCAGGGCGGTCGGCAACGCGTCTTCGAGGCGTTGCTCGCGCACCCGCTCGTGGGACAGGTCGAGCTCGCCGAGGGACTGACCGACCGGCTGATCGCGCACAACAAGGACTACCTGCCATGGGCGTGACACCTGCGGTGCTGGCGGTGGATGCCGGCAACTCGAAGACGGACGTGGCGGTCGTGGCCGACGACGGCGAGATCCTCGGATCCGCTCGCGGACCCGGCTTCCTGCCGCACATCGACCGGGTCGACACAGCCGTGGCGAGCCTGCACGTCCTCGTCGAGCAGGCGGCCGCCGACGCCGGCATCGGAGCGCCGACCGGCATGGTGCGCCACGTCTCGGCCTGCCTCGCCAACGTGGACCTGCCGGTGGAGCAGCGGCTCCTGGAGGAGGCCGTGGAGGCGCGTGCCTGGGGCGCCACGAGCGCGGTCTTCAACGACACCTACGCACTGCTGCGGGCAGGGCTCGACGAGCCGCACGGCATCGCGGTGATCTGCGGGGCCGGGATCAACTGCACCGGGCGTCGACGCGACGGTCAGGAGGTGCGCTTTCCTGCCGTCGGGCACATCTCCGGCGACTGGGGCGGGGGAGGGTTCCTCTGGTCCGAGGCGATGTGGTGGGCGGCCCGCGCCGAGGACGGACGCGGCCCGGGCACGGCGTTGGCCGACGCCCTGCCGGCTCACTTCGGCCTCCCCTCGATGCTGGCGCTGATCGAGGCCGTGCACCTGGGACACCTGACCCACGCGCGGTGCGTGGAGATGACACCGCTCCTCTTCGACGTCGCCTCTGACGGTGACCGCATCGCGACGGACGTCGTACGACGCCAGGCCGCGGAGGTCGCGGCCCTCGCCGTCGCAGCGTTGACCAGGCTGGAGCTGCTCGACGAGCCGACCCCCGTGGTGCTCGGGGGAGGCGTGCTGACGGCCGGGCACCGGATGCTCCTCGACGGCATCGACGAGGAGCTCGCGTCCTCGGCGCCGAAGGCCTTCACCCGTGTCGTCACCACCCCGCTCGTGGTGGGCGCGGGACTGCTCGGCCTGGACCACGTCTCGGCGCCGGAGAGCTCGAAGGAGCGCCTGCGCGAGAGCCTGGCGCGGTCCGGGGAGCGCTGATGGAGGTCGTCATCTGTCCCGACTCCGCCGCCGCCGCGGTCCTGGTGGCGGACGCCATCGAGCGGCTGCTGCGTAGCGACCCCGAGGCCGTCCTCGGCCTGGCGACGGGCTCCAGCCCCCTCGGTGTGTACGACGAGCTCGCCCGCCGCTTCCAGGCCGGCACCGTGACCCTGTCCCGCGCCCGGGCGTTCCTCCTCGACGAGTACGTCGGCCTGCCCGGTGGGCACGACCAGAGCTACCGGTCGGTGATCCACCGGGATCTCGTCAGCCGGGTCGACCTCGACCCGGAGCGCGTCCTGGGGCCTGACGGCGACGGCGGCCGACCTGGTCGCCGGAGTGCGCGGCCTACGAGGACGCCATCGCGGCTGCCGGTGGTGTGGACCTCCAGCTGCTCGGCGTCGGCACCGACGGGCACATCGCCTTCAACGAACCCGGGTCCTCGCTCGCGTCGCGGACCCGCATCAAGACCCTCACGACGCAGACCCGGGAGGACAACGCGCGGTTCTTCGGCGGCGACGCCGACGCGGTGCCACGGCACTGCCTGACCCAGGGGATCGGCACCATCCTGGAAGCGCGACACCTGGTGCTGATCGCGTCCGGTCGGAGCAAGGCCGAAGCGGTGCGACAGCTCGTCGAGGGGCCGGTGTCGGCCAGCTGGCCCGCGACCGCGCTGCAGCTGCACCGTCACGCGACGGTGCTGGTGGATCCCGAAGCCGCCTCGAGGCTGGACCGCCGCGACCACTACGTCGAGACCTACGAGGCCAAACCGGCCTGGCAGGGCCTGTAGAGAGTGAGCCCTGCTGTCTGTATGCGGGCACCTCGCCTTCGGGCGTGACTCCACCTCCTTCCCCGCTATGCAGACGAGCCACGTGGAACCTCTACGTAGTCAGGAGCGACGGCAAGGGCTGGGTCGCCGCGTGTTTGTCACATCAGGACTGCCAAAGCTCCCGCTCAGCAGTCCTGGTGTGACACGCCCGACTGCGGCTTCGGATGCGTCATACGAGTCGTGCGCTTGAGGCCACATTTCGTATGACACGGAGCAAGTTCGTCCGCCGACCCGGGGTGCACGCATATCGGCAGGACAGCGCGCGATCTGCGGCCGATCCGCGCTGTTGCCGTCGGTGAGTGCCAGGCCCGCCCTTGTGACCGGATGGAACCCCGACTTGTCCATCGCTGCGTCTGATTGGCTCCATGAAGGGACCCGCGTCCACCACACCAGCTTCGGGAGCGGCACGGTTGGGCGAGTCGCTGAGTACAAGGAAGTCCCGTCGGTCTGGATCGACTTCGACTCCGGCGAGACCAAGGCCCTGGCGCTGGAGTTCGGAGTGGCGCACTTGAAGCCGGCCTAACCGCGAGCGGCCGATCATCGGCTACTTGCCGGGTCCGTCAGGGTTGTGGCACGAACAGCTGGGCGAGTGCCTTTGCGTCGTGACGGAACGTTCCAGCAAACCGCGCTTTGATGGAACGTTCCGTCAAGGCGAAGAGTGTGGTCGGTGCGGTTGCGCTGAAGGGTGACACACGAGGACGCCCCTGGATGGCACTCGTCCGCGGCACGAGCCTGAGTGCGGTGCCCGGCTTCTGAACGCCCCAGGGGAGGCAGTTCGGACACGCCGGCTGGCCCACCCAGGGTACGCATGTCGGCAGGTCCGGATCGGTGGCACGAAGACCACGAGCTCGTCGGGCCAGCTCGGTAGCCGTTGAGTGACGTCGACGATCAGCGCACGGCAGCGAGCGAGGTCGCCAACCGCTGGAACGTGGCCGCGTCGACATCAGTCCCCGCACGGCGGAGCGCGAGGACGCAGACCCCGATGACCCCGTCAGCCACGACATGGACCTCGGCGGCGCCACGGGCAGCGACGAGCCGATCGACGAGCTGACCGCCGCGTCCCAGGATGCCGCCGCCGAGCACCACCGGACCGGAGACGGTGGGGGACCGGACAGCGGTGAGCGTCCGCTCGAGCGCGGCGGCCGCGTCGTCGAGGATGCGGTCCGCGGTCCCGTCCCCGTCGACCTCGAACACCAGGCGCGCGTGGTCGGCCAGCCGGACCGGCGGCCCGTCGTACAGCGCCCGCACCAGCGCGATGATCGGCTCCCGGTCGCCGGCGCCCGACGGCGCGGCCACGCCGAGCCGCGCGAGCAGGAGCGGGGTGAGCGCCGTGGCTGGGCCGCGGCCGTCGAGGTCGGCCAGTGCGGCGCGTACGACGCGGTGCCCGATCCAGAAGCCGGAGCCCTCGTCGCCCAGCAGCCACCCGAGCCCGTCCGCGACGGCGACCTGCCGCCCGGCTTCCACACGGATCGCGCCCGCCCCGGTCCCGGAGATCACGGCGTATCCATCTGACTCAGGGGTGCCCGAGAAGTACGTCGCCAACAGGTCGGATTCGAACACCAGCGGCCCGTCGAGGCCGCAGCCCGCGAGCCGTGCACGCACCTCTGCTCCGACGGAGGGACTGCCCGCGCCGGCCATCGCGAGCACGACCGAACTGATCCGGGTGCTCGGGACCATCGCCTTCTCGAGCGCCCCAGCGACGCTCTCCACCACGGACGTGGCGGCGGCCTCGGAGCCGACGGCGATCGGGTTGCCGCTGCCGGCGGCGGCGTAGCCCAGGCAGTGGCCGGCCGGGTCGAGGACCACGGCGCGGGTGCTGGTGCCGCCGGCGTCGACGGCCACCAGTCCGGGGAGCTGCTCGGTCATTCGTTACCTATTCGTGACGGTCGGGTGCTGGTGGGTGCTGGTGATCTGGATCACGATATGCAAATAGTTTTCCTCCAACCAGTGAGATTGCTGAGAGGGATTTTCAGATGGCTGTTGCGGAGGGCCCCGCGGCCCATGCGCTGGCAGGCTACGGCGCCAGCAGCAGGATCCGCGCCGCCCTTCCGCAGATGCCCGGGGCGATGGCCAAGATCGGCACCCTCCTGCTCGAGGACCCGTCCCTGCCGCTGCGGCTCTCGATCACCGAGCTGGCCGCGCGGGCCGGTGCGTCGCCGGCGACGGTCACCCGGTTCTGCCGGGCGATCGACTACACCGGCTACCCCGCCCTGCGCGTGGGCGCCGCGGCCGAGCAGGGCCGGTTGAGCGCCGACGAGACCTGGGAGGCCGACATCGGACGCGCCTTCCACCCCGGTGACACGGCGACCGAGGTGATGCACACGTTGGTGAACGCGCACACCGTGGCGCTCACGTCCACCGCGGACCGGCTGGATCCCGCGCTCGTCGGCCGGGTCGCGGACGCCGTCGCCCAGAGCGCCCACGTCGACATCTACGGCATCGGCGGCAGCGCCGGCATGGCGATCGAGCTCCAGGCCCGGCTCTACCGGATCGGGATCAACGCGCACGCCTGGAACGAGGTCCACGTCGGACTCACCAGCGCGGCCCGTCTGGGCGACTCGAGCGTCGCGATCGCCTTCTCCAACACCGGCCGCACCGAGGCCACCATCGAGATGCTGGCCCTGGCGAAGTCGTCGGGCGCCTATGCGGTCGCGGTGACCAGCGACCCGAGCTCCCCGTTGGCGCAGGTCGCCGACGCCCACCTGACCAGCTACGCGCCGGGGGAGTACCTCCAGCCCGACGACCTGTCGGCCAAGCACGCCCAGCTCTTCGTGATCGACCTGCTCTACCTGCTCGCGGCCCAACGGGACTTCTCGCGTACGACGAGCCTGCTGGCGGCCTCCGCAGCAGCCGTCGCCCCGCACCGCCGACCTCTTCGCTCGCCGTCCCGGCCACGGACCTCGCCCTCGTCGAAAGGAACCGCCACCACATGAGCGCACCACTCGCCGACTTCTCCACCGAGGTCCGCGATCGGCTCGACGCCCTCGACCAGGAGGTCCGTGCCGGCGGTCTCGACCCGGCCATCGACCTGATCGTGTCCTCGTTGCAGCGTGGGGGTGTCGTCCAGGTCTTCGGCACCGGCCACTCCCAGGCGTTCGCCATGGAGGTCGCGGGCCGTGCGGGCGGCCTCATCCCGACGCACGCGATCGTGCTGCGCGACGTCGTGCTGCGCGGCAACCGGGACGTCTCGGTGCTCCAGGGCGGCACTCTCGAACGCGACGAGTCGGTCGCGGACGAGCTCTACGCGCTGTACTCCTTCGACCCGGCCGACGTCTTCATGATCGCGTCGAACTCCGGCGTCAACGGGTCGATCGTCGGACTCGCCCTGCGCGCCAAGGCAGACGGCTACCCCGTCATCGCGGTGACGAGCCTGGAGCACACGAAGGCGGTCACTCCCAAGCACAGCAGCGGCAAGCGGCTCTCGGAGATCGCCGACGTCGTGATCGACAACCGGGCGCCGTACGGCGACGCGACGATCGGCCTCGGCGACGGGCTCTCGGCCGGCGCGGTCTCCTCGATCACGGCCGCCTACATCGCCCAGCTCCTCACTCTCGGCACGGCTCAGCGACTCCGAGACGCGGGCGAGGTCCCGCCGCTCTACCTCTCGGCCAACATCCCGGGAGGTGACGAGCACAACGACGCACTCAAGGCGCGGTACGGCGAGCGCATCGCCGGCCTCACCTGACCCGGAACGTACGGCAGCGCGCGCATCTGGACACCCCTTGAGAACCAAGCACCGACCAG
>CAWCQB010000001.1:0-109239 GCA_963797505.1 uncultured Actinomycetota bacterium | reverse complement strand
ACGCACCTTGCGGCCAGCCAGACCCTCCCATGGGAGTCACGTCGGGGCCATTGCTGGCGCGTTGACCGTTCCGGCCCTACATGTGGACGTGGTGGCGCTCCTGCAGCCCGGCGATGAGGTCGGGGCGGGGTTGCTTGCCGTACCGCTCTGCGATCTCCTGCAGAGTCTGTGGCTCCGGGCTAGTGAGAGCGCCCATTTCCTCGAAGGAGTGCTCAGAGCCAGCCGGACTGATGAACTCGACAACAACAGCGAGTGGTGGCCTGACGCGGTGGCCTGACGCGGTGGCCTGACGGGAGGTCGACTGGGTGCGGTGCGCTGTCTCCGCGTCAGGCGTAGGTTGCGCCCATGCCCGAGCGAACCGGCTTTCCGGCGGGTTCGGTCCGCCTCGTCGAACCGTTCGGCGCCGGTGGCGGACCGGACCTCCTCGCACGCGAGCTCGCCGCGTGGCTCTCGGCCATCTGGGGTTGGCCCGTCGTCGTCGAGAACGTTCCGGGTGACGGAAGCACCGCCGCGCCGGCGCTCGTCGCCGAATCCGCCGGCCGACGGCCACACCGTGCTCATCAACACCAGCGCGCACGCCTACATCGGGGCCGTATCCCACGACCTTCCCTACCACCCGTTGGAAGACTTCAGCCCGGTCGCGCCACTCACCGAGCAGGCGTACGTTTTCGTGACGGGTCGGGACTCGGGCATCGGCACCCTGCACGACCTGGTGGCCGCGGCCGCGGCTCGCCCGGCCGAACTCACCTTCGGGTCGACCGGCGCCGGTACCGGAAGCCACCTGGGCGCCGCGCTTCTCAACCTGGAGGCCGGGGTGACCGCCGTCCACGTGCCCCCGGCGCCGGGCGACTCGATCGTCGAGGTGGTCGCCAAGGTGGCCCGCGGCGTCATCGACTACGTGTTGTCGCCCATCTCGATCGCCAGGCCCTACCTGGAGGCGGGGACACTCGTCGCCCTGGGCGTCAGCACCGCCCGTCGCTCGCCCTGGCTCCCCGACGTGCCCACGGTCGCCGAGCAGGGCATCGACGGCTTCGACTTCCCGATCTGGTATGGGGCATGGGTGCGCGCTGGCACGTCCGCCGACATCGTCCGGGCGCTCGGGAACGACCTCTCCGACGCGATGGCATCCGCTGAGCTCCAGGGATGGTGCACCCGCCATGGCGCCGAGCCGATGCGGATCGCGACCGCCGACTTCGCTCGGTTCGTCACCGGACGAAGCCCGACGAGCTGCCGCGATCATCCAGCGAGCGGGCACAGATCGACCCACCGCTCCACCGCCGACCGACTCCACGATCGAGGGCGAGCAGGCTCCCGGAATCTGAAACCCCCGGTGGCAGCCGGCAGCGAACCACTCGAGCCCGGCCCACGGTCTCGACACTCACGGGACCTTCTCACCGGCCGCTTCGAAGCTGTCACTAGGGCTGCAAGGCCAGCCGATCCGGCGTCGGGTGCTGGAGTGCGTCCGGGCTTCTGGGCAGGGCGAAGGTGAAGCAGCTCCCGACACCGTCGGGGTTCTCCTGGACGGCGATGGTGCCGCCGTGCCGGTTCACGATGCGTCGGCAGATCGCCAGCCCGACCCCGGTTCCGGTGTAGCCGCCGGTGGAAGCCCGGTGGATGTTTTCGAAGACACGTTTGCGCCCGTGCGGCGCGATCCCGATGCCGTTGCACGCACGTGAACGGCGAGCCAGTGCTCGGAGAGCAGCGTGGTCTCGACCCGGACCAGCGGCACGGTGCCGGGCTCGACGTACTTGTGGAGCGTTCCCGATGAGGTTCTCCAGGACCTGCCGGACCAGTAGTGGGTCGGCCCACACCTGGCCCAGGTCCCCGGTCTGGACGCTGCCGGCGACGCCGGGACGTTCCCGCGCCGTCGCGATGTCGGCCACGAGCGGCCCCAGAGCCACGGCCTCGCAGTGCAGGGTCCGGTCCTCAGCCAGGGTATGGGCGAGCACGTCAGCGACGAACACTCGCACCTGCGCGAGGCTGGAGGTGACGTGGGCCAGCATCGCTGTTGCCCTGGTTGCCGCGTCCGGTTGGCCGCTGGCCAACTCGTCCCCGATGGCCTCGGTCCAGCCCTCGATGACCGTCAGCGGGGAGTTCAGGTCGTGCGCGACGGTGCCGGCGAACGAGGCCCGGTCCGCCTCACCGAGCTGCTCACGGCTACCTGACGGGGGTCCGCCGGCCGCGCTGATCGCGAGCACTCCTCAGGTGCACACTGGACGACGCGGGCCGAGGTCGGCGACATAGGTGCGCCACTCCACGGCGGTGAGCTCGCGCCCGGCAAGTCGGCATGCGGCCCGGGACAGGGCGGCCGGATCGAGGTTCCACACCACCACCCCGTTCGCCCCGGTGACCGCCAGCGCCTTCCCGTCCGGCCGCAGGGTCGCCGAGACCAGGTCGCCGTTCGGGCCGAACGCGGACGCGCTCACCTCGATCGGATCTCCGAGGCGCAGTCCGGTTCGCGTGTCGTAGAGCGAGACGGTCCCGGCCCGCGACGTCGCCAGCAGGCGGCGGCCGTCGCGCGAGAGCTGCAGCCCTGCGGGCTCGGCGGTGATGCCGGCGAGCTCGGTGCGTGGAGTCATCGTCCGGGCGTCGTACACGAGCACCCGCGGGCCGCGGCGAGCGCGACGACGTCCCCGGCCGTGGCCGAGATCCGCCAGCCGGTCAGCGGCTTCGCGGTGCGCTTGCCGGTGCGCCCGTCGAACACGTCGGTGACGGCGTCCTTGTCCAAGTCCGTCGGGTAGGACGTGATCACGACGCGGGACAGGTCCGGCGTCGCCGTCGCCGCGGAGGTGTAGCCGCGGACCGGGAGCGGCTTGCCGACGACCTCGTCCGCTGCCGGGTCGACGACCTCGAGCCGGTGCTCGTACCCGACGAGCGCGAGTCGTCCACCGACTGCCGTGCCGAGGAGGCTCGCCCCGGGGCGGATCGAGGTGAGGGCCCTCATGGCGCCGGTGCGCTGATCGAGCAGGCGGTAACGGTCCCCCGGCCCGGCGACGAGGGTCCCGGCTCGGACGAGAAGCCCGTCGGCGTCGGCCGGGAGCGCGCGCAGCGCCCTGTCCGAGCCGCCACCGGCCGCTGTCTGCCACACCGACGACGCGCGGAACTTCGCCCGCGACCAGTCCCCGCCGGGCGGTCGAGGGGCGACGACCAGCTCGTCGCCGGACGGTCCGTAGCCGCCCGTCAGGATCTTCCCCGGCGCGTAGAGCGTGGCGGTGGCACCGGCCCCGTCAATGCGCCAGCGCTCGATCGAGGCTTCCAGGTGGCGCCGAAGTCGACCAGTTCCCGCCCGTCGGCGCTGACCTGCAGTGTCCCGACGTTGCCCCGCTGGGTCTGCAGGACGCGTCCGGTCACCTCACCGCTTGAGCGGACCCGCTCGACGATGCTGCCGTGGTAGCTGCCGCAGTAGATGCGGTTCGCCGCGGGCGAGACGACCGGCCACGCGCACGGTGAGCGGCGGTTGCCCTCGATCGACGCCGACCACCGCCGAGCACCCGTGCGGACGTCGATCGCCTCGATGTGCTGCTCACCGATGGTGACCAGCAGGCCGTCCGACCCGGCGTCCAGCGCGACGTTGGAGGACCACGGCGAACCGTCGTACGTGCGCAGCAGCCGCCCGGTTCGGCCGTTGAAGCGGCGAACGACGCCGGACGACGAGCCGGCGTAGAGCGTCCCGTCGGCGCCGTAGCTGATCGCGCCCACGAACCAGTCCGGCTCCGCCTTCGTCAGCGGTGGCCCGGCGAGGTGCGCGAGCACCCTCCCGTGCACGTCGAGCAGCACCACCTCACCGGTTTGGTGGCCCTCCACCACCGCGACGGTCCGCCCGTCCGGACTGAGCGCCAGACCGCCCATCTGCGTGGGCAGCATGACCGGGGCCATCAGCCGCCTGCCGGTGACCAGGTCGAAGGTCGAGAGGGTGACGCAGGGGTTGTGGGCGATGGTCGACGCCACCCGGAGAGCGCCGAACCCGCCGTGCTTCTCGGCGTAGCCGTGGCATCCCTCAACTGCTTGGTCGGTGCCGTCGCCGAGCGTGAGGTGCGCGCCGATGCGGCCGTCAGCACTCGCGGCGATGACGTCCCCCGGACCGTGCTCGACATCCAGGCGCGGCAGCGAGCGGACGACCGCCATCGTCCGCAGGTCCAGGATCTGCGGGACGCGGCCCTCGATCGCGACGAACGCCTGTGCTCCGCCGGGCAACAGGACGCCGTTCATGGATTTCGCGACCGGGATGTCGGACACGAACCCCTGCGCACCCGTGAACGTCCCGAGCAGCGCGGAGTGGGTGCGCGGATCGTCGGGCCAGCGCTGGTAGGCCGCCGCTGCCAGCAGGGCGGCTTCGGCGCGGTTGGTCCCACGGAGCGCCAGCGAGGCGTTGGTCAGCGACTCGACCCTCTGCTCGTTGCGCGCCGCCGCTGCCGAGTCGCGCTCCCGCTCCGCCCGGGAGGCGTTGCTCCGTGCCACGGCACCCGCACCGATCGTCACGACGAGCAGGAGCACCGCGGCGCCGAGCAGCCACCGCAGTCGGCGGTTCTGCGTGCGGTCGCGCCGGACCAGTTCCGTCTCCCGCTCCTGCTCGGTCGCACGTCCCGCGACAGAGGCGGCGACGAACTCCATCTCGAGCGAGGTGAGATCGGGCCCGGACGCCGCGCGCCACTCGAGCACGGCGTCGAGCCGCGCGCCTCGGTACAGCTCACTTTCCGCACGGCCCTGCGCCGCCCACGCCTCGGCCGCGGTCGCGAGGTGCCGCATCACCCGCAGGCCCTCGGTGTCCTCGTCCAGCCAGGTCTGCAGCCGCGGCCAGCTGCGGGCGAGCGACTCATGTGCCAGGCCGACGCCGTCGTCGCCGCTGGTGACCAGCCGTGACTGGACGAGCTGGCCGAGCACCCGGGCCGTGTCGAGATCCGACGGCAGTGCGGTCACCGGCACGTGCCGCGCGAGGATCGAGCCGTCGGCCGGACGCAGCACGAGCCGCAACATCAGCGATCGGCACAGCGCCCGGTCGTGGACCGGAAGGCTCTCGAAGAGCCGCTCGGCCGAGCGGGAGACCGCGCCGGACAAGCCACCTGACTGCTCGTAGCCCTCCACCGTGAGGGTGGCACCCTCCCGCCGTTGCCAGGTCTCGACGAGGGCGTGCGACAGGAGCGGCAACGCTGCCGGCTGGTCCTCGACGTCGTGCAGGACGAGGTCCACGAGGCCTGACTCGATCCGCAGGCCCGCGCGCCGGGCCGGTTGCACGATCGCCGTTCGCAGCGCCGCAGCACCCAGCGGACGGACGAGGTAGAGGCCCCGCTCGACCGCAGCAGTCAGCTCGGCGGCCATCGCGAGGTCGGCGAGGGCGTCGGCACGGACGGCCAGGAGCACCCGGCCTCCGCCGGCGACGTGCCGGGACAGCTCGGCACCGCAGGGCCCGACGTACTCCCCGGTGAGCAGCTCCTCGGCCTGGTCAAGCGCGATGGTCCCCTCGGGGCCCGCGGCGAGGCGGGCCTCCCGGACGTACCGGAGCGCCTCGACGCCGCCCAGGACGACCTCGACGCGGTGCCCGCGGCGGCGCAGCTCGGCGACGAGTCCCGCGCGCAGCAACGAGCTCTTGCCGCAGCCCGACGGCCCGCTGAGCACCAGCACCGGCGATGCCTCGAGGCGGGCCAGACCGTCGGCGATCTCCCGGTCGCGGCCGAAGAAGTTCTCGTGGTCGGCGGTGTCGAAGGGGACTAGGCCCGGGTACGGACACGAGCCGCTCGACGGCGGCGGCGCCGTGACGCCGTCCAGGGAGGCGTCCTGGCGAAGTATCGCGGTCTCGAGCGACACCAGCTCTTGCCCTGGGTCCACGCCGAGCTGCTCGACGAGCACCGACCGGGCCCGGCGGATCGTCGCGAGCGCGTCGCCCTGGCGGCCGCCGCGATACTGCGCCAGGGCGAGCAGCGCCCAGCGTCGCTCTCGGAGGGGCTCCTCGCGGACACCGCCCTCGGCGTCCACGGCGACGCCCTCGTCGTCCCCACTCGCGAGTCGCGCCGCCAGCAGGTCGTCTTCCGCGCTGCGCCGCAGCTCGGCCAGCCGTAGCGCCGCACCGGCCGCCGGCTCCCAGTCCCTCGAGATCCGCGAAGGGCTGGCCGCGCCACAGGTCGAGTGCCTCGACGTAGCCGGCGACCGCTCGTTCGGGCTCACCGTCTCGCGCGAGTCTCCGCGACCGGTCGACCAGTGCCGAGAAGCGCGAGACGTCCAGCTCGTCCGGGGGGACGTCCAGGCGGTAGCCGGCGCCGAGCGTCACGATGCTGGCGCGTGGCAGCACGCGACGCAGCCGCGCCACCGCCGCCTGGATCTGCTTCGGCCACGTCGCCGGTCGTCGCCCACCCCAGCACGCGTCGGCGATCTCGTCCGGAGAGAGGACCTGCCCGGCGCGCAACGCCAGCGCCGCGAGGACCGTCCGTTCGCGGGGCCTGAGCCGCGTCTCGCCATCGACCTGCAGCGGGCCGAGGACGGAGACTCCCATGTCACCGAGGGTCTGCTCCTCAGCGCCGGGGGTCAAGACGCAGTGGTCGAGGCGCATACCGTTTGGATACCGAGGGCGAGGTCGGACGCATACCGGCGCGACAAGACTGTCCAGCATGAACTCGCTCCGCCTGCTCAGCCTCGCCGCTGCCGTCACGGCCACCGTCACGGTCGCGGCGCCGGTGAGCCAGGCAGCCCCCGACCACCGCGACCCCGCCCGGACGACCACCGAGATGCGAGCGGCGCATGGCATCGGCCAGGGCACCGCCCGCTCCGCCGAGCCGACCGCGAGCCTTGCCGCCCGCCGCGCTGCCTCCCAGACCAAGTACGGCGGGGTGGCGCTGCAGCCCTGCCCGGCGACGACGCCTGGTTGGACTGCGGCACCGTAAAAGTTCCGCTGAACCGGGCCGACCCCCACGACACCCGCACGATCGGCATCCACGTCGAGCTCTCCGTGCACAGTGCGGCCGGGGCGAGGCGGGGAGTGATCGTGCTCGAGGCTGGTGGGCCAGGCACCGCGATCTCCCAGACCAAGTACGGCGTACTTCGACTCGCTGCTGGGCGACCTGCCGGAGACCTTCGACATCGTGCTCATCGACCAGCGAGGCGTCGGGAAGAGTCAGGCCATCGACTGCGAGGACCTGGAGCAGGCGGTCACGACGGAGCAGCGCTACAGGGCCGCCGATGCCTGCCGACGCAGCCTCGGTGACCGGGCAGGACTCTTTTCCACACGCGCCGTGGCCGACGACATCGACTCGGTGCGCGGCGCGCTCGGCATCGACAAGATCAACCTGTTCGGCAACTCCTACGCGGGCAACGACGTCGTGACCTACGCCGTACGGCACCGGGCCTACGTCCGGTCCGTCGTCACGACCTCGGCGGAGCTGACGCCGGGGGAGGACACCTTCTGGGGATCGATCCCGCGCTCCCTCCCGCGCATCACCGGCAGGCTGTGCGCGCGCTCGGCCTCCTGCGCCGCCGCCGTCGCGTCCCCGACCTCCGAGCTGACCTGGCTCACGTCTGCGCTGCGGCGCGCGCCGCTGAAGGGGTCCTACGTCGATGGCGAGGGCACCAGGCACACCGTCGAACTCACGGAGGCGAAGCTGCTGAACTGGCTGCTGCCCAACCCGGGCTACGAGTGGGCCGGTCCCGGCGAGATCGCGCAAGCCGCGCGCGCCTACCGGGGCGGTGACCCGTTGCCGCTCCTGCGCCTCGCCGGGCAGAACGACCTTGAGCCAGGCCCGGCGGGCTTCGACCCCACGTTCTTCTCGACCGGTCACAACCTGGCCCGTCGCTGCGTGGACGAGCCGTTCCCGTGGACCAAGTCGGCGAGTCTTCAGCAACGCGCCGCGGCGTACGCACGGGCTCGCGACGCCCAACCCGACTTCTACGGCCCGTTCGCGAAGAACGCCTGGCTGCGCCCGGACACCGCGGGCGTCGCGCAGGGCCTGCCGCAGCCCGACCCATGCATCGCCAGCACCTGGCCAGACGCGCCGGCGTACCCCGCCGGGTCGACGGTGCCCCACGTGCCGACGCTGGTGATGAGCGGCGAGTACGACTCGGTCGTCCCCACGCCGGACGCGCGCCGCGTCACCCAGGTGCTTACCGACAGCACCTTTGTCCAGATACCCGCGGCGTTCCACAACGTGTGGGGGTGGTCAGGGTGCCCGAGCGAGCTGGTCGGCCAGTTCTACCGGAGCCTGCACGCGCACTCGCCGTGCACTCAGCAGCCGGAGTACCCCAAGTGGTTCCCCGGCTCGTTCGCCCGCTACGTCGTCGCAGCTGCCTGCCGCGACACTTCGGCAGGGCTCGGCGACGCCGGGCCAGCGCCGCGCCGCCACCTCGGCTGTTTGGGCGATGCTCGACTCGATCCGGCACAGCTTCGACAACCCGTTCGACGCCCAACCTGGCCTGCGCGGTGGCACCGAGTCCTACCAGGGCTTCGACGAGGCCGCACAAGCGGACGTGTTCGGGTTCGATGGCGTGCGCTTCACCGACGACGTCGCGGTCAGTGGATCGCTGCACTGGTCGGTCGCCGACAACGCGCTCGACGGGGACGTGACGGTGACGACGTCCGCCGGGGCAGCGCGGGTTCACCTGCACGGGATCTGGCTCGCCCCCGGCGCCGACAAGCTCACCCTCACCGGCCCGAATCAGGTCATGCTCACCGTGCCCGCGACCTAGGGCGACTCGACTCGTCGGGCACCCGGCGCGATGGGTACCCTCTGGCCTGCTGGGCGGCTGCATGCGTGTGAGTGATCGTTACCACTTGGCAGCGTGAACGAAGGCTGCGGCGGGGCGACCCAGCCACTGGGTCACGCGCATGGTGAGGTCCATATCTGCTTGTCTGGCGGTCCGCAGGTTCGTGAGGCGACTCGGCGTAGTTCCGAGTTCGGCAGCCAGCGCGCTCCAAGTGAGGCCTTGTTCAACCCGTCGTGCGTTGACGGCGCCGTGAAGCTTTGCCAGATCCCATCGGAGGCGAGCATCGGTCCCGATCACGGGAAGCTGAACATCCCCGTTCTCGCGTCTGTCGCATGAGAGGAAGTCCTCGGGAGCTCGCCCCAGCCATTGCAGCAACATCAGCGCGTACTGGCAGGACATCGATCCCCGCCTCACGGTGCGCTGGAGGGCTCCTGGACAAACCGCGTGGTCATCCAGTTCGCCCCGGAGCTTGCCGGACAGCTCGGTCAGAGCCTCGGCCACGATCGTCCAAGACTGCCCTTGAGCGGCGCGCTTGGCATCGACCTCCGCAACCAAAGCCGCCCCGTCGAACACCGGTGTGAGGGGCGAGGAGGACATGTGCAGGAGTAGATCATGACGTGACGGATCCTCCGACTACTAACGGGAACTCGGGAACGCACCCGATGCCCGGGTCCCTTCGAACTGAACGGCTGCGGGGCGCGCGCCCTGACGCGGTGGAATGCAACACAACACCTTGCTGGTCTCGGCATATCTGCCCAGGCGCATCTGGACATGGCGTCCCTTGCGCGGACAGTGGCCCAGAACCGCCCACTGCGCGGGATCCTGGTCGAGGAGGCCGACGTACGCTCGAGGACGAGGCACTACTCATCCCCGGAGGTCGTCATGGACGTCCTACTCTTCGTACTTGGGGCACTGCTCGCGCTTGTCGTCGTGGGCCTGGCAGCCGGCTTCCGCGTGGTCAAGCAGATCGAGCGTGGTGTGGTCTTCCGGCTGGGACGCGCCCAGCGAGAGGTACGAAGGCCCGGCCCGACCATGCTGATCCCGTTCGCAGACCGGATGAAGCGGGTCAACATGCAGGTCGTGACCATGCCGGTCCCCGCGCAGGACGGCATCACCCGCGACAACGTGACGGTGCGCGTGGACGCGGTCGTCTACTTCCGGGTGATTGACCCGATGCGGGCGGTCGTCGAGGTGCAGGACTACGACTACGCGATCTCGCAGGTGGCGCAGACCTCGCTGCGGTCCATCATTGGCAAGAGCGAGCTTGACGACCTGCTCTCGGACCGCGAGCGCCTCAACCAGGGCCTCGAGGTGATGCTCGACAGCCCGGCCGTGCCGTGGGGGATAGAGATCGACCGGGTGGAGATCAAGGACGTCGCGCTGCCCGAGGCGATGAAGCGGTCGATGTCGCGCCAGGCAGAAGCTGAGCGGGAGCGGCGGTCCCGGGTCATCACGGCCGACGGTGAATACCAGGCCTCCAAGAAGCTCTCGCAGGCTGCGGCGGCGATGACTGCGACACCGGGCGCCCTGCAGCTGCGGTTGATGCAGACGATGGTCGAGGTGGCGGCCGAGAGGAACTCGACTCTGGTCCTGCCGTTCCCAGTGGAGCTGTTGCGCTACTTCGAGGCGGCCGCCCACGCCGCCGACCCGGCCGTGCCGCGGGCCGGCATCCCGGATCGCGAGCCCGCTCCGGAGGTGTCCGTCCCGGACCAGGCGACCGCCGCGGACAGGGCCATCACCGATCCCGCGCCCGACTTGGGGCGCGACCCACTGGACTAACTGTCCTGTCCATGTGGAGTGAGCAAACCCGGGAGGTTGAACCCACCGGCCCCGCCTCAGCAGTGGGCCTGTTCTGCTGCACATCGCTGGGGTTGACTGGCGCCACCCGGCTACTACCGGCGTTGGGGAGTTGATCTGTTGCGAATTCTCGTGCTCGGGGCTGGTGTGATCGGCAGTGTGTACGCCGGCAAGCTCGTGCAGGCCGGGCACGAAGTGATGCTCCTGGCCCGCGGTCCCCGGTCTGGTCGACTTGCAGACGGACGGGCTGGTCCTGGAGGAAGCACAGACCGGGGAACGTTCCGTGTTGTCGGTGTCCGCGGTCAGCGAGCCCGGGACAGGCGATCACTTCGACCTGGTGCTCGTTCCGGTCCGTGCTGAGCAGCTCTCGAGCACGCTGCCTGTCCTGACCGGCTTGACCGACCACTCTGACGTCTTGTTCTTCGGCAACACCGCGAACCGCCAAGCGCAGCTGACGGCCGCACTGGGTGATCGTGCCGTCTTCGGCTTCCCGGCAGTCGGAGGTACCCGGGATGGCTCGGTCGTCAGGTATGTGCTGATCAGTCAGCAGAAGACGATGCTCGGCGAAGCGGACGGCACGACCAGTCCCCGGGTTCGGCACCTCCAGAGCCTCCTCAACGAGGCCGGGTTTCCTACCCTCATCAGCGACAACATCGAGGACTGGCTCATCGCGCACGCCGCGTTCGTCGTGCCGATCGCGTTTGCCCTCTATCGGGTTGGGGTCAGCCCGGCCAGACTCGCCGCCGACCCCGTCAGCATGCGCCTGATGGTCCTCGCCACCCGTCAGGCGTTCACCGCGCTGCGCTCGAACGGCAACGACGAGATCCCCACCAACCTGCGCATCCTGTACCGCCTCCCGACCAGGATCGTCATCGGCTACTGGCGCCGGGTGCTCAACAGTCCCCGGGGAGAGATGTGGTTCGGCGCTCACAGCAGGGCCGCTCCCGAGGAGATGCACGACCTGGCCGAAAAGCTCCAGGAAGCCCTTCTCCAGACCGGACGCCCCACGCCCGACCTCAACAAGCTATTGACTCCGCGCCTCTGATAGCAACGGCACCGGTTCCCCAGCAAGCAAGAGTCACGCACGCTCCCGGCACCTGCGTCTTAGTGGGCGATGTGGGGTGGGGCCGAATGTCTTGGGCGACTTAGTCCATCCACTCAAGGGGAAGGCAGGGGGTTCGGCCTTCCTCAGGTCGCGGACTGGATGCGGCCCTCGCCGCGTCCGGGCCGTCAGGCCGAAGGCGAGATACGGGCGAGAACCTGTGCGATCTGTGGTGAGCTCGGGGGAAGACACGGGATATGGCGGGAAGCTCCGGGAGTGGAAGGGTGCAGGTCAGGGACGCGTTGCAGACGCATCTTCGAGATGTCCGTGCCGAAGTTGGGCACTGGTGCGTAAAGAGAAGGTCGTCGGTTCGATTCCGACAGGCGGCTCCCTGACGGCCCCTGACCTGCGAGCCATTCCGGCACGACCCCTTGCACTAGCGTCGGCACAGACGTCTTGCTCGTGGGAGGGCTGATGAACGAACCGCAGGAAGACCTGCTCGCCGAGCTCACGCTGGAGGAGAAGGCCCGTCTCGTCATGGGGTCGGACTTCTGGCACACCACTCCGGTGGAGCGACTGGGAATCGATCGCATCCGAGTGGCCGACGGTCCGCACGGCCTGCGGATGCAGCCCGACGAAGCAGACCACGTCGGCATCGGCGGCAGCCTGCCGGCGACGTGCTTCCCGACCGCCAGCGGGTTGGCTTCCTCGTGGGACCGCGACCTGGTCGCCGAGGTCGGCGCCGCCCTTGGGCAGGAGGCGCGGGTGCAAGGCGTCTCGGTCATCCTCGGTCCCGGCATCAACATGAAGCGGTCGCCGTTGTGCGGGCGCAACTTCGAGTACTTCTCCGAGGATCCCTACCTCGCGGGGGAGCTGGCCCTGGCGATGGTGGCCGCGATCCAGGAACAGGGCATCGGCACCTCGCTGAAGCACTTCGCGGTGAACAACCAGGAGGACGACCGGCTACGCGTCAGCGCCGAGGTGGACGAGCGCACGCTGCGCGAGATCTACCTCCCGGCCTTCGAGCGGGTGGTGACGGTCGGCACAGCCGTGGACCGTCATGTGCGCCTACAACAAGGTCAACGGCACCTTTGCCTCGGAGCACCACTGGCTGCTCACCGAGGTGCTCCGGGAGCAGTGGGGCTTCCAGGGTCTCGTCGTCTCGGACTGGGGTGCCGTCCGTGACCGGGTGGCCGCGCTCGCCGCCGGCCTGGATCTCGAGATGCCTCCTGCGAAGGGACGCAGCGAGGTCGCAGTCGTCGATGCCGTCAACGCAGGTGATCTGCCGATCGAGGTGCTGGACACCGCCGTCCGACGGGTGCTCCGTCTCGTCGAGCAGTCCGCACCCGCACGGAAGGCGGGCAGTCCCGAGCCGGCGTACGACGCCCACCACCTGCTCGCGCGTCGGGCGGCAGCCCAGTCCGCCGTGCTCCTGAAGAACGACGGCGACGTGCTGCCCCTGCGTCTCGAGGACGGCCAGACCCTGGCTGTGATCGGCCCGTTCGCGACCGAGCCGCGCTACCAGGGCGCCGGCAGCTCGCAGGTGAACCCCACCTCGCTGGACCTGCCGCTGGACGAGCTGCGGACAGCTCTCGGGAGTGGCGTCGACGTGCAGCACTGTCCTGGCTTCGGGCTCGAGGATGCGAGCAACGACGGAGCCCTGCTCGTCCAGGCGCGGGAGCTCGCCGCGGGCGCCGACACGGTCGTCCTCTTCCTCGGCCTGCCCGCCTCGGCCGAGTCCGAAGGCTTCGACCGCACCCACATCGACCTGCCGCCCGTGCAGCTCGAGCTGGTCCGTCAGGTGGCCGAGGTCAGCGACCGGGTCGTGGTCGTGCTGGCCAACGGTTCCGTCGTACGCACCTCCACGTGGGAGGAGTCCGTCAGCGCCGTCCTCGAGTGCTGGCTCGGTGGGCAGGCGGCCGGCGGCGCGGTCGCCGACCTGTTGACCGGCGCGGCCAACCCGTCCGGCAAGCTCGCCGAGACCATCCCGGTGCGACTCGAGGACAACCCGTCGTACCTGAACTTCCCCGGCGACTCCCAGCTCGTGCGGTACGGCGAGGGACTGTTCATCGGCTACCGCGCGTACGACGCCCTCGACCTGCCGGTGAGCCATCCCTTCGGGTTCGGGCTCTCCTACACCTCCTTCGAGGTGACGGCTCCCGAGGTGACGCTGAGCGGGTCCGTCGACGGCGGGGACCTCCGTGTCGAGGTCACCTGCCAGGTGACCAACACCGGCGCACGGGTGGGCGCCGAGGTCGTGCAGGTCTACGTCACCGACTCCGACAGCACGGTCGCCCGACCCGAGCGCGAGCTGAAGGGCTTTGCCAGGGTCGAGCTCGAGCCCGGCGCTTCGGGGGAGGCCCGGATCGAGCTCGACACCCGCGCGTTCTCCTTCTGGTCGACGCTGCTGGGCCGGTGGGCCGTCGAAGCCGGCGAATTCGTCCTGCACGTCGGCACGTCCTCGCGCGACCTGCCGCATGCGCACGCGATCCACCTCGACGCGCCGTCCATCGCCGCGCCGCTGACCCGCGACTCGACCCTGCACGAGTGGCTGGCCGACCCGAGCGGACGCGAGCTGCTCGCCGGGCAGGCGACGGGCTCACCCCTGGCCGACCCCGGGCTCGTCCAGGTCGTCGGCACGATGCCGATGTCGACGCTCGCCAATTTCGGCATGGCCGGGCTCAGTCACCAGAGCCTGGACGACCTCGTCGGCAGGCTCTAGCGTCCAGTGAGCTGCACGTACGAAGGACGGTCTCGTTTCATGTCGATCAACATCCACGTCTCACCGCTTGGCTCCGACACCGCCGAGGGGACGCACGAGGCGCCGCTGCAGACCATCAACCGGGCTGCCCAGATCGCCGAGGCCGGTGACACCGTGGTGGTCCATGCCGGTGAGTACCGCGAGTGGGTGAAGCCCGCACGCGGTGGCCGCAGCGACCTGCGACGCATCACCTACACCGCTGCACCGGGCGAGCACGTGGTCATCAAGGGCTCCGAACGGGTGACCGGATGGGAGCCGGAGGACGGTGACGTCTGGAGGGTCGAGCTGCCGAACGCGATGTTCGGCGACTTCAACCCGTTCGCGGAGCTGCTCGACGGTGACTGGACGGTCTACGAGCCGGGAACCTTCACGAAGCACCTCGGCGACGTGTATCTCGATGGACGATCGTTCTACGAAGCCGCCTCCCGGGCCGAGGTGTCCGACCCACCACGGCGCACGGAGCACGTGGACAGCTGGACACGGAGAGTCGTCCCCACCCACGAGCCGGACCAGACGGTGTTCGTGTGGTTCGCGGAGGTGGGTGAGCAGACGACGACGCTCTGGGCGAACTTCCACGGTGCGGACCCCAACGTCGAGCTGGTCGAGGTCAACGTGCGTCGCTCGGTGTTCTACCCCGAGAAGAACCACCTGGACTGGATCACGGTGCGCGGCTTCGAGATGGCGCAGGCCGCAACGCCCTGGGCGCCGCCGACTGCGGACCAGCCAGGACTGCTCGGGCCGAACTGGGCCAGGGGCTGGATCATCGAGGACAACGTCATCCACGACTCCAAGTGCTCGGGCATCTCGTTGGGCAAGGAGGCATCGACCGGCGACAACTACGCCGCCGAGCGTGGCGACAAGCCGGGCTACCAGTACCAGCTCGAGTCCGTGTTCGCCGCCCGGCACATCGGGTGGGACAAGGAGCACATCGGGTCACACGTCGTACGTCGCAACACGATCTTCGACTGTGGCCAGACCGGGATCGTCGGTCACCTGGGATGTGTGTTCTCCACCATCGAGGACAACCACATCCATCGCATCGGGCTCAAGCGCGAGTTCTTCGGGCACGAGATCGGCGGCATCAAGCTGCACGCGGCGATCGACACGCAGATCCGCCACAACCGCATCCACGACTGCTCGTTGGGCCTCTGGCTGGACTGGCAGACGCAGGGCACCCGGGTCTCGCGCAACGTGCTCTACCGCAACAACCGTGACCTGTTCGTCGAGGTGTCGCACGGGCCCTACGTGGTCGACCACAACCTCTTCGGCTCTGCCGCCGCGCTCGAAGTCGTCAGCCAGGGTGGCGCCTACGTCAACAACCTGGTCGCCGGCACCGTCCGCCTGGAACCGGTGATGGACCGGGCCACGCCGTACCACCTGCCCCACAGCACCCAGGTCGCCGGCTTCTCGGTCATCGCCGGTGGCGACGACCGATGGGTCGGCAACCTGTTCCTGGGCGGGAACCTCGAGGACGCCTACCTGCCGGGCGGACCCCACCACGAGACGTCGGGGTACGGCACGTCCGCGTACGACGAGTTCCCCGGCTCGGACGAGGAGTACCGCGCGCGTCTGGGACCGAAGACCATGGACCACCGGCGGTTCCACGGAGTGAAGCAGCCCGCCTACGTGCACAGCAACGGCTACGCCGGGGGTGCCACGCCACGCGCGGGCGAGGTCGACGCGGTCGTCGTCGATGCCCAGGTCGCGGCGAGCGTCACCGTCCAGGACACGGGCGACGAGGTGTACGTCGAGCTCGACCTTCCTGCGGCAGTCCTGACGGCACGCGTCGGCGTCGTCGGTGGAGGTGACCTGCCGCACGTGCGGCTCGTCGACGCCGAGTTCGAGGAGCCCGACGGCACACCGGTCTCGATCGACGTCGACCTCGTCGGGCATCCCAAGGACGAACCGGGGCAGTACCCGATGGGACCGTTCGCCGAGCTCCCGGACGTCAATGCCCGCACGCCTGCGCGTCTGGTGAGCTCACTGTCACGCCAGGCAGCACGCCTAACGGAGCGAGCCGATGGCGATCAGCAGAGCCACGTAGTGCGCGGCGAACCCGGCGATGCTCAGTGCGTGGAAGACCTCGTGGAAGCCGACCCAGCCAGGGATCGGGTTGGGACGGCGCCACGCGTAGACGAGGCCGCCGGCGGTGTAGAGCACGACGCCGAGGCCCAGGAGCACGGGCACGGCGTACGGCGTGAAGCGGGCGAACTCGGGGATGAAGACGACGCCCGCCCAGCCCAGCGCCACGTAGATCGCGACGCACAGCGAGCGTGGTGCCGTCGGCCAGGCGAGCCGGAAGGTGACGCCGAGGCCGGCGCCGACCCAGGAGATCACCAGCAACACCGTGGAGCGCCACCCGGACAGCATCAGCAGTGCGAACGCCGTGTAGCTGCCGGCGATCGAGGTGAAGATGCAGGCGTGGTCGAGGCGTCGTGATGACGATCGCTTCGCGGGGCCGCCAGTGGCCCAGGTGCATGGTGGCGGACACCGCGAAGTTGAGCAGGGCGCATCCGGTGAACGCGGCTGCGCCGACGCGGGTGGTCGCATCGGGAGCCAGGGCGACGAGGACGACGCTGGCGGTGAGGACCACTGGTGTGGCGATCGCGTGCAGCCACCCACGGAGGCGTGGCAGCGGCTCGACCCGTGCCCCGGCCAGCACTCCCTCGGTCCGCCAGGGGACTGAGGTCGATCCGGTCTGGCCGAGAGCGGCGACGTCCGTGTCAGCCATCGCCGCCCGCCCGCCGGGTGCGCCGACTCTCCTGGTCCGAGCGGCCGGGTGCGTCGTCGCGGGGTCGTCAACAGGTAGGCATCGAGCTCCGCCAGCCCGCGCCTGACCTCCCGACGTAGGGAGAGGTCGTGTCGAAGCGCGCGGGGCCGGGGCAGCTCCGCTGGGCAGTCGGCGCTGGCCGAGAGGCCGCACAGCGCCGAGCCCCACAGCACGAGCACCCGCATCAACCACCAGCCGAGCCACCTCGACGCATCGGCGACGCACAGCGCCACGAGGAGTGGGAGGTCCTCCAGGAGATGCGGCCTGAGTGCAGCCCGGCATGGCTTCATTCTCCGCCGCAAGGTTGCGCTACACAACCATCAATGGCCGCGCGGGTCGTCGCGAGCTCTCGGTCGTCCCCGTCAACGGTTGTCGGGGACAAGGACTATTTCGCTGCCTCCGGCTGTTGCCACCACGAACGGCCGGGTTCCGCCGCAGTGACCTGTTGAGCCAACCCCCTTCCCCCTTCGAAAGAAGTGCCGTGACGACAGCTCCGCGCCGTTCGCACTACCAGGTCACCTTCGCGGTCCTGGCCGTCTCGGTGGCAGCGTTCGCGCTGCTCCAGTCGCTGGTCACCCCGGTGCTCGCCGAGATCCAGCCCGACCTGCACACCGACCAGACCACGGTCACCTGGGTGCTGACCGCCTACCTGCTCTCCGCCTCGGTGTTCACGCCGATCATGGGCCGGATCGCCGACAAGGTCGGCAAGGAGCGGATGCTCGTCGTCGCGCTCGGCGCGCTCGCGGTCGGCTCCCTGATCGCGGCCCTGGCCGGCAGCATCGGCCCGATGATCGTGGCCCGCGTCATCCAGGGCATCGGCGGCGGCGTGCTGCCGCATCTCCTTCGGCATCATCCGCGACGAGTTCCCCGAGAAGAAGATCCCCGGCGCCGTCGGTTCGATCGCGTCTCTGGCGGCTGTCGGTGCGGGTGTCGGGCTCGTGATCGCCGGCCCGATCGTGAAGCTGCTCGACTACCACTGGCTGTTCTGGTTCCCGATGATCATCACCGCGCTCGCCGCGGTGGCGACCCACCTCTTCGTCCCGGAGTCGCCGGTGCGTACGCCGGGCAAGATCAGCGTGCTGCCCGCCGTACTCCTCTCCGCGTGGCTGGTGGCGCTGCTGCTCGCGCTCAGCGAGGGAGGCACCTGGGGCTGGACCTCCGGCCGCGTGCTCGGCCTGATCGCGGCGGCCGTCGTGCTGTGCGTCGCGTGGGTCGTCGTCGAGGAGCGCTCGGAGTCCCCGCTCATCGACATGAAGATGATGCGCCTGCCGGCGGTGTGGACGACCAACCTCGTCGCGCTGCTCGTCGGGTTCGGGATGTACGCCTCGTTCGGCTTCCTGCCGCAGTTCAGCCAGACGCCCGTCGGCCTTCGGCTACGGCTTCGGCGCGTCGATCACCCAGTCGGGCCTGATCCTGCTGCCGTCCTCGGTGACCATGTTCGTGATGGGGCTCTTCTCCGCGCCGCATCGCCCGTCGCATCGGCCCGAAGTACGTCGTGGTCGCTCGGCTGCCTGATCGCCGCCGGCTCGATGGCGATCGTCGCGTTCGCCCACGACCACGAATGGCAGCTGTTCGTGGCCACCGCGGTCATGGGCGCGGGCATCGGGCTCGTCTTCGCCTGCCTGTCGAACCTGATCGTCGCGGCGGTGCCCGCCGAGCAGACGGGCGTCGCGAGCGGGATGAACGCCAACATCCGCACGATCGGCGGCTCCATCGGCGCCGCCATCATGGCGACCATCGTGACCGCCAGCACCTTCCCCAACGGGGTGCCCCACGAGTCCGGCTACACCAACGGCTTCCTGACGTTGACGATCGTCATGGTCGTCGCGGCCACGGTCGGGCTGATCATCCCTCGGGTGCGGCGCTCGGTCATCGAGCAGCACCTGTCCGGCGAGCCGGAGCACGCCCAGCTCGGCATGGTCGCGGCCGGGACGCTCATCGGCGACAAGAGCGAGTAGTCCGACCCCGCCGGGTCAGCCGGCCGTGGCCTCGAGGAGGGCCTTGAGCGCCACCAGGTCCTTGCGGTTGGCGCGCCGCATCGCGGCAGCCATCACCGGTGCGGCCAGCTGACCGAAGCCGGAAGGCTCTCCCTCGTTGCGCAGGGTCATCAGGGTCCCGCCGGTCGCCGTGTCGGTCCACGTGTACGTCGTCCTCATCGGGAACGGGCCCTCCGCAGTGCTCATCACGAAGCGCTCGTCGGGCACCAGCTCGCGCACCTCGTAGGTGTAGGCGATGCGGCGGCCCAGGAACTGGGCGACGAAGGCGATCCTCGAACCAACCCCCGCCGGGGGCGCCGTCTCCCAGGTGACCGAGGTGATGTTCACGTACCACTCGGGCGCATGGTCGGGATTGCCGGCGAAGGCCGCCACCGCCGACCTGGGTGCGTCGATCTCGATCGAGGTCTGGACGTCGACGGCCATGGCGTCACGCCTGCGGCAACAGGTTGCGGATGATGTCCGGGAGCCTCGTGACCTGCGCCTTCGACACACATGCGGTGATGCCCACGGTGCGTGCCGTCTCCTGCACGACGCTGTCGAGGTGGGCCGAGAACAGGATGATCACCTGGCTCGGGTGCCGGGCCAGCATCTGCTCCGCCACCTCGAGCCCGGTGAGACCGGGCATCCGGTTGTCGAGGAGGACGACGGACGGGGTCGGTGGGGGATTCAGCTCGTGGAACCGCTCGAGTGCCTGGGTGCCGTCTTCCGCCTCGGCGGCGATGCTGAACCCGCCGCGCTCGAGGATCGCCCGGGCGAGCATCCGCAGATCGGGCTCGTCGTCGACGACGAAGACACTGGGTGAGGCCGCTGCTTGGCCGGGAACTGTCATGGTGGCGGTCAACCTAGTCCTCTGCAGTGGTTCGTGGGGAGGTCAGTCACGCGGAATCTCGTGAACCGGCTCCGTCGTACGCTTGCCGTTGTGGCAACCACGGTACTGCGACGGCTCCACAACCCTAGGGGTCGAGTCTGCGGCTGCGCTCCGGACTGCTGGTGCCAACGGACCGCCCTGGGACGGGCGTTCCGGTGGTGGTTCCCGGGCGGTACTTCGGGATGCCTCACGTCTCACGCGGCTCGGCCGAGTGGAAGCAGCAACGAGCCAGGGGCTGAGCTCGCGACGATCTCGCACCGGGGATCCGGCTTCATCTTCCCTTCATGCTCGCCTGCCTACTGTCCGGGCATGGAGCGAACGGGCAACGAGCTGGCGGTCGACGCCGTCGACGTCACCAAGACGCTACGGCCAGCTGGTCGCCGTCGACGACCTGTCGCTGCAGCGTGGCCCCGGGCGAGGTCTACGGCGTCCTCGGGCCCGAACGGCGCCGGGCAAGACCACGCTTGCTGCGGATGCTCTTCGGGCTCATCCGCCCCGACGCCGGCACCATCCAGGTCTTCGGGCGGACCTGGGCCGAGGCCGGCGTCGGTGTGCTGGACGGGGTGGCCGGGTTCATCGAGAGCCCGAAGTTCTACCCCTACCTGACCGGGCGGCAGAACCTCGAGGGGCTCGCCCTGCTCGACGGCGGCGCACCGCCGCGAGCGCATCGCGGAGGTCCTCGACGTCGTCGACCTGGCCGGTCGCGAGAACGACAAGGTCGGCGGCTACTCCTACGGGATGCGGCAGCGACTCGGCGTCGCCGCCAGCCTGCTGCGCGACCCGACGCCTGCTGGTGCTCGACGAGCCGGCCAACGGCCTCGACCCGGGCGGGATCCGCGACATGCGTGCGCTGGTCAAGCGGCTGGCCGGACAGCGGCCTGACCGTCCTGCTGTCCTCCCACCACATGGACGAGGTCGAGGAGATCTGCGACAACGTCACGATCATGAGCCGCGGCACGGTCGCCTTCCACGGCAGCATCGCCGACCTGCGCGCGATGGCCCCGGACCCGGCCACCTGCTCAGCACCAGCGACGACGCGCGCGCGCTGCGTCATCGCCCGCGACCGGCACCCCGACGTCATGCGTCGACGCCCGACCCGGAGCGCGGGCCTCGTCGTCATCGGCCCGCGCGACCAGCTCTCGGCGTACGTCGCCGACCTCGTCCGCGCCGAGGTCGGCCTGCTCGAGTTCACCCCGACCCAGACGCCGCTGGAGGCGCTGTTCTTCATGCTCACCGACACCCAGCCCGACGCGGCCAGCCACCCGCGGCCGGCACCGATCCGCAGCGATGCAGGTGCCGCCCGATGACCACGACCACCGCCGTGCCGACCCGCGCCGGCCACGGCCCGCCGGCCACGCCGGCCAGGCCGGGCTTCGGCGCCGGCGCTGCGCTGGGAGGTCCGCAAGCTGCGTGCCCAGCTGCGCGCCAAGGCCCTGCTGCTCGGCGCCGTCGCTCGTCGCCGGTCGCGGTCGTGCTCATCGTGCACAGCCAGCCGCGCCCGCCCAAGGACACCCTCTTCGGCCGGTTCGCGACCGAGAACGGCTTCGCGATGGCGCTGCTCGTCCTCGGCTTCGCCTCCCAGTGGGTGCTGCCCCTGCTCACCGCCGATCGTGGCCGGCGACATCTTCGCCAGCGAGGACCAGCACGGCACCTGGAAGACCGTCCTGACCCGCTCCACCAGCCGCTCGAAGCTGTTCTGGGCCAAGACGGTCGTCGCGATCGGCTTCGCCCTCGTCGCGCTGGTCGCTGCTCGCGGCCTCGACCATCGTCGTCCAGCGCTGCTCATCGTCGGCCACCAGCCCCTGACCGGGCTTGTCCGGGCCAGACCATCCACGCCGGGCACGCGCTCGAGCTGGTCGCGGCCAGCTGGGCGACCATGGCGCTGCCCATGATCGGCGTTCACCTGCCTGGCCCTGCTGTTCTCGGTCTGGTCGCGCAACGCCGGCCGTCGGCATCGCCGCCCCGGTCGTGCTCGGGCTGGTCATGCAGCTCGTCGGCGCCCTCGGCGGCATCGAGACCCTGCGTCCGTACCTGCTCACCACCCCGTTCGAGGCCTGGCACGGCCTGCTCGCCGCACCCACGGTTCACCGGGCCCCTCATCGACGGCGGTGCTCACCAGTGCCGGGTGGAGCGTGGTCTGCCTGGTCGCCGCCTTCCTCATCCTGCGCCGCCGCGACATCACCGGAGGCTGAAGTCATGCGTCGCTTCATCATCACCGTCATCGCCGCACTCGCGGTCGTCCTCGCCGTCAGCGGCGCCGTCGCTCGCCGGCACGGCGGCGGCAGCTCGGTCACCCAGGCCGCGCCTCGAGCGGTCGCTGCCCGTCGAGTTCGCGCAACCTCTACGCCGACCAGGCCAAGCTCCTCGGCCACCAGGGCGTCACGCCGGCCTCCCTCCACGCCAAGGCCATGTGCGACAAGGGCGGCGCCGTCGAGGCCGACGTCGGCCCCGGCAGCAACTGGAACTGCCTGATCAGCTGGACCGACCCGAACGTCCCGATGCCGCCCGAGGGCTACGGCAAGTTCGAGCTCGACGTGCACAGCAACGGCTGCTACACCGCCGGCGGTCCGAGCAAGCTGGTCGGGTTCCAGACCATCACCGACACCCAAGGGCGACGAGGTCACCAACCCCGTCTACGAGTTCGACGGCTGCTTCGACCCGAACGGCGACAACACGCCCACCGGCAACGAGTTCCCGTCGCTGCTGGACCACGACCACCACCGCACTCCTCCCGGACGCCCGAGAACCGGGTCTCGCTGCAGCTCAGCTGCGGCACCGGCAGCACCGGATGCAAGGGATCCGTCGCAGCTGCCGCACGGATCCACCCGACCTGGGGACGGTCCCGTTCGACCTCCAGGAGGAGCAGACCGGCAAGCTCCGGTTCCCCCAGCCCGGTCCCGAACGGCGCCAAGGACGTGACCTTCACCTTCACCACCACGCACGGGAGTCGGACCGACCGAGCCCCACCACGCTGGACATGCCGCCGAGCTGATGCCCTCAACGCATACGGCGGTCCTCACGGCGTGTGACAGGCAGATCGAGGGTGACCGTGCTGCCGGCGATGCGCGCCTGGCCTCCGTGTGCCTCGGCGACTGCCTGGACCAGGGACAAGCCGAGACCGGTGCCTCCGCTGGTGCGGCTGGTCTCCGCGCGGGTGAACCGGTCGAAGGCCTTGTCCGCGAACTCGGCCGGGAAGCCGGGGCCTTCGTCGGTGACGGTGAGGTGGACGCGATCACCGAGGTGCGCGGCAGTGAGGGTGACCGTTCCCTCGCCGTAGCGGAGCGCGTTGGAGACGAGGTTGCGCAGGGCGAGGTCGAGCCAGTGCCAGTTGCCCTCCAGCAGCACCTCGCCCGGCGATGCCGTCGGTCCCTCAGCCGTGCGTGGTCTCGATCGCGGCGACCCAGGGCCGCAGCCTTCGGCCGGTAGCGGTCCGCGAGCGCGGCGATCAGCTCGTCGGCGTCGATCAGCTCGCCGTCGATGACGTCACCGGCGCGCACCTCCTCGAGGTCCAGCAGCGCGTTGGAGACGGTGATCAGCCGCTCGACCTGGTCCTGGAGCGACTCCAGTGCGGCCTGCGTCTCCTCCGGCGGCAGGGGACGTCGAAGCGCCATCTCGAGCTCGGTGCGCATCACCGAGAGCGGGGACCGCAGCTCGTGCGAGGTGTCGGCGAGGAACTGCCGCTCGCGTTCGTTCGCAGCGCTGACCCGGGCCAGCAGGTCGTTCAAGGTGTGGCCCGAGCCGGGTGATCTCGTCGTCGCGACGTGTGTCCACCGGAAGGACGGGTGCCGCGTCGGCACGTTCGGCGGCTCGTCGGTACCGCTCCACCGGGGTCAGTGCCGCGCGGGCGACGCCGTACCCGACCAGCGACGCGGCGACCAGGGTGGCCAGGTCCGCGATGACGAGCTGGAGCAGCAGCTCGCGGAGCGCTTCGTCGTGCTTGCGCCGGCTGATCGCCGAGGAGACGACCACCACGCCCTGCGGGCGTGCGGACCTCAGAGGTGATCACGCGGTAGGGGCGGGCCGACGGCGGGATCATGCTGCCCACGTCCTGGCGCACGGTCTCTCCGGCCCGCACGCTCCTCACCGTCTCGACGTCGGTCACACGCGTCCGGGCGTCGCCGCCGATGACGCGGCCGCGACGGTCGTAGACCTGGTAGCTCTGCCCGGGCGTGTCGGTCGGCGGGGTGGCGCCGGTGGACACGTTGCGGGTGACCACGGCGTGGTAGGCGTCCAGGTCCTGGTCGAGCTGGCGGTTGAGTGCGAACTCGACGCGCCAGTAGACGAACGCGCCAGCCAGCACCAGGACCACCGTCATGGTGGCGGCCACCGCCAGGACCAGCCGGGTCACGATGGGACGGTCACCGAACAGGCGACTCCAGAGGCTCACGAGCGGCTCATCACGCGTCGATCTCGAGGCGGTAGCCGACACCGCGCAGCGTGCGGATGCTGACTCGGTCGGAGGCTGCCAACGCGTGACGCAGACGGGACATGTGCACGTCCATGGCGTTGCTGGAGATGTCGACCTCGAAGTCCCAGACGTCGTCGTACAGCCGTGCGCGGCTCACCACCCGTCCTCGGCTGGTCATCAGTGAGCGGAGCATGTCGAACTCCCGGCGTGACAGCACGACCTCGTCGTCGGCGATCCAGACACGGCGGTCGCCTTCGTCCATCATCACGTCCCCCACGACCAGCCGGGTGTCCTCGGGGTCGCGGCGGCGACGGATGGCTCGCAGCCGTGCGTACAGCTCCTCCAGGGCGAACGGCTTGACCAGGTAGTCGTCGGCGCCCGCCTCCAGGCCCGGCAACCCGCTCGGCGACGGCACCGCGCGCGGTGAGCATCAGGATGGGGACGTCGTTGCCCTCGCGACGCAGCTGCTGGCAGACCTCGGTGCCGCTCATGCCGGGCAGCATCAGGTCCAGCACCACGGCATCGACGTCGGCCTGCCGGGCAGCGAAGAGGGCACTGGTGCCGTCGTGGGCGCCGGTGACCCGGACGTCGTTCTCGGTGAGGTAGCCGGTGATGAGCTCGACCATGCGTGGCTCATCGTCGACCACGACTACGTGCATCGGGTCAGCGTAGGCGGGCGGCTCGTCGCCGGAGGTCGGTCCACGGGCCGCAGGCTAGGCCGCAGCACCTGTCGGAAACCTGAACTCGTGCGTCACTCCGCCACGTCGACGTCCCGGCGTCGCCGCAGCGCGACGGCGAGCAGGACCACGGAGCACAGCTGCATCAGCGCGACCAGGGCGATGAGCAGGGTGCGGTGCTCGGTGTACAGGCCGCCGGCGAGGATCCCGCCGACCAGCGCGGCGACGCCCTGGAAGGCCGCGAACACGCCGTACGCCGTGGCGAGGCGGGTTGCGGGACCAGGTCGGCGACGAGCGCCTTGACCGTGGAGTCCTGGACGCCGGTGACCGCGCCCCACAGCAGCACCCCGGCGAGTACGACGGTGAGCGTGTTGGCCAGGGTGAGCGCCGGGACGGCGATGATCGTGACCGGCAGCGTGTAGAGGACGGCCGCGCCCCAACGGTCGTAGGCGAACCCGGTCACCAGCGCGGCCACGGCTTCGGTCGCCATCGCCGCGGCGTAGATCAGCGGCACCACCGCAGTGGCTGACCAGCCCGGCGTCCACGAGGTGGAAGGAGATGACCCCGAACGTCATCAGCCCCAGCGTCCCCAGGGCGCACGAGGTGGCGAACGCGTAGAACTGCATCGACAGGGCCCGCGGTTCGACGATCGTGCTCACCGGTGCCGCGACCGTGTCGCGGGGCCGCGACGGTGCCGGCGGGCTCGGTGGCGGCGCTGTGTCGCTTGAGGGTGAACAGCAGCAGCATGCAGACCGCACCGGGGACGGCGAGTACGGCGAAGGCCGGCCACGTCGCGCCGACCAGGGCGATGACTCCGGCGACCAGCAGCGGGCCGGCGAACGCCCCGACCTGGTCCAGCGCCTTGTGCACGGCGAACCCACGACCGCGACCGACCGAGACCGCGACGCGGGCGAGCAGTGCCGTCTTCGACGGGCTCCGGATCGCCTTGCCGGCACGCTCGAGCAGGATCAGGGTCGCGGCCAGGGCGAGCCCGAGACTGCCGACGAACGGCGTCACTGCCAGCAGCGGGACGCAGACGGCTGTCATCGCGTATCCCACGATGGTCAGCGACCAGTAGCGGCCACCGCGGTCGGCGTACGGCCCGGAGAACAGCCGCAGCACCAGCGCTATCGCCTCGCCGGCGCCGGTGATGAGTCCCGACCGCCAGGGCCGAGGCTCCCAGGGATGCCAGGAACGGGCCGGCCACCGAGCGCATGCCCTCGTAGACCATGTCGCCGGCCAGGCTGACCGTCCCGAACGCGACCACCGTCCGCCACGGCGTCCACGACGGTTGCGTCGGGCGAAGTGTGTCGTCGGTGGTCACGTTCCCGAGCCTAGGCAGGTGGTCTCGCCAAGCCCGCGGTCAGTGCAGGTGCAGGTGGCCGCCACCCCCGGTGACGCGGGCGGCCGGCATCCGGAGCAGCGCGAAGATCGCGAAGGCGGCGCCGATGACGGCGGCGGCCACGAACCCGGCCGAGAACGCGTCGACGGCACCGGTCGCGGTGGTCAGGGTGCCGGCCGAGCTGGCGACCGCTGACAGCACGGCGACACCGAGCGCGGCACCGATCTCGTGGCCCGTCATCAAGAACCCGGAGGCGACGCCGGCGTGCGAGGCCGGGATGCCGGCCATCGACGTCACCGAGACGGGGACGAACACCATGCCCACGCCCAGCCCGAGCAAGGAGAGCCCGGGGAGGATGTCGACTGGCGAAGCCGGCGTCGTTGCCGGCCATGGACAGCCACCCGGCCGAACCGGCGGTGACGAGCAGCCCGACGCACGCGATGACGCGCGGCGAGACGTGGTCGAGCAGGTGGCGGGCGACCACGGTTCCGGCGGTGATGGCGAACGCGAACGGCAGGAACCCGAGTCCGGTCTCCAGCGCCGAGAAGCCGAGCACGGTCTGCAGGAAGATCGAGGTCAGGAAGACGGTCCCGACCAGGATCCCGGTCACACCGAGCATCACCGTCGTACCGGAGACCAGGGCCTGGAGCTTCCACACGTGCGGCGGGAACAGCGGCGCGGTCGCGCGCTGCTCGAGCCTGACGAAGAGCACCAGCAGGATGGCCGAAGCGGTGATCGCACCGACCGTCTGGACGGACCACCAACCGTGTGACTCGGTGCCCGAGATCCCGTAGACGAGGGTGGCGAGGCCGCCGATGACAGCGACGGCACCGGGGAAGTCGAAGTCACGGATGCTCGGTCGGGGTGCGGTGTCGTGGGCGATGACGCGCCGTCCGACGAGCAGCGCGATGACACCGACCGGGATGTTGACCCAGAAGATGGCCTGCCAGCTGGCCCAGGTGGTCAGCGCACCGCCGAGGAGGACGCCGGCTGCCACACCGAGGCTGCCGACCGCGCCCCACACGGCCAGTGCGGTCTTGCGCTGCGCGCCGGCGTAGCTGGTGGTGATCAGGGAAAGCGCCGAGGGAGTGAGCAGCGCCGCACTGAGCCCTTGTACGGCGCGGGCAGCGATCAGCTGACTGCCGTTGTCGGCGAACCCGCTGATCACCGAGGCGATCGTGAACAGGCTCAGCCCGGTCAGGAACACGCGACGTCGGGAGAGGAGGTCGGCGATCCGGCCACCGAGGAGCAGGCCGCCGCCGGACATCATCAGGTAGGCGGTGACCAGCCACGGCAGCTGGCCGCTCTCGAGGTGCAGCGCGCGTCCGATCGTCGGCAGCGCCGTGTTGACGACCGAGATGTCGAGGACGACCAGGATCTGGGCTGCCAACGCGACTGCCAGCAAGGCCCAGGACGTGCGCGGGGTCTCTGGTTCGCCGGTGGTCTGGTGGGCGGGTTCGGGGTGCGTGACGTGGGACATGACTTCTCCTCTGGTGGTGTGGGTGGTGGTGTCTGCTGATCGATGGGTGGTGGTCAGTGGTCCAGCGCCGTACCTGTGCGGACGGAGTCGATGACCTCGGTGATGGCGTGGACCGCCTCGGTGGCCGGGCCCTGGTCCCCGAGCAGACCCGCGTGGGTGGAGTGCACGGTGCTGTGCACGGCGTTCGTCGACAGCGCGGCGAGGTCGTCCTGGGCGGCGCCCCAGCCCGCGCCCTTGACGGACTCCGAGGCGGTCAGCACGGCCAGCGGGAGTCCGTGCAGCGTGGTGAGCGCCTGGGCCTGGGCGAAGACCTCGGGTACGACCGACACCTCGTCGCGCAGGTTCCGCGCCGCGCGTGCGGTCGAGGTGAGCGCGTCGACCTGCTCGGCCGCCGGACCGGGCAGACCCGGGGCCGGTGCCACGCGTGCGATGCCGAGGCGGGCCAGGGTCGGCACCAGGGCCAGGCCGCGCCGCATCACGGCGTACTGGCCGGGATAGGCGGGGATCCTGGTGAGCTGGTAGGGGCTCGAGCTGTCGAGCAGCACCATCCCGGCGACCTGCTCGGGGTAGCGGGCGGCGAAGGTCATGGCGTAGGTGCCGCCCGTGGAGTGCCCGACCAGCACGAACGGCCCGGCCTCGCCGGCAGCCGCCAGGAGGCGGTGCAGGTCGGTGGCCGCTGCCTTGCCGTCCTGCGGGTGGTCGACGGCCTCGCTCCAGCCCTGTCCGGCGCGGTCGTAGGCACACACCCGGGTGGTGCCGGCCACCTGGGCGGAGATCCGTGCCCAGGAAGCCGAGATCTCGCCCATGCCGTTGGAGAGCACGACCGTGGGACTGCCGTGTCCCTGGCAGTTCAGGTGCAGCCGGTGACCGCCGACGTCGTACGTCGTCCCGGGCGCTGCGTAGGTGTGCTGGTCGCGGACCAGGGCGATGTTCTCGTACGTCGCGCCGACCGCTGCGAGCGCGAGCACGGCGATGACCGGGGTGAGCATCCAGCGCCCGACACCTCCGACGGACCGTCGCATCCGGAGGAACATCCAGCCGGCGAGCGGGAGCACGATCGGCGGCCACACCCAGCTGAACCAGGTCATCGCGTCGTACCCGGGCGTGTACTCGAGCAGCGCGATGCCGCTGACGCCCATCGCTGCGGCGGGAACGGCCGCCCAGCGCTGGGGACGGTTCGTGTGGTGCACGGTCAGCACGGCGATGAGGGCCCAGCCGAACGCGAAGGCCAGCAGGATCGATCCGGTGATCACGCTCTCGCCGCGTCCCGCGAACACGACGAGGCTGAGGGTCGCGGCCGCTCCCAGACCGGCCGCGATGGAGCAGGCAATGATGCGTGCCACCGGCCCGGTCCGCGGCGGCGCGGTCGGTACGTAGGTGGGGACTCGCTGGCTGGTGGGCTGGGTGTCGACGCTCATGACGGTCTCGCTCTCGCAGTGGGTGGTGCACTGCACTCGAGCGTCGTCGCGAACGGGTGTGCTCACCCCGGTCAGATGGCCGGGATCGGTGTCCTGGTGGCTAGTCGAGGTCGAGCCGGGCGAGCTCGCCCCGCGAGCTGATCCCGGCCTTGGCAAACACGTTGCGCAGGTGGAAGGCCACCGTTCGCGGAGAGACCCAGATCTGTGCGGCGACCTCCTTGTTGGACATGCCGGAGGCCACGAGCTGGGCGACCTTGAGCTCCATCGGGGTCAGGTCCACCAGCGTGGAGACGTCGCGCTTGCGCGCGGTCTCCCCGGAGGCGCGCAGCTCGGCAGTCGCGCGTTCGACGAGCGCCTCGGCGTGCAGGTCGTTGAACGCCTCCAGGGCGTGCCGCAGGTGTTCGCGGGCATCGACGCGACGCTGTGCACGTCGCAGCCACTCGCCGTAGGCGAGGTGGGTGCGCGCCTCGTCGTACGAGTGACCCGCGCCGGTGTGCTGCGACAACGCCTCCTGGAAGTGCGCCTCCGCCTCTTCCGCGTCGGAAGCGGTCACGGCACGTCCGTGGGCGACCGCGGCCAGGGCCCACGCCCGTTCCGTGGGCTGGGCAAAGGCGTTCAGCTCCTCGGCCCACGCGCGAGCGGTCTCGGGCTCGCCAGCGCGTACGGCGGCGTCGATGCGCTCGGTCGCAGCCATCCGTGCCAGCGCCGGAAGTCGTAGCCGCGAGAGATGGTGCAGCGCCCCGAAGTGGTCGGCTGCTGCTGCCGCCCGGGCGCCCTTGGCCCAGCGGGTCAGGTCGTGCACCGGGTCGGTGAGGATGCCCAGCGGGTGGGCCGCGACGACCTCCTCGAGGTCGCCCAGGAGGGCGTCGTACTCGTCCCTGCCCTGGAGGGCAGCGAGCAGCGTCAGCCAGGCCAGCGGTGGCGCGGTCAGCGCGCGTTGACCCATGCTCGCGCCGAGGGCGAGCGCCTCCTCGGCGCTGGCGCGTACGGCGGCCCAGTCGCCGGCGACGAGGTAGCCGAAGCAGAGCCGCTGCAGCGCGTAGACCACGGCCATCGCGGCTCCCGCTTCACGAGCCCGCGAGAGCGCCAGGGTGTAGAAGCGCTGTTGGGCGCGTTCGTCGCCGAGCTGGAGGGCTGCGTTGCCCAGGTTGCCGAGCACGTCGAGGTCGGTGAGCTCCTCGCCCGTCGCCAGCGCGAGGTCGAGAGCTGCGACAGCCGAAGCCCAGTCGCCTGCGGCGGCCAGGTCCATCGCCACGAGCATCTGCTTCAGGCAGACGCTGCGGACGGAGTCGGTCTCGACGACCTCTGTGTCGATGTCGCCGGGAGGCAGGGTGATCCCTCCGTCGGCTCCGTAGGTCCCCATGATCGCGGCGGCCACGGCCATCTCCAGCGCGCGTGCGGGAGCGAGGTCGTGGACCGAGTGGGCCGCCTCGGTGAAGATGCGGTGCGCATCGTCGGCCGAGCCGATGTTGACCTCGATGCGGCCCTGGAGGCGGGCGATGTCGCTGAGCAGGACAGGGTCTTCCGCGTGCCCGCGGCTGGTGGCCAGCAGCGACCGTGCACGGGTGGTGTTCCCAGCCGACCAGGCGTTGCGAGCCGCAGCCAGCGTCAGGGCGGCTCGCTGCGGGTTGGGAGCGGCCAGCCCGGCGGCACGTTCGTAGGCAGTCATGGCGGAGGCATACGCCCCGCGCCGCTCTGCACGGGACCCGACGAGCTCCAGGGCTGCGACGACGTCCGGGTCGGGGCCTTCGGCGGCCGCGGCACGGTGCCACGCCTCGCGGTCGGAGTCGCCCAGTCCTCCGGCGGCGTCCGCGAGCGCCCGGTGTGCTGCGCGCCGCTGCGCGCCGGTCGCTGCCTGGTAGAGGGCCGAGCGCACGAGTGGGTGCCGGACCCTCACCGAGTGGGCCTCGATGATGACGAGCCCGGAGGCTGCGGCTGCCTCGAGCGCATCCTCGCCGAGGTCGAGCGTCGACGCGGCACGGCGTACGACGGAGAGCTCGCCGGTGTCGTCCGCTGCCGCGAGCAGGAGCACTGACTGCACCGGAGCGGGCAGCAGCCGGCTGCGCTCGAGGAACGCCTGCTCCACGCGGGTGCTGAGGTGCAGCTGTTCGGGCAGTGGCGTCGACCCGCCGAGCTGGTCCGGGCTGAGCCCGGTCGGAAGCTCCAGCAGGGCCAGCGGGTTGCCACCACTCGCGGCCATCAGTCGATCGGTGACGTCGGGTGCCACTCCCGGGCGCTGGTCGAGGAGCTCCCGGGCAGCAGCCGGGTCCAGCCCGCGCAGCTGCAGCTCCGGGATGCCGTCCGGACGGAACGGTGTCGCGGCCTCGTCGCGCGCGGAGAACACCAGGAGCACGCGGTCGGCACCGAGCCTGCGCGCACAGAACACCAGCGCGTCAGCGGTCGCCGGGTCGAGCCAGTGCGCGTCCTCGACCACGCACAGCACGGTGTTCTCCTCGGCGGCCGTGGTCAGCAGGGACAACGTCGCGACCGCGACCAGGAAGGGTTCGACGGACGGCCCGTCCTCCTCGCCGAACACGACCCGCAGGGCCCGGGCCTGCGGGCCGGGGAGCCCGTCACGCAGCCGGTTCAGCGGGAGCAGAAGGCGGTGCAGGGCCGCGAAGGCCAGTGGCGCCTCGACCTCGAGGCCCTGCGTGCGCAGGACGGTGACCTCACCCGCGTCCGTGACCAGCGCCTCGAGCAGCGCCGACTTGCCCACACCCGGTTCGCCGTGCACGACCAGGCTGGCCGAGCTGCCGTGCCGAGCCTGTTGGAGCAGCTCGCTCAGGTGCGCGGTCTCGAGGTCGCGACCGACTAGCACGCAGTGACCGTACTACCGGGTGCGCGAGTCGGGCTGCGCCCGAACCCGGCACTTTGACCGGGGCGAGGTACGCCGGGCGAGGATCAGACTGGGGCTGGTCGCACCGAGCGGCCCACCCACGAGCCAGGAGAGTCACATGTCGGCCGCATCCCACCCGGACACCATCAGCATCGAGGCGGCGTCCGCGCAGCGCCACATCGGGCTGCTCCTCTTCGACGGTGTCGAGGAGCTCGACGCGGTCGGCCCCTGGGAGGTCCTGGCGTACTGGACGCAGGAGCACCCCGAGGACGGGTGGGCGATCTCGTGCCTGTCGGCCGACGGCGGGGACGTCATCGGCGCCAAGAACCTCGTCCTCGGCGCGCACCACTCCCTCGAGGACGCGCCCACCCTGGACGTGCTCATCCACCCCGGTGGCCAGGGAACCCGGCGACTGCTGCGCGATCCCGGCCACCTCGACTGGGTGCGTGCCCAGCAGGCGACGACGTCGGTGATGGCCTCGGTGTGCACCGGAAGCCTCGTCTATGCGGCCGCCGGACTGCTGCGGGGTCGCCCGGCGACCACGCACTGGGCGTCGCTGAACCTGCTCTCCGAGCTCGACCCCACGATCCGGACCGACGTCGACGCGCGCTACGTCGACGACGGCGACGTGCTCACCAGCGCAGGCGTCTCCGCCGGCATCGACATGGCCCTGCACCTCGTCGCACGTCTCGCGGGAGTCGAACGCGCCCGCGAGGTGCGCCGGGGCATCCAGTACGACCCGCAGCCGCCGGTCTGAGCGCCTGCCCTGGTGAGCTCAGTCAGGCTCAGACGCCGCGGCGTCCCCGAACACGGCCGACGATGAACAGCACGAGCGCGATGATGACCAGGATGACGAGAATGGTCCACAGCATGGTGAGACTCCGTCCGGTTGTGGTGGTGGTGGTGCGGTCGGAGCCCGAGCGGCCGACCTCTAGGAGAGTGCCCCCACGCGGCATCCGCAAACGGTGCTGGGACTAGGCCTTGCGCTCGCGCCTGACCCGTCGTCGCAGCTGGAGGATGCGCAAGGCGCCCGCCGCAGCCACGACCAGGGCGCCCGGCGACGGCCGCGAGCAGCAGCGTTGCTGCGAGGGGTGCCTGGCCGTCCCACCCGAAGAAGGAGACCTCCACCTTCTGGGTGTTCTGGAGGATGAACACGGCCAGCAGGAGGAGGAGTACGACGAGCAGGAGCACCGCCGCCCAGAACCCGCTCGTGCGCGAACCTCGAAGCGGATCGGGCTCCTGGCGCGGCGGGACCGGCGGGGCGCCATCGCCGTTCGAGCCACCTTCCGAGGTCGGCTCTTGGGCGAAGGACGCGAAGTCAGTTGGGCTCACCCTCAAGGCTTACCCCACCCGGGCACGCCCAGACAGTTGATCAGGCAGTGTCTCCGAGCTGGGAGGCCAGTCGCACGAAGGTGTTGGGGCTGCCGTAGCCGTCGTACCCACCGCGGCGCTCGAGCAGCTCGACGTGGAAGCCGGTGCCGAGGTCCTCGGTGAACGCGTGCAGCAGCTCGCCCTCGCCCACCCGGTCGTAGAGCAGCTGGTGCTCGCGCAGGTGCTCCAGGACCGTCGGGCTCGAGGCCGAACCGCGCGTCGAGGTCGACGTAGTAGTTGTCCGGGACGCGCATCAACGGCACGCCGCGCGACCGCAGGCCGGCGACGGCAGCCGCCACGTCGTCGCAGCGCAGCGCCACCTGGGTGACGCCGTGCGGGTGCGCGGTCTGCGGCGACGACTCGGTCACGTTGAGCACGATGCGTACGTCGCCCGCGGCCGGGCGCAACGCGATGCTGCGCAACCGCCCGTGGGGTTCCATGAACTCCTCGGGTGCTTCCGGGGCGAAGCCGAACACCGTCCGGAAGAACGCCATCTCCTCGTTGAGCTGCAGCGCCGAGACCGAGATGACGACGTGGTCGAGGCCGGTCGCGACGCCGGCACCGACGGCACCGGTCGGCACGAAGTCGCCCTGCCAGTGGTCGTCGTGTCCGGGGGTGTCGCTGACGAAGACGTGCAGGCCGGACGGCGAGGCGATCCCCGAGAGCATCGCCTCGCCCGTCCCGCGGGTGGTGTCCACCTCGGGCCAGAGCAGTGCCCGCGCCCGTGCCGCGACGGCCTCGACCGGCCGTGCGGACAGGCCGAGCGCGGAAGCGCGGTTCGCGTCGGACTCGCCCGCCGCCTCGTTGACGACGACGTGGGCCTCGCCGTTGCGCCACCACGTGACGGGCTTGGAGCGGTGTCGACCGGCCATCGCGAAACCGAGGGTGTCGAGCAGCTTGTCGACGTGGTCGTCGCCGGGTGCGCAGGCGAGCTCGAGGAACGCGGCGTCGGTGCGGGCGGCGACGGGAGCGGCCGCGCTGACCACCCCCTCCTGCTCGGGTACGACGCGCGACAGCTCGTCCTCGAGGAAGACCAGCGACCGCATCGCGTCCCGTGCCGTGACGTCGGGGTCGGTCTCGCGGACCACGTCGCTGAAGACCTCGAGCGAGAGGGGACCGCGGTACCCGGCGGCCAGGGTTGCTGCCACCACCCCGGTCACGTCGAGGGTTCCCTGGCCGGGGAAGCAGCGGTGGTGCCGGCTCCACTCGAGCAGGTTCATGTCCAGCCAGGGAGCGTCGGCGACCTGGAGGAAGCCGATGCGGTCGCCGGGGATGCCTGCCAGCGCGGAGCCGTCGTCGCCCCGCGCGAGCAGGTGGAAGGTGTCGACGGCCAGGGTGATCGCGGGATGGTCGGCGCGGACCACGGCCTCCCAGGCCTGGCCCACGCGGTTGACGTGGCGTCCCCAGGCGAGCGCCTCGAAGGCCACGGTCACGCCGGCCTCGGCCGCGACCTCGCCGACGCGGTGCAGCTGCTCGGCGCTGAGGTCGAGGTCGTCGACGGCTCCGGGGGTGGCGTTCGAGCAGGCCAGCAGGGTCGTCGTACCCAGCTCGGCCATCACGCCGAGCTTGGTGCGCAGCCGGTGCAGGACCGCCTCGAACGCATCGGGTGCCACGCCCTCGACGTCACGGACGGGCTGGAACAGGGCGATCTCCAGCCCGAGGTCCGCGCAGCGCGCGGCCACCTCGCGAGGCGCGAGCGGCGACCCGATCAGGTCGTTGTCGAAGAGCTCGATCGCGTCGAACCCGGCGCCGGCGGCAGCGACGAGCTTGTCCTGGAGCACGCCGCTGAGGGAGACCGTCGCGATGCCCTTGCGCATCAGCCGGTCAGCTCCTTGAAGTGTGCTTCCATCCGTGCGGAGTCGGCCGGGAGGCCCGGTGAAGTACTCGAAGGCCCCGACCGCCTGCTGGACCGCCATCCCGCCACCGGGGAGCACCCGGCAGCCGCGGGCCCGTGCGGCCGCGACGAGCGCGGTCTCCAGGGGGAAGTAGACGACGTCGCTGACCCAGAGGTCGCTGCGCAGGCTGGCTGAACGGGACGGCCGAGCCCGGGTGGCCGAGCATGCCGACCGGAGTCGCGTTGACGACGCCCTGGACACCGGCGAGTGCGGTCTCGAGGTCGCGCGCGATGCCGACCCGACCGGGACCGAAGCGGGCCGAGAGCCGGTCCACGCATGCGGTGGCCGCGTCCTCGTCCGCGTCGAGCACGTCGACCCGCGAGGCTCCCTGGCGCAGCAGGCCGTAGCCGACGGCGACTCCGGCACCACCGGCGCCGATCAGCAGGACCCGGTCGTGGACGGCGTCGGGGAGCACGGCGCGGAACGCGCGTCCGTAGCCCGACCAGTCGGTGTTGCGGCCGAGCATCCGGCCCTCGCGGAACAGGATCGTGTTGACCGCGCCGAGGTCACGGGCGTCGTCGGAGAGCTCGTCGAGCAGTGGCACCACGGCCTGCTTGAACGGGTGGGTGATGTTGATCCCGTCGAAGCCGAGCCGGCGTACCCAGGCCAGCAGCTCGGGCAGGTCCGCCTTCGTCAGGCCGTGGACGTCGGCGTCGATCAGCCGGTAGGTCAGGGACAGCCCGGCCTCGCGACCCTCGCGCTCCTGCATCGCCGGGGTGAGCGACGCGCCGATCCCGGAGCCGACCAGGCCGAGGGAGAACGAGCGGTCGTCGCTCACGCCTGGCTCACCACGCTCGAGCGGAGCGCGACGCGAGGGATGGCACCGATCTTGCGGGTGGCGACGAGGTGGGTGGCCGACGGGCCGGTGATGACGGCGATCGCCGAGATCACGCAGGCGCCGACCGCGAAGGCGGCGACCTTGACCCAGTTGTCGGCGTTGCCGTCCATCAGCCAGCCGGCGATGGTCGGGGTGAAGCCGGCGAGCGCGAAGCCGAACTGGGTGCCGATGGCCATGCCCGAGAGACGGACGCGGGTCGGGAAGTACTCGGCGTACGTCGCCGGCCACACGGCGTTCGGCATGCTGTAGACGACGCCGGCCAGCAGTACGCCGAGCACGAAGGTCAGCACGTGGCTGCCCGACGCGATGGCGCCCAGGAAGGCCGTCACCAGCACCGCGCTGCCGAGCACGCCGGTGACGAACACCGGCTTGCGGCCCACCCGGTCGGAGAGCCGGGCCCAGAACGGGATGGTGCAGATCGCGACGAGGTTGGCCACGATCGCGAGCCAGAGCATGAAGGTGTTGCTGAAGCCGATGCCGAAGTCGTCGGAGGTGGCGAAGTTCAGTGCGAACACCTGGAACATCGTGTTGACCATGGCGATGAAGGCGGCGAAGAAGACGCGCAGCACGTTCTGCCAGTGGTCGCGGAACAGCACGCCGAGGGGCGCCTTGGCCACCTCGTCCTGCTGCTCCTCGGCGCGGAACTCCGGGGTCTCCTCGAGCTTGAGCCGGATGTAGAGACCGACGAACACCACGATGGCGCTGAGCAGGAACGGCACCCGCCAGCCCCAGGTCTGCAGCTGGGAGTCGGAGAGCACGGCGGCGAGCGGCAGGAACACGGCGGGGGCCAGCACCTGACCGCCCTGGGTGCCGCTGAGGGTGAAGCTGGTGAAGAACCCGCGCTCGTTGTCGGGGGCGTGCTCGAAGGACATCGAGTTGGCGCCGGCCTGCTCGCCGGCGGCGGAGAGGCCCTGCAGCAGTCGCAGGATGACGAGCAGCGTGGGCGCGAGCAGCCCGACCTGGTGGTACGTCGGGAGGCAGCCGACCAGGAACGTCGAGATGCCCATCAGCAGCAGCGTGCCGACCATGATCGTCTTGCGGCCGAGGCGGTCACCGATGTGGCCCATCAGGAACGAGCCGATCGGGCGGGCGACGTACGCGACGCCGAAGGTCGCGAAGGCGGCGATCGTGGCGGCGGAGTCGTTGCCCTCGGGGAAGAAGATGTGCGGGAAGACGAGCGCCGCGGCGGTGCCGTAGATGGCGAGGTCGTAGTACTCGAGCGCGCTGCCGAACCAGGCAGCCACCGCCGCCCGGCGGGGAGTCCTGACGAGGTCGGAAGGTGTGTTCATCGGGGCCACTTCTCCTGCTCTCGACCGGGCCGCTTGCCGTCCCGATCCGTCTGGTTCCCCGGAACGTAGGAGTGGCGCCCGTCACATGGCAAGCGTTTGCCATTTCTTGCCATATCGTGGCCGCATGGGTCCCGCGCCGCACCGTCGTCCGACCCTGAACGACGTCGCCGAGGCCGCCGGTGTCGCCGCCTCGACCGTGTCGCGCGCCTTCTCCCGGCCGCAGCGGATCAACCACCGCACCCGCGAGCACGTGCTGCGGGTGGCCGAGGAGCTCGGCTACGTGCCCAACCCGACGGCGCAGGCGCTCGGGTCGGGGCGCACGCGCACCATCGCGCTGCTGGTGCCCGACATCACCAACCCCTACTTCTCCGGGGTGATCAAGGGCGCCGAACGCGCGGCGGCAGCGGCCGGCCTGACGCTGGTGCTCGGCGACACCGCCGAGAACCCGACGGCCGAGGCCGAGCTGGTACGCCGGCTCGAGCGTGCGGTCGACGGGTTCGTGATCAGCGCCTCCCGGCTCACCGACGACGAGCTGCGCGCGGCGGCCGAGCGCAGCCCGATCGCGCTGGTCAACCGGGCCACCGCGGGACTCGGTTGCGTGGTGGCCGACTACGACTCCGGGACCCGGCAGATCGTGGACCACCTCGCGTCGTACGGCCACCGGTCGTTCGTCTTCGCCGGTGGGCCCGCCGAGTCGTGGTCGGGTGCCCGTCGGTGGCAGGGACTGCAGGCCGCGGCTGCGGAGAAGGGGATGGAGACGCGCAGGTTCGGTCCCTACATGCCGACGCTCGGCGGCGGCCCGGCGGCCGCCGACGCTGCGGTCGCCTCCGGCGCCACCGCGGTGGTCTGCCACAACGACATGCTGGCCATCGGGGTGATGCGCCGACTGGCCGAGCGCGGCCACCGCGTGCCCGACGACGTGAGCGTGGTCGGGTTCGACGACATGTTCGGGGCCGAGTTCTGCCAGCCGACGCTCACCACCCTGGCCGAGCGCACGGCCGATGCCGGCGCGCGGGCGGTCGAGGTGCTCGTGCAGCAGCTGCCGCACCGGCAGACCGAGGTCGAGGGCCCGACGCGGGTGCTGCCGACGCACCTGGTCGTGCGCGGCTCGACCGGTCCGGCGCCCGTCGAGCGGTGAGTCGAACGCCGGGCGCCCGCCGGCAATGTCCTGCCGACGGGCGCCCGACCCCATCTCGTGTGAGCCGCGCCGCTAGGAGGGGTTCGCGACTCTCACGAGTTCCCCCGGGCTATGGGAACGTGGCCTGAGCGGCGCGTGGCTGCGCGGCCAGAGGGTCCGGAGCGGATGCCGACGGCTGACGCGGTGCGGGGGTGTGCTGCACGCGGGGACCGCTTCTCTGCTCGGTGTGTCGAGCAGCGGGGTCCGGGCTGCGGCGCCGATGGCGCTGGGTCACCGTACGCCCGGCGGGCGCGCCGTGACCAGAGCCGAGGTCCGTCAGGTGCCTCGGCTGGCGAGGACCTCGTCGGCGCGATGGGGCGGGTAGACGATCGAGCGGGCGAGCTCGCTGAGCTTGAGGTTGTGGCTGCGTGCGAAGGACCGGAGCAGGTCGAAGGTCTGGTCCATCGGCACCTGGCCGCGTTCGGAGAGCACGCCCTTGGCCTGCTCCACGACGATGCGCGTGTTGAGGGCGCGCTGCAGGTTCTCCGCGAGCAACGAGGACCGGTGGATGCTGCGCTGCTGGAGGATCCCGATGGTGGCGATGTCCGCCAGCGCCTTGGCGATCACCTGGCCGTCGTCGTCGAGCGCTCCGCTGCGGACGCCGAACAGGTTGAGACCGCCCACGACGGCGTCACGCAGCCGCATCGGGAACGCGTAGACCGAGCGGAAGCCGTCGGCGATCGCGCGCTCGGCGAAGGTCGGCCAGCGGTCGCGGGTCGCCGCGATGTCGTCCACCACGATGATCTCGCCCGGTCGTCGACCGCCTCGAAGCAGGGACCCTCGCGGGTCTGCACCTGCAAGCAGCTCGAGCAGGCGCGCCTCTTCGCTGGACGAGGCGACGCGCTGCAGCCCTCCGCGTGGGTCGGTCAGCAGCAGTCCCGCCTCCTCGACGTCGAGGAGCTCGAGACAGGTCCCCATCAACCCGTCCAGGACCTCCACGACGTCGAAGTCGTCGACCAGGGTGTCGGCCAGCGCCACGAACCGTTCGGCCAGCGCCGCCTGCCGTACCAGCCTTTCTTCTGGTGTCATCTGTCCTCCTGAGAAAGTCGTCGGTGCCGCAGCACGATGGCGTCGGCGAGCTCGTCCACGGTGCGTGCCCTCGGAGAAGGCGATCGCCCGCATGCGCAGCAGCGCCTGGTCGATCGGTACGCCGAGCTGGACCATCGCCATCCCTGCGGCCTGGTGTACCCGCATCGGGTCCGCCTGATCGGGGGCCGGCAGCCCGTCACCCTTCTCGCGCGAGCGTCAGCGCCACCGAGTCGGCGGTGGCCAGGCCGTGCGTCAGCTGCTCGGAGCTCAGCGCCCCGGGCGAGTTCCGGTAGAGGCTCATCGCCCCGATCCGCGCCGTGCCCAGCAGCAGCGGGAAGGCGAAGGCCGCCAGCACGCCGAGTCCACGGCGTCCCGGGCGAAGGTGGGCCACCTGCGCCAGGGCGGGGTCGTCGGCGTCGGCCAGGTCGGGGACCAGCACCGCCGCACCGGAGAGGGAGGCGTCCACCCCAGGGCCTTCGCCGAGCGTGTGCTGCAGGTCCTCGACGGCCTGCGCCTGGGGGGCGGACGCGTGGGCGGTGACGCTCTGGCCGCCGTCAGTGAGCATGGTGACCCCGCAGCTGCTCACGCCGGTGACGGTGACCGCGGCCCGGCACAGGCGCTCGAGCTGGTCCGACGGGGCCCTCGTCACGCGCCGAGCATCTGTCGTGAGGCTCCTCGCGCGCGGAGTCGCGCGAGCTGGATCGTGACCTTCATCGCGCACCCCCATCTGGTTCGTCCACTGTAGTCGCGCCCCGATGTCCCGTCACTCGGACAAGCGCGGGCCAATCCGGTGCCTTCGGGAGAAATTGTTGGGCGCCTTGTCCGGCTCTGTCCGGGTATGGAGCGTGGGTCTCCGAGCCCCTGTGGACGACCCCCTGAAATGGGCAGGGCGTCGCCCTAACATGCCAGCATGTCCGTCGCCTGGGAGTCCCCGGTGCTGGGCCGCGTCACCATCGAGCTGCGCGACCTGGCCGAGGACATCGCTGCCGATCTGGGCCTGCTGTCCGCCCCGGTCCTCGAGGTGGTGCGACTGCACCTGGAGGCGCTCGACTCCGCCCTGGCGATGGACGCCCCCGAGCTGTTGGGCGACCAGCTCCGGTGGCAGCACTTCCGCCTCGAGAGCGCGGGCGCCACCTTCGGTCCGGCCGAGGTCGCCCTCGCCGTACGCACCCACCTCGCAGCCGTTCCTCGACGAGGCGGGCCTGGCCGCGGTCACGGAGATCCAGAACGCCGCCGCCGTCCTCGGCGAGAGTGGTGCGCTCACCGACGCGCTGGTCGAGCTCGAGGGCCCGGCCCAGGCCTACCTCCAGGCCGCGCTGGAAGGGCGACGCGACGAGGCGATCGGGATCATCCGCGACGCGATGCTCGACGACGTCGACGTCTCGGAGATCATGCTGGGCATCCTCCAGCCTGCGCAGGTCGAGCTCGGCCGGCTGTGGGAGCGCGGCGAGATCTCGATCGCGCACGAGCACTACACGACGGCGATCACCCAGCTCTCGCTCTCGCTGCTCTACCCGCGGCTGCTGCTGAACCGCACCCTGCTCGGGCGGAGCCTGGTGGCCACCAGCGTCGGCGCCGAGGCCCACGAGATCGGCATCCGGATGATCTCCGACCTGATGGAGCAGGCCGGATGGCGCACGACCTACCTCGGCGCCGACGTCCCGCACGCCGATGTCGTCGAGCAGGTGGCCCAGCACCGTGCTGACGTGCTCGCCGTCTCCGCGACCATGGCCGGCCACATCCGCTCGGTCCGGGACCTGATCGTGGCGCTGCGGGCCGACCCGCGCTGCCAGCGGGTCCGGGTCCTGGTCGGTGGCCGACCGTTCACGATCAACCCGCGGCTCGCCGACCGATGTCGGCGCCGACGGCTGGGCGCCGGGCGCCCGCGAGGCGATCGAGATCTGCCGCAGCTGGGGGGAGGAGCGGGTCGGTGCAGGCTGAGCGACGACCGCCACGAGATGCTCCTCCGGGAGCTGGGCCGGATCAACACCGAGCTGGCCTCCCAACGGCGGCTGAACGCGATGACGGTGCACGACCTGTCCTCGCCGGCGCAGGTGATCCTCGGACTGAGCGAGGTGCTGCTCGAGCACCAGGTCCTCGAGCCGATGGTGCGCAAGCAGCTCGAGCAGCTGCACCGCTCGGCGATCACCATGACGGCGCTGATCACCGACCTGAGCCACGGCTTCTCGCTGGACGACATCGAGAGCCTCGAGCTCGAGCGGCTGGAGCTGTCCGAGCTGGTGCGCCTCGGTGGTCGAGCGCACCCGCCTGCTCGCCGACGCCAAGAACATGAAGCTGCTGCTCTTCGTCGACGAGCGCGGCTGCTGGGTCGACGGTGACTCGATCCGGCTGGAGCGGGCGATGGTCAACCTGCTCGGCAACGCGATCAAGTTCTCCCCGCCCGGGTCGAGCATCTCGGTCTCCCTCGACCGCGGCCGCCACTTCGCGCGGATCTCGGTCCACGACGAGGGCCCGGGCATCAGCGACGACGGCAAGGCGCGGATCTTCGAGGTCTTCCAGCGCGAGGAGGAGACCGCCCACCTGCCGGGTCTCGGCCTCGGGCTGTTCATCACCAAGCAGATCGCGGAGAGCCACGGCGGCACCGTGAGCGTGGAGTCCGAGCACGGCCACGGCGCCACCTTCCTGCTGCAGGTGCCGCTCGCGCGGGAGGCGTTGGCCGACCTGGCCTGAGGCTGGCTCGGCGCCTCGACGGACCGAGGGTTCCGAGACGCGTCTCTGGCGCTCGCTCGCTTCGCGCCTCAGCCGACGCTCCTCAACCTCCCGTCATCCGGAGACTTCGCACGCTCAGTCCCCGTGACGCGAGAACTAGAACGTGTTACATTTCCGGCCATGATTCTGGACCGCTTCAAGGTGGACGGGAAGGTCGCGGTCGTCACCGGCGCCGGACGGGGGATCGGCGCGGCGAGTGCCATCGCCCTGGCCGAGGCGGGTGCCGACGTCGTCCTCTCCTCGCGCACGGCCGACCAGCTCGAGCAGGTGGCCAAGGACGTCGAGGCGGCCGGGCGGCGGGCGCTCGTCGTACCCGCCAACCTGATGGACCTCGACGCGGTCGCCGGGCCTGGCGGATGCGGCGTACGACGAGTTCGGCCGGCTCGACATCGTCGTCAACAACGTCGGCGGAACCATCCCCAACGCGCTGCTCGACACCGACCCGGCGTACCTCGAGGAGGCCTTCCACTTCAACGTCTCCACCGCGCACGCGCTCACCCGCGCGGCGGTGCCGCAGATGCTGAAGAACGACGGCGGCTCGATCGTGAACATCTCCAGCGTGATGGGACGCGTCTCCGGTCGCGGCTACCTCGCCTACGGCACGGCCAAGGCGGCGCTCGCGCACTACACCCGGCTGGCGGCGCTCGACCTGAGCCCGACGATCCGGGTGAACGCGATCGCGGTGGGCAGCGTGATGACCAGCGCCCTGGAGTACGTCGCCAGCGACGAGGCGACCATGCACCAGATGACCTCGAAGACGCCGCTGGGTCGCGTGGGTGACGTCGAGGACATCTCGGCCGCGGTGCTCTACCTGTCCAGCCCCGCAGGTGGCTTCGTCACCGGCAAGGTGATCGAGGTCGACGGTGGCCTGCAGATCCCCAACCTCGATCTCGGTCTTCCCGATCTGGTCGCCGGGCCGGAGGGGGAGCAGTGAGCGACGTGAAGCGCGTCGTCGCGTGGTCGACCGGCACGGTGGGTCGGCACGCCATCGCCGGCATCGACGCTCGTCCGGATCTCGAGCTCGTGGGCGTCTGGGTCTCCAGCCCGGAGAAGGTCGGCAAGGACGCAGGTGAGCTCGCGGGAATGGGACGCGAGCTCGGTGTCCTGGCGACCAACGACAAGGAGGCGCTGTACGCGCTCGAGCCCGACTGCATCGTGCACACGGCGATGGTCGACGACCGCATCTTCGAGGCGATCGCCGACCTGACCGAGATGGTCGAGCGCGGCATCAACGTCGTCTCGAGCGGGCCGGTGCTGCTCTGCTACCCGAAGGGGCTGGGGCTCGACGACTTCGTCGACGCGATCGACGTCGCCGGGGAGAAGACCGGGGCCAGCCTGCACGTCAACGGCATCGACCCCGGGTGGGCCAACGACGTGCTGCCGCTGGCGTTGACCTCGCTCTCGCAGCGGATCGACCTGGTGCGGGTCAGCGAGATCGCCGACTACTCGACGTACTACCAGCCCGTGGTGATGAACGACATCTACGGCTTCGGCAAGCCGATGGACCACGTCGCGATGCTCTGGCAGCCGGGGATCCTCACCACCGCGTGGGGTCCCGTCGTACGCCAGATCGCGGCGGGTCTCGACCTCGAGCTCGACGCCGAGCTCGAGGAGATCGTCGAGCGCGAGCCCGCCGACCGCGACCTGAGCACCGCCAGCGTGGACATCGCCGAGGGCACCATGGGCGCCGTCCGCTTCCAGGTCGTCGGCAAGGTCGACGGCGTGCCGCGGGTGATCCTCGACCACGTGACGCGCACCCACGTCGACCAGGTGCCGTCGTGGCCGCAGCCGCCGGAGGGTGGCGGTTGCTACCGCGTCGAGGTGGAGGGCGAGCCGGTGATGCGCATCGACTTCACCCACCACGGCGAGGACGGCGACCACAACGTCTCCGGGATGATCGTGACGGCGATGCGGCTGGTCAACGCCGTGCACGCGGTCTGCGACGCCGAGCCGGGACTCGTGTTCGCCAAGGACCTGCCGCCGGTCACGGGTCGCGGGTTGGTAGCGTCCGCGAAGTGACCCCACCCCCCGACGGCGAGCGCGTCGTCGACCGTGCGGGTCGTGGTGAGTGGACCGAGCCGGGTGCCTTCGAGGTCGCGCCGGGCGTGCACCGGTTGCCGCTGCCGTTGCCGATGGACGGGCTCCGTGCGGTCAACGTCTACGTCATCGAGACCGATGACGGGCTGGTGCTGATCGACGGAGGCTGGGCGATCCCCGAGTCGCGGAAGCTCTTCGACGCGGGCCTCAAGCAGCTCGGCTACACCGTGCGCGACATCCGCCGGTTCCTGGTCACGCACATGCACCGCGACCACTACACGCAGGCCTCGGTGGTCGGTCGCGAGGTCGGCGCGCACGTCGCGCTCGGCCTCGGTGACAAGGCCACGATGGACCTGATGCACAGCGACGCCCTCAACGAGGACCCGAACATGGACCGGCTGCGCGCGGCCGGCGCCGAGGAGCTCGCCGAGGGCTGGCGCGAGATGATGCCGTCCAGGCCGCCGTCGATGGACGACTACGGCATGCCCGACGAGTGGCTCGACCGCGACCTGGTCATCGACATCGGTGCGCGTCGCCTCGGTGCGGTCTCCACGCCCGGCCACACCCAGGGCCACTACGTCTTCGCCGACGAGGAGGCGTCGCTGCTCTTCGCCGGCGACCACGTGCTCTCCACCATCACGCCCTCGATCGGCTTCGAACCGGCGTACGTCCAGCAGCCGTTGCGCGACTACCTCGCCTCCCTCGCGAAGGTCCGCGCGATGCCGGACATGAAGCTGCTGCCGGCGCACGGCCCGGTGACGGAGTCCTCGCACACCCGGGTCGACGAGCTGGTGGCGCACCACGACGTACGCCTCGAGCAGTCGCTGCGCGCGGTCGACTCCGGCGCGCGTACGGCGTGGGAGGTGGCCGGCGAGCTGCCCTGGACCCGGCGCGAGCGACACCGTGACGAGCTCGGTCCGTTCGACGGGGTGCTCGCGGCGTTCGAGACCCTCGCCCACCTCGAGCTGCTCGCCCTCCAGGGCAAGGTGTCCCGCATCGCGGGCACGACCGTCCGGTTCGAGCCGCTTCGCCCCGCTTGAGGACCCGACCGGTCTCGACCGGGGCTGCGCGGCGCCCCTCCGCGGTGCACCATCGGTGCACCCGCCGAAGGAGACGCCCATGCCCGCCACCCTGCCCCTGTCCGCGAGTGGGTCCGTCTACCTGACCGACGGCGGTCTCGAGACCACGCTCGTCTTCCTCGACGGCCTCGACCTCCCGGACTTCGCGTCGTTCCCGTTGCTCGGCTCCGAGGACGGCAAGGCCCACTTCGACCGCTACTTCGCGCCCTACCTCGACACCGCCGAGCGCATCGGCTCCGGCTTCGTCATCGACACGGTGACCTGGCGGGCCAACCCCGACTGGGGTGCCCGGCTCGGGTGCGACCTGCGCGCGCTCGCCGAGGTCAACCGCCGCGCGGTCAGCTATGCCGCTCGGCTGGGGGCGTCGCGGCCGGGTCTGGAGACCGTGGTCAACGGCGTGGTCGGTCCGCGTGGTGACGGCTACGTCGTCGGCGAGACGATGACGCGCCGACGAGGCCGCGTCGTACCACTCACTCCAGGCGAACGCCTTCGCGGCCGCCGGTGCGCAGATGATGAGCGCCGTCACCATGACGTACGCCGAGGAGGCGATCGGCGTCGTCGAGGCGGCCAGGGCGGCCGGCCTGCCGGTGGTGGTGTCGTTCACCGTCGAGACCGACGGGCGACTGCCGTCGGGCCAGGCCCTCGGTGCGGCGATCGAGGAGGTCGACCGGGAGACCGACGCGGCTGCGGCGTACTTCATGGTGAACTGCGCCCACCCCACCCACTTCGCCTCGGTCCTCGAGACCGGCCTCGAGACAGGCGAGCCGTGGGTGGAGCGGGTGCAGGCGATCCGGGCGAACTCCTCGACGATGAGCCACGCCGAGCTCGACGTCGGCCGAGGAGCTCGACCGCGGCGACGTGCAGGGGCTGGCCGGCCACTACGCGGAGCTGCAGCGGACGCTGCCGAACCTGCGGGTGGTCGGCGGGTGCTGCGGCACCGACCACGAGCACATCGCCGCGATCGCGGACGCCCTCACGGCGTGAGCACGTCAGCGGAACCTCGTCCCCTCGGACGGGCGTTCCGCTCGGTCAACTAGTGTGGTGACGTCCGACAGGGGAGCGCCCGGGATGACATCGGGGGCGCTGAGAGTGCGGTGAGCCGCAGACCCTTGAACCTGCCCCGGTTAGCACCGGCGAAGGAAGTCGAAGGAGATGACCCTGATGCGGTCACGACTGCTGCCCACCGTCCTGAGCGCCCTGCTGCTGACCACGGCACTTGCCGGGTGCGGCGCGGACTCGAAGGAGAGTCCGAAGACCCTCGTGGTCGCCACCCATGACAGCTGGGCGATGTCGAAGTCCGTGCTGGCGAAGTTCAAGGCCGAGACCGGCATCACCGTGAAGGTCCGGCCGCAGGGCGACGCCGGCGAGCTCACCAACAAGCTGGTGCTCACCAAGGACTCGCCGCTGGCCGACGGTGTCTACGGCATCGACAACACCTTCGCGTCGCGGGCGGTCGACGAAGGCATCCTCACGCCGTACGCCGCGAAGGCGCTGCCGAGCTCGGCCGAGCAGTACCAGCTCACCGGCGACGGCAAGGACGACCTCACCCCGGTCGACTACGGCGACGTGTGCGTCAACGTCGACGACTCGTGGTTCGCGAAGAAGAAGCTGACGCCGCCGAAGACGCTCGACGACCTGACCAAGCCCGAGTACAAGGGCCTGTTCGTGACGCCCGGCGCCACGACGTCCTCGCCCGGACTCGCCTTCCTGCTCGCGACGATCGCGGCCAAGGGCGACGGCTGGCAGGACTACTGGAAGCAGCTGATGGCCAACGGCACCAAGATCACGGCCGGGTGGACCGACGCCTACGAGGTCGACTTCACCGCCGGTGGTGGCAACGGCGACCGGCCGATCGTCACGTCGTACTCCTCCTCGCCGCCGTTCACCATCCCCGACGGGCGCGACCAAGCCCACGACGAGTGCGCTGCTCGACACCTGCTTCCGCCAGGTGGAGTACGCCGGCGTGCTGAAGGGGTCCGACAACCCCGCGGGCATGAAGAAGTTCATCGACTTCATGCTCGGCCAGGACTTCCAGAAGGCGCTGCCGGACAACATGTACGTCTATCCCGGTCGACTCGCTCGGTGAAGCTGCCCGCCGACTGGGCGTCGTACGCGACCGGTCTCGCCGCACCCCTACTCCGTCGACCCGGCGCTGCGTCACCAAGAACCGGTCCGACGTGGCTGCGCGAGTGGCGCGACGTCACCAGCCAGTGACGCGTCCGCGTGCGGTGGGGCACCGTGGCGATCGCCGCGGTGCCGCTGACTGCGCTCGTGCTGTTCTTCGTCTACCCGGTCGCGGGCATGCTCGCGCGCGGCCTCTGGCCGGACGGGTCCTTCGACCTCAGCGGTGTGGTCGAGGTGCTCGGTCGTCCGCGCACGCACCGGGTGCTCTGGTTCACCGTGTGGTCGGCCGGCGTCGCGACCCTCGTGTCGGTGGCCGCCGGACTGCCGGTCGCGTTCGTGCTGCACCGGCTGCGCTTCCCCGGCCGCGACCTGTTGCGCGCGCTGGTGGTGGTGCCGTTCGTGCTGCCGACGGTCGTCGTCGGCGTCGCCTTCCGCCAGCTGATCGCGCCGTCCGGTCCGCTGGGCTCGCTCGGGCTCGACGGCACCGCCGCGGCGATCGTGGCCGCGCTCGTCTTCTTCAACATCAGCGTCGTCGTCCGCACGGTCGGCGCCTTCTGGGAGGCGATCGACCCGCGCCGCGAGGAGGCCGCGGCCGTGCTCGGCGCGAGTCCGTGGCAGGTGTTCCGCACGGTGACGCTGCCCGCCCTCGTGCCCGGCATCGTGTCGGCGGCGAGCGTGGTGTTCCTGTTCTGCGCCACCTCGTTCGGGGTGGTGCTGACCATGGGCGGGCTGCGCTACTCCAACGTCGAGACCGAGATCTACCTCCTCACCACCCAGGAGCTCGACCTCACCGGTGCGGCGGCGCTCTCGATCCTGCAGCTGCTCGTGATCACCGCGCTGCTCGCCCTCGCTGCCCGCGTACGACGCTCGCCCGGACCCGGTCGACCGCACCACCAAGCGGCTGCCGCGCCCGCGCCTGCGCCAGCTGCCGGTGCTGCTCTGGGCCGGACTGGTGATCGTCTTCCTGATGGCCCCGCTCGCCTCGCTCGTGTCCGCCTCGCTGCGTCAGGGGAACGGCTGGGGCCTCGACAACTACCGCGCCCTCGGCACCACCGGCGCCCACAACGCGCTGCTGGTGCCGGCCACCACCGGACTCGCCAACTCGCTGGAGATCGCGCTGGTCGCGACGGCGATCGCCCTCACCCTCGGGTCGTGCGTCGCGTTCCTGGTCTCCCGGCCGGGCGGTGGTCGGCCCATGGGCGTGCTCGACGGGGTGTTCATGCTGCCGCTCGGGGTCTCCGCGGTCACCGTCGGCTTCGGCTTCCTGATCACCCTCGACAAGCCGCCCCTCGACCTGCGCGAGTCGGCACTGCTGATCCCGATCGCCCAGGCGATGGTGGCGCTGCCGCTCGTCGTACGCACGCTCGCGCCGGTGCTCCGCTCGGTCGACGACCGCCAGCGACAGGCGGCCGCGTCGCTGGGCGCCGGCCCGTTGCGGGTGCTGCTCACCGTCGACGTGCCCGTCGCCTGGCGCGCGCTGATCGCCGCCGCCGGCTTCGCCTTCGCGGTCTCGCTCGGCGAGTTCGGCGCGACCAGCTTCCTGGCGCGTGACGACAACCCGACCCTGCCGGTGGTGATCTACCGGCTGATCGGCCACCCGGGTGCGGAGAACTTCGGGATGGCGATGGCCGCGTCGGTCGTGCTCGCCGCGACCACCGCCGCGGTGATGTTCGCCGTCCAGCGGCTGCGGGTCGGATCGGTGGGGGCGTTCTGATGAGCGGGTCTCGACGTACGCGACCTGACGGTCCGCTTCGGCGCGACAGGCGGCGGTCGACCACGTGGACCTCGCGGTGCCGGCCGGATCCGTGGTCGCCGTGCTCGGGCCGTCGGGGTGCGGCAAGTCCACGTTGCTCCGCGCGGTCGCCGGCCTGGAGGTCCCGGCCTCCGGCACCGTGTCGTACGACGGTCACGACCTCGCCGGCACCCCGACCCACCGGCGCGGCTTCGCGCTGATGTTCCAGGACGGCCAGCTCTTCGAGCACCTCGACGTCGCCGCCAACATCGCCTACCCGCTCCGCCTGCGCCACCGCAGCCGCGCCGACCAGCGCGCGCGGGCTCGCGAGCTGCTCGGTCTCGTCGGCCTGGAGGGGTACGCCGACCGGCTGCCCGCCACCCTGTCCGGAGGCGAGCGCCAGCGGGTCGCGCTCGCCCGCGCACTCGCCGTCGAGCCCCGGCTGCTGCTCCTCGACGAGCCCCTCAGCGCCCTCGACCGTGGCCTGCGCGAACGGCTCGCGGGGGAGCTCCACGACATCCTCCGCGCCGCCGGGGCGACCGCGATGCTGGTGACCCACGACCACGACGAGGCCTTCGCCGTCGCCGACCGGATGGCCGTCATGCGCGAGGGTCGCATCGTCCAGGCCGGCACCCTCGAGGAGGTGTGGAGCCGTCCGGTCGACGGGTGGACGGCGGCCTTCCTGGGCTACGCGACCGTGCTCACCGGGGACCAGGCCGCGCGGCTCCGCGAGCTCGTCGCGCCGGGTGAGCCGTGGGAGTCGGTGGCCCTGCGACGCTCGGCGCTGCGGGTCGACCCGTCCGGCCCGCTGACCGCCCGCGTCGAGGAGGCGCGGGTCACTCCCGACCAGATCCGGCTGCAGCTCGACGTCGACGGAGCCGGCTCGCTGCCCGGCGTCGCGGACCCCGGGAGCGACGTACGGGTGGGGGCCCGGGTGCGTGTGTCGATTGACACGTCGAGGATCGCGCTCATCCCCTCGGACCTGTCAGGGGTGGAACCCTAGAATGACCACTTGTGAAGCGGCGGGCCTATGCAACCATGGTGACCAACGCCGTGTTCATGGGTGTTCTGGCCTTCATCGTCAGCCGCTCGGTCGACTACCCGCTGCGAGATCCCGACGGTTTCCTGGGCCCGGCCTGGGTGCGACTGCCGATGCTCTGCGTCGGCGCGTTCGCCGCTGACATCCTGCCGCGCACGCTGTGGCGCTCACGGCTCAACCCGACCCAGTTCAAGGTCGAGGCCAAGCTGCTCATCCGCGAGCACTGGACCAGGGACCGCATCCAGCTGGTCATCCTCGGGCTGATCAGCTTCTACGTCACCTACGTCAGCTACCGCAACCTGAAGAACTTCCTGCCGTTCGTGCGCAGCGAGGGCGCCCGGCTGCACGGCGACCTGGAGCTGCACAAGTTCGACCACTGGCTGCTGTTCGGCCACGACCCCGGCATCCTGCTGCACGACCTGCTCGGCACCAACGTCGCGGCCTACGTGCTGTCGTGGGTCTACCTGCTCTTCCTGCCGATGGTGCCGGTCTCGGTGATCGTCTGGCTGGTGTGGTCGCGCAACGTCAGCTTCGGCTACTGGTTCGTCACCGCCCAGTGCATGTGCTGGACGCTCGGCACCGCGAGCTACTACATGATCCCGACGCTGGGCCCGAACTTCGCCTTCGAGTGGATCTACCAGGACCTGCCCAAGACCGGCGTCAGCGACCTGCAGAACGCGTTGTACTGGGGCCGCCACGACGTGCGCTTCGACCTGTCCAACGGCGTGCAGTCGGTGGCCGGCTTCGCCTCCCTGCACGTCGGGATCACCCTGATGATGGCGCTGGTCGCGCAGTACACCCTGCGTCACCGGTTCCTGAAGATCATCCTCTGGGTCTACATGGGCCTGGTCGTGCTCTCGACGACCTACTTCGGCTGGCACTACATCGCCGACGACATCGCCGGCGCCGTGATCGCGTTCGTGTCCTTCTACCTCGGCGGCATCGCGACCGGCCAGAGGTTCGACAGACACCTACGACATTCGCATCCGACGACGACCACGAGCGACGTGCCGGTGGACACCGACGAACGCCGGGTCGTCAGCGGCTGACCTGGGGCGCGTCTCCCAAGCCGTCCCACCCGTCGTCGAAGGCGATCATCGCTCCGACGGTCCAGGCCTGCACCCGGTTGGCGATCGGGATGTCGCGCAGCTCCCCGTCCGGCGTGACGGCGTACAGCTCCGGGAAGTGACCGAGGCTGCCCACGGCTCGTCGTACGCCCGCACGGACCTGCTCGGCCGCGTCGTCGTACCCCGCGCGGCGGAGCCCGCCCCAGCACAGCCAGTTGTCGAAGGGCCAGACCGCGCCCCGGTGGTAGCCCTCGGTGAGGAACGCCGGATGGCGTGCTGGCCAGGGTGCGGACGCCGTACGCCGTGAGCACGTCGGGACGGGTCAGCCGCTCGGCCACCCGGCTGGTCGGCGTCGGGGGAGAGCGCGTCGGCCCACAGCAGCCAGCCGAGCTGGGAGCCCGCGCCGGACACCGGTCGGTCGTCGGCCTCCAGCGCCATCACCTCGGGTCCGAACGCCTCCTCGACCCGGCCACGGAGTCGCGTCGCCATCGCGGCCCAGTCCTCGGCGCGGTCGGGGTCGAGCCGGACCAGGGCGTCGAGTGCCGCGACCGCGACGGCCTGGGAGTCGGCGTCGGCCAGCGGTGCCCGAGGGGCGGTGCCGTCCTCCCGGACGATCCCTCCTCCGTGGGCGTCGGTCGGCCGGGTCGAGCGCGTCGCGCCACCCCTGCTGGCTGAGACCGCCGGAGAACGTCCGCGGCCCGCAGCGCACGAGCCCGTCGCCCGCGGCCAGGGCACGCTCCAGCCAGGCCGCGGCTGCCGTGCGGGCCGCGGCGAGCTCCTCGGCCAGGGCCGTGTCACCGGTGGCGTCGAGCAGCACGAGGAACCACGAGGTCGCGTCGGAGGTGCCGAAGTAGCGCAGTGCGCCGTCGCGCACCGGCCAGCCCAGCTCGACCAGCCAGTCGGGGGCGACCGGCCGGTCCTCGTGCAGGATCCGGCCCGGCTGCTCCTCGGTCTCCGGGTCCTCGCGCCGGCCCTGGCGGGCGGCGAGCGCGCGCAGGGTGGCGGCCGCCACCTCGGGCTGGTGGGGGAGCACCTGGAGCGCGGTGATCAGGGAGTCGCGGCCGAACAGCGCGTGGAACCGGCCGGGGTCGGAGGCGTCGACCGGAGGGGTGGAGGCATGCACCCATCCGTCGGGTGACAGGAGGGGCTGCAGGGACGGGTGCGACATGAGTGAATCTTGCCAAATCCGAGAGTTACATCGATGTAGTTGTCAAGGCGACACGCGTATTACAACGGAGTAATTCTGTGAAAACTGTTTCATGTGGGGCGCGTGAGCCCTAACGTCTGTTTTGTCTCGTGTCGCGGGGAAGCGGCGCGAGACCCCCAACGGAAGGCTTTCTTCGGTGCGACCCGTCGCTCGCATGGCCATTGCGGCCGCAACGACCCTGGCAGTCACCCTCCCGATCACCGGCGCCGCGATGGCGGACCCCGGATCGCCCACGGTTCCCACCCAGGCGCAGGTCGACCACGCCAAGGCCGCGGTGACCGACAAGCAGCAGAGCGTCCAGCAGCTCGAGGCCGCCCTCGCCGCGGCCAACGCCCGGATGGACGCAGCCTCGACCGCGGCCGAGACGGCCTTCGAGCGCGCCAACGGTGCCCGGTGGCGGCTGGAGGAAGCCCAGAAGGCGAGCAGGGCCGCGCAGCTCCGGTCACGGCAGGCCGCGGCCGACGTGGCCTCGCAGCGCGACGGCATCGTCACGCTCGTCACCGAGAGCTACCAGAACGGCACCGAGCTCAACGCCGCGAGCGCACTGGTCTCCGACGAGGGCCCGACCGGCCTGATGAACCGCTACGGCGTCGTCCAGAGCGCCGGTGACTCGATGCAGGCGCGCTACGACCGCTTCAAGGTCGCCTCGGCCCGCGCCAAGACGTACGCCGCCGCAGGCAGCCAAGGCCGAGAAGAAGCAGGAAGTCCCTCGCCGCGGAGGCCAAGAAGCTGGCCGTCGCCGCCGGGCAGGCCGCTGCTGCCGCCAGTGCCGAGGCGAACACGATCGCCGTGCAGAAGCAGAACCTCATCGAGGAGCTGGCCAAGGCCCAGCACATCTCCGTCGGCCTGGCGACCCGTCGCCACGCCGCCCTCGAGCGGATCGCCCGCCAGAAGGCGGCCGAGGCGGCGCAGGCCAAGGAGGCCGCCGAGCAGGCCGCACTGCAGAAGCAGGCCGAGGAGGCCAAGCAGAAGGCCAAGAACGCCAAGGCCGACAAGCAGGACTCCACCGACGCGGCCGACGACCAGGGCGACTCCTCGTCGTCCGGTGGTGGCGGCTGCCGCGCCGCCTCCGATCTCCAACCCCGCGCCGAACCAGTCGGTGGCCGTGCAGCGCGCGATCTCCTACGCCAAGGCGCAGCTGGGCAGGCCGTACCAGTGGGGTGCCGCGGGTCCGAGCACCTTCGACTGCTCGGGACTGACGATGCAGGCCTGGGCCCGGGGCGGGAAGTCGCTGCCGCACTACTCGGTCGCGCAGTTCTACGAGAGCACCCGCGTCTCGATGGCCGACGCCAGGCCCGGTGACCTGCTCTTCTGGAGCAGCAACGGCAGCCCCAGCGGCATCCACCACGTCGCGCTCTACCTGGGCGGTGGCCAGTTCATCGAGGCCCCGCACACCGGCGCGAACGTCCGCTACAACTCGATCTACAACTGGTACCCGGACTTCGTCGCCCGTCCCTGATCCAGCGTGCGTTCGCAGCGACTGTCCGGGATCCGGGTCACGCGCGCGCCTGAGGGATACGGCAGAGTTGGTCCATGGCCGACCGTGAGCAACCCGATGTCGACGTACCCGCCCTCACTGCACTGCTCGACGGCAAGTACGCCGACATCCGGCAGCTGACCCGCAAGAACCTCGCGGAGTACGCCGGCGTCCTCGACGACGCGATCGAGATGCCGCGCGACGAGTTCCGCGAGCGGGTGCTCGAGCTGGTCAAGCTGATGGCGGAGACCGGGGCCACCGGGCTCGGGTTCCCGACCGAGTACGGCGGCGGCGGCGACATCGGTGCCTCGGTCGCGGCCTTCGAGACGCTGGGCTTCGGTGACCTCTCCATCCTGGTGAAGGTCGGCGTGCAGTTCGGACTGTTCGGCGGCGCGATCCTGCAGCTCGGCTCGAAGCACCACCACGACGCCTACCTCGCCGACCTCGTGAAGGCCGACCTGCTCGGGTGCTTCGCGATGACCGAGACCGGGCACGGCTCCAACGTGCAGGCGCTGGGCACCGTCGCGTCGTACGACCCCGAGGCGAAGGAGTTCGTGATCACGACTCCGGACGACCTCTCGCGCAAGGACTACATCGGCAACGCGGCGGCGCACGCCTCGATGGCGGTCGTCTTCGCCCAGCTCGAGATCCACGGGAGCTCGGAGGGCGTGCACGCGTTCGTCGTACCCATCCGGGACAAGAAGGGGAAGCCGCTCGACGGCATCCGCATCGAGGACGACGGTCCCAAGATCGGGCTCAACGGTGTCGACAACGGGCGGATCTGGTTCGACGGCGTACGCGTTCCGCGCACCAACCTGCTCAACCGCTACGCCGACGTGACCGAGGACGGACGCTACGTCTCCGACATCGAGAACAAGGACCGGCGCTTCTTCACGATGCTCGGCACCCTGATCCAGGGGCGGGTGTGCGTCGGTGGTGCCGGCATCACGGCCAGCAAGGTGGCGCTCGCGGTGGCGATCAAGTACGCCAACCAGCGCCGGCAGTTCGGCTCGCCGGACACCGACAAGGAGGAGCTGCTCCTCGACTACGGCATGCACCAGCGACGGCTGCTGCCGCTGCTCGCCAAGACCTACGCGCTGCACTTCACCCAGGAGCAGCTGCTCGCCGAGCTGCACAACGTGCTGTCCACCACCGATGCCCCGGACCGCCAACGGCGCGCCCTCGAGTCGCTCGCCGCGGGCACCAAGGCCATCGGCACCTGGCACGGCAGCCGGACCATCCAGGAGTGCCGCGAGGCCTGCGGCGGAGCCGGCTACCTGATGTCCAACCGGCTCGGCTCGCTGCGGGCCGACACCGACGTGTTCACCACCTTCGAGGGCGACAACCACATCCTGCTGCAGCTGGTCGCCAAGGGCCTGCTCACCGACTACTCCTCCAGCTTCGGCGACCTCGACCAGCTCGGCATGGTGCGGTTCGTCGCCGGCCTGGCCGTCGACACGGTGCTCGAGCGCACCAGCGCGCACAAGCTGCTGGAGCGGATCAAGGACGTGCTGCCGGGCGGCAAGGACGACAGCTGGGACCAGGAGGCGGGGCTGCTCGACCCGGAGTACCAGCTCGCGATGTTCCGGTGGCGCGAGGAGCACATCCTCTCCGGGGTGGCGCGCCGGCTGAAGCGCGGCATGGACCAGGGCATGGACGCGGTCGACGTGTTCAGCCGGGTGCAGGACCACGTCATCGCCGCCGGGCGCGCGCACGTCGAGCGACTCGTGCTGGAGAGCTTCGTCGACAAGCTCGCGCCCATGGTCGACAGCGACAACAAGGTCGCGCTCGGGCATGCTCTGCGACCTGTTCGCCCTGTCCACGATCGAGGCCGACCGCGGCTGGTTCATGGAGCACGGCCGTCTCTCGAGCACGCGCTCCAAGGCGATCAGCCGCGAGGTGTCCTCGCTGTGCCGCCGCCTGCGCCCGATCGCCGAGGACCTGGTCGACGGGTTCGGCATCCCGCCGGAGATGCTCAAGGCCGAGATGCTGCGAGACGGTTGCTGATGCTCGATCGGCTGCGCATCCCCGGGCTCGGCGGGTGGGGCGACGACCCGTTGTGGGCGACGTTCTACGACTGGAGCGTCGAGCACCCGCAGACCGGCAGCCTGCTCTGGAAGGTCGGCATCGGCAGCGACCTGCGCCGCCTCTACTCGGCGGCCGCGGAGATCGGCCGGCAGCCGGCAGGGTCCTCCGTGCTCGACGTACCCGTCGGTGGCGGAGTCGCGCTGCGCGGGCTGCGGACGGGCCAGGGGATCCGCTACGTCGCCGCGGACATCTCCCAGGCCATGCTCGACCGCACCATGCGCGTCGCGCGCGAGCGCCACGTCGCGGCCCAGGTCGAGCCGGTCCTCGCGGACGTCGGCTCACTGCCGTTCGCGGAGGGCGAGTTCGACCTCGTCGTCTCCTTCACCGGCCTGCACTGCTTCCCCGACCCGCACCTCGCCGTCCTGGAGATGGCCCGCGTGCTCCAGCCGGGCGGAGTGCTGACCGGCAGCGCCCTGCTCACCGACACGGGCCTGCGCTACCTGCCCGTGCGCCAGGCCGGCCGCCTCGCCGGCCTCCTCGGCCCGGGCGCGTCGAGCACGGACGTGCGGACCTGGCTCGACGAGGCCGGCTTCGAGGACGTCACGCTCGACCTGTCCGGGGCGATCGGGTACTTCCGCGGGCGGAAGGTGTAGGGGCCGGCGGTTTCCCCGGGCGCCCGGGGAAACTGCCACCGGGAGGGCGATACTTCGGCCCACCGCCTCCAGAGTTGCCCGCCCGCCCTGTCCGACATGCGCGGGCGGCTCGCCCTCGCGTGCCTGCGGGTCAGTGACCCGAGGGGGTCTCCTTGAACCGCTCGAAGGACTCGCGCACCTCGGCCTCGGCCTCCGTGCGGCCGACCCAGTTGGCGCCCTCGACGGACTTGCCGGGCTCGAGGTCCTTGTAGACCTCGAAGAAGTGCTGGATCTCCAGGCGGTCGAACTTGGAGACGTGGTTGATGTCGCGCAGGTGCTCCAGGCGCGGGTCGTGCGACGGCACGCAGAGCACCTTGTCGTCGCCGCCGGCCTCGTCCTTCATCCGGAACATGCCGATCGCGCGGCAGCGGATCAGGCACCCCGGGAAGGTGGGCTGCTGCAGGATCACGAGCGCGTCGAGCGGGTCGCCGTCCTGCCCGAGGGTGTCCTCGATGAAGCCGTAGTCGGCGGGATAGGCGGTCGAGGTGAACAGCGTGCGGTCCAGTCGGATGCGACCCGACTCGTGGTCGACCTCGTACTTGTTGCGCTCGCCCTTGGGGATCTCCACCAGTACGTCGAACTCCACCAACTCAACCTTTCGCCAGACACACGCCGGGCTTGCTCCGGCACCGCGCGCCGTTTCGCCGGGCGCACCGGGCTAGTCTCGCAGCACTTTCGCCCGAACGGCACATCGAAGGGGGCCTGACGCGACCGTGCGTGAGCAACGCCACTGGCTGGTCACCTTCCCCGTACGGTTCCTCGCCGAGATCGTCGTCCTGGTCCTGCTCGCGGGGGCGGTGCTGAGCTACCAGTACGACCTCGGCGAGCGCTGGTTCGGCTGGGGCAAGGCCGACCCGGCCACCGAACCCGCCGCCGTGCAGCCGCCCGAGGGGCTCAAGCTGCCCCCCACCGGCGCGGCTCCCGTCGTCGCGCACCCCTCCAGGACCGTGCCCGGCGACCCGGCCCGGGTGGCCGCGGTCGTCCAGCCGATGCTGCGCAAGCGGGTGCTCGGCCGGCACTTCGGTGTCCTGGTCACCGACCTCCGCTCCGGACGGCAGCTGTTCCGCTCAGGAGCGCCGGCGCGTCACACCCGCATCGACCACGAAGCTGCTCACCTCCACGGCCGCGCTCAGCACGCTCGGCCCGATGGCCCGGTTCCGCACCACCGTGCGCTACCTGCCGGCCAGCCACCGGCTGGTGCTGGTCGGCGGAGGGGACCCGTTCCTGGCGAGCTCGCCCAAGCAGGCCGCGGCCAACTACCCCGACCGCGCCGACGTCGTGACGCTGGCCCAGCGCGCGGTCGCCAAGCTGCACTCGATGAAGGTCGCGCGCGTCCGGCTCGGCTTCGACGACTCCGCCTTCTCCGGGCCCGGCGGTGAACCCGCACTGGCCCGCCAGCTACATCCCCGAGGAGGTCGTGCCGCCGATCAGTGCGCTCTGGGTCGACGAGGGCCAGGACGCCGACGGCTACGGCTTCGTCCCCGACCCGGCCACCCGTGCCGCCCAGGTCTTCCGGTCGGCACTGATCTCGGCCGGGATGCGCGTCGCGCCCCAGGTCAGCCGGGTGACCACCCCGGCCGAGGCGACCGAGGTGGCCTCGGTGTCGAGCGCTCCGCTGGGCGAGATCGTGCAGCGCACGCTGGCGGTCAGCGACAACCAGGCGGCCGAGGTGCTCGCCCGCCACGTCGGTCTGGCCGAGCGCCAGGAGGGCTCCTTCGAGGCGGGTGCCGCTTCCGTCCTCGAGGTGCTCCGCGGGCTCGGCGTACCGCTCGCCGGGGACCGGTTGTACGACGGCAGCGGGCTCTCGCGCGAGGACGTGCTCAGCACCGACACCCTCAACAAGGTGGTCCGCCTCGCCGCCAGTGCCGGCCACCCCGAGCTGCGCGAGGTCCTGACCGGCCTGCCGGTCGCGGGGTTCACCGGCTCGCTGACCTACCGCTTCGCCCAGGGACCCGCCGCCGCCCGCGGACGGGTGCGCGCGAAGACGGGAACCCTGACCGGGGTGCACGGGCTCGCCGGTGTCGCCGACGACGCGAGCGGTGCCCGGATGGCCTTCGTCGTGGTCGCCGACCGGGTCGGCCCGCTCAACGACTTCAAGGCGCAGACCCTGATCGACCGGATCGCCGGCGCCTTGGGCGCGTGCAGGTGCGGCGTAGGGTCCTGACATGAGCGCTGATCGACCGAACCGGCCCGGAATGGTCGACTGGGACCTCGCCGTCAGGGTGGGGTCCCGCCTCGTCGGGGAGGGTCCACAGGTCAGCCGCAGCGAGGCCGTCGAGGCCGTCGAGGAGCTGCGCGCGGGGGCCGAACGGTCCTCGCCGCTCGTCCGTGAGTTCACCGGCCTCGTGGCCAGCGACCGCACGGCACCGGTGCTGGTCGTCGACCGTCCCGGGTGGGTCCAGGCCAACGCCGACGGCTTCGCGACCGTGATCGCACCGCTGATCGACAAGCTCCAGGAGAAGAAGGGCACGCCCGGTCCGCTGACCGAGGCGATCGGGTCCCGGATCACCGGGGTCGAGCTCGGGGCCATGCTCGGCTTCCTCGGCTCCAAGGTGCTCGGCCAGTTCGACCCGTTCCACGAGAAGCCCGGCGAGCAGGGCCGGTTGCTGCTGGTCGCGCCCAACATCGTGCACGTGGAGCGCGAGCTGCACGCCGACCCCCACGACTTCCGGCTCTGGGTCTGCCTCCACGAGGAGACCCACCGCGTGCAGTTCACCGCGGTGCCGTGGATGACCGACCACCTCCGCTCCGAGATGAGCTCCATCGTCGGCGCCGTGCAGACCGACCCGAGCGAGCTGCTCGGCGACGCCGTACGCAAGATCGGCGACATCCTCTCCGGCAAGGCCGACGGCAGCCTGCTCGAGCTGTTCTCCGGTCCCGAGCAGCGCGCCGTCATCGAGCGGGTCACCGGCGTGATGAGCCTGCTCGAGGGCCACGCCGACGTGGTGATGGACGGCGTCGGGCCCGAGGTCATCCCGAGCGTGGCCGAGATCCGGCGCAAGTTCACCCAGCGCCGCAAGGGCGTCGGCGGCCTCGACCGGCTGCTGCGTCGGCTGCTCGGGCTCGACCAGAAGATGGCGCAGTACCGCGACGGCGCAGTCTTCGTGCGCGCTGCGGTCGACAAGGTCGGCATGGACGGGTTCAACGCGGTCTGGGCCGAGCCGGCCAACCTGCCGACCAAGCAGGAGATCCTCGACCCGGCGCTGTGGATCGCGCGCGTCCACGGCTGACGCATCGATGACGCTCGACCCTGCGGTGGCCGCGGTGCGGCTCGCCGTACGCCGCTACTTCGGTGCCTCCTCCGACTGGGGCGATCCCGTCCTGGTGGCCTGCTCGGGTGGAGCCGACTCGCTCGCCCTGCTCGCCGCCTGCGTCTTCGAGGGCCGCAAGGGCGGCGTCTCGCGTCATCGGGGTGACCGTCGACCACGGGCTGCAGGAGGGCTCGGCGGACCACACGGCGCGGGTGGTGGAGCAGATGGCCGCTCTCGGGGTCGACGAGACCGCGTCGATCCGGGTCACCGTCGACCCGGGGTCGTGGGGGATCGAGGCCGGTGCCCGCGAGGCGAGGTACGCCGCCCTCTCCCAGCTCGCCGCCGCACTTCGAGTCCCACGCTGGTGCTGCTCGGCCACACCCTCGACGACCAGGCCGAGACCGTGCTGCTCGGCCTTGCCCGCGGCTCCGGTGGGCGGTCGCTGCAGGGGATGCGCGGCTACTTCCGCGACCCGGAAGGGGTCGGGTTCGCCCGCCCCTTGCTCGGACTGACCCGGGCGCAGACCGAGGCGGCCTGCCGTGCCGAGGGCATCGAGTGGTGGGAGGACCCGCAGAACGCGGATCCGAGGTTCGCCCGGTCCCGCGTGCGACACACGGTGATGCCGATGCTGGAGCGGGAGCTCGGCCCGGGGATCGCCGAGGCGCTCGCCCGCACCGGTGAGCAGCTGCGCGACGACATGGACTTCATGGAGCCGTTCGAGCTCGACGGCCTACGCACGCGCCCGGACCGACGACGGCATCGACATGCTCGAGATCGACGACGTGGGCGACGCGATCCGGTCCCGCTGCGCGAGGCGGGCCGCCATCGACGCAGGGCGCCATCGCCTCCGAGCTGTCCCGCGCCCACGTGCTCGCCGTACTCGGACTGCTCGGCCAGAAGGGCAAGGAGATCCAGCTCCCCGGCCACGTCACGGCGTACGCCGAGGGCGAGGTGCTGCACTTCCGGCGGACCGTGCAAGCCGGATAGTCCCGATGCTGCAGTCGGACCCCTTTGCGGCTGCCGGAGTGGTCCGAACACTCGGGACTATCCGAGAATCGCGCCGGCCAGCAGCGAGAGGGTCTGCTCGCGGGTGGGGGAGGCGTCGGTGGGGGTGCCGAGGTAGGAGCCGGCGACCGGGTGGACCATCACCTCGTCCACGTCGTACGACGCAGCGAGCTCCTCGATCTTCGAGGCGGCCGAGGCCGGCGTACCGATGACCCAGCGGCTCGACATCGCCTCGATCAGGCCCTGGTGCTCGGCGGGGACCGGCTCCTTCTCGGCCTCCTCGACGAGGCGCTGGGGGCGGAGCGGCTGGCCGGTGCGCAGCGCGACCATCGCCTGCAGCTGCGGCAGGGCGAGCCGGTCGGCGTCCTCCTGCGTCTCGGCGACCACCACGTTGACGGTCAGGAACGTGCGCGGCGAGGGGTTGGTCTCGCTGGGCTGGAACCCGGACCGGTACAGCTCCAGCGCCTCGGCGGTGCCCTGCCCGGAGAAGTGGTGCGCGAACACGTAGGGCAGGCCACGGGAGGCGGCCAGCCGCGCCGAGTAGTCCGAGGAGCCCAGCAGCCAGACCGGCGGCACCGAGGTCGCAGCCGGCGTCGCGGTCAGCGCGTGCATGCGACCACCGACCTGGAGGCCGACGCCGCCGGGGCTCATCATCGAGATCACGTTGTCGACGTACTCCGGGAACCGCGACACCGCGTCGTCCTCGACCCCGCCGCCGCCGTGGCGCAGCGCCCAGCTCGTGACCGGGTCCGATCCGGGGGCGCGGCCGATGCCGAGGTCGATGCGTCCGGGGTACGCCGCCTCCAGCAGCGCGAACTGCTCGGCGACCACCAGCGGGGCGTGGTTGGGCAGCATCACGCCGCCCGAGCCGACCCGGATCCGGGAGGTGGCGGCCGCGACCATCGAGATCAGCAGCGGCGGGTTGGTCGCGGCGACGGCGGGCATGTTGTGGTGCTCGGCCAGCCAGTAGCGGTGGTAGCCGTGCTCCTCGGCGACCCGAGCGAGGGAGCGGGTCGCCGCGAGGGCGTCGCCGGTGGTCTGGTCGCTGCGGACGGGTACGAGGTCGAGGACGGACAGCTGCATGTCCGCCCCAACACCAGGAGGCCGCCGAGACTTCCCGGCGTCACCCGTGGCAGGCTGCACACCATGGACGCAGCAGACGTCGACGGTGACCTGGTCAACATCCTGTTCACCGAGAAGGAGATCCTCGCGCGGCTCGAGGAGATGGCCCGCGAGATCGAGAAGGACTACGAGGGCCACGACCTGCTGATCGTCGGCGTCCTGCGCGGCGCCGTGATGGTGATGGCCGACCTCGCCCGCGCCTTCAACCGGCACCTCGAGATGGACTGGATGGCGGTCTCGTCGTACGGCTCGGGCACGAAGAGCTCCGGCGTCGTACGCATCCTCAAGGACCTCGACACCGACATCACCGGCCGCCACGTGCTGATCGTCGACGAGATCATCGACACCGGCCTGACGCTGAGCTGGCTGACCGCCAACCTGGCCTCCCGCAACGCCGCGTCCGTGGAGATCTGCACCCTGCTGCGCAAGCCCGAGGCCGTGCGCGTGGACCTCGACGTGAAGTACGTCGGATGGGACATTCCGAATGAATTCGTGGTCGGCTACGGCCTCGACTACAACGAGCGGTACCGCAACCTGCGCGACGTCGGGACCCTCGCGCCACACGTGTACACCTAGGCCCTTCGACACAGGTGCATTAGTGACAGGTTGGCCCACCTGAGAGGATTGCGCGCGTGAAGCGAATCCTGCGTAGTCCGTGGCTGTGGATCCCCGTGGCCGTGGTCCTTGTCCTCCTCGCGCTCCAGTACCTCGTGCCGAACGGCGGGTACAAGGAGATCGAGACCTCGAAGATGGTCTCCGACATCCAGTCCGGGGACGTCAAGACGATCACCTTCAAGGACGCCGGGAACCAGCAGATGCTGGCCGAGCTCGACAACGGCGACAAGGTCATGGCGATCTGGGTCTCCGGTCAGCAGAAGTCGCTCGTCAACCAGGTCCAGGCGCAGGTCGACAAGGGCACCATCGAGAACTACAAGGTGGAGAACCCCAAGCCCAACCTGCTCGGCTCGATCATCGCGACGGTGCTCCCGTTCATCCTGATCTTCGGGCTGTTCCTGTTCCTGATGAACCAGGTGCAGGGCGGCGGCGGCCGGGTGATGCAGTTCGCCAAGTCCAAGGCCAAGCTGATCAGCAAGGACATGCCGAAGACCACCTTCTCCGACGTCGCGGGCTGCGAGGAGGCGATCGAGGAGCTCGGCGAGATCAAGGAGTTCCTCCAGGAGCCGGCCAAGTTCCAGGCGGTCGGCGCCAAGATCCCCAAGGGCGTGCTGCTCTACGGCCAGCCCGGCACCGGCAAGACCCTGCTCGCCCGCGCGGTCGCGGGTGAGGCGGGCGTCCCGTTCTACTCGATCTCGGGTTCCGACTTCGTCGAGATGTTCGTCGGCGTCGGTGCCTCCCGCGTCCGCGACCTGTTCGAGCAGGCCAAGGAGAACGCCCCGGCGATCGTGTTCATCGACGAGATCGACGCCGTCGGTCGTCACCGCGGCGCCGGCATGGGCGGCGGCCACGACGAGCGCGAGCAGACGCTCAACCAGCTGCTCGTCGAGATGGACGGCTTCGACGTACGCGGCGGAGTCATCCTGATCGCGGCCACCAACCGGCCCGACATCCTCGACCCCGCGCTGCTGCGTCCGGGCCGCTTCGACCGCCAGATCAGCGTCGACGCCCCCGACCTCAACGGTCGCCACCAGATCCTCAACGTGCACGCGCGCGGCAAGCCGATGTCCCCCGACGTCGACCTGCTCACCGTGGCGCGTCGTACGCCGGGCTTCACCGGTGCCGACCTCGCCAACGTGCTCAACGAGGCCGCCCTGCTGACCGCGCGCCAGAACGGCAAGCTGATCGACAACCTCGCCCTCGACGAGGCGATCGACCGCGTCATCGCCGGCCCGCAGAAGCGCACCCGCCTGATGAGCGAGAAGGAGAAGCTGATCACGGCCTACCACGAGGGCGGCCACGCCCTCGTCGCCGCGGCGCTCCCCGGCACCGACCCGGTGCACAAGGTGACGATCCTGCCGCGAGGCCGGGCGCTCGGCTACACGATGGTGCTGCCCGACGAGGACAAGTACTCCCAGACGCGCTCGGAGATGCTCGACAAGCTCGCCTACATGATGGGCGGCCGCGCGGCCGAGGAGATGGTCTTCCACGACCCGACCACCGGCGCCGGCAACGACATCGAGAAGGCCACGTCGCTGGCCCGGGCGATGGTGACGCAGTACGGCATGACCGAGCGGCTGGGCGCGATCAAGCTCGGCGACGAGAACGCCGAGCCGTTCCTCGGTCGCGACATGGGCCACACCCGCAACTACTCCGAGGACGTCGCGGCGATCATCGACGAGGAGACCAAGAAGTTCCTCGCCACCGCGCACCAGGAGGCCTTCGACATCCTCGAGGAGAACCGCGACGTGCTCGACTCGCTCGTGCTCGCCCTGATGGAGCGCGAGACCCTCGACAAGGCCGAGGTCGCCGAGGTCTTCGAGCCGCTGCGGCGCCGACCGGTGCGGCCCGCGTGGACCGGTTCGCCGGACCGCAACCCGTCGAGCATCCCGCCGGTGCAGATCCCGGAGAAGATCCGGCAGGCTGCCGCCGAGGGTGCCATCAAGGACGACTCCCAGGGCGCCGTCGTGCTGACGCCTCCCGGTGCCGGCGGCGACGTGCACGGCGATCCCGGCATGGGTCCGAGCTCTCCGCGGCCCCCGACGCCCGGCGGTGGAGGATACGAGTCGTGAGGTGCCTGCGGTGGCGGTGAACCGCATCAGCATCGAGGGGCCGACCGCGATCGCGGAGTTCGACCACGACCGCGCGGCCGCCGCGGTGCGCGAGCTGCTGATCGCCATCGGCGAGGACCCCGAGCGTGAGGGCCTGCGCGACACCCCGACCCGGGTGGCGCAGGGCGTACGCCGAGCTGACGATGGGCCTGCACCAGCGTCCCGAGGACGTGCTCACCACGACCTTCGACATCGGCCACGACGAGATGGTGCTCGTGCGCGACATCGAGCTGTGGTCGATGTGCGAGCACCACCTGGTGCCGTTCACCGGGGTCGCCCACGTCGGCTACATCCCCGACGAGAACGGCAAGATCACCGGGCTGTCCAAGCTGGCGCGGCTGGTCGACGTGTTCGCCAAGCGCCCGCAGGTGCAGGAGCGCCTCACCACCCAGGTCGCCGACGCGCTCGTCGACCTGCTCGAGCCGCGCGGCGTGATCGTGGTGATCGAGGCCGAGCACCTGTGCATGACCATGCGCGGCGTCCGCAAGGCCGGCGCCCGCACGATCACCTCGGCGGTGCGCGGCATCATGCACAAGCCCGCCACCCGTGCCGAGGCGATGTCCCTGATCAACGCGGCCCGCTAGCGCCGATGTCGACGCGGGAGTCGTGGCGCGCCGGCCTGCCGGAGCTGCCGCGGCCCGTGGTGATGGGCGTCGTCAACGTCACGCCCGACTCGTTCTCCGACGGTGGCCGCTGGGCCACCACCGACGCCGCGATCGCCCACGGCGCGGAGCTGCACGCCGAGGGTGCCGACATCCTCGACATCGGTGGTGAGTCCACCCGCCCCGGCGCCACCCGCCCGCTGGTCGCGGAGGAGCTCGACCGCGTCGTGCCGGTGATCCGCGCGCTGGCCGCCGACGGGATCGCCGTCTCGGTCGACACCATGCGCCACGAGGTGGCCGCGGCCGCGCTCGAGGCGGGTGCCGTGGTGGTCAACGACGTGTCCGGTGGCCTCGCCGACCCGCGGGTGATGCGAGGTCGTGGCCGAGCACGGGGCGGCGTACGTCGTGATGCACTGGCGCGCCCACTCGACCGAGATGCAGCAGCATGCGTCGTACGACGACGTGCTGGCCGAGGTCCGCGACGAGCTCGCCCAGCGGCTCGAGGCGGCCGTCGGCGCGGGTGTCGCGGAGGACCGTCTCGTGGTGGACCCGGGACTCGGCTTCGCCAAGACCGCCGACCACAACTGGGAGCTGCTCCAGCGGCTGCCCGAGCTCGAGTCGCTCGGCGTGCCGATCCTGGTCGGGCTCCAGCCGCAAGTCGTTCCTCGGGACCCTGCTGGCCGGCCCCGACGGCAGCCCTCGTCCGGTCCTGGACCGCGAGGACGCCAACGTGGCGCTCACCACCATCGCCGCGATCCAGGGCGTCTGGGGAGTGCGGGTGCACGAGGTGCGGGCCAGCCTGGACGCGATCCGGGTGGTCAGCAGATGGCTGGACTGACCGGCGTCATCCGCAGGTCAGCGGGCTGGGACGGGGCGGACGCCCGTTCCGGTCCTTCCGGGCCGCCGGTAGTGTCGGGTCACCATGACCGAGCAGCTCCCCACCCTCGCTGGAGATCGCCTGGCCGTGCGCGGCATCGCCGTCCACGGGCACCACGGCGTCTTCGACTTCGAGCGGCGTGAGGGCCAGGAGTTCGTCATCGACGTGGTGCTCGGTGTGGACACCCGGAGTGCCGCCCACAGCGACGATTTGCACGACACCGTGGACTACGGAACCCTCGTGGACCAGGTCAGGTCAGCCGTGGCGAACGATCCGGTCGACCTGATCGAGACCCTGGCCCAGCGCATCGCCGACGTGTGCCTGCGCAACGACCAGGTGGCCGACGTGGAGGTCACCGTGCACAAGCCCCACGCCCCGATCCAGGCGACGTTCGAGGATGTCGCCCTGACCATCAACCGGAGCCGAACGTGACCGAGAGTCCCAACCCCAACATCGTGGATGCCGACACCATCACCGGTGAGATGCACCCCATCCGCCGCGCGGTGATCTCGATCGGCTCCAACGTCGGTGAGCGTCGCGTCAACCTCCAGGGGGCTGTCGACTCGCTCGCCGACACCCCCGAGGTCTGGGTGACCGCGGTGTCCTCGGTCTACGAGACCGCGCCCGTCGAGTCGCCCGAGGGCACCAAGGACTTCCTCAACGCGATCCTGCTGCTCGACACCACCCTCTCGGCGCGCACGCTCCTCGAGCGCGCGATGGCCGTCGAGGCGGCGTACGGCCGCGAGCGCACCGGCGAGCGCAACGAGCCGCGCACCCTCGACGTCGACCTCATCGTCGTGGGCGACCGCCGCGCCGACGAGGAAGACCTGAGCCTGCCGCACCCGCGGGCCGCCGAGCGCGCGTTCGTGCTGGTGCCGTGGCTCGAGCTCGAGCCCGAGGCCGAGATCCCCGGTGCGGGCCCGGTCGTCGAGCTGCTCGAGAAGACCGGACGCGAGGGCGTGACCCTGCGCGAGGACATCGAGCTCGAGTTCCACTGACCTCGAGGGCGAGCAGGTGACCCAGCCGGACACCGACGAGGAACGGGAGCCGGACCCGCCTCCGGGACGGATCCTCCCGACCGGTCCCGGTCCGCTCGTGACCGCCGGCGTGATCGGACTCGTGCTGGGCTGGTCGATCCGGCCGCTGGCGCTCCGCTTCGACTGGGCCGAGCCGAACGTCTCGTTCACCGCGATCGGCGCCCTCTTCTTCGTGGCGGCGATCATCGGCGCCACGGCGTACGGCACCCGGCGGACCGTACGACGCAACCGCCAGGACCTCGCCCACCACCAGGCCGTGAACCGGCTCGTGCTCGGCAAGGCCTGTGCCCTGGTGGGGTCCCTGGCGCTCGGCGGCTACCTCGGCTACGCCCTCGCCCAGCTCGGCGTGGCCAACCCCGCCTCGGACACCCGGCTGTGGCACGCGCTGCTCGCGGCGCTCGGCGCGCTCGCTGCGACGGTCGCCGCGCTGCGCGCTCGAGCACGCGTGTCGCGTCCCGCACGACGACGAGTAGCGCCTTACCCTGCGAGTCATGGCCCTCATGGCATCGTCTCGTACCCCCGTGCGTCGTCGGCAACGCAGCACTCGCGTCACCGTCGCGGTCAGCCTTCTGGCGGTGGCAGTCGTCGCCGTGGTCTCCGCACTTCCCTCCCAGTCGGCCCTCTGGATCGGCATCGCGTCCGTGGCCGGCGCTCGCCCTCGCGGTGGGCGCGCTGCGCGTGATGTGGACCGAGGTGCTCCAGTCGCGGCGCGAGAACGCCGCCGACCGCGCGGCCGCCGCAGCGGCCTACCGCAACCTGTTCTCCAAGCGCGCCGCCGAGCACGCCGAGTTCACCGCGGCGATGACCGACCGGCTCGCCCAGGCCCACCTCGCCGCCCGCGAGCTCGAGGGCCTGATCGTGCAGCACGAGACCCGGGCCCAGCGTGCGGAGTCGAAGCTCGTCGCCGAGACCGAGGCCCACGTCGAGAGCAAGGAGCGGGTGCGGCGGCTCGAGCAGGCGCTGATCGCCCTCCAGGCCGACGACTCGGTGGTCGACCTCGTCGCCTGGGACGAGCAGGTGCAGAAGTCCGGCCAGAAGAAGTCGGGCCGGGCGCTCAAGCAGGCGTAGGGGCCGTCGGTTTCCCCGGGCGCCCGGGGAAACTGCCGCCGGATGGCAGGCGATACTTCGCCCGCCCGCCTCCGGTATTGCCCGCCCGCCCCGCCCGTTCTGTCCGTCAGGGCGCTCGCTGCACCGGCCCGACGTGGGCCGGCAGGGCGTCCACCAGCTCCTCGGCGAGGAGCAGGTCGGAGGTCAGGTCGCGGTCGTGCATGTCCGGTACGCCGCCGTCGCGCTCGTCGAGGTAGGCCATCGCCGCGCTCAGCGACGGCGGGTGCGCGCCCTGCATCCGCAGGCACCGGAGCGAGGCGACCAGCTCGGCGGCGAGCACGGCGCGGAACCGCGACACCGCCTCGAGGGCCTGCTGCGCCGCCAGGGTGGCGAACGAGGCGTCCTCCTCGACCCCGCGGGACAGGGTGACGGCCTGGATGCCGGCCGGCGTCGCCAGCGCGCGCAGCTCGGCGAGGGCCGAGGCGGCGCTGTACTCCACGATCATCACGCCGGACGCCGCCGGGGTGCCGTCGCCCAGGAACGGGTGCAGTCCGGTGTACGCCGGCTCGGCCAGCATCGTCAGCCTGGCCAGGCTGAGCTGCGCCGACTGGGCGACGGCGAGCACCAGCGAGTCCAGCGACTGCACGAGGTACGCCGCGTGGAAGGCGCCGTGGTGGGCCACCCCGAGCTCGCGGGGAGACGATCGGGTTCTCCGACGGGCTGTTGCCCATGGTCACGATGACCTGCTCGGCGAAGGCGAGCCGGTCCATCAGGGCGCCGTGCACCTGGGGGAACGTGCGCAGGCTGAACGGGTCCTGGATCCGGGCCGGCACCGGCTCCGGCCCGATCAGCTCGCGCATCGTCCGGCACACCCACTGCGACCCGGGGAACGGGCGTGGCCACCTCGACGGCCGGGCTGAACGCCTCGGCGTTGCCCCGGACGGCGGCGAAGTCCATGGCCGCGATCACTGCCGCGCTGCGGGCGAGGCGGTCCAGGTCGGCCACGGCCAGGGCGGCGTCGGCGAGGACCGCGGCGTTGCTCGACATGAAGGTCAGGGCGTCGCCCGGGCCGAACTCGCGTGGTGGCGAGGAACTCGGGGGTGCTGGACCGCTCGCCGCAGAGCACCAGCGCGGTGGTCGCGAGCGCGGCGAGGTCGGCCGTGCCCACGCTGCCGCCCTCGCGGACGGGAGGCAGCGCGTCGGCGGAGAGCATCGCCTCGAGGGCGTCGAGGACCGCCGGGCTGATCCCGTTGCCGTCGGCGGCCAGCTGGTTGAGCCGGATCAGCAGCATCGCCCGCACCCGCTGGGCCGAGCGCAGCTCACCGGAGCTGGTGGCGTGCGACCGGAGCAGCTGCAGGGCCTGGGAGTCGGGGTCGGGCTGGACGAGCTCCTTGTTGGCGCCGACACCCGTGGAGCGGCCGTAGATGGGCCGGTCCTCGGCGACCCCGTCGGCGAAGGCGTGCGACGCCTCGACGCGTGCGCGGGCCGACGGCTCCACGCGGACGGTGTCACCACGACGTGCGACAGTCACGATCTCGTCCAGCGAGAGGTGGCTCCCGTCCAGGGTCAAGGGCAATTCGGACTCCTCGGGCATCAGCCCAGATTGGCTCTCGTGAAGCCTTCCGGATCGGTGGGCGATGGTGCAATAGTCTCAGCCAGCGGAAATGCGCTTCTGCACAGTGAAACAACACGAACCCGATCGTCTATCCGAATCCCGACGGCCCGTGAGGGGGCATCGATGACGTCGCAGGTCGCCTCCGGCAGTCGCGAGCCCCTCGCTGCGCGCGGAGCTGCGGACGGGATCGCGCCGGGACGAGGCAGCTCGACCCGCACCGTCGAGCGCGCGCTGGCCCTGCTCTCCGAGGTCTGCACCCGCGAGGCCGTCACCCTCACCGAGTGCGCCCGCCACACCGGGCTGCCGGCCAGCACGGCGCTGCGGCTGCTGCGCACCCTGGAGAGCCGCGGCTTCATCAGCCGCGACGACGACGGCGGCAGCTTCCGCGCCGGCCCCCGGATGATCCAGCTCGGCGCGACCTCGCCTCGGCCGCAACGAGCTGGCCCGGCTCGCCCGCCCGGCCCTCGATCGCATCGGTACGGCGACCCGCGAGTCGGCGTACCTCTCGATCAAGGGTGTCGACGAGACGGCGATCTACATCGCCCAGGTCGAGGGCACCCACGCCGTCCGGCACAGCAGCTGGATCGGGCGCTCGGTGCCGCTGGACGGGCTGGCGGTCGGACAGGTGTTCCGGGGTGAGATCCCCGCAGAGGGGTACGTCGCTGGGCATGACCTGCTCGAGCCCGACGTGACGGCCATCGTCGCGCCCGTGCGCTACCCCGGTGGCATCGCCGGTGCGCTGAGCGTGCTGGGCCCGACGTACCGCATCGACCCGGACACCATGCACGCCTACGGCCGCATCGTGGCCACCGAGGCAGCCGAGCTCAGCGCCCGCCTGGGCTCGGTACCCGACGAGCAGGAGACCCGAGCATGATCCGCTTCGACAAGGCCACCAAGCGTTACCCCGACGGCACCGTCGCCGTCGACGACGCTCGAGCTGGAGGCGCCGTCCGGCAAGATCACCGTGCTCGTGGGTCCGTCCGGGCTGTGGCAAGACCACGTCGCTGCGGATGATCAACCGGATGATCGAGCCGACCTCCGGCACCATCTGGCTCGACGACACCGACACCGCGAGCATGCCGGCCCACGAGCTGCGTCGGCAGATCGGCTACGTGATCCAGCACGCCGGGCTGTTCCCGCACCGCACCATCGTGGACAACATCGCGACGGTGCCGTTCCTGCTCGGCACCGACAAGAAGCAGGCGCGCGCCCGGGCGATGGAGCTGCTCGAGCGCGTGGGGCTGGACCCCGCCTTCGCCAAGCGCTACCCGGCCCAGCTCTCCGGTGGCCAGCAGCAGCGCGTCGGCGTCGCCCGCGCCCTCGCCGCCGACCCGCCGGTGATGCTGATGGACGAGCCGTTCTCGGCCGTCGACCCGGTGGTCCGCGACCAGCTCCAGGACGAGTTCCTGCGGCTGCAGGGCGAGCTCGGCAAGACCATCGTCTTCGTCACCCACGACATCGACGAGGCGATCAAGCTCGGCGACCAGGTCGCGGTGCTGCGCGTCGGCGGCAACCTGGCCCAGCTGGCCGCGCCGGCCGAGCTGCTCTCGCGACCGGTCGACGCGTTCGTCGCCGGCTTCGTCGGGCGCGACCGCGGCTACCGCGCGCTCGGGTTCACCAGCGCCGGCACCATCCCGACGCGTGACGAGCCCACCGTCGCCATGGGCGAGTCGCTGCCCGACGGGCGGCGACGAGTGGCTGCTGGCGGTCGACGGCTCCGGCGCACCGCAGGGCTGGCTGCACCTCGCCGACGAGCCGCACGGCGCGGTCGTCGAGGACCACATGCTCTACCGCGGCGGCACCCTGGCCACCCAGGGCGGCACCCTGCGCAGCGCGCTGGACGCCTGCCTGTCCTCGCCGTCGGGCCGCGGCGTCGTCGTCGACGAGTCGGGCCGGCTGGTCGGCTCGACCACCGCCCGCGAGGTGCTCGACCTGATCGAGGCCCAGGCGGAGGGTGCGGCCACATGACTGCGCTGCTGATCCCGCTGGACTCGTCGAGCTCGTCGCCGTGGCACTTCTTCGCCTACTTCCTGGACAACACGAGCAAGGTCCTCGGCCTGCTCTGGGCGCACACCTGGCTCTCGGTGGTGCCGGTCGTCATCGCGCTGATCCTGGCGCTGCCGCTCGGCTGGCTCGCGCGGCGCTACCAGTGGGCCTACCCGCCGATGATGTCGATCACCGGGCTGCTCTACACGATCCCCTCGATCGCGCTGTTCGTGCTGGTCCCGCCGCTCCTGGGGCTCGACCCGCTCAGCCCGCTGCAGGTGCCGATCGCGCTGACCCTCTACTCGCTGGCGCTGCTGGTGCGGGTGGTCGCCGACGGGCTCGCCGCCGTACCGCAGGAGACGGCGCAGGCCGCGACGGCGCTCGGCTACAAGCCGCTCGGTCGCTTCTTCCGGGTCGAGCTGCCGATCGCCGTACCCGTGATCGCGGCCGGCCTGCGGGTCGCGGTCGTCGCCAACGTCAGCATCGTGACCGTCGCCGGGACCATCGGCTTCAAGAACCTCGGCCAGCTCTTCGACGAGGGCTTCAAGCTGTCCACGGACACGCCGTACTACCCGCCGATCGTGCTCGGCATCATCCTGTGCGTGCTGCTCGCGCTCGCGCTCGACGGGCTGGTGCTGCTCGGCAGCCGACTGCTGACCCCCTGGCGTAGGGCGGTGCGGACATGATCAACGACGTCTTCAACTGGCTCACCGACCCGTCCCACTGGACGAGCACGGCCTTCGACACCGGCATCTGGGACCAGCTGCTGGCGCACATCAAGTTCACCCTGATCGCGCTCGTCATCTCGCTGGTGATCGCGCTGCCGCTCGGGCTGTGGATCGGCCACACCGGCAAGGCCACCTGGATCATCAGCGTCGCCAACGCCCTCCGGGCGCTGCCCACCGTCGGTGTGCTCGTCCTGCTCGTGGTGATCATCGCGCCGCACTTCTACGGCCGCACCAACAACGGCTACCTGATCCCGACCGAGATCGTGCTGGTGCTGCTCGCCGTGCCGCCGATCCTGTCCAACACGTACGCCGGGGTGCAGAACGTCGATCCGTCGGTGCGCGACGCTGCCTTCGGCATGGGCATGACCGGGCCGCAGGTGCTCTTCCGCGTCGAGCTGCCCAACTCGCTGCCGCTGATCTTCTCCGGCTTCCGCTCCGCGACCCTGCAGGTGATCGCGACGGCCACCATCGCGGCGTACGTCACCCTCGGCGGGCTCGGCCGGTTCATCTACGACGGCCTCGCCCAGCAGGACTACCCCCAGATGATCAGCGGGGGCCTGCTCGTCGCGGCGCTCGCCCTCATCGCCGACCTGTTGCTGGCCCTGGCCCAGCGCTACACCGTCTCCCGCGGGATCACCGGGCGCACCCGTCGCCAGGACCAGGGCTCCCGCGGACCCGACTCGCGCACCGCCGTACTCACCGAGGAGCTCGTCTCGGAGGCCACCTGACTCACCCGCTCGTGCACCACCCGGCACCGCAAGTGAAAACAACCAGGAGAGAACATGAAAACCAAGCTTGTCGCACTCGCCGCCGTCGCGACGGCCTTCACGATGGGGGTCAGCGGATGCGGGTCGAGCTCGTCATCCTCGGACTCCAAGGGTGACGGCACGATCGCGTCGCAGATGATCTTCGGCGGCCCGCCCGAGTTCAAGACGCGCCCCGACGGCATCCCCGGCCTGAAGAAGAACTACGACGTCTCCTTCGGCAAGTACACCGTCACCGACGTCGGTGGCCCGGTCACCGTGAACGCGCTCAAGCGTGGCCAGGTGGACGCCGCCGACCTGTTCACCACCGACCCGTCGATCGCGGCGAACGACTTCGTGATCCTGGAGGACCCGAAGAGCAACTTCGCCGCCCAGAACGTGGTGCCGATCATCAACAAGGCCAAGGCCACCGACGGCGTCAAGCAGGTCCTCAACGGCATCCAGGCCAAGCTGACCACCGAGGTCCTCGGCGGGCTGCTCGGCAAGGTCGTCAACGACAAGGCCGACCCGGCCGACGTCGCCAAGGGGTTCCTCTCCGACAACGGCCTCGACGCCACCGGCACCGCTGCCAAGGGCCAGAGCCTGACGGTGGGGTCGGCGAACTTCCCGGAGAACGTGATCCTGGGCGAGATCTACGCCCAGGCGCTCGAGGCCCAGGGAGCGACCATCAGCAAGAAGATGAACATCGGCGCCCGGCCGAAGTACTGGGAGTCGCTCAAGCAGGGGTCGCTCGACCTGTTCCCCGAGTACACCGGCTCGATCCTCGTCTACATCGACAAGAACGCCACGGCGACCAGCCCCGACGACGTCTACGCCGCGCTCGGCAAGGCGCTGCCGAGCAACCTGGTCGCGCTCGACCAGGCGGAGGCGCAGGACAGCGACGCGATCGTGGTCACCAAGGAGACCGCGGACAAGTTCAAGCTGAAGACGATCGCGGACCTCGCCAAGAAGGGCTGATCTGCTGCGTCGACGCGCACGGGACCCCCTGGGCCCGTGCGCGTCGACGCGTCCGTCGGACGCGACACCCCGGTCGCTAGAGTCGTCCCGGACACGGACCAGTGGCCCCACTCAGGGCCCGACTCGGGACAGCGAAGGCGGGATCGGATGACCTCGGTACGACGGGTTCTCGTCGCCGTGGCAGCTCCTCCCGCTCCTGCTCGCGGCGGCCGCGTGCGGGGGCGACCCGCCCACTGCGGAGAAGGACCAGACGGTCACCATCGTCGGCCAGAACTTCACCGAGGCCGACATCATCACCCAGCTCTACAAGCTGCTCCTCGACAAGCAGGGCTTCGACACCGACATCGAGAAGCTCGGTGCCCGCGACAGCTACCTCGGCGCGCTGGAGAAGGGCCGGGTGCAGGTGGCCGGCGACCAGCTCTCCTCGCTCACCGAGACGCTCAACCGCACGGCCAACGGCAACGATGCTGCTCCGGTGGCGAGCTCCGACGTGCAGGCGACCCTGGGCCACCTGAAGACCCTGGGTGCGGCGTACGGCCTGACGCCGCTGCAGCCTGCCAAGGCGGAGGACGCCATCGCCTACGCGGTCACCAAGAAGTACGCCGAGCAGAACGACCTGACGACGCTCAGCGACCTCGGCAAGCTCGACAAGCCGATCGCCCTCGCGGCCAACTCCGACTGCGCGGAGCGGCCCGACTGCGGCAAGGGCCTGCAGAACGTCTACGGCATCACCCTCGGCAAGATCGAGCCGCTCGGCTTCGGCACCCAGGACACCAAGAACGCCCTGATCAACGGCGAGGTGCAGCTCGGCCAGGTCAGCACGACCGACGGCAGCCTCGACAAGGCGGGCCTCGTGGTGCTCGAGGACGACAAGAACTGGCAGAACGCCGAGAACCTCGTCCCGGTCGTCAACAGCGCGTGGCTGAAGAAGAACCCCAAGGCCGCGGACGCCCTCAACCAGCTCTCCGGCGTCCTCACCACCGCCGACCTCACCTCCCTCAACGCGCAGGTCGACGGGCAGCGCCTCGAGGCCAGCCAGGTCGCCGAGGACTACCTGAAGGAGAAGGGGCTGATCTGACCTGAGCGATCTCCGAGGCGCACCCCTGGCGCGACGAGTCGCGGGTCGGGCGCGCCGCATCCTCCGGGGGCCCCGCGCGCCCGAGGTTGCCTTCGTCGTCACGGTCTCGGAGGAACAGGCGCGCCACCTCGAGGAGTGCCTCTCCTCGGTGCGCGCCCAGTCGGGCGTCCGGCCCGAGGTCGTGCTGGTGCCGTGGGGATCGTGGCGGGGTACGCCGCCGAGCGACTCCTCACCCGTCGAGGAGTCGCTCGCGGCGGCCCGTCGGGCGGGACTGGCGCTCACCCGGGCGTCGTACGTCCGCTTCATCGAGGCGACCGACACGACCCCGGCCGCCGCCACCGCCGCCCTGCTCGCCAGGCTCAGCAGGACCTCTGCCCCCACCGCAGCCGGCCTCTCCGAGCGCATCGACGCGACCTGGCGCGACCGCGCCCACCAGGTCGCGCCGGAGGTGGCGCTGGACCTCGGCGCTCGACTGTTCCGGGTCAGCGACGCGGTGCTCGAGGCCCTCGACTTCGAGCCGGTCCACGGCCGCTGGGCGGACGCGATGCTGGCCGGCCTCGACGTCGCCACGATCCCGGACGTCGTCCACCACGACCACCACCGCGAGCACGGCCTGCCCTTCGGGCACCTGCCGCGGCAGGGCCGCCGACGTCCTCGCGCTGGCCGCCGTCGTCGAGGACACGATGCGCAAGCTCGCCGAGGAGCTGACACCTGCCTGGGCGGCCGGTCTGCTCGACCGACGGCTCCCGTCGCTGGTCGAGGACGTGGAGTCCTTCGACGTCGAGACCTGGTCGGCCCTGCGTCGTACGACGCAACGACTGCGCGACCTCGCCGACCCGGCTGACGTCCGCGTCGAGGCCCGACTGCAGGCGACGCTGGTGGCCGAGGACCGTCGCGACGACCTCACGGCGCTGGTGCTGCGGCGCTGGCGCGAGCCCGACGACTTCGCGACCACGCTGACGCCGGACGGCACCGTCCTGGCCGACCTCGGCGTGGAGGTGCCCGCCGACGTGTTGACCGTCCACGAGCGCGAGACCCCGCTGTGGGCGACGGTTCGAAACGCTCAAGACGGAGTCATCGACCTGGTGGTGCTCGCCCGCGGTGTGGCCTCGACCCCGGGTGACCGGGTCACCCTGCACGCGGGCGGTCGGGTGTTCGAGGCGGAGCCGTCCGTCGACGACCACGCCGACCGGATCGCCGCCGAGTCCTGGACGGACCACAGCGCCGCCGGCTGGCGACTGCGGGTCGCCGACCTGGACCTCAGCGGTGCCGAGCTCGAGTACCGCTCCGGCCCCGTCGTACGCCGTGGGCCGCTGCCGTCGTTGCCGACCGCCTCGCCCGCCGGACCGGGTCTGGTCGGCGTCGACTGGGTCGACCAGACCGCCACGCTCACCTTCTCGAGGGCCGGCACGGTGACCGTGACCGGCCCCGGTGGCGAGGTCTCCGGCACCACCGACGACGACGGCACCGTCGCGCTCCGGCTGGTCGTCGACCCGTGGGGGCTGGGGGAGCGGCCGCTGCCCTGCGGCAGCTACGAGGTGCGGCTGGACGGTCAGGCGGTCGCGCCGGCTGTGGCGCCGGTCGAGCGCCGCGGTGACCGCCATCGACTCAGCGTGCGCGCCGACCGCCATGGCACCGCGCGGCTGGTGCTCGAGGACCTGCGCGACCCCGACGAGGTGGGACCGCACGCGCAGCGCCGTCTCCAGCAGGAGTACGCCGCCGTCACCGACCCGGTCGACCCGGGACTCGCGTACTTCCAGTCCTACACGGGCCAGTGGCCGACCGACAGCCCGCTGGCGATCCTCGAGAGCCTGCGTCGGCAGCGACCCGACATCCGCGTCCGCTGGTGCGTCGACGACCCCGGTGTGCCGGTTCCCGAGGGCGCCGAGCCGGTGCTGATCCGCAGCCGGGAGTGGTACGACACCCTCGCCCGAGCCCGCTGGGTCGTCACCAACATCGAGATGGAGCGCTGGTTCCGGCGCCGCCCGGAGCAACGGCTGCTGCAGACCTGGCACGGCAACCCCGGCAAGGTGATGGGGCTGGGCCTGTGGCGCGCCAACGGGCTGACCCCCGGCCGGATCGAGCAGAACCTCGACCACGGCCCGCGCAACTGGACCCTCCTGATGAGCCCGAGCCCGGAGATGACCGAGCACTACCGCCGCGAGTTCGCGTACGACGGTCCGGTGGTCGACCAGGGGTACGCCCGTGACGACGCGCTGGTGTCGCCCTCGGCCCCCGAGGTGCGGGCGGACTCGCGCAGGCGCCTCGGCATCGGCGAGGACCAGACGGCCGTGCTCCATGCGCCCACCTGGCGCGACACGATGGCCACGAACTACCGGGCTGCCCGGCTCCAGGACGACCTCGACCTCGCTGGTCTGGCCGATGCACTCGGTCCGGCGTACGTCGTGCTGCTCCGGGGCCACCGGTTCCACGCGCGCCATGCCGGGCGGCCGAGTGGGGCGCGGATCCTCGACGTCACGGACTACCCGGAGATCAACCACCTGATCCTCGCGGCCGACGTAGCTGTCCTCGACTACTCCTCGCTGCGCTTCGACCTCGGTGTGGTCGGCACCCCGATGGTGTTCATGGTTCCCGACCTCGCGGCGTACGAGGAGGGCCGCGGATTCCTCTACGACTTCCGGTCCTCGGCCCCCGGTCCCTTGCTGGCCACGACGGACGACGTGATCACGGCGCTGCGCGACCTCGAGGCCCTGCGCCACGACTACGCCGCGGACTACGCGGAGTTCCGGGCGCGCTTCCACGCGGGCCAGGACGGCCACGCGGCTGACCGAGCCGTCGCCGCGTTCTTCGACTGAGACGGCACCTGTTGCTCACCGGGCCACCCAGGGCGGCTCCCAGTCGGGTTCGGGGTCCTCGCCCACACGGCCGTCGACGTCCTCGCGCAGCAGGTCCGCGTGCCCCGTGTGGCGGCCGTACTCCTCGAGCATGTCGGCCACCAGCCGTCCCAGGCTCATCTCGATGTCGTGGCGCCGCCCGAGCTCGATGTGCTGCTCGAGACCACCGTCGGCGAGGTGGGTGGCCAGGATCTCGCGTGAGCGTGCGACTGCTGCGTCGTACGCCGCGTAGAGGTCCGCGGGCTCGTCCTCGCCGGCCGACTCGAAGTCCCAGTCCGGATCGGCGTCCCAGTCGTGGGAGCGCCAGGGCTCTGAGGGAGCGGAACCGTCGAGGTCCCAGGTGAAGTGGATGTCCTCGACGCGGGTCAGGTGCTTGAGCAAGCCGGCGATGCTCAGCGACGACGCACCGATCCGGTGCGCCAGCCCGGCGCGGTCCAGCCCGTCGGCCTTCCAGCGGAAGGTGGCGCGCTGACGGTCGAGGGCCGCGACGAGGTGCTCGGTGGGTGAGGCGCTGAACGGTGGTTCCCAGGAAGGTGTGGTCATGGGGAGAACGCTAGGACCGGTAGCGGACGATCTGCGTCCGCAATGACGAAACCCCCCGACCACGACTGGCACATCGCGACAGATTCACCGCCTGAACGGGTAGTTCGGACCGCTGTGCAGGTGGGCGGAGTGCTTACGCCTGCGTTCCGGTCCGAACTTTCCGGACGTCGGCCGAGTCGGGAGACACACCCGCGTGCGGTCACGACCGCCGCAGGGGACGTACGACGCGACGACCCAGCTCCCGCGCCAGCTCCCGTGTCCCGACCGGGTCGGGACCCTGCTTCGAGAGCCGCTTGCGCTGGGTCGAGAGGGCGCGCTTGCGAGACCTGGCTGCCCGCTCGGCCAGTGCAGCCGACCGCCTCCTCGAGCAGGTCGAGGGGTACGTCGGCGAGCTCCATCGGTCCGTCGTACGGCGTCACCCGGTCGCGGGTGCGCAGGCTGTCGGGCGATCCGATCAACCGGCACCCGGACGCGAGCAGGGCGTCGGCCTGCCGGTCCGCGAGGTCGTTGACCCGGTCGAGCGCCCACGCGGGCAGCCCCGGGATGCGTGCGGCACCCTCGGGACGCGGCGAGTTCGTCCAGTGCTTGGCCACGCCGCGGCGCACCAGGTCGAGGTAGCGGCGGTCCGGCCACTTCTCCTGCGCGGCCAGCCGGTTGATCCGCCGCAGCGCCTCGGCCTCGGGGAAGGTGTAGGAGCGGTTCGCCACCACGTCGGGCGGGACCAGCAGCCCGGTCGGCAGGTCGAGCAGCTGCTCGAAGGCACGCGGCAGCGCGTCGTGGTCGCCGCCCTCGAGGACGATCACGGTGGTGCGCTCGGGCGGGACGAAGCGGCCCCAGCTGGCCAGCACCTGGTCGGGGAACTGGCACTCCCACATCAGCCGCCACTCCCACGTGGTCGGTTCGCCCTCGAGGACGGTGCGCAGGAAGTCCTCGAAGGACAGCGTCATCCTGGCCTTGAGCCGCTCCTGCCAGTGCGACGGCAGCAGCTGGTCGTAGCGGCGGGCGACGTACAGCAGCTGGATGTCGTCGGCGCCCACGTCGCGGACGATCCGCTCGACGACGGCGTCGCTGCCGCGGGAGAGGTCCTCGTTGCTCAGGATGCGCCGGGGCAGGGTGCTGGCGTGCAGCCCCTCGATGAGCGCGTCCCAGGTCTCGATGCGCGGCTCGGGGCGGCCGAGCGGGGCGCCGAGCCCGAGCACGGCCCAGCCGGCCTCGATCGGGCGACGGTAGGGGCCGGGGTAGAACACGCCGAGCTCGGCGAGCTGCTCGCGCGCGTTGTGCAGCGACTCCTGGATCGCGGTCGACCCCGTCTTCTGCGGGCCGATGTGCAGCAGCACGCTCCCCTCGGGGATCGGGGTCACGGCCGGACTGTCGCTCACTCGGTCTCCCGGTCGGTGAAGAACGCCGCGATCACCCGGTCGGTGGCGTGCCCGTCGTGGAGCGCGTTGAAGCGCTTGTTGAACTGCTCGATCTCCGAGGAGTAGCGCAACCGCAGGCCGTCGACGTCGCGCAGTGCGGCCGCGACCTCCTCGGTGGTGTTGGTCCACGGACCGGGCGCGGTGCCCTCGTAGGGGAACAGCGGGCGGCGCAGGGAGAAGTAGTCCTCGAGGTCGGGCACGAAGAACACCATCGGCTTGCCGGTGATCGCCCAGTCGAAGCGCAGCGAGGAGTAGTCGAGCACGGCGACGTCGGCCGCCAGGGTGAGCTCGTTGATGTCGGGGTAGTCGGTGACGTCGACGACCTGCGCCATCCCGGTCACCCGGTCGAGCTCGCGCTGGTTGTTGTTGTGACCGCGGACCAGCAGCGTGTGCCCGGGGCCGAGCAGTCGGGCGAGCAGGCCGAGCTCCAGCGCGTCGAAGCGGCGGGCGGCGAAGGTGCGGGTGTTCAGCTTGTCGCGGTACGTCGGGGCGTAGAGGACCACGGTCTGGCCCTCGTCGACCCCGAGGCGCCCGAGCACGGTCCGTCGTACGACGGAGGCGTCGTCGTTCACCAGCGCGTCGCACCGGGGGTAGCCGGTGACGAGCATGTCGCCGGTGAACTCGTACTGCTCGCGGTAGTAGGCGACGCACTCCTCGCTCGGCATCAGCAGCGTGTCCCACTCGCGGTTGCGGCGGCCGACCTCGCGCTGGACCTCCTCGTCGGAGAAGCCCTTGCTGCGCCAGAAGTCGATGCCCATCGACTTGAACGGGTAGCCGTGGAAGGTCTGCAGGTAGCGCTGGTGCGGGCGCAGCTTGAACCAGGGACCGAAGTCGATGTTGTTGCAGATGAAGCGCGACGAGCCCAGGGCGTCGTACCACTCCTCGGTGCCGATCAGCAGCGGCACCGAGCCCTCGGGCACCATCGTCGAGGTGTCGGCCACGCCCCAGTAGCGGGTCAGCTCGGGGCGTTGCTTCGCCAGCGCGCGGTCGAGCGCCAGCTGGCTGTCGGTGGCGAACTCGCCGCGGTAGCAGCCGAACAGCACGCTGTCGCGCGGGGTCACCTCGTTGCTGCGGTAGGCGTCGCGCAGGCGCCTGCCGGTTGGCGGGCCCGAGCACGTCGGGCGGGAGGGCCGGCTCGAGGTAGGCGCCGAACCTGCCGTTGCGCCACTGCGCGACCCGCAGGTTGGTGAGCCGCCCGGCGAAGCGCTGCGGCATCCGGCCGGCGTACGACGGAGCGACCATCGCGTGGCTCGGCCCACCCGGCACGTCGAGGGTGAGCTCGTAGCGGGCACTCGGCGCCGGGTGCGGCTGCCGTTCGAAGTCGCTGACGTAGAGCCCGAAGGTCAGCTGCCAGTCGCCGTCGCGCGCCACCGACCTCCAGCAGCGGCAGCGTGGTGCGGGGGTTGGCCAGCGCGACCGTCGACAGCTGCTCCTCGGTGGCCTCCGGAGCGTGCACGGTGACGGTGATGCTCTCGTCGTCGAGCCGGACCTCGGTGACCTCGAGCGTCGGCACCACCGGGACCACCGACGGGCCGCCGTCGGGGGACCGCTTCCAGCGGGCACCGGCGCCGTGCCGCGAGCACGAGGTCGTCGGGCCACAGCGGGGTCGCGCGGCGCGATCCGGTCGCCACGGTGAGGTGCCAGAGGTCGGGGTCGCCCGGGAGCGGCCAGGGGACGCTGAAGTCCACCCCGCTCGCGGTCGGGGTGGTGGCGAGGTCGATCGGCGCGGCGTCGGGAGCCTCGAGGCGGACGCTCGCGATGCTCCCGCCGCTCCGGTGCGCGCAGGCTGCCGCGTCAGCCGGTCGGCCCGTGCGTCGAGGGCGGTGACCACGACCGGGGCGGTGTCGACGTCGAGGCACAGGCCGGCGGCGCCGTGCCAGCGGGCGCGGACGGTCGCGGTGGTGCCGTCCCAGGTGTGGGCGACCCCGGACTCGCGGGAGCCGGCCGACTCGCGGACCTGGTTGTGGATGGAGCCGCGCGTGGTGATGCCGTCGTACGTCGTCTCCACCTCGAGGTGCCACGACGCGGTGCGCGCCGGCAGCGAGTCGAGGTCGACGGTGGCGAGGAACCCGCCCCCGTCGTACGGCGCGTACTGCTGGCTGCCCCACACGTTGGCCTGCGGGAGCACCTGGCCCGTGACCGGGACGTCGATGCGCTCGCCGGCCCCGTCGACCAGCCAGGCACGGAGCTCCGCGGTGCGGCCGGTGATGCCCAGCGCCCGCAGCACGGCCCAGCCGCTGATCTCCACCCGGCCCTGCTCACCGCGGGGGGACCACACGATGTGCTCGATCACGCCCTCGAAGTGGCTCTCCAGCGGAGACAGCCGCAGCACCCGCTCGGGGTGGCCGCGGAGGAAGGAGAGCTCGGGGTCGTCGGGTACGACGGCGACCACGCGACCGTCGCGGGCCTCGGCCTTCGGGGCGTAGCCGATGTCCTCGAAGTAGGCGTCGGCCGCGGACATCTCGTCCCAGCGACCCTGGGCGACCAGCTCGGCGCGCACCTTCTGCCGCACGGTGACCATGTCGAGCGCCCGGTCGGTGGCGCGACCGAGGTAGGTCTGGAAGGTGGCGGCCAGCAGGTTGCGGTAGCTGCCCGGCGCCCGCACCGCGTGCACGATGAACGGCGGGAAGTCGACCTCGAGCGTGCGCCCCACCCAGGTGTCGTAGACGAAGTCGGAGGCCTCGGCCTTGAGCAGCTCGTGCGCCTCCTCCTTCACGGCGATCCGGTCGAGGAGGTTCTGCAGCCTGGCCTTCTGCTGCCCGGTCGAGGTGAGGTTCTCGCGGATCCGCCAGTTGTAGGTGACCTTGCGGAGGATGTCGAACTTCTCGGCGCGGACGTACGCCGTGAGCATCGGCACGTGGTCCTCGTAGGCGATGTGCCCGCGGAAGTCGCCGACCTTGTCGCGCCAGAACGCGGTCCGGAACATCCGGTTGCACGCGATGATGTCCTGCATCGCGTAGGGGAACTCCTCGATCGTCGTACCCAGCCGGTCGGAGGTGTGCACGGTCCGCGCCCAGACGGTGCGCAGGTACTCGTTGTTCTTGAACCGGCGCACGCTGCCCACGCAGAAGTCCGACCCCGAGCGGCGCAGCATCGCGACCATGTGCGCGAAGGACTGCGGCGGGACGGTGTCGTCGGAGTCGACGAAGGTGAGGAACTCGCCGCGCGCGTGGCTGACGCCGAGGTTGCGGGCGATGCCCTGGCCCGAGTTGGCCTGGCTGAAGACGCGCACGCGCGGGTCGCGGCGCTCGTAGTGGCGCAGGATGTCCATCGAGCCGTCGGTCGAGCCGTCGTCGACCGCGATCAGCTCGAGGTTGTGCAGGCTCTGGGTGAGCACGCTGTCCATCGCCTCGGCGAGGTACTCGCGGATGTTGTAGACCGGCATCACCACGGTCAGCTCGGGCGTCAGCCCGCGTCGTTCGAAGGCCACCAGCGGGCGGCCGCCGGCGCGGCGTGCCGCGGCCTTGACCCGGGGCGAGGCCAGCTTGCGGGCGGCGCCGAGGAGCGACTGGCGCACGGGCGTGGCGGGCATGCGGGACTCAGCTCGTCTCGGGATCGGGGCCGGGAACCCTCGCAGTCTAGAAGGACGGGCGACTCGTCTATGCGTCGGCCGGGCCGTCGTCGAGGTCGTCGACCTCGAGCGCCGCCTTGGGCGACAGCGGGTCGTCCCGGCGGATGTCGATGATCAGGCCGGTCTCGCCGCTGACCAGGACGTCGAGCGACCGGCGCGCGACCTCGGTCGACTCCAGCAGCGATCCCGCCGGCTCGACGCCGAACGCCTTGGTGCGCATCGGGGTGCCGGTGCGCTCGGGGTTGATGCAGTTGACCGAGATGCCGTCGCCCGACCACTCGTCGGCGAGTGCCTGGGTCAGGTTGACCACGGCCGCCTTCGCCGAGGAGTAGAGGCTGTAGCCGCTCCGGCCGCGGGTGTAGGAGCTGGACGTGAAGTAGAGCAGGCTGCCGCCGGTGGCCAGCAGGTGCGGGTAGAACTCCTGCGCGATCATCACGGGCGCGACGTAGTTGATCTCGGTGGCCGCCCAGACCGTCTCCTCGCTGGTCTCGGTGAGCAGCCCGCGCGGGAGGACGGCGGCGGTGTTCACGACGTAGTCCACGCGACCGGTCGCCGCCAGCACGTCGGCCACGGCCGCGCGGATGTCCTCGCGGCGCTCGACCTGGGTGTTGGTCGAGGAGCGGCTGAAGGTGAACACCTCGGCGCCGTTCTCGCGGGCGACGTCGGCGATGTCCGCGCCGATGCCGTAGCTGCCGCCGAAGACGACCATCGTCTTGCCGTTGAGGGCCTCCTTGTAGGCGTCCTCGCTGAGGGTCGCCGGGCAGGCCGTCGGAGGTGAGCTGGAAGAGCTTGTCGGCGAGGTAGACGTCGATCGGGTCGGTCACCTTCATGTTGCGTTCCTCGCCGGACACCACCCAGATCGGCACCTCGGGGGTGTAGCGCAGCACGACCGAGCAGTCGTCGGTGGCCGCGAAGTCGGGGTCCTGTGCCGCGGCGGCGTACGCCCGGCGCAGCGTGCTCACCCGGAACGCCTGCGGGGTCTGGCCGCGGCGCAGGTTGGCGCGGGGCGGGATCGCCGCGATCACGTTGCGCTCGTCGACCTCGATGATCGTGTCGGCCGAGGGGATCGCGACGTCCACGGCGTCGTACGTCTCCAGCGCCTCGAAGCACTCGGAGACGATGCGGGCGCTGACGAGGGGGCGCACCGCGTCGTGGAGCAGCACGATGTCGTCGTCCTCCACGACCTCGAGCGCCTTGCGGGTGGTGCCGTTGCGGGTCTCGGCGCCCTCGAGCACGTGCCGGACCTTGGTGTAGCCGCCCGTGCGGATGATCGCGTGCACGGCGTCGAGGTGACCCTGCGCCATCATCACCACGATGTCGTCGACGGCCGGGTGCGAGTCGAGCCGCGCGAGGGTGTGCTCGAGGATCGTGTGGCCGGCGATCTTGATCAGCTGCTTGGGGATCTCCAGACCCACCCGCGCCCCCACGCCCCCGGCCAGGATCACTGCGACGTTTCGGCTCATGCCTTCGTATCTTCCTCGTCGATCGCCTTGCGGGCGCGCAACCGCTGCCCGACGGCGAACTTGACCGCTCGGCCGACGCCGAGCGACTCCAGCTGCTCGATCCGTTCCCGCTGCTCGGCCACCGTCTCGCCGCGGCTGTCGGCCAGCGCCTGCGCGTGCCGCCAGCGCCGGTCGCCCGACTCGCGGACGGCGTCCTCGATCTCCCGGATGCGGTCCTGCACGTCGGCGTCGACGGCCGAGTGGCGCAGGTGGATCTTGTGCAGCTCGGCCAGGAAGCGGTGGTAGTACTCCGGCTCGTAGTGCACCCAGAAGATGCCCCCACGGGTGCTCGGCGTACGACGTGAACCGCTCCGTCGCGCAGGTCGATCGACTCCCAGCCGAACGTGTCGACGCAGTAGTCGTCGAGGACCGCCCACAGCTCGTTGCCGCGCTTCACGTCGAAGGGCCGCATCGGCTTGTAGCGCCGCATCCGCATCGGCTCGGGCCGGTCCTGCACCCGCACGAGGTTGGTGTTCCAGCCGCGGTGCACGACGACGGTCGTGTCGGGGCAGTGCTCGGCGACGTACGCCGCGAACCGGTCGATCGCCTCGCGCCACAGCGCGAGGTACTCGTCGGTGTCGCGCTGGATCGAGAGCGGCGTGAGGGCGCCGAGCTCGTCCTGCTCCTGGTACCAGTCGGTCTTCTGGATCTTCCAGCGGTTGTTCGTGACGAACTTCCCGTCCGGCAGGCGTACGACGCCGAAGTGCACGTCGGCGAAGAAGTCGACGACGAGGTACTGCGGCTTCAGCTCGGCGAGCAGCGGGAGGAACTCGCGGCTGAGGTCGCTGTTGATGTTCCAGACGTCGTAGTCGTTCATCGGCTTCAGCGGGTTCCAGGTGATCTCCACCGGCGGGGACATCTGCGCGATCATCGAGGTCTGGTTGGTGGCGAGGTCGCAGGAGAACCAGCGCTTGTAGTCGGGGTTGAACCGCGAGTTGAAGTTGTCGCGGGTGGGGCAGCTGCCGGCGATCGCGACGACCGACGGGTGCGAGGTCATGTCTCGCTGTCCAGTGCCGGGACGACCGCGCGCAGGACCGGGGTCGGGATCGGGTGCGTCCTTGGTGCGGTTGCGCATCGTCTTGCGGACGGCCTGGAACACGCGTTCGCTGCACTTGCCGTCGCGCGGCGGGAAGGTCGCCTGGATCCGGGTGGCGTACGGCTCCATCGGCGACGGGTCCGTGCTCCAGCGCCGCGATGGTGGCGTCGACCGCGTCCGGTGCCGTCGTCGTCACCGGACCGAAGCCGTCGCGTCGGTAGTCGAAGTAGCCGGCTCGCCCGACGTGCCCGCCGCCGAGCACCTTGTCCTCGTCGAACTGGTAGTAGACGACCGGCCGCTCGAGGTAGGCCTCGTTGAACGCCACGGAGGAGAAGTCGGTGACGAACGCGCGGGCGCGGGCGAAGTACTCCTGCACGTCGACCCCGTCGTAGGACAGCAGGTCGACGTGGTCGGGCAGGCCGAGCTGCGTCAGCACCGGCTGCAGGTTGGGGTGCGGCAGGAAGGCGATGCGGACGCCGTGCTGCTCCGCTGCTGCGCGCAACCGGTCGTCGCCGAGGAACGCCCGCCAGCACTGCATGAACTCCGAGCCGGCGATGGCGGCGGCGTCGAGCGTCCGGCGCTGCGAGCCGAGCTCGGGCTGGGGCATCAGGTCGTTGCGCCACGTGGGCGCGACCAGCACCAGGTCGCGCTGGTCGGGGCCGAACCGCAGGCCGACCTCGTGCAGCCGGTCGAAGCGCGGCATGCCGGTCAGCTTCACCTCACGCGAGGAGAAGAAGTACGTCGAGTCGCCGGCGATCGAGGCGTACTCCTGCTCGGTGCTGGTCACGAAGGTCTCGATCGGCTTGCGGTTCAGCCAGGCCGACAGGTCGTCCTTGATCACGCCGTGGTTGAGGAAGTGGTACTTCCACGTGGGGTGGGTGAACTCCAGGATCGCCGGCGGGTGGGTGATCGCCTCGTCGGCGTGGGAGGAGATGAGGTGCAGCGCGTTGGCCATCAGCAGGCGCCACGCCATCGAGCCGTGCGCGACCAGCCGGTCGCCGTACCCCTCGGCACGGAGACGCTTCCAGTCCGAGGTGTTCTCCTCGACCACGAACCAGGCGTTGACGTCCGCGTGCTTCGTGCGCAGGTGCTTGAAGAGGATCTCGGCGGAGTCGGCGGCGTCGTGGATCCGGTCCATCAGCACCCAGGCGTGGTGGTAGCGGCGCTGGATGCGCGGGCGCGACCACAGCCGCTGCGCCCGGCGGCCTTCCTTCGTCTCCGGCTCCGGCTCGAGGAACGCGCGCGACTCGCGGCGGGCGCGGCCCGAGGTGCTCGCCGATCTGCCAGCGCATGCCGCCGGGCGTGGCCACCCTGACCGGGAACGGCGGGCGCTGGTGGTAGACGACCTCCATGTCCTCGCCGTCGAGCCGGACGCTGGTCTTGCGGTTCGACGGCCACCCAGAGCACCCGGCGACGGAGCAGCACGCGTCCGGCGTACGCGTAGTCGACGGTCTTGGCGTGCAGCGGCTGCGACCACCTCACCCTCGGCGTAGATCTCCTCGACCGGCTGCTCGCCGGTGAAGAAGTACGTCGCCTGCACGAGCAGCTCGCGGCGGTCGAGCTCGGTGAACAGCACGAAGGGCTCGTGCCAGGGCGCGATCGGCGTACCCGTGCTGGATGACGTAGCGAGGGGTGCGCTGGATGGGGATCAGCGTCTCCGGCACGTAGGTGTCGACGTCGAGGTGCGTGATGATCTCGGCGAGGAACCCGTGCATCCGTTCCGCCTCCGGCCCGCTGGTCGGCGACCCGGCCGGTGCCTGCGAGTCCGTCAGGGTGAAGTACCAGGACAGGTCGTAGACGAGGTGCGACTGCAGCCAGCTGGGCACCTCCCCGTGGCGCTCGAGTGCCTGGTGCACGACGTCGAGCAGGCCGAGCTCGAGCATCTGGTGGTAGCGCCCGGGGTGCGCGCGCGAGGTCTGCAGCGTCGAGCTGCCGTCGCTGCGCTTGCGGTAGTGGTACTGCGCCGACTGGAGGAACCCGGCCATCGGCCGGTCGCAGGAGAGCAGGTAGCGGATCGTGAAGTGGGCGTCCTCGAAGGCGGGCTTGATCCGGCCGTCGAAGCGGATCGCCCTCGCGCTCCAGGCGGTCGCGCCGGAAGAACGCGGCGGGAGCGCTGCCCTGGAAGTGGTGGCCGTCGGCGACCAGGTCGATCAGCCGGTCGCGGCGGAACATGTGCCGCAGCGGGTGGGTGTTGGTCAGCTCGCCGGCCTGGTCGTCCCAGATCCACCGGTTGGTCGCGACCATGTCGACCTCGGCGTGCTCGGTGATGAAGCCGTCGACGGCCTCGAGGTAGCCCTCGGACACCACGTCGTCGGGGTCGGGGAAGGTCACCCAGTCGCCGGTGGCGTGCTCGAGCCCGATGTTGCGGGCGCTCGCCTGGCCGGCGTTCTCCTGGGTGACCAGCGGTGACCAGGTCGGGACGGCGCTCGACCCAGCGCTTGAGGATGTCGATGGGACCCGTCGACCGACCCGTCGTCGACCATCACGACCTGGACCCGGTCCAGGGGGAAGGTCTGCTTCTCGATCGAGGTGATGAAGTCCTCGAGATAACCGGCGACGCCGTACACCGCGCTGACGATGCTGAAGCGGGGCGAGGGGAGGCTGGTCATCGGTCCTTCCTGGGGCAGTCCGGCGCGGGTGGAGTCATCGTGCCACGCGCTAGGCGGTGGCCGCAGCGGGTGTGGCCGATCCGGGGCCTGTGAGATAGCACACCTCTCGTTCCCCTGCCGTGACCCGACGGCCCGCCGTACCGTTGTACTGCACGAGTCATTGAGTAGTCCGGTACCCGCTCGGGACTGGAACGAAAGGCGATGAGTTCTGATGGCCCACATCGGGGTTGTCGGCGCCGGTCGTGTCGGCGCCGTACTTTCTGCGGCACTCCGCAGCGCTGGTCACGACGTCGTGGCCGCTGCGGGTGACTCCGCAGCCTCGCTGCACCGCATCGAGACGTTGCTGCCCGGCGTACGCCACGCCAAGCCGACCGACGTCGCGCGTGCCTGCGACCTGCTGCTGCTCACCGTGCCCGACGACATGCTCGAGAACGTCGTCACCCAGCTCGTCGGCGCCGGCGCCATCCGCGAGGGACAGGTCGTCTGCCACACCTCGGGTCGCCACGGCCTCGCCGTGCTCGCCTCCGCCACCGAGATCGGCGCCCGGCCGATCGCGATGCACCCGGCGATGACCTTCACCGGCACCGAGCGTGACCTCGACCGGCTCAGCGGCTGTGTGTTCGGCATGACCGCCGGCGACGCCGAGCGGGAGTACGCCGAGGGCCTCGTCGCCGACCTGCGGCGGCATCCCGCTGTGGGTGCCCGAGAGCAAGCGCACGCTCTACCACGCCGGTCTCGCCCACGGCGCGAACCACCTCGTCACCCTGGTCAGCCAGGCGATGGAGCTGCTCGCCGCCTCCGGCGCCGAGGACCCCGCCGCGACCCTGCGTCCGCTGCTCTCCGCCGCGCTCGACAACGCGCTCGAGCAGGGCGACGCCGCGCTGACCGGCCCGATCGTGCGCGGTGACGTGAAGACGGTCCAGGCCCACCTCCACGACATCGCCGAGAACGCCCCGGCCACGATCCCGTCGTACGTCGCCATGGCGAAGGCCACCGCCGACCGGGCCGTGCTCGACGGACGACTGCTGCCGATCCGGGCCGCCCGCATCGTGGGTCTGCTCGACGAGGCGCTGGTCCGTGTCGGTGAGACCGGTCCCGTCTCCGGCGCCCGTCGTACCTCCCGGAGCGACCTGCGATGACCACGTCGCCCCTCCTCGCGAACACTCGCGAGGAGCTGGCGGACGCTCTTGGGAGTGGTGGCCGACCGGTGGGCTTCGTGCCCACCATGGGCGCCCTGCACGCCGGGCACGCCTCGCTGATGGAGCGGGCGCGCAAGGAGGTCGGCTCCGAGGCGCCCGTCGTGGTGTCGATCTTCGTCAACCCGATGCAGTTCGGCGCGGGGGAGGACCTCGACCGCTACCCGCGCACCTTCGACGCCGACCTCGCGCTCTGCGCCGAGCTGGGCGTCGACGTCGTCTTCGCGCCGTCGGTCGACGAGGTCTACCCCGGCGGCGACCCCCAGGTGACCGTCGACCCGGGTCCGCTGGCCACCGTCCTCGAGGGCGCGACGCGGCCCACCCACTTCCACGGCGTGCTGACCGTCGTCGCCAAGCTGTTCGGCCTGGTGCGGCCCGACGTGGCGGTGTTCGGGGAGAAGGACTACCAGCAGCTGGTGCTGATCCGGCGGATGGTCTCCGACCTGTGCATGGGCGTCGACGTCGTCGGCGCCGACATCGTCCGCGAGGACGACGGCCTGGCGCTGTCCAGCCGCAACCGCTACCTCGACGTCGACGCAGCGCCGGAGCGCGGTGGCGCTCTCCCGTGCGCTGTTCGCGGCCCGTGACGCACGCCTCGCACGGCGCCGAGGCCGCCCTCGCCGCGGCCCACGAGCAGCTCGGGCAGCCCGAGGGCGTCGACCTCGACTACCTCGAGCTGACCGACCCCGACCTCGGACCGGTGCCGGACTCCGGCCCGGCCCGCCTGCTGATCGCCGCCCGGCTGGGCAGCACCCGACTGATCGACAACGTGGCTCTCACGCTGAACGGAGACAACTGATGCTGCGCACCATGATGAAGAGCAAGATCCACCGCGCGACGGTGACGCAGGCCGACCTGCACTACGTCGGCTCGGTCACCGTGGACGAGGACCTCCTCGAGGCGGCCGACCTGCTCCCCGGTGAGCTGGTGCACATCGTCGACGTGACCAACGGCGCCCGGATCGAGACCTACACGATCGCGGGCGAGCGCGGCTCCGGCGTACTCGGCATCAACGGCGCCGCCGCGCGGCTCGTCCACCCGGGCGACGTGGTCATCCTGATCGCCTACGGCCAGATGGAGACCGCCGAGGCGAAGGAGTACCAGCCCAGCGTGGTCTTCGTCGACGCCGACAACCGCATCGTCGGCACCGGCTCCGACCCGGCCGAGGCGCTCCCGGCAGCGACCTCGTGCGCGGCGACCTGCACAGCTTCGCCCAGCGACCTCGCCGGGTCGGTGACCGCGTCCGGCGCCGTGACCTAGCGATCAGCTTCCGCCCCGCCAGCGACCTCGCGGTCGACGCTCGATAGCCTGCCCCGATGACCTCCTCGGTGCCCGGCCGACTCTCCGCCGGTGAACCCGGCTGGACCACCGACGCGGACGTCGTCGTGGTCGGCTCCGGCATCGCCGGCCTCACCGTCGCGCTGCGGCTGCGGCACCAGGTCGGCAAGGTCCTGGTCGTCACCAAGGACGTGCTCTCCGCTGGCTCGACGCAGTGGGCGCAGGGCGGGATCGCCGCCGCGCTCGGGCCGGGGGACAGCCCCGACCAGCACGAGCAGGACACCCTGGTCGCGGGTGCCGGCGCCTGCAACCCGGCTGCCGTGCGCGTGCTCGTCAACGAGGGGCCCGAGGCCGTCCGCGAGCTGATCGCGCTCGGCGCCAACTTCGACCACTCGCCCGACGGGGTGCTGTCGCTGACCCGCGAGGGCGGCCACCACCGCGACCGGATCGCGCACGCCGGGGGCGACGCCACGGGCGCGGAGATCCAGCGAGCGCTGGTCGCGGCCATCCACGCGGCCCCCGACATCGAGGTGGTCGAGCACGCCCTGGCGCTCGACCTGCTGCTGGCGGAGGACGGCGGCGTCGCCGGGATCACCCTGCACGTGATGGGGGAGGGCCAGCGCGACGGCGTCGGAGCGGTGCGCTGCCGGGCCGTCGTACTCGCCTCGGGCGGGCTCGGCCAGGTGTTCTCGCAGACCACCAACCCCGCGGTCTCGACCGGCGACGGCATGGCGCTCGCCCTGCGCGCCGGGGCGCTGCTGCGCGACCTCGAGTTCGTGCAGTTCCACCCGACGGTGATGTACCTCGGCCCCGACTCCCGCGGCCAGCAGCCGCTGATCAGCGAGGCGGTCCGCGGCGAGGGTGCGTTCCTCGTCGACTTCGAGGGCGTGCGGTTCATGCAGGGCCAGCACGAGCTCGCCGACCTCGCGCCGCGCGACGTCGTCGCCAAGGCGATCACCCGGCGGATGCACGAGACGGGTCACCCGCACATGTGGCTCGATGCCACGCGATCTGCGGCGCGGCGTTCTGGGAGAAGCGCTTCCCGACGATCCTCGCGACCTGCCGCGAGCACGGCGTCGACCCGGTGACCGAGCTGATCCCGGTCGCGCCGGCGTGCCACTACGCCTCGGGTGGCGTGGCCACCGACCTGTGGGGCCGGTCCGGCGTACCCGGCCTCTACGCCACCGGCGAGGTCGCCTGCTCCGGCGTGCACGGCGCCAACCGGCTCGCCTCCAACTCGCTGCTCGAGGGGCTCGTGTTCTCGCGGCGGATCGCGCAGGTGCTGCCCGACGAGCTGCGGCCGTACGCCGACGCCGTCACCGACGAGCGTTCGCCGGGCTCGTCGCCGCCGACGTCCGGCCCGCGTTGCAGGCCGTGATGACCGAGCAGGTCGGGCGTGCTCCGCTCGGCCACCGGCCTCGCCCATGCGCTCGACGAGCTGGCCGCCCTGGCCGGAAAGGCCGGCGACGTCGGCACCCGCGCCTGGGAGGCGACCAACCTGGTCACGATCAGCACGGCGCTCGCGGAGTCGGCCCGCCTGCGCGAGGAGACCCGCGGGTCCCACTGGCGCGAGGACTTCCCGGAGCGCGACGACGCCCGCTGGTCCGGCCACTTCGACGTGGCGCTCGGCGGGTCCGGCATCTCGGTCGAGTTCACCGCCGCTCCGCCGTCCGACGGGGCGGTCGCATGAAGCCGACGCCGTACGACGACCTCCCGCGCGACCTGCTCGACGAGCTGACCGAGGCCGGTCTCGACCCGCGTGCGGTGTACGACGACATCGTCGGCGCGCTCGAGGAGGACCTGCCCGGCGGCACCGACGACGTCACCAGCACGGCGACGATCCCGGCCGAGGCGCGCGGCACCGCCGACTTCGCGGCGCGCGAAGCCGGCGTGGTGGCCGGACTCGGTATCGCCGCCCTGGTCTTCGCCGTCGTGGTCGGCGACGAGGTGTCGGTGACCGACCGCGTGCCCGACGGGTCCCGGCGTCTCCGCCGGTGACCCCGTCATGCGCGTCACGGGCCCGACCCGCGGCCTGCTCACCGCCGAGCGGACCGCCCTCAACTTCGCCTCGCACCTCTCCGGCGTCGCCACCGCGACCGCGCGCTGGGTCGAGGCGCTCGAGGGCACCAAGGCCCGCGTGCTCGACACCCGCAAGACGCTGCCCAACTGGCGTGCGCTGCAGAAGTACGCCGTGCGCTGCGGTGGCGGCGTGAACCACCGGTTCGGGCTCAGCGACATGGCGATGGTCAAGGACAACCACGTGCTGGCCGCCGGTGGGGTGGTGCCGGCGTTCGAGGCCGTCCGCGCGGCGCACCCCGACATCCCCGTCGAGGTCGAGGTGACCGACCTCGACCAGCTGCGCGAGCTGCTCGACGTCGGCTGCGAGCGGATCCTGCTCGACAACATGACCGACGAGATGATGGCCGAGGCCGTGGCCATCACCGACGGTCACGCGACCCTCGAGGCCTCCGGCGGTCTCACCATCGACCGCGCCCGCGACGTCGCCGAGACCGGCGTCGACTTCATCTCGGTCGGCGCGCTGACCCACTCGGTGATCGTCTTCGACATCGGGATGGACCTGCGGTGACGCTCCTCTGCGCCGACATCGGCAACTCCCACACGGTCATCGGTCTCGTCGACGACGGCGAGGTGCTCGACCACTGGCGGGTGGCGACCGACGAGCGTCGTACGGCGGACGAGTGGGCGGTGCTGCTCAAGGGGCTCCTCCGCGAGAGCAACGTCTCCGACCGGCGTCCAGGGGATCTCCGTGTGCGCGACGGTGCCGGCGGTGCTGCACGAGTGGCGCGACATGCTGGTGCGGCACTACGGCACCCTGCCCAACGTGGTCGTCGAGCCGGGCGTGCGGACCGGCGTACCCGTGCTGATGGACAACCCCCGCGAGGTCGGCGCCGACCGGGTGATCAACGCCCTCGCCGCGGCCACGCTGTACGACGGACCGGCGATCGTCGTCGACTTCGGCACCGCCACGACCTTCGACGTGGTCAGCCCGCGCGGGGAGTACATCGGCGGCGCCATCGCCCCCGGCATCGACATCTCGCTCGAGGCCCTCGGCCGCCGCGGCGCCCAGCTGCGCAAGGTCGAGCTGCTCCGCCCGCGCACGGTGATCGCGAAGAACACCGTCGAGGCGCTCCAGTCGGGCATGGTCTTCGGCTTCGCCAGCCAGGTCGACGGCATCGTGGGCCGGATGATCGAGGAGCTCGACGTACCCGCCGAGTCGGTCAACGTGATCGCCACCGGCGGCCTCGCCCCGATCGTGGTCGAGGAGTGCCGCTCCTTCACCGCCCACCAGCCCTGGCTCACCCTGCTCGGCCTGGAGCTGGTCTTCGCGCGGAACACCTGAATTCCGGATAGTCCAGACCGATTGGCCGCTGCTGGAGCGCCGCAGAGGCGTCCGAAACGGTCCGGACTATCCGGCTCTACAGAGTCGCCACGTCGCTCGCCGGGTCGATCAGGATCTTGGCGTGCTTCTCGGGGTCACCGAGTACGTCGAAGGCGGTGGCCACGCCGTCGAGGCCGACGGTGCCGGTGATGAGCGGGGTCGGGTCGACCTTGCCGTCGGCGATCAGGTGCAGCGCCTCGCGGAACTCGTGCGGCTGGTAGGCGAACACGAACTTCAGGTCGACCTCCTTGTTGATCGCCATCGCCGGCTGGAAGGTGTCCTGCTCCATGCACACGCCGACCACGACGACCCGCGACGCCAGCGGCGACTCGTTGATGATCTGGTCGATGATCCCGGGGACCCCGACGCACTCGAAGACCACCGGCCCGTGCGGAGTCGCCCCGGTGGCCTCGGCGGCGCGCAGCACCTGCCACCACGGCAGCTTCGGGACCTTGCGCAGCTTGCCCATCGTGTCCAGCGCGAGGTCGAAGAGCTCGTTGGCGTCGGTGATGTAGCTGCTCTTCTCGAAGCCGGTCCACGGCCCCTCGACGGCGGGATCGACCACGACGTCGGCGCCGCACCGCGCGGCGAGCGCGCGGCGCCCGGGCGAGAAGTCGCTCGCCACGACCTTCTTCACGCCGCGCGCCTTGAGCATCAGGATCACGGCCAGGCCGATCGGGCCGCAGCCGATCACGACCGCCGTCTCCTTCTTGCGCACGCGCGCTGCGGCGTACGGCGTGCCAGGCGACCGCCATCGGCTCGGTGAGGGCAGCCGTCTCGGGGGAGAGCCCGTTCGGCACGTCCATGGTGAGCGACTCCTGGACGAGCACCCGCTCGGCGTACGCACCCGGCGCCTTGGCCGACAGGCCGGTCATCTGCACCTTCTCGCCCATCCGGATCATCGGCAGCGACACCACCGGCGTGCCGGTCGCCCAGGCCTTGCGCGTGCCCGGGCCGTAGTCGAGCACCCGGCCGCTGAACTCGTGGCCCATCACCACCTGCTCGTGGGGGCGCATCACGTCGGGGTAGCCGATCGCCGCGGCCAGGTCGGCGAGCTGGTCGGCGTGCCTGCGGGCGTGCAGGTCCGAGCCGCAGATGCCGCCGCGGACCACCTCGAGCAGCACCTGACCGGGTCCGGGGACGGGGTCCGGCACCTCCGCGACGTCGAGCTTCGTCTCGTGACAGACCACTGCCTTCATCGCCGTACTCCTCCAGTCGGACGCCGGGTGGCAGCAAAGTAGCCTGTGCGCCATGAACGACCAGCCCGAGGCCCGACCCGAGACCCAGGGCGACGACGTACCCGAGCAGATGCAGGTACGCCGCGAGAAGCGCCAGCGGCTGCTCGACGCCGGCCGCCAGGCCTACCCGGTCACCGTCGAGCGGACCCACACGATCCGCGAGATCCGGGAGAAGTACGACGCGCAGGAGCTCGAGCCCGACACCCGCACGGGCGAGCAGGTCGCGATCACCGGCCGGGTGATCTTCCAGCGCAACACCGGCAAGCTCTGCTTCGCCCGGCTGCGCGAGGGCGACGGCTCGGAGATCCAGGTGATGCTCAGCCTCGCCGAGGTCGGCGAGGAGTCCCTCGCCGACTACAAGGCCCTCGTCGACATCGGCGACCTGCTCGCCGTCCGCGGCGAGGTGATCACCAGCCGCCGTGGCGAGCTGTCCATCGCCGCGACCGAGTGGGAGATCGCCGCCAAGACGCTGCGGCCGCTGCCCAACGAGCACAAGCCGCTCTCCGACGAGGCCCGCATCCGGCTGCGCTACGTCGACATGATGATCCGCCCCGAGGCCCGCGAGATGGTGCGCACCAAGGCGACCGTGCTGAAGAGCCTGCGCCGCACCCTCGACGAGCGCGGCTACGTCGAGGTCGAGACCCCGATCCTCCAGCTGACCAACGGCGGTGCCGCGGCCCGGCCGTTCCAGACGCACCTCAACGCGCTCGACCAGGACATGCTGCTCCGCATCGCGCTCGAGCTCGACCTCAAGCGCGCGATGATCGGCGGCGTCGACAAGGTCTACGAGATCGGCCGCACCTTCCGCAACGAGGGCCTCGACTCCACCCACGCCGCGGAGTTCTCGATGCTCGAGGCCTACGAGGCCTACGGCGACCAGTTCACGATGATGGAGCTGGTCAAGGCGCTCGTGGTCGACGCCGCGAAGGCCGTCGGCCGCACCGTCGTACCCGCGCGCAACGGTGGCGAGATCGACCTCGAGGGCGAATGGCGGCAGGCCTCGATCCTCGACCTCGTCTCCGAGGCGCTCGGCGAGGAAGTCACCGTCGAAACGTCCGAGGAAACGCTGCGAAAGTACGCCGCGACGCACGACGTCGAGCTGCAACCGAAATGGGGAGCAGCCGAAATAGTCGTCGAGCTCTACGAACAGCTCGTCGAGGACGATCTGATCAATCCCACTTTCGTGATGGATTACCCGGCAGCGGTCAAGCCGCTCGCCAAGGCGCACCGCTCCGAGGCCGGCGTCAACGAGGCCTGGGACCTGATCATCAACGGGGTCGAGCTGGCGCCTGCCTATTCGGAGCTGAACGACCCGATCGTGCAGCGCCAGCGGCTCGAGCAGCAGTCCCTGCTCGCCGCCCAGGGAAATCCCGAGGCGATGGAGCTCGACGAGGTGTTCCTCAAGGCGATGGAGTACGGCATGCCACCTGCCGGAGGCATGGGAATGGGCGTCGACCGACTGGTCATGCTGCTCACCGGAGCGGGTATTCGGGAGACCATTCTTTTTCCGTTGCTTCGACCCGAGTGACCTTTGGGTCTCAGATAGTGGTCTGTTAGTGTCGCCGTGGGAAATACCCGAAAATCGCATTTTCGAAGGACGGCAGACCTGATGGCTCAGAAGGTGCACATCGTGCTCATCGACGACATCGACCAGAGCGATGCCGAGGAGACGGTGACATTCGGGCTCGACGGCAAGGAGTTCGCCATCGACCTGAACAAGAAGAATGCGCGGTCGTTGCGTGACGCGCTGGCGCCGTACGTCGCACACGCCCGGCCGGTCAGCCGCGGCCGACGGAGCGCGAGCAAGGCCGCCGGCGGTGCCGCTCCCTCCGAGATCCGCGCCTGGGCGCGCGAGAACGGTTTCGACGTACCCGAGCGTGGCCGCGTGGCCGCCGAGGTGCGCGAGGCGTACGCCGCCGCCCACTGACTCGTCCGCGTTTCACAACACGGGTTGTGAAACTGGCACGGTGCGACTGAAACTTCGGTCGCACCGTGCCAGTTTTTGTGTGACGACGGCCGTCTAGCCTGACCCCATGCCAGCGCACCGCACCGTCTTCGACCCGGACGACCCCGACGTCAACCCCTACCGGCTGCTGACCGGCCTGGTGGTGCCGCGTCCGATCGCGTGGGTCTCGACCCTGGATGCCGAGGGGCGCGGCAACCTCGCGCCGCACTCGTTCTTCACCGTGGCGAGCGGCCGGCCGCCGGTCATCCTGTTCAGCTCGCTGGGGCGCAAGGACACCGTGCGCAACATCGAGGAGACCGGCGAGTTCGTGGTCAGCTTCTCCTCCGAGGCGCTGCTGGAGCAGATCAACAACAGCAGTGCGCCCTTCGAGCACGGCGACGACGAGGCCCTCGAGCTCGGCATCGCGACCGAGCCGTCCGAGACCGTCGCCCCGCCGCGGGTGGCCGAGTCGCCGGCGTCGATCGAGTGCCGGCTGCACCAGATCGTCGAGGTCGGGCACGCCTTCGTCGTCTTCGGCCGGGTCACCGCGATCACGGTGGTCGACGACGTGCTCGTGGACGGCCTGCCGTCCTTCGACCTGCTCCGCCCGGTCTCGCGCCTCGGCGGCCCCGAGTGGGGGCGTCCGCCGGAGATGTTCCGCCTGGACCGCCCGATGAGCGTCGACGACGTCCGCTGAGGCGCCGCCGGGCAGCCGGAACCGTCTGTTCGCTGAGAGCGAAGCGGTGCGTCACCCCGGAACACGTAGGCTGTCAGCAGGGTTAATCAGGCCGTGTGGGACGCGCGCGCCGACCCCGCAGAGTTTGAGGAGACGCCCATGTTCGAGCGGTTCACCGACCGAGCCCGACGAGTCGTCGTGCTGGCCCAGGAAGAGGCCCGCATGCTCTCGCACAACTACATCGGTACCGAGCACATCCTGCTCGGCCTGATCCACGAGGGTGACGGCATCGCCGCCAAGGCCCTGGAGAGCCTCGGTGTCTCCCTGGAGGCCGTGCGCGCCCAGGTCGAGGAGATCATCGGCCAGGGCCAGCAGGCGCCCAGCGGCCACATCCCCTTCACCCCGCGCGCCAAGAAGGTGCTCGAGCTGTCCCTGCGCGAGGCGCTGCAGCTCGGCCACAACTACATCGGCACCGAGCACATCCTGCTCGGCCTGATCCGCGAGGGCGAGGGCGTCGCCGCCCAGGTGCTGCACAAGCTCGGCGCCGACCTCAACCGCGTGCGCCAGCAGGTCATCCAGCTGTTGTCCGGCTACCAGGGCAAGGAGCAGCAGACGGCCGGTACGGCGCCCGAGACGGCTCCGTCGAGCTCGCTGGTGCTCGACCAGTTCGGCCGCAACCTGACCCAGGCCGCCAAGGAGGGCAAGCTCGACCCGGTCATCGGCCGGGAGCAGGAGATCGAGCGGGTCATGCAGATCCTGTCGCGCCGTACGAAGAACAACCCGGTGCTCATCGGTGAGCCCGGCGTCGGCAAGACCACGATCGTGGAGGGCCTCGCCCAGGACATCGTCCGCGGCGACGTGCCCGAGACGCTCAAGGACAAGCAGATCTACACCCTCGACCTCGGTGCGCTGGTCGCCGGTTCCCGCTACCGCGGTGACTTCGAGGAGCGCCTGAAGAAGGTGCTCAAGGAGATCCGCACCCGCGGCGACATCGTGCTGTTCATCGACGAGATCCACACGCTCGTCGGTGCCGGCGCGGCCGAGGGCGCGATCGACGCGGCCAGCATCCTCAAGCCGATGCTCGCCCGTGGTGAGCTGCAGACCATCGGCGCGACCACGCTGGACGAATACCGCAAGCACCTCGAGAAGGACGCCGCGCTCGAGCGCCGCTTCCAGCCGATCCAGGTCAACGAGCCCTCGATCGCGCACACCATCGAGATGCTCAAGGGCCTGCGCGACCGCTACGAGGCCCACCACCGCGTGACGATCACCGACGAGGCGCTGGTCTCGGCGGCGACGCTGGCCGACCGCTACATCTCCGACCGGTTCCTGCCCGACAAGGCCATCGACCTGATCGACGAGGCCGGTTCGCGGCTGCGCATCCGCCGGATGACCGCTCCGCCGGACCTGCGCGAGTTCGACGACAAGATCGGTGACGTACGCCGCCGCAAGGAAGGCGCCATCGACGGCCAGGACTTCGAGGCCGCCGCTCGTCTGCGTGACGAGGAGAAGCAGCTGATCCTGGCCAAGGGCGAGCGCGAGAAGCAGTGGCGCGCGGGCGACATGGACGTCGTCGCCGAGGTCGACGAGGAGCTGATCGCCGAGGTGCTCGCCGTGGCGACCGGTATCCCGATCGTGAAGCTGTCCGAGGAGGAGTCGACCCGACTGCTCAAGATGGAGGACGAGCTGCACAAGCGCGTCATCGGCCAGGAAGAGGCCGTCAAGGCGCTCAGCCGGGCGATCCGTCGTACGCGTGCGGGCCTGAAGGACCCGAAGCGTCCCGGTGGCTCGTTCATCTTCGCCGGCCCCTCGGGTGTCGGTAAGACCTGGCTGTCCAAGACGCTCGCCGAGTTCCTCTTCGGCGACGAGGACGCGCTGATCCAGCTCGACATGTCGGAGTTCAGCGAGAAGCACACCGTCTCGCGGCTGTTCGGCTCGCCTCCCGGCTACGTCGGCTACGAAGAGGGCGGCCAGCTCACCGAGAAGGTGCGCCGCAAGCCGTTCTCCGTGGTGCTCTTCGACGAGGTCGAGAAGGCCCACCCCGACATCTTCAACAGCCTGTTGCAGATCCTGGAGGAAGGTCGCCTGACCGACAGCCAGGGCCGGGTCGTGGACTTCAAGAACACCGTGATCATCATGACCACCAACCTCGGCACCCGCGACATCTCCAAGGGCGTCAGCCTCGGCTTCAACCAGGCCGGCGAGGCGGGCGACTACGACCGGATGAAGAACAAGGTCACCGAAGAGCTCAAGCAGCACTTCCGGCCCGAGTTCCTCAACCGTGTCGACGAGATCATCGTGTTCCCGCCGCTGACCAAGGACCAGATCATCTCCATGGTCGACAACATGATCGCCTCGGTCGAGCTGCGCATGAAGGACCGCGACATGTCGCTGGAGCTGACCCAGGACGCCAAGGACCTGCTGGCCACGCGAGGGTTCGACCCCGTGCTCGGCGCCCGGCCGTTGCGTCGTACGGTCCAGCGCGAGATCGAGGACGTGCTCGCCGAGAAGATGCTCTACGGCGAGGTCGGCCCCGGCCAGATCGTGCTCGTCGGTGTCGAGGGTGAGGGCGCCGAGGCGAAGTTCACCTTCGAGGGCAGCCACAAGGGCAGCCTCCCCGACTCCCCGCCGCTGGAGCCCGTCGGTGGCCCCGACGACAGCGAGGGTCCGGTCGACATCCCGAAGAACGACTGACCGAGCCGGTCACGGCGTCATACGAGGTGGTCGCAGGCGACCACCCGTTGACGTCCGGGCTTTCAGGAGGGCAGGGCGTACCGGCCGTCGACTCCACGACGAGACCGTCGGCGATCAGGCTCTGCAGGGCTCGCTCGCGCTGGACGGGCTCCGCCCACGCCGCCTCCAGCCGCGGGCGGGCGACGCTGCCCTCGGCCTCGCGGAGCACCGCCATCAGCCGTCCGCGGACCATCCGGTCGGTGCCGGCCCAGGCCTGGCCGCGCCGCGGCGGTCCGTCGTACGCCGGACGGCCGGAGGTGTTCCAGACGCACCGGTCCTCGACCGGGCAGGCCGGGCAGGACGGGTTCGCGGCCGTGCACACCAGCGCGCCGAGCTCCATCACCGCCACCGCCCAGGTGGCCGGCTGCTCGTCGGGCACCAGCGACTCGGCGAGGACCCGCTCCGCCTTGGTGACCGCAGTGGCGGGGAACTCCACACCCGCGACGGCCCGGGCGAACACCCGGCGCACGTTGGTGTCCAGCACCGCGTGGCTGCCACCGAAGGCGAACGAGGCGATCGCGCTCGCGGTGTAGTCGCCGACCCCCGGCAGCGCGATCAGGTCGTCGTACGACGCCGGCACCTCGCCGCCGTGCCGCTCGACGATCGCCTGTGCGGCCGCGTGCAGCCGCAGCGCGCGACGCGGGTACCCGAGCCGCCCCCACGCGCGCACCGCCTCGCCGCTCGGCGCGTCCGCCAGCGCACCGGGCGTCGGCCAGGTGGACATCCAGCTCTCGAAGACCGGCAGCACCCGCGCGACCGGGGTCTGCTGGAGCATGAACTCCGAGACCATCACCGCCCACGGAGTGGCGCCGGGACCCCGCCAGGGCAGGTCGCGGGCGTGCTCGTCGTACCACCGCAGGATCGGCTCGTGCAGGTCGCTCATGTCGTCGCCCATCAAACATGACCGGGTGAGACGGGCGACCCTCGGCGTTGCACCACCGATCGGCGGCGATGGCTCACTACCGTGGCGCGCATGGGCTCGGTACGGCATCCGCGTGGTCGGCTGCCCCAGCGCGTCTACTGGGTCCGCCGCGGCGTCGTCCTCGCGATGGCGCTGCTGCTGGTGTTCGGGATCGGCAAGCTGCTGGGCGGAAACGGGCAGGATCCCGCCGGCTCCGGCGTCGAGGCGAGCAACACCTCGGCCCAGCAGGAGCAGCCCTCGTCTCGGCACCGACCGTCGGTCCCGGTGGCGCCCGTCGATCAGCCCGGGCACCACAGGCCTCCAAGGGGCCCTGCTGCCGCCGAGCGGTGAGTGCAAGGACGACGAGGTGAGCGTGCTGCCGTCGGTCCCGCGGGCCTGGGGCGCGCCGGCGACATCACGATCCGGCTGGGCCTGCAGGGGATCCAGCCCGCGTGCACCTTCAAGGTCTCGCCGGAGAGCGTGGTCGTGAAGATCACCAGCGGCAGCGACCGGATCTGGTCGAGCCAGGACTGCCCCGACTCCATCAAGCCCGCCGACGTGGTGGTGCGCAACGGCGTCCCGACGTACGTCAACGTCGTGTGGAGCGGCCGCCGCTCCGACGACACCTGCAGCCGGAGCGCTGCCTGGGCGAACACCGGCTACTACCACGCGTTCGCGGCGGTGCTCGGCTCGACGCCGACGGACACGCAGTTCGAGGTCACCCGCGCACCGACCGACTTCGTCACCAAGACCGCGAAGCCGAAGCCCAGCCAGTCGCCCGAGCCAGTCGCCGAGCCAGCGCCCGCCACGACCAAGCCGAAGGCCAAGTCCACGCCGAGCGCGACCGTCTCGGGCAAGGGCTCGAAGTGCGGCGGCGACAACGCTGCCGGCAGCTGCTGAGGCTGCTTCCGGCTCACCGGGTCGGTTTCGAGACGCGTCGCTCAGCTCCTCGCTGCGCTCGGACCTGAGCCGACGCTCCTCAACCTCCCGCGCTGTTCGCCTCCTCGCAGGCTCGGACGCGGCTGCGTCAGACGTAGCGTTCGAGGATGCTGGACTCGGCGAGCCGGGAGAGTCCCTCGCGCACGCTGCGGGCGCGCAGCTCGCCGACGCCGTCGACCATCTGCAGGTCCTCGACGCTGGCGGAGAGCAGCTTCTGGAGCGTCTCGAAGTGCTCCACCAGCCGGTCGACGACGGCCGTCGGGAGCCGGGGGACCTTGGCGAGCAGGCGGTAGCCGCGGGGCGTGACCGCGCCGTCGAGGTGCTCGCCCTGGCCCAGGCCGAGGGCGCGGGCGACGCAGGCGATGTCGACGAGGTCGGCGGGCGAGAGCGCCTCGAGCTCGGCGAGGACCTCCTCGGCCGGCTTCGTACGACGGCCGCCGGACTGGTAGTCGCGGACCACGGTCGCAGCCGCGGGCAGGACGAGGGACATGGGAGGCCGTTGCACCGAACGCCGAAGGAGATGGGTCGCTGGTGGTTCGGCGCCGAGGCCGGATCGGATGGGCCGCCGCAGGGTGAAGCGTTCAGAAGCCGGCGCCCACCCGGGTGGAGAGGGCGGAGTCGCGATGAGCCTCACGACGGCGCTCCGCGGCCTCGAGCTCGGTCCGCGCCCAGTGGGGGCGGTGCCGCGGCCGGACGCGGCTCCCGGCGCAGGCGTGCGCGGCCGGCGCCGAGCACGAGTCGGGGGATTGCTATGTGCACCGTGCGCACGTCGTACGTCAGCGCGACCATGTCAGGCCTCCTCGGTGGAGTTCGGGGCTTGCTGCTGGGGGGCCGTCGGACGCCTCCGGACCGGGTGTCGCGGTGAGTGCAGGATCGGGGTGGCTGGTGGTGAACCAGCGCATCAGGCGCGAGCCGGCGGGACGCATCGACGCCGTCGGCCGAGCGGGCGAGGAACGGTTCGACCAGCGCGGCGACCGCCGTCGTTGAGCGCCGCCCCGCCTCGTCGGGCGTCGCCCAGTAACCACTCACGGTTCATGGCGAGCCCGCGGCGAGCTGACCCACGAGCTCGTCGGCACGGTCGGCCCGCACCGCCTGAGCGCGTCGACGAACCCGGTCGACCTCCTGCCGGGCGGCGATCTCCGCGAACGCCACGACCGCGTGGACCGAGCCGGGGACCGACTCGTCGGGGGCGAAGGTCCGTGCCGCCGCCACCTTGCCCGCCAGGGGACGCTCACGGCCGCGCGGCGTCGCCGGCCTCGATGTAGCCGTAGTGCGCGAGCAGCCGAAGGTGGAAGGAGCAGTTGGCCACGGTCTCGTCGGTGTGCCGGGCGCACTGGGTAGCGGGCGGCCTTGCCGACGTCGTCGAGATACTCCAGGAGCGCCAGCCGCAACGGGTGCGCCAAGGCGCGGATGCGGGGGCGGGTCGCGGTCTGCTCGGTGCCACGGCGGTGATGTGCTGCGGCCGGGTTGCGTCGTCCGTGCTCATGCATCGACCGTAAGGTCATGCAACAGTCATTGCGCAAGAGTCGTTGCGCAATGACTGTTGCTCTGCGATTCTGGAAGCGTCCTGGCAGACGAGGCCCCCGCTCTCGGTCATCGAGAAGCGGGGGCCTCGTTGTTCGGGGACGGCCCGTTACTTGAACGCGTCCTTGACCTTCTCGCCGGCCTGCTTGAGGTCCGCGCCGGCCTGGTCCGCCTTGCCCTCCGCTTCGAGCTGCTCGTCGTCGGTCACCTTGCCGGCGGCTTCCTTGACCTTGCCCTTGGCTTCCTCTGCGCGTTGCGGATCTTGTCGTCGAGACCCATCAGTTTCACTCCTCTCGGGTTGGCAACGCCTCGACGCTACGTCCGCTCGGCGCGTCCGCATCCGGGGCGACCGGCGCCGCAGCGCCCCGAGCACCTGCCCCCAGAGCCCCTCGGCGTGGGAGGCCTCCTCCGCCGACCCGTTGCCGTCCTGCTCGAGCGTGACCGTCGTCGAGCCGCCGGACTCCGCGAGGGTGAACGTCAGGTGGTGGTAGTTCTCGGGGACGTCGGGCTGCCCGGACAGCGGGGACCAGTGGGTGTACCGGAGCAGCCGGGGCGGTCGACCTCGACGATCTCGCCGTGGTCCTGGAACGCCTTGCCCTCCCACTCGCCGTCGAACGTGATCGGGTCGCCGACCGCGTAGGTGCTGGTCACGCGCGCGCCGACCATCCAACGGGCCGTCGGGTCGACCAGCGCGGACCAGACCGTCCGCCGCCGGCGCGGGGATCCGCACGGAGGCGCTGGCCACGAGGTTCTCAGCCACGGAGACCCGCCCGGTACAGGTCGGTGAGCGTGCAGATCTCCGAGCCGTGGTGGATGAGCTCCCGGTTGACGTGCAGGACGAGCTGCGCGAACGGCGCCTGCGCGTCGATCTCGGTGGCCTGGCTGAGCCCGACGGTGAAGAAGTCGTCGTCGGACATGCTCCGCGATCCCCGTCCGCCAGGCGTCGCCACGGCGGTCAGCGCGGCGACCGCCGGCCCGGCCTCGCCGGAGTACGTCAGGTCGGGTCGCTGCAGCCGGTGCTCGCCGAACGTCCAGTCGTACCTCTCGGTGAGCACCTCGGTCAGGTGCGCGACCAGCCACGCGATGGTCCGCGGACCCGGTTCGTCGCGGCCCGCGGGCCACTCGACCACCCAGTCTCCGACCCCGAACGAGCGCACCGCCGTCGACTCGGTGCGGCGTCGCACGGACAGCGCGCCCGGCGCGGGCTCCCAGTCGAACTCGGGCTGCGTGACGGTGGCCAACCGCTCGCGCAGCTCGAACCAGGAGAACTCCAGCTGGCTGCGTACCGCCGCCCGCGCCGTCGGGATCTCGGTCAGCGACCAGTCGAACTCCTCGATGGTTGTCACCCCAAGGACGCTACCCACTCCCTCCGACACCCGCACGCGACAGGTCGCCCGACGGGGTGGCCCGGGAGCGCAGGCGGAAGGCCATTGACCGGAACGACCCGTTCCGCTAATGTCGACAGTATCGGAACGGAGCATTCCGTTCACTTCATCAGGAGGCCCCCATGGACATCCACCCCTTCACCGTCGCGATCCCGCAGGCCGACCTCGACGACCTCCAGGACCGCCTCGCGCGCACGCGGCTCACCGACGAGATCGACGGCTCAGGCAGCGACTACGGCGTCCCGGTCGCCGCGGTGGCCGGGTGGGTCGAGCACTGGCGCACCACCTTCGACTGGCGCGCCCTCGAGGCCCGGCTGAACGCGTTTCCGCAGTTCACCACCGAGATCGACGGCCAGACGATCCACTTCCTGCACGTGCGCTCGGCCGGCCCGGCGCGCTCGCCCTCCTGCTGACCCACGGGTGGCCCGGGTCCGTGGTCGAGTACCTCGACGTGATCGGCCCGCTCACGGCGGCCGGCTACGACCTGGTCATCCCGTCGCTGCCCGGGCTTCGGGTTCTCCGGTCCGACCACGGAGCGCGGCTGGGACGTCTACCGGACGGCGCGGGCCTGGGCCGAGCTGATGCGCGGGCTCGGCTACGAGCGCTACGGCGCCGTCGGCAACGACGGGGGCTCGATGATCTCGCCCGAGGTGGGCCGTGCCGACCCCGAGCACGTGGTCGGCGTGCACGTCACGCAGCTGTTCTCGTTCCCGTCCGGGGACCCCGCCGAGCTGGCCGACCTGGCGCCCGACGAGCAGGCGGCGCTCGCGCGGCTGCAGTGGTTCTGGGAGACGCTCGGGGCGTTCAACGTGGTCCAGTCGCAGTCGCCGCAGACCCTCGCGCACGCGCTCGCCGACTCGCCGGCCGGGCTGCTCGGCTGGAACGGCCAGCTGCTCGGGGACCTCGATGCCGAGTTCGTCGTCGCCAACACGGCGGTCTACTGGTTCACGCGCACCAGCGGGTCGGCCATGCGGTTCTACCGGGAGATGGCCGTGGCGAGCGAGCGGCCGAGCGGCCCGACGACCGTGCCGACGGCGCTCGCCGGCTCGACCAACGACTTCCTGTCGGTCCGCCGGTTCGCCCACCGCGACCACGCGAACATCGTGCGCTGGAACGTGTACGACACCCCCGGGCACTACGCCGCGCACCAGGCGACCGACGTCCTGGTCGAGGACGTCGACGCCTTCTTCAGGTCCCTGGCCTAACCCTCTTCGCGCAGCCTCGGCTCGGTCCGGCGCCCGGGCGCGAACCCCGACTTGTCGGCGTAGAACGCGCGGACCACGTCCATGTCCGCGCCCACGTCGCCGGTCAGCTCAAGCGTCGGGCCGAGTCCGGTGGTCATCGTCGTGCGGTCGACGTACCCGAGCGTGACGGGCAGGCCCGTGGCGCGCGCGATCCGGTAGAAGCCCGACTTCCACCCGTCGCCGCTGCGCGTGCCCTCGGGGGTCACGACGAGGTAGAACCGGTCGCCGCCCTGGATCCGCGCCACCAGCTCGTCGACCAGCCCGGCGGGGTTCGAGCGGTCCACCGGGATGCCGCCGAGCGCCCGCATGATCGGGCCGGCGATCCCCCGGAACAGCCCGTCCTTGCCCAGCCACCGGATGCGCAGGTCGGCCTCGCCCGCGATCGCGAGCATGAGGACGAAGTCCCAGTTCGACGTGTGCGGGGCGCCGATGAGCAGGCCGGCACCGTCCGCGGGGACCCGTTCGCTGCGCAGGGTCCACCGGCTCAGCCGCCAGTACCCGCGCGCCAGGGTTCGTCGCACCGTCATCGTCTGCTCACGGGCGAACGATCTCACGCCGGCAGGCTCACCCGAGCCGGCCGAGCCGGTCGATCAGTGTCCGCGCGGCGGCCGGCCGGTCGAGCGGGCCGAGGCGCAGGTAGTCGTCGCGACCGGGTTTCTCCAGCGTCGCCATGCCGTGCAGCGCAACCCAGAGCAAGAACGCGTCGGCGTGCGGGTCGGCGCTCGTCGAGACCCCGGCCGCGACGCACGCAGCGATCAAGGTCTCGACGAGCGACGAAGACGTCCACCGCGTCGGGCGCGTAGCCGCCGGACGCGAACATCAGGCGGTAGCGGTCACGATGGGTCCAGCCGAAGCGGACGTACGCCAGGCACGCGGACCGCAGCGCGTCGGCCGGCGCCCCCGTGGCCGCGGCCGTCACGGCGGCCTGCAGCTCACTGAAGCTCTGCGCGAGCAACGCCGTGACGAGCGCCTCGAGGTCGGCGAAGTGGCCGTAGATCGACGGGGCGCTGATGCCCGCACGCCGCGCGACACCGCGCAGGGACAACGGCAGGTCGCCGTCGTCGACGAGCGTCGTCGCCGCGGCGAGGATCTCGTCGCGCAGCCGGGCGCCGTCGCCGCGGGGGTTGCGCGTTCTCGTGGTGGTCACTTGACAAGTGTAAGGTCACGAGCGCTAGCATAACGACCGTAAGGTTACATACGTGAGGGAGATATGACGATGGACGACGAGCTCTTCCGGGCACAGGTCGAACGGCTGCTCGGGGCGGTGCCGTACGGGGGCGCGGACGCGGACGAGGTGGCGGCCACGGCCGCCCGCATCACGACCGTGGACCTCGACCTGTGGCACCGCGAGTGGACCGCGACCGCGCAGCGTGCGCTAGCGCGGGGTGCGTTCCTGCAGGCCAGCAGCTACTTCCGCACGTCGTGGCTGTTCCTGCTCGACGCGCCGCTCGACCCACGCCTGGTCGAGGCCCACCGCCAGGAGGTCTCGGCGTTCCGACGGGGCATCACGCTCCTGCCGATCGTCGCGGAACCCGTCGAGGTGCCCTACGAAGACGGCC